>JAFAFA010000041.1 GCA_023423695.1 Pseudomonadota bacterium | reverse complement strand
CGCCGGTCTGGTGGTGACGCTGGAAAGCTACCTCGCCTCCACCAGCCTGCCGGTGCCGGTGGTGATCGGCTGCATCTTCGTCGTCTGCGTCCTGGTCTTCCGCCGCGGCATCGTCGGCGAACTGATGGCCCGCCTGCCGAAGCGGGGGCACTGAGTCCGCCATCCATTTCCGCGAACTCCCCCAGGGGGACCGAAAGGTCCCCTTCTTTTTCCCGTATTTCCACCCGCTCGGGTTGAAAATCTTGAAGAAGAAACGGGATGTGGCGGGGAATGTGGAGAACAGGTCCGGGCCGCCTTTTTAAAAAGCGCCCCGGTGCGGCGGTGCCGTCAAGCTCTGGTCTGATGAACGGGTGCGGATCGACCCCGCGCACCCGCCCGATCCTGTGCGCCTTCCCTTTAATCCGACGGATGGGCTACTATGTTGACCTCTGATATTGTTGGCAAATTGCGTTGCAATGCAGCAGGCACCAAAGCTGGCATCGCAAGGGGCCTCGACACCGGGACGACGAAGATCGGTCCCGTTTGGGAGGGTGACGTGGGCGACACCGTCGATTTCGAAGCATTGCGCCAGCGCGCGGTGCACTCCCTGTTCGAACACCTGGAATCCATGTGCGTCGGTGCCGTCGCCGTCGACCACAATGGCCGCATCGCCTGGATGGACGAGAAGTACAAGGCGCTGCTGGGCGTCCCCGGCGACCCGCGCGGCCGGCAGGTGGAGGACGTCATCCCCAACAGCCAGCTGCGCCGGGTGATCGACAGCGGTCAGCCCCAGCCGCTGGACATCATGGAGTTCGACGACCGGTCCTTCGTGGTGACGCGGATGCCGCTGTTCGGCACCGACGGATCGATCATCGGCGCCATCGGCTTCGTGGTGTTCGACCGCGCGGAATATCTCCGCCCGCTGGTCCGCAAATACGAGAAGATGCAGGAGGAGCTGACCCGCACCCAGCAGGAGCTGGCGCATGAGCGCCGCGCCAAGTACTCCTTCTCGCAGTTCCTGGGCGCCAGCGGATCGATCCGCGAGATCAAGCGGCTGGGCCGCCGCGCCGCCCAGATGGACAGCACCGTCCTGCTGCTGGGCGAGACCGGAACGGGCAAGGAGCTTCTGGCCCAGGCCATCCACTCCGCCAGCCCCCGTGCGGCCAAGCCCTTCGTCGGCGTCAATGTCGCCGCCATTCCGGAAACCCTGCTGGAGGCGGAGTTCTTCGGCGTCGCTCCCGGCGCCTACACCGGCGCCGACCGCCGCCACCGGGAGGGCAAGTTCCAGCTCGCCAACGGCGGCACCCTGTTCCTCGACGAGATCGGCGACATGCCGCTGCCGGTGCAGGCCAAGCTTCTGCGCGTGTTGCAGGAGCGCGAGATCGAACCGCTGGGCTCCAACAAGGTGGTGCGGGTCGACGTTCGCATCATCGCCGCGACCAGCCGCGACCTGCACGCCCTGGTGCGGGAGAAGCAGTTCCGCGCCGACCTCTATTACCGGCTGAACGTGGTGCCGATCACCCTTCCGCCGTTGCGCGACCGCCCGGAGGACATCGAGAGCATCGCCGACCGCATCCTGGAACAGCTGGCGATCCAGCAGGGCACGCCGCCGCGCGAACTGCTGGAATCGGCGGTGCAGGTGCTGCGCGACTATGACTGGCCGGGAAATGTGCGCGAGCTCTACAACACGCTGGAACGGGTGGTGGCGCTGACCGACGCACCGATCCTGACCGCGCCGCACATCCGCAGCGTGCTGCCCGGCACCCAGCATCCGGCCGGCGCCTCGGCCCTGCCGCTGGCAGCCGGCGCGCGGCCGTTGCAGGAGGTGCTGCACGCCGCCGAACGCCACGCCATCGCCGCGGCGCTGGAAGAGGCCAACGGCGTCAAGGCTCGGGCCGCGAAGCTGCTGGGCATTTCGCGCGCGTCGCTATACGAACGCATGGTGACGCTGGGGCTGGGGGCGACGCAGTAGCGCCGACATAGGCTGGCGGGCATAAATTTCGCACTGTGAAACAGTGTTTCATTGACGCGCTGGCCAGCCGCTGGCAGGATCGTCCCGCGACATTTGCGGGAGGATCGGGTCATGCGCAGGCGGGAAGAGGCTCTGGTCGCCGACGATCTGGCGGACGACGAGAAGGACCCGCGCTTCGTCACGGCGCTGGCCCGCGGGCTGGAACTGCTGCGCGCCTTCCGCCGCAACGAATCGATGCTGGGCAACCTGGAACTGGCGCAGCGCACCGGCCTGCCCAAGCCGACGGTGTCGCGGCTGACCTACACGCTGGCGAAGCTGGGATACCTCTCCTACGACCAGAACACCGGCAAATACCGGCTCGGAACCTCGGTGCTGGCGCTCGGCTATGCCAGCCTGTCGGGCATGGGCATCCGGCAGGTCGCCCGCCCGCTGATGCAGGAACTGGCGGACCAGACCGGACTTGCCGTGGCGCTGGGCGGGCGCGACCGGCTGAGCATGATCTATCTTGAATGCTGCAAGGCGACCGGGCCGATCACCCTGTCGCTGGATGTCGGCTCCCACATCAAGCTGTCGACCACCGGCATGGGCCGCGCCTATCTCGCCGCCTTGCCGGAGGCGGAGCGGGCGCCGTTGATGGCGAAGCTGGAAGAGCATGAGGGGGAGCGCTGGCCCGAAATCCGCGACGGCATCCTCCAGGCCATCGAGGATTACCGGACGCGCGGCTATTGCCGCTCCATCGGCGCCTGGAAGTCGGAGGTGCACGCCGTCGGCGTTCCCTTCGTGCCGCGCGACGGATCGCAGGTGCTGGCCTTCAACTGCGGCGGGCCGGCCTTCATGGTCGATCTGCAAAAGCTGGAGGAGGAGTTCGCGCCGCGGCTGGTGGCGATGGTCCGGCGGATCGACGCGACGCTGTTCAACGGATGAGCCGGGTGAAGGGATGAGCCGGGTGAAGCCGAGGACGGCAACGCCGCCCTTGCCAGCATTGCCACGTCCCAGCTAACTGTTCGGACAGCCGACGCACACTCCGGATCCCATGCTCGATAGTTTCCTGCTCGCCTTCACCGCCCTGTTCTCCATCGTCAATCCGCTGGCAATGGCGCTGATCTTCAGTCAGGTGACGGCCGACAGCAGCCCGCGCGACCGGGCGCGGCTGGCCGGGCTGGTCAGCCTCTATTCGGCCATCGTCATGCTGACTGCGCTGTGGGCCGGCGCCTATGTGCTGAACTTCTTCGGCGTGTCGATGGCGGCGCTGCGGATCGCCGGCGGTTTCGTGGTGGCGGAACGGGCCTGGGCGCTGCTGACCGCGCCGGAACGGCACGAGGCGCGCAAGCAGGAGCAGGCCGCCACGACCAGCGACAACGACCAGCTGGCGGAATCGGCCTTCTTCCCGATGACGATCCCCTTCACCACCGGGCCGGGCACCATTTCGGTCGCCATCGCGCTCGGCTCCACCCGCCCGACGCACGGGGCCGGCGGGCTGATGGAGTTCTTCCTGGGCATGTCGGGGGCGGCGCTGGCGATCGCCGCGCTGATCTGGCTGTCCTACCGCTCCGCCGACCGCATCGTCGCCTTTCTCGGCCCGACGCGGGTGCGGGTGCTGACCCGGCTGTTCGCTTTCCTGCTGTTCTGCGTCGGCGTCCAGATCCTGCTGACCGGAGTTCTGGACGCCTTCCCGCTGCTGTCGCAGAGGGGCTGAGTCTTCTTATCGAGCGTAAAGCCTGACATGTCAGGCTTTACGCTCGCCCTAAAACGGCGGGCGCGGCCGTCCGGCCGCTTGCCTTCGCAGGCATGGTCCTGCGGGGCCGCAGTCGCGGCCCTTACCGCCGAGCGTACGGCTCAGTGGTATCAGCCCTTCGGACGCAGGTCCTGCACGCGCTTGGCCTTGCCGATGGACCGGGCGATGCCGCCGGGTTCGACGACTTCGACGCGGGTGCTGATGCCGATCAGCGACTTGATCGAGTGCTGGAGGTGCTTGGCGTGGCCGTCCCATTCCGACGGGTGGATGTCGTCATGCATCTCCACCCGGACGGCGAGATTGTCCATGTGGCCGTCGCGGCTCACCACCAGCTCGTAATGGGGAGCGAGGGCGGGGATCTTGCAGATCAGCTCCTCGATCTGGGTCGGGAAGACGTTCACGCCGCGGATGATGAGCATGTCGTCGGAGCGGCCGGTGATCTTGTCCATCCGCCGCATGCCGCGCGCCGTCGGCGGCAGCAGCCGGGTCAGGTCGCGGGTGCGGTAGCGGATGACCGGCATGCCCTGCTTGGTCAGCGTGGTGAAGACCAGCTCGCCGTATGAGCCGTCGGGCAGCACCTCGCCCGTTTCGGGGTCGATGATCTCGGGATAGAAATGATCCTCCCAGATCACCGGGCCGTCCTTGGTCTCCACGCATTCCGACGCGACGCCCGGCCCCATCACCTCCGACAGGCCGTAGATGTCCACCGCGTGGATGTTGAAGGTGCGCTCGATCTCCTCGCGCAGCGCGCCGGTCCAGGGCTCGGCGCCGAAGATGCCGACGCGCAGGCTGGTGCTGCGCGGGTCGATGCCCTGGCGGCGCATTTCGTCGGCGATGTTCAGCATGTAGGACGGCGTGACCATGATGATGGTCGGCTTGAAATCCTGGATCAGCTGGACCTGCTTCTCGGTCTGGCCGCCCGACATCGGCACCACGGCGCAGCCCAGCCGCTCCGCACCGTAATGGGCGCCGAGGCCGCCGGTGAACAGGCCGTAGCCATAGGCGATGTGCACGATGTCGTTGCGCGTGCCGCCGGCGGCGCGGATGGAGCGGGCGACGACCTCCGCCCACACGTCGATATCGCCCTTGGTGTAGCCGACCACCGTCGGCCGCCCGGTGGTGCCGCTGGAGGCATGGACGCGCACGATGTCCTCCATCGGCACGGCGAACATGCCGTAGGGATAGGCGCGGCGCAGGTCGTCCTTCACGGTGAAGGGGAACAGCGCCAGATCCTTCAGCTCCTTGAAGTCGTCGGGATGGACGCCCTTCGCCTCGCACTTGGCGCGGAAGGAGGGGACGTTGGCGTAGGAATGGCGCAGCGACCATGCCAGCCGCTCCGTCTGCATCGCCATGATCTCGTCCCGGCTGGCGAACTCGTAGCGGTCCATGCCGGCTTTCGCGCCCTGGTTAACGCCGGTATCGGTCATGATGGACATGGTGCGCTTCTCCCTTCGTACTGATGCCCGGCGCTTGACGGCCGGTGTTGGCCTTATTCGATGCCGGTTCGCGTTCAGACCCGCTCCACCATCATGGCGATGCCCTGGCCGACGCCGATGCACATGGTGCAGAGCGCGCGGGTCGCCTTGCGGTCCTCCAGCTCCATCACCGCGCTGGCGACCAGACGGGTGCCGCTGGCGCCCAGCGGATGGCCGAGCGCGATGGCGCCGCCGTTGGGGTTCACATGCTCGGCATCGTCGGGCAACCCCAGCATGCGCAGCACGGCGAGACCCTGCGCGGCGAAGGCCTCGTTCAGCTCGATCACGTCGACATCGCCGATGGAGAGGCCGAGGCGGGCCAGCAGCTTCTGCGTCGCCGGGGCCGGGCCGATGCCCATGACGCGCGGGGGCACACCGGCCACGGCGGTGCCGACGACGCGGGCGCGCGGGGTCAGGCCATAGCGCTTGACGGCTTCGGCCGAGGCGACGATCACCGCGGCGGCGCCGTCATTGACGCCGGACGCGTTGCCGGCGG
Source organism: Pseudomonadota bacterium (assembly GCA_023423695.1). Classification (GTDB taxonomy): domain Bacteria; phylum Pseudomonadota; class Alphaproteobacteria; order Azospirillales; family Azospirillaceae; genus Azospirillum. The sequence continues at coordinate 29,776 of JAFAFA010000041.1, read as the reverse complement.
TCACGCTGCCGCCCTCCTTGCGGAAGGGGGTGGAGAGCTTGGCCAGCGCCTCCAGCGTCGTGTCGGGACGCAGATGCTCGTCGGCGGCGATTACCGTCGGCTCGCCCTTGCGGCGGGGGATGGAGACGGGGACGATCTCGCGGGCGAGGCGCCCGGACTCCTGGGCGCGGCCGGCGCGCTGCTGGCTGCGGACGGCGAAGGCGTCCTGATCGGCGCGGGAGATGGCGTAGTCGGCGGCGACGTTCTCCGCCGTCTCCGGCATGCTGTCGATGCCGAACTTCGCCTTCATCAGCGGATTGACGAAGCGCCAGCCGATGGTGGTGTCGAAGATCTCGGCCTGCCGGGAGAAGGCGCTGTCGGACTTGCCCATCACGAAGGGCGCGCGGGTCATGCTCTCCACCCCGCCGGCGACGATCAGCTCTGCCTCGCCGGCCTTGATGGCGCGGGCGGCCATGCCGATGCTGTCCATCCCGGAGCCGCAGAGGCGGTTGACCGTGGTGCCCGGCACCGTCTCGGGCAACCCCGCCAGCAGCGCGGCCATGCGGGCGACGTTGCGGTTGTCCTCGCCGGCCTGGTTGGCGCAGCCGAGGATCACGTCGTCGACGGCGGACCATTCGACGCCGGGGTTGCGCTCCATCAGGGCCTTCAGCGGCACCGCGGCGAGGTCGTCCGGGCGCACCGAGGCCAGCCCGCCGCCGTAACGGCCGAAGGGGGTGCGGACGGCATCGCAGATGTAGGCTTCACGCATGGTTCGCTCCAGAAACTATCAGATGGGGATCGTGAGCGTGGCTGCCAGAGGCAGCGCCTTCGATGGCTTCAGGCCACCGGAATCACGGTCCCTGCGATACGCGCCGACTGGCCGCGGAACAGGCCGACCACCGTGCCGTCCTGGTTGGTGACGGTGACGTCGTAGACGCCGGAGCGGCCGCGCTTGTGCACCTCGCGGCATTCGGCGGTCAACACGTCGCCCAGCCTGGCCGGAGCCGGGAAGGTGATGGAGCAGCCCGCCGCCACCGTCACCTCGTTCGCCGCGTTGCAGGCATAGGCGAAGGCGGTGTCGGCCAACGTGAAGGTCATGCCGCCATGGCCGATGTCGTGGCCGTTCACCATGTCCTTGCGCACGGTCATCGCCATGCGGGCATAGCCGGGGGCAATCTCCAGCAGTTCGATGCCATGGGCCTGGGCGCAATGGTCGCGCTCGTACATGCCGCGGCCGACCGCTTCGGCGAGGCTTTGGGGGTCGGTGTGGGTCTCAGCCATGGAAGCGGTTTCCTCCGGAAATCTTGCGGCGCAGCAGGGCGGACGCGCGGTAGCGGTCCTCGCCGTAGGTGCGGGCCAGCGCGTCGAGCACGGACAGCACATGGGGCAGGCCGATGCGGTCGGCCCAGGCCAGCGGACCCAGCGGGTAGTTCACGCCCTTGGTCATCGCGATGTCGATGTCGGCGGCGCTGGCAACCCCCTGCATCGCCGCGTCGGCCGCCTCGTTGGCGAGCATGGCGACGGTGCGCATCACCACCAGACCGGGGGCGTCGTCGATCACCGATGCCGCCTTGCCCAGCGCCTGGAACAGCCCGGCGGCGACGGCGACCGCTTCGGACGGCGTGCCGTCGGCGGGGGCCAGCGCCACGCGGGTGGCCTTGGCGTAGTCCAGCGCGAGGTCGAACAACACCAGCGGAGCGATGCCGTCCTCCGCCGCACGGGCGGTGGCGGTGCGGCCGTCGGTCAGGGCGAGCGTGATGCCGTCCACCAGCAGTGTGCCGGGGCCGGGGGTCTCCTCGATGGGGATGCCGGCCTCGCGCAGCAGCCCGACCAGCGAAGCGGCGGGACCGAGGTCGCCCTGCACGGTCACGCGCCGCGGCTTGGCGGCGGTTTCGGCGCTGCGTGGCACCGGTTTGGCGGCACCGGGGCTGTGGTCGTAGAAACCGTGGCCGGTCTTGCGGCCGAGCCGCCCGGCCTCGACCAGTTCCTGCTGGATCAGCGAGGGCTGGAAACGCGGGTCGCCGAAATAGGCAGCGTGGACCGAGCGGGTGACGGCGAAATTCACGTCATGGCCGATCAGGTCCATCAGCTCGAACGGCCCCATGCGGAAGCCGCCGGCCTCGCGCATCACGGCGTCGATGGTGGCGGGATCGGCCGCCTGCTCCTGCACCAGCCGCAGCCCTTCGGCGTAGAAGGGGCGGGCGACGCGGTTGACGATGAAGCCAGGGGTCGAGCGGCAGCGCACCGGGCTCTTGCCCCAGGCTCTCGCGGTGTCGAATAAGGTATCCAGCACCGCGGCATCGGTGGCGAGGCCGCTGACGATCTCCACCAGCGCCATCAGCGGCGCCGGGTTGAAGAAATGCAGGCCGGCCAGCCGTTCCGGCCGCTGCACCCCGGCGCCGATGGCGGTGACCGACAGCGACGAGGTGTTGGTGGCGAGGATGGCGTCAGGGCCGACAATGCCCTCAAGCTCGGCGAACAGGCGGCGCTTGACGTCGAGATCCTCGACGATGGCCTCCACCACCAGACCGGCGGGGGCGAGGTCGGACAGGCCGTTCACCGCACGCAGACGGTTTACCGTGGCGTCACGCTCCGCCGCGGTGCGCTTGCCCTTCTCGACCAGCGTGGTCAGGGCCTTGGCGATGGACTCGACGGCGGCTTGGGCGGCGCCGGGGCGGGTGTCGACCAGCAGGACCGGGTGGCCGGCCTGCGCCGCGACCTGGGCGATGCCCTGGCCCATGGCGCCGGCCCCGACCACCGCGACGGTGACGGAGGGATCGAGCGCCGCCATCACCGCCCCTCGAACTTCGGCGCGCGCTTCTCGACGAAGGCGGCGACGCCCTCGCGATAGTCATGCGTGCGGCCGGCCTCGCGCTGGAGATCGCGTTCCAGATCCAGCTGGGTGTCGAGGTCGTTGGCGGAAGAGGCGTTGAGTGCCTGCTTGATGAGGGCGAGGCCGCGCGTCGGCTGGGTGGCGAGCTGGCGGGCGAGCGCGCCGGCCTCCGCCATCAGCTTGTCGTCGTCCACCGCCTTCCAGATCATGCCCCAGGCCTCCGCCTGCTCGGCTGGGACCTTGTCGCCCAGCATGGCGAGGCCCATGGCACGGGCGTGGCCGACCAGACGCGGCAGGGTCCAGGTCCCGCCGCTGTCGGGAATCAGCCCGATCTTGCAGAAGGCCTGGATGAAGCTGGCCGAGCGCGCCGCCAGCACGATGTCGCAGGCGAAAGCGATGTTGGCCCCCGCCCCGGCGGCGACGCCGTTGACGGCGCAGATGACCGGCATCGGCAGGGCGCGAAGGCTGCGGACCAGCGGGTTGTAGTTGGTCTCGATCGACACGCCGAGGTCGGGTCCCTGGGCACCGGGAGCGACGGCACGGTCGGACAGATCCTGCCCGGCGCAGAAGCCGCGCCCGGCACCGGTCAACAGCAGGCAGCGCACGGCCTTGTCGTCGCGCACCTCGCCGACGGCCTCGCGCAGCTCCTCATGCATCGCCGCGGTGAAGCTGTTCAGCCGGTCGGGCCGGTTCAGCGTGATGGTGGCGACGCCATCGGCGATGTCGAGAAGGATGGTCTTCTCAGTGGTCTGCCGGTCGCTCATTGGGCGGCCTCCAGAACCGGAACGCGGCTCTGCACCACGCGGAAGCGGTTGGCGACGAAGGCGAGGTCGCACAGCGCGGCGTTGGCCGCCGGGTTGGCGCCGGTGCCGTGGAAGTCGCTGAAGGCCGCCGACTGATTGACGAAGACGCCGCCGGTCAGGTTGACCGACAGGGCGACGCCGGCCTCGACGAACAGGTCGGTCGCCTGCTCGATCAGCTGCGGGTCGGTGCTGTAGAGGCCGGTGGTCAGAGCGCCCTTGGTGCGGGTCAGGCGGGCGGCGCGCTCCAGGCTGTCGGCGGTGCTGTCGGTCTTCACGATGATGGAGATCGGGCCGAACAGCTCATGGCCGTACTTGTCCTCGTCGGCCGCGTCCATGGTCAGGATCAGCGGCGTGCGGATGCGGGCGTCGGGGAACTTCGGGTGGGTGATGGCACGCGACGGCAGCACGACGGTGCCGAGCTTGGCCGCCTCGTCGATGCGGGCGAGCGTGGCGTCAGACTGGATGGCGCCCAGCACCTCCACCGCGCGTTCCGGGTCGGACAGGAACTTGTCGACGCCGCCGGCCAGCGCCGAGACGACCTGATCGAAGCTCATGCGCTCAGCGCCGGCCTGGATGCCGTCCTTCGGCACGAAGATGACCTGGGTCGTCGTGCACATCTGGCCGGAATAGAGGCTGAGCGTGAAGGCGAGGTTGCGCACCATGCCCTTGGGATCGTCGGTGCCGTCGATCACCACCGTGTTGACGCCGGCCTTCTCGGTATAGACCTGGGCCTGACGGGCGTTCTGCTCCAGCCAGTCGCCGAAGCCGGTGGAGCCGGTGTAGTCGATCACCGCCACTTCCGGCCGCAGGGCCAGATCCTTGGCGATCGTGTCGCCGATCGCCAGCGTGACGAGGTTGGGGTCGAGCCCGCACCCCGCCAGCACCTCGCGCGCGATCTTCACGGTGATGGCGAGCGGCAGGATGGCGGTCGGGCCGGGCTTCACGATCACCGCGTTGCCGGTGACGAGGCTGGCGAACAGGCCGGGATAGCCGTTCCAGGTCGGGAAGGTGGCGCAGCCGATGACCAGCCCGACGCCACGGCCGACCACCTCGAAGCGCTTGTCCATCACCAGCGGCGGGTTCTTGCCCTGCGGCTTCTCCCAGCGGGCGGCCGGGGTCTGGTCGGTCATCGCCTTCCAGCCATAGGCGACCGCCTCAAGACCGCGGTCCTGGGCATGCGGGGCGCCGGCCTGGAAAGCCATCATGAAGGCCTGCCCGGTGGTGTGCATCACCGCGTTGGCGATCTCGAAGCTGCGGGCGTTCAGCCTTTTCAGGATTTCCAGGCAGACGCCGGCGCGGCCGTTCGGCCCGGCCTTGCGCCAGCCCGGCATCGCTGCCTTGGCCGCCTTCACCAGCGCATCGACGTCCGACACCGGATAGGTGATGCCGAGGTCGAAGCCGAAGGGCGAGCGCTCACCCCCCACCGTGCCGGTGACGCCCGGCTGGTCCAGTTCGAAAGGCTTGTCGCGGTAGGCCGCGAAGGCCGCCTCGCCATCCGCCGCCGCCGTCTCGCCATAGGCGCGCGGGCTCGGCATTTCGGGGAAGGCCGACCAGTAGGCGCGGCTGCGGCAGGCCTCGACGGCCTTCTGCAGCGTCGCCTCGTGCGTCTCGAACAGGCTTTGCGGGGTGGTGGTCATGGCGGGGCGTTTCCTTTTTCTCGTTGCTTCAAGCGGCGTCGAAATCGATGACGACCCGTTCGGTCAGCGGGCGCGACTGGCAGGTCAGGACATAGCCGGCCTCGACCTCCCACGGCTCCAGGGAGTAGTTCTCGGCCATCTCGACCTTGCCTTCGCGAACCTTGGCGCGGCAGGTGCAGCAGACGCCGGACTTGCAGGAATAGGGCAGGTCGGCGCCATGCCGGTGGGCGGCGTCGAGGATGCTGTCGCCGTCGTAGGGCAGCGTGAATTCCTTGCGCTTGCCGTCCTGCAGGATGGCGATGGTCGCGGCATCGGTGGGGGTGTCGGTCGCCACCTTCCTGACCGTGGGCCGCGCGGCGGTCGTGGTGCCGAACAGCTCGACATGGATGTTGGCGGGCGGCGTGCCGCAGGCGGCCAAGGTGTCGCGCACCTCCTCCACCATCGGCTGGGGGCCGCAGAGGAAGGCGGCGTCGATGTCCTCGGCCTTCAGCGGACCGGCGCACAGTTCGCGCACCAGACCGGCGCCGATCCGGCCGCCGAGCAGCCCGGCCTCTTCCGGTTCGCGGCTCAGCACATGGTGGATGACCAGCCGGCCGATATAGCGGTTCTTCAGGTCCTCCAACTCTTCCCGGAAGATGATGGAGGAGACGGTGCGGTTGCCGTAGACCAGCACGAAACGGCTCTTCGGCTCCTGCGCCAGCACGGTCTTCAGGATCGACATCACCGGGGTGATGCCGCTGCCGGCGGCGAAGGCGACGTAGGTGCGGGCGGCGTTCGGGTCGATAGGGGTGTGGAAGCGCCCCATCGGCGTCATCACCTCCAGCACGGCGCCGGGCGCCAGCGACTGGTTGGCGTGGGTGGAGAACAGGCCGCCATCGACCTTCTTCACCGCAACGCGCAGCTCGCCCTCGTCCACGCCGGAGCAGATGGAATAGGAGCGCCGCACCTCCTCATCCCCGATATGGGTCTTGAGGGTCAGGTACTGCCCCTGGACGAAGCGGAAGCGGTCGGCGAGATCGGCCGGCACGTCGAAGGCGATCGATACGGTGTCCGCGGTCTCCCGGCGGCACTCGCGGATGGTCAGCGGGTGGAAGCTGGGGCTGGTCATGGGGTGGTCCTCGGTCGGGCCGGTGGAGTGGTCGCGGCGGTTGCCCCCACCCCGACCCTCCCCCGCTGGGCGGGGGAGGGGGCAAGTGCTTGTTCGGGAGAGCGGCGGCAGTCCCTCCCCCGCCCAGCGGGGGAGGTTAGGTGGGGGCAATCGCGGCAACCACGCATCAATGGCATTTGAACACGTCGAACGGTTCGAGGCAGGCGTTGCAGGCGTGCAGCGCCTTGCAGGCGGTGGAACCGAAGCGGCTGATCTGGCGGGTGTCCGTAGAGCCGCAGCGCGGGCAGGCGATCACCTCGTCCGGCGCGGTCAGGGAGCGTTTGCCGGAGTGCGGCGGCGGGACGATGCCGACCTCGGCCAGCTTGTTCCGGCCGGTGTCGCTGATCCAGTCGGTCGTCCAGGGCGGGGCGATCACCACCGACACGCGGGCGTCGAGTTTGGCGCGGGCCAGCGCGGTTTCCGCCTCCAGCACGATGACGTTGGTGGCGGGGCAGCCTGAATAGGTCGGGGTCAGGGCCACCGACAGCCGGCCGTCCGCATCGGCCGTGACGGCGCGGACGATGCCGAGATCGACGATGCTCAGCACCGGGATCTCCGGATCCATCACACCGGCCAGCGCGTCCCAGGCGGCCTTCACGACCGCGTCGGCGTCCGGTTCCGGTCCCCAGCAGCCTGCTGCATCCGGCATCTCGCCCTCACCACGTCGCGTCAGGATAGGCGCGCGGCAGGAACTGCATCTCGGCCAGCAGATAGCCCAGATGCTCGCTGTGCTCGCCGCGGCGGCCGCCCTTCTGCATCCAGCCGTCGGCCGGGCGGTCGAGCGTCGCCTCCTCCAGCACCGCTTCGACGCGGGCGGTCCAGGCGGCCTTCAGCTCGGCCGGGTCGGGGAGGATGCCGGCGGCGACCAGTGCCTGTTCGGCCTCGTCGCGCTCGAACATCTCGCCGGTGTAGGGCCAGAGGCGGCCCAGTGCGTCGGCGACCTTGGCGTGGCTGACGTCGGTGCCGTCGCCCAGCCGCACCACCCAGTCGCCGCTGTGGCGGACGTGATAGCGCACCTCCTTCACCGCCTTGGCGGCGATGCCGGACAGCGTCTCGTCCGTGGAGGCGCAGAGCCGCTCGTACATCTCCACCGCCCAGGCGTCGTGCAGGAACTGGCGGACGATGGTGTGGCCGAAGTCGCGGTTCGGCTGCTCGGCCAGCAGGTGGTTGCGGTAGTCGAAGACGTCGCGCCGGTAGGCGAGGCGGTCCTCGTCGCGGCCCTTGCCCTCCAGTTCGCCGGCATAGGTCAGCAGCATGCGGGCATGGCCGACGAGGTCGAGCGCGACGTTGGTCAGCGCGATGTCCTCTTCCAGTTCCGGCGCATGGCCGCACCATTCCGACAGCCGGTGCCCCAGCACCAGCGACGTGTCGCCCAGCCGCAACGCGGTGGCGAACAGCGCCTCTTTGAGATCCGTGCTCATCAGATGTTCTTCACGTCTGAGGGGATGTCGTAGAAGGTCGGGTGGCGGTAGACCTTGTCGTCGGCCGGATCGAACAGGCTGGCCTTCTCCGACGGGTCGGACGCCGCGATGCTGGCGGCGGGAACCGCCCAGATGCTGACGCCCTCGCCCCGGCGGGTGTAGACGTCGCGGGCATTGTCCAGCGCCATATGGGCGTCGGCGGCGTGCAGGCTGCCGACATGCTTGTGCGACAACCCGTTCTTCGGCCGGATGAAAATCTCGAACAGCGGCCAGTCCTTACGGTCCATCGTCTCGTCCCCTCGGATTTCTTTGGTCAGCCGGCCTTCTTCAGGGCGCGCTGCTTGCGTTTGGCGGCATGGGCGACGGCGGCCTCGCGCACCCAGGCGCCGTCGTCCCACGCCTTGCGGCGGGCCTCGATGCGCTCGCGGTTGCAGGGGCCGTTGCCCTTCAGGATCTCGTTGAACTCGGTCCAGTCGATGGCGCCGAATTCGTAATGGCCGGTCTCGGCGTTGAAGCGCAGCTCCGGGTCCGGGATGGTCAGCCCCAGGAACTCCGCCTGCGGCACCGTGGCGTCGACGAAGCGCTGGCGCAGCTCGTCGTTGGAGAAGCGCTTGATCTTCCAGGCCATGTTCTGGGCGGAGTGGGCGGACTGGTCGTCCGACGGGCCGAACATCATCAGCGACGGCCACCACCAGCGGTTCAGCGCGTCCTGCGCCATCCGCTTCTGCTCCGGCGTGCCCTGGGCCAACGCCAGCATCAGCTCGTAGCCCTGGCGCTGGTGGAAGCTCTCCTCACGGCAGATGCGGACCATGGCGCGGGCGTAAGGCCCGTAGGAGCAGCGGCAGAGCGGCACCTGGTTCATGATCGCCGCACCATCCACCAGCCAGCCGATGGCGCCGATGTCGGCCCAGGTCGGGGTCGGATAGTTGAAGATGCTGGAATATTTGGCCTTTCCCGACAGCAGCTGGCCGACCAGCTCGTCGCGCGACACGCCCAGCGTCTCGGCGGCGCTGTAGAGGTAGAGGCCGTGCCCGCCCTCGTCCTGAACCTTGGCCAGCAGGGCCACCTTGCGGCGCAGGGTCGGGGCGCGGGTGATCCAGTTCCCTTCCGGCAGCATGCCGACGATTTCCGAATGGGCGTGCTGCGAGATCTGGCGGACCAGCGTGCGGCGGTAGCCCTCGGGCATCCAGTCGCGCGGCTCGATCTTCTCTTCGGCGTCGACCCGCTCCTGGAAGCGGCCCTGGAGAGCGGCGTCCTGTTCCGTCACCAGCCGGGGAGACGGTTGAGCGCCCTGCTCGGTCTTGGCATCCAAACCCTGCGTGTACATCGGCATCCCCGAGATGGATTGCGCGTCCAGCGAACATTTTCTCAGGGAAAAATATGATACAGATCAACGACTGTAAAGCGGAATTGTGTGTCGCTTTGGGGGTGGGGTGGTAGGATTTGAAAGTCTCCTTTCAAATCAGCCTCTTATGTGGAAATGCGCAGACGGGGGGCGGGAGGATGCCGGCTGGGAATGGGCGCGCAGAGGCTTCCGCCGATACAGGGACGGTATGGATTTGCAGATCTTGTGCGATGCAGAAGAAGCGCGGAGGAGGGAGAGGAGCGCTGTCAGGAAGATACCTGATCTGGGCGCTCTGATAATCCCCTCTCCCCACGGGGGAGGGGGATTGGTGCCGGTCTGCCGAATGTGCCTGACCGTTTACGCCTTCAGGCGGTCTTCGCCGTCCGGGGGACTGCCGTTCTGGTGATGGTGGGCGTCGGAGAAGGCGCGTTCCAGGCGGCGGGGCGCGCGAATCAGGTGAAGATACAGTTCATCGAACTGGCCGACGGAAGCGAGTTGGCGCACGTCGTTGACGGTGATGCGCTGGCCGTTCAACTCGATCAGGCCGCTGTCGCGCAGGCGGCGGAGGGTGCGGTTGATGTGGACGATGCTCAGTCCCAGCGCGTCGGCCAGGATCTCCTGCGTCACCGGCAGCACGAAATGCCCGTCGGTCGCCATGTTGACGATGCTGAGCCGGCGCAGGAGCTCCACGATCAGGTGGGCGGTGCGTTCCAGCGCGGTGCGCCGGCCCAGGCTGAGCAGGCGTTCGGCGACGATGGCCTCCTCCCGCGCGCCGGACCAGGCGAGGGCAGCGGCAAGGCGCGGGAAGGAGCGGAAAAGCTCGCCGATCCGTTCGGGCGGAAAGCTCGCCACCTCCACCGCGGTCAGGGTGGTGACGCTGTGGTCCGCGGATTCGAACAGCGTGCAATACATGCCGATGATATCGCCGGGCAGGACAAAATTCACCACCTGACGCCGGCCGTCCGGCAAGGCTTTGTGGCGGATCGCCCAGCCGTCGCGCATGATGCGGACATCCCGGTATCTTTCGCCCTGCTGGAGAAGATCCGTCCGGGGCGGTTCGCGCACGATCGTCCTTTCCAAATCGGAAAGGTACGATTTCTCCTCGTCCGACAGAACGAGGTAGCTGCTCAATTTGAGCCACAATGGTGTGGCTTCCTGTGCGCGGCTCGCCGGGGCGCGAGTCATGATCGTCTCTTTGCCTTCTTTGCCTAATATTAGCGCCTTGATGAACGGATGCGCAGTTCAACCGGTTCCGCGTTGTATCGAACGTTTAAGGCTTTCGAAAAATGGGGCTACAACATAGGTTAATCGGTCCGATATTTTTCTCGAACGTGTTGTGACGCACCACTGACCCCACTGTTGTTCCTATGCCTTTTGCGATGTCGGATGGGCAGCACCGGCACCGGGGGCGGTTCGAGGAGCAAACGGACGGGGGGCATGATGACGGCGGAGGAAGAGGCGGCAGGCATGGCCGCTCTCTCGATTTGTGAATCGCTGGTGATTGCAATGGTTGAAAAGGGCCTTCTCACGGTCGAGGAGGCGCGTGGCGCTCTGGAAGACGCGGCGGCGGCCCATCTGCGGCAGGAAATACGGGACCCGGCACGCCGCCAGGAGATGGCGGTGCGCGCCATAGAGCGGCTCGCCCTCCAGGTCGATGCCGCCGGGCAATCCCAACGCGGATAGCGTACCGACGGCAGGACGCGGCCGGCCGGCGCGCTTCAGCCCTGCAGGATGGCTGAATCGCGGCGGCCGGCGTCCTCGGGTGCGGGGCCAGGGCCGGAGGCGCGGTCTAGCCCGTCGAGCAGCGCGTCGCTCAGCAACTGCGCCACCTCCTTGGCGGCGATGGGCTTGTGCAGGATGCGGTAGCCGCTGGCCTCGGCATCGACGATGCGTTCCGGCGCGGTGTCGCCGGTCAGCACGACGCTGAGGGGCGATGCGTATCCCCGCTCCGTCAGCGCGGTCTCCACCGCGTGGATCGCCTGCAGCCCGGTGGCTCCCGCCTCCAGCCGGTAGTCGGCGATCACCAGATCGGGCGGGCGCGGCTGCTCCCGCAACAGGCGGAGCGCATGGCCGGCGCTGTCCGCCGCGATTGCCCGCCAGCCGAGATCCTCGATCAGCAGGGTCAGTCCCTCGCGCACCAGCGGGTCGTCGTCGATCACCAGCGCGATGCCGCGCCCCGGTTGCGGGGCATGCTCCGCCTCCTCCACCGCAGGTGCGATGGCCGGCGCGGACAGGGCCGGCATGGGGACCTCCAGCGTAAAGCAGGAGCCGCGGTTGGGCCGGGACGCGACATGCACCCGGTATCCCAGCAGCCGCGCCAGCCGGTCGACGATGGCGAGCCCCAGCCCCAGCCCCTTGCCGCGGTCGCGGGTGGGGTTGGAGATCTGGTAGAATTCGTGGAAGATCCGCTCCAGATGCTCGGGCGGAATGCCGATGCCGGTGTCGTGGATCTGGATGCGCAGGGTGCCGGAGCCATGGCGGCATCCCAGCAGGATGCGGCCACGGTCGGTGTAGCGCAGCGCGTTCTCCACCAGATTGCGGATGATCCGCTCCAGCAGGGCCGGGTCGGCGGACAGCGTCACGCCGGTGGGAACGCTGCGGAAGGCGATGCCCTTCTCCGCGGCGCGAAGCCGGTATTCCCCCTCCAGCCGCGCGAAGATGGCGCCGAGGGACACCGTCTGCACGTTGGGGGAGACGGTGCCGGCATCCAGCTTCGAGATGTCCAGGATGGCGTCGAGCAGCCGGCACAGCGCGTCCATCGACGCCTCAAGGCTGCCGACCAGCGCCGAGGCGGGATGGTCGCCCAGCCGCAGCGCCAGCGCCGAGGTCAGCAGAACCAGCGACTGCACCGGCTGGCGCAGATCGTGGCTGGCGGCGGCCAGGAAATGGGTCTTGGCGGCGTTGGCGCGTTCCGCCACCATCAGCGCCATCACCGCCTCCTGGCGCGAACGCTCCGCCTCGTTGCGGGCGCCTTCGGCCTCGGCGCGCGCCTGTTCGGCCCGTTCGGCCAGCGTCCGCTGGATGGTGATCTCCTCCGCCGCGCGCATCTCGCGCTCGCGCTGGATCGCCGCGATATGGTCCAGCATGGCGTTGAAGCCCCGCGCCAGCGCCGACACCTCGTCGTTGCCGCGCACCCTGGCGCGCTGGCCGGTGAATCCGTCGGTGGCGATGGAGCCGGCCAGCCGTTCCAGCTCGCGCAGGGAGCGGGTCATGTGGCTGCCGACGGCGCGGCTGCCGATATAGATCGCCAGCAGCGCGGCGAGGGCGACCAGCCCGTAGGTGGGCAGCATCCAGGACAGCAGGGCCGTTGTCGGCGTGCCCGGCGCCTCCAGCCGGAGCTGCAGCCCGAGGGCCGACAGCCGGTCCGGTACGGTGAGCGGTACGGTCACCGCGATCATGTCCGGCGCCAGCGGCGGCGGTTCCTCGGCCGTGTGCAGCAGTTCCGCCTTCGGATGCAGCACCAGGGAGTCGAGCGGCACCTTGTAGAGCAGCGCCCCTTCCGGCGAGCTGGTGCGGGAATAGATCAGCATCTCCGCCGCCAGCAGGTAATGGGTGCCGTTCTGGTGGACCACGATGGCCGCCGGCTTTCCGGCGGCGATGGCCGCGCGCAGCCAGGCCATGTCGGCTGGGGCGACGGACAGCGTGCTCGACTGTTGCCCGTTGTCGGCGATCGGTTCCCCTTCGAAATCGGTGAAGACGATCGCCACGGGTACGCTGGCGATATGGTTGAAGCTGCCCAGGAAGGGGACGAGGTAGGTTTCCTTGCCCGCGGAATCGACGAGAGCGGTGGCGAGCACGCTGTTGTCGGCCAGCTCGCGCACGGTGGTGACCAGCGTGTTGAGCAGCCCTTCGGTCTGGCGGGCGGCGAGGCTGGCGTTCGCCTCCACATTGGCGAGATGCTGGCGTGCCAGATGGCGGCTCGACACCACATAGAGGCTGGCGCCGATCAGGATGGCGATCAGCACGCCCAGCATCAGCGACACCAGCGCGAAGCGGCGGGCCAGCCGGCCGGAGGTCAGCATCCGCTGCGCCGCGCTGGGGATGACGCCGTTCGGGGGCCGATAGGGATCGGGTCCGGTCATCGGCGCGCTCATTCCACCGGCACCAGCACGCCGTCGGCGCGGAAACGCGCCATCAGCAGGTCTTGCGGCCCCAGCGCCTCATGCCGGTCGGGGGCGAAGGGGCGGTCGAAATCGCGGATCACTCCGCGGTAGGGACCGACCTGCTCCAGCGCGTCGCGCACGGCGGCCCGGTCGGTGGTGCCGGCACGGTCGATCGCCAGCGCCAGGATGCGGGTCAGGTCGTAGGCGTGCAGGAAGCCGACCGGCGACACGATATCCTCGGGCCGGTGGATGCCGAACAGGCGCCCGGCGGTCTCCAGGACCGGAGCCAGCCGTTCGGGCGGGATGCGGAAGGGGCTGACCGTCTGGATCACGGTGAAGTCGACCTCCTGCAGGGCCGGTCCGGCCTGTCCCACGAAATCGCCGCCGGTGACGCCCCAGTGGCTGAGGATCGGCAGCCGCCGGTCGGGCGGCAGGGCCGCCACCTCGCGCACCAGAACGGCGGCCTCGTCGTCGTTGGCGACCAGCAGGATGGCCTGGGCGCCGGCGGCCTCCAGATCCTCGTATTTTTCGATCAGCGTGCGGTCGCGCCAGTTGTACCAGGCGGTGCCGACCACGCTCGGGCTGTCGCGCCCGGCGAGATGACGGTTGGCCGCCTCCAGGTTGGAGCGCCCCCAGGCGGTGTTGGTCAGCAGCAGCCCGACGCGGGTCAGCCCGCGGTCGGCGGCGCGCGTCAGCAGGAAGGGCATGGCCAGCCCATCGCGCAAGGACAGGCGGAAGATGTAGTTGGGCTTCATCCCGTTGTCGACGATGCCGTCCGCCGTCGACCAGGGCGCCAGGAACAGGGTGCGGGTCTGCTGCAGGACCGGCAGTTCCTCGATCACCACCGGGCTGAACCGTCCGCCGAACACCGCGATCAGGTCGGGGATGGTGGCGAGTTCCCGGATATTCTTGATGCCGCGGGCGGAGATCGACCGGTGTTCGCGTGTGATCAGCGTCAGCGGCCGACCGCCCAGCACACCGCCCTGGCGGTTGATGTCGTCGATCGCGGTCAGGATGCCGCGTTCAATGGCTTCGGCCGAGGTGCTGTTGGCCAGCCCGAATTCGCCGTCCAGCGCCAGGATCACCGGTTCGGGCGCGGTCGCAGGACTTTCGGCATCGGTCGCAAGCGCCGGTGCAGCCCACGCGAGCGCAAGCAGAAGAAGTGCTGGCTTGAGAAGGCGGGTGGCTGCGGCAAACATTGTCCGTCGTTCGATTGATACGGCGGACGGAAGATGGGAGCTTCCGCGCGCTGAACGCGGCACTATGGGTGGGCGGATGCTGTCGGGTCAATCTGCCCTTCGGCCGAGCGGCGGTGCGGACGACCCCTTGCCGTTCCGGCAGGTCCATCCCGGCCAAGCCGATTTATTATCGCGGACGGCATGCCAAGGGGAGGATGCGCCGCCCGGCAACCGGGCGGCGCACGGATCGCAGCGGCGTCAGACCAGCTTGGCGGTCAGGCTGATCTGGGTGCCGGCGAGCGCCTTCGACACCGGGCAGTTGGCCTTGGCTCCGGCCGCCTGTTCCTGGAAGGTGTCCTCGTCGATGCCGGGGATCTCCGCCTCGCATTCCAGCTCGATCCGGCTGATGGCGAAACCGGCGCCGGCCTTTTCCAGATGGACCTTGGCGGTGGTGTGAACGCGGGTTGGGGTGTGGCCGGCTTGGGAGAGCCCGGCCGACAGCGCCATGGAGAAGCAGCCGGCATGCGCGGCGGCGATCAGTTCCTCCGGATTGGTGCCCTGGCCGTTTTCGAAGCGCGACGGGAAGGAGTAGGCGCCTTCGAAGGCGCCGCTGCCCAGCCGCATCTTGCCGCTGCCCGATTTCAGGTCGCCGCGCCATTCGGCGTCCGATTGCCGCATCGCCATGTCGGTGTCTCCCCTCTTGGGTCATGGTGGTTCCGCCCCGCGTGTCGGGACCGGTCGAGCCTGACCTAGGACGGCGGGACGTTGCGGCCAGCCGCATAACACCTTCGCGTTGAACGGGCACAGGGGAAGAACCGCGGAGGCGGACCGGGCGGTCAGGCTTCCTGGACGGTTTCGATTTCAGACAGGTCGGACAGGCGGCGGGCCAGCCGTTCGGTGCAGCGGACCTCCAGGATGCCGAAGCCGGCGTTGGGAGCGATGGCGTGCAGGTCGCCGGCCATGCCGTTCTCGCTGGCCAGCCGCCGCACGCGATCCACCATGGCGTCCCGTTCCGGCCGGCCGGGGCGCAGGCCGGGCAGCGGCCGTGTGAAATGGAGCTTGTAGCGTTTGAAGATCGAAGGGGCCATCGGGTCACGGGTGCGAGGTGGGGGCGGTCGCTTGGGGCAGGAAATCTGTGGGCGCCGCCCCCCGGTCCTGCACAGGTCTCGCACAGGCCGGGCATGGGATGCCAGCCTGAAAAGTCCCTGGACCCGTCGATTACTTCTTGGGCTCGACATTCTCCGCGCCGGCGCGGGTGCCGCCGAAGCGGTCGGCGCCGTGGGCGTCGGGAGCATCCGGCTTCTTGTGGTTGCCGGTGTTCTGTTCGCCCTCGGTGTGGCGGATGGTCTCTTCGGTGTGGGGCTGCTTGTTCTGCGAACCGGTCATCGGGGGGAGTCTCCCATTATATAAGGTATCCTCCCATCAACCGGATCGGGCGCCATTGGTTTCGGGCGCCCTACCGTTCCCGCGCAACCGCCTGCGCCACCGCCATCCACCGCTCCTCCTCGTCGGCCCCCTCCTCCCCTTCGCGCAGCGCACGCAAGGGGGGCCAGACGCCGAGCCGGCTGGAGCGGCGCAGCGCGAAGAAGCGGTCGAGCTCCTCGTCGGTCGGCAGCCGGTCGCCCTTGCGCTGGTTGCAGCGGCGGTGCGCCAGCACGACGTTGGCCGGATCGTCGATCCCGCCATAGGCCTGGGGGATAAGGTGGTCGAAAGTGGCCTTCGCCCCCACCGGCCCATCGCAGAAGAAGCAGCGCCCGCCCTGCTGGACGTCCATCAATTCGGCATCGTCCGGCGTGACGGGCATGGCGCTCTCCGGTCAGGCGGGGATTACAGGTCGCGCTCGACGCTGCCCCACAGGTCGTACTCGTCGGCATGCTCGATGGTGACGTCGACCATGTCGCCGGGCTTCAGGCCGGTCTCGCCGTTCAGGAAGACGTTGCCGTCGATCTCCGGCGCGTCGGCGTAGGAGCGGCCGATGGCGCCATCCTCGTCGACCTCGTCGATCAGCACGCCCAGCGTCCAGCCCACCTTCTGCTGGAGACGCTCGGCGCTGATCGCCTTCTGCGTCTCCATGAAGCGCTCCCAACGCTCCTGCTTGACCTCTTCCGGGACGGCGCCGGGCAGGTCGTTGGCGGTGGCGCCCTCCACCGGCTCGTACTTGAAGCAGCCGACGCGGTCGAGCTGGGCCTCCTTCAGCCAGTCCAGCATGAACTGGAAGTCCTCTTCCGTCTCGCCGGGGAAGCCGGTGATGAAGGTGGAGCGCAGGACCAGATGCGGGCACTCGTCGCGCCACTTGCGGATGCGGTCCAGCTGCTTTTCCTGGGCGGCCGGGCGGCGCATCGCCTTCAGCACGGTGGGCGAGGCATGCTGGAACGGGATGTCGAGATAGGGGAGGATCTTGCCCTCCGCCATCAGCGGGATGACCTCGTCCACATGCGGGTAGGGGTAGACGTAATGCAGGCGGACCCACAGGTCGAAGTTCGCCAGCTCGTTGCACAGGTCGAAGAAGCGGGTGCGGACCTCACGGTCGTACCATTTCTCCGTCTTGTACTTCACGTCGACGCCGTAGGCGCTGGTGTCCTGGGAGATGACCAGCAGTTCCTTGACACCGGCGACCGCCAGCTTTTCCGCTTCGCGCAGGACGGAATGGATCGGCCGGCTGACCAGATCGCCGCGCAGGCTCGGGATGATGCAGAAGCTGCAGCGGTTGTTGCAGCCTTCGGAAATCTTCAGGTAGGCGTAGTGGCGCGGGGTCAGCCGCAGCCCTTCCGGCGGCACCAGGTCGGTGAAGGGGTTGTGCGTCGGCGGCACGGCCTCGTGCACGGCGGTGACCACCTGTTCATACTGGTGGGGACCGGTGACGGCCAGCACGTCGGGGTGGATCTGCCGGATCAGGTCCGATTCCACGCCCATGCAGCCGGTGACGATGACCCGCCCGTTTTCCTTGATCGCCTCGCCGATGGCGTCCAGCGACTCCTTCTTGGCGCTGTCGAGGAAGCCGCAGGTGTTGACCAGAACGACGTCCGCGCCGTCGTAGCTGGGGGAGATCTCGTACCCCTCCGCGCGCAGGCGGGTCAGGATACGCTCTGAATCGACGAGCGCCTTGGGGCAGCCGAGGCTGACGATGCCGACCTTCGGGGCGCCCATGGTCTGGGCGGCGGCCGGCGATGCGGACTTCGGAACGGGGGATGTGGTCATCGCGCGCGTATACCGCCGAATCGAAGATTACGCCAGTGAAACATGGCGATAAAGCGAGTCAGCATGGCCGATATGCCGATTTTGCCTGTGTTTCACAAGGGTTTCCAGCAGCCGAGCCTTAGCCGTGACAGCTGCGTCGATGCGACAATTCGCAACAAACTGGCGAAGTGTTCAAGGTTCCGTTTTCAGTTCAGTCGCGCTACAATATGTAGCGATCTAATGATCGACGTGGCTGCCGCCTTGCAGCGATAGCCGCCAGCCTCTTTGTATGGCCATCGTATAGCCACTAAACTTTATAGAGTGGAAGAAATGGACTTCGCAAAAGTGCGCGGCGTTGCTGCGGGCCGGATGTCGGTGCGAAAGAACGGTGCGCTGGATCGCACTCCGATCGGTTCCTCCATCGGAGCTGGTTCGATCGGAGCCGGGCCTATTGGAGCCGGAATGGACATCGCCCACTCGGACCACACCGGCGGCGCGTCGCCGCAGGCCATTGCCGACGTGATGCTGCAGATCGCCCACATTGCGGACAGCCTGGGCTACACCCACGGGCTGAAGCCGTCGCAGTGGACGGCGCTGCGTTATTTCGCCGGCGCCAACAACAGCCAGCGCACCGTGTCGGCCTTCGCCGATTTCCACGCCACCACGCGCGGCGCCGCCTCGCAGATGGTGGAAGTGCTGGTGGGCAAGGAACTGCTGGTCCGCGTTCCGGTTCCGGAGGATCGCCGCGTCACCCAGCTGCACCCGACGCCCAAGGCGATGGAACTCCTGCGCCACGATCCGCTCAATGAATTCGCCGGCGTCATCAACACCCTGCCGGCTGACGATCAGTACCGTTTGGCCGAGACGCTGACCAGCCTGCTGCGCGGCCTGCTGGAAAAGCGCCAGTCGGTTTGATCGGTTTGGGGCGGCCGGCCGGCCGCACCCTTCCTCAGGGCTTCCGGCAGACGGCGACCGCGTCTTCGAGCCCGCGCTGTTCCCGGTCGCTCAGGCGGTTGGCGACGAAGCCTTCCCACAACCCCTTCCGTGCCAACTCCGACTGCACGCACTGGCAGTTGGCGGTGCAGGTCGCCGACGCGACGCCGGCGCGCTCGCAGTTCGCCACGCAGGCGGCCTGGAAATCGCGCACCGCCGGCGCCTCCACCGGCAGGAGCTGCGCCGCGGCCCAGGCGACGCCGAACAGAAGCGGCTGATGCAGGAGATAGACCGCAAGGCTGTGCCGTCCGGCCAGCGCCAGCGTCTGCCCGGCGCCGCCGCTCACCGCCACGCCCTCGCCCATTCCCGGCCATAGCCGCGCCAGCCCGATCCCCGCCAGCACGGCACCGATCCAGGGCAGGACCGGGACGAAGTCGTTGGAATCCGGCGCCACACTGGTCATCCCGATCCAGCGCAGCCACGGGCTGTCGAAGATGGGGAAGGACAGGGAGGTGCCTGCCAGCACCGCCGCCGCAGCCGCCGTCAGGGTCAGCGCCGCCGGCAGGCGGACGAAGGCCAAGCCGACGATGCTCGCGAGCACGATGTGGTGCAGAACGCCGAAGAAGATCGGGCTGTCGGGGAACAGGGCGTAGGACGCCGCCGACACCGCCGCGGCCCCGGCCGCCACCCGTCCCAGCCGGCGCAGGAAGCGTCCGGTGTCGAGACCGTCGCGGGTCGCCAGCACCAGACCGATGCCGGCCAGCAGCAGGAAGCTCGACAGGATCGCCGTCCGCGCCGCCAGCCAGAGCGGATCGCCCAGCAGGTCAAAGCGGGCGAGCCCGAAATAGGTGGCGTCCCAGCTGGCGTGATAGAGGGCCATGGCGACCAGCGCCAACCCGCGCGCGACATCGATCGCCGGGCGGCGCGATCCGCCCGTTTTGGAACCGCCTGCCGTGCCCAGAGTCGAGCCCTCTGCCGGCACACCGTCGACTGCGCTCATGATCCCGTCATCCCCACCCCCAAAATCCATCCTTCCTGCCGCCGCGCCGTCCCGTCCAGCCCCGGCGGCGCCCAGGCCCGCGGGATGCCGGCGAGCCGGCGCAGGCCGGCGGCCGAGACCAGCGCGTCGCTGTCATGATCGCTGATGGCGCCGGTCCGTTCCAGCGGACGCGAGCCCAGCCGGTGCAGTGCCTCGTCCAACTCGGCGGCGTCGCGGATCTTGCGCTGGCCGAAGCCGGTGTGCTTCAGGAACAGGCGCGGGTAGATCTCCACCATCGCGCTGCCGCCCGGCGCCGGATCCTCGAAGGGCCAGACCGCCAGCCGTCCGGGCAGCGCCGCGCGCAGGGCGCGCAGCACACGCATGCCGGCGAGCGCGCCCTTCCCGACCTGACGCGAGCCGATCAGCTTGTAGGGGCTCTGCGGATGGCCGAGCCCATCGGCGCGGCAGGCCCATTCGGTCGCCCGGTGCGGGTCCTCGTACCAGTCCGGCTGCGGGCCGCCATGCCAGAAGCCGGCGCCATGCAGCGGATGGACGGCGAAAGGGCCGCCGCCGAAATCGGGCTCGCCAGCGCAGATCTCCTCCACCGCGTCCCACAGGTCGAAGACGGTGGCTTCCCGGCCGGGAAAGCCGCGAGCCGCCACCGCGAAGGGCAGGGAGAAGGCACAGTCGATGCCGACCAATGCCGGTTCGCGCGCCAACTCCGCCCTGAGCCAGTCGAACAGCGCCGTCCGCGACCACCAGCCGCCGGGGCCGTCCACCAGAATGGGCGCCGCATCGCCGTCCCGGCACTCCGCCACCGCGATGCCGGCATAGCGCTTGCCGCGGGCGCCGGACCAGTCGATGGCGATGAAGCGGGGGAAGGCCGGTGCCGCCGCCGGCCCGGCCATCATGCCGGACACCGGCCGTGCCGGTCAGGGGCAAGGGGTACGTCCGGCCGCCGCCGCTTGCCGGTTTTGGCCGTCCGCCGGAAGATCGGAGTGGAGAAAGTCGGCCAACAACCGGTTGACCGCTTCGGGTTCCTCATGCTGCACCCAGTGGGAAGCCTGCGTCAGGTGACTGACCTGCACTGTATCGCACAGAGCCGCCGCATCCTCCGCCAAACTTCGATCCAGGAACGCGTCGCGGTCGCCCCAGACGATTAGTGTCGGTACCCGGACGCGCGCCGTCGGCAAGGGCGGGCGGCGCCGTAAGGCGCGGTACCAGTTGATCATCCCCGTCGGCGCGCCGGGCTGCTGCCAAGCCTGCCGATAGCCGGCGAGATCGTCGCGGCTGAAGGTGCCAGGGCGGCTGGTGGCCAGAAGCGACCGTTCAGCCATGCGGAAGTCGTTGGCGCGCATCAGCCGCTCCGGCAGTCCGGGCAGTTGGAAGAAACCGACATACCAGCTTTTCAGCATCTGTCCGGGATGCCGTATCATGTGGCTGCGCAGCGTCGCCGGATGGGGGGCGTTGAGGATGGCGAGCCGCTCAATCCGATCGGGAGAGGTCAGCGCCAGCCACCACGCCACGATCCCGCCCCAGTCATGGCCGACGACGGAAAAACGCGAACGCCCGGCATCGTCGGCGAGGCGCAGGATATCCTCCGCCAGCCGGTCGATGCAGTAATCGGCGATCCGCGGCGGCTTGTCGCTCAGATTGTAGCCGCGCTGGTCCGGCACCATCACGCGGAAACCGGCCTCCGCCAGTGGTCCGACCTGCCGGCGCCAGGACCGGCTGTATTCAGGAAAGCCATGCAGCAGGATCACCAGGGGACCGTCGTCGGGACCAGCCGTGGTGCAGTTCAGCCGAACCTCGGCCATCATTCCTCCCCCCGTCGTTGAAACCTCCCGAACCGGGACTTCAAACAGGGTGCGGAGCGATCCGTCGCGACCCGACCGCTGCGACCGTCACCATCGCAAGGGGTGGAAGCGCTCAGACGGTAACGGAAACGAGGCCGCCCGGCGAACCGCCATAGCCGCCGCCTGCCGTGACCGGCGTGAAGCCGCCGCCGGCCGGCGCCGTGCCGGTGGAAACGCCTGTCGGGGCGCTTGTGGAAGCCGCCGATCCGCCGCTGCCGGGGACGCTGGCAAAGGACACGCCCGGCGACGTGCCGCCCGATCCGGCTCCGGCAGCGTTTCGGGCCGTTGCGAAGCCTGTCCCCGATGCCGTCCTGGCCGTTCCGTCGGTGGACCCGGCGGACGGATCGGTGGCTTGGCCGCTTGCCGTCTGCGCCGCGGCGGATTTCCTCCGGTCGTCCTGCGCAAGACGGTCGGCGGCGCGGCGATATTCCTCGACGACGCGCTGGGACGGAATCTGGTCCTGGGTTTCGCCGGTATCAAAGTCGCGGAAATAGAGCACCGCGACCCGTGCGCCCTGGTCGTAGCGCAGATAGGGGCTGATATAGCCGGGGCCGGAGGACTTTCCCGTTTCCGTCCCAGTGGCGGCGCCGTCGGTCTGGGCAGGGGAGGCGGGCGTAGAATCGGCCGAAGGGGCGGCGACGCCGCTGGCCTCCGTCGGCTGGAAGGCCGTGGAGCGGACTGCTGTCGGGCTGGAAACGCCACGGATCTCCATCGGTGCCTCCCGCGTCTGTTGTCCGCTGATTGGAGCAGGCCCGTTACCGGGCGCCCCGTTTCGCTCCCCTGCCGTTCCGTCCGTGCGACAGGTGCCGATCAGACCGTGATGTTCAGGTTCTGGCCGCGGGTCGGGGTGGTGTTGCCGCCGCTGGAACCGGCCTGGACGTTCTGCGCCTCCTGCTGGCGGCGGGTGCGTTCGTCCTGGTCTTCCTGTGCGGATTCGACCGGCGAGGTGGACCGCTGCGCCGCGGCCGGGCCGCTGCTGAGCGGGGTGACGTAGGGCTGCTGCTGATAGCCGCCAATACCGCCGATGCTGCTCACGCCCATGATGGTTCCTCCGGTCGCTGACGCGACGCATCTTGGACCAGCCGGCGAACAGGTCTCGGCTCCGGCCATCCGGCCGGGGGCGTCGGGGCCCGGCTGCACCCCAAACTAGGCAAATTTTGCCTGATCGAAAGGGTTAGCGCCAGCGAAATCGACGCGTTGAACAATCGGCAGCGGGAATGTCAACGGACAAAGCGCCTTAAGTGGCGAACGTCACAGCTCTTTTTCCATGCGATGCTCCGGCTCGGCAACCGCGGCGCCGGACTCCTGAGGCGACTCGGCATTGCGCCACAGCGCGGCCTCCACCGCCAGGGTCCAGAAGCTCTCCGCCGCCTTGCTCTGGCGCGCGCGGGGACGGACCAGCCGGATCTGCACCGGCACGGTCCAGCGCGTGTCGGCGGCGGGAACGCCTGCCCGAACCAGGGTTCCGCGGGCCAGATCCTCGGCGATCAGGCTTTCCGGCAGCCACGCCACCCCGCGCCCGTCGCGCGCCAGCGTGCGCAAGACCGCCGCGAGATGGGAGGTGAAGACGGTGTCCAGCGCGCCCGGCAGCGGCTGCGCCGCCCGCACCGCCTCCAGGATGCGGCCCATGCCGGACTCGCGGCTGTAGGACAGATGCGGCAGTGTCGCGGTTTCGCCGTCGGCCAGCAGATGGCGGGGCCGGCCCTCGGCATCCGGGGCGGTGACCGCCAGCAGCCGGTCGCTGCCGACGACGATGGAGCGGAAGGACTCCGCGTCCAGCCGTCCCGCCGCCGCCGGGTGGGCATGGCACAGCAGGAACTGCGCCTGGCCGGCCAGCATCAGCCGCTCGCAGGACTCCATGCTGTCCGACGACAGGGTGATGGCGCCCAGCCGCGCCCGCGCCTCCAGCGTCCGCAGCCAGGAGGGGAAGAAGGTCAGCGACAGCGCGTGCGTCGCGGCGAAGCGCAGGGTCGCCGCCTCCGACTGGGCGGCGAGCCGCGCCTCCTCGCGGCCCTGCAGCAGGCGGCGCACCGTCTCGTCGGCGAAGGGGCGGAAGCGGCGCCCGGCCTCCGTCAGGGTCACCGGCTGGCCGCTGCGGTCGAACAGCGGGGTGCCGGCCCAATCCTCCAGCGCGCGGATGCGGCGGCTGAAGGCCGGCTGGGTCAGGTGGCGCGCGTCGGCGGCGCGGGAGAAGTTGCCGCAATCCACCAGCGCCAGGAAATCGTCGAGCCAGGAGAGTTCCATCGCCCAATCTTCGTCACGTCTGCCGGGCCGGGACCTATGCGAAGCCAGCCCATGCCGAACCCGCATGATGCGTTCCGGCCTTGGCATTGGCCCAGCGGCCCGCACCATCCCTACAGTGCCGGCACCAAACGCGCCACCACGCTGCAAGAGGAACCGCCATGCGCATCGTTGAAATCCGCGAGCAGACCGCCGGCATCAAGTCCGACATCGCCAACGCCTTCATCGACTTCAGCCAGATGACCTGCAGCGTGGTGGCGGTCGTCACCGACGTGGTGCGCGACGGCAAGCCGGTGATCGGCTACGGCTTCAACTCGAACGGCCGCTATGCCGCGGGCGGGCTGCTGCGCGAGCGCTTCATTCCCCGGCTGATGTCCGCCGCGCCCGACAGCCTGTTGGACGAAAGCGGCGAAAACCTGGATCCGTTCCGCATCTGGGCGCGGCTGATGACCAACGAGAAGCCGGGCGGCCATGGCGAGCGCTCCGTCGCCGTCGGCACCATCGACATGGCGGTGTGGGATGCCGTGGCGAAGATCGCCGGCGTGCCGCTCTACCGCCTGCTGGCCGACCGCTTCCGCGGCGGGGTGGCCGACGACAGCGTGTGGGTCTATGCGGCCGGCGGCTATTACTATCCCGGCAAGGACGTGAGGGCGCTGCAGGACGAGATGCGCAGCTATCGCGACCGCGGCTACAAGGTCGTGAAGATGAAGATCGGTGGCGCCTCGCTGGAGGAGGATCTGCGCCGGATCGACGCGGTGCTGGAGGTCATGGGATCTGGCGAGAACCTGTGCGTCGACGCCAACGGCCGCTTCGACCTCGACACCGCCATCGCTTACGCGGAGGCGCTGAAGCCCTACGGCCTGTTCTGGTACGAGGAGGCCGGCGATCCGCTGGACTATGCGCTGCAGGCCGAACTCGCCACCCATTACGACCGCCCGATGGCGACCGGCGAGAACCTGTTCTCCCACCAGGATGCCCGCAACCTGATCCGCCATGGCGGCATGCGGGCCGACCGCGACTGGCTGCAGTTCGACTGCGCGCTGAGCTATGGGCTGGTGGAGTATCTGCGCACGCTGGACATGCTGAAGGACAATGGCTGGTCGAGCCGGCGGGTGGTGCCGCATGGCGGGCACCAGATGTCGCTGAACATCGCCGCCGGCCTGCATCTGGGCGGCAACGAATCCTACCCCGACGTCTTCAAGCCCTTCTGCGGTTTCGCCGACGGTATCGCAGTCGAGGATGGCCGGGTGCGCCTGCCGGACCTGCCCGGCGTCGGGTTCGAAGCGAAGTCGGAACTGTTCGCGACGATGAGCGGGCTGCTGGAAACCCGGTAACGTTGCTCAAGCTTAAGATCGGAACCTGTTCCATTGGGAGACGGCATCGCGATTGTTCGAATCGGCCATTGACCGAGCGCGGTGCTGTGTCAATCTGTTGGTGGTCGCAACGTTTCAGAAAGGAGGTGATCCAATGTCTCATGGAGCCAGTCCGGTCGTCGCCGCATTGTTCGGTCTCGCCACTCTCCTGACGGCGGGGATCGCCAACGCGGACTGTTCGTCCAGCCACAGCGCGAGCGCCTCGCCGCCGCCGGCTTCCAGTACCGTCGGATCGGCCGGAACGCCGGCGCCGAGCACGACGCGCGGCGGGTGACAGCCGAACGCTGACGACCAGGAACATCCATGCATGGAAACGGGCCGCCCCTCACCGGGCGGCCCGTTTTCCTTTCCATTCGGTAATGGAATGAAATCCGGTTGTGGGTCGACCTATCCGAAAAATACCACAGCGACGGGATTCATTGCTTTTTCGCACTGTGGAACCCCATGTATTGGAATTTTTAATACTTACCTGCCACCATCGCGCGTGAAACCCCCGATATGGGTTCGGGGCGTGTTGGAGGGCACAATGGATCATTCGACCGGTCATCACCATGGCTGCTGCCAGGGCGAACACAGCTCGCGCCGCGGGTTCCTGAAGCTGGCGACGCTGGGAGCCGGCGTGACGCTGATGGCGCCGATGATGATCAGCCGCCCGGCCCGCGCCGGCAGCGTCGATACGCTTCTGCTGTCCTGCATGGACTATCGCCTGATGGGGCATGTCGCCGGCTACATGAACGCCCGCAACATGCAGGCGAACTACGACCACGTCATCCTGGCCGGTGCCAGCCTGGGCGCTCTGACCGACAAGAAGCCGTCCTGGGGCGAGGCCTTTTGGGACCATGTCGCGGTCGCCAAGGACCTGCACCACATCAAGCGCGTGATCGTCATGGATCACCGCGACTGCGGCGCCTACAGGGTTTTCCTCGGCATGGACGTGGCGTCCGATTCCGCCAAGGAGGCGGAGGTCCACGGCCAGTACCTGAGCAAGCTGAAGGCGATGGTCAAGGAACGCCACCCCGACCTTGAGGTCGAGCTGCTGCTGATGAACCTGGACGGC
The DNA here is from genome assembly GCA_023423695.1 of Pseudomonadota bacterium. Lineage (GTDB taxonomy): Bacteria > Pseudomonadota > Alphaproteobacteria > Azospirillales > Azospirillaceae > Azospirillum. Next base: position 3,714 of record JAFAFA010000041.1, on the reverse strand, counting down.
ACGGTCGAGAAGCTGGCGGCTTGAGGAGAAAAAACCCTCTCCCGGGGCTCTCGGCGGATCGTCGATCCGCCTGACGCGGTCAGCACGAACGTCGTCCGTGCGAGAGGCGGGAGAGGGCCTGTGTCTGCAGTCACATATCCAGCCCCAGATCCAGGTTCGGGGCGCTGTGGGTCAGCCAGCCGCAGCTGATCATGTCGACGCCGCTCTCGGCGATGGCGCGGACGGTGGCGAGCGTGACGTTGCCCGACGCCTCGGTCAGCAGCCGGCCATCCACCATCCGCACCGCGCGGCGCAACGTGTCCGGGTCCATGTTGTCGAGCAGGACGACATCGACCGGCAGGCCCAGCAGTTCGTCCAGCTGGTCGAGCGTGTCGACCTCCACCTCGACCTTCACCATGTGGCCGATGGCGGCGCGGACGCGCTCCACCGCCGGACGCACGCCGCCGGCGACGGCGATGTGGTTGTCCTTGATCAGAACCGCGTCATCCAGCCCGAAACGGTGGTTGAAGCCGCCGCCCAGCTTCACCGCATGCTTTTCCAGAACGCGCAGGCCGGGGGTGGTCTTGCGGGTGCAGACGATGCGCGCCTTCGTGCCCTCCACCTCGCGCACCAATGTGCGGGTGGCGTTGGCGATGCCGGACAGCCGGCCCATCAGGTTCAGCGCCGTACGCTCCGCCGTCAGCAGGGCGCGCGCCTTGCCTGTCAGGGTGGCGATGGTTCCGCCGGGAGGAACGTCCTCACCGTCGGCACGCTCCACCGTCACCGAGATGCCGGGGTCGAGCAGGCGGAAGGCGATCAGCGCCGCTTCCAGCCCGGCGACGCGGCCATCCTTGCGGGCGGCGATGCGGGCGGTCGCCACCGCGTCGGCCGGGATGATGCTGTCGGTGGTGATGTCGCCGGCCCGGCCCAGATCCTCCGCCAGGGCGGCGCGGACGATGGGTTCGACGGTCAGAGGATGCAGCATGCGGCGTCTCCGGGCAGGGGGCCGGCGGTGCCGGCCAGATCGCTGAGGGTCAGGGTGCGGGAGATTGAAGCGGGATTCGGCAGTGGATGGTCGCTGCGGCAATGGGCGCCGCGGCTTTCCTCCCGGTTCAGGGCGGCATGGACGACCAGCCGGCCGACCAGCAGCCGGTTGCGCGCCTCGCCCCAATGGCGGACGACCGAGGGCGGGGCTTTGTCACCGTCCTCGCAACGCAGCGTGTCCAGCGCCGCAGCCAGCCGGTCGAGCTTGCGCCGGGCGGCCAGCAGCCCCAGCCCGTCGCGGACCAGCCCGGCGCCTTCATAGAGCGCCTTCCGCGCCTCCACCCCGATCGCATCGAGCAGGGCATGGCCGACGTCGGCGGCGACTGCCGGCGGGCAGGGCAGGGCGAAGGGCGGCAGCGGCGCCAAGGGCCGGTCCGCCACGTCGCGGGCGACGCGGGCGCCGAAGACCAGCGCCTCCAGCAGCGAATTGCTCGCCAGCCGGTTGGCGCCGTGGACGCCGGTGCAGGCGACCTCGCCGCAGGCCCACAGCCCTTCCAGGCTGGTCCGCCCGTCGGCGTCTGTGACCACGCCGCCCATGTGGTAGTGGGCGGCGGGCGCCACCGGCATCGGCTCGGCGAAGGGATCCAGCCCATGCTCGGCGCAAAGCGCCAGCACGGTGGGGAAGCCGTCCGGCTTGGCAGTCAGCGCCGGGCGCAGGTCGAGGAACACCGGCTCCCCCGCCGCGACGCGGCGGCCGATGGCGCGGGCGACCACGTCGCGCGGCGCCAGTTCCGCCAGCGGGTGTTCGTCCGGCATGAAGCGGTGGCCCTTGTTGTCGAGCAGGATGGCGCCAGCTCCGCGCAACGCCTCGGTCAGCAGCGGCACCGGGTCGGCGTCGACGGCGAGTGCGGTGGGGTGGAACTGCACGAACTCCAGGTCGGCCAGCCGGGCGCCGGCCCGCGCAGCGATGGCCAGCCCGTCTCCGGTGGCCTCCGCCGGGTTGGTGGTGCGGGCGAAGGCGGCGCCGATGCCGCCTGTCGCCAGGATTACGCGCGGGGCACGGTGCAGCACCCAGCCCTCCGGATGGCAGGCCAGCAGGCCGCAGACCCGGCCGTTGCGGAGGACGAGATCAACGGCGAAGGCATCCGTCTCCACGCGCGCGGACGGGGTAGCGCGCAGGCGGTCGGCCATGGCCGCGACCAGCGTGCGGCCGGTGGCGTCGCCGCCGGCATGGACGATGCGCGCCGCGCCATGGGCGGCCTCGCGGCCAAGCAGAGGCGAGCCGTCGGGCGCGCGGTCGAAGGGCAGGCCGTCGTCCAGCAGGCGGCGGATCAGGGCGGCGCCATCGCGGGTCAGCCGTGCCGCCATCGCCGCATCGACCAGACCGGCGCCGGCGGCTACGGTGTCGGCGGCATGGTCCTCCGGCCGGTCGCCGGGGCCGACGGCGGCGGCGATGCCGCCCTGGGCGTAGAGGCTGGACCCGCCGGGAAGGCCGGCGGTCTTGGTGATGAGCGTGACCGCGCGGGGCGCCAGTTGCAGCGCCGCGGTCATCCCGGCAAGGCCGGAACCGACGACGATCACCTCGGCGTCACGGACATCGTAAGGCGTGCTTGAGGTCATGGAGGGACTCCTCGACGCAACGCGAACGGATCCCTTCTCCCCCCTGGGGAGAAGGTTAGGATGAGGGGGTTCGGCGAAGCCGAAGAGATCCACGCCGCGGATGCCCCCACCCCGACCCTCCCCCGCTGGGCGGGGGAGGGGGTTACTTCGGCTTCACCGCCAGCATGCGCTCGACGGAACGCCGGGCGCGGGCGGCGAGCGCTTCGGGGATCTCGACCCGCGGCTCCAGGGTCTGCAGCGACTCCAGGATGCCCGACAGCGTCACCGTCTTCATGTGCGGGCAGAGGTTGCAGGGTCGCACGAACTCCGTCTCCGGCGACGCGGCGGCGACGTTGTCGCTCATCGAGCATTCGGTGACCATCAGCACCCGCGGCGGCTTCTCGGTGCCAACGAAGTCGATCATGCGGGCGGTGGAGCCGACGAAATCGGCGGCCTGCAGCACGTCGGGCGGGCATTCGGGATGGGCGATCACGGTCAGCCGGTCGAACCGGCGGCGGAACTCGTCGATCTCCGCCCCGGTGAAGCGCTCGTGCACCTCGCAATGGCCCTTCCAGGCGATGATCTCGACCTTGGTCTGGGTCGCGACGTATTTCGCCAGATACTCGTCGGGCAGGAAGATCACCCGGTCGACGCCCAGCGATTCCACCACCTCCACCGCATTGCCCGAGGTGCAGCAGATGTCGACTTCCGCCTTCACCTCGGCCGAGGTGTTGACGTAGGCGACCACCGGCACGCCGGGATGCGCCTCGCGCAGGAGCCGCACGTCGGCTGCGGTGATGCTGTCGGCCAGGGAGCAGCCGGCATTGCGGCTGGGGATCAGCACCGTCTTGGCCGGGTTCAGCAGCTTCGCCGTCTCCGCCATGAAATGCACGCCGGCCAGCACGATCACGTCGGCATCGGTCTGGGTCGCCTTGGCGGCCAGCGCCAGACTGTCGCCGACGATGTCGGCCACGCCGTGGAAGATCTCCGGCGTCTGGTAGTTGTGCGCCAGGATGACGGCGTTGCGTTCCCGCTTCAGCTCGTTGATGGCGTGGACCAGCGGCGCGTGGAAGGGCCATTCGATGGCCGGTACGACGCGCTTCATGCGGTCATAGATCGGCGCGGTCGCCGCCGCGCCCCCCGGGGGGGTGG
>JAFAFA010000034.1 GCA_023423695.1 Pseudomonadota bacterium | reverse complement strand
CGAGACCTACACGCTCGACGTCGTCAGCATGGTCGAGGCCACCCTCGAGGATCCGACCCGCATCCTGCTGGCGCAGCTCTCGAAGAAGAAGGACGACAAGATGGCCGAGATGAAGGCCAACTTCGTGGAGTACGAGGAGCGGATGGCCGAGCTCGAGAAGGTCGAGATCGACAAGCCCTGCCTCGAGCAGATCCTCGAGACCTTCGACGCCTTCCGGAAGAAGCACCCCTGGGTCGACATCGACGGCATCGCGCCGAAGTCGATCGCCCGCGAGATCCTCGAGAAGGGGATGAGCTTCCACGAGTACGTGAAGGAGTACGGGCTCGCCCGCTCGGAGGGCCTCCTGCTCCGGTATCTGTCCGACGCGTACAAGGCGCTGGTGCAGAACGTCCCCGAGGACGCGAAGACGAGCGATCTGTACGACCGCACCGATGAGCTCGGCGCGCTGGTGCGCAACGTGGACTCGAGCCTGCTCGACGAGTGGGAGCGCCTGCAGCACCCCGAGGCGATCGTGGCGCAGATCGAGCGCGGCGAGCCGGAGGACACGCGCCCGGACGTCACGCGCGACAAGAAGGCGTTCACCGCGATGGTCCGCAACGCGCTCTATCGCGTGGTGCGCGCGGTCGCGATGCGCCGCTGGGACGAGGCCGCCGACGCGGTCGAGGCGCTCGAGGGCGAGCCGGCCTGGACGGCCGAGCGCATCGAGGCCGCCCTCGCGCCGTACTACGAGCGGCACGGGGCGATCCTCACGGACGCCGGCGCGCGCAGCCCGCGCAACACGCTGATCGAGGAGCAGGACGAGGTGTGGGAGGCCCGCCAGATCTTGGTGGACCCCGACGGCGAGCTCGAGTGGTCGATCAGCGCGCGCATCGATCTCGCGCGGGCCCGCCTCGAGGGGAGCCCCGCCCTCGAGCTCCGCGCGATCGCCCCGAGCTGACTGGCGCTGGCGCCTCGCGGATCGGGGCGCCACAGTCTCGCGCTCATGACGCGTGTTGTGACGATCCGGACCGACCACGAGGACATGGCCGCGGCGGTCGAGGCGCTGGCGCCGCACGTGAGCGAGGCGTCGATCTCGATGACGATCCCGGAGGCCATCGGCGTGGGCGAGTGGGCGCGCTTCCGCTGGCTCTTGCGCGACGGGACGGTGTTCTGGGAGGGCGTCGGCCGCGCCGCGTCGTCGCGGCCGGCGGGCGAGCGCTGCACGGTGGTGCTCGAGAGTCTGAGCTTCGATGCGCGCAACGAGGCGATGTTCGAGCGGATCCAGCTCGGGATCGAGGAGGGCCGGCGCACCGGGGAGCACCCGCAGCTGCCGAAGGTCGAGAGCGTGAGGCCTGCGCCTCGCTACTCGTCGGTCCCACCGCCCCCGCGCCGCGCGGTGCCGCCCGCGCCGCCGCCCGCGAAGCTGCCGCCGATGGTGAAGGCGGGCCTAAGGCCCAAGCCGGGCGGGCCGCCTCCACCGCGTCCGGCGCTGAAGCCGAGCGACGTCGCCGCGCCGGCGGAGCTCGCCGAGCGCGCGCGCGCCTTGAGCCGGCAGCTCAACCTCGCGGCGCCCTCGCTCGCGCGCGGTCGCTGGACCGAGGAGCGCGTGCTCGAGGCCGCCCTGCGCATGGGCATCGAGGCGCTCGAGGGGCTGATCGCCGCGCGCGGCTGAGCTGCTTGGCGCGCGCTTCGCGAGCGCGCGGGCCTACGCGGCACCGACCAGTGGGTGCTTCCCATCCCCGGTGTCCAGTCAGCCGGACCGCTCCGCTCGGCGTTCCCCGAGCGCCGTGATCTTGCGGCAGCCTGCGGCTGCGCGCTCAGGGCGAAGGGTAGGGACCGGTCCTCAGATCAGAGACGAGCGAGCAACATCGCGGTCGCGGTGAAGACGCAGCCGCCGAGCGGGAGGATGATCCACGCGGCGGCTGTCGCTGCGCGTCGGGCGAGCGCGTCGCGCGCCTCGGCGCGCGTGCCGAGCACCAGGAGGCCATCGTCGGGCCACGGCGCGCTGGCCTCGCGCAGGTTCGACGCGAGCGCGCGCTCGAAGCGCGAGACGAGCACGACGGGCTGCCCCTGCTTCAAATCCTGCTCGAGGTCGCCGAGCACCTGGATGGCGCCTTCGGGGAGGCGGATGCGGAGGTTGTCCGCCTCGATCCACGCCTCGCCCTCGACCTTCATGGATCTGCCCGCGGGCGTGAGCGTGGCGCTCGCGATCGAGAGTGTGCCCTCGAGGGCCTTGCGCGCGCCTGTGCCCGGCTCGCGTAGATCGGGGGCGTCGAGCGTGCGCGCCTCGCCGAGGCTCGAGCCCAGCCGCCACGCCAGCACGAGCAGGAGCACGACCGCGAGCGCGAGCGCGCCACCACCCAGCGGACCAAGGCGGCCGAGCACCCGGTCCTCGAGCGAGTCGTCGAGGCGCACACCGTCGCGGTCTACGAGGGCGTATGCCGCGCAGGTGATCTCTGTACACCCATCGTCGACGATCACGGCGTAGCTGCCGCGCGGACCTCCATAGGCGGTCCCGTCACGGACGGAGAGCACGCCGGTGCGCGGATCGAAGCGGGTGCGAATGTAACCGGCGCCACCGCCGTCGGGGGTCGCGACCAACACGCCTCCCGTGACTGTGCGAACGTACGCGCGAGCGCCGATCGCGACCCCCGCGTAACCGAGATCTTCCTCGCTTTCTCGGAGGGGGTAGGTCTCGCGCAGCGACACCTCTCCCAGCCATCGCATCGGCGTCGGCGTGAGCGCGGCCACGATCGATGCGGCGGCCGGGATCAACAACAGCGGGACGAGGACGAGCGCGAGTCGGCGAGGCGGGGGCGGCGCGACGCTCGGCGTGTCTGCGGAGGATGCGCGGACGTAGACGTCGGCGAGGAGCGCGAGCACGAGCGTGGGGAAGGCGAGGAGCACGAGCACCGCGCCGGCGATGACGAGCGGATGCCCTGTCCCGATCGCCCACGCGCACCCGACGAACGCACCGCCGACGAGCGCTCCGCCGGCCGCCCCGAGCGCCGCGAGGCGCCGCGCACCGAGGCGGGACGCGAGCTCGACCGAGCGGCCGATCGGCCGCACCAACCCGGCCTCGCCGCCGGCCGCGATCACCGGCGCGAGCGCGAAGGGCGCGAGCGCGGCGCCCGCCATCGCAGCCGCGATCACCGCCGCCATCGCCTGCGCGATCGCATGATCGGCACCGAGCACCGCCCCGGCGGCGCCCGAGGCGATGAGCGTCGTGCCGAGGAGCCCGGCGATCCCCGAGAGCGCGAGCGCTCCGGCCCACCCCGCCGGTGGGTCCGGCTCGAACGCGCGCTGATGGTGCTTGCGCGCGCCGCGGACCAACACCCACGCGAGGCTCCCGAGCCCGTGCGTCATGATCGGGAAGCCGATCAGACAGAACGACGTGAGCGCGCCGAAGGGCACGACGAGCAAGCTGAAGACGCAGACGGACACCCA
>JAFAFA010000132.1 GCA_023423695.1 Pseudomonadota bacterium | reverse complement strand
TGGGCCGGAACCGCTCCGCTCGGCGTCTCCGAGCCACGTGATTTTGCGCCTTGTTGGCTTTGCGCGCGCTTCGCGAGCGCGCGGGCCGAGCTGCGCGGCGCCGACCCGCTGAGGCTCCCCATCCCCGGTGTCCAGTGGGCCGGAACCGCTCCGCTCGGCGTCTCCGAGCCACGTGATTTTGCGCCTTGTTGGCTTTGCGCGCGCTTCGCGAGCGCGCGCCAGCTGGTTGACCTGCGTCACGCAGTCGGCTGGGGCTCCGAGCATGTAGTTGAGAATGATTCTCGACTTACTGTGGATGCGGCGTGGACTGGGCGCGCTGGGTGCGTCACTGGTCGTCAGCAGCCTCGCGGCGGGCTGTGGATCGGGCGGCGAGGCCGAGCCGGACGGCCTCGGAGACGCGCCTCGCGTCGGCGTCTTGCTCGTGAGCCACGGATCGCGCTCTCCGCAGTGGCGCGAGATGCTCCTCGACGTCGAGGGGCGGGTGCGCGAGCGGGTCCTCGCCACCCCGGACGTCGCGAGCGTGCGCACCGCGTACATGGAGTACACCGAGCCGTCGATCGCCACCCAGCTCGAGGCGATCGATCGAGAGCGGCACACCGACGCGCTGCTCGTGCCGCTGCTGCTGACGGTGAGCGGCCACTCCTTCGACGACATCCCCGTGATCTCCGGCCAGCGCGAGGACGCGGTGACCGCCGCGCACCTCGAGGCGGAGGGCATCCGCCGCTACCGCTCGCGCGCGCGGGTCCGGCAGGCGCCGCTGCTCGACTTCCCCGGCGTGCTCCGCCACAACGTCGCGCGCCGGGTCGCCGCCTTCGACGTCGATCTGCGACGGAGCGGCGTCGTGCTCGTCGCGTACGGCGACGAGGAGTACGACGCCGAGTGGACGCGCCTCGTCGAGCAGCTCGGCGCGCACCTGACCGCCGAGCTCGGCGTCATGACGACGGCGCACGCGTGGTGCGGGCACCTGGTCCACTACGACCGCGCCCCGACCCGCGACGCCATCGCGCGGGTGCTCGAGCGCGCCGAGCGGGCGATCGTGATCCCGCTCCTCGTCGCCGTCGACGAGCGCTTCCAGCACGAGATCGTCGGCGGCGCCGTCCGCGAGGCGCGGGCGGCAGCGGGCGACGACGCGGGGGCGCGCGTGCTCTACCGGCCCGACGCGATCCTGCCCGAGCCCATGGTGGACGACTGGGTCGTGCAGATCGTGGCGACGACGGTCGCCGAGGCCGCGGAGAGCCCGCGATGACCGTGCAGCGGTGGCGCCTCGCGTCCCGAGCCATCCACCGGGACCTCGGCTACTTCTTCACCGGGGTCGTGCTGATCTATGGGGTCTCGGGGCTGGCGGTGAACCACGTCGATCACTGGGATCCCGACTTCGTCGTCGAGCGGCGTGAGGTGCCGCTCCCGCTGCCTCGAGAGCGAGCGCGGGTGAGCGCTCGTGAGCTCGAGCGCGCGCTCGGCGCGATCGAGGGCGTCGGGAGCCTTCAGACCTTCGACTTCCCGACCGCGGGGCGCGTCAAGGTCTTCCTCGAAGAGGGGACGATCACCTCGGAGCTGGGGAGCGGCGTGGGCACCTACGAGGCGGTGCGCCGGCGCCCCGTCTTCTACGCGGTGAACCGGCTACACCTGAAGCCGGGCGGGTGGTGGCTCGTCTTCTCCGACGCCTTCGCGCTCGGCCTGATCGTGGTCGCCGTCACGGGCCTGGTGCTGGCCCGCGGCCGCCACGGGCTCGGCCAGCGAGGCAAGTGGCTGGTGGCCGCCGGCGCGATCGCGCCGCTCGCAGCCCTCTTGCTCTCGTGAGAGAGCGAGGCCGCTACGCGATCTCGGTCTTCATCCCGATCAGGGTGAGCAGCTCCATGCGGGCGGCGGGGTCCTTCAAGAAGACGCCGTGGAGCTTGCTGGTCGTCGTCCACGAGCCCGGCTTGCGCACGCCGCGGTAGCACATGCAGAAGTGCTGGCAGCGGATGATGACGGCGACGCCCTGGGGCTGGAGCGCGACGTTGATCGCGTTGGCGATCTGGGCGGTCAGCTTCTCCTGGACCTGCATGCGCTTGGCGTAGACGTCGACGACGCGCGCGAGCTTGCTGAGGCCGACGACGCGTCCGTCGGGGATGTAGGCGACGTGGGCCTTGCCGACGAAGGGGACCATGTGGTGCTCGCAGTGGCTGTGGAGCTGGATGTCGCTGACGAGCACGAGCTCGTCGTAGCCCTGGACCTCGGTGAAGGTCTTCTTCAGGTGGGCCTCGGGGTCCTCGAGGTAGCCGGCGTAGTGCTCGGTGAAGGCGCGGATCACGCGGGCCGGGGTCTCGAGGAGGCCTTCGCGCTCGGGGTCTTCGCCGATGAAGCGGATGAGGCCGCGGATGTGGTCCTCGGCCTCGGCGATCTCTTCGGGCGAGCGCTTGAGCTTCTTCATGCGCGCGTTTGGTAGCACGGTCGGGCTCTCTTTTCGTTCCGGGTGGGCCGGGGCCTCGCCTTCGGCTCGGCTCCCGGCTTCGGCCGCTACGAGTCGGGCTTCCGCGCATGCTGGCCGGCCGGCGGGGCCCGCTCGACGCGGCGCCGCTCCGCCCAAGGCGCTCCGTCGGATGCGCCTTCGGCGCTTCCGACGGCGCCTTGGG
>JAFAFA010000117.1 GCA_023423695.1 Pseudomonadota bacterium | reverse complement strand
ATTTTAATGAATACGAAGATAATGATGACGGTGATGAGGATTAGCGTTTTCCAAGCTTTCCTGGTATAGCCCCTTTCCCCTTCAAGCCCACTCCCTCCTATGTGCCACGCAAATAAAGTCGTATGGCAGCAAATTAAACTCGTATTGCGCAATTAAAAGTCGTATCGGAGCCGAGCAGATGCTGGATGATTTCCTGACATTTGCTCGGCTTTTCTTTTGGGGTAGGGGATTGGAATTAGGGAAGAAAGAAGGGAAAAACAGGGTTCGTATCGAATCAGTTATTAGCCCCTTTTCGTTGGTTACAGGATGTTTAATCAAATAATAATTCAAGTCCAACCCCATAACTAACTGTCGTTGCATAAAATAAATTGTCGTCCACCACCTAAAAGACTGGAAATTGCCGAAGCATCTGCCCAAGCGAAATTCAGTCTTTTCCTTATCTCGCTCAACCCATCACACTCCACCTTGCCTCAAAATAACCCCGCCCAGCCTCACCAATTCATTCAGTTTCCCCTCGCCAAATACCTCCATCATTCCCTCCAATCTGACCCAAAACAGCCTCCAATAACAAGTGCATGCACTCTCGCCTGAATCGCCCAAACATCAAGCATATCAAGGCTTGTAGGGCATTGAATCTCACTAAAACTCATTGAATCAGGCAGGTTTCAGCAGGGTTTTCTCCAACGCTTTTTCGCAATAAAATCGCAAAAAACTCAGGTGTTTCTTTGCAGGGATCCGGTGATAAGCGAGCATTTATTCATGTTGTCTTTCAATGCTATTCTCCGATTAGATTGGGGCGTGGTTTGCTGTGGATTCCTGCGAATCCACCTGCAAATTGGACAGCAATTATTATTCAGTTTCGTTCACAATTGATCCAGTTATCTTCCAGTTTTGATGCGACTAAACCTTACATGAATGGACAATAATTTTTATCTCGCAATTGGCGGTAAGGCGTTGTGGGAGTAAGGGGGAGGGGGTGATGGGCGGACGATTTTCTAGTTACATACGAGCTGGAGTTGTCAAAAAAAAGTGCAGTTTGAAAACACCCTCATACAGAAATCCCTGCTAAGCTGCTTGTGACAGCATTCTTTCACGATAAATAGCTGGGGGCCAACCCCCTGGATTAGAGGTGTAGATCCGCCGTCTGTTGTAGTAAACGGTGATGTACCTGAAGATGATCGATTTAATAGAGGCCATCGGATAGCGCTCAGTGTGGATCTTGTACAGCTTCTCTTTCTTTAGCGTAGCAAAAAAGCTTTCCATCCTTGCGTTGTCATAGCAACGCCCTGTACCGCTCATGCTTTGAATGGCATCTCGTTTAGCCAGACTCTTTCGGAATGCATGACTCGTGAATTGGCTGCCCCGATCGCTGTGATAAATCATTCCGCGCGCATTTCTCGCTCTACAGGCGTTCTCAAAAGCTTTGATGCAGAGTTCTTTGCGCATATTGTCGTCCATGGCGAAACCTACGATCTCTCCGTTAAAACAATCCAGTACGGCGGACAGATATAGCTTGCCATCTGAACAAGGGACTTCGGTGATATCCGATAACCACTTTTGGTTAGGTGCTGAGGATTTGAAGTCTCTCTGAATCAGGTTCTCGCTCTTTTGAGTTGCGGCATCCTCGCGCGTAATGCCGTTCGGATGACGCTTCGCTTTCTTCAGCAGCCCATGCTTCTTCATGATGCGATAGACAGTGCTGTAGCTGGTCGTAATCTCTATCTGTGACAGCGCCAGCAGGATACGTTGGACGCCGTAATTACGGTTGTCTTCATGTTCTCCAATGATGTCTTTGATTTTGACCAGAAGGCGTTGTTGCCGCTCCTGTTTGGGCGTGGGCTTCAAGCTACGGTAATAGCCCGATTCGCTGACAGCAAGTACCTCGCACATCATCATGACGGGCCATCGATCCCGTCGTTCACGGATGTACGCATAGAGCTGACGTGCTTTTACCGCTTCCGGTCTTTTGCGAAAAAACCGAGTGCATCCTTGAGAATGTCATTGGCACGGCGCAACTCGCCTACTTCTTTTTCTAATTCGATTTCACGTGCAGTCTTGTCGGCGGATGCGTAAGCGTGTCCGCTCCCGATATATGCTCCGTCGCCGTGCAGGATTCTTTGCTTTCTCCATCCCTGCAAAGTGTAGTAGGCTACGCCTAACTGCTCGGCGGCTTTCCTGGGGCCTATCTCATCGCTCAATCTGACTGCTTCCTCTTTAAATGCCTTGTCGTATCTGTTCATGGTCACTCGTCCCCTCGTTTGCTTTCATTTTATTTCATACGAGGGTGTTTTTCGACTGCATTTTTATCGTAGCACTCCAACTGATAGGAACCAAGTAACCTATGTTCCCTCAGACGACACATGTGGAGTGTGTGGCTTTGTTGGTGAGGGTTTGAACAGGGGCTGAGTTCGCAGGGTTAAAATATGAGGAACAACTTCGTGAAGAAAAGCTGTTTACCACAAATAGATGCGTAGATGTTACGTCGGAAATTCCAAATTTGGCCGAAACGCTTCGTAGAGGTTTTATTGGTAGAGGACGTAAGTTAAAGATATTCCAATGTTAAAGATGGATTCAAATTATGCTAAACCGTCTCTTCTACTATTAGTTGGTCAGGTTAGACGTCCCAAATTAGTTAACGATTAAGTTATTCGAGCAGAGAGCCTTCGGGGGCTCTCTGCTTTTTTCTACGTTCCTTTCGAATAGCATCTCGAATGACCGAAGTTCTTATT
>JAFAFA010000116.1 GCA_023423695.1 Pseudomonadota bacterium | reverse complement strand
CGTTGCCCTTCCGTTGGCCGTTGCCCTTCGCGTGCCCGTTACCCTTCGCCCGCTGCTTCGCCATGGGTCCCTCTGTGGTCTCGTGGCCTGATTGCAGGCCCGAACAGAGGCGCAGAGCGGCAGGATGTAACGGCCCTGCATCGTTACCGCAAAGTGGCGATCTTCTCGCGGCACAGGGCGCGGACGTCATCACCGTGCCCGGCCTCGAAGGCGCGGCTCAGGGGTTTGCTGCGCCATGCCGCGACGAAGAACGCGCTGGAGCATCCAGACCTGCGATGTGCGCCACTACTCGCCGGCCGGGCGGAGCGCTCCACCCTCGAGCGTCCACGCGAAGCTGCGGCGGCCGCCCTCGAAGCGGAGCGGGACGATCTCGACGCGCTCGTCGGCGCGGCCCTCGCTCCACACGATGGCGAGCTCGGCGTCGATCGCGCCTCGGCCCTCGGTCTCGCGGCGGACCTCGACGCGGTAGGCGCCGCTCGCGAGCTCGTCGACGTCGAAGGCCTCGAGGCCGTGCTCGGGATGGACGTCGAGGGGGCGGGTGAGCGGGCGCTCCGGATGCGCGGCATAGAGCGTGAGGCCCGCGTCGGGGTGCGCGAAGGTGAGGGTGACGCGCAGGGGGCTCGCGCTTCGGAGGACGCCGCTCCGCCGGCGGAGGCGATCGAGCTGTGCGAGCCGTACCGGGTCGCCCGCCGCCTCGTGGCGGAGGCGCGCGTAGCGCACCGACGACCAGAGCTGCGCGATGCGCGCCAGCCCCGTGCTCGCGCCCGGCTCGGCGGTCTCTCTCACGCGCTGCTCGAGGCGCAGCGCTTCGTCGACCCGCCCCGCGCCCGCCGAGGCCCGCGCCAGGAGCAAGAGCACGCTCGGCTCGTCGGGGCGCAGCTCGCGCAGCGTCTCGTACTGCCGGTAGGCGTCGTCGTGCCACGCGTGCGCGAGGTAGAGGTCGCCGAGCCGCCGCCGCGCGAGCTCGTCCATCGGAGCGTGCTCGACGATCTCGCTGAACGCCCGCCGCGCGTCGTCCACGCGATCGTGGCGGAGCAGGAGCTCGCCGATCGCGGTGCGCACGCCCGGATCGGCGAGCGGATCGTGGCGCAGCCGCCGCGCGAGCCGCAGGCACTCCTCGTCTCGTCCGGCCGCCTCGAGCTCCTCGAGCAGGCGCAGCGCGAGCTCGAAGCTGCCCGGGTACTGCTCGCTCAGGCGCCGGAGCGCGCGGATGCGCTCGTCCGGCGTCCGCGCCCGCGCGATCACCTGCTCGATCTGCGCGTAGGCGACCTCGTCGCCGAAGGCCGCGCGCACGGCGCGGATGTCCTCGGGGCTCCGGACCCGCGCGAGGATCGTGCGCCGGGCGAGCGCGCGATCGGCGCTCGCGCCGAGGTTGCGCGCGACCTCCAGCATCGCGACCACCGAGCCGGCGTGATCGAGGATCGCGAGGAGCAGCGCGCCGCGATCGCGCCACGCCTGCAGCTCGCACGCGCGCGCCGCCTCGCGCAGCACCTCGCTCCAGCGCTGGCCGGCGCCGAGGCGCTCGCGCCAGAGCTCGCGGCGCTCGGCGAGCGAGAGCGCGGCGGCGTCCGAGCAGCGGCGCGCCCGGTGCCCGTCCGCGCGCAGCTCCTCCTGCGCCGCGAGCACCGCGTAGGGCCCGAGCTGCGCGAAGATCAGGGCGCGCGGGGGGCTCGGCGCCCCGGCGAAGCTCAGAGACACCGTCACCGTCAGGCCGGCGCCCGACGATGCGAAGCGGAGACCGCGCACCCGCTGGACGATGCACGCCTCGACCGATCCGTCGCCGAGGCTCGAGCTCGCGATCGACGCGCTGCTCACCGCGCCGCTCGGCGCGATGGTGACGCGCACGACGACGGAGCCCGCACGCCCGCTGCCGCAGCCGAGCGCCGCCGCGCGGACCTGCGCGCTCACCGACGAGGCGTCGAGCCCGCCGATCGCGCCCGACCCTTCGCGGTGCGCCATCCGCGCAGGTCGCGCGCGCGGCGCCTCGTCGCGAGACGGCTCCTCTGCCGGCATCGGCTCGTATTCCGGCGCGATCGGCTCGGGTCCGACGGCGCTCGGAGGCATGGCCATCACGGGCGAGGGCGACGACCCTGCGCCAGGGCTCGGCGCGTCGAGCCGCGGCGTGCTCGTCGCCGTCACGATGTCCTCTGGGCTCTCGCCCGACTCGGCGGATGGTGACGCGGGCACGGCCTCGACGACGGGCGCGGCGTCACGCGACCTCTCCGCGCAGCCGAGGATCCCGAGCGGACCGAGGGCGAGCGCGAGGATCGCCGGCGGCTCCGCGCGGCGCTCGGCGAGCACGGAGTCGCGATCGATCAGCGGCAGCGCCGAGGCGCCCATCCGCTGGAGCTCGGCCGCGCTCGGCACGTAGAAGCTCGTGTAGGGCGTGATGATCCCCGCGCGCACGCCGAGCTCGGCGACCTCCTCGCGGCTCGCGCCCTCGTCGAGCAGGTGCGCGAGCCTCGCCGCCGCCCAGCGCAGGCGAGGATCGGTGGCGTCGGCGCTCGCCTCGGTGGTGAGCTCGAGCGACTCCTCGAAGGGCACGCCGCTCACCGAGCCGCGCACGACGACCGAGCGCGGCGG
>JAFAFA010000062.1 GCA_023423695.1 Pseudomonadota bacterium | reverse complement strand
CCGCAAACGCATCCACCCCACCGGCCACGCCGGCTTCCGCCTTCCGTTAGGCGAGGTGCCCCCCGGCACCACCATCCGCTGCCTCACCCGCCCCCAGGCCGTCGAGCTAACCGGCAGCCCGTTCTTGTGCGGCACTTTAACGACGACGCCCCGCAACTAGATCCCAGCGGATCAAGACGAGCGGGCTCCTGCATCCAACCCGTCACTACTCTCTGACGATAGCCCATTTCTCCCATGCCCAACGTAGAGAACATAACTCGACCCATTACTCTCGTGGGAAGCGGTCGCTCCGGCACCTCGCTCATCGAGGCATGCCTTCGCACGAGCCCCAACATTCAGCCCGTTGGGGAGACCGGAGGCTTAATATTTGGACTGGCCGCCGGGGCCATGGATGTTCAAATGCCGTCCGCCTCCGGCCCCGATGGACGTATGGCGTTTGCGGCAACCGCGATACGTAACGCACTCACAGCAACTGAGGGCAGTGCGCTTCCGCGGTGGTTCCAGAAGCCGATCGGACTGCCCAAATTCCTTAACTACCGCTCACTTCCGGGCGAGAAGACGATGACTGGATTTCCCGCGGAGTGGTTCTGGTCAGTCCTGCGTACAACTTTCCCAGAAGCCCTCTTCTTTACCTGCCTGCGCCACCCCCGGGATGTAGTCGTGTCATGGCGGCGATTCCAAGGGTGGTCAGAGCGTGAAAGTTGGCGTGATCTCCTGATGATATATGAGATCATTGCCCACCCAAGCTGTCCGCTTGCTCACGCATTATTCTTCGATGAAGTGAGCCATGGCCCGGAAGGTGTTCGGCCATTGTTTGAGTTCATCGGCGAGCCGATGCCAGACAATCTTGAGAGCGTCTATGGAAAGGCTCACAGCATGGGAGGACATGAGCCAAGAGCCTCGTATGCCGATAGTTGGGAAGAGCATGAGCCACCGGCACTGAGTGAGGCTGAGCGCGCCGTAATGATAGAGCTCTGGGACCGCTTTGGGCGTAAGCTCGATCTGGATAAGCTTGGGTAGTATAAGGCGCTCAGAATCAGCTCAGCCCTTCTGAGTAGCTAGCGTCCGCGGCAGAACCCTCTCAGCAACTAAAGGTCATGCAGAACATCGCATTTGTAACCGAGGAGCTTGCCGAGCTTCAAAGTAGCGGTGGAATTGGCACAGCGTTTCGTGAGAACGCACTTATGTTGGCCGCACACGGTCATGCGGTCGATATCATATATCTCCCCCCTAGGCCGACCGATCCGCGAGAGTTTGAGATCGCAGCAGCGGTGCTGCTTGAGCACAAGATCCGTCTCGTTGAGCCGGACATTTCGGTGTTCTTCTATGGCGAGCCAACGTATCCCAAGAAGTCATACGGGGTCTTCCGATATCTGCTGAACGGCCCACGTTACGATACCCTACATTTTCATGACTATAAGGGCCTAGGATTCTATTCCGCAATCGCTCGCAGACAGCGGCTCGCCTTTGGTACGACTCGGATTGTCGTCCAGATGCACGGACCAACTCATTGGACCGACGAGATGAATGGGGTGTTGCCCCATCATCCGGACATGATGATGATCAAGCATCTGGAGAAGGAGACGTTGGTGCTGGCCGATGAGCTGGTGTGCCCTAGTCACTACCTGGCCGACTATTGGGCAGAGTATGATAGTCGTATCCCACGAGATCGCATCACGGTAATCAAGAATCTATGTCGACTCCATGGAGTTCAGCCACGGCGACGTGAGGAGCAGCGCGGCTTCGATGAAATCGTGTTCTTTGGGCGCCATGAACCTCGTAAAGGCTTAGTTGCTTTTTGTGACGCTCTAGACATTCTACAGGAGGAGATCGTTCGAAATAGATGGCGAGTTACCTTCCTGGGTCCGCCGGGACGAATTCACGGGCATCCCTCTTATGTCTATCTCGCTCGCCGATCTCGCCGATGGCGGTTCCCGGTGAACTTACTTTCGGGGATGAAACGAAATGAGTCAGTTGGCTACATCAACGAATCATCCGCCCTCGTTGTGGTGCCGTCCTATGCGGAGAATCTCCCGTATACGGTGTATGAGTGCGCGAAGCTGGGAGTGCCTCTGCTTCTAAGCAAGTATGGCGGTGGAAAAGAGATACTTAGTCCGGATCTCCATGCGCAATGCCTAGTCGAACCGACCGGTATAGGCATTGCTGAGGGTGTCATCGCCCAGAGTCGTGTCGATGCTCTGACCACTTACCTAGCCGAATCGGAGACATCGGTTGTCCGCAGTTGGCTCGGGTTCCATTCCGACGAGCATAAACTTGCGGCTCCGAGCACAGAAAACACCGACTCGATCGGTGTCACGTTGGGAATCACACACTACGAGCGCCCTGGCAAGCTGCTAGACGCGGTGCAGTCGGCGCTGATGCAAACGCATCCAAAGACCAATATCATCGTAGTGGACGATGGTTCCCAGACTGATGATGCCATTGCTACGCTGGAAATAGTTGAGAGAATCCTGGCGCCACGTGGCGGTAGAGTCATTCGTCAGGATAACCGGTATCTTGGTGCCGCCCGGAACACGATTATTAAGGCATCGGCCGATGAATTTGTTGTCTTCCTGGATGACGACAACATCGCGCTGCCGGAGATGGTCGAACGGCTCCTCACAGCCATCGTGGCTATGGACGTGGATGCGGTCGCTGCCACGAGCATCTTCATGGAGGAGGACCGGCGTGCACGGGCACTTCTTCTTCGCGAAAAGTTCGAAACGAAGGTCTCGTACCTACCAACGGCCGGTCCGGTCTCGAACGCAGTGTTTGGGAACTGCTTTGGCGACGCCTCAGGTATCTACCGAAGAACGTCGCTGGAGGCAATTGGAGGCTATTCAGAGCTCAGAGATGTCGGTTTCGAGGATTTTGAGCTCTATTTGAAGCTCGCACAGTCCGGAGCTAGACTTTCGGTCTGCCCTCTCCCGAGCTACTTCTACGAGACTGGCCGACCGAGCATGCTATCAAACACATCTACGATGGCTAACTTCAACCGAATCAACGCCGCGATTGACCTAGGCCGATCTGGAGATGAGTTTCGTGCGGTCATTGAGTATCAACTGGGTAGTAGCGCGGTTGCGAATGAGCAGGGTCGTATTCGCTGGGAGTATGAATCTTTCGATGCAAGCGGGGAACTTGCGAGGGTTCTTCGGAGCGAAAACTGGCGGTCAGATCTCCATGTGTTCGCGAGTTTTGCTGACTCCATAGGTGCACGGCAGTTTGCAGAAGCAATTCGTCGGGATGCGGCTACTATCAGAGCTGCGGCTCCAGAGCAGGTGGGTGCTCATCATTACGTTAGGATGAGTCGTCGGCAGTCCGCCCCAAATACTGGGGGTGATACGCTGCGCATGATGCGGCAGTGTTTGCTGTTGGGTCGCAGGGATCAGTTGGTCGGCCTGATAGTGGACGAGGTTCGCGATGGACGGTGCTCTCAGGAACTTGCAGCTGTTACGACAGACTTGTTGGCAGCCGACAGAGAACGTTCTGTTCCAATCGAACTGCTGAATGCACTCGTCGAGCGCCAGCGTCTGCTCGGGACCGAGTCGTTGTCTGACTACCATCTCATGATGATGACTGTCGCAGCATTGGACCGGACGGGGGAGTCTGCGGTGGTACGACGAGCACTTGATGAGCTCAAGGAACGCGACGAGGCAGAGTACCTCGAACGATACGCCGATCTGGGAAAGCAGCGAGAAGGAAACCCGGAATTCGGTTTGCTTGATCACTATATGAAGCACGGCCGCCACGAGGGACGGAGCGGCTTCGGACGGATGGGGACGCTACTCGAAATGGTACGCCAGACGACGGGAGTCAGTATCGCTCTCGAGGAGATGGGCAATCTTGAGCGGCTGACCTGGCGCAAGCATGTCCGCGTAGCGAATCAAGATGGCGTTCCCAGCACTTCCTGACGAGTGCGGCCAACGGCGCGCTCGTTCCGATCGAACAAGCTGCATCGACTCGTGCCGTGGACGCACCGGGGGTTACGTCCGGCGCTCGCGCGCCGGGCTCGGCTGTTCGCCGGGTCAGCCACGGAGCCACTCCGAGGTGAGGATCGCGAGATCCTGCAGGCGGCGGCGGAGGCGCGGGAAGGGGAGGCGCGGGCCGGGAGTGTCGCGGAGGCGGGCGAGCTCGGCGACCATGTCCTCGGGGGCACAGAACGCTTGGGCGCGGTGGCTGTAATAGCGGGGGTAGCGGACCAGCGTGCCCGCGACGAGCTCGTCGAGGGTCAGGCGGCGGGTGCGGCGCGGAAGTGGCGCGCGGTCTTCGGTCAGGCCCCACCCGGAGTAGAAGGGCTGGCCGTACGTGACGACGGGTACCCCCCGGAGCAGCGCTTCGAAGCCGACCAGGGAGCTGATGGTGTGGACCTCGTCGGCGTGAGCGAGGCACGCGTCGAGGGTGGCGTCGACGACGCTCTCGTCCCATGCGCTCGGGTCGTTCACCATGCCGCGGCGGTTGCCGGCGAGGACGTCGGGGTGGGGCTTGTACACGAGATGCGCGTCGGGCCGGAGGGCGCGCACTGCGCGCAGCAGGTCCGCGTTGCTGCGGGCCGCCGAGCGGGCGAGCTCGACCGAGGCGTCGTCGTCGACCTGGCCGACGGTGAGCACGACGCGCTGGCCAGGCGCGCTCCGCGGACGGAACCAGCGGCGGGCGTCGAGGTTGTACTTCGAGATGCCGTGGGCGACGATCGCCTCCCGCAGGCGCGCGGCGCGGCGGAGCTCGTCCGGCGTGAAATGCGCGGACATGAGGAGCTCCTCGAGATCGCTCGGATCCGTCGGATCGTAATAGAGACCGCGCCGGTCGAGGACCAACGAACCGGGCGCCGCTCTGTCGGAGCCGAGCCCCACCGAGCGCAGGAAGCCGTCCTCCATGCGCCAGACCGGCACCTCGGCGCCGGAGCTCGTAAGGAGCTGCGGCGCCGAGGGGCGCGCGCCCCAGAGCACGACGGTATCGGCCGCGTCGAAGACGCGTGCCTCGAGCTCGCGTGCGGAGCGCACGAATCGAACGTTGGTGGCTCGCGCGTCGCCCATCGCGGCGAGGTACTTCCGCACGAAGGGCCGCTTCCATACCGAAAAATTCACGCAATGGAAGCGCCGCTCGTTCTGTGAGCGCGTCCGATGCTGAAGCGCGAGGTGTTCGACGATGTCCTCGGCCTCACAGCGCTGCCGATGGACGGGGTGGACGTACCTCGGGTAAAGGAGGAGCGCAGCCGCCGTGAGCTCGTCGAGCGTGCGCGCCCGCCCACGGCGTGAGAGCGATGTCTCGTCGCGCGTGAGCCCCCACCCCGCATAAAACGGCGCCCCGAAGCATCGCACGGGCTTCTCCGCGAGGAGCGCGTCGAATCCTAGATCCGACGTGCATACGTATACGTGATCGACATGAGGGAGCAGCCGCATCGGGTGCGTCGTCGCGCTCAGCCGCTCGATCCCCGGTGGCAGCACGTCACTCAAATAGCTGCGCTTCCCGGCGGAACGTGCAGACGAGTACGTCGCCACGACGATGCGCGCTCTCGGGTGCTCGTCACGAGCCGCCTCGAGCATACGCGCGAAGGTGCGGGCTCCTGCGAGCCCGTGCGCCACGGACGGATCGTCCGCCGCTTGATCGACGACGAGCACAAGGGCCTGCTCATCCGAGCGCCGCCACGGCAGCGCAAGCCCGCCGCTCGCTCCGCGCGCTTCCCGAAGGCGAGCACGACAAGCCCGAGCGCGCCCCGTTGCCGCGGCCAGTGCGTCCTCTGCTTCGTTGCCGGAGAGCATCAACTCCAGCCGAGAGGGAGAGCGCGCGTCGTAGTGAATGCCGATGTCGTCGAGGACGAGCGAGAGGGGACGCTCTCCCGCGATCCCGCCAAGCGACCGTAGGAAGCCATCGCCCAAGGCGATGTAGCGGACCCCCCGCCGGCGTGCGAAGGCTCGGGCACTCTCGGTGCTTCCCGAGCGTCCCCAGCCCACGACCGCGTCCACACGGCGCGTACACCGCGCGTCAGGGCGAAAGACGATCTGGCGAGCGCCGAGGAAGGCCTTCAACGTTCCCGTCCGCAGCAGATCTGGCGAGAACACCCCGACGGTATCGAGGGAGATGCTCAGCTCGCTCGGACTGCGTGTTCGATGGGTCGCGAGTGGCGGCACGGTAGCGCTTCGAGAGGGGCGTCGTCTGAATGAACACCGCCCCCAGGGGCAGCGGTCACGCGGTGTTTTATCAACCATGACGTCGGGACGCGAGGCAAATGTGCGTACCTCCACGTAGCCGTCCGAACGACAGCGAGACGATGCCGCGCGGAGGCATCTGACAGATACGGGGCGGTGTGGGATCGCGCCGCTCCGATGGCAGGCGCACCTTGACGAACGCGGTGCACGGTGGACATATCCTCATCGTGTCAGCGAAGCGCAGCCTGCCCATGTGCGAGTCGCGGATTGCGATGCATCAAGCGGTGCCGGCGCGGCCCGATGGCTTCGGCAGCCCACACATGCCGGCGCTGACCGACGGGAGGGGCCGCGTCTATACCTACCTGCGGCTCTCGCTCACCGATCGCTGCAACCTCGCCTGCGTGTACTGCATGCCGCCCGGCGGGGAGCCGGAGCACGCGCTCAGGCCCGATCTTCTCTCGTTCGAGGAGGCGGTGCGGCTCGTCTCGATCTTCGTGGATGGAGGCGTGCGGCGGGTGC
>JAFAFA010000059.1 GCA_023423695.1 Pseudomonadota bacterium | reverse complement strand
CCGGCACGTCGGTGCGGGCCCGGAGGAGGAAGTCGATGAGCAAGAGGATCCTGGGAGGCGCGCTCGGCGTGGCGCTCCTCATCGTCTCGGGGGCGGTCCCGACGGTGGACGCTCAGCGCGGTCCGAGGGCGCGCGTGGTGCGGCCCTTCGTGCGAGCGACGAGCGCGCGCGGCGTGACGGTCGACATCCAAGTCCAGCCGCTGCTCGCGCCCAACGAGGAGCGCGCGGTGACGCCCACCCCGCTGCCGGACACCGACTGGACGTGCTCGGCGAGCGAGCACCCCAACGGCCGCCTCGAGCTGACCTGCATGTCCGGCGACATGCACTCGGTCTCGTTCCTGCGAAGGCAGTGCGAGCGCTTCGACTTCATGCTCGGCGCGGGACGACCCGGGAGCCCGAGCTACCAGATCGTCGTGGGCTGCGGCGAGCCGTAGCGCGAAGGGGCTTCCGAACGTCCTGCTCGATGGTGCACCCTGCGGGTGATGTCGACCACCTGCCCCGCGTGCGGCGCGAAGCTCAGCGACGCGAGCCCGCGCTTCTGCTCGAGCTGCGGCGCGACGATCGGCGAGGGCGCCAAGGGCGGCGCCGGAGGAGCGGAGAGCGAGCGCGTCCTCTTCGAGGGCTCGCCGGCGACCATCGGGTCTTTCGGCGCGGCGCTGATCACGTTCCTCACCGTCGGGCTCGCGGCGCTCTACTACTGGCTGCGCGCGCGCAGCACGCACTACAAGGTGACGACCAAGCGCGTGGTGGTGGAGCAGGGCATCTTCTCGAAGCGGCTCGAGCAGATCGATCTCTACCGCGTCGTCGATTACGTCGTGGAGCGCCCCTTCGGCCAGCGCCTGCTCGGCACGGGCAACGTGATCCTCGAGACCACCGACCGCACGCAGAAGGAGCTGCGCCTCGAGCAAGTGCGGGCCGACGTGCGCGCGCTCTACGAGCAGCTCCGCGAGGCCACCGAGGCCGACAAGCGCGCGCGCAACGTGCGCGTCATGGACGTCGAATAGCGGCAGGAGTGGCGTGTAGGCGGTTAGCGTCCCTCGCCGCTCGTCCGTGTCGCGGCCGCGGTGGCCTACGTGCACCACGGCGCCACCGTTGAGGACCTCTTCGGAAGCGAGCGCCTCGAGCGGCTACCGCGGCAGCCCCGCCGACCCGGACCTCCGCCCCGACCACCGCTCGGCCTCTCAGTCGGCGAGGCAGATCGCGCAGCGTTGTGGGGCACCTCGTGAGGTACTTGAGGCCGGCTCGCGCCCCAGAACGTCGGGGGATGGACATCCGAAGGGCCTCGTAGCGCCCGCTCGAGCTCGTCGATCCGCACACCGCGCCCTCGACCGAGACGTCGGCGCTCAGCGGCGTGCCCCGCTGTTGCACCGCGCGTTCTCAGAGCGCGCCGTCGGCGGCTCTGACGAACATTCACGCCGCAAAAAGCGTTCGACATCGGTCGCCTGCCTAAACTAAGATCCATGATCGTGTGGACGGCTAAACCCGTGCAGCGGCGTGGCCGTGTGCCCTTCGCCCTTGCCATGCTCTTTGCAGCGCTCGTTTGCCCATTCGGTTGGGCCTCCGTAGCGCGAGCGATCTCGGTGCCCGCCGAGCCCATCTGGGGCCATGTCACAATCGATGGCCCCGCGATCGTGCGCGACGCGACGATCGACATCGACTGCAACGGGTACGAAGCTTTCTCATGCGACGTTCACCTCCGGTTCGAGCTCGTGGCTGGAGCGTCAGGAGCGCGCATCGAGAGACCGCGCACGTGGGTCATCCGCCCCCCGCGGCTGCGGGTGAACGGGCGCGAGGTCGGCGCTGAAGTCGTCCTCGCCCCGAACGACCGAGTGACGTTCGAGATGGCTTACAGCACGTACCCCCTGGATCTGCGTCCACGAAAGCCGGACCGTCCGTGGGGCGCCCCGTGGATCCTGCCCGTGGACGCGCGCCACTTCCTCCTCGGAGAGAGCTGGCGGTTCGTATCATACCCGCGAGTCGATGATCTCCTGATCATCCGAGCTCGGAGCGTCGAGGTGGAGGGGCGCGTGCAGGTGAACGCAAGGCCAGCCCGGCACACGCAAATCTGTGTCGACTCCGTTTGCGTGACGGAGTGGCCCCACCTGGCCGCGCGGCTGCCCGTGATCAGCACCCAGGCGGACCGAGTCTCCGAGCCGGTCGTCCACGGAGGCCCGGTGGTCACGCTGGGAGGACTGATTCGAACTGATGGGACGCCGACGCGGTTCATCCTCGGCCTCGGCTATGAGCTCGGCTTCGCCGACTACTTCCTCGTGTCGGCCTGGATCGAGAGCGACTTCGAGTCGATCCAAGAGGCGGTGCT
Source organism: Pseudomonadota bacterium (assembly GCA_023423695.1). GTDB lineage: Bacteria > Pseudomonadota > Alphaproteobacteria > Azospirillales > Azospirillaceae > Azospirillum. Next base: position 2,026 of record JAFAFA010000059.1, on the reverse strand, counting down.
CCTCGAGGTCGCGTCGCCTGCCCTCTACTTTGTTCCGTCCGCCGCGGCGGGAGTCGGTGTCGTCTCTACGCAGCTCGGCAATCGCGACGTGGACTTCGGCCTGCGGCTACGGGCTAGCCTCAATATCTGGGTGCTCGGGTTCGTCGCGGACTTCGACTACTTCTTCGAGAGCGACGGCTGGAACATCGCGCTCGCCGCGCGTCTGAGCATCTGAGCGACGGCATACTCCGCCCGCCGTGCAGCTCAGCTCGCATGACATCAACCAAATGGGCGCGTCCTCACAGTCCTGACTCTCCGAGTGCTGGATGGCCTCTCGGTGGTCCCGACCCATCCCCAGTGCAGGAAGTACCGGTGCTCCGAGAGCTGGTGCAGCCACGGCGCGGCGACTCGAGCGGTCACAACGTCCCCCATACCCATGATGTCTTGAATGGCTTCTTGTCCCTGGCCCTCGCCATATTCAGCGCTTGAGTTTGCTGCACGTCCAGCACGTGTGCAAACGTGATTGAGGCCCAGGTAGTGGCCGAACTCGTGCGCAAAAACGCGCTGAGTCAGCGCGATGCCACGTTCTGCACACTGTGTGCAGTGGGCGCGCCTCGGTGCTGTAGGGGTGGAAGACTGTGTGGCAAAAGTCCCGCTCGGTGCCGTGGGTCGAAGGCATCTGCCAGGAAACTCATGAGCAAAATTCTCCTGGAACCGAAGCGCCTGCAGCATGTGCATCTTCATGTCAACTTCGCTCCCGTATCCACAAAGGAAGGCCCACGCATCCTGCCCCCAGTTGGCGCCGCCAATGATGCAGTTAGACCGGGGCAGGTCGGTCTCTTGGCCGGCCATGGAAGTGGCCTTCAGCAGCTGTATGTGGAGGTGAGCGTCTTGGATGCGACTGACCCATCTGAGATCGATATGTCATTGCAGTGGCGGCGGAGCAGGAAAGGCCGGAGGGCCATAAACGCGGAAAATCCCGTCCCTCACACAGAGCCATAGCTTATTGTTCCATACATCCGCGACCTGCTGTTTTGCGAGGCGTTGGAACTCAGAGATCTCTCCATCGGACAGTGGTTCGATGTTGACCTCTTGTGAGATCGGGGTGCCGTCCGAGCGGTGATCGGGAAATGTGTGATGTCCAGGCGGATGCGGATTGCAGAAAGCGCGTACGTGAAGCGTGAACACACGTCCACCTGGACCGAGCGGCCCGATGCTCGAATCAAAAGGCCTGTGTTGATGAGGTCCTCCGGCGTTCCATTCGGAAACTTCCGGCGGAGTTTGGTCGTACTCCACTGGTTCGGTGGTTACAAATGTCCCGTACTCGCTTGGTTGGTGTAGCGGCATCGGTCGGCTCTCTGTCGGGTACTGCGCCTCGTGAACTATGAGTCTGCAGGGAAGGTGCGCCCGTTGATCTGGATGTAGTCGGGCGAAATTCTTATGGTCGATCGGCCGACAACGATCTCAATGCGCTCGTCGGAGATCCGAAAGGTCGACCCATGGCTGTCGATGCTGATCTGTCCGCCGCGGTCCTCGGGCATGATGGAGATCGCGGTGTCGGGGCCTTGCGTTAGGCAGAGCCCGGCCTTCGCGTCGACCACCCACTGTCCCTTACTGACCGTCGTAATCATTGCTCCGTCCTCGACCATGAGGCTGTAGCCTCGGCCCATCCGGTCGGATGCCATTCCGTGGACTGACTGCTCTCGAGCGCCGCCTACCGTTGACCTGAGATCGCCGCCTACGGTCGATTCGGCGTTTCCACCCACCCGGGTGAACTGGGAGCCACCGACGAGCCTTCGTTCCTTCTTGGCGATGCGGTGGGTGCTGCTCCCCAGCACGTTGCTCTCTCGGTCGTGCAGGTCGAGCTCGTTCAGGTCACGCTGCGCTCGGATGTGCACCTTCTCCATGCCCATGGCGTCTTCGAACGAGAGCTCGTTGTGACCCTCGGAGTGAGGCACAGTCCTCGTCCGAATGATGCTCTTGGTCGCCTGGACGGGTAGAAATCCAGGGGTCGGGTTCTCTCCGTTGTAGACGCACCCCGTCACCA
>JAFAFA010000012.1 GCA_023423695.1 Pseudomonadota bacterium | reverse complement strand
TCGGTCTTGAGCCTTGGTGACCTGGTGGTCATGGCGAGGTGTCAAACACCCGATCCCATCCCGAACTCGGCCGTGAAAAGCCTCCGCGCCAATGGTACTGCGTCTTAAGACGTGGGAGAGTAGGTCGCCGCCAGGTCACTCAGGCTCAAGAGACGCATAACCAAAGCTCATCGCAGGCATCGTCACGACATCCATCACCCCATCTGAAGAACATCCGCGGGGTGGAGCAGCCCGGTAGCTCGTCAGGCTCATAACCTGAAGGCCGCAGGTTCAAATCCTGCCCCCGCAACCACCGACACTCGACGCCCCGGTTCGAAAGAGCCGGGGCGTTCGTGCGTTTGGGCCTTGCCCATCCGGGCAGTACTTACCTTGCCATCGAGCAGCGGGCAGGCTGAGGGGCAGATCAACCACCTCAAACTGCTCAAGCGTCAGATGTATGGTAGAGCCAGCCTGGACCAGCTCCGGAAACGAAACCTCCTGGCGGCACGCTTCCATTCGCGGCAATCCCATGGGTCTGGAAAACAGTCTTTGCCAAGCCCCGGCCGATCGCCGCCACCCCTCTCATGGACGGCCCTACCACGTTTTGGATCGGTGGCAAGCTGATGCCATCGATCCAAAACGTGGTAGGGCCGTCCACCGCATCACCTCATTTTAGAATGCCAGACGCGTGTCCAGCATCAGGATATGCGCGCGGTCGGTCAGATCGGCGCCACCGGATGCACCGCCGGACAAGGTCGAACGCACGTAATCATATTCCAGTCCGGCGGTCAGACCGGGCGCCACGGTCCAGGTGACGCCGCCCTGCCAGATGTCGGCCTTGGCCGGTGTCGTCATGGTCGCTGCATCATTGCCAAGTGCCCGCATGTAGTTGGCGGCGAACAGCAGTGGTCCGCTGACATACTGGGCGCCGACGATCAGGTTCTGTTGGTCACGCGACTGTGCAATGCCCTTGGCATAGCCGCTGTCGCCGCTGAAGGCATAACTGACGCCGACCTTCGCCGGTCCATAGCCGACATTGGCGCCGACATGAATGGAACTCAGATCCTTGAAGGACTGGTCGAGGATGCCGTCGCTCTGCCGCACCGCCTTGCCGGTCTGGTAGAAGGCGCTGGCCTCCACCGTGACGTCGCCGAAAGCGCTCTGGAAAGCGGCGCCGGCTTCGACGATGTCGCGGAACGACAGGGTGTCGCCCAGGGTATCGACCTTGCGGCGGTCGACGGAGCTGTTGGAGTCGCCTAGGCGCGGCGTGTAGGACACCGCCACCTGCAGCCCGCCGAAGCTCGGGCTGATGTAGATGAGCTTGCTGCCGGTGTCGTAGGACAGCAGTGTCCGCAAGCTGGTTGCGGCCAGCGGCAGAGCCGCGAAGGTGGGGGAGCCATAGAGGAACAGCAGGCCGTTGCTGTCCGGGCTGCCGGCGATGCCCTCGGTGTTGGGGCCGATGATGCCGTATTCGTCCGAAAGCCCATTGATGACGCCCGCCTGCAACGTGCCGAACGAACCGTTGGCGTAGATGAAGGCGCGGTCATTCTCGACCGTCCGGCTCGACACCGACGGATCGCCGTTCCCGGCGACCAGACGCAGCCGGGCGCCGTAGGTCAGCCCGTTGTCGGCGGTGGCGGACGGGGTGACGGTCAGGCGCAGGCGGTTGGCGAACTCGGTGGAGCGCAGGCCGCTGTCCTGCTTCTGGCCAACATAGGCGCCCTGGAAATAGGCATCGCCGCCGATGGTCAGCTCGAAGCTAGGCTCGGCGAGGGCCGGTGCCGAGTGAAGCGCGATGAGGGCGGTGCCGGTCAGGGCTGCGGTGCGAAGTGCGGAGAACGAGGGCGTCAGGCGCATGGGGATGGCAATTCCAGGATTGGACGGCGTGGGATGGGGGCAGCGAGGTCAGGCCGCTTGTGCGGCCGGGAACCAGCGCCGGCCGAAGGCGGTGAGGTTGTCGTCGGTCAGGCGGGCGAGGCAGAGGATCTCCACGCTTTCGGCCCAGCGCGGGTTCAGGAGCCGGAACCGGGCCACGGCGGGGCTGTCGAGCTTGGCCTCGCTGATGGCGCGGGCCTCCTCGGTCAGGCCGTAGCCCTGCCATTTCCAGTCCACGGTGCCGGTCCCGGCGTCGTAGTAGTGGGCAAAGCACTCACGCCCGATATGGTCCCGCAACGACCGGTCCAGTTCGTCGAGCGTCTGGTCCTCATTGGGCGTGTGGCGGATGAACAGCATCGGCATGTAGCGGTAGGAGCGGTAGCCGACGGCGCTGTAGCTCCAGTACCAGAGCCGCCCCGACCGGTCGGCGCGGGCACGGTCGACCATTTCGGCGAGCATTGCGCGCACCAACCCGTTGGACCCCCAGAAGCGGCGTTCCAGGATGCAATGGGCGGTGTGGAAGGCTCCGACCGGCGTGCCGCCGATTTCCGTCTCCTGGCGGTAGACGGTGGCGAAGCCGACCAGTTCGCCGGTGTCGGGGTCCTCCTGCAGGACACAATGGTCGAGGCCGCCCAGTTCCTCGTTGAAGTACTCCTCGCCGTAGCCTTCGAACCAAACGCTGAGCAGGGCGAACATCGCCGACCGCCGTTCGGGTGTCAGGGCGGCGGGTTCGACGATGCTGGTCCGCAGGGGATGATGGGACGCGCGCGGCGTCATGCCGCCCCTCCGGACAGATAGAGTGCCGCACCCGCGTCGCGGACATCGGCGCAGATGTCCTCGTAGTTGCAGGTGATCTCCTCGCCCGCAGCGATGGCGCGGCGGGCGACGAACATGCGCCAGTCACCGGGATCGGCCCGGCCGATCGACGCGTCGTCGGCATGGTTCAGGAAGCGGGCATCATCCCCCGGCAGAAGGATGCCGACCCCGTCGATCACGCAGCCATGGAAATCCACCAGCCGGGAAAGCTGGGGGAACTCGTCCAGCAGCGCGTCGTCGGGCGCGAAGAGGCGGTCGACGCGGGCGTCGAACCGCCACACCGGCGTGCCGGCGGCGACCGGCTCCTCGGCGAAGAGACCCAGCCCGTGGATCGGGCTGGACGCGAGGCGGGTGGGAATGAGGAGCGGCATGGCGATTCTTGATCCGGGGGACCCGTTGATGCGTCAGGCGGCGGCGGTTGCGGGAGCCAGCGACTCGTCGAACTCGAAGCTGGCGGCGTCGTCGACGAACTGCTCCTCGATGGTCGTGCGCGGCTGTTGCAGGCAGACCTCGATGTAGTCGGCGAAGCGCGGCGGCGGAGCGAAGCCCTCCGACAGCAGGCGGCTGTTGTCGAAGGCGATGTCCTGGGCGGTGAAGCGGTGGTACTTGCGCCCGCCCGCGGCCATCGTCCGGTGCAGGATGTCGCGCTGCGGGAAGGCAAGGCGATAGGCGCGGTCGAACGGCTTCCACCCCTCCGGACCCTTCGGATCGAAGAAGCTGTAGGGGCGGGTGCCCTCATGGCCGTGGCTGGCGAACGCCTCCTGGAAATCGGCCCAGGTGGTGCGGCTGCCGAGGCCGGCGGAGATGTGGTAGAGATTGTGCTTCAGGTCCGGCTTGCGCAGCAGGTCGTGGAGACGGGCAGACGCCCAGTCCACCGGCACGATGTCGATGAAGCCGTCGGGCGAGCAGGGCAGCACGCCGGTGCGGTCGACCAGACGGAAGAACCAGAAGATGCTGGCGCTGGGGCGCACGCCCAGCTGGGTGTGGCCGACGACAATCGACGGACGGCAGACGACGATGGGCAGGTCGGGGAAACCGGCGGAGAGCGCGCGCTCGGCCGCCGCCTTGCTGCGGGTGTATTCGACGATGTGCGGCGTCTCGTGGCCGGGGGCCGGGGCCTCGTGCACCATTTCCAGCCACGGCGTCTCGCCGCAGCAGAAGGCGGTGCCGATGTGCAGGAAGCGCTGGAGATGCTTCATCCGGCGGGCGCGGGCGGCCAGCGCCAGCGTGCCGTCGACGTTGATCTGCCAGACCGAATGGCGGCTGTCGAAGGAGGTGTCGGCGGCTACATGGACGATGTGGGTCACCGCGTCCAGCCGCGGATCGGCGCTGGTCGCCAGCGACTGCAGGTCGCCGGGCAGGATCTGGCACAGGCCGGCATAGGCCTCCGCGGTGGCGCGGTCGACGCAGCGCGCGAGGTTGGCGGAGAGGCGGGCGCGGCAGGCGGCCTCGTCGGCGCCGCGGATCAGCAGCAGGCAGTCCGCCGCGGTCCCGTTCCGCACGGCGTCAAGGTAGAAGGAGCCGCCGAGGAAGCCTGTGCCGCCGGTGAGAAGGATCATGGTGTGCCTCTGTCTCGCGTCTGGATGATGGGGGCAGGGGAGGAAGCTATGGGAAGGGAGCTCTCGCCTCAGGGGGAGGCGGGGAGGAGGTCCGGGGCGGGGATGCCGCCCGCGGGAACGGTGGTGACCAGCCGGCGGATGCCGCCGCGGTCGGCCTGGAGCTGCACGTCGGCCGCGTCGAAATAGGCGTCGTCGTGGGTCACCGCGATCACGGTGATGCCGCGCGCCTTCAGCCACGGGATGATTTCGCGGTAGAACTTGCGCCGGAAATAGGGGGACTGGTCGGCCGCCCATTCGTCAAGCACCAGCACCGGCTTGCGTTCCAGCAGCGCGGCGATCAGGGCGAGGCGCTTCTTCTGGCCCTGCGACAGATCGACGGTGGTGAAGGCACGGCCATCGACCGCGACCTTGTCCGACATTTCCAGCATGTCGAGAAGCTCCTCGGCATAGCCGTCGTCGAGGGCCGTCGCACCATAAAGTTGGCGCGTTACATGATTGTCCGAGAAGACCACGGCGAAGCGGTCGCGGTGGGCCGCGAGGCTGTCCGGTCCGACGGTCACGCCGTCGACCGACAGGCTGCCGCGCTGGACCGGATAGAGGCCGAGCAGCATGTGGATCAGCGTGCTCTTGCCAGCACCATTGTGGCCGGTGATGAAGACGACGCTGCCGCGTTCGACCGTCATGTCCACCGGGCCGACGGTGAAGGACCCCGAACCGTCGCGACCGGCATGGCGGAAGGTGGCGCCCTCCAGTGCGATGGTGGAGAAGGCGTCGTCCATTCCGCTGCTGCGGCCGCGGGCCACGGCGAGCGGCGCCGCCTTCAGCTCGGCCTCCACCGCGAGGTAGGAGCGGGCTGCCGTCTCCGCGGCGATATAGGACGGGTAGGAGGCGACGATGGTGATGACCGGATAGGCGATGAAGGCAGCGGCATGGCCGGACAGGATGACGGTTGCGATGTCGGTGTTCGTGACCGCCGGCAGCAGGAAGATGATCCCGGCCAGCGCCGCGTAGTAGGTCAGCTCGCTGATGGTGAAGTAGTGGCTGTACTCCGCTCCGAACCGATGGCGCTCCTTGCGCAGGGCTTCGGCGCAGGCCGTGGCGTCGGCCAGTGCATTGGCAGCGCGGCGGCGGTTCAGCTTGCACTCGCGCAAGGTCTGCAGGATGTGGTCCGACCGCTCCGACAGCGCGCCTTCGGCCTCGTGGATCGATTCCGACATCAGCTCGAGCCGGATGACGGACCGGCCGATCAGGATGCCGCCGGTCACCAGGAAGCAGAGCACGATCAGAACCGCCGCCCCCGACAAAGTGGCGAGGTACAGCAGGCACAGCACGATGGCCGCGACCGACTGGAAGCTGATGACCAGCGTCGGCACCGCCTGAGCCAGCAGCTGCAGCTCCGGTCCCGCCACCTGGGCGAGGCGGGCGGAGCCGACCGCCATCGCGTCCGGCAGGTCGGCGGCCACCGCCCGGCGCAGCAGGTCGACACGCAGCATGGCGAGGGCCGCCTGCATGCGTTTGGACGCAGCGCTCATCATCCATCCCTGGGCGATCCGCCACAGGAAGGCGGACAGCAGGAAGACGATCAGCAGCCGCTGCAGCCCCTCCGGATCGTCCAGCGCCAGCAGCGCGTCGTTCAGCGAGGTCAGCAGGGCGAGGTTGAGCGCGGCCGCCAGTACCGCCAGCAGCATCAGCGGCTGGATGTTGCGCAGGGCGTCGCGTCTCAGGATACGCCAGAGATCCATCGCCGCCTCACTTCGACTGGATCATGTCGAGCAGCCGCGCCGGCGACACCTTCGACAGGATCGGCGCCGATGCCGCGGTCTTGGAGCCGTCCTTCGCCGGCTCCGGCTTGGTGCCGGGCGCGGGGGCCGTCGGGTGTCCGGCCGTGCCGGAGCCGGAGGCAGTGCCCGGGGCGGGTTCGGTGCTGCCGGTGTTCAGGCTCGGCATCTGACCAATGGGAGTCTGGCCCGGCGATCCCTCGCCGGTCAGGGACGGCAGCTGCGAGACCGGCGGCACCGCGGCGCTGGTGGGCACCGATGTCAGTTTGGCGTTGGGGCCGGCGGGCGGGGCGCCCGGTGCGGCCGTGGGGGTGCCTGGCGTGGCGGTTCCCGGCGCCGGCAGGCCGGAGGCGGCGTCCAGGATCAGCGGCAGCCCGCCGCTGGCGGCGTTGCCGATCACGACGATCTTGGCGTTCGGCGAATGGGCCAGCTCCAGCGTCGCCTCGATGCCGCGCCAGCGAAGGTAATTCTCGGTCAGGTTGGCCTGCACGGTCTCCTGGAAGGCGCGGATGCCCTGGCCTTCCAGCTGCTTGCGCTGGCTCTCGAACAGCTCGCGCTGCAGGCGGAACTGGTATTCCTGCGCCGCCTGGTCCTGCTGGATCTTGCGTTCGATCGACGCCATGATCGCTTCGGGCAGGGAGACGTTGCGGATCAGGATGTCCTGGATCAGCAGGTAGCCGGTCTTGGTCCGCCCGTCCGGCTTCGGCACGTCCTCGGCACCGATCAGCTGCGCGTACATCACGCGGTCGGCGACCTGCTCGTAGGTTTCGGTCTGCACCCGCAGGCGGCGGTGGGCATAGAGCTCGTCCGCCTTGAAGCGCGACACGATCTCACGCGAGACGGAGCCGACCTCCGGCACCAGCAGCACTTCCAGATAGCGCGTGCCGACATTCTTGTGCAGGGCGGCCAGCATCTCCGCATAGGGGCGGTATCGCACCGTGATCTCGATGCTGACGTTCAGGCCGTCGTTGGCGATGGCCGAATAGGAGCGGGTGTCCTCCTGCAGGCGCAGGTCGTAGACCTCGATCTTGTCCCAGGGGAAGATGACGTGCACGCCTTCCGGCAGGGCCGGCGCCATCTGGGTGCCCTGGTGGAAGCGCTTCCACAGCACGCCGCCATGGCCGGCTGGGATGAAGACGACGATGGACGGGGCGAAATAGAGGAAGATCAGAACCCCGACCAGCAGCGTGCACAGCAGGGACCGGCGGTGTTCGTCATACCAGTGGGCCAGCAGCGCGCGCAGGCGCGACTTCGGCTTCGGCAGCGCATCGGCGTCGTCGATGGTGAAGGCTTGGTCAGCCATGTCACGCGGTCTCCTGCAAGCAAGCCATGGCGGGGCCGGACGCGGCCGTCATGGCCGGCATGTCCGTCTGCCCATTGTTCATTTGGCCATTGTTCAATTGGCCGCTGCTCATCTGACCGCCGGTCATGCGGCCGTTGGTCATTCGAATGGTGATGTCGCAGACCGACGACACGTCGCCGTCGTGCGACACGAAGATCACGGTGCGGCCCAGCGCCCGCAGCTTGCCGATGATTTCGTTGGTGAACCGGGTACGGAACTCGGCGTCCTGGTCGGACGTCCATTCGTCGAGGATGACGACCGACCGGCCCTCCGCCACCGCGACCGCAAGCGCGACGCGCCGGCGCTGTCCCTTCGACAGGTCGCGGTTCACCAGCCCGTCTCCGGTGTCCGGCACCAGATGGTCGATCTTCAGGTAGGCCAGCATCTCGCGGAACAGCTCGGCGTCGAAGCCGGGCCCCTGCGGCAGGCGGGTGAACAGGTGGTGGTCCTGGAACACGGCGCAGAACAGGTCGCGGTAGGATTCCAGCCGGTCGGTTTCCACCGGCTGTCCGTCGAGCAGAACCTGACCCTCGTCGGGACGGAACAGCAGCGGGATGACGCGCAGCAGGGTGGACTTGCCGGACCCGTTGGAGCCGACGATGCCGACGACGCTTCCGGCCGGGATGGTCAGGTCGACCGGACCGATCACGAAGGGCTCCGGACGCATCCCGGCGCGATAGGCGAAGCTGACGCCGCGCAGCTCGATGGTGGAGAAGCGCCGCGGAGCACGAGCCGTGCGGGAGGGCTCGTATTCCGTCGCCGGCATGGTGCGGAGCAGGGTGGTCAGCTGGGCCGCCGCATCCTCCGCCGCCACATAGTCGGGCACGGCGTTGAGGAACTTCGACAGCGGGCGCGCCAGGAACAGGATGACCGAGGTCACCAGCGGCAGCTCCGCCACCGACATGGCGCCCATCCGCGGGAAGATGAAGACGAAGACCGCCGAGAAGCCGATGATGATCGTCGCGATCCAGGAGAACAGCTCCCCCAGGTTGCGGCCATGGCGGCGCTTCAGTTCCTCCCAGCGGGCGATGTCGGCTTCCACCGCCTGGGTCAGCTCGTCGCGCCGCGCCTTGCCCAGCTTGACCTCGGCATTGCCGCCGACCATCTCGGAGAAGCCTTGGAGCATCCGCACCTCGGAGTCCTTGGCTTCACCAAGCAGGGCGCGGGTCCGCTGCGCCTCGCGCACGTACCAGCCGCCGACCAGAAGTGCGGCGACCAGCAGCAGCGTGGCGCCCACCGTCGACAGCGTCCACAGGTAGAGGTAGGCGACGGCGGCCACCAGCATCATGTTGGCGGCGATGGACAGGTTGGGCAGCAGCGCGGCGATGCGTTCCAGATGATAGTTGCCGAGATCGAAGGACCGTTTGGCCTGCAGATCCAGGATGTCGGCATGGCCGCCCAGCGTGACGTGGCGCAGGAAGCGCCGCCGCACCTCGGCCAGCGCGCTGAAGGCGGTGGTCAGGGCCAGCGAGACGAAGCGCTTGCTGAAGGCGTAGGAGACCAGCAGCGACAGGCAGAAGACCAGGAAGGGGGTGTCCAGCACCTCGCCGCGCATCCAGCCGCTCAGTTCGGCGCTGAGGCTCATCAGGCTGATCAGGTTGGCGGTGGCGGCGACGCAGCCGGTGACCACCAGCCGCGTCAGGATGCTGCGCTCGGCGAGGCCGATCAGCGGCAGCAGCGACGAGGGCGGCCGGCTTGGGGGCCGGCGTGGGGGGATGCGCTTGCTCATCGTCCGCTCACTCCGCCAGCCAGCCGTCGAGGATGCGGGTGATGGTCCCGTTGTCGCGCAGCTTGACGAAGGCGGCCTGCAGTCGCTCCGCCTTCTCCTTGCGTGCCTTGGGCAGGGCGAGGTAGCGCGGGATCAGGCCGACCGGCTTGGGCAGCACGCGCACGTCCTTCAGCCGGCCGTCCTGCTTGGCCATGTGATTCAGCACATGCAGGTCGCCGACGATGACATCCACCCGGCCCAGGATCAGGCGGCGGAAATTGACCACGTTGCTGCTGGACGCGACCTTCTCCAGATAGGTGGCGGCATCGAAGTCGGGCGCATAGGAGAAGCCGTCGACCACGCCGATCCGGTGGGAGGTCAGATCCTCCAGCCGGTCGAAGGTGATGGTGGAGTCCTTGCGCACCATGAACACGGTCGTGCCGGTGCGGAACGGCCCGATCATGTTGTATTGCGCGAAGCGCGCTGGCGAGGCGATGAACTGGAAGCCGACGTCGGCCTTGTTCTCGTCCATCGACTGGACCACCTCCGACCATGAGAGCGGCCGGTGGACCGGGGTGACGTTCAGTTCCTTCAGCAGCGCATTGACGATCTCGGTATCGATGCCGGTGCGGTTGCCGTTGAAGGAGTAGTTGTAGGGCGGGAAATGGTCTTCCGACGCGATGGTCCAATATTCGGCGCGCGCCGGCAGGGTGGCGCCAAACAGCGCCGACACGGCCAGCAGCAACGGCAATGCCGACCGGCGGAGGGCCCGGCGGAGGGCCGCGGCGGGAGGGGGCATGGGCATGGCTGCGGTCACGCCTTGGCCGGTTTCTTGCGGCGGGTGGTCAGCAGGATCATGACGAGAAGGGCGCCGGGCGGTGTCAGGACCACCGCCAGGAAGGCGTAAAGCAGGAATCCGCCGCGGCGGCCGATCCCCAGAAACCCGACCAGCAGGCAGAGACCGATATAGATCAGCTCGAACACGGCGATGTTTCCTTCTTTGCCCGGCGTCCCGTCAATCAGGCGTCAGCCGGCCTTCTGGGCCGGCTGCTCGTCCATCTGCGGCGCCGCGGCCGGAGCATCGGCGGCGGCTTCGCCCTTGGCGGCTTCGAACTCCTTGCGGAAGTAGTCGCGCATCGCATCAATGTCGAAATCCAGCAGCGTGCCGCCGGTCTCGAAATGCTGGGCGAACACCTGGCCCAGAGCCCGGGTTGCCGCCAGCGACAGCGCCGGCATCACCGCCACGCCGAGCGCGGTGCCGATGAAGGGGACGGCCTTGACGGCGGAGCCCAGCACGCTGGAGCTGAGAGCCCCCGGCATGACGCCGCCCAGCAGGGCGCCGACGATGGCGCGGGTCCGCTCCTGGGCGAACTCGACCTCGTACAGCTTGGCGAGCTTGTGGACCAGGTTGAGCTGGGCCGCGCTGACCGCGGCGACGTCGGCGCCGGGAACGGGAATCAGCCCGAAGGCGCCCGAGGCGTAGCTGTGGTACTTGATCAGGTCTTGGGCGCGCTTCTTACGGTCTACCATGATCCGAAGCCTTTCTCGGGTCGGGAAGAGTTGCGTGACGATAGAAACATCGATGTGGAGCACACGTTTTCGTGAGTTCCGCGTTGTCCGGCCGAGCTTTCTGGAAGAAAGCGAAGGCTGGCCGTCAATTGCGTTCCGGCGATTGACAAACGAATGGTCATTGCCGCCTGACGCAGCCAAAGAATTAGCGAATTGTGATTGAACCGGTCGGTAGATGGGAAATATCCATCTGCCGACATGACGCGCACTAAACCGTTGATACGATTCTTTTGATTAAAAACGAATTAAGCGCTTATCAGGGTAACTATGGTTTTTGTGGAATGGTGGATCGTCTTGTTGCGTCTTGTGACGAGTTTCGTCATCGGCATTTCTTACGGCTGCATACATTTTCTATTTCTGAGGGAAACGAACAGGTGGATCGAGCGCCTGAACCGGCAGCGAGGATCGTGATCCGGCGCCGACCGATGCCGTCAGGAACAGGACCGTATCGCGCACCGGCTCGCCGCCGATGGTCTGGGTAGGCAGCGCGATGCGCAGCAGCGTGCCGTCCCCGGTGGATGCGGCGGGTGCCGCCCGGCTCTTCAGCAGGCGCAGCAGAGCCCAGGGGCCGCGCTCCACCAGGGTCAGCGTATCGCCGGCCGCGGCTTCCGCCTCGCTTGCCATGGCGTTCTTCGGACGGTAGGGCGATCCGGCGGCCCAGCGGAAGCTGAGCAGCAGCGGCTGGCCCGCCTTCCACGCCAGCGGTGCCGCACCGGCGGAAGCGCCGACCGCACCGCTGCCGGAGCGGATCGACCAGTCGATGATGTGCTCCGCGCCATGCTCCTGTGCGCGGTTGGTGCCGTAGGTGAAGCGGACACTCACCGGCGTCGAGCGGGCGATGGCCTCCAGCAGCGGCCTTGCGGTTTCCATCCGTTCCAGGAAGGCGGCCAGTTCGGGCGTCGCCCCCTTCGTGACCGCCGTCCGGTTCTCGTCCAACTGTGCGAAGAAGCGGCGAACATCCTGTGGATCGGCATCGGGCGCACCGCGTGCAAGATCGGGGCGGACGAAGGGAAAGCGGCCGGCCAGCGTCTGCGAGAAGAGCGCGGCAAGCTTAGTCACCGCAGCGTCCGTCTCCGGCATCGACGGCATGGGGGCCAGCACCGGCAGCGCCGAAAGGCGAACCGGTGGAGGAGGCTCATCCGGCACCGGCGCCGGGCTTGCAGCGGCCATCTGCTTGGCCGTAACGACGGCGGTCGGCTCCGGCGGCGGTGCCGGCGGGTTTGCGGGACGTGGCTCGGCAATCGGAGGCGCCACGCTGCTCTCCACCGGCTTCGCTTCGGGAGCAGCGGGCTTGGCCGCTGCCGCCTGGGCCGGGGGCGGCGACGCCTTCGTCGTGTCGTTGGCGGGCTTGGCCGCGGCGGGCGGGGACATGCTGTCCGGGGTAGGGGCGGGAAGGGCATCGGCCATCTTCCCCGGAAGTGCGGTCACCGTCGGGTTCAAGGCCAGCGCTCCTCCCTCACCGCTTGTAAGCAGACGTCCCACCTGCGGCGCCTCGAGCGCCAGGACGGCGGCACGGGCCGAGGTGGCGGCGGTCGACAGCGCCTCGGTGATGCGGTCGGTGGTGTCGCGGCCGGGCAGGTCGGCGATGGCCGCCTTCTGGAGCGCCACTTTGACGGCATCCGGCAGCCCGCGCGACGGGTCCTGCAGCGCAGCGGCAATCGGCCAGCCGGCGGCCTCGGTGACGGCGGCGACCAGCTTGCGGACGTCCTCGACATCCTCCGCGGCCGGAGGCTGGGGCAGGTCACGCAGCCGGTCGGCCAGCGCCTGTCCCCGCAGGAGCAGGGGGTTGCGGGCGTAAAGCTCCTCGGCCAGGGGGGCGGCGAGTTGCACGGACTCCGCCCGCACCGCCGCCGCGATGGTCCTGGCGTCCAGGTTCGGAAGATCGGCCCCGGCGGCGATGCGCGTGATTAAGCCGTCCGTCGCCGTCACCGGCGGACGGGGAACGGCGCCATGGACGCTCTCCGCCAGCGCCACCAGTTCGTCGAATCCGCTGTTGCGGCGGAAGCGTTCATAGCGCTCCAGCGCGCCGCGCCGGCCGCCGATACGGTCCAGTTGTGCGGCCAGCCGGCGGAAGGCAGGCAGATCCTCGACGCTCCGGGCATTGGTGACCGGCGGCAGATCGGTCATGGCGGCGCTGGGCAGCAGGGCGTCGCGGATCGGCCGCAGCACCGCCCGGCGCAGGGTGACGGAGGCGAGCCGCCGCTTGTCCTCGTCGAACCCGCTGAACAGCGAGGTCGGCAGCAGCGGCGTGGCCAGCCGGTCGCGCTCCATCGCTGCCGTCGCGGCGATCACGCGTCCTGCCATCGGGCCATCGGCAACGGCGTCGCGCGACAGCAGCGCCCGACGCAGGTCACCGACCGAGGCCGCCACTGCAGGCGTGCCGGCCGACACGGTGGCGAAGCCCTGCCACGCCGCGACCGACAGGACCGCCGCGGACGCAGCCAGCGTGGCCTGCGCCATCCGGCGGCGGCGGCGGCCCTGCAGGAATGCGGTTTCGGACGGGCGGCCATAGCCCGGCTCGGTGAAGGCGCGGCCGGGCAGCAGGTCGCGCGCGAAAGCCGGGCGGCGACCGCCGGTGGCCGTGGCGCAGGCGCCGGTCAGGGCGATGCCGCGCAGCGGGAAGGGGTCTCGATCCCCGTTCCCGCCCCAACCCAGTGCGCCGTCGAGGAAGAGCGCCAGCGGGTGCCGTAGCGTATCCAGCGCCGGGGCAAGCAGCGGCAGGCGCACGCCTGCGGTCCCGGCGGCGAAGGCGTCGGCCTCCAACAACGCCAAATCCGATTGGATGGCGTCGAACGCCTCGCCCACCCGGGCGGGTTCGAAGGGCAGCAGCCAGTCATGTGGGCTGGTCCAACCCAGCACGCTGTCCAGCATGGGTGCGGGAATTGCGGCGCAGAGGTCGCCGAAGCCGTCCAGGGACTCCGCCCGCACCACCGCGACATGCACCGGGCAGACCATGCCGAGACCGTCGCGGATCGTCTGCAACCGCGTGCGCAGGGCCTCCGCCCGCTTTGCCAGCGCCTTGCGTGGAGCCTCACGTTCCGCCGCGGCGCGCAACTCGTCGGCGCCGATCATCAGCAGGATACCGTCCAGCGGCCGGCGCATCGGCCGTTTGCGCATGGCCGCCACCAGGGACGGCCAGGAGGCGTCGAGCTTGGAACCGTCGGCGGAATCGGCGCCGGCATGCAGGATCGCCGCCCCTTCGCAGAACCACCAGCAGCCGTTCTCGGTGCTGCCGTCCTCGGGCCAGCTGACATGGGTCGGGTCGGTGGCGAGCAGCGCCGGGCCGCCGACACCGAAGGCGAGGAACCAGGGAATGTCGCCGCGCCTCAGGGGACCGCGCATCTGCCGGGCGAGGATGTCCATTCCTTCGCCGTAGGTGCGCGCCAGCGGCGGCTTGCCGGCGGTGGACTTCGACGGCGGCGGCGCCTCCGCCCTCACATGCAGGGGCGAGGACGGCATGGCCTTGCGCGCCTGCGCCTTGGCGCGGACCGGGGCTTTGGAGGCGGATTTGCGTCGACGGCGCAGCCGGCTGCGCAGCTTCGGCCAGACCGCCCGTGCCGCGCGGTACAGGATGTAGAGCGGCAGCGCGGCCAGCGCGTAGGGCAGGAAGGCGAAGACGAAGGACAGGACCCAGCCGATGGCCGAACCGATGGTGGAAAGCACCAGCTCCAGCGTGAGGATCAGTAGGACCATGACAGCCCCATATCCTCGACCGCCGTACGGGCGCCGCGCAGATCGCGCTGGAGATCGTTGACCGCGGTGGACCACAGCAGATGGGAGACCAGCAGGAACAGCGCCGCCGTGCCGCCGACCGCCCACCACCAGCGCCGGCTGAACGGACGGAAGCTGCCGGTGATGGCGCCGGCGGGCGGATCATAGGCGCGGGGACTGGCGAGGCCGGTCTCCGTCCGTTCGGTCCCGTCATCCCTGCGGCTGAGGATTCGATGAAGCTGCGGGCGTCGCGCCGCCGCCTGTGGGTCATCGGGGAAGCCCAGCGCCAGTGCGGCGAGATAGACGGCGGCAAGCCCTCGGTCGGCCTTGGCGCCCTGGCGGATCAGGTCGTCGGCCTGGACGAACAGGGTCTGCATCGTGGCGTTCGCACCGAACAGCCGGCCGGCGACCACCGCATCCGCCGGCTTCACCTGGGCCAGCGCCCGGTCGGCCAGCATCGCCATCGCGAAGACCGCCTTGACCACCGTGCCATGGGCGGCGGGCCCCTGAGTGGATGCGGCGCCGCTCATGCCGTGGAGCGTGGCGACCAGCCGCTCGGCCACCGACCCGGCAGGCGCCTGTTCCTGTGCGCAGCCGGCCAGCAGATCGGTATGGAAGGCGCGGAACAGGGCCAGGACGCCGGGGGCGGCATTCTGCTGCAAGGAGGCGGAAAGGGCGGGAGCTGCCGAAGGGGCGGGCCGGACGGTCACGGTGCGCTCTCCTTCGTCAGCGGCACTACGGTGAAGGCGTCGCGTCCCAGCCGCACGTCCAAGGCGGCGGCGCCGTCCAGCATGTGCCGGTGGGCGCCCGGCGTGCCGTAGCGTGCGAAGACGACGGTCGCGGACGGGGTCGCGGACGGTGGGGCGGCGAAGGGGGGAAGGCTGCGCAGGATCACGCTCTGGCCGGGCACCATTTCCCATGACGCGATGGCGATCCGCCCGGCTGATTCGCCATGCAGGGCCGCCCGCTCGCGGAACCATGTCGCGGCGTCCAGCATGCCGATCCGGCGCGCCAGGGCCGCGTCGGCCACGCGGACCACGTCGACGGCGACGGGGCGGCGGTCGTTGGCATCGGCATCGGCCATGATGCGGAGGATGGGGGCGGAGGTGTCCGCCGTCGGCCGGGCGGGCTCGCCCGTGGCGCAGCCGGCAAGCAGCAGGGCAATCGCTGGAACCAGATGCTTCATGGTCAGCCACCCGCCCCGCCGGCGCAGACATAGCCCGCCGGCGTGTGGCGGTACCAGTTGCCTGCCGCTTCGGCACAGGGCGCCAGGACTCGGTCGTTCCGTTGCGGCAGGGCCGGCTCAGCCACCGCCGGTACTGCGCCGGCCGCATCCCTGCCGGACGCCGGCCGGTTGGTGAGGGCGAAGGACTCCTCGTCCTCCTCCACGATCATCACGTAGCGCGTGCGCTTGGACGGATAGCGGATGCCGACGTCGTATTCGCCGTCGGCCACCCGTTCCAGGATGGCGGCGGGCTTCTCGGCCCCGAAGGGAGCGCAGCCCGATCCGGCCAGCAGGGCCGGCAGCAGCGCCGCCGCGACAAGGCAGAGACGGAGGGGGCGTGTCATCGGATTGCTCCTGCTCATGCCGGAACGGCCGCCTGCGGGCCTGGAATGGTGGCTGTCACGGCTGTCACGGCGGCACCCGCCTCCATCAGGTCGGGCGGCGTCGGGTCGATGCCGGCGTCGGCCAGCGTTTGGTAGACGGATCGCCAGACCAGTTCCGGCACGGCGAAGGTGGCGTCGTGGTCCTTGACCCAGAAGAACAGGTTGTACTTGCACAGCCACTGCCCGTTGACGGCGCGGAAGCCGTCGTAGCGGACGAAGGGCAGCCCGCCGGTGGCGCTGGGCATCACCTTGTCGGCGGCGCGCAGGGCCGTGGTCAGCAGCCCACCCATCCGGCCGGGGTCGTGGCCGGCGTCGGCGAAATACTCCAGCTTCATCGACACGCGCTCGACCGCGCTGAAATTGACGACGGTGGCCTCCGACACCTTGGCGTTGGGCATGGCGACGATGAAGCCGGCGACGTTGCGCACCCGCACCGTCCGCCATGTCATGTCGACCACGACGCCGCGGACGATGTCGGTGATCTGGATGGTGTCGCCGATCTGGAACGGCCGTTCGATGTTCAGAACGATGCCGGAGAAGACGTTGGCGATGTTCGCCTGGATGGCGAGGCCGACGACCATGCCGACGAGGCCCGATGCCGCCAGCAGGCTGGTGATCGGCTGCTTCAGCACGAAGGCGATGATGCCGCAGCCGGCGAAGCCGAAGACGATCAGGGTGGAGAAGCGGCGGACGATGGCGGGGATCTTGCGCTGGGTCCGTATCTCCAGCGGCGTCCAGACGAAACGCTCCAGCGTGCGGTCCAGCAGTATGGCCGGCACGATCCACCACAGCACGCTGATGCCGTTCACCACCATCGCGATGCCGCTGGGCGGCAACGTCGCCACCGCCTGATCGAGCGCGATGTTGCCGGCCGACATCAGAAGCAGCGGCCAGGACAGGATGCGCATGAACAGGGTCTGGATCTTCCAGAACTGACCGCGGTCGCGCCGGTCCATGAAGGCGGCGAAGACCGCCAGAACGGCGCTGAAGATGGCGATGTAGACGAAGAAGTCGCGATGGATGAAGTCGCGCGCAGCAGGCGCATCGGGCGTCGTCACCACGCCGAAATCGACGCGGGAGAAGTCCGGCTGCGGCCGGCCGAAGCCGACGTAATTGGGATCGCCCTCGCTGCTCACCGTGGCGACGTCCTGGGAAATCCAAGCGCGCGACAGCCGCCAGCCGGGCGCCGGGGCCAGCACCCTCCTGGCGCGCAGCTGGTCGAGCAGGGTGGAGCTTTCGCTTTCGCCCTCCAGCGCCCGGCGGAAACGGTCGGTGAGGCCGAGATCGACGGCCGACGCGGTTTCCGCCGCCGCCATCGCCTTCAGCTTCTCCACGAAGTCGTTGGTGTTCACCAGCGACATGCCCAGCACGTCGGTGACGAACATCACCGTGTTGCGGTTCTGCGTCCGGTGGCGGAAGCTGACGCCGACGCTGTGGCTGCCATAGGGTGGCCGCTGGTCGGAGAAATTCAGCGCGAAGCGGCCCTCGATCCGGTAGGCGACGTAGGTGGTGACCTCGCCGCGCTCCTCACGGTAGGGCTTGCCGAGTTCCACCGGCTTGACCGCGTTGGTGAAGACGACATCGGCCGGGTTGAAGGCGCCGCGGTAGCGGAACCAGATGGTCAGGTTCAGCGTCGCCTCGTTGGCATCCGGATTTAGGTCGCGGATCTCGTGCAGCTGGACGCCGGTGTAGATGACGTCCGTCTTGTACATGAAGCGGTCGTTGACGTAGAGAGCCCGCCCGCGCTGCACCTCTTCCAGGAAGTTGGAGACGCCGGCTTCGCGGATCGGCTGCAGCTGGGTCAGCGCCGCCACCGGGTTGAGCCCGTTGTAGGTCGCCATCATCACCGGCAGGGTCGCCTGTCCGCGGCCGTCGAAGGTCCAGGTGCCGACGGTCCCCTGGAACGCCGCCTCGGCGCGGTCATGCCCGGCGATGGCGAGGCGGAGCCTGTCCCCGTCCGGCTTGCCGCTGGCGGGTGCGACATCGGCGACGGCGTCGGCGACGAGATCGACGCCGTCGGCGCCCAGCGCCGCCGCCCAGTCGGGCACGGCGTTGAAGCGCTTGACATATTGGCCGTAGAAGCGCTGAGCCCGCTCGTTTGCCGTATCGAACAGGACGGGCGACGAGACCAGCAGGCCATGGCCGTAGGCCTCCGGCGTCAGCGCCTTCGGATTGGCCTGCGTCTGGACAACGATCTCGGTGCGGAAGGCGGCGGTCGCCATTTCCGAACTGCCGGCGATCAGGTTGCGCACCCCGGCGTCCCGCAATGCCACCACGACCCGCGCGCTGTCCGCCGCCGATCCGATGACGACGATGGCGCCCGTCGGCATCTTCTCCTTCACCGCCTGGGCAAGCGCCGGAAGTGCGCCGGCCCCGCCGCGTCCGGGCGCGTAGGTCCATTGGCTGACCAGCTTGGTGCCGAAGCGCTGGAGGATGCCGTCGAACTGCCCGGCAAGCGACGCCGCCTGCTCGCTATCCTCGCGGATCACGGCGACCATCGGTTCGCCCACCACGTTGCGCACATAGTTGGCGAGGAAGCGGATCTCGTGCGTGCGGTCGAGCGTGATGCTGAACAGCCACGGGCTGGGTGCCGCATCTGCCGCGCGAACCAGCGGGCGCGGGGCGATCAGCGGGATTTTCTTCTGGGCGTAGATGGCCGCCGCACTGTCCGTGGCATCCGGCGTGTGGCCGATCACCGCGATGACCGAGGGATCGTTGGCGACGCGCCGGGCGATCTCCAGCGACTTGCCCTTGTCGCCCTCGTCGTCGAACGGCTTGACCTCCACCGGCCGTCCGCCGATGCCGCCGGCAGCGTTGATGGTGTCGGCCCGGAGTGCCGCCCCCTTGCGCAGCGCCAGCCCCAGCGCCGCGTCAGGCCCGCTCAGCGGCCCCACCACGGCGAGCGTCAGCGGCTCCCCGGTCCGCTCGCCGAGGAGGCCGGCGCGCACCACCAGCGAAACCAGCACGGTGACCAGCATCGCCGCCGCCAGGATCAGGGCGAAGCGTGCCTTCTTGGTCATGTGCGACCAGCGCAGCGGCGGCCGGGAACGGGGCTGGAGCGAGCTCAGCATCGGGTGAACCTCGGGGGAGGGGAAATGCTCATCGATCGGACCATGCTCACCGCTCCTGCATCGCGTGCTGGAGGCCGTTGAGGACCGGCGAGAAGACGTAGTCGAGGATCGTGCGCCGCCCGGTCAGGATGCTGCAGGTCACCCGCACGCCGGGGAACAGCTCGTAGGTCTTGCCGCCGTAGTCGAAGCGGGTCACCGGCAGCTCGACGCGGACCTTGTAGTAGGACTGCTTGTTGGCATCGAGCAGCGTGTCGGGGCTGATCGTCCGCACCCGCCCCTCGATATGGCCGAAGCGCGAGGCGTCGCTGCCGGCCAGTGTCACCACGACCGGCTGGTCGGCGCGGACATAGCCGATGTCCTGCACCGGCAGGCGGGCGTCCACCACCAGCTTGCCGTCGCGCGGCACCAGCTCCACCACCGTCTCGCCGGCCTTGACCACGGCGCCCTTGGTGGAGACGGCCAGCGTCTTGACGATCCCGTCCATCGGTGCCCGCAGGCTGGAGCGGTCCAAACTGTCCTGGTAGCGGGTCAGGCGTTGGGAAAGCTCGTCGTGGTTGCGCCGCGCCTCGTCCAGCGCGTTGCGGCTTTCCTCTTCGTATTTGCGGCCGATCCACACCAGCTTGCTGCGGGATTCCGCCAGCGCCGCCTCGGCCTGGGCCAGGGTGGCGCGGTCCTCGGCGATGGCGCCGGTGATCCGGGCGTCGTCGCGCAGAAGCTCCAGATGCTTCATGCGGTTGGTGATCTCGCGCTTCAACAGGCTTTCGCTGATCGACAGCTGTTCTCGGATCAGGCCCTGCGCCACCTGCGATCCGGCGATGCGGGCGCGGACGGCGGCCATCTGCTGCTCGCGCTGCACGATGTCCTGACGCTGGATGTCGAGGTCGGAGGCGAGCCGGTCGCGCCGGGCGCGGAACAGGTCGCGGGTCTGCGCCACCAGATTCGGCCGTTCACGGGTCAGGCGGTCGGGGAAGTCGATGGTGTCGCGGCGAGCCACCTCCGCGTCCAACCGGGCGATGTCGGCGGACAGCGAGCCGAGGCGCAGCCGCAGCTCCTCGAGGTCGGCGCGGGTCTTGGTCTGGTCCAGCTCGACCACAACCTGCCCGGCCTTCACCGACTCGCCCTCCTGCACCAGGATGTCGCGGACGATGCCGCCTTCGAAATGCTGGACCGACTGGTTGTAGGCGAGCGGCACCACGTCGCCGGGGGCGCTGCTCGAGATGTTCAGTTCGGCGACGGAGGCCCAGCCCAGCGCCGCGAGGAAGGCGGCGATGCCGACCGCGAACAGGCCGTCGCCGAAACGGCCGTCGGCCTCCCGCTCAGGTGGGGACAGCAGGGGCGAGGGCGGGGAAGCGGCCGGCGCCATTGCGGCGCCCAGCGGCAGCGGCAGCGGCAGGGTCGGGCCGGCGGCCGGCTTGCGGGTCAGCAGGGGGAACGGCTTCATGACGCCACCAGTCCGGCCGGGTCGCGGCTCATAACCGGTTCCTGCGGCTGATCGAGATCGAGCACCAGCGAGGCCCCCTGGAGGATGCGCGGATCGTGCGAAGCGATGACCACGGTGTGGCCGGCCCGCGCCAGTTCGATCAGCGTTCGGTAGACGACGGCGGTGCCTTCGGCGTCCAGCCCGTCGGTCGGCTCGTCCAGCAGGATCAGCCGGCCGCCCACCGCCAGCGCGCGGGCGAGCGCCAGCCGGCGGCGGTGCCCGACCGGCAACTCGTTGCCGAAATTGCGCAGCGGCGTGTCGAGCCCCTGGGCGCAGTCGGCCACCGCGCGGTCGGCGCCGGTCCGGTGGAGGACGGCGTGCAACTCCGTCTCCGACAGGCGCGGATTGGCGAGCAGCAGGTTCTCGCGGATGGTCCGGTTGAGGAAGACGGGCTCCTGCGGCAGGAAGCCGATCTGCTGGCGCCACCAGACGGGGGCGAATTTGCGGATGTCGACGCCGTCGGCCAGTACCGCCCCCTCCTGCGGATCGGCAAGCCCGGCGATCAGGCGGATCAGCGTCGATTTGCCCGACCCGTTCCGCCCCTTCAGCACCAGGATGTTGCCGGCGGGAACCGACAGGCTCAGGCGGCGCAGCAAGGGAGTGACGGCGCCGGCCGGCGTGTAGGTCAGGTCGCGCAGTTCCAGCGTCCCGCCATAGCGGGGAAGGCTGGTGCCGGTCTGCGGCTCCACCGCCGTGCGGGCGAACTGCTCCAGCCGGGTCTGCGCCTGCCGCGCCATCGCCAGCGATTCCCCGATCTGCGCCAGCCGGGTGAAGGGGGCCAGCGCCCGCCCCACCAGCAGGTTGACGCCGATCAGCGAGCCGACATCCAGCTCGCCGCGCACCACCAGCACCGCGCCGACGGCGATGACGGCGACGCCCTGCAGCGCCTGGAGGCTCTGCGCCGCCGACTGGGCGCGGCCCTGGCGCATCGACATGCGTTCGCGCAAGGTTCGGAGCGCCTTCGCCGCACG
The DNA here is from genome assembly GCA_023423695.1 of Pseudomonadota bacterium. Lineage (GTDB taxonomy): Bacteria > Pseudomonadota > Alphaproteobacteria > Azospirillales > Azospirillaceae > Azospirillum. The sequence continues at coordinate 73,651 of JAFAFA010000012.1, read as the reverse complement.
CTGCCAGTCGCCCAGCAGCGGCTTGGCGCCGCCGAACAGCGCCACCGCGTCGCGGCCGACGATGGCCGACGTGACCAGCCCCTGGGCGTCGGCGCCGGCCTGGGCCAGATCGCGGCCGACCGCCCGCATGTCGGCCTGGGCCAGAAGGCCGGCGGCGATCGACAGCAGGGTGAAGACCAAGCAGATCGCCGCCAGCGGCCAGGACACCAGCGCGACCACCAGGATGAAGCCGAGGGCGAAGGGCAGATCGAACAGCGTCGCCAGATTGGCGGAGCCCAGTGCGGAGTCGATCTGCTCGGGCGCGCGCACCGCCTCGCGCCGCGCGGCGTCGCCTTCCGCCGAACCGGCGGCGCTGCGGGCGGTCATCAGAATGCCGAAGGCGCCGGTGGACAGCCGCTCGTGCTCGGCGCGTCCGATGCGGCCGGCGATGCCCAAGCGGACGTGGCGGAACAGATGTTCGAAGGCGATGGACAGCACGACGCCGACGGTCAGCGCCACGAGCGTGGAATCGACGCCGTGCGTCACGTACCGGTTCAGCACCAGCATGGTATAGAAGGACGAGGCGAGGCCGAGCAGGTTCGCGGCGAGAGAGGCCGCAAAGACGCGCGCCGTCAGCCGCAGGTTGGAGCGCAGCCGCAGGAGCAGCAGTCCGATGGCGCCGCCGGTCATTGCTGGTCTCCCGTTCCGCGCCTGCGCTTGCTGTCGCGGTTGTTGGAGGGTGCGGAGTCCTGCTTGCCCGGCCCGTCGAACAGGCCGCGCCCCATCGCCGACAGCTTCGGCATCGGCCTGGTCTGGATGTCGGCGGCGCTGAGCCGGCCCATGGCGGCCAGCAGGCGGTATCCGGCAAGCACCAGTTCGGTCTCGGCGGCGGCGGCGTCGCTGCGGGCGTTGATCAGCGTCGTCTCGCCCGTCAGGATGTCGATGAGGGAGCGGGAGCCCAGTTCGCGCTCCGCCCGCGCCACGTCGAGGAAGCCGGCGGCGAGGCTCGCCTGATCGTTCAGCAGCCTCACCTGCGAGCGGGCGCTCTCCAGCCGGTTCCAGCTGTTGCGCACCGTCTCCAGCACCGTGCGCTCCTGATCGGCCCAGGTGGCGTCGGCGGCGCGCAGGTCGGCCTCGGCGAGACGGACGCTGTTGATCGCGGTCAGGCCGGTGTTGAGCGAGAAGGTGACCTGCAGCTTGAACAGCAGTTCGTTCTGCCGTCCGGGCTGGCCGGCGACATCCCGCTTCATGTTGCGCTCGACATAGCCCTCCACCCGGGGATAGAGGCTGCGGCCGCGCACCGAGGCCACCGCCTCCTGTGCCGCGGCGGTGGTCAGGGCCAGCTCCTGCAGGCGCGGGTTGTGGCGGCGCGCCTCCTCCACCGCTGCGTCCATCGACGCGGGCAGGGCGGCCTTGGTCATCGCCAGCACCTCCGCGCCGTCCAGGCGGAAGGGCACATGGCCGAAATAGGCCTGGAAGCGGCTCAGCGCCGTCTGCATCGCCTCTTCCGCCGCGACCCGGCGGGCCTGCGCCCCGGCAAGCTGGCTCTTGGCCTGCAGCACGTCGGTGGAGAAGCCGTAGCCTTCCTGAAGGCGCACTTCCTCAAGGCCGGTCTGGCGGCGGATGTTGTCTTCCGACTGGCGCGAGAAGGCGAGCAGCCGGTGAGCGCGCACGAGGGTGGCATAGGCGCTGAGTCCCTCCACCAGCAGTTCCTGGCGGGTGCGTTCCACCGCGATGTCGGCGCGGACGACGGAAACCTGCGACCGCCGAATGTCGGCGTTGGTGGCGTCGAAGTCCCAGATCAGCTGCGTCGCCCGCACTGAAAGCTGGCTGGCATTCAGGTCGGTGTTGGGCAGGCCCGCCGGCTTGCTGGTCGACTCGCGTCCGCCGTTCGCCGACAGGCTGAGCGTCGGATACCAGCCGCCATGGCTGATGCGCAGGGCATTGCGGGCGGAGTCAGCCGCGGCTTCCGCCCCCTTCAGCCTGTCATGCGAGTCCGTTGCCTTGCCGATCAGGGAGATCACGTCCTCGCGCGGAGACGCAAACACAGGTTGCGCACCCCCTGCCAGAAGCGGAAGCAGGGCCGCAGCAAAAAGAAAACACTTGTGCATGGAGGTCCTGAAGATCGCCGTCTGCGGAAGCGTAGTGGCTTGCGACGACGGCGAACATAGCCGACAACCCTTATCGGGATTTAAGACAAAACAGTGTTCAAATTCCTAACAAATCCTCTAAATATGTCAGCCTTATTAGGGAGTTGTGATGTGATGCTCGTTTGGCGCATCGTTATTCTGCGCATGGTGCAGATCGGCGGCGTGCGCCTCGGGACTCCAATTCATCAATGAAGAGAAAGTGGTCTGCGGCACAACTTCGCTTGCGGCGGGCATGCCCAGACCGGACGCCAGGAGCGCGGTGAAGCTCATCCCCCCCGAAGCGTCCGATGCCATCTGCGGTTGGACGAGGTTCTGTGCGGCGGAGGCAGCCTTCACGTCGAACGCGACGCCAGCCACCATGTGGGTGCTGCCGTCGGCCATCGTCATGCTGGTGGTGCCCAGGATCCGGTTGCCGGCCAGCATATCGTCGCTCGGCGTCGATCCGGTGGCGATGGAGCGGATGCCCGCTTCGGCAAGCCCCCGCAATTCATCGGGCTGGCTCACCCCGTCGGCGTTGGCGTCCTGCCAGACCTTCAGCGTGGCGAAGGTCTCGTCGGTCGCATCCAGGCGCCCGTCATGATTGCGGTCGAGGGAGGCGAGTGCCTCCAGGCTGCTGTTGAAGCCGCCGCCGAACTGTTCCGACACCAGTTCCCGCGCATCGTCGATCTGTCCGTTCCGGTTCTCGTCCCGCACGAGCAGTGCATTGCCGGACCCGATCCAGCCGGTCTGGTCGGCCACCCCGTCGCCGGTCACGTCGAAATGCACGCCGTCGGACAGGGCGCGCAGGGCGAGCCCGTCGCCGGTCATGTCCAGCACGATGGGATCGCTGGCGACGGCGGTCAGCTTGATGTTGTCGACATGCAGGATCGGGCTGGCAACGTTGTCGCTCGTGTCGGCGACGCCGAACCCCAAAGACAGGGTGCTGCCGGCCGGAATTATCACACCTTGGATGACGCCGCTGCCGCTGCCATTGGCTCCCTGAGCAAGCAGCTTGACCACGCCATTGATGCTGACGAAGGCGAAATCCTGGTAGCCGGGACTGTCGGTGAAGTTGAAGGACCAGTCGAAGCTCAGATACGAATCCACCGCCACGGTCACCGTTTTATCCAGCGTCATCACATGGCCGGCCGATGGTGCGATTCCGGTGTCGTGGAAAATCTTGCCGGCCCCCAATCCGAGGCGTTCCTCCATCAGCGCCGGCGTCAATCCGCTTTGGGAGGTGATCGACACCTGATGCCCGTCGCCCGTCTGCTCGACCACCGTGCCGCCGCTCGCCTTCCAGCCGGTCAGGCCGTTGTCGAAGGAGCCGTTCGGGATCAGTACGCCGGGATGCAGCGTCACGCTGTCGGTGGCGGTGGAGAAGGCGCTGCCGGGGCTGGTGTCCATCGCGACCTTGCTGCCTGCGGTTCCGCTGGTCTGGTCCCAGGCATGGATGGTCAGGGCATTGTGGACGGTGCCGGGCACCGAAGCGTTGGGCTGGAAGTACAACCGGTCGGTCGAGCGCAGCAGCAGGGCGGAATCGCTGTCGTTGACGGTGCCGACCAAGCTCCAGGTCGCACCGCCGTCGGTCGAGAACCACCAGTGGCCGTAGGACTCGTTGGCACCGACCAGGGCGATGCCCGTCAGGGCGCCGGCATCGCCGTCGGTGACGTTCCCTGGTCCGGTTCCGTTCAGCCCGACCAGCGCCGACACGGCGATGCCGGCGGTTCCGGCACCGGGTGCCGCAAGGGCTTCCGCGGCGACGGAGATGGAAAGATCGGTGTCGGCCAGCACCGGGGAGGCGTTCGGCGGCGCCACGGTGACGGCGACCGAGGTGCCGGCGGTCAGCGGTCCGCCCGCGCCGCCGCCGCCCTGGTCGTCGACCAGCACATGGATGGTGTCGGCGCCGGTGTAGGAGGTCGCGGTGTAGAGAAGCCCGTTGGCGGCGCCGAGCAGGCCGTTGATGGTGGCGAGCGTCGCCCGGATGGTGACGGTGTCGGTCCCGTTGCCGGTGATGACGGCGTCCGTACCGCCATGCGCCAGCGTCAGCGTCCCGTGCCCTGCGGTCAGCGTGACGAGCATCGGCGTGGAGCCGGCGTCGATGTCGGACACCGACAGCCCGGTGACCGCGACCGCTACGCCCTTCACCGTGGTCAGCGACGTGGTGCCGGCGGTGACTTGCGGCGCATCGTTCACTGCGGTGACGCTTCCGGTCAGCGCGATGGTTTCCGCACTGTAGGCGCTGCTGCCGCCCACATGGTCCGTCAGGTCGACCCTGCCGCCGGTGACGACCGGGGTGCCGCCCTCCTCGACCAGCCGGACGGTCAGCGCAGGCGTGGTGCCGTTCCAGTCGGAGGCCGGCACGAAGCGCAGGCGGTCGGCGGCGGCGACCACCAGGGCCGATCCTTCCGACACGGCCCCCACAGCCGCCCAGCCGGTGCCGGTCCAATATTGCCAAACGCCCTGCGCGGCGGCCGCCGCATTGCCGACGATGGCGATCCCGGCGAAGCCGTTGGCCGTCGATCCCCCTGCCACCATATCGGCCGCGTCGGAGAAAAGGCCGCCGAACAGGCTGGTGACGGTGGCTCCTGCCGGATCGGCGGTGTCCTCCGCGATGGTCGGCAGGGTTGCGGCGGTGCCGGTGGCGACGGGGGCGTCGTTGACGGCCTCAATGGTGCCGGCCAGCGCGATGGTGCCGGCACTGAAGCGGCTGGTCCCACCGCCTTCGGTTGTGGTGACACGTTCGCCGCTGGCGAAGGCGCCTTGCGAATTATCCACCAGCCTTACGGTCAGGGCCGGTGTCGTGCCGTTCCAGTCGGCGGCGGGCAGAAAACGCAAGGCGGTGCCGGCCGCCAGCAGCAGTCCGTTGCCGTCGCTCGCCGCGCCGACGTCGGTCCAGGCGGTTCCACTCCAATATTGCCAGGATCCCTGGGCCGCCGTGGCGGCGTTGCCGATCACCAGCACTCCGGCGAAGGCATTCGCCGACGATCCGCCGGCCACCGCGTCCGTCGGGTCGGAGAACAGCCCGCCGAACAGGGTGGAGACGGTCGCCCCGGCGGGATTGGCGCTGTCTTCCGACATGCTCGGCAGGGTTGCCGTCGTCCCAGTGGCCACCGGGGCGTCGTTGACGGCCGTCACCTGGCTGTCGAGCAGGATTGCGGACACGCTGTAGGGCGTCGTTCCGCCGACGCCGAGGCTCTTCAGATCGACACGGCCGCCGCTGACGATGGCACCTTGGGAATCGTCGACCAGCCGCACCATCAGGCTGGGAGGCTGTCCGTTCCAGTTGGCGACGGGAAGGAAGCGCAGCATGGTGTCGGCGGAAAGCAGCAGTGCATTGCCATCCGATGCCGGGCCGACCGCGACCCAGCCGTTTCCATTCCAGTACTGCCACTCTCCCTGGGCGGCGTTGCCGGGATTGGCGACCACGGCCACGCCGGCGAAACCGTCGCCGGCGTGGCCGAAAACCGCGTCGCTTGGATCGGAAAACAGCCTGCCGAACAGCGAGAGAATGCTGGCGCCGGCCGGGTTGACGTTGTCCTCCGCCACGGCATCGAGGACCGCTTGCACGCCTGTCGCCACCGGGGCGCCGTTGACGGGGGTGATCTCCAGGGAAAGCTGCGCGACCTCCGAAGACAGAGGTGTCGTGCCTCCCGTTCCGGCAATCGCAAACAAGCGGTGCTCGGCGCCGCTGAAGCCGCCGGTCCAATCATCTCCCACCGCCCGAAGGTCCAGGGCGGGAGCCTGTCCGGAAGCACCTGCCGCGGGAAGGAAGCGGAGGAGGGCAGTGCCCGGCAGCACGAGCGCCGCCGTTTCGGCCACCGATCCCACCGCCAGCCAGTTGCTGCCGTCGACACTATACTGCCAGAGGCCGAGCGCCGAACCGTTGTTGGCCACGACGGCGACGCCGACCACGCTGCCGCCCGTCTCGCCTGGGCGGAACATCGTTTCGATCAGGTGGAAGACGGCGAATCCTGCGGGAGCGGCTGTTCCCTCGGCCAATGCCAGCGTCTTCGCCAGGGCGGCCGGGTCGAAGGAGGACGACAGGGTGGGCGCGACGGCCTTATGTTCGGCTGGAAGGCTCGGAGTGGACGGTGGAGCCGGCGTATTGGTGGTTCCGGTGTCGGAAGCCGCGTTTTCGAGGGCGCGAACCGCCGCCTGTACCGCGCGCTGCTGGCTCTGCGCGGAAACGGCGAAGGCGTCGGTTGTGCTCAGCGCCTTGGTGGCCGACGGTGCGGAAACCGCAGGCCGTGCATCCGGGGACATGGCGGCATGGGTGGACGTGTCGCTTGCTGTTCCCTTGTCCGCCGCGCCGCCCTGATCGAAGCTGATGGTCTTGAGCGCAGCCTCGCTCATCGTCGACGGCTTTGCGGGCGGGGGAGAGGAGGTGTCCGGAGCCGGGGGCGTCCCTTCGGCCGCCGCTTCGGCCGCTTGCTTGTCGCCCGCATTCTCCTTGGCCTCGCCTTTGTCGTCGGCCTTGCCGTCCTCCTTCGCGTCCTTCTCCGTCTCCCCGTCTTCCTTGCCGTCCTTCGCTTGGCCGTCCTTCGCTTGAGCTTCGGCCACCTGTTCGGCGGCCTTGCCGTCCGCCTTTTCGCTGTGCTGTGCGGAATCCTCGGTGGCCTTCTCGCCATCGTGGGATTCATTGGCGGCCTTGTCCGGATTGGCGAGGTCGGCCATCGCCTTGTCCTGCGGCGACACCGGGACTTCGCTGGAATCGGCGTTCTGCTGGACGGTTTCGGCGGCCAGACGGGCTGCCGCCAGGGCCTGCCCGGCCGGCCGCCCCTCGGCCAAAGCCTGTCCCAGTGCCGCGCTGAATGCGGCTCCGCCTCCGCCGAGGGCCTGGACGGCTTGCTGGACATTCTGCCCGCTGGCGAGCGCAGTGACGAGCGGGTCAGCCTTGACACCTTTCATCGTCTCGGCCGATAGGGCGGACACAACGGCGACATCCTGCCTTGCCGCGCCCAATGCCCCGGCCGCCTCATGGCCGGTGGATAGTGCGCCTGCCAACGCCTGCCCGAAACCGCCGGATGCGTTCGCGTCGATGCCGGCGGCCGTGGCGAAGGATTTGACGGTCTCGGCCACGTCGCGGCCGGACGCAAGCGACGCTACCAGCGCGTCGGTCGGTTTCGGCGGCACGACGGCGGCATTCTGGCTGGCCGTCATGTCCGATTGCGCCCTGACCGATGCGCCGAGCGCCGCATCGGGCGCTCCGCCGCGGGCCAGCGCGTCATTCAGGACGCTCGCAAAGGCCGGACCGCCCATTGCAGGGCGGGCCTCCGCGCCGCCGGACGCCAACGTGGCGAGCATATGATCGCCATCGGTCTGCGCAACCGAGGCGGAGTGGGTGAGGATCTCGCTGAGGCTGCTCAGTTCCTGGGCCGCAGTCACCGCGGCGCTGGACTCCGTGCCGCTGGACAGCGCCCGTTCGAGCGTGTCGACGAAGTGACGGTCCTGATCGCTTCCCAGTGCCTTGACGGCATCCCGGACGCCAGTGCCGGAGGCGAGTGCATTTGTCAGTTGGTCCACCGGCGAGAGCGGGGCGGCTGGAGAAGCCGCCTGGGCTGTCGGCGCCTGCAGGGCCTGTGACAGCGCGGCGATCGGGTCCGCCGTTCCCACCGGTCGGGCGAGCGGGTCCATCACGCCGTTGAACAGGGCGGCGGACAGGCTGGCCGCCGCGTCCGGGGTGGACAGTGATTGTGCGTCCATTCCCTGGCCTTGCGCCAATGCCGTCGCCAACCGCTGCTCGCCGGTCAGGGAAGCCGCGTCCTGCGTGGCCTGGGCCATGCGCGCGGCGGCACCCGCGGCGATCCGGTTCGCTTGCAGGATGGCAGCGTCGGGCGTGGCATGCGTGCCCAGCCCATTGGCGAAATCCTGCATCCAGCCTTCCGCCAGCGTACCGGCGGCGTTTCCAGGCAAGCCTTGGCTGCTCAATGCTGCCGCGATCTTCTCCTGCACCGACAGCAGCGCTTCCGGCTTCCCGCCCAGCAGCACCCCCGCCGCTTCCGAGGCGAGCGCCTCAGGGATGGCCAGGAGCGGTTCGGGCATGGTGTCGGCCTTCACAGGGTCAGTCATCACGGCCCTTTCAACGGTGCAGGAGTTGCCAGTAGCAACTGACAATAAAGCCGTGATTTGCTGAAGAAAATCTGAACGCCGTTGAATACGTGGGTGAATCCGTCAGCGCTTTCGCGATAAAACCATAAAATAAATAAGACTTTTAGTTCGGAGTGATCAGGATCGCGCGGAAATCATTGACGTTGGTCAGGGTCGGGCCGGTGACGATGCCGTCGCCCAGCCTGTCGAAGAACCCGTGCCCGTCATTGGCCGCAAGGCTTTCCTTCGGCCGGAGCCCGAGACACCGGGCACGCGCCATGCTGTCGGGGCCGAGATAGGCGCCGGCGATCTCCTCCACCCCGTCGACGCCGTCGGTGTCGCCGGCCAGGGCATGCACGCCGGGACATCCGTCCAGTGCCACACCGAGCGAGAGCAGGAACTCCACATTGCGTCCGCCGCAGCCCGGACCGCGCACCGTCACCGTGGTTTCGCCGCCGGACAGCAGCACGCAGGGCGCGGTGAAGGGCTGCCCCCGGCGCGCCACCTGCAACGCCATGCCGGCCATCACCTTGCCGACGTCCCTCGCCTCGCCCTCGATGGCATCGCCCAGGATGTGGACGGGATAGCCGGCCTCCCGCGCCACCGCCGCGGCGGCCTCCAGCGCGATCTGCGGCGTGGCGACGATGCGCGTCTCTGCACGGGCCAGCCGCGGGTCGCCGGGCTTGATGCTCTCGCCGCAATCGCTCTCCAGCACCTTCAGCACCGCCGCCGGAACCGTGATGTCGTAGCGCCGGATGATCGCCAGCGCATCCGAGCAGCTGGTGGGATCGGCCACCGTCGGACCGGAGGCGATGTCCATCGGGTTGTCGCCCGGCACGTCGGAAATCAGCAGAGTGACCACCCGCGCCGGAGCGCAGGCGGCGGCCAGCCGCCCGCCCTTCACCGCCGACAGGTGACGGCGCACGCAGTTCATCTCGCCGATGGTCGCGCCGGAGGCGAGCAAGGCCCGGTTGACCGCCTGCTTGTCCGCCAGCGTCAGCCCGTCGAGCGGACGCGTCAGCAGGGCCGAACCTCCGCCGGACACCAGACAGAGCACCAGATCGTCCGCCGACAGGCCGCGCGCCTGTTCCAGAAGGCGATGCGTCGCCTCCAGCCCGGCATCGTCGGGAACCGGGTGCGCCGCCTCGACGATGCGGATGCGCTCGCAAGGCACGGCATAGCCGTAGCGGGTGATGACGAGCCCCGTCAGCGGTCCCGGCCAGTTGTCCTCCACCGCGCGCGCCATGGCGGCGGACGCCTTGCCGGCGCCGATCACGATCAGGCGGCCCTTAGGCGGTTCCGGCAAATGGGCCGGCAGGCACAGTGCGGGCTGCGCGGTGGCGATGGCGGCGTCGAACATCCGCCGCAGGAGGTCGCGCGGGTCGGCGGCCATCATGCTCGTCCTCGGTCGTGCGGATAGGGGGAGTTGGGGATGAAAGGCGTGGTGTGCGGTCGGTTTCCAAACATTCCGCCGGGGGCGTCAGTAGGCGCCCGTCACCAGATTGCTGGGCGAACCGGCGGCGAAGTTCTCGATGTTGTCGATCAACTGGTCGGCCAGCGCCTGCTGCGCCTCGTCCGATGCCCAGCCCAGATGCGGCGTGACGATGACGTTGGGCCGTCCGGCGATGCGCATCAGCGGGCTGTCCGCCGGCGGCGGTTCGGGCAGCGTCACGTCGAAGCCGGCGCCGCCGATCAGTCCTTCGTCCAGGGCCGTCACCAGATCCTCCTCGACCACCAGACCGCCGCGCGCCGTGTTGATGATCAGCGGCTTGCGCGTCATCCGGCGGAACTCGGGCATGGCGATCATGCCGCGGGTCTCGGGCGTGAGCGGGCTGTGGAGGGTGATGATGTCGCTGGTTTCCAGCACCACGTCCCACGGCGTGTAGAGCGGGCCGAGGCCGGACTTGCCCTTGTGCGCGGCGAACAGCGGAACCATGCCGAAGGCGCGGGCGATGTCGGCGACGCGCTGGCCGAGAACGCCTTCGCCGATGATGCCGAGACGGGCGCCCTGAAGGTCGTGGATCGGGTGGTTGAAGAAACAGAACTGGCCGGACTTCTGCCATTCGCCGTCCAGAACGTCCTGACGGAAGGGCACGATGTTGCGGCGCAGCGCCAGCATCAGGGCGAAGGTGTGCTCCGGCACCGTGTTGACGGCATAGCCGCGGATGTTGCTCACCGCGATGCCGTGCGTCCGGCAATACTCCTTGTCGACGCAGTCGGTGCCGGTGGCGGCCACGGCGATCAGCTTCAGTTGCGGCAGCCGTTCCAGCAGGGCTGCTGTCAGCTGCACCTTGTTGACGATGGCGATCTCGGCACCGGCCAGACGCTCCAGCACCTGATCCGGCGTCGTCCGGGCATGTTCGATCAGCTCATGCGGGAAGCCCGGCTTACGCAGGCGGATCTGCGGGGCGAGGGTGGCGCGGTCGAGGAAGACGATCTTGCGCATCACGATGTCCTTGGTCACGGAAGGGAATGGCGGCGCGGTCAGAGCCGGCGCTTCACGTCGGCCACGATGTGGGCCGCGGTGATGCCGAAGCGTTCGAACAGGGCATCGACCGGGCCGGAGGCGCCGAAGCCCGTCATGCCGATGAAGCCGCCGGTCTCCCCGACATATTTGTCCCATCCCAGCCTGACCGCCGCCTCGACACCGATGCGCACCGTGCCGGTGCCGATCACCTCCGCGCGGTAGGCGTCGTCCTGCTCGTCGAACAATTCCCAGCATGGCATCGACACCACGGCGGTCGGGATACCCTCGGCCTGCAGGGTCCGGCGCGCTTCGAGCGCCAGCGCCACCTCCGACCCGGTGGCCATCAGCGTGACCAGACGCTTGCCGCCTTCCGCCTCGGCAAGCACATAGGCGCCGCGGCGCGACAGATTCTCTGTGCCGAAGGGCCGGCCGGTCGGGGGCAGCGCCTGCTTGGAGCAGACCAGCATGCTGGGGCCGGTCCGGTGTTCCAGCGCGATCTCCCAGCACTCGGCCGCCTCGACCGCATCGGCCGGCCGCATCACCAGGATGTTCGGCATGGCACGGAAAGAGGCGAGGATCTCCACCGGCTGGTGGGTCGGCCCGTTCTTGCCGACCGCCAGCGAGTCATGGCTGAAGACGTAGAGGGCCGGCAGGCCCATCAGCGCGGCCATGCGCAAGGTCGGCCGCTGATAATCCGAGAAGGCCAGATAGGTGACGCTGACCGGAATGACGCCGCCATGCGCGGCCATGCCGTTGACCATCGCCCCCATCGCATGCTCGCGCACGCCGCAATGGACATAGGAGCCTGCCGGCTCTTCGGCGGTGAAGGAGGTGCGCGTGCGCTTGTGGTTGGTCGGCGCCTCCAGGTCGGCGCAGCCGATCATCATCTCCGGCAGCACGTCGGCCAGCAGTGTGGTGATGTCGCCGGAAGCCTGGATGGAGGGCTGGGCCACCCGCTCGTCGGCCATGCGCTTCTTGTAGGCGAGCAGCACGTCGCGCCAGCCGTCGGGCAGCCGGCCCTCGATCACGCGGGTGAACTCGGCGCGCTCCTCCTCCGGCAGGGCGGCGACGCGACGGTGCCACGCGTCATACTCCCCGCCATGGCGGGCGCCGGCGGCCCGCCATGCGGCCAGCACCTCGTCGGGCACGGTGAAGGACGGGTACGGCCAGTCCAGATTGGCGCGCGTCGCCTCCAGATCCTCCTTGAACAGACGGGCGCTGTGGCCGCCGCGCTGGCCTTCCAGGCGCGGGATGCCGCGGGCGATCACCGTGCGGCAGGCGATCATCGACGGGCGCGGGTCCTTCTTCGCCAGCGCGATGGCCGCCGACACCGCCTCGACATCATGGCCGTCGACCTCCTGCACATGCCAGCCGGCGACGCGGAAGCGGGCACCGACATCCTCGCTGATCGACAGCACGGTGCTGCCGTCGTCGGTGATGTGGTTGTCGTCCCAGAAGAAGATCAGCTTGCCAAGCCGCAGATGGCCGGCGAGCTGGATGACTTCCTGCCCGACGCCTTCCTGCAGGCAGCCGTCGCCGACGAAGGCATAGGTGTGATGGTCCACCAGTGAGGGGCCGTATTTGGCGTTCAGATAGGCTTCTGCGACCGCCATGCCAAAGGCGTTGGCGATGCCCTGGCCGAGCGGGCCGGTGGTGACCTCGATGCCCGCGTCGGGATCATATTCGGGATGGCCGGCGCAATGCGATCCGAGTTCGCGGAAATTCCTGATCTGGTCGAGGGAGATGCGTTCGTAGCCAAGCAAATGAAGCAGGGAATAGAGCAGCATCGAACCGTGGCCGTTCGACAGGACGAAGCGGTCGCGATCCGGCCAGCGCGGATCGGCCGGGTTGCATTTGAAATGCCGCGTGAACAGGGCCGTGGCGATCTCCGCCATGCCCAGCGGCACGCCCTGGTGCCCTTCGGTGGCGCGCTCGATGGCGTCGATGGACAGGAAGCGGATCGCGTTGGCCATCAGGCGGGGGGCGACGTCAGCGGAGGTCACAGCGGGAATCATGGACGCAAGTCTCCTCGTCGCAGTCTCTTGGAGGACGGCGGTCGATGAAGGATGGATGTCTGGAAGGGGGGATGGTCGGGACCGCACGGTGCGGCGCGCGGCCAGAGTTCGTCAGTTTATAGGGGCATTACCGAGAAACGCTCGATTTTCGGTGGCGACGGCTTGGAACCCAGAATGCACGTCCTCCGTTCGGGCGGTACCGGACCTGTTGTCTGTTTCAGCAGGTTGATCTCAGCATCCTGCCAAGCGGAAGATTTTGCCTTGGCGAGTTCTTTCGAATGGCTGCGGTGCCGTGAAAACTTGCACCAGCGCGAACCATCTGGCAAACGCATCGTTTGCAACAGGTCATGAACTGGATTCACTTATGACCGGCCGTCTTCCGCTGAACCAGCTTCGTGCTTTCGAAGCGGCGTGCCGCCTGGGCAGCTTTGCCGCGGCGGCACAGGAACTGGCGGTCACGCCGTCCGCCGTCAGCCATGCGATCCGAGAACTGGAACGCATGCTCGGAGCGGTTCTTTTCCAGCGGTCGCCGCGGAAGGTCGAACCGACGCCGGAAGGGCGGACTCTCTACCAGCACGTGACCCGCGGGTTCGACGAGTTGCGGCGCGGCCTGCAGGAGATCACGACCACCGGGCCGGCGCGCGTCAGGGTCCATTGTGCGCCGTCCTTCGCCGCGCAATGGCTGTCGCCGAGGCTCGGCCGCTTCCTGGGGCTCTATCCTGCGGTGGAGCTGAAGCTGTCGGCCAGCCCGGACTACCCGCTGTTCCCGTCCGAGGAATACGACCTCTCCATCGTTTATGGCGAACCGCGCCAACCCGACGTGATGGCGATTCCGCTTGGGGATGAGACGATCACACCCTTGTGCGCGCCGGGCATCGCGTCGCGGGTCGCCGCCATCGACGACCTGCTGTCGGTCACGCTCGTCCGCAACGACCACAACCGCGTCACCTGGCCGATGTGGTTCGAAGCGAACTCGGCCATTTCCGCCACTCCGGCGGGACCGCGCTTCGACCGCAGCTTCATGGCGATCGCCGCCGCGGTGAATGGGGTCGGCGTCGTGCTGGAATCCATGCGACTGGCCGAGCGTGAACTGCAAGCCGGCCAGTTGGTGGCTCCTCTAGAGGGAAGGTCGAGAAGCCTGCGGCACGTCGCGCATTGGCTGGTCTGGCCGAAGGGCGCCGAGCGGAAACACGCCTTCCGCTGCTTCGTAACGTGGATCGTCGAGGAACTCGGCGTTCCGATGGTGGATTTTGATGCGGTGGCCGCCGGATATCGGGCGCAGGCATGGTCGCAGCCTTCCTGATCCTCAGATGATCAGGCGGCCCGATGACGGTCGGTGCCCGATCTTCCAGGCTGCCGCCCTCATCCTCGACGGCGCTGGCTGGCCGTGCCCGCGAACATCAGCCTCCTGCACCTGCCGCCCTGTTGCATCCAACTCAGTCCGCTCGAAAGCAATTGCCAGTTCGTGTGCCAGAACCATCTCAGTCGTCGCGCCTTCTACTTGTCAAGTATGAGCGTTTCCTTATGGGTTTTGCGGTAAGAGGGCGGCGCGTCCGGCGCCGGTCAGAATCATGTCATTCTGCGGAGCGTGGACGCGGGCGCACAGCACGTCGCGATGATGCCGCTCCAACGGGTTGTCGCGCGACAGGCCGGGATTGCCGGTGACCTCCAGAGCCCGTGCCACCGCCTCGATGGCGTTGTTGGTCACCGTGTATTTCACCAGCAGGGCGTCGCTTTGCGAGGGCGGAGTGCCGCCGTCGACCGCCGCCGACAGGGAGTGCAGGAGGATGCGGTTGGTCAGCAGCAGCGCTTCGATCCCGCCCAGCGCCTCTTGCAGGCGGGGAACGGTCGCCAGCGAAGCCCCGCCGAGCCCGGTCGGCCTGCGTGCTTGCAGGAAGCCGATCAGCCAATCGCGTGCGGCACGGGCGATGCCGTCATAGACGCCACTGAACAGGGCGGACATCCAGGCGGTGGCGACCGCATCGGGGGTGGCCCAGCCGGCGGGCGGACGCAACTCTCCGGCATGGTCGTCGGGCACGAAGACGTCGTGGAACACCACCTCGTGGCTGCCGCTGGCCCGCATGCCGATGTGGTTCCAGCTTTCCCGCACCTCGATCCCCTGTTCCGCCAGACCACTGCCGCGCGGTACCACCCAGGTGCCGACCAGCGGTTCCGCATCGTCGGTGCGCGCCCAGACGCCGAACCAGTACAGGGCGGGACTGCCGGTGGAGTAGATCTTGGTGCCCGAGATGCGCCAGCCGCCCGGCACCTTGCGCGCCGTCGTCGCCGGCAGGCCGCCGCGGTGGGGCGTGCCCAGCTCCGGCTCCACCCGCAGGATATTGATCAGGGCACCGTCCGTCGCGGCCGAGCGGGCGATGCGCTCGCGCAGAGCCTCCGGCCAGGCGGACCCGCGCCAGAGCTGGCTGTGGATGACATATTGCAGCACCAGAACCAGCGCGGTGGACGGCTCGCCGCTGGCGATGCCGTTCACCACCGCCAGCGCATCCCCCAGCCCGCCGCCCTTGCCGCCTGCGGATTCCGGCGTCACCAGCGCCGGAATTCCCTCTTCCGTCAGCCGGCCGAAATTCTCGAACGGGAAGCTGGCGGCGGCGTCATGCTCGCCAGCGCGCTGCGCGAACTCCGCCGACAGGGCTGCGATCAGCGACGGGTCGACCGCCGGAGCAGTGCGGGTCTCGCCAAACCTGGCGGCCGGGAAGGGCATGTCGTCGAAGGGCATGGCTGACTTTTCCGCAACAGTGGGGATGGATCAGGCGAGGTCGACCGTGATGCGCCCGGCGAAGCGCTGGCTGTCGGTGGAGCGCTTGATGACCGACACGCTCTTCAGTTCGTCGGTGTAGAGCGCCAGCTGTTGGCGCAGCTCATCGCCGGTGGGGGTGACGTTGTGGGCGTGGCTGCGCAGCATCGCCTCCAGCTCCTCAACGGGGAATTTGGGGGCGAAGGGTGCATAGGCCGCGGCGGCTGCTCGCAGGTCGGCATAGGCGGCGTGCTGCGCCTCGATCAATGCCGCGGTCAGCGCCTTGGCCGCCGGACGGTTGTCGCGCAGCAGGCTGCCGCGCACACCGACGAGGCAGCAGGTGCGGGTGGCGAACTCGCCGCAGACGTTGTTGGTGATCTCCACCATCCGCGGGTCCTTGGTGTGGCGCCAGACCAGCGGATCGCCGTCGGCGATGGCGTGGATCTCGCCCTTCTCCACCGCCAGCCCCAGCAGGTCGGCGGGGAACTGGCGCCATTCGACGTCCTTGTTCGGATCGATGCCGAATTTCGTCAGCACGACGGAGAAGAAGTTCTTCGACGGGCTGGCCATGTCGCTGACGCCGATGGTCTTGCCGGGCAGGTCCAGCACGGTATTCACCCCCGCTTCCTTCGCCCCGAACAGCCGCATGCAGCCGCCATGCAGGCCGGCGGAGATCTTCACGTCGAAGCCCTGCTCCAGCGGCTTCAGCCAGCGCAGGGCCATGCCGACGCCGGCATCGGCCTTGCCGGTGGCGATGGCTTCAAGCAGCTGGTCGGTGGAACCGGTGAAGTTGATCAGCTCCACCTCCAGCCCATGCTTCTTGAACAGGTCGAGCTGGAAGGCCAGCGGCACGGCGGAGAAGCAGACGGCGCCGGCGTTCCAGGACAGGCGCAGCGGCTCGGCCGCCACCGCCCGCCGGCGCAGGACGAAGGGAGCGGCGAGGGTGACGGTGCCGGCGGCGATCAGGCCACGGCGTGACAGGGAAAGGGCCGAATTCGCGGTCATTGTTCATGGGCCTTCGCGAAGGATGTGAAGCAAGGGGGAGAAGGTTCTGGAACGGCGTGCCGTCACTCCGCCGCCACGGCCTGGGCGCCTTGGCGCTCGGCCAGCAGTTGACGGACGCGCGGCAGAAGGTCCCGGCCATAGGCGATGGCGTCGGGCAGCGGGTCGAAGCCGCGGATCAGGAAGGTGGTGACGCCGAGGTCGTAATAATCCAGCAGCGCGTCGGCAACCTGATCCGGCGTGCCGACCAGAGAGGTGGAGTTGCCCTTGGCCCCGGTCAGGGCGGCGATGGCGGTCCACAGGCGCTTGTCGTGGCGGTGCCCCTTGTCGGCGATGGCCAGCAGGCGGCGGGCGCCCTCGTTGTTCGGCAACCCGCCGCGGCTGAAGCCGGTCTTCTCCAGCAGCGCCTTGGCCTTCTCGTAGATCGCCTCGGCCTTGGCCCAGGCGGCGTCCTCGGTGTCGGCCAGGATCGGGCGCAGCGACAGGCTGAAGGCCGGCTGCGGACGGCCGGCCTTGGCGACGGCGGCACGCACGCGGGCCAGCAACTCCCGCACCTGATCGTGGGTTTCGCCCCACACCGCATAGGTGTCGGCATGGCGCCCCGCCACCTCGACGGCCGCCGCGGAGGCGCCGGCGATCCACACCGGGATGCCCGACGGGTTGTAGGGCTTCACCTGCGAGAAGGCGTTTTCGACCTGATAGAAGCGGCCCCGGTAGTCGAAGGGCTTGTCGCTGGTCCATTCGGCGCGGACAATGTCGAGGAATTCCGACGTGCGGGCATAGCGCTCGTCCTTGTCGTCCACCGTGTTGCCGTCGCGGGCAAGCTCGCTGCGCTCGGCGCCGGTGATGACGTTGATGGCGACGCGGCCGCGGCTCAGCTGGTCGAGGGTCGCCAGTTGGCGGGCCAGGATCGTCGGCGCCTGGAATCCGGGCCGGTGGGCGATCAGCACGCCCAGCCGGTCAGTGACGCCGGTGATGTGCTGGCTGATCTGCAGGCTGTCGGGTGCGTCGGCGTGGAAGGCCTGGAGCACCGAATCGAAGCCGCCCAGTTCATGCGCCTTGGCGACCGTCTCGATATAGTCGCGGTCCACCGCCGGACCCTGGCGCGGGATGATCTCCGACGAATTGTGGTTGCCGACGAAGCCGACAAAGCGGAGCGGGTGGGACGGCGGGGTATGGGCAGCGGTCATGGCGATGGTCCCCTTTTCACGGCTGGCGAAGGTGCAGGGCGGTGCCGGCCGACACGCCGATGGCTGTCTTGGAGCTTCCGAGGCCGGTCGATTGTTTGCAGTGGCTACGCGAGAAATCTTATCCCTATTGTGTGAATAGGAAAAACAAAAACACCAGGATAACTGTTGAAAAAAACTTAAGTAACAATTTCGTTCAGTTAAATTTGTGCGCCCGACTCACGCAGGGCTTCGGCCAATGATTCCTTCAGGGTTCCGTGCAGCCGGTCGACCGCCGCCCACAGGGCGCACAGGCTGGAGCTGGTGAAGGTGATGCGCCCTGGGCGACCGACGCCCGGCCACGGGCGGCCGACAGCGCCTCGTCGTTCAGGGCGACGATGCGGCGGGCATAGCCGAGCAGCAGGTGGCCGGCTTCGGTCGGCGCCACCGTCCGCCCGGCCTTGCGGAACAGCGGCTGTCCGACCTGCTCCTCCAGCTTCTTCATTCGCAGGCTGATGGCCGACTGGGTCGGTCCCAGCCGTTCGGCGGCGCGGGCGAAGCTGCCATGCTCCATGGCGATCACCAGCGCCCGCAGCACGTCCATGTCGAGGTTGATGGGGAGCATCGCCGCCTCCCTATCGTCCGGCCGGAATCGCGCTGTTGAAGCCGCCAGCGAAGTTCGCCCCCGTGTCCGGCCGTTTGGGGATATTGCCGAACTCCCGCCGGATATCGGCCGCCGTCCGTCGCAGGTCCGCCGGCATCGCGATCTGGGTGCGGTGCATGCGGCGGCGCTGATCGTCGGGGAAGGGATCGCGGCGGTGCATGGTCCAGCGGTTGTCCCACATCACCAGATCGCCCACCCGCCAGCGGTGGTGCCAGGCAAGCTCCGGCCGCACCGCCGCAGCCCAGACCTCGTCGAGCAGGGCCTCGCTTTCCGCGACGGACAGGCCGGGGATGTGGGCATGCGGTCGGCGGCCCAGCAGCAGCGCCTTGGCCCCGGTCACGGGGTGGGTGATGACCAGCGGATGCACCGTGCCGGGCGAGGTGGCGACATCGGCCGGCGCGGCGAACCCTTGGCGCAGATAGCCGCCGCTGTTGGTCGTGCTGTCATGCTTGATCGACAGCCCCTCCACCCGCCGCTTCAGCGCGTCGGGCAGCGCGTCATAGGCGGCGAACATGCTGAGGAAACCGGTGTCGCCGCCCTCGGCCGGCACCTCCAGCGCATAGAGGCTGCTGGCGTAGGGCGGCGTCTCCAGATAGGTCATGTCGGCGTGCCACACCGACTCCCCCGCCCCCAGCGCACCGATGGGCCGTCCATTCTCCATAACGTTGGAGATGACGTAGACCTCCTCATGACCCGGCGCGTGCAGCCGTCCGTTCTCAGTGATCGGCGCCTTGTCGAGCGGGCCGAAATGACCGGAGACGCGGACGAGGTCGGCGTCCGACAGGGTCTGGCCGCGGAACACCAGCACCAGATGGCGGTCCAGCGCGTCGGCCAGCGCCGACGCCGTGGCGGGGCCGAGCGGCTGCGACAGGTCGAGGTCGCGGATCTCGGCGCCGAGGGTGGGCGAGACCGGGTGGGCGGTGAAGTCGGCTTGAGAAGACATTGGCTTGGACATGATGGGGCCTCAGCTGCCGGCGCGGTCGTGGATGTCTGCGAAGAACAGGTCGCGCCAGTCCGCCGGCCGGTTGCGGAGGGAGCCGATGCGCGCCATGAAGTCGGTGAAGGTGCCGATGCCGCGCGGGGCGAGATCGTAGGAGATTTCGGGATGCGCGATCATCGCCGCCACTTCTTCCACGCCCAGCTTGGAGTTCTCGATGCGGATGTAGGCGCGGGCCGCTTCCTGCGGGTCGGCCTTGATCTGCGCCACCGCCTCCTCCAACGCCGCCAGCACCGCCTTGGTCAATTTCGGGTTGGCGTCGTGGAAGGCGGTGGAGGTCCACAGCGCGCTGAAGGAGGCCGGGCCGCCCAGCACATCGTAGCTGCTCAGCACCTTGTGGATCCTCGGATCGCGCAGCTGCTGGTCCTGGAAGGGCGGGCTGGTGAAGTGCGCCGTGATTTCCGTCCTGCCGGACAGCAGGGCGGCGGTGCCGTCTGGATGGGCCAGCGAAACGGTTTGGGGGTCGAGCTTCGCATGCTGGCCGGGGCCGAACGCCTGCTCTGCCGCGATCTGCAGCACGATGGCCTGATAGGAGGCGCGGACCGACGGCACGACGATGCGGTCCTTTGCGGTGAAGTCCTGCAGGCTCTTCACGTCGGTGCGGTTCGTGTTGAGGTAGGCCGGCTGGGCGTTCAGCGCCGCCAGGCCGCGCAGGTTGGCGTTCCCCTTCGTCTTGTCCCAGGCGATGATGAAGGCCGGAACCCCCGCCGCGCCGAAATCGGCGTTGCCGGA
The DNA here is from genome assembly GCA_023423695.1 of Pseudomonadota bacterium. Lineage (GTDB taxonomy): Bacteria > Pseudomonadota > Alphaproteobacteria > Azospirillales > Azospirillaceae > Azospirillum. The sequence goes on along the minus strand of JAFAFA010000012.1, from coordinate 53,655 downwards.
CAGGGTGGCCTCGGTGATCGTCGTCGGGTTGCCGAGCGGGGTGTAGCTGGCCTTCACCTCGCCAAGACCGGCGGCGCGCGCCTGCTTTTCCACCAGCCCCTTGTCCTGCATGACGTAGAGCGGCAGATAGCCGAGGCCGAGGTTGCGGGCGAAGCGCACCTCCGTCGCCTCCGCTTGCGCCGGTGCCGGCGTCAGGCCGGCGATGCCGGTGGCGAGGAGCAGCGCGCTGCCCAGCAAGGTACGGCGCAGGATGGATACGGGCTTGGTCATGATGGGTCTCACCGGGTGCATCAGATGACGTGGAAGTTGTGGGCGCCGTCGCGCTTCAGCTGATCCACCAGCTCAAGCTCCCAGTCGATGTAGGCCTGCATGGCGGCGGCGCTGTTGTAGGTGCCCTCGTAGGGGCGCTTGTAGACGTCGTCGGGCTCACCACCCAGGCGGCCGGGGTCGGTGCTGAGCGGCAGCCCGGCGGCGACCCAGCCCCTGGTGCCGCCCTCCAGCAGCAGCGGGCGCTGGCCAGCGGGGAAGTCCGCGACGGCGTAGCGGGTCAGCGTGCCGTCGCCGCAGGTCAGCACCGGCCGGATACCCTTGGGAAGGCTGGCGATGGTCTCGGCCAGCCGGGCGCGGGTGGAGAAATAGGCGCCTGGAATGTGGCCGGCGCGGTAGCGCGGGCTGCGGGTGATGTCGATCACCGCCGCCTCGCCATTCTCCAGCAGGGCCAGCAAGGCGCGCGGCGCGATCGTCTCCGCCCCCGCATCCGGTTCCGGCGGCAGGCGGCGAAGGTCCGGGCCCGTCTCGCTGCCGAGCGCGGAAACGTCGCCTTCCAGCACATGCACCTCCCAGCCGAGTTGGGCGAGCCACGAGGCGGTCATGTCGGCGCGCGGACCGCCGCCCCCGGCCGGATCGTCGGCCAGGACGATGCGGGCGCCGCGCACCGCCACATGCTCGTCGGTCGCCTGGACCAGCTGGCCGCCGGCGGCATGGCGGAAGCCCGGCAAATGTCCCGCCTCATGCTCCTCCGGCGTGCGCACGTCGAAGAGGTGGAGCGTGCGGCGCTCGTCGCCGCGGAAACGGTCGAGCGTCTTCGCATCGATCCGGCCAACACCGGCCCGGTCGGCCACCGCGCGGGCCGCCCGGCGGCCGGCGGCGTCACCCTCGGCCGAGACTTCCGGGAAACGTCCTTCCCGTCCGCTGTCCAGAGTCAACCCGGCCAGAGTCCAGCCGATGGTGCCGTTGCGCAGGGCGGCGACCCGGTTGGGGATTCCGGCATTCACCAGTGACTGCGTGCCGATGATTGACCGCGTGCGGCCGGCGCAGTTGACCACCACCAGCGTGTCGGGGTTGGGGGCGATGTCGTGGATGCGCTTCACCAGCTCCGCCCCCGGCACGCTGATGCCGCCGGGGATCGACATGGTGCGGTATTCCTCGAAACGGCGGGCGTCGAGGATGACCAGATCGGCCTTGGCGTCGATCAGCGCCTTGACCCCCGCCGCCGGCAGCGAGGGGGTGCGGCGATGGTGTTCGACCCATTCGCCGAAGGCTTTGCTCGGCACGTTCACATCCCGGTAGACCTCGAACCCGGCGGCGATCCAGCCGGCCAGCCCGCCTTCCAGCAACGTCACGTCGCCGTATCCCAGCGCCCGGAGCCGGCGGGCGGCGGGTTCGGCATAGCCCTCGCCATCGTCGTAGACGGTGATCGGCACGCCGTGCCGCGGCAGCAGGTCGTAGGCCAGCAGTTCCATCCGGCTGAACGGGAAGGAGACGGCGAACAGCGGATGGGCCAGCGAGTAGGGGCCTTCCTCCCGCACGTCGAGCAGGGCGACCTCGTCGCGCTCGATCCAGGCGCGGCGGATGTCGGCGGGCTTGCGGGTGGCGAAGGGGGCGGCTGCAGTCATGATGTCTGGTGATCCTCAGGCGGCGTGGGGGACGGGCTGCGAGCGGTCCCACAGGTTGGGCAGGGCGCTGTTGGCATAGCCGGAGATGAAGGGCTTGCGCCGGCCGGTCAGCGGATCGAACACCGACCGCCGGATGGCACCGATGTTGCCGCCATAGACGTGGATGCTGATGGACGGCCGGTCGGCCAGCGCATTGGCGATGGCGTGGACATCGCCGATGCGGGGCGACACGGCTTCGACCGAACCCGTGTTCAGGATTTCGGGCGGATGGGCCAGGGGCGGGCCCTCCTGCGGCTGGAGGTCGTAACGTTGCGAGCACTCCGCCCCGCGCAGGATGCCGACGAGTCCCCAGACGGTGTGGTCGTGGATCGGCGTCCGCTGCCCCGCCCCCCAGACGAAGCTGACGACGGAGAAGCGCTCATACGGGTCGCAATGCAGCAGATATTGGCGGTAATGGACCGGATCGGGCCGGGCGTAGGCGTCGGGCAGCCAGTCGTCGGTCGCGATCAGCTCGGCCAGCAGTGCATGGCCGGCGTCCAGCACGGCGGCTTCATCGCCGCCATGTCGCTCGATCAGCCGGGTGAAGTCGGCGATGAATCCGCGCAGGCGGGGCAGGTTGGGGGCGGCTGTTTCGGTTGAGAGGCTGTCGGGCATGATCGGGTGTCCTCACCAGGTCTCGGCAAGGCCGAGCAGTTCGAGAATGCGGTGGCGAAGCTCGGTCAGAACCGGATCGCCGCGGTGGCGGGGATAGGGGCGGTCCACCGGCAAATCGGCCTTGATGCGGGCGGGGCGACCGCTGAACACGATGACGCGGGTCGCCATGAACAGCGCCTCCTCGACGTCGTGCGTCACCAGCAGGCCGGTGAAGCCGGTGCCGCGCCACAGATCGACCAGCTCGCTCTGCATGGCCAGCCGTGTCAGGCTGTCGAGCTTGCCCAGCGGTTCGTCGAGGATCAGCAGGCGCGGGTCGTTGACCAGGGCGCGGGCCAGCGCCGCACGCTGCGCCATGCCGCCCGACAGCTGGTGCGGATAGGCCTTCTCGAAGCCGGTCAGACCGACCAGGGCCAGCGCCTTGTCCACCCGATGGCCCTGGGCGCGCAGCAGGCCGCGCGCCTCCAGCCCCAGGGCGACGTTGTCGCGTACGGTGCGCCAGGGATAGAGAGTCGGATCCTGGAACACGACGACGCGCGACGGGTCGGGGCCGTCGATCTGGCGGCCGTCGGCCAGGATGCGGCCATGGCTGGGCGGCTCCAGCCCGGCGACGAGGCGCAGCAGGGTGGATTTGCCGCAGCCCGACGGTCCCAGCAGGGCGACCAGCTCGCCCGGTTCCACCCGCAGTTCCACCCCGTCCAGCACCGGCAGCGGCGCGCCGTGCAGTTCGAAGCTGTGGCTGACCGCCTGCACGTCGATGGTCATGCCGGCGGTTTCGGAGCTTTCCAGCGCTACCATTTGAGCATTCCCTTCTGCCAGGCGAGCAGGCGGTCGCGGACGCGGAACAGCAGCGCCACCAGACCGGAGCAGAGCAGCGCCATCACCAGCAGCGCGGCGTACATGTTGCCGTAGGCGGCCCATCCCTGGACCCATTGCAGGTACCAGCCGACACCGGACTTCACGCCCAGCATCTCCGCCACCACCAGCACGGCGAAGGAGGCGCCGAGCCCCATGAAGAGCCCGACGAAGACATGCGGCATCGCTGCCGGCACGGCGACCTTCAGCACCAGGAAGCGCTGTGACGCGCCCAGCGTGCGGGCGATGTCGTAATAGGCGCTGTTGACCCCGGCCACGCCGGACCAGGTCAGCACGGTCACCGGCACGCCGCTGGCCAGCGCGATCAGGAAGACGCTGGCGCTCCAGCTGGTGGGGAAGGCGAAGAAGGCGATGGGCAGCCAGGCGGTGGCCGGCAGCGGGCCGATCAGCCGCAAAACCGGGTGGACCCAATAGCCGACCGCCCGCGACCAGCCGATGGCGACACCCGTCACCACCCCCAGCACCGAGCCCACGGCATAGCCGGTGACCAGCAGCGTCAGCGAGGCGGCGAAGCAGTCGAGCAGCCGTGGCCAGTCGTCGAGATAGACCTCCAGCAGCGCCTGCGGCGGCACGAAGAAGGGGCGCGGCAGCAGACCGAGCTTCGCGGTCAGGATCTCCCAGCCGATGACGCCCAGCGCCACGACGACCAGCCAGGGCATCGATGCCGACAATCCCGCAATGGATGATGCGAGCCGGCTGCGCGGCGCCGGGCGGATGACCGCGGTCAGTGGAGCGATCAGCGCCAGCAATCCGGCGGCGACCGCCAGCAGACTGGCGAACTCTCCGGTCCGCTCCCACGCCTCGGCATCGGCTGCATCGGGCCACAGGGCGGTCACCCCGGATGCTGCGAACCACAGCAGGGCGGCGGTGGAAAAGCGCAGCGGGATGCCGGATGCCAGTGGGGCGGATGCCACTGGGACGGATGGCAGGGAGGCTCCACTCGGCAAGGCTCTGCCGTTGGCCGCCGGCAAGGCGGCGGCCGTGTCGTTCACGCTCATGATGGCTCTCCGGTTCGGCCGGTTCAGTCGTTGGACGGGCCGGCCGTTACGGTGTTGGGATCACAGGCAGGTGAATCAAAGGATCACCACCGCTTTCGACACATCCAGCCGCGGGGCGCGCGGGCGGGACGGCGATCCGTCGGCATGGCCCAGGGCCACCAGCAGGTTCGTCCGCAGCCGGCCGTCGGCGAAGAACTCCGCATCGACCGCTTCGGCGTCGAAGCCGGACATCGGTCCGGCATCCAGGCCCAGCAGGCGGGCGGCCAGGATCAGATAGCCGGCTTGAAGCGACCCGTTGCGGAACGCCGTGGTCTCGGCCAGCGACGGCTCCTCGACGAACATCGGCGAAGGGTCGTAATGCGGGCTCAGCAGCGGCAGATGTTCGAAGAAGCGGCGGTCATAGGCGATGATGGCGATGGCGCCGGCCGTCAGCTTGGACTGGTTGCCGCGGCTCAGCGCCGGGCGCAGCCGCTCCTTCGCCTCCGGTGTGGTCAGGAAGATGAAGCGCGCCGGGCTGCCGTTGAAGGCGGTCGGCGCCAGCCGGACCAGATCGTAGAGGCGGTGGATCGTGTCCTCCGGAACCGGCCGGTCGGACCAGGATTGCGGCGTGCGGGCGCTGAAAAACAGGCGGTCGGCGGCCAGGGCGATGCCATCGGGCAGATTTTCGGTGACGGGAAGAGGGATGTCCGGCATGGGAGCGGCCTCCGTCGGGGGATTGTATCACGACCACACATGCTGGCGGCGGTCGTCGATTCGTTTGTCCTTGTGGACTGCGCGGGGCAGGGTGCCGGGGGCGAGCGGGGAGTGTGGACGTGACCGGCAGCCCGATCAGGCCAGCGCCGCCAGCGATGCCAGCAGAAGGGCCGAGACGATGCCGAGGCCGAGGCCGAGGGGAAACAGGCCACCGTTCTCGTCGCCAGTGTCCGCGACGCCATGGTCGCTCACCCTCACAGCCAGGTCGGCCGCCGGCCCCTCCGGGGGCAAAAGCGGCAGCACGAGCGCGCCGGAGGGACAGAGCGACGCCATAACCATCCGGTCAAAATCATCCAAACCCTGCATGGCAGATCTCCTTGTCAGATCGTTGGGGCCGTGGCGCCTCTGAACCGCTGCGCATATAGAACAAACTCAGAGCGTTTAATTCATGAATTATCTATAGGAAAATAGGAAAATGAGGTGAGGTCAAGCGTCAGCTTTGTGTCAGGCGATGTTTTTGATGGCGCCTGTCTCGCGGATGGACACAAGAGGGTGGGGAATTCCAGCCCGCCATAGCGCTGGGAGCCGCTCTGAATGCAAATATCAACACAACAAACACGTATATATAATATATTTCCATGTAGGAAAGTAGATTTTGTGATGACAACGGCAGAAGTGTCGATTTAAAGTTCACGGACTTTCGGATTTCCGGCGCCCGCATGCCGGCATTCACACCGTGACGGGGGATACGACGATGAAGCCCAATCTGCCCACCCTCCTCTCTGCGGCCCTGGCGACGGTTTCTCCCTTTGCCGCCTCCTTCACCGCCCTCTCCACCGCCGAAGCCGCATCCGGCAAGGTCGTGGTCGGCTATCAGACCGACGCGCTGCCGTCCTCGGTCGCCATCGCCAACGGCGATTTCGCCAAGGCGACGGGCACCGAGATCGACTTCCGCAAGTTCAATTCGGGTGCTGAGATCTTCGCCGCCATCGCCTCGGGCGACGTGCAGGTCGGCTATGTCGGCTCCAGCCCCTTCGCCGCCGCGGTCAGCCGCGGGCTGGACGTGAAGGCCTTCCACCTCGCGACCATCTCCGGCACCGACGAGGCGCTGGTGGTGCGCAACGGGTCCGGCATCGAAAAACCGTCGGACCTGAAGGGCAAGAAGCTCGCCGCCGCCCCGGTTTCCACCGACCATTACCAGCTGCTCGCCGTGCTGAAGCAGGAGAAGCTCACGGAGCGTGACGCGCAGGTCTTCGCCATCCCGCAGCCGGACATCGTCGCCGCCTGGAACCGCGGAGATGTGGACGGTGCCTTCGTCTGGGATCCCGCCCTGACCGAGTTGAAGAAGACCGGCAAGGTGCTGCTGACCTCGCGCGAGGTGGCTGACCGTGGCGCCCCGACCTTCAGCGCCTGGGTGGCGACCGCCGCCTTCGCCAAGGACAATCCGGCCTTCCTCAAGGGCTTCGCCGGCACCATCGAGCGCTACAGCGCTTCCTTCCGCAACGACAAGGCGGCCTGGGGGCCGGATTCGGAAAATGCGAAGACGCTGGCGAAGCTGCTGGGCGGCACGCCGTCCAATCAGGCGTCGGCGCTGACCAACCTGTCGCTGGTCCCGGCGGAGGTGCAGGCCTCCACCGCCTGGCTGGCCGGCAACGAAGCCGCCGGTGCCGCCAAAATCCTGAAGGACACGGCGGAGTTCCTGAAGGTGCAGAAGAAGATCACCACCGTGCTGCCCAGCTACGGCGGCTTCGTCACCGCGGAGTACGTCAAGGACATCCGCTGAGCCAACGGCTGACGGGAGAGCGCCCATGCTCCAGGTCCGCAACGCCAGTGTCTTCTTCTCCGCCCGCGACGGCCGGGTGGTCCATGCGCTGGACCGTGCGTCGCTCGACATCGACGCCAACAGCATCGTCGTGGCGCTCGGGGCATCGGGCTGCGGGAAATCGACGCTGCTGAACGCCATCGCCGGCTTCCTGCCTCTGTCGGAAGGATCGATCACGCTGGACGGCCGACCGGTCGCCAGCCCCGGCGCCGACCGCGGCGTGGTGTTCCAGAAGGACACGCTGCTGCCCTGGAGCAGCGTCGCCGACAATGTAGCGCTCGGCCTGCGCTTCGCCGGCGTTCCCGCAAGGGAACGGCGCGAGCGGGCGGAGGAACTGCTGGGGCTGGTCGGGCTGGAGAGCTTCGCCGATGCCGCCCCGCACGAACTGTCGGGCGGCATGCGCCAGCGCGTCGGCATCGCCCGCGCGCTGGCGACCGATCCAAAGATCCTGCTGATGGACGAGCCCTTCGGCGCGCTCGACAGCCTGACGCGCGAGCAGATGCAGGAATTGCTGATCGATGTCTGGGCGCGCACCGGCAAGCGCATCTTCTTCATCACCCATTCCATCGAGGAAGCGCTGTTCCTCGGCACCACGGTGGTGGTGATGTCGCCGCGCCCCGGCCGGATCGTCGCCCGCTTCGACCTGGATTTCGTCCGCCGTTTCGCCGCCGAGCGCGATGTGCGCGCCATCCTGTCGGCACCGGAATTCGCCGAACTCTATGACGAGATCCGCTCCCTGGTGCACCGCCCGCACGCAGATATGGATACCCGCCGGAAGGTGCTGCAATGACCGACCTTGCCCGTCCCGGCGACCATGTCGTCGACCCCGCGGACCGGCCGAAGATTGTCCGGCTCCACCCCTTCGGGCTGGACGGTGCGCGCACCGGCCCGATCAGCCTCGCCACCGCCCTCCTGCTGCTGGCGGCGTGGTTCCTGGTGACGCAGTACCGGCTGGTGCCGCCGCTGTTCCTGCCCACGCCGCAAGAGGTGGCGACCCAGTTCCTGGCGATCGTCGAGGACGGCTATGCAGGCGCGACCCTGTGGGAGCATGTGTCGGCAAGCCTGTTCCGCATCTTCTCCGCCGCCCTCATCGCCGCCTCGCTCGGCATTCCGCTCGGGCTGGCGATGGGGCTGAACCGCTGGGCCAAGGGCGTCTTCGACACACCCATCGAATTCTACTGGCCGCTGCCGCCGCTCGCCTATCTGCCGCTGATGATCATCTGGCTCGGCATCGGCGAGGTGTCGAAGATCGTCCTGCTGACGCTGGCGATGTTCGCGCCGGTCTGCCTGTCGGCCCAGGCCGGCGTGCGGGCGTTGCCGATCGAGCGGGTGAACGCCGCCCTGTCGCTGGGTGCCGGCCGCTGGCAGCTGTTCCGCGCCATCGTGCTGCCCAGCGCCCTGCCGGAGATCCTGACGGGTCTGCGCATCGGCATCGGTGTCGGCTGGAGCACGCTGGTCGCGGCGGAGCTGATCGCCGCCACCCGCGGCATCGGCTTCATGATCATGTCCGCCTCGCATTTCCTCGCCACCGACGTGGTCTTCGTCGGCATCGGCATCATCGCGGTCTTCGCCTTCGCCTTTTCCTACGGGATGCGCCTGCTGGAATCCTGGCTGGTGCCGTGGAAGGGCAAGACCTGAGAGCTGCAATCCATAAGAACGCATGCCGCCGAACAACAAGATTGGGGAACCGCCATGCCAGACATTGCCCTGTCCACCCTGACCGTCACGCCGGTCAGCCCCGCCATCGGCGCGCGTGTGGAGGGAATCGACCTCTCCCGCCCGCTGCCCGAGAGCGAAGCGGCCGCGTTGGAGCGGGCGCTGGTCGCCCATCAGGTCCTGTTCTTCGAAAACCAGCCCCTGACCCCCAAGGCGCAACGCGACTTCGCCGCCCGCTTCGGCCAATTGCACATCCACCCGATCTATCCGAAGGTGGCGGAGCAGCCGGAGATCATGGTGCTGGACACCGGACCGCACAATCCCAGCGACAACGACGTCTGGCACACCGACGTCACCTGCATCGAAACGCCGCCGGCCATCGTCGCCCTGTCCGGCAAGCTGATCCCGCCGATCGGCGGCGACACGGTGTGGGCCAGCAACATCGCCGCCTACAACGGCCTGTCAGAACCGGTCCGTCGCCTGCTGGAGCCGCTGAAGGCCCTGCACGACTTCACCCGTTCCTTCCCGGAATGGCGGCACAATGGCGACCCTGAGACCCATGCCCGTTGGAAGACGGCGCGGGACAAGCACCCGGCGGTCGTCCATCCCGTCATCCGCACCCATCCGGTCAGTGGCGTCAAGGCCCTGTTCGTGAACGAGAACTTCACCGCGCGCATCGTCGGGCTCAGCGACCGGGAGAGCGCGGCGATTCTCGAGTTCCTTTACGACCATATCAGCCGGCCGGAATACACGGTGCGCTGGCGCTGGAAAGCCGACGATCTGGTGTTGTGGGACAACAGGTCGACCCAGCATTACGCGGTGAACGACTATTCGCCGCACCGGCGCATCATGCACCGCGCCACCGTTCTAGGCGACCGGCCATATTGAGGAGGGGGGAGGTTGCTCCACGGTCAACCAGATCGTCCTTTTATGGTTCCAGACTCTGGGCACCTACCCCATTCAATGCCTCTCGAAGGCGGTTTTCCTGGTCGGTTGTCAGGGAAGTGCGCAAAAGCATCCCCTGGTACTTTGCAAGTTCAGGCAAAACCTTGTCGGGATTGACCTTGCGCACGAGAACGAACAGAGCGGACGTATCAGGTTTGATGGTTTCGGCTATTTTGCGGATGTAATCGTCCGGAATGCCGTAATCGGTCATGCTGCCGGCCAGGGCGCCGGCACCGGCGCCGACGGCTCCGCCCACGACCATTCCGGCCAGGGGATTGAGAAACAACAGGCCGACCAGCGATCCCCAGAGCATGCCGGAAATCCCAGAGCTGGCGGCTCCCATCGACACCATATCGACCGCTTGTTTCAGTCGCACCTTTCCGTCCTGCTCTCGAACTGCTACGCAGGCATCCATAAGATCGATGAGATATTCACGTTGCATCTCCCGCAACTCGGTCAGAGCACGATCCGCCGTGTCCTTATCCTTGAAGGCGACGCAGATCAGATCAGACATGGTGTCTACTCCCCTGTTTTCAGATCAATCGTAACGCAGGATGGATGGGCGTTTGTGGCCTGCCGGGCCGAATCCACCATGTGGACCGTGTAGGTCAGCCCGTCGCCGGGATCTGCGAGGTCCAGGCTGTTTGCGCTCAAATCGATGCCGGCCACCAACCCACTGTTTTGTGTCGCCCGCATGCCAATGCCGCCCGGCGGATCGACCGGTCGTGCGACTGTCCGTCGATGACCTGTCTTCAGATTTGTGCGTGAGTTCCGACTTCCATCACGAGTCTTACCTCGTCCAGCAGCCCTATCCGTTGGAACGCCCCAAAGATCGGAGCAGCGTTGGTCAGGCATTGATGGAGCGCAATCCTGATATCGGCGCAGATTTTCTCTTAGCCTAGGATACTGATCCCGTTCGCCAAGGTGATTTACGGTAACTGACATTGCCATGATGCAGTCAGGATTGCGGCGAGTACCGTAACTTACCGTTAGCAGGGTTCTCTATGCGGCGGTCTTTGCCGCATATCGGGAGCCAACTCACCCGGCGGTCCCCGCGATCCCCGCGACCAAGGAACCCACGGCGATCCCATCTGCCGGGCACGCTGCTCCACATGGATACGTGAGAATGGTGGGTAAAGACCCACTTTCATATGGATGGAACAAAAGCAATAAAACCTTGCATCAATTCGATAACCATGAAGAAGAGATGTTGTTATGAAGTATTGGTTGTGGAAATTTTTAAAAAGGATAACTGCATTCGTATTTATAGGCATTCTGGTGCTATTTCTCATCCGCGCCTATGACTCGCAACGTGGGCAGCCTCTCGAGCCCTGGCATACCTATGTTCCGGAGGAACTGCACGTCAAGGAACTCGACCGCAGCGATTGGGCCGCGTACCTGAATGCTGAAGAGGCGATCTTCGACCGAGTGCGAACCGAAGTCACGCAGAAGCTGCCGGCCGAGGAGCGTGTTCCCGTCAACCGCTACTTCGATGGCAGCCCGATCTATCCGGGCCGCTTCTCCCAGGACTGGAACCGTTCCTATCTGCTGGAGCCCGATGGCGCTCCCCGCGGAGCGGTCGTCTTCCTGCATGGCCTGACCGATTCACCCTACAGCCTCCGCCACATCGCGCGCCGCTATCGCGACCATGGGTTCGTCGCCGTAGCCCCGCGGTTGCCGGGCCACGGCACGGTTCCGGCGGGCTTGACCGACATAGACTGGGAAGACTGGTCGGCGGCCACCCGGCTGGCGGTGAGGGAGGCCCAGCGACTCATCGGTCCGACGCAGCCTTTGCATCTCGTCGGATTTTCGAACGGCGGCGCGCTTGCGATGATGTACGCGCTCGACGCCCTCGACGACACAGGACTGCGGCGACCGGATCAGATCACGCTGATCTCGCCGATGATCGGGATCACCGCCTTCGCCCGTTTCGCCGGCCTGGCGGGGCTGCCTGCCCTGTTCCCACCCTTCGCGAAGGCCGCTTGGCTCAGCGTGCTGCCGGAATTCAATCCCTTCAAATACAACTCCTTCTCGATCAACGGCGCGCGCCAATCCCACCTGCTGACCACTGCGTTGCAGAGAAGAATCGCCGCAGGTGCGGCTGATGGCCGTCTGGCTGGTCTTCCGCCGATCCTCACCTTTCAGTCGGTGATGGACTTCACGGTCAGCACGCGGGCAATCGTAACCAGCCTGTACGTCCACCTGCCCGAGAACGGCAGCGAGCTTGTGCTGTTCGACGTGAACCGCAACACCAAGTTCGGTCTGCTTCTGAGTTCCGCATCGGACACCATGCTGAACCGGATCCTGCCCGATCCGCCGCGACGGTTCAGAACCACGATCATCACCAACGCAGACCCGGATCGCCCCGATGTGGTCGAGCGCACCGTGGAAGCCGGGACGGACACCGAACAGGTGCGTGAACTGGGACTGGCGTACCCATTCGACGTCTATTCGCTGTCTCATGTCGCTCTGCCGTTCCCGGTCACCGACTCCCTCTACGGGCTGCAACCGGAGCCCACAGAGGATTTCGGCATCCACCTGGGTTCCGTGGCCGCCAGGGGAGAGCGCGGAGCCCTGATCGTCAGCATGGACTCCCTGCTCCGCATGTCCTCCAACCCCTTCTTCCCCTACCTGATGCAACGGATAGAGGAAGGCTTGAAGCCGGTTGCACCCCGCCACGTGCTCCGTAACGACGGTTCCGACCCTTGAAGCAGCAGAGAGGCGGTGAAGAGATGGCCAACAAGAAGGTCGCAATCGCTTGCCAGGGCGGAGGTACGCACGCCGCATTCACCTGGGGGGTGCTGAGAACCATCCTGGCGACGAAGAAGCGCTGGGATGCGAACCCGAGGGAGGGTGACACATTCGACATCAGCGCTGTCAGCGGCACCTCCGCCGGCGCCCTGTGTGCGCTCGCGGCGTGGTACGGCCTCGCCCCCAACACCGCAGACGCGACGTGCGGAACGATCGATAAGGCGATGGAGCGCCTGGATTTCCTCTGGACGACCTTCGCCGCAACCACGCCGGTCGAATCCGCTCACAATCAGCTGGTCGGCTCGCTCCTGCATTGGAAATCGCAAGGCCTGCCGCTGGCGCAATCCAATCCCTATGGGCAGTACGGCGAACTCGGCCTCGCCGGCCTTTCCATGCTGGGCGCCCGGTCGGAATATCTCGGATTTTCGGGCCTCCTGGGGGCGTTGTGCCCGAAGTTCGATACGATCGATTGGCCGCGACTGGCCACGGCGAACATTCGGATCCTGGCCGGCGCCATCGAAGTCCTCAGCGGCAACTTCGAAGTGTTCGATTCCAACAAATCCCTCGAACAGATGGGCTTGCTGCCCGACGGGCGGGAGATCAACCAGTATGAGATCACCCGCTGGCGGATGCGCCGGGCGATCTCGCTGGAAGGCGTGGCGGCATCGGGAACGCTTCCGGAAGTCCTGCGCGCGCAGGTCATCCCCAACATGGTGTTTCCGACCTGCGTACCGGGCCGGACGGTCACCCGCAACGGATACTATTGGGACGGGCTGTATTCACGCAATCCGCCGGTGCGCGACCTGCTCGACGCCGAGGCGAAGGATGAAAAGCCGGACGAAATCTGGATCGTGCGCATCAACCCGCAGGAATTCCACCCCGCCTCGACGAACATCGGACTGGAGGACATCCGGGATCGCGAGAACGATCTGGCCGGCAATCTGTCGCTGAACCAGGAACTCGACTCCATCATGACGGTCAACCAGTGGCTCGAACGGTACGGAGACAGCCATCCGCCGCTGAACAACCATAAGATCATCGCCGTGCGGACCATCAAGATGACCCGCGACACTGCCTGGGGCCTCAAGCACACATCGAAATTCAACCGGAACCCGGAGTATTTCGCCACGCTGCGCGAGGAAGGGCGGATCGTTGCGGAGCAATGGCTGGCGGATTGGCGCAGGCTCGGCAAGGACTTCCCGCGCTACCCCTACGATGCGCGCTACCCTGAACCGGCGGGATCGCAGGAGCCATCGATATGATCGATCTCGCCGCCGTCCTTTTCGCGCTCGGGCTGCTCATGCTCCTTGCCTATCGCGGCGTGACGCTGCTGATCGCCGCCCCGGCTGCGGCACTGCTGGCTGCGCTGCTGACCGGCGGCCTGCCGATCCTCGGCGCCTATACCCAGATCTTCATGAGCAACACCGGCTCTTTCATCATCTCCTTCTTTCCGTTGTTCATGCTGGGAGCGATCTTCGGCAAGCTGATGGACGACACCGGATCGGCGCGAGCTCTTGCCCGGCTGGTCAGCGACCGGCTTGGGCCGCAGCGCGCGATCGTCTCGGTGGTTCTGTGTTGTGCCGTGCTGACCTATGGAGGCGTATCGGCCTTCGTCGTCGCCTTCGCGATCTATCCGGTGGCCGCCGCATTGTTCCGCGATGCCGCCATCCCTAAGCGACTGATTCCCGGAGCGTTGGCGCTCGGCGCGTTCACCTTCACGATGTCGGCGCTGCCGGGATCGCCGGCAATCCAGAACGCGATCCCCATGCCGTTTCTGGGCACCACGGCCTTTGCGGCACCAAGCCTTGGCATCGTCACCGGTCTGGTGATGTATCTGCTGGGCATCATGTGGCTGAACGGCCGCGCCTCCCGTGCACGCATGGCCGGCGAGGGATATGGCGATCACGTCGACGGCACACCGGTCCAGGACCGGGTTATCCGCGAGCACGCGCAGGCCGAGGGATTCGACATTGCCGAACTCTCGACCGCGCCCGTTCCGGAGAGGGTCGCCGGCAGGGAAGACCTGCCCCCCGCCGCACTGGCGGTCCTGCCGATCGTTGTCGTCATCGTTACCAACTTCCTGTTCATCCAGGCCGTTGTCGAAAGGATGGATACCGCCTTCCTCGCGGAACCGCGGTTCGGAGCCACCACCATCGAGACCGTGCGTGGTGTATGGGCAGTCATCGTGGCGCTGTTTTTCGCCGTTATCCTGCTCATCGCCAGCAACTGGAACCGCTTGGACGACCTGCGGACGAGCCTGGACAAAGGGGCCGACGCCTCGGTGCTGCCGATCTTCAACACCGCGAGTCTCGTCGGCTTCGGCGCGGTGATCGCTGCACTTCCGGTCTTCAACGCAATCAGCAAGGCCGTGCTGGATTTCGGCGGCGGAAGCCCACTGGTGTCGATCGCGGCGGCGGTGTCGGTGCTGTCCGCATTGACGGGCTCGGCCTCGGGCGGCATGAGCATCGCCCTCGATACGCTGGGTCCAACCTTCGTCGACATGGCGCATGCGACCGGCGTCTCGCTCGACGTGATGCACCGGGTGACGGCGGTTGCCTCCGGCGCCCTGGACGCGCTGCCGCACAATGGCGCGGTCATCACACTCCTCACCGTCTGCGGGCTCAGCCATCGCGACGCATATGGCGACATCTTCGTCGTCGCCGTCGCCATTCCGATGATCGCGCTGGTCATCCTGATTGTTCTGGCCAGCCTGCTCGGCACCTTCGGGCTTTAGGAGGAAATGCCATGACGCGGCAAGAATCGGCGGCATCCTTGAAACCCAATCGTACGGAACGCCTCCTCACGGGATGGGCGCTGATCGCGGCCGCGATGCTGATGCCGCTTGCGGCGTGCGGCTCGGCGGAGGAGCCCGTCGCGGAGCCGGTCCGCCCCGTGCGGGTGGTGACGGTCGAAAAGCGAGAGGTGATCGAAACCGTCTCGCTACCCGGCCAAATCGAGGCGCAGGAGGAGGTCAGTCTCTCATTCCGTGTCGGCGGGCGGATGATCAAGCGTCTGGTGAATGTCGGCGATCAGGTCGAAGCGGGCCAGGTGATCGCACGCCTTGATCCGGAGCCGGCCCGTAACGCCCTGCGGACGGCGCGGGCGAACCTGAGCGCCGCCATGGGGCAGCAGACCATGGCACGCAACGATTACCAGCGTCAGGAAACCCTTCTGCGTCAGGGCTGGACCACCCGGGCGCGTTACGATGCGGCGGCACAGGCCTTGAAGGCTGCCGAGGCGCAGGTCGATGCGGCGCAGGCGCAGGTCGACACGGCGCAGGACCAACTCGGCTACACGGAGTTGGCCGCCGACGGTAACGGCACGGTCACCGCCCGCGGCGCCGAACCGGGCGAGGTCGTGACGGCGGGCCGCATGATCGTGCATCTGGCGCGCCGGGACGGGCGCGATGCCGTGTTCGACGTACCGGCGCCGGTCATCCGGAACGCGCCCGCCAACCCCGTCGTCATGGTGGCGCTGGTTTCCGATCCCGCCGTGCGCACCACCGGCCGTGTGCGCGAGATCGCCCCGCAGGCCGATCCGGTGACCCGCACATTCAAGATCAGGGTTGGGCTTCAGGACCCTCCCGAGGCGATGCTGCTCGGCTCGACGGTCAACGGGTCGATCGAGGCCAGTGGCGTGGGCGGGATCGCGATCCCCGCCACCGCCCTGACGCAGGCCAACCGCCAGCCGGCTGTCTGGATCGTCGACCAGGCGACAAGCACCGTCGCCTTGCGCAACATCGAGTTGGATCGCTACGACCTCGCCCGGGCCATCGTCGCGCGCGGCCTGGAAACCGACGAAATCGTGGTCACCGCGGGCGTGCAGGCGCTCCGGCCGGGACAGAAGGTCCGCATTCTCGGAGCGGCGCCATGAGCCGCTTCAATCTTTCCGAATGGGCCATCCGGAACCGTTCGCTCGTCATCTTCCTGATGATCGGGGTTGTCGTGGCGGGAACCGTTTCGTTCCTGAAGCTTGGCCGTGCGGAGGATCCGGTCTTCACCATCCGGACGATGGTGGTGCAGGCGCAGTGGCCGGGCGCAACCCTCGACGAGACGCTCCAGCAGGTGACCGAGCGGATCGAAAGAACACTGCAGGAGGTGCCGAACCTCGACACGCTGCGCAGCTACACCGTCCCGGGCACGACCGTAATCTTCGTCGACCTCGTGGGAAGCGCCCAGGGCCGCACGGTGACCGACACCTGGTACGAGGTGCGCAAGAAGGTGGCCGACATGCGCCATACCCTGCCTCAGGGTGTCCTCGGCCCCGGCTTCAATGACGATTTCGGCGACACCTTCGGCATCATCTATGGCTTCACCGCCGACGGCTTCACGCACCAGGAATTGCGGAATTATGTCGAAGACATCCGCTCGCGTCTTCTGACCGTTCCGGACGTTTCGAAGATTGAACTGCTGGGCGAGCAGGACGAACGCATTCACATCGATCTCTCGCTGGATACGCTGGCCGGTCTGGGGATCGACCCGGGCATGCTGGTCGCCGCCATGCAGGCACAGAACGCCGTGCGTCCGGCCGGTGTGCTGCGAACCGGCAAGGAAGCGCTGTCTCTGCAGGTCTCGGGGTCTTTCGAGTCGGAGCGGGATATCCTCGACGTCAACTTTGCGGTCGGCGGTCGCATGCTGCGCCTGCGCGAATTGGCCGAGGTGCGGCGCGAATTCGCCGATCCACCCCAGCCCCTGTTCCGGGTGAACGGCCAACCGGCGATCGGGCTCGCCATCGCGATGCGCCCGGGCGGCGATATTCTATCCCTCGGCAGGAACATCTCCGCAGAGATGGCGCGCATTTCAGCAGATCTTCCGCTCGGCATTCAGGCGCATCTGGTGGCCGACCAGGCGCGCACGGTGGACGATGCGGTTTCCGACTTCATCACCTCGCTGTGGCAGGCCATCGTCATCGTGCTCGTGGTGAGCTTCCTCGCGTTGGGCGCGCGGGCCGGAACGGTGGTAGCGATCACCATTCCGCTGACGCTGGCCATCGTCTTTCCAGTGATGGGCTTGCTGAGCATCGATCTCCAGCGCGTGTCTTTGGGCGCGCTGATCATCGCACTCGCCCTGCTGGTGGACGATGCGTTGACGACGGTCGACGCGATGACGCGGCGGCTCGCCGCCGGCGACCGGATGGAGGTTGCCGCGGTGTACGCCTACAAGGCCCTTGCCATGGCGATGCTGTCCGGCACGCTGGTGACCATCGCAGGTTTCGTGCCCATCGGCTTTGCCCAAAGCTCGGCCGGTGAGTACACCTTCTCCATCTTCGCCGTCGTCGGCATCGCGTTGATCGCGTCATGGCTCGTCGCGATGGTCTTCGCCCCGCTTCTCGGCACGATGCTGCTGCGTCCACCCAAATCGGGCCAGCGCGAGGAGCCGGGGCCCGTGCTGCGGCTGTACAGGCGCGCGCTGGGGCTGGCCATCCGTGCCCGCGGGTTGACGATTGCGACGACTCTCGCGTTGTTCGTCCTGTCGATCACGGCGCTCGGCCTCGTCCCGCGGCAGTTCTTTCCACCGTCGGACCGCATCGAGCTTCTGGTTGATCTCCGCCTGCCGCAGAACGCGTCGATATACGCGACGCAGGAAGCGGTGGAGCGGCTCGACGCGCTGCTTGCCAAAGAGCCCGGGATTGCACGCTGGAGCAGCTACGTCGGGCGCGGCGCGATCCGCTTCTATCTGCCGCTGAACGTCCAACTCGCCAACCCCTTCGTCAGCCAGTCGGTGGTCGTGGCCACGGACATCGCGGCGCGCGAGCGGCTGCAAGCCCACCTGGAAACCCTGTTGGCCGAGGAATTCCCGAATGCCGTGGCGCGCGTCTATCCGTTGGAACTCGGACCGCCCGTGGGATGGCCCCTCCAATACCGCGTCATGGGACCGGACCCGGCCGAAGTGCGCGAGATCGCCCTCAAGCTCGCACAGACCGTCGGAACGTCACCGGAAGCGCGGCGGATCAACTTCGACTGGATGGAAACCGCCCGCAAGTTGCGGGTGCAGATCGATCAGGACGAAGCGAGGCGCCTCGGCCTGAGTTCGGCCGCCGTTGCATCGCTGCTGAACACCACCGTGTCCGGGACCGTCGTCACCTCCATCCGCGATGGGATCTATCTGATCGACGTACTGGCCCGGGATGCCCGTGGGCAGGCCCTGTCCGTGGAAACATTGCGCAACCTGCCGGTGCCCCTGCCGAACGGACGAAGCGTCCCGCTGAACCAACTGGCGACGTTCGACTATACCCAGGACCAGCCGCTGGTCTGGCGGCGCAGCCGCGTGCCGGCGCTGACGGTCCAGGCGGACGTGGCCCCCGGTGTCCTGCCGGAAACGGTCATCGCGGCGCTGTCCCCTAGGGTTGCGGAGCTGTCAGCCAGCCTGCCGTCGGGTTACCGCATCGAGTTGGGTGGGATCGCCGAGGAGAGCGCCAGAAGCCGGGCGTCGGTGTTTGCGGTTGTTCCGATCATGACGCTCATCGTCCTGACCGTGCTGATGGTCGAGCTTGGCAGTTTTCAACGCCTTCTCATGGTGCTGAGCGTCGTGCCCCTTGGCCTGATCGGCGTCGTTCTGGCGCTGCTGGTCTCCGGCCAGCCGCTCGGCTTCGTTGCCATTCTGGGAGTCCTCGCGCTGGTCGGCATGATCGCGAAGAATGCGGTGATCCTGATCCAGCAGATCGAGGCGGAGCGAAGGAACGGTCTTGGCATCACGGAGGCCGTGATCGAGGCGAGCGGATCGCGGTTCCGGCCGATCATGCTGACCGCCGCGTCCACCGTGCTCGGTCTCATTCCGATTGCCTTCACGGTGTTCTGGGGGGCGATGGCTTTCGCGATCATGGGTGGCCTGCTCGTGGCGTCGCTGCTGACCCTCGTCTTTCTGCCGACGCTCTACGTCACGTGGTTCGGCAGCCGGGAGGAGGTGCGGGAACAGAAAGCGGCTCCACTCCCACCATCGGCGGTCTGACTGGCTTGGAAGGAACGGCCATGGACGCAGAGACAGGAGTACGGACGGAAGATGCCGGCAGCGACATCGACATCAGGCTGCGCCATCTTTCGCAGCTCTTCGACAGCCTCGAGCCATCCCCATTCCGTGAGGGAGCCCTGACCAAGGAGGCCGAGGCATATTTGATGAAGAAGGTTCAGGATCTGCCGGACGAGAAGCAGATCCGTGTCGTCATCCACCTGCCGGCGGATGAGGCGGTGCGGCGCCTGCAGCCTGACATCGCTGCGGCATTCACCGGCCATTTCGCCTTTTGTGAAAGGTTCGAATCAAAGCAGTTCAAAGAGGCACTCCGGGCTTGGCGCCAATTTGCGTTGATCGGCTTTGCGGTACTCTCCACTTGCCTTTTTCTTGCCTGGCAGATCGCGCACAATCTTCCGGCACGTCCGCTGACGCGAATTCTTCAGGAGAGCTTCGTGATCCTCGGGTGGGTTTCGGTCTGGAAACCGATCGAAACCGCTCTGTACGAATTGCTTCCTCCGGCCAATCGCCGGCGCCGGCGGCTGCTCCGGCGCCTCGCCAACGCCAACGTCATCTTGCGGACGTGACCATGTCGCACCCCGGTGGTCGAGCAGAGCACCGCCTGGGCTACCGGACATGACCACTGGCTGGCCCTGCGCATCTTCCCGGCGCCAGGCGGGGTGGGCAGCCCTGCGCCGGCCCAATCTCGCAGAGGGACGCCGCCGCCGCTACATCGACGCGATCACCGACGCGGTGGATCGTGCTGCCAAGCTCAGTCGAGCGATTGCCAAAGCGGTCTCCTCCTCGCTGCGAGGATTGTTCGTCTTCCAAACAACGAGGTGGATGGCACCGCGGTTCCGCTGCAGCGCCAACGCTTAAGGTCATTGCCAAATTACATGACGAGTTCCGCGAGGATGTGGACGCGCAGCTCTTCCTTTGCAGGAGGGAGCAACTCGTCATTCTTGCGAGGCGGCGGGTTTCAATGGCCTGGAACGACCCCATGTCTACGGCTCCCGGCCAGGGGCTCCCGGCCTCGGCCGGGCTTGGTCTTTCCTGCGTCAGCCCTTGAACCCCAACGAGGAAGGGAACGATGAGCAACCTGAGCAAAGTCCTCGGCGTCATCCTGGCCAACGGGCTTGCCGGCCGCACGGGCCGGGGGCCGGCCTTTGCCGCTGCGATGCCTCTGCTCCTCGGCAAGAAGGGCAAGAAGAAAAAGATGAAGCACCTCTACGGCCACGGCTATGGCGGTCCGCATGGAACTCCGTATGGACCGGCCGCAGGGATGGGCGGGCTGGCCGGCGGATTGACGGGCGGCCATGGTTCGGGGCTGCTGCAGAAGGCGGGGCTCGCCTCATTGGCTTATCTCGCCTACCGCGCTTATCAGGACAGCCAGAAGCCTGCGCCGGCCGGATCGCAGCCTCCTCCCGCAGCCGGCGGGCCGCTGGGCGGCATCCTGAACCGGTTGGGGTTGGGCGGGATGTTTGGCGGTGCCATGGGGGGCGGTGCCATGGGCGGCAGCGTCCTGGGCGGCGGGGCCGCGGGCGGTCTCGGCGACCGTCTGGCCGGCGTGCTGCGCGGCGGTGCGCCGGAACCCGATCTGGGCGATGCCAAGGCGCTTCTGCTGATCCGCGCCATGATCGCCGCGGCGAATGCGGATGGCCGGATATCGCCCGACGAACAGCGCCGCATCCTCGACAGCCTGGACGCCGCACAGGCCGATCAGGAGGACCGGCGGATCGTCGAGGCGGAGTTGCGCTCCCCGCGCCCGATGGACGACATCGTCCGCGAGGTGCGCGACCCCGACACGGCGGAGCAGGTCTATCTCGCTTCCGAACTGGCGGTGCGCGGCGGCAGCGAGGTCGACCGCCAGTATCTGGCCTACCTCGCCGCCCGCCTCGGCCTGTCGGACTCCCGGCGCCGGGAGCTGGATTCGATGGTTTGAACCAGCGCTTGTTCGCTCAGGGGCGTGACGGCGGGTCGGTGACGATGCGCACCGGAACGCCCTTGGCGGCGGGGGTCTCCGAGGCCTCGTCATGGTACCAGAGCGGGATCAGCGGGTTCATCTCCGGATAGTAGGAGCCGACGCAGCCGCGCGGCAGCAGGAAAGGCGTGACCGTCAGCCCGCTCACCCGGCGGTCGACGCCGTCTCCGGCATCGCCGGCAAGCCCGACCACCTGCCCCTCCCACAACCCGGCGGCGGTGATGTCGGCCGGGTTCATCAGCAGCACGTCGCGCGTGCCCTCGATCCCGCGCAGCCGGTCGGAATAGCCGTAGATCGTAGTGTTGAACTGGTCGTTGGACCGCATGGTGATCAGCCGGAAGCGGCCCGGCGCGTCTTCGAACCCGATCGCGCGCAGGTGCCCCGGCGGGGTGAAATGGGCCTTGCCCGACGGGGTCTTCCAGATCCGGTCGCGGGCGGGATTGCCGCGGTAGAATCCGCCCGGCGTGAAGACCCGTTCGTTGAAGCGGTGGAACTGGTCGGGATAGGTCTCTTCGATCAGGGCGCGGATGCGGCGATAATCGGCGACCCATTCGTCCCATTCGACCTTCGGGTTCGGCGGCAGGGTCGCCTTGGCCATGCCGGCGACGATGGCGACCTCCGATTTCAGATCGCGGCTGGCCGGCGTGTTGTTGCCGAGCGAGCCGTGGATGCAACTCAGGCTGTCCTCCATCGTCACCGCCTGGGCGCCGCTTTCCTGCAAATCCTCTTCCGAACGGCCGAGGCAGGGCAGCAGGAAGGCGACCTCGCCGTTGATCAGGTGGCTGCGGTTCAGCTTGGTCGCGATCTGCACCGTCAGGCGCATGCGGGGCCATGCCGCCTCCATCCGGTCGCGCTCCGGAATGGCGCGGACGAAGTTGCCGCCCAGCCCGATGAAGGCCTTCACCTCGCCCGACAGGATCTTCTCGCAAGCCTTGACGGTGTTCAGACCCTCCTTGCGCGGCGGCTCGAAACCGAACTGCTGGGCCAGCCGGTCGAGCGGCACCAACTCCGGCTTTTCGGAGATGCCGACGGTGCGCTGGCCCTGGACGTTGGAATGGCCGCGGACCGGCGAGACGCCGGTGCCGTCGCGACCGATGTTGCCCTTCAGCAGCCACAGGTTCACCAGCGCGGCCAGCGTTTCAGAGCCCCGCACATGCTGGGTCAGGCCCATGCCGTACATGGCGATGGAGCGGTCGGCCTCGATGTAGATGTCGGCGGCCTGTTTCAGGTCGTCGCGGGTCAGGCCGGATTCCCGTTCGATCTCGTCCCAGCCGACGGCCTCCACCCGCGCCTTCATCTCTTCGAAACCGACGGTGTGCTGCCCGATGAAGTCCGGGTCGATGATATGCCGCTTCTGGCTGGACCAGCGCGCATCCTCGGCGGCCAGCACATGCTTGATCAGGCCGGTGATCGCGGCGATGTCGCCGCCGGCCTTGACCTGGAAATAGAGCGTCGAGATTTGCGTGTCCTTGCCGGTCAGCATCTCCAGCGGGCTCTGCGGATTGCGGAAACTCTCCAGGCCCTTTTCCCGCACGGGGTTGAAGGTGACGATCTTCGCGCCGCGCTTCACCGCCTCCTGCAGCGGGTGGAGCAGTCGCGGGCTGTTGGAGCCGGTGTTCTGGCCGAAGAAGAAGATGGCGTTGCAACTGTCGAAATCGTCCAACACGCAGGTGCCGACCGGCGATCCGATCACCTTCTTCAGGCCGACCGAGGTCGTCTCGTGGCACATGTTGGAGCTGTCGGGCAGGTTGTTGTGCCCGTACAGCCGCGCGAACAGAGCGTAGAGGTAGGAGGTCTCCAGGCTGGCCCGGCCGGAGGCGTAGAAGACCGCCTGCTCCGGATCGATGGCGCGCAGTTCCGCGCCGATGGCGGCGAAAGCCTCGCTCCAACTGCAGGGCACATAGCGGTCGGTGGCGCGGTCATAGCGCATGGGGTGGGTCAGCCGCCCCTGCTGCTCCAGGTCGTAGTCCTTCCATCCCTTCAGTTCGCCGACCGTATGTTCGGCGAAAAATTCCGGCGTGCAGCGCCGGCTGGTCAGCTCCCAGATCGTCGCCTTGGCGCCGTTCTCGCAGAATTCGAAGGTGTGCGGTTTGGCCGGCTTGCCCCAGGCGCAGGATACGCACATGAACCCGCCGGGCTTGTTCTGCCGACGCAGCGTGTCGAGCACGGCGGGGGTCGGCCGCTCCTCCCCCATGATCCGGGCCATCGAGCCGACCGAACCCCAGCCGCCGGCGGGCTTGTCGTAATGCGGGGTGTTCTCGTCGTCCGACAGTCCGTCGATGCTCATGGCGCGGGTCTTTCAGCGATTGGCCTGAAGGTCAGGCCGGGCATGATCTTTGGGGGCGGCGCGACCGCGGCCCCCGGATCAGGTCCAACCGGCCGGACGGCGACAGGTTCCGCCGCACTGCCGCGCGGTTGGGGCAGTGTTCGTCAAGACCACGTTTTCGCTATATCGGAAGTATTGCGCCGAGTGGGAGCGGCCCGCGATCGGGATGATTTGGGGGATGGGCGGACCACCATCCGAATTCGGCACCATCGCAGGCGGTGGCACCGCGTTTATGAGGCGGCGGGGCCGATCCCGCGCTGTTGGGCGGCGTCCAGCAGGCTGACCAGTTCGCCCGACACCCACCAGCGGCATTTGCGCCGCTCCTCCGTCGCGACGGTCACCACGCGCTCGATCAGCCGGCTTTCCCCGGCATTGAGTTCGCGTCCGTCGCGCAACGCCCGCTCGACGATGGCCAGCAGGGTCTTGTCGATGGCGGTGATCTCGATGGGGTAGCCGGTCTCTTCCGCCAGCTCGCACAGCTCGGCCATGGCGTACAGCGCGTCGTCGCGGCCATAACTGCCGATCTGGCGGAACAGGCCGGCCAGATGTTCGCCGATGGCGGTCAGCCAGGGGTTGGTCGAGGCGGCGATGCCGCGGCGGCGCAGCCGGTGATTGAAGCCGTTGATGAAGCGTACCGGCTCGATCAGCGGACGTGCCGATGTGCTGGCATTCAGGGTCAGCAGCCGATGGCTCAGCACCGGCACCACCTCTCCCTCCACCAGCCCGGTGACACGGCCGACGGCGGCGGACACCGCGGCCCAGTTCCTGCCGCCGCGCTCCACCCCGAAACTCTGCAGCGCGTCGTACCAGCGGAAGGCGCGTTCCTGCAGGCGGTCCACCGACTCGCCTGCGGTCAACTGCGGCGGGGCAGGGCGGCCGAGATGGAGATCCTCCAGCTTCTGGCGCAGGCATTGCCACGCGAACTGGACATGGCCCACCGCCGCCTCCACCAGGGGCGAGTTCGGGAACAGGCCGTAGAGCGCCAGCGCCTGATCGGGATCGCGCGACCCGTTCACCAGGGACAGGGCGTAGAACAGGGCGCCGTCCGGCGTCCCTGCATGCTGCGCCATCTCCGACACGGCGTGAAGTATGCCAATGGTGTCGCGCGGGCGCACCGCTCCGCGCCAAAGCGGCGCGTGCTCCAGCATCGCGTCCAGCATGGCGAGATCGCCCATCGACAGGGGCGCCACGCTGGTCAGGCCGCGCTTGCGCAGCAGGGTGATCCGCTCGGCATTGGCGGTCGCCAGCAGCGTGCCGGCCCCGCCGCGCTGGCGCAGGATGGCAAGGGAACGGACGCGAAGCTCCTCCGCCCATTCGGCCGCGGCGGGGGAGGCGAGGACGGCGTCGAGCGGATGCTCGCTGGCCCGCGCGGCGATGTCGGACTGAACCCGGCCGGCCAGTTCGCGCAGGTGCGGCAGCAGGGCGAACCACCAGGCGCTTGCATCCACCACATGCATGCAGCCGGGCGGCCGCGTTTCCGCCAGCATCAGCGCATCGGTGCGCAGCATCACCGGGTCGAACCAGCCGGTCCAGATGCGGCGGGCATGTTCGGTGCGCGGGCCGTTAAGCATGGCGACGATCAGGCGGCCGATCTCCACCGTCATCTGGTCGTCTTCCAGATGCCCGGCCTGCACCAGTTCGAACAGCTTGGACTTTTGCGCGCGGTCGAGCGGCGCCAGGATGGCTTTGACCTTGTCGAGGCTGACGGTCGCCGGATCGGGTTCGGCAGCGTGAAGCGGGACGGTCTGAAGGGGGGCGCTGCGGTTTGGGCGGCCGGCCATGGCGTTCACGGGCGCTGCTGAATTGGCGCAATTTTAGGTACAAGCAGTAATCATTGCTACTGATATGTGGTGACATATTCTGTCGAGCTGTGTCGAGCCGCCGCCGCGTGGTGAGCACCGCGGCCGTCCGGCACCTGTGGAGCGGATTGAAACGAATTGCGTCAAATGTTGCATAAATTTATTTCATTTAAGGGCTAAATCGTGCCTTCCCGCGCAGTGACCGTGAGCCCATTATCCGGGTAGGCAACGCGTCCAGCATGAAGGCGGCTCCCATGGTCCCGCAGCAAATCGCCGACACCACCCTCAGGTTGTTTCCCGTCATGAGTCAAGCAGACTCCAGCAAGGCCCAAGAGGTCGTGGACGACGTCGTCGCCCGTCTTACCAGCGCCGGTCTGTCCGATGCCGAGCGTGCGGAGGCTTGCGAGGCGGCGCTGAAGCAGCTGATGGGATACCTGATCGAGCGCGAAGGCTGGGTGGCGGAGGAATTCACCGCCATCGCCCGTTCACTGGGCGCCTATTGACGGTCGGACGGCTGCAGACCGAAAGGCTGTCCTTCGGCCTGTTGCAAGCCGCCCCCGTCGCAGGCAAGGTCCGGTGACGTCGTCGGTTGCGGAGCGGAACAGCGTGTCGCAGAAAGTCATCGGCCTCATCGGAGGCATGAGCTGGGAAAGCTCGGCCGAATATTATCGGATCGTCAACGAGCGGGTACGCGACCGCTTGGGCGGGCTAAGCTCAGCCCGTTGCCTGATGTGGTCCTTCGACTTCGCCGAGATCGAGGCGCTCCAGCATGCCGGCCGCTGGGACGACGCGACGGCCCTGATGATCGATGCCGCCCGGCGCCTGGAGCGGGGAGGGGCCGACTTCGTCGTCATCTGCACCAACACCATGCACCGCATGGCCGATCAGGTGCAGGCGGCCATCGGCCTGCCGTTGCTGCACATCGCGGACCCCACCGCGGAGCGCATCCGTGCCGCCGGCCTGCGGCGCGTCGGCCTGCTGGGCACCGCCTTCACCATGGAACAGGACTTCTACAAGGGCCGCCTCGTGCAGAAGCATGGGCTTGAGGTTCTGGTCCCCGACGATGCGGACCGCGCCACCGTGCACCGGGTGATCTACGACGAGCTGGTCCAGGGCCGCATCGAGGAGGCGTCGCGGGAGGCCTACCGCGGCGTGATCGCACGGCTCGTCGAGCGTGGGGCGGAGGCGGTGATCCTCGGCTGCACGGAGATCATGCTGCTGGTCCGCCCGGAAGACAGTCCGGTGCCGCTCTACGACACCACTGCCATCCACGCCGAGGCCGCGGTGGAACTGGCGCTATCCAACCCTTAGCGCCAGCGTCCGCTCCCCGTCCCGGTTGGGATCGTTACCCGTTCTGCCCGCCCACCCCCGCGAGGTCGGGGTGGATTCCCAGGACTTCCGCGGCCATCCTGGCGACGTTGCTGTCGACCGGGGGCGGAGCGATGTTGACGCCCTCCTTCAGGGCGGCGGTGACCGTCTCCAGCACCTTGATGCGGGCATGCCATTTGGAGTTCGCCTCCACCGCATGCCACGGCGCGTGGGGGGTGGAGGTGCGGTCGAACATCGCCTCCGCCGCCTTGACGTAGTCGTCCCATTTGGAGCGGTTGCGCAGATCCTCCTCCGTCAGCTTCCAGCGCTTGTAGGGGTTCTTCATCCGCTCGCGGAAGCGCTCCAGCTGTTCTTCCGGGGTGATGTGCAGGAACAGCTTGACGATGCGTGCGCCGTCGTCGGTCAGCAGCCGTTCGAACTCGTTGATCTCGTCATAGGCGCGCTTCCACTGGTCCTTGGTGGCGAATTTCTCCACCCTCTCCACCAGGACGCGGCCATACCAGGAGCGGTCGAAGATGGCGAAGGTGCCGGCACCCGGCAGCTTGGTCCAGAAGCGGTAGAGATAGTGCTTGCTCTGCTCCTCCGCCGTGGGGGCGGAGATCGGCCAGACATGGAAGCCGCGGGGGTCGAGCGGTTCGGTCATGCGGCGAATTGCCCCGCCCTTGCCGGCGGCATCCCAGCCTTCGAACACCACGATGGCCCGGCGCTTTTCATGCCAGTAGGTCTGCTGGATGTGCAGCAGCTCCTTCTGCAGCTTGCCGAGTCGGCGGTCGTATTCCTCCGCGCTGTCGTACCGCGTCGTGTTCTGGTCCAGTTTAGCGAGGCGGATCTTCGCGACCTTGCCGGGCTTCTCGGCCATGCGGGGCATCCTGTTCTGGTAGTTGGTGGGTATGTCGCGCGCGGCGGGCGGAACCTTCACCGCCCCGCCGGGTTGACCGGCGGGGGCAGGTGCCGGCCGTGGCGCCGGTCCGGTCGCCTCCCCCGGGGAGGGTGAGGTCATCCCGTCGGTCGATCCCACAACGGGACCGGCGGGCTGTCAACGGAGAAGCAGGGCCAAGGAAGGGGGTTCCATGAGCATCGTCGGACCGCGCATCTACAACCTGTTTCCGACCCTGGCGGGTCCCGTCCGCGACTGGGCCGGGCACCTGCCGCGGATCCAGGGGATGGGATTCGACTGGATCTTCCTGAACCCGATCCACCAGCCGGGATTCTCCGGCAGCCTCTATGCCGTCAAGGACCCCTACCGGCTGCACGATGCGCTCCGCGGTGGATCGCACGAGAGCGACGATGAGTTGCTGCGCCGCTTTACGGCCGAGGCCGGGGCGCATGGCCAGTCGGTGATGATGGATTTCGTCATCAACCATACCTCGCGCGATGCGCTGCTGGTCGACCGCCATCCCGACTGGTACAAGCGCGGCCCCGACGGCGACCTGCACCGTCCGGGCGCGGTCGATCCCAACAACACCGCCCATGTCACGGTGTGGGGCGACCTCGCCTCGCTGGACTACGATCGGGCGGAGTCGCGGGCCGGGCTGATCGGCTACTGGTCCGATTACCTGCGCCACTATATCGGGCTGGGCGTGAAGGGCTTCCGCTGCGACGCCGCCTATCAGGTCCCGGCGGAGGTGTGGAAGAGCTTGATCGATGCCGCCCAGGCCGTGAACCCGGAGGTGAAGTTCTTCGCCGAGACGCTGGGCTGCACGGTGGAGCAGGTGCGCGAGCTGTGCGGCGCCGGCTTCGATTTCCTGTTCAACAGCGCCAAATGGTGGGACTTCAAGGCCGACTGGCTGCTGGACCAGTATGAGGAGTTCCGCTGGATCGCGCCGTCCATCGCATTCCCCGAGAGCCACGACACCGACCGTCTGGCGGCGGAGGTCGGCAGTCAGGACGCGGTGCGGCTCGCCGCCCAGCTGAAGATGCACTACCTGTTCGCCGCCAGCTTCTCCACCGGCGTGCTGATGCCGGTCGGCTATGAATACGGCTTCACCCGCAAGCTGGACGTGGTGCGCACCAGCCCTGCCGACTGGGAACAGCCGAAGCTGGACCTCACCGGTTTCATCGGTGCCGTCAACGCCATGAAGGCCGCCACCCCGGCCCTGAACGTCGAGGGGCCGCAGCGTCGCGTGACCTCCCCCCACAGCCCGGTTCTGGGCCTGATCCGGCAGGTGGACGGCGCCGCCCTCGACCAGCCAGACGGCTGCGCCATCCTGGTGCTAAATCCGGACGAGAACCGGCCGCACACGCTGGACGTCGGCCCGATCCTGGCCGCCACCGGCGGCACCTACGAGGCGTTCGAGGACGTGACGCCCGAGGCGGAACCGCTGCCGGTGGAGCCCGGCGCGCCGATGCTGCTGCGCCCGATGGAACTGCGCGTCTTCCGCGCCCGCGCCGCCCGCAGCCACCCGGTCGAACTCCACGACGTGGAGGAGCGGGAATGGATGGATTCCATTGCCGCCGGCCGCATGACCATCGAGAGCGTCTATCCGGAACTCGATGGCGGCCGCTTCGCCATCAAGCGCGCGGTCGGCGACGTGATGGAGGTGTGGGCCGACATCTACACCGACGGCACCTTCGTGCTCGCCGCTTCCGTCATCTACAAGGCGGACGGCGACGACGAGTGGAGCGAAGCGCCGATGCGCTTCCACGAGAACGACCGCTGGGTCGGCCGGGTGCCGCTGACCCGCAACGCCCGCTACACCTACAGCATCGAAGCCTGGCGTGATGTGTGGGAAAGCTGGCGCGCCGACTTCAAGAAGAAGGTCGATGCCGGCATGGTCGTCGATCTGGAACTGGTGGAGGGCCGCCGCTTCGTCGAGCAGGCGCTCGACCTGAACCATGGTGACGGCCGCGCCGCGCTGGAGGCGGTGATCGAACGGATGCAGGCGCTGGCCGGCCGCGAGGCCATCGACTACGCCCTGTCGGACGAGCCGCGCCGTGTCATGGCTCTCTATGGCGAGCGGCAGTACAAGTCCCGCTATGTGCGCGAACTGGAGGTCTATGTCGACCGCACCGCCGGCGCCTATTCGGCATGGTTCGAGATCTTCCCGCGTTCCGCCTCGCCCGACCCGTCGCGTCCCGGTACGTTCGACGACGTGGTGAACCTGCTGCCCATGGTGCGCGACATGGGCTTCGACGTGCTGTATTTCCCGCCGATCCACCCCATCGGCCGCGCCTTTCGCAAGGGCAGGAACAACACGCTGAACCCTGGCCCCGACGATCCCGGCGTGCCCTATGCCATCGGCGCCGAGGAGGGCGGGCACGACGCCATCGACCCGATGATCGGCGACTTCGACAGCTTCCGCCGGCTGGTGCGCGAGGCCAAGCGCCACGGCATCGAGATCGCGCTGGATTTCGCCGTCCAGTGCTCGCCCGACCATCCCTGGGTGAAGGAGCATCCCCACTGGTTCTACTGGCGGCCCGACGGCACCATCCGCTACGCCGAGAACCCGCCGAAGAAGTACCAGGACATCGTCAATGTCAGCTTCTACCGCCAGTCCTATCCGGACCTGTGGTACGCGCTGCGCGACGTGGTGCTGCTGTGGTGCAAGGAGGGTGTGCGTATCTTCCGCGTCGACAATCCGCACACCAAGCCCTTCCCCTTCTGGGAATGGATGATCCGCGAGGTGCAGGACCGCTACCCGGACGCCCTGTTCCTGGCCGAGGCTTTCACCCGGCCGAAGCTGATGAAGCGGCTGGCCAAGGTCGGCTTCACCCAGTCCTACAGCTACTTCACCTGGCGCAACACCAAGCAGGAGCTGACCGAGTATCTGACCGAGCTGACGCAGAGTGAATCGAAGGAGTACATGCGCCCCAACTTCTTCGCCAACACCCCCGACATCCTGCCGAAGATCCTGACCCAGGGCGGCCGGCCGGCCCACATGATGCGGGCGGTGCTGGCGGCGACGCTGGCTGGCGTCTACGGCCTGTACGGTCCCTATCTGCTGTGCGAGGCGGAGGCCTATCCCGGCAAGGAGGAATACAATCACTCGGAGAAGTACGAGGTCCGGCACTGGGACTGGAACCAGCCCGGCAACATCCGCGACTACGTCACTGCAATCAACCGCATCCGCCGCGAGAACCCGGCGCTGCAGCAGTTTACCAACCTGCGCTTCTACAACGCCCACGACGACAACATCCTGCTCTATGGCAAGATGACGGCGGCTAAGGACAATGTGATCCTGATCGCGGTGAACCTCGACCCCCACAACGGCCATGGCGGGACCATTGAGGTGCCGCTGTGGGAACTGGGCCTGCCCGACGGCGCCCATGTCCAGGTGGAGGATCTGTTCAGCGGCCACCGCTTCACCTGGATCGGCAAGTTCCAGCACGTCTGGCTGGATCCCCACCGCAACCCCGCGGCGATCTGGCGGATCGTGCCGCCGGGGGTGTAAGGGCCGCGCTCACTGGCGGTTGCCCCCTCCCTATCCCTCCCCCGCTAACGCGGGAGAGGGAACTGCCGCTGTCTTCCGCATCACTTCTGCAAGCGTCTTACCCCCTCTCCCGCTATCGGACCGGCCTACGGCCGGCCGAGGGCGGGGGAGGGATGGGGAGGGGGCGCCCGCTGCAAGAGCTTCAACAAAAAACGGCCCCGAAGGGCCGTTTGTTATTTCACTCCGCTCAGCGGTCAGCGGCGACGGATCATCGTCACGCCCCCGACGGTCTTGTCGAGGAAGGCGATCATGGTGTCCGGCTTGTGGCCAACGGAAGAGGCGGCGAAGGCCATCCACCAGCGCGCCATGGGGGTCGTCCAACCATAGCGGTCGGCGATGACTTGAACATCCAAGGTAGAGGTCATGGTCGTCTGGGCAATCGTCGCAGTGCCGGCGGTGCGGGCGGCACCGGTCGGGGTAACCTGGGATTCGACGCTGTGCATGGTTCCTCCCAATGGGGACATTCGGTGTCCGCCTGCGCGGTACCTTATCCTTCAACCACCGGAAGGGGCAGAGAGGCTTTGGTGCTAACGGGTACTATACCTTTGGCTGCAAAGCCGGATGGAACCGGAGCATCCTTCGGATAGGCGGATCAGATAATATTAGCGTTTCCAATGCGCTGACCGAGGTGCTCGGGCATGACGGCGGCAAATGATCGCCCGACCCTTCCAGCCAAGCATGTCACCATGTCGCACTCTTGTCCCCGGTGCCCTCACTTGGCGGCGAGCAGAGCCCGTGGCGCACGGTCGGCGCCGCTCGCCAGCGGCATCTTCGGGTTGCCGATCCAGGCGACGATGTCGTTCACCACCAGGCCGCCCTTGAGGTCGCGCAGCAGCATGTGATAGCCGTCGGGATAGACCGCGACGACATGCCGGCCGCCAGCCTCGAAGTCCTTCAGGGCCCGTTCCACCGGTCGCGGCGGCAGCACCTCCTCATGCGCGCCGTAGAGCACCAGCGATGGCGTCTGCAACTTCTGGCAGGCGTCGAGCGCCGCACCCATCAGGTCGGTCAGCCCTTCCAGCGCATCGACACGCGAACCCTTGATGACCAGCGGATCGCGGCCCAGTGCCCGCAGCATCTCGATGTTGTCGGAGGGGTGAATGTTCAGGTCGCGCGGCGGGTGCACCACCATGCCGGGCACCAGATTGTAGGTGACCCACAAGGCGGCGCGCGGGAAGAAGCCCATCGCCTGCCGGCCCCAGACGGCGGGGGCGACCAGGATGGTGCCGTCGACCTTGGGCGGCTTTGGGCCGGTCATGGCAGTCAGCACCACGGCACCGCCCATGCTTTCGCCCATCAGATAGACCGGCACGCCGGGATGGCGCTTGCGCACCATCTCCACCGCGGTGCCGGCGTCGCTGACCAGGGTCGGCGTGCCGGCCCACACGCCGCGGTCGCGGGTGGCGCCGAAGCCGCGCTGGTCATAGGCGTAGGTGGCGATACCCGCCGCGGCGAACTCGCGGCCGGCGCCGTCGAAGGCGTTGGAATAGTCGTTGTAGCCGTGCAGGGCCACCACGGCGGCCCGCACCTTGCCGTCGGGCGGCAGCCAGGAGCGCATGGGCAGCTCGAAGCCGTCGGCGGCGATCAGCACCTTGTCGTTCAACTGCGGCTGGACGACGGCAAGTCCCATCGGCTGGAAATCCGCGGCACAGCCGCCAAGCAGAAGCCCCAGCCCTAGAACAGCCGCCAATCCGCTACGCCGCATGGACTACCCCTGTGTTGCCGTGTGCACCACCCGTCAGTTGGAGGAATATATCCTCCAGATCCGATTCCTCGGTCGTGACATCGACGATCCCGATGCCGGATGCCGCCAGTGCCGACAGGATGGCGCCCGCGCGCTGCCGGCTGGGCTGGTAGCGGACGACCATCCGCCGCGGCTCCGGCAGTTCCACCGTGTAGCCTTCCAGCGAGGGCGGCGCGGCGGACAGGTCGCGGTCCAGCGTCAGGCACAGCGCCTTGTTGTCGACCCGGCGCAGCAGCGTCGTCGTCGGTTCGCACGCCACGACCTGCCCGTGGTTGATGATGGCGATGGTGTCGCACAGCTCCTCCGCCTCCTGCAGGTAGTGGGTGGTCAGCAGCACGGTGGTGCCGGACTTGTTCAGCGTGCGCACATAGTCCCAGAGCTGGCGGCGCAGTTCCACGTCGACGCCGGCGGTCGGCTCGTCCAGGATCAGCACCGGCGGGGTATGGACCATCGCCTTCGCCACCATCAGCCGTCGCTTCATGCCGCCGGACAGGGAGCGCGCGTGGGCATCGGCCTTGTCGGACAGCCCGACGGCGTTCAGCAGCTCCTCCGTCCGGCGCTCCTTCTTCGGCACGCCGTAGAGACCGGCCTGAAGCTCCAGCATCTCGCGCGGGGTGAAGAAAGGGTCCATGTTCAGTTCCTGCGGCACCACGCCGATGGAGGCGCGGGCGCGGCGCGGCTGCTCCGACACCTCGTGGCCCCAGATGCTGGCGGTGCCGCCGGTCTTGTTCACCAGCCCGGCGAGGATGTTGATCATCGTCGATTTGCCGGCGCCGTTGGGGCCGAGAAGCCCGAACAGCGACCCGCGCGGAATGGCGAGGTCGATGCCCTTCAGCGCATGCTTCGGCCCGGCCTTGCCGGTCGGCTGGTAGATCTTGGTCAGGCCGCGCAACTCGACCGCGTTGGCCGGGAGCGAGACGGGCGTGGGGGTATCGGTGGGCGCGGCCATTGATCCTGAACCATGATGTTTGCGGTTGGCGAAAAAGCCCGGCGATCCGGTGGTTTCCCCCGTTGATCCGCGGCGCGCGATGGGTATCATCCGGCCCGCGCGCGCGGCACCTCTCGACGGGGGCCCGGACAGCGGGCGTGTCCACGATGGCGTGAACCGGCGCGCCTGTCAAAACAGAGGATGACTGCCATGCAGCCGACCGAGACGATCCTTGTTGAAACCTCGACCGTCGGGTGCGACGGCGGCGGCGGCGCGCTGGGCCATCCGCTGGTCTACCTGACGCTGGATCGCGAAGGGCAGGTGGAATGCCCCTACTGCTCTCGCCTCTACAAGCTGAAGGAAGGCGCCAAGGTCGCCCACGGTCATTAATTGACCTTCGGCCGCGCCGCCCCGGTTACGGGCGGCCGGCCAGCAGGACCAGCACCGCAAGCGCCAGCAGCGCCGACAGCCCCTGCCAGAAGGCCAGCGGGTTGCGCTCGATCAGCGGCCGGCGCCGCGCGCCCGGGCCATGCTTGCGCGGGTGGCGCAGGTCGTACAGGAACTCCGACATTTCCTGATAGCGCTTGGCGGGGTCCGGGTGGACCGCCTTGCGCAGCACCCCGTCCAGCCAGACGGGGAGGTCGCGCTCGTCGTGCAGGGCGGTGCGGTAGACCAGCTTGCGCTGGCGCGCCCGCGTGGTGGCCGTCGCGGCGTCGCCGCCATAGGGCAGGCGGCCGGTCAGCATCTGATAGGCGATCACCCCCAGCGCATAGAGATCCGATGCAGACGTCCCGCCTTCGCCCAGGAAATACTCCGGCGCTGTGTATTGCACGGTTCCCAGGATTTCGCCGCGGTCGGCGTCGGGCATGGTCTCCAGGATGCCGGGCACCAGAACCGACCCGAAATCGACGATCTTCACGGTGCCGGTGCGGTCGATCATCACGTTGTCGGGCCGTAGGTCCTGGTGCAGCATCTCCAAGCGGTGGAAGGCCTGCAATCCCTTGCCGATCTGCTCGATGATGGCGCGCACGGTGGGCAGGTCGGGGCTGGGGTGGTCGCGCATCCATTGGGTCAGCGTCTGCCCCTCGATATACTCGGTCGCGACATAGAGGTGGCGGCGCGGACGGCTTTGCGGCGGCGGCTTCAGCACATGGGGGCTGTTCACCCGCCGGGCGATCCATTCCTCCATCAGGAAGCGGCGCAGGTGGGCGCGGTCGTCGCGCCGGTCGATGGCCGGGACCTTCAGCACCACCGCCGGGCCGCCGTCGCCATCCTGGGCCAGATAGACGTGGCTGCGGCTGCTGGCATGCAACTCCCGCAGGATCCGGTAGCCCTCGAACTCCGCCCGCGGTTCGAGCAGGGGAGGCAGCGGAAGGTCGGACAGGCGGTGGAACAGGTCGCCGGCATCCGGATCGGGCACCGCGTCGATGCGCAGGACCTGGATCGTCAGATTGTCCGGACTGCCGCGGCGGAGCGCTTCATCGACCGCGAGTCGCGCCGCCCTGTCCAGATCATTCGAGTTCTCGGCAATCGTGCTGACTAAAAATTCGGCATCGACATGCTCGTAGACGCCGTCGGTCGTCAGCAGGAAGACGTCGCCCGGTTCCACCGCCACGTCGCGGTAGTCGATCTCCAGATGCGGCGCCACACCCATCGCCCGACCGAGATAGCTGACCTCCGACGAGACGACCACCCGGTGATCGGTGGTCAACTGCTCCAGTGACCGGCCGGCGATGCGGTAGATGCGTGAATCGCCGACATGGAACAGGTGTGCCGTGGCCGATTTCAGCACCAGTGCGCTCAGCGTGCAGGCATAGCCGCGGTCCTGGTCGTAGCGGTACTCGCTGCGCCGGTTCTGGGCGTGCAGCCAGGAGTTGGTCGCGGTCAGCACGCGTTGCGCCGCCGTCTTCACCGACCAGCTTTCCGGCGTGCAGTAGTAATCGGTCAGGAAGCTCTTCACCGCGGATTCGCTGGCGATGTGACTGACCGGGCTGCTGCTGATGCCATCGGCCAGCGCCACGGCGATGCCCTTCATTCCCAGAAGCGGCGCCACCGGGATCAGGGCACCGTGAAAGTCCTGGTTGGCTTCCTTCCGTCCCTTGTCGGACCATTGGCCGATGGATATGCGCAACTCTTTCACGATGCCGGTCCCGTCACGAAAAACCCCGGCCCGAACCGGACCGGGGTCGTTTTGAGCACTGAAGGAGGGAAGGGCGCGTCACTCGGCCGGTTGCAGGCCGGTCTGCAGGAGGCGGCGCTTCGGGGCGGTGCGGACATGGGTGGCGTAGAGCGTCAGGCCGGTGAAGGCCAGCCCGCCGACCAGATTGCCGAGCACCGTCGGCAGCTCGTTCCAGATCATGTAATCCATGACCGAGAAGTTGCCGCCCATCAGCATCGCCGACGGGAACAGGAACATGTTCACCACCGAATGCTCGAAGGTCATGCCGAAGAACAGCATGATCGGCATCCACATGGCGATCACCTTGCCGCTGACGGAGGTGGAGATCATTGCGCCCACCACACCGGTGGACACCATCCAGTTGCACAGCACGCCGCGCAGGAAGATGGTCAGCATGCCGGCGGCGCCATACTGCGCATAGCCCAGCGTCCGGTTTTCGCCGATGTGCGAGATGACCGAGCCGACCTTGTCCGGCGGGGTGGAGAAGCCGTAGGTGAAGACGATCGACATCATCACCGCCACCGTCAGCGCGCCCAGGAAGTTGCCGAGGAAGACCAGCCCCCAGTTGCGCAGGATGCCGCCCACGGTCACGCCGGGCCGCTTGTCGATCAGCGCCAGCGGCGTCAGCACGAACACACCCGTCAGCAGATCGAAACCCAGCAGATACAGCATGCAGAAGCCGACCGGGAACAGGATGGCGCCGATGATCGGGAAGCCCGTCTGGACCGTGACCGTGACGGCGAAGACCGCCGCGAGCGCCAGGATCGCACCCGCCATGAAGGCCCGGATGACAGTGTCGCGGGTGGACATGAAAATCTTGGATTCGCCGGCATCCACCATTTTGGTGACGAACTCGGAGGGCACCAAATACGACATGACAAGTCCCCTTGGAACATGTGCTGAAGGAACGGCAAGCAGCGTCGGGGCCGGCCCGCGCGGCACCGGGCCGGTGCGGGGGCAGGAAATGGCGGACGCGTTGCGTGTGAATTGGGTGCGGGCCGAGCCTTTGGCCTCGCGCTGGTCAAGCCGCCGTTGGCTTGCCGCCGACAACTTTGCACGGCACGTGCCAGTCCGTCGGATGCGCGGAAACGGGCCGATTTCCACAGTCGGGCTGCGTGCCTATGCCTGCGCCTGCGACGACAATTGCTCAGTCACTGTGCGGCAGTGAGTAAAAATCAGCCATTCGTGCGGGAATGACTGTGATAGGCGAGAAAGGAGCGAAAACCCGCGGCGTGCCCCAAGTCTTTCAGTCCTTTAACAAGGCGTGTTCAAATGACCTTTTCCTATCAAGGGGTTGCCTCGCCACCCCGGCAAGATCCGGGCTTATTGGTCAGTATGCGTTACCTTTTTGTTATATTTTCCCGTCGCGCTATGCCACAGTATCGCCGGTGACGCTTGACGGGCGTTGTCGGGCCGACGTCTACTTTGCCGCATTGCGGAAAGGTGGAGATTCCACAATCGTTGTTTGAGTTGTACGCTTATGTTGTTTCCAGGCGGTTCGGGATTGGCGTCGGATGAGGCGCGGGCAATGAGTCACGAGACGGAAGAACAGTACCGCAGCATCTTCGAAAATGCCGTCGAGGGCATTTACCAGACCACTGTCGACGGGCGATACCTTCGGGTCAATCCGGCGCTTGCCGACATCTATGGGTACGCGTCGCCGGAAGACCTGATCGCCAACCTCACCGACATCGCCTGCCAACTCTACGTCGATCCCGGCAAGCGGGAGGCCTTCGCCGACCTGATGGCCCGCCAGGACCGCGTCCACAGTTTCGAGGCGCGCGTCTTCCGCCGCGACGGCTCCATCATCTGGATTTCGGAGAGCGCGCGCTGCGTGCGCGATGCCGACGGCCGCATCCGCTATTACGAAGGCACCGTCCAGGACATCACCGAACGCAAGCAGCACGAGGAGAAGATCCGGCTGCTCGCCACCGTGTTCGACAGCGTCGCCGACGGCATCCTGATCGTCGATCCGGAACTGACCGTCCAAGCGATCAACCCGGCCTACGAGATCATGACCGGCTTCCAGCGGGAGGAACTGCTGCGCCGGCCGCTGGTCCTCTTCGCCCCCGGCTCGCTCGAGCGCGACTTCATCGACGCCATCTGGACCACCGCCCGCCAGTCCGGCCGCTGGCAGGGGGAGGTCACCAGCTTCCGCCATTCCGGCGACGCCTTCGCCGCCGCCCTGTCGGTGACGTCGGTCCGGGCGCCCAACGGCGTGCTGGAGCATTACGTCCTCACCATCGCCGACATCAGCCAGCGCAAGTCGCAGGAACACCAGATCCGCTATCAGGCCAGCTTCGACCGGCTGACCGACCTGCCCAATCGCTGGCTGGTCTGCGAAAGGCTGGAGGAGGCGATTGCCCGCGCCCAGCGGACCAAGAGCAAGGTCGCGGTCGCCTTCCTCGACCTCAACCGCTTCAAGCAGGTCAACGACACGCTGGGCCACCATGCGGGCGACGAATTGCTGAAGCTGGTGGCGCGGCGCCTGCGCAATTGCACCCGCATGACCGATACGGTCGGCCGGCTGGGCGGGGACGAGTTCCTGATCGTCGCACCCGACGCCGCCGACCGCTCCGCCGGTGCCCGGCTGGTGGAAAAGGTGCTCTATTCGATGGACGAGCCCTTCGCCGTCCATAATCAGGAGCTTTTCTGCGGTGCGTCCATCGGCATCGCCTTTTATCCCGACGATGGTGAAACGGCGGACCAGCTTCTGCGCAACGCCGATCTCGCCATGTACCATGCCAAGCGCAACCCGGAGCACAAATACGTCTTCTACGACGGGGAGATGCGCGAACGGTCGGGCTTCACGCTGGGGCTGGAAAGCGACCTGCGCCGCGCCAGCGGCGGCGGCGAGTTCGAACTGCATTTCCAGCCGAAGATCGACCTTGCCGGCAACCGCACCATCGGGGCGGAGGCGCTGATCCGCTGGCGCCATCCGATCCGCGGCATGGTCAGCCCGGCGGAGTTCATCCCGCTGGCGGAGGAGACCGGCCTGATCTGGGAAATCGGTGCCTGGACGCTGATCGAATCCTGCCGCCGGCTGGCCGACTGGATAAGGCGCGACCTGCCGATTCCTTCCGTTTCGGTCAACCTGTCGCCGCGCCAGTTCCAGGACGCCCGCCTTGTCGGCTTCGTCCGCAGCGTGGTGGAGTCCGCCGGCATACCACCCGGCCGGCTGGAACTTGAGCTGACCGAAGGCGCCATGATCGGCGACATCGAAAAGGCGGTGACCATCCTGAACGGGCTGAAGGACATCGGCGTCCGCCTGTCCATCGACGATTTCGGCACCGGCTATTCCTCGCTGGCCTATCTGAAGCGATTCCCCATCGACACGCTGAAGATCGACCGCAGCTTCGTCCGCGACATCGTCAAGTCCACCACCGATCCGGCCATCGTCGGCACCATCGTGAACCTCGCCGAAAGCCTGGGCTTCGACACCATCGCCGAGGGGGTGGAGACGCAGGAGCAGGCGGACATGCTGCGCCAGCAGCGCTGCACCCGCATCCAGGGCTTCCTGATCAGCCGGCCGCTGCCGGTGGACCAGTTCGAAACCTTCCTCGGCAACAGCGTGGTTCCGGCCTGAGAGGCTGGCCGGCACTGGTCGGCGCTTTTCACCGTCATCGGCAAATCCCTGCGCCAGATGTCAGGATCCACGAAATTTAGATAGTGGTAGGGTTTCCTTTACGTTTAGGGTGCGAACCTTAAGTGGACACATTATTTCGCTCTCCGCGATAAGATGCGTCGGAAACCGCCTGTCCCACAGCGATCCCTGTCGAGGCCCCATGACATCGGACGTCGCACGCTTCCTCGGCTTCGCGTTCGCCAACGCGGATGTGCTGATCGAGGTGGATGCGCGCGGGACCATCGGATTTGCGGCCGGTGCCTTGCAGAATCTCCTGGGCATCACGGACACGGACCTGATCGGTCAGCCCATCGACCGGGTGGTGGCGGCCGGCGACCGCGGGCTGGTGCGGCGCCTGCTGCGCACCGCCGGCTCCAACCGCCGGTTGCCTCCGCGTGCCGTCGAGCTTGCCGGCGGCGTGCAGGCCAACCTGTCCGGCTACCGGCTGGGCCGTTCCCCCAATGTGCAGCTCACGCTCACGCGGTCGGAGAGCGGCGCCGGCAGCACGACGCAGCCTGCCCGCGATGCGGAAACCGGTCTTCTCGACCCCGACGCCTTCCAGGCGCAGTTGGGCGAGCGGTTCGGCGTCCATGTCGGCAACGCGCCGCCCAAGCTGACGCTGATCAAGATCGCCGATTTCGGCGAGGTGAAGTCGCGGCTCGGGCCGGAACTGACGCTGCGTCTGTTGGGAGAAGTGGGAGCGCTGCTGCGCGTCCACGCTGCCGACGACACGCTGGCGACCCGGCTGGGGGAGGACCGTTTCGGCCTCGTCCATGGCAGCGACGTGTCGGCCGGCGCACTGGCCAGCGAGATCGCAGTGACCGGAGCCGGCCTGTCGCTCGACGGCCTGCATCTGGCTTCGGAAAACCTGACGCTCGACATGGCGGCGCCCGGCCTCAGCCGCGAGGATGCCGGGCGCGTGCTGATGTTCACGGTGAAGAGCTTCGCCGAGGATGGCACCGGCTTCGACATCGCCACCATGCATGACGCGGTGAAGCTGCTGGTCGACCAGACGGTGACGCGGGTGACCAGCCTGCGTTCCACCCTGACCGACGACCGGCTGAAGCTGCAGTTCCAGCCCATCGTCTCGCTCGCCACCCGCGGGCTGCACCATTACGAGGCGCTGGCCCGTTTTCCCAACGGTGCCCCCGGCCCGACCATCGCCTTCGCCGAACAGGTGGGAATGGTCCATGACGTCGACCTGCTGGTCTGTGAGAAGGCGCTGGAGGTTCTGGCCGCCGATCCCGGCCTG
Organism: Pseudomonadota bacterium; assembly: GCA_023423695.1. Lineage (GTDB taxonomy): Bacteria > Pseudomonadota > Alphaproteobacteria > Azospirillales > Azospirillaceae > Azospirillum. Next base: position 12,831 of record JAFAFA010000012.1, on the reverse strand, counting down.
CAGATCGCCGTCAACATGTCGGCGGCCTCGCTGGGCAGCGACATCTTCGTCGTCGCCTTCCAGCAGCTTGTCGCCCGCAATCCGGCGTTGCGGTCCCGCCTGCTGGTGGAGGTGACGGAGTCGACTGGCCTCACCGACCTGCCGCGCGCCGCCCGCATCCTGGAGGAGCTGCGCCGCGCCGGGCACCGCATCTGCCTGGACGATTTCGGCGCCGGTGCCGCTTCCTTCCCCTATATCCAGGCGCTGCCGGTCGATTTCGTGAAGATCGACGGCAGCTATGTGAAGCGGTTGGGCGGCAGTCCGCGCGACGACGCCATCCTGCGCGCCATGGTGGGCTTATGCCGGGAGGTCCGCGTGCAGGTGATCGCCGAGATGGTGGAAACTTCCGATCAGGCGGCCCAGCTCAACGCCTGGGGCTTCGAACTTGCCCAGGGTTATCATTTCGGCAGACCGGCCGACCGTCCCGATTACCAGGCAGCCGGACTGTTCACTCCACCGCGCCCGCGCCCCAGCCTCGCCGACGGCCGGGTCTGACCGCTTCGACCAAGGTCGTAGGACGAAATCTTTTTCGCGGAGGTGGAATGAAAGCATGAGCCTTCGCGTTCATCCGATCAAAGGGGAACAAACGCTTCCCGACACCAGGAGGACGCCGGAATGACTGGCCGTTTTGGGTTTGGATTGAAAGCCGTGGTTCTGGGCGCTCTGGTCGCCGGATCGATGATGGGCGCGACCGTCAGTCAGGCGGAGGCGCATGACGGCTGGCGCGGGCGCGGCGATCACGGCCGCGAATGGCATGGTCCCGGCCGTGGCGGCCCGGAGTGGCGCCGTTGGGATCGTCCCCGCCATCACCACCGTCACTGGCGCGAGCGTGACGTTTATTATGCCCCGCCGCCGGTCATCTACGCCCCGCCCCCGCCGCCGCGGGTGATCTACGCGCCGCCGCCTCCGGTCATCTATGCGCCGGCCCCCGTCGCCCCCGGATTCGGCTTCAGCGTCAACATCCGCTGATCATGCGGCCGACTTCCACCGATGAGAAAGGACGGCTTCCGGCCGGGCGCGTGCCGCATTATGGTGCGCCCGGTTCGGACAGCCGCCCCGCCGGGGCGCAGCAGCCAGGGAGACGGCCTTTGCGGGTTCTTAGTGTGTGTGCCGCGGTGGCGGGCAGCCTTCTGATCGCCACATCCGCCGGCGCGGCGGAGCCCCGCCTGATGGCGGCGCTCGGCAACACGATTCTGACGATGACCGATATCGGGCCGAAGCACACGCAGGTCTCGGTCAACGACAAGCCGGTCTTCGAGGACAAGGAGAGCGACATGCTGTCCTTCGTCGGCGCCTATTCCCTGAAAGACCGCTGGATCGCCCTGTTCCAGGCCGACACCGGCGCCAAGGATTGCCCGACCCGCTTCCGCATCCTGGAGGTCGGCGGGCCGCAGCCGGTGGTCTCCTATCCCTTCGGCTCCTGCAGCGACGCCGCCCAGGTCACCATCGACAACGACATGCTGACCGTTTCGATGCCGCAGCCGGCCGGCGGCGGTGAAGCCGCCTGGACCTACCGCAACGGCAAGATCGGCCGCACCAAGTAGGCGGAGGGCAGGGCTGCGGTTCCGGTGTGGCTGGGCGTCGCTGCCCGTCGATTGACGGGCGGGGACGCAGCTTTTAAGGTCCGGACCTCCGCACATTCCCGTTCCGGGACAGGAAGTCCGCCCATGAAGATCAGCCAGCCCAGCCGCCGCCCCAACAATCCGCTCTTCTCCTCGGGTCCGTGCGCGAAGCGGCCGGGCTGGTCGCTCGACGCGCTGGACGGCGCGCTGCTCGGCCGCTCCCACCGCTCCAAGCCGGGCAAGGCCAAGCTGAAGGAGGTCATCGACCTCACCCGCGCGGTTCTGGCCATTCCCGGCGACTACCGCATCGGCATCGTTCCTGCCTCCGACACCGGTGCGGTGGAGATGGCCCTGTGGTCGATGCTGGGCGCCCGCGGCGTCGACATGCTGGCCTGGGAGAGCTTCGGCAAGGAATGGGTGACGGATGTCGCCAAGCAGCTGAAGCTGCCGGACGTCCGCAACCTGATCGCCCCCTATGGCGAATTGCCGGACCTGTCGTCGGTCGATTTCAGCCGCGACGTGGTCTTCACCTGGAACGGCACCACCGCCGGCGTTCGCGTTCCCGACGGCGACTGGATCCCGGACGATCGTGAAGGCCTGACCATCTGCGACGCCACCTCCTCGGCCTTCGCCATGGCGATGCCCTGGAACAAGATCGACGTCGCCACCTGGTCCTGGCAGAAGGTGCTGGGCGGCGAGGCGGCGCACGGTATGCTGGTGCTGAGCCCGCGCGCGGTGGAGCGCCTGGAGAGCTTCCAGCCCGACCGGCCGCTGCCGAAGATCTTCCGCCTGACCAAGAACGGCAAGCTGATCGAAGGCATTTTCGAAGGCGACACCATCAACACCCCGTCGATGCTCTGCGTCGAGGATGCCATCGACAGCCTGCGCTGGGCCCTGTCGCTGGGGGGCCTGACGCAGTTGATCCGCCGGTCGGAGCAGAACCTGCGCATCGTTGCGGAGTGGGTGGAAGCCAGCAACTGGGCCGGGTTCCTCGCCAAGGAGACCGCGACCCGCTCCTGCACCTCCATCTGCCTGCGCTTCACCGATCCGGAGGTCACCGCTCTGCCGGAGGATGCCCAGGCCGCCTTCGCCAAGAAGCTGACCGCGCTTCTGGAGAAGGAGGAGGCCGCCTTCGACGCCGGTTCCTACCGCGATGCGCCTCCGGGCCTGCGTCTGTGGGGCGGGGCCACGGTGGAGAACGAGGATATGGAGGCGGTGCTGCCCTGGCTCGACTGGGCCTTCGCCACCGTCAAGGCGGAGATGCTCGGCCCCAAGCCGGCCTGATGCTGCGCGCAGCAAAGCACGAAGCGTAGGCCGGGCCTTAGTCCACAGGCCCGTCCGACTCGGGACCCAGGCCCCGCCGTGGCGTGAATGCCACAGCGGGGTCTTTTGCGTTCATCGTTCTTGTGCCGTGCAGCAAAGGATCCGGCCAAGGAACCATACGTACACAGCAGCATTTCTGCACCAGTGTGTCCGGTCCGACGCGGGATGCGGGCTGGCAAGCTTGACCATGGTTATCCACAGAACCGTGGACAAGGTGGTGGATAACCCTGTTGAACCATCGGTCCAGCCTATCCGGAAACCGCGGTGGCCGGAGCCAGGCCGATTCGCACGCCGGGTCGCCGAACGGGCGGCACGGATCCCCGGTTGAGGCACAGCCCTATCCCGAAGATGGTCTGGCGATCCCGAGGTTGTGTCCCGACCCTTAGGGTGGGAATTCCAGCGGTTCTGCTGCGCTGCGGCGGGACCGGTCACAACGAAGGAAGGGCTTGGACGGACCATGGCGCACTACCTCATCACCGGCGGCTGCGGTTTCATCGGCTCGCATCTGGCCGACCGGCTGCTGGCCGACGGGCATCGGGTGACGATCCTCGACAACCTGTCGAGCGGCCGGCTGGACAACAAGCCGGAGGCGGCGAAGCTGGTGGTGGGCGACGTGGCCGATCCCGATGCGGTGCGCGAGGCGATGGCCGGCGACCATGGCGAAGGGGTGGACGGCGTCTTCCACCTTGCCGCCGTCGCCTCCGTGCAGAAATCGCGGGAACTGTGGGCGGAGACGCACCGCACCAACCTGCTGGGCACCGTCACGGTCTTCGAGGCGGCGCGCGACGCCAAGCGCGGCGGCCCGATCCCCGTCGTCTACGCCTCGTCCGCCGCCATCTACGGCGACAACACCAACACGCCGCTGAAGGAGGAGGAGCTTCCGCGTCCGCTGTCCGCCTATGGTGTCGACAAGCTGGGCTGCGAGATGCACGCCCGCGTCGCATGGTCGATCCAGGGCGTGCCGACGGTCGGCTTCCGCTTCTTCAACGTCTATGGGCCGCGGCAGGACCCGATGTCGCCCTACAGCGGCGTGATCTCGATCTTCGCCCGCCGGGTGGCGCGCGGCGAGGACGTGGAAATCCACGGTGACGGCCAGCAGGTCCGCGACTTCGTCTTCGTCGGCGACGTGGTGCGCATCCTGGCGCTGGCGATGGAGCGGCGCTTCGCCGGCGCGCAGGTGTTCAACCTCTGCACCGGCCGCGCGACCTCGCTGGTGATGCTGCTGGACGTCCTGCAGGAGCTGTGCGGCAGCCAGGTTCGCCGCCGCCATTCGGAACCGCGGGCCGGCGACATCCGCGTGTCCATCGGCGACCCGTCGCTGATGCGCTCCACCTTCGACACGGTCTGTCAGGTCGGCCTTCTCCAGGGGCTGAGCGCGACGTTGACCGGCCGCATGCCTTGAGGTCGGGGGCATTACCGGAGTATGAGGGGGGCTGGATCGATGAGGTGAGCAGAGCATGAGGACGGCGTCCGGGAAATCCCCGTCTCCCCCGATGGGGAGAGCGGAAGTAAGGCGGCGGCACTGACGTGGCCCGCCGCCGTTCCCTGACCCTGCGGGGGCTGTTCATCGTCCTCGCCGTGCTTGCCGCCGTCGCGCTGGCGGAGCGGCTGCATATCCTGCCGCCGGGCACGCTCGACGATCTGCTGGGCAATGAGACGCAGCGCCCCCGCCAGCCGCGCAAGCAGGAGACCGCCGAGCCGCCACCGCCGGTCATTGCGCGCCCGTCCGACCGGATCGACTATGCGGAGGTGACGCGCCAACTCGATTCCATCCGGGTGGAGCCCGAGCGGGGCCGCGGTTATGAGCGCTCGGAATGGCCGCACTGGCTGGCGCTGGAGGGCGGCTGCCTGAATGCCCGCGAGAAGGTGCTGATCCGCGACTCGCGCCGCCCGGCGACGCTCGACGCCAAGGGGTGCAGCGTGAAGTCCGGCGATTGGCTGGATCCCTACACCGGAGAGCGCTTCACCGATCCGCAGATGGTCGACATCGACCACCGGGTGCCGCTGCAGGAGGCCTATGCCAGCGGCGGCTTCGATTGGAGCCGGGAACGCCGCGCCGCCTACGCCAACGACACAAGTGACCCGCTGACCCTGCTGGTCTCCGGCCGGGAGGCGAACCGCGCCAAGGGCTCCAAGGGGCCGGAGGATTGGCTGCCGCCGAAGCGCGACGGCATCTGCCTCTATGTCGCCGACTGGATCCTGGTGAAGGCGCGCTGGGGGTTGACGATGGACGAGCGGGAACGGGTGACCGTCGGCAACATCCTGAACGACTGCCGCGCGTCGGCCGGCAGCCAGCGCTGACCGCGCTCTGCATTGTTTCGCATACCACCGGTTTCGCGCTACGATTCGGGCCGGAAATGGGAGGATGCAGTGAGCGAAGGACGAAACGCCCTGTGGCGGGAGAGCGCTGCCGGTCTGGCGGCAAGGCTGGCGCGTCGGGAGCTGTCGGCGCGGGAGGCGGTGGAGGCGCATCTGGCGCGCATCGCGGCGAAGGAGCCGGCACTGTCGGCCTTCATCACCGTGGCCGCCGACGAAGCCCTTGCCCGTGCCGAGGCGCTGGACGCAGCCCCGGCGCCGGTCGGGCCGCTGCATGGGTTGCCGGTTGCGGTTAAGGACCTGACCGATACCGCCGGCATCCGCACCACCTACGGCTCGGCGCTCTATGCCGATCATGTGCCGGCCGCCAGCGACATCGCGGTGGCGCGGATCGAGGCGGCGGGCGGCATCGTCATCGGCAAGACCAACACGCCGGAATTCGGCTTCGGCGCCGTCTGCCGGAACCGCCTGTACGGGCCGACCTGCAACCCCGTCGATCCGGTGCTGACCTCCGGCGGATCGAGCGGCGGATCGGCGGTGGCGGTCGCCGTCGGCATGGCGCCGCTGGCCCATGGCACCGATTTCGGCGGATCGGTGCGGGTGCCGGCGAGCTTCTGCGGCATCGCCTCCATCCGGCCGACACCGGGGCTGATCCCGGCGCCGGGCCGCGCCCTGGGCTGGGACACGCTGGCGACCCACGGCGTTCTGGCGCGCGACACCGAAGACTGCGCACTGCTGTTGTCGGCGATGGCCGGCAGCGACCTGCGCGACCCGACCTCCCTGTTCGGCGACCGCGACGACGGTTCGGACTCGCGGCTGGGCGCCACCGCCGATTTCGGTTTTGCCACGGTGTCCCAGGCGGTGCGGGAACGCTTCGCCCAGACGGTCGACCGGTTGGAGCGGGCTGTGGGCCCGGTGGCGCGCCGCCATCCCGACTGCGGCGACGCGATGGCGACCTTCCGCACGTTGCGCGCCGCGCAGACCCGCCACGCCTTCGGTCCGATGCTGGCGAAGCATGGCGCGGACCTGACCGACACCATCCGTTGGAACATCGAGGCCGGCGCCGGCATCACCGCCGATGCCTATCTGGAGGCGCAGGCCGCCCGCACCGCCCTCTACCGACGCTTCGTGGCGCTGTTCGACGACATCGACGTTCTGGCCGCGCCGGCCTGCGGCGTGCTGCCCTGGCCGAACGCGGAGGGCGAGGTGACGGAGATCGATGGCCGGCCGGTGGAGACCATCCTCGATTATCTCGGCGTCACCGCCATCATCACGCTGGTGGGCTTCCCTGTGCTGACCCTGCCTGTGGGTGGGCCTGTCGGCGGGGAAGGGCTGCCCTTCGGCATCCAGTTGATCGCCCGGCCGGGCGAGGAGCGGCGCCTGATCCGCCTGGGCCGGCTGTTGGAGCGGGAGGCGGGCTTCGTCCACCATTGGCTTGAAACCTGAGGAGATGACCGGCATGGCTGGAAGACTGCAGGGCAAGACCGCCATCGTCACCGCCGCGGCGCAGGGCATGGGGCGCGCCGCCGCCCTTGCCTTCGCGGAGGAGGGCGCCAGCGTCCTGGCGACCGACATCAACGCCGGGTTGCTGGAGGAGTTGGCCGGCACCCCCGGCATCGTCACCCGCCGGCTCGACGTCTGCGATCCTGGGGCGATCCGGGCCTTCGCGGCGGAGGTGCCGGCGCCGTCGGTGCTGTTCAACTGCGCCGGCTATGTCCATGCCGGCACCGTGCTGGACTGCGACGAGGATGCGTTCGACTTTTCCGTCACGCTGAACGTCCGCTCGATGTACCGGATGATCCGCGCTTTCCTTCCGGGAATGCTGGAGGCGGGCAGCGGATCGGTCATCAACATGTCGTCGGTCGCCTCCTCCATCATCGGGGCGCCGAACCGCTTCATCTACGGCACCACCAAGGCTGCGGTGATCGGTCTGACCAAGTCGGTCGCCGCCGATTACGTCACCCGCGGCATCCGCGTGAACGCCATCTGTCCGGGCACGGTGGACAGTCCATCTCTGCACGACCGCATGCGGGCGCTGGGCGATTACGAAACCGCGCGCGCCGCTTTCGTCGCCCGCCAGCCGATGGGCAGGCTCGGCACCGCGGAGGAGGTGGCGAAGCTCGCCGTCTATCTCGCGTCGGACGACTCGTCCTTCATGACCGGGCAGGCGATCGCCATCGACGGCGGCTGGTCCAACACCTGAGCGGCCGGGGGATGGGGGCTCTCGAACGTCACAGCCGCCCCCTCTTCCCCATGTGCCGCATTTATGGTAAATGAGTGCACATGGTAGAGACCCGACGCACCGGTGACCGTTCGAACGAGCCGATCCGCCCCGACTCCGGCGGGCGGGTTCCCGCGGCCGGTGCGCGTGCGCGCGCCGACGGGGTGGTCACGCAGGGGCGGCAGCGCATCCCGAGCCTGCGCGAACTGGCCGCCCTGGTGGTCAACGGGGTGCTGACCCTGCCGCGCAACTACCGCCGCGGCATGTTCCTCGACGTTCAGGTGTAGGCGGCCACCTCCGGCCCGAACAGGCGTTCCATCAGGACCGGCGGCAACTCGTACTGCGGCAGGCAAAGGCTGGTGCTGCGGGCGTGCAACATGTGCAGGCACAGCCCCTCCGCATCCGGGAAGGCGCCGACGCGGAAGCGTTCTCGCGCGGCCTTTACGAACGGCGCATCCTCGCAGGCATTCACCGCGGGAAAACGCACCGCTTCCCAGACCGCACGGCGGTAGGCGTAGGAGAAACCGTAACCGTCCAGATTCTCAGGCGAAGGCGGGGCCTCCGGTGCCTCGACATAGCTGCAGCCCTGCCGTCCCCAACGGTGGTGCGAGCCGCCTTGTGCGGTGTCCCAGTAACCGAAGCGTCGGTGCGCCGTGCTGTAGAGGAACCAGCCCGACAGCTTCACCAGGTCGTGGCCTTGTTCCAGCCGGTCCAGCATCCGCTCCACATAGGCGGGCGCGTAGAAATCATCGTCGTCCATGTGGACGATCACCGAGCCCTTGGCATGTTCGGCGAGGATGTTGCGCTTCTCGCCGATCGCGTAGCGGCTGGGCGAATAGAAATACTTCAGCCGCGGGTTCGCCAGCGGCTTGAGATAGGCCGACGGGCGCGGGCTGTCGTCGAAGATGAGCCACTCGATCTCGGAATGGGTCTGCGCCTGGATGCAGGCATGCAGGCGGGGCAGGTAATCTTCCCGCTGCCATGTGGGTGTGAGGATGCTGACGAGTGGAGTAGCCGGGGAGGGGATTGTGGTCATGGTCGTTTTCTTGCCCGTGCGGGCGCCCTGCGTGTAGACAGGCGGCAGGATAGCACCGCCCATGTGCAGGTGGTGATCGGGAAGGAAGGGAAGAACGTCCGTGGGAGTGACCGACCGCATCTGGATCGTCTTCGCCGCGCTGAACGGCGCCATCGCGGTCGCCGCCGGCGCTTATGCCAGCCATGGCTTGGCGGGGCAGCCGCAGGCGCAGGAGTGGTTCCGTACCGCCGGGATGTATCAGATGGCCCATGCGCTGGCGCTGGTGCTGCTGGTGGCGCTGGCCGGGCGGCTGGGCGGAAGGGCGGGCGGGCAACTGGCCCTGCGGGTCGCGGGCTGGCTGTTCTGTGCCGGAATCCTGCTGTTCTGCGGCACGCTCTATGCACTGGCCACGGTCGGTCCGTTGCCGGTGCCGATGACGGCGCCCGCTGGAGGATGGAGCTTCATGCTGGGATGGGTGGCGCTGGCGGCCGCTGCGCTGCTGGCGCGCGACTGAGGCTTGCGCCCCTCATGCGGTGGTGCCGTTCAGCCGGCTGCTGCGGTGCGCAGGTCGGAGCAGTCGCTGCCGGGATCGTTGGCGGAACCGTTGGCGGAGTCGCCCTCGCGACCGTCGGCCGCTTCCTCCGCCGGGGTGCAGTAGAGGCCGTGCAGCGTCGTCATGATCGTCTGCGCCTCGTGCCCGTTCAGCGAGTAGTAGATGTTCTGGGCGCTGCGGCGCGTGCGGACCAGATTGTCGTTGCGTAGCCGGGCCAGATGCTGCGACAGCGCCGACTGGCTGAGCCCGACCAGATCCTCCAACTCGCCCACCGACCGTTCGCCCTGGCTCAGGTGGCACAGGATGAGAAGGCGCCGCTCATTGCACATCGCCTTGAGCAGCGCGCTCGCCCGACGGGCGTTTGCCTGCAAATCCTCGATCTTCATTGCTTTCCCGCTGCCCTGTCCATTCCGATTCGTTTTACGGCCGGGCTGTCATTGCGCAACCCGTCAAAGAAAAATGCTCGTATCCTAGTATATTCGTACTGAGCGGAAATTGTCTACCTGTGGGATTCCGACATCCGGACCCTGGCACCGATTGTCACGGCGCCGGCTTGGGCGTCGCCATTACCGCCGATAGTCGCTTTTTTCTCGCATCACGGAACAATAGGCGGATGGATGAGACACCTGATGGTTGCGTTTGTTGAGTCCGGCCATCCTCGTCCATCTCGGCCGATGACACCGGTTCTCAGGTGGGATAGCATTTCATTCATGACCGATCATCCATTGGATACCAAGGGCTTGCAGTGCCCGCTTCCCGTCCTGCGCGCCCGCAAGGCGATCAGGGCCATCGCCATCGGCGACACCCTGACCGTGGAGGCGACCGATCCCGGCGCCCGCAAGGACTTCCCCGCCTTCTGCGAGGCAACCGGCAACCGCCTGCTGTCGGTCGCGGAGGAGAGCGGCATCCTCCGCTTCGTCATCGAACGGACGGCGTGATCAACCGACGGCGTGATCCCGGCCCATCTTTGCCGTTACCCCATCGTTGCCGTTACCATCGTATTGTGTCACGGATTGCCCCGGCTCCCGAAAGTGGGCTGTGACGAATCGTCCTGGATTCAGCCTGTACTTTCATTAGCGATCCGGGAAGAATGGTGTTCGGAAACGCTGCGTACGCCGCCCGAAAACCAACGATAACGACCGAAAAATCGATGTTCACCACCCTGTTCACCCACCCGGCGTGCCTGGAGCACGACACGGGTCTCGGTCATCCCGAATGCTCCGACCGCCTGCGCGCCGTGCTCGCCGCGCTGGAGACGGAGGAGTTCCATATGCTGGAACGGCAGGAGGCGCCGCGCGCCACGGTTGAACAGCTTCTGCGGGCGCATCCGCAAGAGCACATCGACCGCGTGCTGTCTCTGATTCCAGAGGTGGAGCACGCCGGCGTCGATGCCGACACGGTCGTCTCGCCCGGATCGGGGGAGGCGGCGCTGCGCGCGGCCGGCGCGGTCTGCGCCGCGGTCGATGCGGTGGCGACCGGCCTGTCGCGCAACGCCTTCTGCGCCGTGCGCCCGCCCGGCCATCATGCCGAACGGGAGAAGGCGATGGGCTTCTGCCTGTTCAACAACGCCGCGGTCGGCGCCTATCATGCCCGCGCCGCGCACGGGCTGCAGCGGGTGGCGGTGATGGATTTCGACGTCCACCACGGCAACGGCACGCAAGACATCCTGCAGCACGACCCGGACATGCTCTATTGCTCGACCCACCAGTCGCCGCTCTATCCCGGCACGGGGGATGCCGGCGAAAAGGGCGAGTACGGCAACTGCGTCAACGCGCCGCTGCCGGCGATGGCGGGATCGCCCGAATTCCGCCACGCGATGACGCACGCCATCCTGCCGGCCATCGACCATTTCAAGCCGGACCTGCTGATCATCTCCGCCGGATTCGATGCCCATTCGCGCGATCCGCTGGCCGGCCTGCACCTGATCGACGACGATTTCGTCTGGGCGACCCGCAAGCTGGGCGAACTGGCCCGCACCCATTGCGGCGCGCGCATCGTCTCGGTGCTGGAGGGGGGATACAACCTGCGCGCCCTCGCCTCGGCCAGCGCCGCCCATGTGCGCGAACTGATGTACTGCTGAGCGGCGGCTTTCCTGTTGGGGGGCGCTCCATTCTCCCGAAAGGGGGAGGGGCTGCCCGAACGCATAGGCCGCACATAGGCCGCAATGGGCGGGGTGGCGGAGTGCCTCGGGCCTTGCGCCGGACGTGGGCGGGGCATACCTTCGCGGGCTTGAGGTTCCATCGATGGTTCTGCCCGACATGCCCCCTTCCACGACGTCTTCCGCCCCCGTTTCCGGCGCCGCCATTCCGCCCGATATAGCCGCCCTCAGCTTCGAGGATGCGCTCGCCGAACTGGAGCGGATCGTCCGCCAGCTCGAGGAAGGGCGCGGCAAGCTCGACGACGCCATCTCCTCATACGAGCGGGGCACGGCGCTGAAGCGCCATTGCGAGATGAAGCTGCGCGAGGCGCAGGCCAAGATCGACCGCATCACCGTGAGCGCCGACGGCTCCCTCGGCACCGAACCCGCCCGGATCGACTGACGTGCAGACCATTTCCCAGACCGAATTCAAAGCCGCGCTGGCCGAGATCGCCCAGGCGGTCGAGGTCAAGATCAACGCCCTGTTGCCGACCACCGACCTGCCCGAAGCGCGGGTGTTCGACGCCATGCGCTATGGCTGCCTGAACGGCGGCAAGCGGCTGCGCCCCTTCCTGGTGATGCAGTCGGCAGCCCTGTTCGGCGTCAACCCGGACTGCGCCATCCGTGCCGCCGCGGCGGTGGAGATGGTCCACAGCTATTCCCTGATCCATGACGACCTGCCGGCGATGGACGATGGTGAGCTGCGGCGTGGCCGTCCGACCTGCCACCGCCAGTTCGACGAGGCGACCGCCATCCTAGCCGGCGACGGGCTGCTGACCTTCGCCTTCGAGGTGCTGGCGGATCCGGCCACGCACGAGGATCCCAACATCCGTTGCCAACTGGTGACGGCGCTGGCCAAGGCGTCCGGCGGCCACGGCATGGTCGGCGGCCAGATGCTGGACCTGATCGCCGAGCATGAGACCTTCGATCTCGGCACCACCACCCGACTGCAGCGCATGAAGACCGGCGAGATGATCGCCTTCTCCTGCGAGGCCGGCGGCATTCTGGGCAAGGCCAACCCGCCGCAGCGCACGGCGTTGCGCGCCTACGCCCACGACCTCGGCCTCGCCTTCCAGATCGTCGACGATCTGCTGGACGTGGAGGGCACGGCGGAGGAGACCGGCAAGACGGTCGGCCGCGACGCCCAGGCCGGCAAGGCGACCTTCGTGTCGATCCTCGGCCGCGACCGTGCCCGTGCCCAGGCGGAAATGCTCGCCAGTCAGGCGTCGCAGCACTTGGACATTTTCGATGGGCGTGCCGATATGTTGAAGGCGGTCGCCGACTTCGTCGTCGCGCGCCGCGCCTGACCAGAGCTTGAGGACCATCACGACGTGACCTCCACCAAGACTCCGCTGCTCGACCTTTGTCCGACGCCAGCCAAGCTGCGGGCCCTGAAGCCCGAGCAGCTCCGCCAGTTCGCAGACGAGTTGCGCACCGAGACCGTGGACGCCGTATCGGTGACCGGCGGGCATCTCGGCGCCGGGCTTGGGGTGGTGGAGCTGACGGTGGCGCTCCATTACGTGTTCGACACGCCCTACGACCGGCTGATCTGGGACGTCGGGCACCAGTGCTATCCGCACAAGATCCTGACCGGCCGGCGCGACCGCATCCGCACGCTGCGCATGGGCGGGGGCTTGAGCGGCTTCACCAAACGGTCGGAGAGCG
>JAFAFA010000122.1 GCA_023423695.1 Pseudomonadota bacterium | reverse complement strand
GTGGTACTTGGTGCCGGACTTGCCGCGGTCGGTCGGGTTCGGCCCAGTCAAGTCGCCGCCTCGCTTTGCCCGTACCGAGCAACTGTCGACCACAACATCCCAGGCAGCGGCGTCGGGACCGGAGCGCACCATACGAACGAGGACGGCATAGACACGGCGGAGCAACGCCGTCGTGTGCCACTCGTCCAGGCGGCGGAGGGTCGAGCCCGAGGCGCGCCCGTCCGCCGCCTGAAGCTCGCGCCACTGGACGCCCTCACGCAGGTAGAAGCGAAGCGTCTCGATGATCTCCACAGTGGGAAGCGATGGACGACCAACGCCTACAGGCCGATCCCCGCCACCAAGCCCGCAACTGTCGGTCCCATGTCCGCCTCTCTGTGCCAAAGGCACAGGAAGCCGACAGCAGATCAGCGGGTTTCCAGAGGGGGGCATCGGACGAGGGATCTGGAAACCGCCTCTTGGAGATGCCACTTCCACGGACTTGGAGCTGATGGCCAAGGGAACCGCGGGGCTGGGCCTTCGTTCAAGAGAGGGCGTCAATACCAGTATGGGATCATGTCGGCTTCACATCGCAAGGTCGCGATCAACCGAGCTCCGGTGCTGACGCTGTGGGCCGCCGTGGTGGCGGAGCGGCTGGGCCTGGACTGCGATGAGGCGCTCACCATGGGCAAGGCTCTATCCGGTCTCACAGCGCATGCCAAGGGCGTTCGGCTCGGGATCTATGAGCCGACCCTAGAAACGGTGAGCGATAAGCGCAAGGCGCTCCAGCATGGTGAGGAGATCCAGATCGACCTCATGGGACTGTCGATCCCCACCATACACATCAAGGACGGCCTACGCGCAGTGCGCCAAGGCAAGCCGATCACACCCGTGAGTGTGGAACGAAACTTGGCCAGCAAGTTCGGAGACGATTTGGACGACGTGCGCCAAGCCATGGTAGTGCTCGCCCACTCGATGCCGCCGGCGGAGTTGGCAGGGCAGGCGTTCCGGATGAACGAGGGGTTCCGGCCCGATGTAAAGGCCGGTACTGCCGGGTGGGGCGCCAAAGGTGGTTCCGTTGCAAAGTTTGACGGCAGGCGCGGAGTGCCGCAGCGGCAGCATCGTCAGGCGGTAACTCCGAACAGGGTGGCGATAAAGGAGGCCTGGATGCGCATGTCGTTGGCGGGCATGGCGGCGACCTGCCCTTTGCGCACCATCGCCAGGATCTCATAGCCGATAATCGTCTGACGCGCCGTGTGGAAGCTCTTGAACCCGAGGCCCGGCCGGACCAGCCGTTTGATCCGCCGGTGATCCTGTTCAACGATATTGTTCAGGTACTTGCGTTGCCGCAGCTTGGCAAAGCGCCAGAGCTCGCCGGCCTTCTTCATCGCCGTGGTCGCACTCGGATAGGCGGCGTTCTTGTCCACCGTGAGGGTGCGCGGGTTGACCGTGTGCTGCCTCAGGGCTTTGCGGAAGAAGCGGCGCGCGGCCGCGGCATCACGCTTGGCGCTGAGCATGAAGTCGATGGTGTGCCCGCGCGCATCGACGGCGCGGTACAGATACACCCAGCGGCCCTTCACCTTGACATACGTCTCGTCGACCCGCCAGGAGCCGGTCGTCATGCGGAGGTGCGGGCGCAGACGCTTGTCGAGCTCTGGGGCGTAAGCCTGGATCCAGCGGTAGAGCGCGTCGTGTGATCAACCACGACGCCGCGGTCGGCCAGCATTCGTTCCAGATCGCGGTAACTGGTCGGGAACTGCAGATACCAGCGCACCGCCCACAGGATCACCGCCGCCGTGAACTGCCGGCCCTTGAACGGGCTCTTCTTGGATCGCATCACCCCGCCACCCCAGATGCCGAACCGGCCGAGGTTCTACCCGATCCCAGCCCTGTCGAAAACGCTGCAACAGAACCGAAGGCGGTCGAGGCGGCTGACGCGGTGGCGCCGACCCAGGCGCAGCTTCCCCACGAGTTGAACAACACCGCCACCGCCACCGACCGAGAGGGGGTGGCGTTCCTGATCTTGACCGGATGCTATGTCGGTTTCCTGCCCATCCACTATGCGGGGCAATGGGTCGAGCGCGGCATGATGCAGGCGCTGTTGCCCGGCACCTACCATCACGCCCTGAAGTTCCAGGTAGTGACGAAGAAGGGAGCCCAGCCCAATCTGGTGCTGGACCGGTTCTTGGAAGTCCTGCGCGGCAACGGCGAGGGCAATGGGAGAGGGCAGTGGGCCGGTGTTGAGCCCGTCCACTGCCTTCCGCCGGAGTGTCAACGGGGCTTTTCGGACGCACCGAACCGGATCGCCACACCGAAAGCCGCATCGGCATCGATGGTCACGACATCGTCGGCAGTTTGGAACGGGATGCCCAGGCGGCCGAGGCGTTCGGCAACGGCAGCCGGATCGGTGACCGCGACCCGATAGCTCATGTGGCCGGGGGCGCCGGTGTCCGGCGCGACCACCAGTCGGCCATCGGCTTGAAGCGGAAAGACGATGCCCGGCTTGCCGCCGGTTTGCCCGGCGACGCCGGTGAAGGCCGCGAGGAACTCCGCGTGCGCCGACGGGTCGCGGACTTCCAGCGTCACCGATGCGACATTGGCGGCGCCGTTCGCATGCTGCTGGAAGGCGGGGTTCCAGAAGGCTTCCGGATTGTGCTGCTGGCAGACGAAGAAGGACGTGTCGGGCAGGCGCGGGTCGAGCGCGAAGGTCAGGGAGAAGGCGACGACGATTTCGCCGCCTTCCGGCCGTCGGCCTTTGCGTTCGAAATGGAAGGGCTCGAACCGGCCGATCCCCGTCCGCGCGAACTCCGCCGCATCGGCCGGCGCGTTGCCGCTGTCCAGCACGACCATGGCGAGGCCTTCGCGCCTGTCCAGATAGTCGCGGACGAAGGCGCCGAAGCTGAAGCGTCCGGGGGCATGCGGCGGGATCAGAATGCCGTTTCCCACCGTGATCAGTTCGAGGAAGGAGGATCGGAACTGGACCAGACGGTTCTCGGTGCCCCAGGGATGGCGGTTGCGGGCACCGACCTGGAAGCCGAGGCTTTCGTAGAAGGCCGCGGCGCGGTCGAGGTCCCGGACCGCCAGGACCAGATGGTCGATCCGCCGGTGGGATGCCGTCATGTCCGGCGCCGTCATGCCCGCTCTCCCGTCCGGTCCTGCAACCGCCGGCTCACCGCCTGCACGGCGCGTTCTGACGCCTCCACCGCTCCGGCGAGATAGCCGGCCTCGCTCGGGCTGACCTCGCTGCCGGCCAGGATGAGCCGGTCCTGCCACGGGCCGCCCACCCAGCGCTCGGCCGGTGCCGGATGGCCGGCGGAAGACGGATCGGCGGGGGCCGCCGTCAGCGGGTCGGCGGCCCAATCCTTCCACAGCGTCGTCAGCGGGTGGGCGGCTTCCGGCCCGAAGAGGCGCGCGAACTGGGCAAGGCAAGCGGAGGTCAGCGCCGCTTCGCCGATGCGGGCGCGGTCGGCGGCGCCGACGCCGAGGAAGCCGAAGAGCGCAGCCTGTCCCGATGCGGTGGTGGCGTCGTGCATTTCCGGCATGGGTCCGACCATGCTCTGTGCCGTGCCGGAGAAGCCGGCATCGCGCCAGAACGGGCGGTCGTAGACGGCGAAGAACTTGGCGTGGGGCGCCATCCAGGTGGGGGTGTCCTGCCACAGCCGGCGGGTCTCCGGCGGCAGGTCGGGGGAAAGCCCGACCGTGCTTTCCAGCAGGCGCGGCGGCAGGGCGGCGATGACCTGTACGGCGCGTACCGTCTCCTCACGGCTGTTGCCATGGCGCAGCGTGACCTCCACACCCTCTTCGAGAAGACGCAAGGCGACCGCCTGGGCGCTGGTCCGAACCTGGCCCGGCGGGAGCGAGTTCGCCAGGGCGCGGATGACCGTGGCGGAGCCGCCGGCGAGGCGCAGCGACTGCGGGTCCTGATCAAGGCCGGGGAGGCGGTGGGGGCGTTCGCGCGACATCCGCTCGAACACCACATCGCCCTTGCTGTGCTGGCCGAAGCTCGCGAGCCCCAGTTCGGCGACCAGCGCGCCGATGGCGGGCTGCATGTCCGGCCAGAACCAGGACGGGCCGAGATCGAAGCCGTCGGTATCCGGCTCCCCGGCGGCATTCACCGTCAGGATGCGGCCGCCGAGCCGGTCGCGGGCCTCATAGAGCTGAAAGCCGATGCCGGTCCGATGCAGCAGTCGCGCCACGTTCAGCCCGGCAAGACCGCCGCCGAGAATGACGACCTGTGTCTCTGTCATTGGTTGGTGCCCTCTCGGGTGCGTTCTGGAATTGGCAGGATGTCGGGGTGCTGCAACGGCGCGTCCTTGATCCACAGGCTGGCGCCCTCCAGTCCGACGACGGCGGCGAAGTCGTGCTCCACCGGCAGCCGGCACCAGCCGTAGGGGGCGAGAACCTCGCCGTCCTGGATCAGGTGGCCGGAGATGATGAATTGTTCCAGGCCGCGTCGGTTGGGAATTGTTACCGTCGCACCGGGCTTCCAGTCCTCGATCACCACCCGCTCGGCACCGTCATCGAAGAGAAGCCGCGCCGCCGATGCCCCGTCGCGCAGGGGTGCCGCCTCGCCCTCGCCGGGCCGGCGGACGATCTGCTTGCGATCGCCCGCGCGGAACTGCCAGAGCCGCACCAGGATGGTGCAGCCGTTCGCCGCGGCGGGGCTGTGGCGCGTGCCGGGCGGGTTGCGGAAATAGGTTCCTGCCGGGTAATCGCCGTGCTCGTCCTGTAAGGTGCCGTCGAGCACCAGGATTTCCTCGCCACCGGGATGGGGATGGGCGGGAAAGGCGCTGCCCGGGGCATAGCGCACGACCGAGGTGGCTCGGGCGACCTCGCTGCCTACGCGGTAGAGCATCCGGCGGTCGACACCGGCGATGGGGCTGGGCATCCAGGCGAGGGTGCCGGCCTGGACGGTGACCAACCGGCTCAGATCGTCATTGAGGTGCAACGGCGGACCCTCCCATGGTCAGCACCATCCGGAACTTCACATTCCCGGATAGCATTTTGCGGAACGCTTCGTCGGCCCGTGCCAGCGGCAGGGTCTCGATCCAGGGGCGGGCGCCGGTCAGCACGCTGAAATCGAGCGCCCGCTTGTTGTCCCAGGGTGAACCAGTGATCGAGCCGACGATGGACCGCTCGCCGCCCACCAGATGTCCCGTCGACACTGCCAGCGGATCCTTGCCGATGCCGAGGAGCACCAGCCGCCCCTCCGGCGCAAGCCCGGGCATTACCGATCCGGCCACACCCATGTCGCCGATGGTCGACAGAAGCGCTGCGGCACCTCCCAATCCCGTCAGCACGGCGGCGGCGTCTTCCCGTTCGGTATCGACATAACGGTGTGCGCCAAGCGCCAAGGCATCCGCGGCGATGTCCTGCCCACGGCCGATGGCGATGACGCGGAAGCCCATCCGGCGGGCATATTGCACCGCCATATGGCCAAGACCGCCGATGCCGAGGACGGCGACAGTGTCGCCCGGTCCGGCGCCGGCTGCCTTCAGCCCGTTGAAAGTGGCGAGGCCCGCGCACAGGATCGGCGCGGCTTCCTGCGAGGAGAGGTCGTCGGGGATGGAAACGAGGCCGGTGGCGCGAGCGGTCATCATCTCGGCATAGCCGCCGTCGCGGCTCGCTCCCATCACCGGCTGCTGCCGGCACAGGTGGAACCTGCCGCGGCGGCACTCCCGGCAATCGCCGCAATGCCCGCCGAAACGGCCGATGCCGACGCGCTGGCCGACCGTCCAGATCGACGGCACCTGCGGCCCGAGGGCAGCGATCCGCCCGACCACTTCATGGCCCGGAACCCGGCCCAGCGCGGGATCCGCCTTTTCGACATCGCCGCGGTCGGCCCCGCAGATGCCGCAGGCCTCGACCGCGATCAGCACCTCGCCCGCCTCTGGAACCGGGACCGGCCTCTCGACAAGCTCCAGCCGGCCCGGAGCGGTGACCGCCATGGCGCGATAAGTAGCCGTCATCCTTCGTCTCCCCGATGTCCGCCGAAGCCCCTGGCGCGCACCCATCGTGATGAGGGTGGCGTGTCAGGGAGCTTTCATCAGGTGGTAGCAGACGCCGGTCATGACCAAAAATGGCATTATTTCATCGAACGATGAATCTCCTGCATGAGACACGAGCCGTGCCGCGTCAGTGCGCTTCCAGATCCGCGAGCCCGGAATCGGGGAACAGGGCGTCGATGAACCCGAATTTCGTCATGTCTACGATCCGCTGGGGATAGAGAAAGCCGTCGAGATGGTCGAACTCGTGCTGGAAAACCCGGGCGTGGAAGCCCTTCGCCTCGCGGACGAGCGTCGTGCCGTCTTCCAGCGTGCCGCCATAACGGATGTGCGCACAGCGCGGAACCATGCCGCGCATTCCCGGAACCGACAGGCAGCCCTCCCAGGATTCTTCCACCTCGTCAGTGAGCTTTTCGAACCAGGGGTTGATCAGCGTGGTGACCGGCACCGGCGGCACGTCCGGATAGCGCGGATTGGAGTCGAAGCCGAAGATGATCACCCGCAGGTCGACGCCGATCTGCGGCGCAGCCAATCCCGCGCCGTTGGTGGCATACATGGTTTCGAACATCTCAGCGATCAGCGACTTCAATACCGGGTCGTGAATGTCCTCGACCGGCCTCGCCACCCGCTGGAGCCGGGGATCACCCATCTTCAGGATTTCACGCATGATTTTGTCCGTCGTTCCGATCCGATCGGCTCAATGAGGCATGGAGACCGGCCGAAGTGCAAGCGCGGCCTGTCAGGAGACGCCGCCTGTCAGGAGACGCGCGCCGGCAGGGTTGCGTCGGCGTATCCGTCCTGCCCCAGGGCCAGCGTCTCCAACCACGCGCGATCGGGGGCCAAGCCGCGCATCCAGGGCAGGAAGGCGGAGGCCGGCATCGGCCGGGCGATGCCATAGCCCTGGCCCAGGTCGCATCCCAGCGTCAGCAGGGTGGTGCCGTGCTCGACCTTTTCCACCCCCTCGGCGAACACCGCACAGTCGAGGCCCTGGGCAAGGACGATGATGCTCTTCACGATGATCAGGTCGTCGGCATCCTCCTCCAGATAGCGGATAAAGGACTGGTCGACCTTCAGCCTGCGATAGGACCGCACAATGGTGCCGCGTTGTTGCACGGATGGATCTGGTGGGGAAGGTCGGGGCGCCGTTCTTCGTCAGTTGGAATTCCCGCGATGCCGCACAAGGGACGTTGGTGCAAAAAGGCCGGGCTGGTGGCGGTCGGGACGGGGAGCGGGTATAGAGGCGGCCCGCTGAAGCCGAGCCCCCGATGCCGTACAAGGCCAACGAGCCCCGCCGCCACAAGATCCCGAGGGCCCGCTATCGGGTTGAGAACTGGTCGGCTTACGATGCGGCGCTGCGCCGGCGGGGTGACCTGACGATCTGGGTGTCGCCGGAGGCGATCACCGCGTGGACGCCGCCCGCCATGGGGCGGCGCGGCCGGCTGGTGCGCTACTCGGACTCGGCGATCGAAGCCGGGATGCTGCTGCGCCTGGCGTTCGGTCGGCCGTGGCGCCAGACCGAGGGACTGCTGGGATCGCTCATGCGCCTGCTCGGCCTGGAATTGCCGGTCCCTGATCACACCACCTTCTCCCGGCGCAGCGCTGACCTGGAGGTGGTAAGCGATCTAGCGAAGGCGGACGGGCCGGTCACCGTGGTCATCGATTCCACCGGGCTGAAGGTGTTCGGCACGGGCGAGTGGCATTTGGAAAAGCACGGCGGCCAAGCGTGCCGGAGCTGGCGCAAACTCCATCTGGCCGTCAATCCCGATACCGGCGAGATCCTCGCCTCGGAGCTGACGTCCAACGAGGAAGGGGATACCTCTCTGGTTCGCCCGTTGCTCGACCAGATCGCCCGCCCGCTCGGCACGGTGCTGGCCGACGGCGCGTACGACGGTGAGCCGGTCTACCGTGCGGTCGCCACCCATAGCCCTGCGGCGGAGGTGATCATCCCGCCGCGCTCGACGGCGGTGCCGAGCGCCACGAACGGAAATGCCCCCAGCCAGCGCGACCGCCACATACAGAAGATTGCCGAGTGTGGTCGGGTGGCCTGGCAGCGGGCCGTCCGGTACGGCCGCCGCTCGTTGGGCGAGGTGGCGATGATGCGCTACAAACAGGTGATCAGCCGCAGCCTCCGTGCCCGGACTCTGCCCACGCAGAAGGTCGAAGCCGCCGTCAGCTGCAAGGTCCTGAACATCATGGCCACCCTCGGCATGCCCGTCTCCCGCAAGGGCGCATGATTACCCGCCACCGGTCGCTGGACTCCGTTTTCACGGCGATTTACGCGCCAAAGTCAGCTGCGCCTGCTCCTGACCCAAAACGGCCCTTTGGCCCGGACCGCAAAGCGCCAGAAGCAGCCAGTGCGGTTCAGCGCAAGCTGGCCCGATACGCCGACCTTGACGCCTTCCGCCCGTCAGGTGCGCGCGGCACGATTCCGGATGCCCGGCGCTGTGTCTCACTCAAACACGGCGTCGCGCGGGCCGGTATCT
>JAFAFA010000099.1 GCA_023423695.1 Pseudomonadota bacterium | reverse complement strand
CACGCAGGATTGCGCTTGCGGTTTACTCGGCGGCCGTCTTCGTCTGGCCGACCACACTCAGCGCCGCCGGGCTGCGGTCGCTCTCCGGCTCGGCATAGGCGCGGCCGTAGTAGCTGTCGAGGAGCAGCTGCCTGATCTCGGCGACCAGCGGATAGCGCGGGTTGGCGCCGGTGCACTGGTCGTCGAAGGCGGCTTCGGCAATCGCATCGACCCGCGCCAGGAACGCCGCCTCCGGCACCCCCGCCGCCTGGATCGAGGCCGGGATCTCCAAGGCCTGCTTCAGCTCCTCGACCCAGCCGATCAGCTTTTCCACCCGCTCATGGTCGCGGCTGCCGCCCAGTTCCAGATGCCGGGCGATCTGCGCATAGCGCGCAACCCCCTTCGGCCGGTCATACTGGCTGAACGCCGTCTGCTTGGTCGGGATGTCCGCCGCGTTGTAGCGGATCACGTTGGCGATCAGCAGGGCGTTGGCGATGCCGTGCGGAATGTGGAACTCCGCCCCCAGCTTGTGCGCCATCGAATGGCACACGCCCAGGAAGGCGTTGGCAAAGGCGATGCCGGCCAGCGTGGCGGCGTTGTGAACCAGCTCCCGCGCCTTCGGGTCCTTCGACCCGTTGCGGTAGGCAGACGGCAGGTTCTCCTTCAACAGCTTCAACGCCTGCAGCGCCTGCCCGTCGGTGTACTCGTTCGCCACCACCGAGACATAGGCCTCCAGCGCGTGGGTCACCGCGTCGATGCCGCCCGCCGCGGTCAGACCCTTGGGCATGTCCATCACCAGATTGGCGTCGATGATCGCCAGCGTCGGCGTCAGCTCATAGTCGGCGATTGGGTACTTCGTGCCCGTGCGCTCGTCGGTCACCACCGCGAAGGGCGTCACCTCCGATCCGGTGCCCGACGTGGTCGGCACCGCCACCAGCTGCGCCTTCACGCCCAGCTTGGGGAAGGTGTAGATGCGCTTGCGGATGTCCATGAAGCGCAGCGCCAGATCTTCGAAGGCAACCTCCGGCGCCTCGTACATCACCCAGATGATCTTGGCCGCGTCCATCGGCGAGCCGCCGCCCAGCGCCAGGATTACGTCGGGCTGGAAAGCGTTCGCCAGAGCGACGCCCTTGCGCACCACCGCCAGCGTCGGGTCGGCACTGACCTCGAAGAAGGTTTCGACCTCAAGACCCAGCGACTTCAGTACGCGGACGCTGTCGGCGACATGGCCGTTCTCGAACAGGAAGCGGTCGGTGACGATCAGGCAGCGCTTCTTGCCGCGCAG
Organism: Pseudomonadota bacterium; assembly: GCA_023423695.1. Classification (GTDB taxonomy): domain Bacteria; phylum Pseudomonadota; class Alphaproteobacteria; order Azospirillales; family Azospirillaceae; genus Azospirillum. The sequence goes on along the minus strand of JAFAFA010000099.1, from coordinate 89,582 downwards.
TTCCTCCAGCGCGAAGGGCAGGCAGCCGCGGCGGAAATAGATCGACTTGGGCAGCTTGTGCCACAGCATGTTCTCGGCCCGCTTCGCCACCGTCTTCTTGTTGATCAGGTGCTGCGGCCCGACATTCTCGGAGATCGAGTTGCCGCCCCAGGACCCGCAGCCCAGCGTCAGCGACGGCGCGAGGCGGAAGTTGTAGAGGTCGCCGATGCCGCCATGGGACGACGGCGTGTTGATCAGGATGCGGGCGGTCTTCATCTTGTCGCCGAAATGGCGGATGCGGTCGGCCTGCTGGTCCTGGTCGGTGTAGAGCGCCGAGGTGTGGCCGATGCCGCCGAGCGCCACCAGGGCGGCGGCCTTGTCGCAAGCCTCAAGGAAGTCCTTGGCGCGGTAGAGCGCCAGGGTGGGCGAGAGCTTCTCGTGGGCGAAGGGCTCGGCCTCGTCGACGTCCGTGACTTCGGCGATCAGCACCTTGGTGGCGACCGGCACGTTGAGGCCGGCCATGGCGGCGATGGCGTGGGCGGGCTGGCCGACGATGTCGGCGTTCAGGTGGCCGTCGGTCAGCAGGACCTTGCGCACGGCGTCGGCCTCGCGGGCCGACAGGATGTAGCCGCCATGATGGGCGAAGCGGTCGCGCACGGCGTCATAGACGGCATCGACCACCACCGCCGACTGTTCGGACGCACAGACCACGCCGTTGTCGAAGGTCTTGGACATCAGGATGGAGGCGACCGCGCGCTTGATGTCGGCGAACTCGTCGATGACGGCCGGGGTGTTGCCGGCGCCGACGCCGATGGCGGGCTTGCCGGAGGAATAGGCTGCCTTGACCATGCCCGGCCCGCCGGTGGCGAGGATCAGGTTGATGTCGGGGTGGTGCATGACGGCGTTGGAGAGCTCCAGCGAGGGCTCGTCGATCCAGCCGATGATGTCGTCGGGGGCGCCGGCCTCGACCGCGGCGGCGAGCACCAGGCGGGCGGCTTCGCAGGTCGATTTGCGGGCGCGGGGATGGGGGGAGAGGACGAGGCCGTTGCGGGTCTTCAGCGCGATCAGCGCCTTGAAGATGGCGGTGGAGGTCGGGTTGGTGGTGGGGACGATGCCGCAGATCAGGCCGACCGGCTCGGCGATGGTGAGGATGCCGGCGTCATCGTCCTCCGACAGCACGCCGCAGGTCTTGTCGTCCTTGTACTTGTTGTAGATGTACTCGGCGGCGAAGTGGTTCTTGATGACCTTGTCCTCCATCACGCCCATGCCGGTCTCCGCCACCGCCATCTTGGCGAGCGGGATGCGGGCGTCGGCGGCGGCCAGAGCGGCGCTGCGGAAGATCAGGTCGACCTTCTCCTGCGGATACTCGGCAAAGCGCGCTTGCGCCGCCTTCACGCGGGCGATCATGGCATTCAGGTCGGAAAGGGTCGTGACGGTCATGGTCATCATCCACTTGCTGTCCGCGAAGAACGCCGTGACGCCGTCGCGGTGATGAGTGCGGAAAGGCCGAGGGATGTGCCGTTCAGGCGCACCGCTGCGATCCCGGGCGACCAGCGAACATGTGGGGCGCCCGGCGCACGGCCGGTTCTTCGAAACTCTTGAAAATCAGGCGGTAGGGATCAGAAGCCGCCGGCGAGGTCGGCCAGGGCGTCGCGGTCCAGCAGGTCCAGCTTGCCGCCGACGAGGATGCGGATCAGGCGGCTCGACTTCAGCTTGGTCAGGGTGCGCGACACGGTCTCGGTGGTCAGGCCCAGATGGTCGGCGATGTCGCTGCGGCCCATCGGCAGGTCGATGGTCTGCTCGCCGCCCTTGCGGTCGCTGAGACGCAGCAGGAAGGTGGCGACCTTCTCGGCGGCGGTCTTGCGGCCCAGCAGAACCATCTGGTCCTGCGCCGCCATCAGCTCCGAGGTAGTCGCCGACAGCAGCTTGCGGGCGAAGGCCGGCTGCGCGTCCATCATGGCGTCCAGCTCCAGGCGCGGGATGCGCTGGATGGTGGTCGCCGTGACGGTTTCGGCGGTGTAGAGATACTGGGCGGCGAAGGCCAGCCCCATCATGTCGCCGGCCTGCAGGAAGCCGATGATCTGGCGCCGGCCGTCGGGGAGCATCTTGTAGAGGCGGACCATGCCGCTCATAACCCGGAAGACCGAGCCGGCCGCATCGCCTTCGCTGAACACCGTCGTCTCGCGCTCATAGACCTTGGAGTGGCCCAGGCTGGCGAGCGGGTCGGTGAGGTTGCGCGGCTGGACGGCGGCGCCCATCCCGGCGTTCGGCGTCATCGCCAGGGCGGAGACCAGATAACCAGGAACGGCGCGGTTGGCGTGGGCGGCAATGGCGGCGTGCGTGGACATGGTGGCCTCGACCTTTGCGGTGCGGTGCGCTCCGGTTCGCTCCGGGGTGCATCTGATGGCCTGACCCTATCGATCCGCCGTCGTCCTGTGCAGTTCGGTGATGTACCTAAGGAAGTTTGCGTACGTAAGTGTACCTACGTAGCGGACCGTATGGGATCAGGCGGCGGCGGCCGACGGCATCAGGCCGTTCAGCATGTCGATCAGCTGATCCTCGTCGAAGGGCTTCTCCAGCACGGCGACGACGCCGGCCTCCTTGGCGCGGGCGAAGGTCGCAGGGTCGCCGCGGCCGGACACCATGATCACCGGCATGCCGTGCAGATCGCCGCGATGGCGTTCCAGGAATTCCAGCCCGCTCATCACCGGCATGTGCAGGTCGAGAACGAGGCAGCCCTGCGGGTTTCCGTCGTAGCGGTCGAGAAACTCGCGGCAGGACGAGAAGTCCCGCACGTCGAAGGAGAAGGCCTCCAGCAGCGCTTTCAGGGAGTCGCGGACCGGCTCATCGTCGTCGACGATGTGGACGATTCCGGCACCCGGCATCCCGCCCGGTCCGTTGCCCGGCTTGTTGCCCAGGTGATCCATGACGGCCTCCGAACTTCCATGCAGACAAGAACAGCGCCGAGGGTGCGGCGCGTCATGGAAGATAAAAGTCTGCGGAGGGTGCCGATATACGGACCATTGCGTATGCGGCACTGTTTTGATGCAGATCACCCGCCGCCGGGGACCACGCCCGCGGCGATCGCCATGCGCACCAGGGTCGGCAGGCTGTCGGCCCGCATCTTCTCCATCACTCGGGCGCGATGGATCTCGACGGTGCGCGGGCTAATCGACAGTTCGAAGGCGATCACCTTGTTCGACTTGCCGGCCACCAGCCAGCGCAGCACGTCGAGTTCCCGCGGCGTCAGGGCGGCGAGGCGGGCCAGAACCTCCGGCGGCGCCGAGACGGCAGCCGGAGGTGTCGGCTGTTCCTGGGCCGCGTCCGGCGGAGCGGCGTCCGCCGTCCGGCTTTCCGCCACGCGGGCGAGGGCAAGGGTGAGGGCGGAGCGCACGGCGGCGAGCAGCGCCTCCTCCTCGAACGGCTTCTCGACGAAATCGACCGCCCCCGCCTTCATGGCGCGCACGGCGAGCGGCACGTCGCCATGGCCAGTCATCACCACCACCGGCATGGCGTGGCCGCCGCGGCTCAACCGTTCCTGCACGTCCAGGCCGCTCATCTGCGGCATCCGCACGTCGACCAGCAGGCAACCGGGACGCGACGGCGCGCCGGACTCCAGGAAGCCGAGCGGGGTGGAGAAGCTTTCCACCCGAAACCCGGCGCAATCCAGCAGGACCTCCAGGGAATCGCGGATGGCGTCGTCGTCGTCGAGGATGAAGACGGTGAGGTCGGCGGCCAAGTCGGATCCGGCGTGGGGCATGGCGTCAGCGGGCATCGCCGGCCTCCGGGATGGCATCCGCAGCGGCATCGGATGCGGACAGCGGAACGGTGAAGGAGAAGCAGGCCCCCGATTCGGGCGGAGATGCCGGCGGCTCCAGCCACAGGCGTCCGCCATGGGCCTCGATGATGGAGCGGCAGATCGACAGGCCCAGTCCCATGCCGCTGCTCTTGGTGGTGACGAAGGGCTGGAACAGCTGGGCGCGCACCGTCTCCGGCACGCCGGGACCGCTGTCGCTGACGGCGACGCGGCGGAAGGCGGGCTCGCCCGGCTCCGCACCGGTGTGGACGGTCAGCACCCGCTGCGCTCCTGCCGGGGTCCCCTGCGCCATCGCCTCGATCGCGTTGCGGACGAGGTTGAGGATCACCTGCTGGACCTGGACCTTGTCGATGAGGACCAGCGGATCCTCGGCGTCGAAGTCGAAGCGCACATGCAGTTCGCGGTCCTTGGCGCCGACCAGGGCGAGCGCGCTCGCTTCCTCCACCACCTTGTTGAGCGGCTCGACCGAGCGGTGGGTCTGGCCCTTTTCGATGAAGCTGCGCAGGTGGCGGATGATCTGGCCGGCGCGGGTCGCCTGGGCGCTCGCCCTGTCCACCATGTCCATCGCCTTGGATACCGTGTCCGGCCGTTCCATCAGCCGCTTGGCGGCCTTGGCGTAGTTGATGACGGCGGTCAGCGGCTGGTTCAGCTCATGCGCCAGCGTCGAGGCCATCTGCCCCATGGCACTGACCCGGCTGACATGCAGCAATTCCGACTGGAGTTCCTGCAGGCGCCGTTCGGTCGCCTGACGCTCGGTCAGGTCGCGGACGAAGCCGGTGAAGCAGCGCCGGCCGGCGAGCAGAACCTCGCCCACCGCAAGTTCCATCGGGAAGACCGACCCATCGCGCCGCTGGCCGGAGACGATGCGGCCGATGCCGATGATGCGGCGCTCTCCGGTCCGCCCGTAGCGCTCCAGGTAGCCGTCATGCTGCTCGCGGTAGGGCGAGGGCATCAGCATGCTGATGTTGCGGCCGATCACCTCCGCCGCCGCATAGCCGAACAGCCGTTCGGCCGCCGGGCTGAAGGATTCGATCAGCCCCTTCTCGTCGATGACGATGATGGCTTCCGGCACGGTTTGCAGGATGGAGGTCAGCCGCGCCTCGCGCTCCCGCAGCGCCGCCTCCGCCTGCTTGGCCGCGGTCAGGTCGCGGATGATGCCGATATAGACGGGGGCGCCGTCCTGGCTCGCCTCGCCGATCGACAGATCCATGGGGAAGCAGGAGCCGTCCTTGCGCAGGCCGGTCACCTCGCGGCCGATGCCGATGATCCGCCGCTCTCCCGTGCGGTGGTAGCGTTCCAGATAGCCGTCATGCTCCTCCCGATAAGGCGACGGCATCAGCATCTTGACGTTGCGGCCGATCACCTCGGCGGCGGTCCAGCCGAACAGCCGCTCGCAGGCAGGGTTGAAGGTCTTGATCCGGCCCTGGTCATCGATGACGACGACCCCATCGGGCACGGTGTCCAGCATCGCCTGCAGCTGCGAAAGCGCGTCCAGGTTTTCATCCCGGATGTCGTCGGCCACGTCCAAACCCTCACATGAATTCAATCGGCTGTCGTCCGTCTCCGCCAACAGAGTAGTTGAGTACAACCGTCGGTCAAGGCTGCAGATCGGGCGAGACAGCCCCGCTGCCGAGGGCGTCCAGCTCCAGATCGTCGACCGCGAGATTCTTGGCCTTGGCCTCCACCTCGAAATCGGCCCAGGAGAGGTGGTCAGCCACCAGCCGGTTGACCGCGCGGTTCCACATTCGCTGGGAATGGGCGCGCAGATCCTTCGTGGTCAGCCCGCGCGCCGCCAGCGCCGCATAGTCCGGCAGGCTGTCGGCCGGCCAGTCCGCCAGCAGATCCTCGCGCGACACGCTGATATGGGCGACGGGACGCACGCCGCGCCAGGAGCCGATGACGGTGGCGATTCGCGGATCCTCGGGACGCAGATACTCCCCTTGCGTGCGGACCCAGTGATGGTGGAGGTCGAGAACGATCGGCACGGCATCGGCCAGCGGCAGCAGGTCGTCCAGGCCGAAAGACATCTCGTCGTTCTCGACGGTCAGCAGGTTGCGGGCATCCTCCGACAGCAGGGCGAGGCCGCGGCGGAAGCCGGCGATCCCCTCCCCGCGCCCGCCGCCGTGGATGTTGACGTGGGCGCCTTGCGGGTGCCAGCCGCCGGCCAGCCCCATCATCCGCAGGATGTCGGCATGGTATTCCAGCTCCGCCACCGAATTGTCGAGGGTGGAGGGATTGGCGCTGTTCAGGACGCAATACTGGTCCGGATGCAGCCCGATGCGGATGCCCGCCTCCATCGCCTTGCGGCCGGCATGCTCCAGCCCGCTCTGCACAAGCGCCTGGATGCCCGGCTGGCGGTAGAGCGGCCGTCCGATCCCGTGCGTGTAGGCCGGCAGCAGGCCGCTGTTGACGCGCAGCAGGCGGCGGTAGGCCGGATGCCGGGCGACCTCGTCCAGTTGCAGATGCAGGGCCAGCAGGTTGCGGCGCAGCACCTCCGTCAGTTTTTCCTCGGCGCGGGCCGGCCCCAGCTTGCTCAGCGTCGCGATGGTGACGGTGCCGGGGTTCATGCGCTTGGCAAGTCCGGCGTCGCCATCGGGCGGCACATACTGGCAGCACCAGCCGAAGCGGGGAGCGGAGGAGGACGGGATATGAGGGCTGTCGGGCATCGGTCGGCAACGTGAAGCGGACGGGCCACATGATATGGACCGCCGGCAAGCACCGTCCACCGCAAGGATCGCCCGGGGCCAACATCATCCCATCCCGCCCATCCGGCGCAGCGCCCCGGTCGCGACCGCCTGCAGGTCCGCGCCGCGGGCATCGCGCGGGGCGGCCGCGGCAAGCGCGCCCAGCCGGTCGGCCAGCGCGCGTTCGGGCGCGCACAGCTCCTCGCACAGGGCCCGCATCTCGGCGATGGACGGGCGCCATTTCCGGCTGCGGCGCCAGTTGCGGGCGGCGGCGTCGATGACCCAGGCCGGGTATTCGCCCAGATCCTCGGCCCAGTCGAGCGCCATCATCCGCTCGACCTCGGGCGACAGCCCCTTGGCGGGGAAATGGCTGAGCAGGGTCAGCACGCGGCCGAGCAGATGGTCGCTGTCGGCCGGAGCCAGCACGGTCGCGTAGAGTTCCTCGAGGCTATGGCGGGCGAGCGCGGCCTCGGCGGCGGTCACGCCGTCCGGCGGCGACCACAGCTCGATCATGCCGTCGAAGCCGTCTTCTCCGAACCGTGGACGGCGGTCGGTCCGGCCCTGGGCGAGACGCTGCCGAAGCGCGGGCGGCAGCGCGGCGGTCAGGCGGGCCTGCCGATTGGGCGCCGGCAGGGCCGGATCGAAGGCTGCGGCCAGCGAGCATGGGGCCGGCGAGGACGGGGATCGCGGCAGGACGGTGATGGTGGCGTTTCTCTTGGGGGCGGTCATTGGTCTCCCCTTCTCAGGACCAGGAGGGGGTTGCGGCGGCGCGCTGGCGCAGTTCCGCCGCGGCGGCGGCCCAGGCGCCGAGCCGCTGTTCGGCGGCGGCGGACGGACGGGTGGTCGGGGCGCTCACTGCCACAGACGGGCGGTTGCGGACGACCGGGGCCTTGCCGGCAGCGGCATCCTGCGCCAGCCAGGCGCGCCAAGCGGACGAGACGTCGCGGTAGCGGTAGCCGTGGGCCCGGCAGCGCAGGATGAACCCCTCGACATGGCGGCCGAGGTCGATCTCGGCGTGACGGGCCTTGGCCCAGGCGAGATCGTCGGCGGTCGGCATCCAGTCCTCCGGAACCGTCTGCGCCCGGCCGTGCCCGCCCGAAGCGAGCGAGTCTGGAATCTGTTTGGAATGAACCTGTTCCTGACTCGCCGGCGGACAGGGGCTGTGCATGTCCGAGTCATCCCTGTCGGCAAGCTGGACAGGGCGAGCGGCAGCGGAGTCCCGGTGGGGGGCTTCCGCGACATCGGCTGCGTCATCAAGCGGGGTGAAGCGCAGGCGGTAGAGGCAGGACAGGCGGGCGCCATCGCGGCCGCGGCGGTGCTCGACCCCGACCAGCCCGATGTCGCTCAGACCCTGGATGATGCGGTTGATGGTGGGGCGCGATCGCTTCAGCTTGGCGGCCAGCGTCGATTGCGACGGCCAGCACAGGCCGTCCTCGTCGGCGAAGGTGGCGAGCGCCGCCAGGACGGCGAAGCCGTCGGCGTCCAGGCCGGGATGGTCCAGCCACCAGGCGGGAATCCGTCCCCACCGTCTGGTATCGGGGGGATTTGCCGCTGATGCGGACGGTGTCGGTGTGGGCATGGGGAAAACTCCGCGGGGCTTTGGGGCCGGCATGGATGGGGCCGGCGAACTTGCGCGAAGGATTCCGCCGGCTGCGGCAGCCGTCGAATCGCGGGCAAAAGGGACCGATTCGGTTGTGTCCCCTTCGCCCGCGGTTGTGTCCCATCGGCCCGCACCTGTGTCGTCATTGGTCGCGGATGTGTCCCCTTTGGTCGCGCTTGGTTTGCGAATCGGATTCGATCCCGTTTGCCCGCGCTTTGGCGGAGACCGGAACGACGCCCGCCGCCGCCGGCTGTCCCACTTGCCCGCGGTTCGATGCCGTGGTCCGCGGTCCGGCATGCAGAATGTTTCGTGGAAGACGGCCGCTGACCAGTCTCGCCGGCCGGATGTGTCCCATTTGCCCGCGTTTCATGGTCCGGCTGGCCGCATCACGGCATTTGTTGTGTCGCCGATGCTCGCGTTTGGGAATCCTCCGGCGCCGGGGCTGTCCCGTTTGCTCGCGCTTCGTGGCCCCAGGGAGGCAAGCTGCGTCCCCGAGTCTCTGTCCCATTTGCTCGCGTTTCGCCGAACCGCCGCGCGATTCGCACGAATCCGAACCGCCTGACGCCTGCGGAGCGGCACCATCCGGTGGCTTGAGGACGAAGCGCGGGCATTCGGGACACAGCCGCGGGCATTTCCTACACAAGCGCGGCCAAACGGGACACAGGGCTGCAGGCGGACTCCGCCCTGCCGGTTGCCTCCATCCGACGGCACCCCCTATCGTGGCCTTTGGCGAGGAGGGATGAGCCATGAGCAAGGCGAACGCGGTCCAGCTGACTCTGTTCGAGATGGAGGACCGCAGTCAGTCCCATATGATCGCGCTTTACGACACGGCGCCGCGATTCGTCTTCGTGTCGAAGGGGCGCGGGACCGAGCCGGAGTTGCCGGCCGCCAATGCGTTCGTCCAGTCGGTCCACAAGGAATTTCCCTTCAAGGACGCCCTGTTCACGCTGACCCTGCAGCCTGCCCGTATCTACCGCCCGGCCAAGCCCGGACCCGGCGAGGATCCGGCCGACAAGCGCATGGTCGAATATGAGGTGTTCCCGTCGGAGCGCGAGCAGATCGTCGAGCAGGTGGTGCGCCGGCTCGCCATGGACCGCTCGCGCCTGTCGCTGATGGGGGACAAGCAGGACCGGGTGCGCGTCCATTTCTCGCTTTATGAGATCAGGCGGGAGCTGCGCGCGGTCAACCGCACCATGGACACGGCGGAGATCCGCGAGGCGCTGGAGATCCTGGCGCGCACGCGCATGATCATCAGCAAGGTGCCGGAGAACGGCCGCAAGTCGGCGCGGCCGGTCCTGGAATCCTCGGTCTTCCCCACCCTCTACATCCGGCCGCGCACCGGCGAGGGTGGCGAGGAGGACGAGAACGACACTTATCTGGAGTTCAACGCGCTGGTCGCCTCGGCCATCCGCAACCTGGAATTCAAGCCGATCTCCTACCAGTGGATCATGCGGCTGAAGAGCCCGGTGGCGCGCTGGCTCTACAACCGGCTGTCGATCGAATATGGCGACCTCGATCTGGCCCGCCTGCCCGACGGGGCGCACAGCGTGCCGCCGATGATCCTGTCGGCCGACGAGATCATCAACAACAGCGGCATGAACGAGTGGAGCCGGCGGCGCGACACGCTGCGCACCGTGACCTCCGCCGTGGATTCCCTGGTCGAGGAGGGCATTCTCGACCGGGTGGAGAAGACGGTGTCAAAGGACGGGCGGCGCATCAACGACATCGAATACATCATGATGCCGAGCCAGAAGTTCCTGGATCAGGTCCGCCGCGGCAACGACGTGCAGGAGGCGAACGCCGCCACCTATCGCGCCATCGCCGGCAGCGACGAGCGCCCCAAGGAGTTCCTGCCCATCACCCCCGGCCAGAGCGTCGAAGTGCGCCGCCGCCGCGGCACCCTGCTGGGCGCCCGCTCCGGCCAGGGCGAAGGCTGACCCATCCTCACGCGTCGGCGCATCGCTTCTCGACATCTGCTCTAATCGGGCGCCCATGGCGGACACCTGTAGGATATTGCCGCCGGACGAGCACCCAATGCGGGAGATGAGCGATGCAGACGTCCGATGGACGCAGCGAAAAGGAAAAGATGCTGGCCGGCGATCTCTATGACGCCTCGGCTCCGGAAATCCAGGCCGATCAGGCCGCCGCCAAGGAGTGGATGGTCCGCTACAACGCCGCACTCGCCCTGCCGCCGGGCGACCGGCGCAAACTGCTGCTGGAGCGCTTCGCCGCGGTGGGCGACGGGGCCGTCATCCGCCCGCCCTTCCACTGCGACTACGGCTACAACATCAGCCTCGGCGCGGGCGTCTTCCTCAACTTCAACTGCGTCATCCTGGACGTCGTGGCGGTGAGCATCGGCGACAAGACGCAGATCGGGCCGGGGGTCCAGATCTTGACCGCCGATCATCCGCGCGATTTCGCCGCGAGGGAGGCCGGGCTGGAGTTCGGGCGGCCCATCCATATCGGCCGCAATGTCTGGATCGGCGGCGGCGCGCTGATCCTGCCCGGCGTCACCATTGGCGACGATGCCATCGTCGGTGCCGGCAGCGTCGTGACGCGCGACGTTCCGGCCGGGGCGACGGTGATGGGAAACCCGGCGCGGGTCCGGTGATCGACTTCCGCTGATCGACGACGGCCGATTGTTTCTTCGCGGGCGGGGTGTCGCCGGACCGGTTGCGGCACCCCGTTCCGGCCGAGGGTCAGCTGCCGGTGCCGGTGCTTCTCCATCCGACCCATGTTCGAATATTACGAAGTAATCCTCTCTTTTGATGCAAAGCGGAAAATGACCTCTACCGGATGGTTGTTTTTCTTCTGTTACATCATAGAATAAAACGATCATGGCCGGCCGTTCAGATAATAAATAATTCGAAACAACTCGCGGCGGAGATCAACGCCGCATGTCTTTCAAAAGTCCCGGAATGCGTCCTGTCGTCAAGGCGGGGCCAAGGGGATTTTGACAGGGAGGATGCCGCCATGCGAGAAACGCAGTCAGGGGCGCTGCGCCGTTTTCTGCATCGTGCCTATGTTCTCCGACGCGGAAGCAGAGGGGAAAGCGCGCGCTCTTTACTTCCCGTTACAGGCGGCGTCCGGCCTTGCTTTGCCGTACTGGGTGTTCTTGCGCTTCCCCTTCAACCGGCCGATGTGTCCGCCCGGCTCGGTTTCGATAGCTCCGTTTGGGGCTTCGGCACCGGTTGCTGCCTTCTGAGGACCGGTGCGGTGGAGGGTCCGGCGGACAACACGCTGGAATCCTGGCTCGGCACTCGGGAGAAGGCACCGGCCCCTTCGCCGCAGGCGGAGGTGGCGCCCACCCGGACGACGGTGATCCAGAAGGGAAATGAGGCGGAGACCGATTGGCGGCTGATCCCCTTCATCGCGGCACAGGCTTCCGGCAGCATTCCGGGGCAGCCGACCCTGTTGTCCATCGCCGTCACCTCGCCCTATGGGCAGCCGAACCCACAGCATGAAGCGATCACCTATGTGCTGATCGACGATCTGCCACCGGGGACCACCCTGTCGAGCGGCGACAAAATCGCGGACGACACATGGCGGGTGCGGCTGGAGGAACTGCCCGGTCTCACCATGACCCTGCCGCCCGAGACGGCGGGCAGCGTGACGCTGCACCTCACCGCGGTGACCGATCACGGCGGCGGCGTGATCGCCAAGCAGGCCCGGGATTTGACGATACCGATCCTGCCGGCGGCCACCGAGACCGCCGCGGCCGGCAGCGCCGCCACGCCGGAACCGGGCGGCACCCCGCCGCCCGCCCAGGGCGGCTCGTCGCAGAGCATCGAGACCGCAGCGCTTGGAGACAGGACCGAACCGGACGCGGCGGCATCCGGACAGTCGTCCCCGCAGGTTGCGCCGGAGCCAACCGAAGGCGAAGCCGGCGCACCCGTGCCAGCCCCCGTCGCGGAGGAGGCAGTCGTGCCGGTATCGGCTCCTGTCTTGGCGCTGGCACCGGAAGTCGTCCCGGAACCCCCGGCCATCGCCGCCACCGCGCCGCCGGTCGAAACGCCGCCGGCCGTTCAGCCGGCCGTGGCGTCTCCTCCCCCGCCGGAGCCGGCGGTCATCGCGCCTGTCACCACGGTCGCCGTGGCGGCCCTTCCGGCGGCTGCCGCCCCGCCGCCGGCCCCGGAGGGGGCGCAGCCGCGGGAGGCGGCGGTGCATCGCCCGGCGCGGCTTCCGTCCACCGTGGCGGAGACGACGCTGATGAAGCGGGGCGACGACCTGTTCGCGCAGGGCGATCTGGCGGGTGCGAGGCTCTATTACGAGATGGTCGCCGAGACAGGCAATTCGGCGGCGGCCCTGGCGCTCGGCCGGACCCACGATCCGCTGGTGCATGAGCGGCTGCGCGTCCGCGGGCTTCCACCCGATCCCGAACAGGCCGCCGCCTGGTATCGACGGGCGGTCGCCGCCGGCAACGGCGACGCGGAACAGCAACTGCAAAAGCTGACAGTCTGGCTCGCCGGCAAATCCAGGTAGCAAGATGTCGGGAACCAGGGAGGGAGCCAACATGAAGGCATCGATCATCCGCGTTCTTCTTTTGGGAGCCTGCCTGTTCGCGGGCGCCGTTTCATCGGCACATGCTGCCGATCCGCGCGGTGTCGGCGCCAATGGCGGGACCGTCGGCATCGTGTCGGGCGGGGTCGAGGGGACCTATGTGCGCATCGCCGCCGATCTGGCCGCCGTGCTCGACGACGGCGACGCCCTGCGCGTCCTGCCGATGCTGGGCAAGGGATCGGTCCAGAACCTCAAGGACATCGTTCTGCTGAAGGGGATCGACGTCGGCATCGTCCAGTCCGACGTGCTGGCCTATGCCAAGCGGGAAAGGCTTCTGCCCAACCTGGACCGGCGCGTCAAATACATCACCAAGCTCTACAACGAGGAAATGCACATCCTGGCCGCACCCGACGTGACGCGCATCGAGGATCTCGCCGGGCGCAAGGTGAACTTCGACGTGCAGGGAAGCGGCACCCATATGACCGCGTCGCTGGTCTTCGACATGCTGGGCATCAAGGTGGAGGCGCAGGGCAACGATCAGGCCCTGGCGCTGGAGAAGCTGCGCCGGGGCGAGATCGCCGCCATGGCCTATGTCGCCGGTAAGCCGACCCGCCTGTTCCGCGACCTGAAGGCCGGCGACGGCCTGCATTTCCTGTCGATACCCATGAGCGCTTCCCTGCTCGACACCTATCTGCCCTCGCGGCTGACCAGTGCGGATTACGAGGGGCTGATCAAGCCCGGCGAGCAGGTCGACACCGTCGCCGTCGGTGCTGTCATGGCGGTCTATGGCTGGGAACGCGACCTGGAGCGGCACCGCAAGGTCGCCCGCTTCGTCGATGCCTTCTTCGGCAAGTTCGACGAATTCCTGAAGCCGCCGCGCCATCCGAAATGGAAGGAGGTCAATCTGGCCGCCGACATGCCCGGCTGGACCCGCTTCGAGCCCGCCGAGCAGTGGCTGCGCCAGAGGGCAGAAGGCAGAACGGCCATGAAGGAACTCCAGCCCGCCACACTGGTGTCGTCGCCGGTACCACGCTGACCCGTCAGCCGGCAGCCCCCGGGCCGGGAACGGCACCCGGCGGGCATTTGCCGAGGATGATCATCCCCAGCACCTCGTCCTTCGTCACGTCGGCGACGCGGGCGGTGCCGACCAGCTTGCCGTTCTTCATCACATGGATGCGGTCGGCCAGATCGAACACGTCGTGGATGTCGTGGGAGATCAGGAAGATGCCGATGCCTTCCTGCTTCAGCTGCTTCACCAACTCGCCCACCTGCCGGGTTTCGGCGGGCCCCAGCGCCGCGGTCGGTTCGTCCATGATCAGGACGCGGGCGTCGAAATGGATGGCGCGGGCGATGGCGACCGACTGGCGCTGGCCGCCCGACAGCGCCTTCACCGGCTCCTTGAAGCGGCGGAAATGCGGGTTGAGGCGGCCCATCACCTTGCGCGCCTCCGCCTCCATCGCATGGTCGTCCAGCGTGCCCCAGGGGGTCAGCTTCTCCCGGCCGAGGAAGATGTTGGCGGCGGCGTCCACATTGTCGGCCAGCGCCAGCGTCTGGTAGATCGTCTCGATGCCGCAGCGCTTGGCGTCGCGCGGGCTGGCGATGTGGACCGGTTCGCCATTCACCCGGATCTCGCCATGGTCGGCGGCATAGGCGCCGGACAGGATCTTGATCAGCGTCGACTTGCCGGCGCCGTTGTGGCCGAGCAGCCCGACCACCTCGCCGGGATAGAGGTCGATGCTGACGCCGTCCACCGCCTTGATGCCGCCGAAGGCGATGGAGACGTCGCGCATCTCGACCAGCGGGCGGGTCGCGGTTTGGGCGGCCTGGGGTTCCGCCATGGCAAGGCCGGTCATTTCATCCCCCTGCGATAGAGCGTGTCGATATAGACCGCGGCGACCAGCACGACGCCGACGACGATGTTCTGCATCGGCGCGTCCACCCCCAGCAGCACCATGCCGGACTGCAAGGACTGCATCACCAACGCGCCGAGCATCGCGCCTAGGATGGTGCCGACGCCGCCGGCCATGGAGGTGCCGCCGATGATCGCCGCGGCGATGACATACAGCTCGTCCAGAGTGCCGTTGGCGTTGGTGGCGGCGTTCAGCCGGGCGGTGGCGATGCAGGCGGACAGGCCGCACAGCGCGCCCATCAGCCCGAACACCATCACCAGCACGCGTTTCGTGTTGATGCCGGACAGTTCCGCCGCCTCCGGATTGCCGCCGATGGCGAAGACGTAGCGGCCGAAACGGGTGCGTCGAGACAGGAAGGTCACCCCCACCCCCACCGCCAGCGCGATCAGCACCGGGATGGCGAAGCCGTGGGCCACGAAGGGAAGCCCGCCGTCGGTGGACAAGCCTTGCGCCTCCATCATCCGGCGCACCACCGGGACCGGCAGCGGGTAGGCGTTCACCACCAGCACCGCGCCGGCGATGGCGGCGGCGACCAGCAGGATCACGACCCCTTCCGCCCACAAAGGCCGGACGGGAAAGCCGAAGCCGGCCCGACGACGCCGCGTCATCAGGATGGCGGCGACCGACAGCAGGATGGCGGCGATGCCGACAGCCCAGCTGGGACCGCTGCCGATGGCCCCCTCGAAGCCGCCGCCCAGCCGCTTGAACAGCCCGTCCATCGGCGCCACCGTCTGGCCGGTCGTCACCCACCAGGCGGCTCCGCGCCAGACCAGCAGTCCGCCCAGCGTGACGATGAAGGACGACACGCCGAGATAGGCGATGACGGCACCCTGCAGCGCCCCCACCGCCCCGCCGACGGCAATCGCCGCCAGCACCGCCACCACCCAGGTCAGCGGATGGTCGAAGCCCCAGATCTCCGGCAGGATGCGGGCCTGGAGCACGGCCACCACCATGCCGGTGAAGCCCAGGATCGAGCCGACCGACAGGTCGATGTTGCGGGTGACGATGACCAGCACCATGCCGGTCGCCATCACCGCGATGGACGCGGTCTGCACCGACAGGTTCCACAGGTTGCGCGGGGTCAGGAAGGCGCCGCCGGTCAGGATGTCGAAGCCGATCCAGACGACGGCCAGCGCTCCGATCATCCCGACCATGCGGGTGTCCAGCTCCAGCGCGCGCAGGGCATCGCCGATGCCGGCCCGCCGTCCGGCCGGCGCTTCCGCAGGAGGCGCTGGGGACAGGGTGGTGGACGGCTCCGCCATCAGTTGCAGGCCTTGACGCTGCCGGGCTTCACGCCCTGGCAGACCACGTCCTTGGTCACCCAGCCGGCGTCGATCACCTGACCGAGATTGTCCTTGGTGATGGCGATGGGGGTGAGGAACAGCGAGGTCATCTTCTGCTTCTTCGGACCGCCGTCGAAGGTGGTGGCGCCGGCGATCTCGGTCATCTTCTTGCCGCCGGCAAGATCCATGGCGATCTCGGCGGCGCGGCGGCCAAGCTCGCGGGCGTCCTTCCATACCGACACCGTCTGGGTGCCGAGCGCGATGCGGTTCAGCGCCGCCTTGTCGCCGTCCTGGCCCGACACCGGAACGGTCCCGGCCAAGCCCTGCGCCGCCAGCGCCGCCACGGCTCCACCGGCGGTGCCGTCGTTGGAGGCGACCACGGCATCGACCTTGTTGCCGGTCTTGGTCAGGATCTGCTCCATGTTCTGCTGGGCGATGGCGGGGAGCCACTTGTCGGTGTAGGCCTCGCCGACATTCTTCACGTCGCCGCGGTCGATGGCGGCCTTCAGCACCTCCATCTGGCCGGCGAACAGGAAATCGGCGTTGGGATCGGTGGAGCTGCCCTTGATGAAGGCGTAGTTGCCCTTGGGCTTAAATGCGAAGACGCTGCGCGCCTGCAGCCGGCCGACCTCCTTGTTGTCGAAGGTGATGTAGAAGGCCGACGGGATTTCGATCAGGCGGTCATAGCCGACCACCGGGATGCCTTCGGCGGCGGCCTTTTCCACCGCCGGGCGGATGGCGTCGCTGTCCTGCGCCAGGATGATCAGCGCCTGGGCGCCGCGCGAGATCAGCGATTCGATGTCCGACAACTGCTTGGCCGGCGAGGACTGGGCATCAGCCGACAGGTATTTGCCGCCGGCCTTCTCGATCACTGCCTTGATCGCCGCCTCGTCGGTCTTCCAGCGCTCCTCCTGGAAGTTGGACCAGGACACGCCGACGGTGGTGCCGGCGGCGAGAGCGGTGGTTGCGGTCAGGGTGGTCACGGCAGCCAGCGTCAGGAACAGGCCGGCGGCAGTTGCGGCGAGGCGGTGCTTCATCGTGTTTCCTCCCTGTGTGGCCATCCTGGGGCGGCGGCCTTGTTGATCGACGAAAGCAGTGGAGCGGGCATCACCTCCCTCTCCCGTCCCGGGAGAGGGAGGTGATGCGTCCTTTCTCAGACGTACCGGTTGACGACGTTCTCTAGATACTCCTGCCGGCCGGAGCGCGGCTGGGGGTTGAGGCCCGAGGTCAGTGCGCGGTCGGCGAGCGTGGCGAGGTCGCGGTCGCCGGACAGGATGGCCCGGCCCTCCGCGCTGTCCCAGCCGGTGTAGCGCTCGGCCAGCGGTTTAGTCAGGGCTCCGTCCTCCAGCATCTGCGCGGCTTGCAGCAGGGCGCGGGCGCAAGAGTCGATGCCGCCGATGTGGCCGTGCAGCAGGTCGGCCGGGTCGAGCGACTGGCGGCGGATCTTGGCGTCGAAATTCAGGCCGCCGGTGGTGAAGCCGCCGCCCTTCAGGATGTCGTGCATGACCACCGTCAGCTCGCCGATGTCGTTGGCGAACTGGTCGGTGTCCCAGCCCAGCAGCGCGTCGCCGCGGTTCATGTCGAGCGAGCCGAAGATGCCCAAGGCCAATGCCAGCGCCACCTCGTGCTGGAAGCTGTGGCCGGCGAGGATGGCGTGGTTCTGCTCGATGTTCACCCGCACGTCGGCCAGCAGGTCGTAGCGCTCCAGGAAGCCGTAGACGGTGGCGACGTCGAAGTCGTACTGGTGCTTGGTCGGCTCGCGCGGCTTCGGTTCGATCAGGATCGGACCGTCGAAGCCGATCTTGTGCTTGTGCTCCACCACCATCGCCAGGAAGCGGCCCATCTGGTCCAGCTCGCGCTTCAGATCGGTGTTCAGCAGCGTCTCATAGCCCTCGCGCCCGCCCCACATGACGTAGTTGGCGCCGCCCAGCGCGTGGGTGGCTTCCAGCGCCGCGCGCACCTGCCCGCAGGCGTAGAGGAAGACGTCGGGGTCGGGGTTGGTCGCGGCGCCCGCCATGTAGCGGCGGTGGGAGAACAGGTTTGCCGTGCCCCATAGCAGCCGGACCTTGGCGGTCTCCATCTTCGCCGCGAACAGCTCGGTGACGGCCTTCAGGTTGTCGACGCTTTCGGCCAGCGAATCGCCCTCCGGCGCGGCGTCGAGGTCGTGGAAGCAGAAGAAGGGGATGTCGAGCAGGCGGAACATCTCGAAGGCGACATCGGCCTTGGCGCGGGCCGCCGCCATCGGATCCTGGCCGGGGCGCATCCACGGGCGCTGGAAGGTCTCGCCGCCGAAGGGGTCGCCGCCCGGCCAGCAGAAGCTGTGCCAGTAGCAGGCGGCCAGCCGCAGGTGGTCCTCCATCCGCTTGCCCAGCACGACGCGGTCCTTGTCGTACCAGCGGTAGGACAGCGGGTCGCGGCTGTCCGGCCCGCGATAGGCCACGGGGGACAGGTCGCCGAAGAAAGAGGCGGTGCTCAAGACGCGAACTCCTTGGCAAGGGGGTAGAGCCGGCGCCAGCGCAGCCAAGCCTGGCTGTACGCCTCGGCACGGGCCGGATCGGGGGTGAAGGTCTCCAGGCGGCGGGGCTTGCGGCAGACGGTCGCCGCAGCTTCCCCGGTCGCCGCCATACGCCCGAGATGGGCGGCGCCGAGCGCGGCACCGACCTCGCCATCCTCGATGCGGCGGATGGTGACGCCCAGCACGTCGGCGCAGATCCGCGCCCACAGCCGCGAGCGGGAGCCGCCGCCGGCAAGATCGAACGACCGGGGCGTGCCCTCTCCCAACGCCACCAGATTGTCGCGGGCGGCGAAGGCGACGCCTTCGAGAACCGCCTGGACCAGCGCGTCGCGGCCGGTTTCCGCCGACAGGCCGGCGAACAGGCCGCGGACGGTGGCGTCGTTGTGGGGGGTGCGCTCGCCCGACAGATAGGGCAGGAAGGCGACCGGCGAGGGGCCGTCGACCGCATCGCCCAGCGGGGCCAGCAGCTCCGCCTCCGGCGCGCCGAGGGTGGAGGCGGCCCAGGCCAGCGAGGCGGCCGAAGACAGCATGACGCCCATCTGGTGCCAGACGCCGGGCAGCGCATGGCAGAAGGCATGGACTGCCATCGCCGGGTTGGGCAGGAAGCGGTCGGTCGTCCGCCACACCACGCCGGAGGTGCCGAGGCTGAGGAAGCCGTCGCTAGGCGTGATGGCGCCGAGCCCAACGGCGCTGGCGGCGCAGTCCCCTGCCCCGCCCGCCACCACCGGCGGCTCCCGCATGCCCCAGCGGCGGGCGAGATCGGGCGACAGCCGGGCGACGGCATCGGAGCCTTCGGCCAGATCGGGCATGTGGGCGCGGGTCATGCGGGTGGCGGCCAGCAGATCGTCCGACCAGTCGCGCTGGGCCACGTCGAGCCACAGCGTGCCGGAGGCGTCCGACATCTCCTCCACCATCGCACCCGTCAGGCGCCAGCGGACATAGGCCTTGGGCAGCAGCACCTTGGCGAGGGCGGCGAAGACCTCCGGCTCCTCCTCCGCCACCCACAGCAGCTTGGGGGCGGTGAAGCCGGGCATGGCGATGTTGCCGCTGATGGTCCGAAGCGTCGGGAGCGACGCCTCCAGCGTCGCGCATTGGCGGTGGGATCGGCCGTCGTTCCACAGGATGGCGGGGCGCAGCACTTGGTTGTCGCGGCCCAGCAGGACGGCGCCATGCATCTGGCCGGAGAAGCCGATGCCGATGACGGCGGAGAGCGCCGCGGGTTGCCGTTCGGCCAGCTCGTCCACCGCGGCGATGGCGGCGGCGACCCAGTCCTCCGGCTCCTGCTCCGACCACAGCGGGTGAGGACGGGAGACGGTGCAGGGGCGGGACGCGCTGCCGGTGACGGCCCCGTCGGCGTCGGTCAGCACCGCCTTGACGCTGGATGTGCCGATGTCGATCCCGAGAAACATGACAATCGACCTTTTCTGATGCCCGTCAGGCTTTGATGTCTTTCAGGGCAGGTTGTCGCGCAGGATGACTTGGACCCGGATGTGCTCCTGCGCCGCGACGATCTCTTGGCCGGTGACCAGGGCGTGGAGCACCCGTCCCATCGAGCGCGCCTCGTGCCCCGGATCCTGGGCGACCAGGGCGGCGAAAGTGCCATCCAGCAGCATGCGGCGGGTGGCGGGCGTCAGTTCATGGCCGACGCAGAGGACCCTGCGGGCGAGCCCGGCCTCGGCCAGCGCCTCGCCGATGCCGACCGAGCCTTCGCCGGTGTTGTAGATCGCCACCAGATCGGGCGTGTCGGCCAGCATGCGGCGGACCAGATCGCGATTGCGCTCGGGATCGTCGCGGCCCTCCACCGGGTTCAGGCGGGTCAGGTGGGGATATTCCTCCGCCAGCACCTGCCCGAAGCCGAAGCGGCGTTCGGCATGGTCGCGCAGGCTGCCCGATCCGGTGACGATGCCGACCGAGCCGCCAGCCTCGCCATTCCGCGGGGGGCCGAGGAAACGGCCGACCAGCGAACCGGCGGTGCGGCCCGCTGCGATGTTGTCGATGCCGACATAATGCTGGCGCCGCGAGGATGGGGCGTCCGACACCAGCGTCACCACCGCCATGCCGCCTTCCACCAGATCGTCGATGGCCGCCCGTATGCGCGGGTGGTCGAGCGCCACCAGCGCCACCGCATCGAAGCGGCCCGGCAGCGCAGCCAATTCCGCCGCCAGGGTGTCGGCGTCGAACACGTCGGTTTCGACGATCTCCACCCCGATGCGCCGGGCGCGGAACCAGTCGGCCTGGGCGCGGATGTTGTCGGCGATGTCCATCATGAAGCGGTTGCCGCCGCAGGGCAGGACCACTGCGAAACGCCAGGAGCGGGCCCGCGCCAGTTCCGCCGCCGCCGCCAGCGGACGGAAGCCCAGCCGCTGCACCGCCTCATGCACCTTGCGCGCGGTCTTGGCGCTGACGCCGGGCCGTCCGTTGACCACCCGGTCGGCCGTCGCAAGGCTGACGCCCGCCGCCGCCGCCACGTCGCGCAGGGTGAGGGGTGCGTCGTTGATTTGATTGTTCATGCGCCAAACCATATTCCCGGTATTTGAGGTGCGCAACTCAGATTTTGAGAGCGGACCGCAATCGGCCTTCCGGCTGAAGTCAGGTATAACTGGGTTCATGCTCTTTCAGGTACGCACGTCATGCCGCGGCGGTCCGCCCTCATCATAGGGCTTACGCGGCGCGAATCGCTGCCCCCGACCGGAGACTGCGCTACTCCCGATGGGGTCCCTCACCTCCGATTGCACCCATGACCGGGGGACTCGCGGGAATTTAGGCTTGCTCCTCCCTCGTGCCACAGCGAGAGCAGGGTTGAATGCCGCAGCTGAGAACCCATCAGCAACTGGTCAGCGCCATCGCCAACGCCATCGGCCAGCAGCAGACGGAGGTTCGGGACGTTCTGGCGGCGGTGACGCCCGGCGGAGGGAAATCGCTGCTGCCGGTCATCATGGCGGCGGCGCTGCACAAGGCGGGGCGGATCGACCGGGTGTGCTGGATCGTGCCGCGCGACAGCCTGCGTCAGCAGGCGGAGGAAGCCTTCGTCGATCCGCGCTGGCGCGAGGTGTTGGGACACAGCCTTGCCCTGCGCGCGGCGGAGAATGGGCGCGACCTGTGCCGGGGCCTGCAGGGCTACATCACCACATATCAGGCGGTGGCGGCGGCGCCGGACCTGCATCTGCAGGAGTTCCGCCGTCACCGCTACCTGCTGGCGGTGGACGAGTTGCACCATCTGCCGGCGGTCTTCGACACCGACCGCATGGCGGCGGTGGAGGAGGAAACCGCCTGGAGCCGCTCCATCCTGCCGCTTCTGGAGAATGCATCGGCCCGGCTGCTGATGAGCGGGACGCTGGAGCGCGCCGACGGGCGGCCGATCCTGTGGCTGCCCTACCGTGCGCCGCAGGGAACCCGCAAGGTGCGGGAGATCGACTTCAAGGCGCCGGGCTGGGCGGTGGTCGGTTATTCCCGCCGGCAGGCGCTGGCGGAGAAGGCGATCCTGCCGGTCACCTTCGGCGCGATGGACGGCTCAGCCTCGTGGCTGGACGCGGAGCGCACCAACCGTTGGGTCGACGCGCTGTCCAAGGCGGGGGAGAACACGCGCGACGCCCTGTTCACGGCGCTGCGCACCGGCTTCGCACAGGCAATGCTGCGCGAGGCCTATCGCTCCTGCCGGGAGCATCGGGCGAGGCGGCGGGCGGAGTTGAAACTGCCGGCGGGCCGCGACGATCCGGGGCTGGGCAAGCTGCTGGTGATCGCGCCCGACCAGGAGACGGCACGCTTCTATCTGGAAACCCTGCAGGGCTGGATGCCGAAGGCGCAGGCCGGGCGCATGGCCCGCCTCGCCATTTCCGAATGCCGCGACGCGCAGGAGGTGGTGGCGGCCTTCCGCCTGCGGCCGGAGCCGGCGGTGCTGGTCTCGGTCGCCATGGCCTATGAGGGGCTGGATGCGCCGTCGATCACCCATGTCGCCTGCCTGACCCACATCCGCTCGCGCCCCTGGTTGGAACAGGCCATCGCACGGGCGACGCGGGTGGACCCGCATGGCGGCCCCTATGACCGGCAGCGGGCGCTGATCTACCACCCCTCCGACGCGCTGTTCGAGCAGTTCCGCACCATGGTGGAAACCCAGCAGGGCACCCGCGCCATGGTGAAGACCCGCCGTCCCCAGCAGGAGCTTCCCTTCGAGCGCAGCACGGATCGCGAGCCGGAGATCATCCCGCTGGAATCCAACGCCACCGCGCTGAGCTTCGCGGTGGTGGCGCCGGGGCCGGATTTCGGCGCGCATGCGCGCGAGCCGGGAGAGCTGCCGCTGACGCCGAGCGCCGCCGAGCATCACCTGCGCCAGCGCATCGGCCAGCTGGTCGCTGCGCAGGTGATCGAGGATGAGGACAACAACCTCGTCGCCGAGGGGCCGACCGGCTACCACATCTACAATGCGGTGCTGAAGCGGCTGATGAAGAAGGCGCGCTCCGAGATGACCCTGTCGGAACTGGAGGCGACGGTCGGCTGGCTGGAGCGCAACCGGCTGTCCGACCACCGCCACCTGATCGCCGACGACCCGCAGTTCCAGTGGTCCACCCGGCGGCGGGGGGCGGCCGCCCGGATGCAGATACCCCGTGGCCGCGATGTCGGGAGAGTCCCCTCTCCCCCCCGGGGAGAGGGTTAGGGTGAGGGGGATGCACTGCGTGCCTTCCGGGGAATCCTCGCCGCGCCGCCCCCTCACCCCGACCCTCTCCCCGCCTTTCGGCAAAGCACAGCTTCGCCTGTCGGCGCCGTAAGCTTGGCTTACGGCGGGGGGGAGAGGGAGATCGGACACCGCCCCTCCAGCAGATCGCGTTCGCGGGTCAGCGCATCGGCCATGAAATCGAGGAAGGCGCGGACGCGGCCCA
Source organism: Pseudomonadota bacterium (assembly GCA_023423695.1). Lineage (GTDB taxonomy): Bacteria > Pseudomonadota > Alphaproteobacteria > Azospirillales > Azospirillaceae > Azospirillum. Next base: position 66,420 of record JAFAFA010000099.1, on the reverse strand, counting down.
TGTGGCGCAGATCCTCGTGCGTCAGCAGCCAGAGTTTGGCGTCGGCCTCCGGCACAGGATCGCCGATGCGGCGGAAGCCGGGGTCGCGGTCCACCACTCCGCAGGGCAGCAGGCCAAGGCCGATCCCGGCCCGCACCGCCTCCACCGCCCCGGCGACCGAATTGACCCGGTAGCCGATGGATGCCGCCGGCACCGTCCGCTTCATCCAGTGGGCAAGGGAGGTGTGCTCGAAGGACTCGTCCAGGCCCACCCACGGATGCCTGTCCAGGTCGTCGCCGCCGCCAACCCGGTCCAGATAGGAGGATGCCCCATAGACGGCGAAGGCCAGTCCCGACACCGCGCGCCCGAAGAGGTTTTCCGGCGGCCGGCTGGTGGCGCGGATCGCCACGTCGGCCTCGCGCCGGGTCAGGCTGAGCGACGCCTCCGCCGCCACCAGATCGACACGCAGCTCGGGGTGGAGCCGGCGGAAAGCGGCGACGTGGCGGGGCAGGATGTAGAGCGTCAGGATGTCGACGGTGGTCACGCGCAGGCTGCCGCTGATCCGGGTGTCGCGGCCGGACAGCAGGCGGTTGGCGGCGGCCAGATCCTCCTCCATCTTCTGCGCAACCCGCTGCATCTCGTCGCCCGCCGCGGTCAGCACATAGCCGCCGGGCAGCTTGTCGAACAGTTGGGCGCCCATGGCCTGCTCCAGAGCCGTCACCCGGCGCAGCACCGTGCTGTGGTTCACCCCCAGGACGCGGGCGGCGGCCGACAGCGATCCGTGCCGCGCCACGGCCAGCAGGTAACGCAGGTCATCCCAATTGTTACCGTTTCCCATTTATTCCCGCTCATTCCTGCAAATGCTTTTTGCAAAACTCGCTAATTTGCGCTCACCAGAGCACAGGTTAGGGTCTGGACCAAGCGCATCCTGCGCCACCTCATTCAAAGCTGACCGTCCGCATGTCCGAGTTGCTTCAAGATCCCTTCATCCAGTCCAGTGCCCTGCCCTTGGCAGTCAGCCTGATCCTCGTCGGTGCCCTGCACCTGCTGCGGCGTCCGCTGGCGGCGGCCGGGGTCGCGGCCGGGTTCCTGGTGGTCTTCGCGATGGTGGTCGGCCTTCCGGCCCTGCCCCCGCCGTCGAGCATGGGCAAGCTGTTCTGGTCCTCCGCCGCCGGGCTGCTGCTGGGTGTCGCTGCCGATGCGGCGGGCCTGCGCGGCCGGGCGGTTTCGGCGGCGCTGGCGGTGTGGCTGGCCGGTTCGCTTCTGTGGATCGCCCTGCCCGCCCTGGATTCCATGGCGGCGGTCGTCAGCGTCGTGATCCTGCTCGCCACCGCCGCGTGGGTCGCCTTTGCCCGCGGTTCGCAGACGGCTGGTTCGGAGGGGGGCGAGAGTCCGACCGCTCCGGCCGCCTCGCTGCTGGCGCTGGCGCTGGCCGTCGGCGGCACGGCGCTGATCGGCTCCTCGGCCTCCATCGCACAGATGGCCCTGGCGCTGGCGGCGTCGGCCGGCGGTTTCCTGCTGTGGAACTGGCCGATGGAGCGCCATGGCTGGGGCCTGTCGGGCCGGGTCGCCACCGGCATCGCGGTTCTGCTGGCCGGCGTGCTGACCCTCTTCACCCAGGCGCAGACCGCCGTCCTGCTGCTGGCGCTGCCGGCGCTGCTGGCCGGCCATGTCAGCCGCGTCCTTCCCCAGGGCCACGGCCCGGTCGGCCGGGCCGTCTCGTCGGCCGCCGTCACGGCAGTCGCGGTCCTTCCGGCGCTGGTCGCCATCGGTGCGGCCTATGCGCTGACCGGCGGCGAAGCATCGCCCTACTGATCCTCCATCCCCATCACCCGATTGCAATTCCCGGAGTTCCGTTCATGAAGAAGACCCTGTTCGCCGCCGCCCTGCTCGTCGCGACCGCCGCCGGCACCCTCTCCCCCGCCTTCGCCGCCCCGGTCAGCTACAAGATCGATCCGGCGCACACGGCCGTCGCCTTCATCGTCAACCACATCGGCTTCTCCAACGTCATCGGCAGCTTCAACACCGTCGGCGGCGACATCAGCTTCGACAAGGACGCGGTGGAGAAGAGCACGGTCAACATCACCATCGATGCCGCCAGCATCGACACCAACCACGCCAAGCGCGACGAGCATCTGCGCTCCCCCGACTTCTTCAATGCGAAGGAGTTCCCGAAGCTGACCTTCAAGAGCAGTAAGATCGAGAAGACCGGCGACAAGACCGGCAAGCTGCACGGCGACCTGACCATGCTGGGCGTGACCAAGCCGGTGGTTCTGGACGTCACCTTCAACAAGGACGGCGTCAGCCCGGCCAGCAAGCTGGAGACCGCCGGCTTCTCCGCCCGCGGCACGGTGAAGCGCACCGATTTCGGCATGAAGTACGGCGCCCCGGCCGTCGGCGACGACATCCAGCTGCTGATCGAGATCGAGGCGGTTAAGTCCTGACCGAAGGGCCGTTTCCGTCTGTTGCAGTGTGGAGGGGACCGGTTCGCCGGTCCCTTTCTGTTTCCACCCCCCTGTTTCCACCCCTTGTGATTGGAGGCCGCGATGCCGCAGCTTGTGAATGGTGTCTGGGTGAAGGGCGACATCGCGGCCAGCGAGATCAAGAACGGCGCCTTCCACCGCGAGCCGACCCGCTTCCGCGACTGGATCACGCCGGACGGCGCACCTGATGCGGAGGGGCGCCCCACCCTGCCGGCGGTGGCCGGACGCTATCACCTCTATGTCTCCTACCTGTGCCCCTGGGCTTCGCGCACGCTGATCTTCCGCGTGCTGAAGGGGTTGGAGGGGGTGATCGGCCTGTCCGCCGCCGAACCGGTGCTGGGCGAGGACGGCTGGGTCTATGCCGAGGATCAGGACGCCGGCGAGGGCGTCGGCCCCTTCCGCCACCATTACCGCCTCTATACCGCGAGCGATCCCGCCTATACCGGCAAGGTGTCGGTGCCCGTACTGTGGGACCGGCAGGAGCGCCGCATCGTCAACAACGAGTCGGCCGACATCATCCGCATCCTGAACAGCGCCTTCGATCGCCTGACCGGCAACCGGCTGGACCTCTATCCCGAGCCGCTGCGGTCGGAAACCGACCACTGGAACGAGCTGGTCTATGCCGGCGTCAACAACGGCGTCTATCGCTGCGGCTTCGCGAAGTCGCAGGCCAGCTACGACGAGGCGTTCGACGGGCTGTTCGCCACGCTCGACCGGCTGGAGGAGCGTCTGTCGGCCAGCCGCTATCTGGCGGGGGAGCATCTGACCGAAGCCGACTGGCGCCTGTTCGTCACACTGGTGCGCTTCGACGCCGCCTATCACGGCGCCTTCAAATGCAACCTGCGGCGGATCGAGGACTACCCGAACCTGTCCGCCTACCTGCGCGAGCTTTACCAGTGGCCGGGCATCCGCGACACGGTGAAGCTCGACCATATCAAGGCGGGCTACTACGTCAATCCCGCCATCAACCCGACCCTGATTGTGCCGAAGGGGCCGGCGCTGGACTTCGATCTCAGCCATGACCGCGACCGGCTGCCGGGCAAGGGGATCTGGCAGCGGGGGTGAGGGATCATCGCTTTCCACGCTTCGGCCGGGTGAGCAGCACGGCGGCGGTCAGAAGCTGGGAGAGCGTCCAGAAGACGCCCGCCGCCGCCAATAGGGCCATCGACGGCCACCACACCGCCGCCAAGCGCAGAACCGCGGCCGTGGCCATCAGTGCGACGGCGGCGGTCGCGGCGGGCGGGAAGCGCTCGGGCTCCGCCTCCCGCTGCAGGGTCGTGCGGATCATCATGGCGCTGGCGAGGATGCCGAGCGCGCCCACCCCCAGCATGTGCCAGCCGGCGGCCGGCGGTAGGTCCAGAAGCTCCGCGAAGCCTGCCAGCAGCCAGCCGATGCCGAGGCAGAGATAGCCCAGATGCAGGCTGGCGATCTCCGGCTGTCCCAGCAGGAGCAGCGGTTTCCAGCGGGCCAGCCGCAGCAGCGCGCTCGTCCCCGCCATCGCCGCACCCGCGGCTCCCAGCGGCGGCAGCAGGCCGGTCGCCGCCGACAGCAGGCAGAGCGCGGCGCCGGCGACGCCCATCGCCTCCAGCCGGGGCTGCACCCGCTGCGCCAGGGTGATGCCGCGGCGGCGCAGGGCGCCGGCCGTCGCCGCCGGGATGACGCGCCCGCCCATGGTCAGCAGCAAGGTCGCGATCAGCAGCAGCCCGACGGGCATTCCGCCGGCCGGGACGAACCCGAACTCCGACGCCCAGAACAGCGCCTCCGCCACCAGGAAGGCGCCGATCAGCGGACCGAACACCGCATTGTGCCCGCTGCGGCTGGTGCGCAGGAACGGCAGGCCGGCGACCACGAACAGCAGCAGCGGATAGGCGATGCCGACCGGCAGGGCCACCGCCGCCGGTAGTCCGCCCAGCAGCGCCAGCCGTCCGGCCAGCCAGGACAGGAAGACGACCGCCACCATCCGCCGCGACAGCCGCGTCATCAGGAATCCGCCGACCACCGCCAGCGCGTAGCCCAGTGTCATCTCGTGCGCATGCAGGGCCGGCGACCAGCCCGCCGGCAGCAGGCCACCGACGGCCGCCAGCCACAGCGGCACGGCCAGCGCGGCATAGAGGGCGGCGGCCGGGTACATCAGCCGGTGGGCGCTGGTGATGGGGACGCTGGTGGCGGGGGCATGCATGGGAAGCGGGCTCTTCGGTGGTCGAGGCCGGCCATTCTGGCGGGCGGCGGGCGGGCGTGCTTTGACCCGCAACAAATTCGCTTACGAATGGGTATGGTTTGGCCGCTACACTGCAGGGCCAGACCCGGACCGAGACAGGACGACCGCCATGCCTCCGCCCCCCGATCCCGCCGTTCTGCGCGGCATGCCGCTGTTCGCCGGGCTGGAGGCCAACGCGCTGGTGGAGGTGGTGGCGCTTGCCCGTCCCCGCCGGCATGCCCGCGGTGCCGCCCTGTTCACCCAGGGGGAGCCGGCGGCGGCCGGCCATGCGTTGATCGACGGGCGGGTGAAGATCGTGCAGACCGGTCCCGACGGGCAGCAGGTGGTGATGCGGTTCATCGGCCCCGGCGAGATGTTCGGGACGCTGGCGATCTTCACCGACGGCCTCTATCCGGCCGATGCCGTCGCCGTGGCGGATTGCGTCGAACTGTCCTGGCCGGCCGCCGCGATGACGGAGCTGATGGACCGCCATCCCGTCATCGCCCGCAACGCGCTGTCCATCGTCGGTGGCCGTCTGCGCGAAGTGCAGAACCGCCTGCGCGAGGTCGCGACCGAACGTGTGGAGCGCCGCATCGCGCACGCCCTGCTGCGTCTGGTGCGCCAGGCCGGCCGGCGGGTGGAAGCGGGGGTGGAGATCGATTTCCCCCTGTCGCGCCAGGACGTGGCAGAGATGACCGGCACCACGCTGCACACCGTCAGCCGCACCCTTTCGGCCTGGGAAAGCCAGGGGATCGTCGAAAGCGGCCGGCAGCAGGTGGTGATCCGCAAGCCCCACGCGCTGGTCGCCATCGCCGAGGATCTGCCGCCGCTAGCGCCGCGCGCGTAATGCGGGGCAGACGAATGCCGGCCGCTTGCGGTGGCGCAAAGACCGCTCGCCGGCGGACGGTTATGGTGGCTGCCTGTCCACAGCGCAGGAGCATGCCGCCATGGCCGCCCTTTCCTCCCTGGCCCGAACGGCGGGCAAGTCGGCGATTGCCGGGATGACGATGGCTGACCTGATGCGCGACCGCCCCGCCGTGGTGCCGGTCCTGCTTCGTCGCGGCCTCGCCTGTCCCGGCTGCGCCATGGCGCCGTTCATGACGGTGCGCGAGGCGGCCGAGGCCTATGGGCTGGACCTCGACGCCCTGCTGGACGATCTCGCCGACGCCTCGCTCACGCCGTCGGCAGTACCGAGACACTGACGCCTTCGAAGAGCCATCCCTCGGCTGTCCGGCGGCAGAACCAAGCTTGTTTCAGCCGCAACTCTGTCCGCAAAACGGGGACCATCTCAGTATATGGTTCCATCCAGAGTTTGTGCTGGAGCAAAGAAGGCATCGGCGATCCGGGTTACAGCGGTGCATGGCGCTCCTGCCGCTCCCCACAGCCAGACGGACGACGATGCCGACCACAACCCATGCAACGCAGGCCGAACCGGTCCTCGACCTCCGCGCCATCCCGCCTTACCAGCGCCACCAGCTGATCTTCCAGTCGGTGCAGGATCTGACGCCCGGCGACGGCTTCTCGCTGGTCAACGACCATGACCCGCGCCCGCTGCACCACCAGCTCCTCAGCCTGTTCGGCGCCGGCTTCTCCTGGGAATACCTGCAACAGGGTCCCGAGGTCTGGCAGGTCCGCATCGCCCGGCCCGAAGGGGCGGCGGCGACCAGCCTGCGCGTGCGCATCGACCGCAACGGCGACGTGGCGGTCGCGGCCGACGACGCGCGGCTGGGGCCGGACGGCAGCGGCGCATCGGTCTGCGAGGTGACGGACTGCCCGCCGGGCACGCTGCAGGCCGACGTGCTGTCGCTTCTGCAGGGCGTCATCCCGCCGGCCGGCGTGGTCAGCATCGCCTATGAACGGCTGCTGGCGCGGCGCAACGGTTCCTGCTGCGGCGGCATGTGCGGGTGAGGAACGGGGGTGGGGCGGCCTTCCCGGTTTCGGAATGGCTGCCGCCCGTCCCGACCGGCAACCAATCCGGTCCTGTCCGGTTCTGTGTGTGACGCCCGCCCAAGGAGACGCGCATGGACCGGAACGACGACACCGTATCGCCGCAGGACCCGCGGTACAAATATCCCCAGCCGCCCTTCAAGGGCCAGTCGCAGCCCTGGCCGGGGCTGGCCCGCGACATGGACCCGCCGCCCGACCATGGCGAGACCAGCTACAAGGGCTCCGGGCGGCTGGCGGGGCGAAAGGCGCTGATCACCGGCGGCGATTCCGGAATGGGACGGGCCGCCGCCATCGCCTATGCCCGCGAGGGCGCCGACGTCGCCATCAACTATTTCCCGACCGAGGAGCCGGACGCCCGCGACGTCGTGGCGCTGATCGAGGCGGCGGGCCGCAAGGCCGTCGCCATTCCCGGCGACCTCCGTGACGAGGCGTTCTGCCGGCAGATGGTGGCCGATGCCGTCGCCGGGCTCGGCGGGCTCGACATACTGGTGTGCAACGCCGCGCGGCAGCAGGCCTGCGAATCCATCCTCGACCTGACCAGCGAGGAGTTCGACGCGACGATGAAGACCAACATCTACGCGCCGTTCTGGACCATCAAGGCGGCGCTGCCGCATCTGAAGCCCGGCTCGGTCATCATTGGCACCACGTCGGAACAGTCCTACGACCCGACGCCGGAACTGTACCACTATGCCCAGACCAAGGCGGCGACGATGAACTACGTCAAGTCGCTGGCCAAGCAGTTCGCTTCCAGGGGAATCCGCGTCAACGGCGTGGCCCCCGGCCCGATCTGGACCCCGCTGCAGGTCAGCGGCGGCGCCACGCAGGAGAAGCTGAAGCAGTTCGGCGGCCAGACCCCGCTGGGCCGTCCCGGCCAGCCGGCCGAGCTTGCTGGCATCTATGTCCAGCTTGCGGCGGAGGACGGCAGCTTCACCACCGGCCACATCTATGGTGCCGCCGGCGGCAGTGGCCAGCCGTAAGGGGGGTGTCGTCCGGTCCGCATACTTGGCTGCCGGGACGGTGCCGGCGGCCAAGTATGCGCCATTGTTCTGCCGCTACCCCATGATGTCCTCGCCCAGCTTTCCGCCGTTGCGGTGGAGGGGCCCGGCCCGATCCGCGGGCAGATCGATGCAGAGGTCGAAGCCGAACAGCAGCGCGAGGCTGAGGGTCGACAGCGCGATGGCGATGAAAAGGACGGTCATGGGATCGCTCCATCCGGAGGCGTGGTGTGGCGCAGGAGCGATCCTGAGCGTATCCCCGTCCCGGCGCTGTGAGCGGCTCCACAAATGGGGTCAATCCGGACCGTTCCGGCGCCCGGTGGGCAGGACGGCGAGTGCCGCCCCCATCCCCGCCGCCGCCAGCAGGACCCAGCTTTCCGCAGCTCCCATGCCGTAAAGGGTGAACCAGCCGGCAAGGCACCAAGTCAGCGGAATGGCGAGCAACAGCCACGACCAGCGGCCCGCCGCCATGAGGACAAGCCCGACGGTCGCGATGGCGGTCGGGTCCGGCGTGATGCCGAGAACCTCCGCTCCCCGCATCGACCGTCCCATCAGCGAGGCCGTCAGCGGGTGCAGGACGAGGGCGTAGAGGAACAGCCCGAGCCCCACCAACCCCCGCCACGTCCGGGCGAACGACCAGCGCAGTCGGGGGCCGACTAAGGCCAGCAGCACGGCCTGCAGCGCGAAAAGCGGGGCAATGTAGAAAGCCGCCCAGTTGATGGTGGCGTAGCGCTCCCACAGGAAGCTCCAGGCGACCCAGCCCCACAGGACCGCCAGACTTCCCGCGATCACCCGGTCCGACCATGGCCGGGGCCGCACCAGGAGCCACAGGATCGCGATGCCGAGCAGCAGTGTCAGCACCTGTGCCGGCCAGAGCGCCTCATTGTGGCGTTCGATCAGCCGCCAGTAGGCGCGGGGGCTGAACAGCAGGAAATCCTCGGCGGAGTAGGTCCACCATTCCGGCATCAGAGCGCCCTCACATGGTCGGCCATCCGTTTTCTCATCGCGGCGTCGGGCATCGGTCCGCTCATCGCTGCCATATTCTCCCGCACATGCGCGACCTGGCTGGTTGCGGGTATGGCCACCGTGACGGCGGGATGGGAGATGATGAATTTCAGGACGACCTGCGCCCAGCTGGAGGCGCCGATGTCGCCGGCCCAGGCGGGCAGCGGCTGACCGGACAGCCGGCGGAGCAGGACGCCCTGCTGGAACGGGCGGTTGACGATGACGCCGATGCCGCGGTCCGCCGCCAGCGGCAGGATGCGGTCCTCCACCTCGCGGTCGACGATGTTGTAGGTGAGCTGCACGAAATCGAGCGGCTGCCCAGCCATGATCGTCTCCAGCAGGTCGTGGCGCCGGCCTTCGGACGTGGTGATGCCGACATAGCGGAGTTGGCCCGCCGCCTTCATCGCGAACAGAGTCTGCAGATGCTCCTCCCAGGACAGCAGATTATGCACCTGCAGCAGGTCGAAGCGCGGCACGCCCCATAGGCTGCGTGACTGTTCGATCTGCGACGGCCCGCGGCTGCCGGAGGAAATCCAGATCTTGTCGGCGGAGAACAGGCTCTTCGGCTGCCCCAGCTTCCTCAGGCCGTATCCGACCACCTGCTGGGCGGAACCGTACATGGGGGAGGAGTCGATCATCCCGCCGCCGGCCCGGAAGAAGGCGTCCATGACCGCCGCGCATTCATCGCGCAGTTCGTCGTCGTCGCCGACATTGAAGGTGATCCAGGTGCCGAGCCCCACGGGGGGCATCGCCACGCCCGTGGAGGGAATGCGCCGTGTCGCCGGTGCGTTGGCCTGCGGCTCGGTCCGTGTTTGGGCGATCGCCGGCTGCATGGCCATGGCTGTCGCGGCCAGAGTGCCCTGCAGAAACATTCGTCGTGTCGCTGTCATGCTTCCCTCGCTCCTGCGCCCAAACCGCATGGCCTGTCGGGCCGGTTCGGATAGTTAGGTAGTGCGCAAGGGCCGGGATCGCGCTACCCCGATCTTTCGGAGAACTGCTTGCTGTGGCGCAACGATGCCGGGGCAGGCGGCCGGCATGCTGGCTTCAACGCTGCCCAGGAAGGGCGGCACCGGTTGGAGACAGCATCATGACCAACGTCACCGTCAGCACCGCACTCTACCGCGACCACCATGCCGGCGTCGGCCAACTGGTCGGCCGCATCGAATCGCTGCTCGCCTCGAAGTCCGTGGAGTTGGACACGGCGGCGCTCATCGCCACGGTGCGGGAGCTGTTCGGCATCTTCGCCGTCCACCTGTCGCTGGAGGACAGTGCGCTCTACCCCCGCCTGCTCGCCCATCCGGATGCGAAACTGCGCAGCACGGCGGCACGTTTCCAGGCGGAGATGGGTGGCCTGCGGGCGCGGTTCGACCTGTACCGAACGCGCTGGCCCGGTCTGGATGGAACCATAAAATGCAATTGGGGTCCTTTGATTTCACTAAGGAATCCGCAAAATCTGGAACCATAAAGTGCAACGTTGGAACCATAAAATGGTCGCTAGAGGTCGTTCTGGAACCATAAATTGGTTTCGTAGATTACCGCGATACACAAAACGATTTCGTTGTTATGCCAGGGTTTTTTGTACACCAGATCGGATCCATTCCTTCGGTTATGGCCGCCTATGGCTATCATCCACAAAATTTTCTGCAATCGAGACAAGAAAATTGCGGTTTCAGCTGCGAGCCCCTGCCCGTCCGATTGACGGTGAGCTTACCGCTTCGGGCTTTTCCCCGATCTCCGGTAGACGTTCATACATCCCCGATGGGGCTGGATCGTTGCCAGCTTGAGGTGGCGCGAACGTGACGCTGGGCTTCCAGTCAGCGATTTCCACCGAGGCGTCCCATTCATCGACGGCAGCTTGGAGGTTCATCCAAAAGCGTGGTGTGGTACCAAGCACCAATGCCAAACGCGCCGCTATGGTGGGCTCCACCCTCTTATGGCCGTTGACGATTTGGCTGAAGTACTTCCGGCTCAAACCTAGCGCATCCGCCAGGGCGGTTACGCTGATAGCGCGCGGCTCCATGTAATGGGCTTTGAGGATCGCTCCGGGCACGGTGGGACGGCGGTTTCGATCAAGTGCAGCCATCAGTGATAATCCTCCAAGCCCCGGACAGTGACATCAACCCCATCGAAGGTAAACGTGATGCCCCAACTACCTGAGACGGGGATACATATATTCCGCACCTTCCCGGAAGAGCACGCGAAATGGCTCAACTGCGCGCCGCGTGATTTTCTCAGTTCAGTCCATGGAAGGGGGACGCTCTCTGTCCGGACGGTCGGTTACTGGCTCACCAGCAGATCTAGCGGGACATCCAGCACAGCGGCAACTTTCGCCATCATGTCTAGGCTGCCAGGCTTGCGGGCGTTCTCAATCTCCGACAGCCACGACGGCAGGACACCGGCCGCTTCCGCCAACCGGTGCGCTATGATGCCCCGGTGTTCACGAAAGACGGTGATAGGGTGGTCGCCGTCTAGAAGGCGTTCAGCAAGTTCGAAGGGGAACGCCTCCGTCTCCCCAGCAGCCAAACCAGCCTTCACGGCACTAGTATCGACGAGGTCAGAAGCATCGGCGACCAACTCTGTCAAGATCTTGCAGTCGGACCGACTTGGCGACACGGTGTCCGCCGTCTCCGCAATCGGTATAATGGGGAGGGTGTTCATCGTTATACCTCCTTGCGATGTTATGCTTCCTTGCAATTACTAACCTTCAGGACGATGGTCAGCAGCGCGTCGCCGGCGATCTGGTAGATGGCCCGCCGGTCGCCGCGCCTGATTTGCCTCCGCCCGCCGCCGAACGCTTCTGAACTCGTATCTTGCCAAAGCACCTGAGTGTTCTACGATCAGGCGCTTCGGCAAGATACCAGGTCACTTCCGTTATCCAGCAGTCCGACGCACCATTGATGCCGTTAGACGCGATATGGAAGATTCCGAATAATCGGCCCAGCGGAGTAGATCATGCATGATGCGGATCGTCGAAACGACCTGCGGGCAGTCATCGACCTCTTGCCATTGGGCAAGCGCCAAAAATCTCTCGCCCTGGAAAGCATCGACAGCATGTCGGCGAATGAGCAAAACGACATGCTCGCGCTCTATGAAGAAGTGATCAGCCACCTTCCAGCGGCTCTGGAAGCGGTCAAGCGAATCCGGGGCATCGATCCAGCTGTTCGAGTGGTCAATCTGTCGGCGCCTGACACTGAGACGTGACGTGCAACATACTATCCTTTACTGAAGCCAACAGACAGTTTTCTGTAGTCCATAAGTAAGCTACCAATGGAGAGACAGCAATAATAACCCGGTGCGGGAGCAGGCAGGCTTTCGCGACTGGATTTTGCAGATCCACAATAGCTCTCAGTCCAGATGGTGACCGTCACGACGCCGCTGGTCGCAGTGTCCGGCGGTGACATGGCCGCGGCGAAATCGGCAAAACAACATAATGGTGGCGGAAGTGCGGTTAGAATCGGGTAAGCCGGTGGCTCCGGATACGCCGGCCAATACCTGGGCTCGGAGAACCGCAGAGAAGAATGGGACGGCGTTGCACTTGGGCTAAGTTCAGCACGTGCCGAAGGCAATGGCGCGATTGACGGCCAAGTAGTTTGACGACGAACCGGTTCGCCGGAATGGCGGGGATGGTCACTGACGCAGCGGTGCGCATCCCGGTCAGCCGCAGGTGCTCCGGCAAGGACAAACCGTGCCACCGAGCTTGCGAGAGCCAGCGATCGCGCTCAGCCAAAGTGGGCTTGATCGCTGCCAAACGGTGAATGACCCGGCGCATGGGCGATCGGAGCATTCGTGCTCTCCCTTCAAACCGCGGTCGAACTCTGGCGCACCCATGAATAACACCGTCCTGCCAACGGAGCCACGGGCTTGGTCGCGGCGCCTCACTCCACTGCACGGATGGTCGCAAGCAGGCTTTCAAGGGCACCAAGAGCCGCCAGTTTGGCCGCCCACGCCAAGTGGAGTTCACGCCATTCGCGTTCACCGTTGCCGTCTGTCTGAGTGATCAGATGCCAATTGTATTTGTGCCCGATCCGCTGCAACAGTTGTCCAACCTCATACCCATCCCAGGCCGGCCGGTCACTGTGCTTCAGCCACGCCAGCGTTTGATCCCATGCGGCCCGAAACTGTTCCGTTACAAGCATACCGATCTAAACCTCCTGTATGGGCAAGCGGGCTTGTTCGGCGAATAGCGCACGCAGGAGCCGCTTACCCGATCCTATTTTTCGGGTTTCGTACATAAGCCGAAAACCGCACCTATGGTCAAGTACGGTGCCCGAAAGGACAGTTCGGGTTATGGTGCGAGACCTCAAGCAACTTCTTGGCGCGCGGCTGCGCGCCCGCCGCCTAGCCCTCAATCTGACTCAGGAGCAGGTAGCCGAGGCTATTGCCCGCACCGTCGAGACTGTGTCGAACCTTGAGCGCGGCAGAGCCTTCCCCGGCCTGGATACATTGGAGCAGCTGGGCCGAGTGCTCGACCTGCCGCTCGGCAACTTATTCGAAGAGGTAGGCACGGCGGCAGTGTCGTCCCGGCGCGCGGAACTGCGCGCCCGGCTACTCGCCTTCGCCGACGGACTTACCGACGCTGATCTGGAAATCGCAGTGCGGCAGGTGCAAGCTTTGGCGGAAGGGCGGCTGAGGCGACCGTGAGACTCCGCTATGACTCCCCGTTGACACTTCGCCGCCGCTCCGAGGCTTGGCGGGATCATGCCGCTACTGGACTGTCGAAGGCTTATCGGTAAAGGTCCACCTTATCGGCATCATGCTCGAGCACAGCGACCAATCGCTCCAGATCGTCAGCTACTGAAGCAGCTTTAACCGGCCGGTCGAACTCGGCCAGTGATCGGTAATGCAGCCACAGGCGCCGTGCCTGAGCTAATCCCGCGCGAGGAGTGGGTTCGTTCATCTCGCTCATCCTCCTATTGTAGAGATGCCAGCAGATCGATGCCGGCAGAGGTGACGACGAGCCGGGATGTAGGCTCGTCCCGAGCAGCAAGTCCAAGGTCGAGAAGATCAGAAAGGATGCGTCTGGTGGCGGTACGGCTGTTGCCTGTCAGTTCGCCGATTTGCACCGGAACTCAGACCTTCGGCGCAGGGGCCAGCCGTCAGCACCCGCAATGTTGCGTAATGTCGAGTGGAGAGGTTGGTTGTTCTCACCGTAACCACTCCATTGATGAGGACATTGGCGAGCGGCGCTCACCAACTACATCCCACGACAGTCGCACTGTTTCCACGACGCCAGAATGACCATCGACACGGTCTTGCCAGAAGCCCGCATGGACTGCCATATGCAGCCGTGATCGTGGAATAGAAGTTCGCCGTCCGCTCCGATGAAATCGACGAGGATTTCTCCGGCACCGAGCGTCTCGGTCAATCGCACAAAGCAGCGTTGATTCGAATGTCATTGTGCCGCCTGGCACTCCAATTTCACTCCGCGCTTGGCGAATGCGGCGAACAAGCCGGTCACCGCCAGACGATGGGCCGGTGGAATGCGCAGCGGGCGCTGCCTAGTAAAGAAATAGCAGAAAGACTCCCCCGCGGTGAACTGGGTGAGACCACCTGGGCTGCGCCAGTCGGTGTCGGCTCCGAGGTCGAGCAGCGCCGTGGCGCTCGCCCAGCTCATGCTCTCCACCGCCGCGAGAAGTGGTGTCGAATTGGCCCACACCACATTGAGATCGGCGCCGGCGCGGGCCAGCAGCCGCAGATGCTCCGGTTGGTCGGACCGCACCGCCTCGTGGATCACCGGCTGGTTGTTGGCTCCCCGCGCGTTGGGATCGGCACGCCCGGCCAGCAGGACGCGGGTGAAGGCAGGGTCCTCCAGCCGCACCGCAAACGTCAGCGGCGGCTCGCCCCCCGCCGTCTTCACATTCACGTCGGCCCCGGCAGACAGCAGCGCCTTGGCCGTGTCGTTCGTCGAAGCAGGAAAGATGAAGAAGATCGGACGGAAGCCGTCGCGGCCGAGGCCGTTGGGATCGACGCCATTACGCAGAGCATCGACCACCTTCGACACGCGGCCTTCCTGCACGTCATCGGCCAGGGTCGCCAGCTTCGGATCGTCGAAATACCGGCTGGTGTCCAGTCTGCGGGCGGTGGCGCCCATGGCGTTGCTCTCCTGAATCATTGCACATCCGGCAGCGAAGGCAACCGTCAGCATTAACCGGAAGACCGCCGAGATAGTCACTCGGGCCTCCAATTTTCGACCGCGCTTCTCGCGCTGAAGCTATGTCGCGTATGCTCGCCTGCGCGAAGTTTTCCTGCTGATCGGCTCCGCGCATTTCGTTCAGGCGCAGGACAGGCAACGTCGGTTACGAAGAGGCACATTCGCTGTAAACCGGCTCCTCTCTCGCATATCGTGCATATGCGGCATATCCCGCTTTATTGAGACGGAACGATTGTCGCGCATGATCAGCGAGAAAGCGAAAATAATTCTGCCCTGTTTTGATATTATGCTCTTGTAACTTTGGCTTTCCGTCGCACAGTGGCACGGTTACTTTTATGGATGTTCTGGTGGGTGAGCCGTCCCCGCAAGGAAGCGCCGTCAATAAGAAGATGCTGCTAGTTCTATCGGTTCGCGTTTCATACCCATCACGGCACAATTCATTTTGACTTATATCGTTCATTCCGTCTGAGCTAGCGCTCGCGGTTACATTGGTAGTCACACCTATTAAGATACTCAGTGCTGCCCCTATAAACATCTTGCGCACGTCAATTACCTCCTTAAGTAGACGTTGCAGCCAATTGCACGCCGCTGATCGCGTGGTCCATGCGGAAGGCGGCAGACAGCTTGGCGGGTGCTGATCTATCAGTCCGCGGACTCGCTCAGGAAGGGGGTGCTGACCCGCAGCGCCTCGTCTAGGATCCAAGTGCCGCCGTACTTTTTGCAATGCGCGATTGCCAGGGCGTGGATGCGCAACGCCTCATGTGCGGAGCGAGGCCTTGCGGTGACGACCGGGCGGGCTGCGGTCGCCTCAACGAGTCACTTTGCGATGCTGTCCTCGTCGAGATTGGTCGCGCGGAACTGGGCCAGCGCCTCATCGACGGTGAGTTGATCGGCGGCGAAGGCATTGTTGATCTCGACGCGGCGCTTGACCAGTTCAAGAATTTCGGACATCGCATGGCTCCCTATTTGAATTCGGTCGGACCAGCGAAATACGCATCAGCTGCGTCGCGGTCGATAAATTGGAATGCATCCTTGCCGCAGATGCGCGCCGGTTGATGGCGCAAGGCCATGACCAGGGCGCTGAAGCGGATGCTGCCGGTAAGCCAATGGCGAACCGCCTCCGTGGCATAGGCCGGCGTCAAACGCGGAGGTCGGAAGTCGTGATCAGCTCTCGTCTCGTGCCCCATGTCGCGCCTCCCATTCTGGTCGGATCAGGCAGCCCGTTGAAGGTCGTAGGGCCGGATTAGGATTTCCGGAGGAATCTGGAGCGCTTCGGACAGCCGCCGGATCATCGAGACCGACAGGGCCCGGCGCCGGTTCAGGATCTCCGACACTCTGCCGCTCGATCCGATGATCGGCTCCAGGTCGGCGCGCGTCATCCCGCGCTGCTCCATCATGAATTCGATCGCCGCGATCGGGTCTGCCGGCGGCATGGGGTGCTGGCGCCGCTCGTAGGCTTCCACCAGCGTCATGAGGATGTCGAGACGGTCGCCGTCCGGCGTGTCGGGCTCGACATCCCACAGCCGCTCGATCTCGGCGAGCGCCGCGCGGAAATCAGCATCGGTCTTGATCGGGGTTACGTCCATCAGATGTTCTCCAGCCTGCCGCTGCGGGTCAGCTCGTCATACTCGGCGTGCGTGCCGACGAACCGGATGTAGACCATGCGCCACCGATACTTCACGGCGGTCACCAGCCGGTACTTGTTGCCGGCGATGTTGAAGACCACCCGGTCTCCGACAAAGCTGGCACTCCGGAATTGGTCCTTCAGCTGCGCCGGCCCCGCCCAGTCGGCGGCCTCGACCACCGCGAACCATTGGACCAGCGGATCCCGGCTGTCGCCACGGCCTGGCTTTTCCCAATGCTCCCGGAGCGTCTTGTATGCAATGATCCTCATGCTTGGAAGCTACCACCCTCCCATTTCGGGAGCAAGGAAAACCTCCCATTTCGGGAGCGTCAGAGGAGCCTCACGCTCCACTGTTCGATCCAACCTCGGAGAGGCGCGACTCCTGCACCTCCTCAGCCGCGGCAGACCTTTCAGGCCTTCAACTCAGCAAGGCGCTGCAAGACGGCTTCTTCCCGGACGCTCTCTGCGCGGGCATCAGTCCAGGCGTCCCCGCAGGCGCCGCACGTGGTGACAGGGACCTGCACATCGACGGTCGCCATCAGCACGTCTCCGGGGCCATAGGGGAAACGGACTGGCTGCGTCTCCACGCTGTGGACGAGGTTTGCACTCCCGCACTTCGGGCAGAGCTTGTCGAGGGGTTCCCCGAAGTCCGTGTTCAACATCACCTTCTGGTTTCCTTTACTGGTGTCGGGCGCAGACCGTCTCAGCGACGGACCCACTGGCCCATTATCGCCCACCGGGCGACCCACTCCAAGCTCGTGGAGGTGCTGTCGGTATTTTCCAGGCGGCAATGCCCTCTTGCCGCCGACTATTCGCCGCAAGGCCGCGATGCAGGCGTCAGCTCAGCGCCGGCGCGGCGGTCGACCAGGCTGGGCCAGTCGCTTCGCCATGCCCCACTGCCCCAATGCAAATGCGGCGGCCGGATCAAGAGCCTCCGGAGGCTCGGCATCTGCCGGGCGGCGCCAGTCGGCCATTTCGGGATCTTGGACGGGCGAGAACCGGCGGTTCATGAGGCCTCGCTTTGTCTGCCACAGGAGTCTACCGCGCGCATGCTCGCCATGCGCGAAATATTTTCTGATCGGCGCCGTCGGCGCGCAGGGCCTGCTGGCGGAGGGCGGCGCCGGGCGCTCGCCCAGCACCACCACCGCGGCGGCCGTGCTGCTGGCGATCCTGCAGCTGATCGGCGCCGTCGGCTTCGCCTCACGCCATCCGGCAAATACCGTATTCGATGCAAACGTTCAACACGATGTCAGACAGAGGTTCGTGGAGTTCTTCTGGAAAAGTGATGGATGACTTCCACTGCCCTCCATTATCCCGGTGAAGAGGAGCGGTAACAGAAGTAGCATGCTGGCCGTTCATGACCTCTCTCGACACACGGAGACCGCGGACCTTAAACTCGATCCCATGGATTGTGATAGACACATCAACAAGCGCCAACAATTTTCCACCGGCTGGTGCTTTGTGCACAGCAATGACCTCAATGGTAACAGGCTCAGTCTCGCTCAGCACTTTCGCTGTCCCCTCCTTACTTCAAACACCTCGCCATTCCTCAATTGATTGGTCGCCCAGAAGCTTAAATCCCTCTACCGCCGCGGCACCATGCGCTGTCAGGCGGCAAAGCACTCCTGCCGCGTCGGCCTTGACCAGCTTGAGGACCACCAAGTCCTCGTACGCCTGCGTGTCAGCTGGCGCAGGAGCATCCTTCCAGTTGCGCCAAGCCCGCCGATCAAGATGGCGCAATGCTGCGACGTGCCTGCTGTCGAGATCCTGGGGTATGTCTCGTATGGCGATGCGGCCCACGTCAGTAATGGACAAAGTCCATTCGACCAGATTTCTGTCGCACCCCCCATTCGCCGGTGGATTCCATTGGATCAGCATCGCCGCCGCGTCGGTCATGCAGAACGCGGTGGACCGTTCACGGGGGGACAGAGCTGCCCCGGCCAGAGAGCCGCCGGCTTCGGTCAAGCGCTTTAGCAAAGACCTACGGGCGGCGGTCAATGAACCTCGGAAGAGGTTCAACGGTTGCAGCTCACAGACGCTCATGGTCGGCTCCTTTCCTAGAGACTATGCGCCTGTTGAAGTGCAGCGGTCACCCTGGCCGGGTTCAGCCAAGCCGAGTTCGTTCAGCACCGCGTCGGCCTGGGTGTCCTTCACTTTTTCTCCTCCCTTTCGCAACCTTCAAAGCGGGTGGAGTCTATCCGGTACATCGAAAGGGGGGCAAACAATTCGGATCACCGCCGGCATTCCGGCCGCTCCGTTCGACGGGAACTCGGCCGGACCAGCGCGAAACATCTCCCGATGGCTGGCGGGACGGGCCCCGCAGGGGGCAGCATCCGGTTCTGGTCTCCCTCAAAGATTGCGCATCATCCTTATGAGGTCACGTTCGGTGTGTACAGGCCACGATGGATGATGCCTGAGTGAGGAGATTGCTGAAAACGACCCTGCGGCGAAGATATGCGCGCTTCTGCAATAATAAGCTGACGGAGCGCACGCATGGCGACAATCTGGGGCACAGCTGGGAACGACACCTTAACGGGCAATGCGGAGGACAACACCATCGGCGGCGGAGCTGGCGATGATCTGTTGACCGGAAACAGCGGTCGCGATCTGCTGATGGGCGGCGACGGGAACGACACGCTCGCCGGCGGCGGGGGCAACGACTGGATACAGGGCGGAGCGGGAAGCGACCATTTCGTCCTGGCCCCCGGCGGTGGCTGGGACTACATCGCCGACTTCCAGACTGGCGCCGGTGGCGACGTGCTGAACCTGACCGCCTACACCGGCATCGCCGGCCTCCAGGACGTACTGTCGAGAGCGGCCGCCGAGGGCAGCGACACCGTCATCACCTTCAGCGACACCGCCAGCATACGCCTGCAAGGGGTGGCCCCTGCCAGTCTGACCGCCGCCAATTTCCGGCTGGCCGGCGGCGACCCGTCTGGCCCGCCCACCGCTTCCAACACCATCACCGGCACCGCCGCGCGTGACCTGCTGAGCGGCACAGCCGACAGCGACGTCATCATCGGCGGCGGCGGCAACGACTGGATGGTCGGCGGCGCCGGGTCCGACCGCTTCGTCATCGATCCCGACGACGGCTGGGACGCCATCGGCGACTTCCAGGCCGGTGCCGGCGGCGACGTGCTGGACCTGCGGAGCTGGAGCAGCCTGAGCTATGAGGCGCTGGTGGCGTCCGCGACCGAGAATGCCGACGGGCTGAATTTCGTGTTCAGCGGCAACACCGGCGTGCAGCTGGTGGGCGTCACCAAGGCGTCGC
This sequence comes from Pseudomonadota bacterium, assembly GCA_023423695.1. Taxonomy (GTDB): domain Bacteria; phylum Pseudomonadota; class Alphaproteobacteria; order Azospirillales; family Azospirillaceae; genus Azospirillum. The sequence continues at coordinate 46,768 of JAFAFA010000099.1, read as the reverse complement.
TGATGCGTGAGAACGTGCTGCTCTCCGGCGGAACCTCCGGCCCGAATCCTATTGGCCCATCCGCGCCGCTGCTGTCCTGGGGACCGGCCGGCTTCGACGCGGCGGCAGTATCGCGCATCGTCAAGAACACTGACGGCGGAACCGCCGACCAGGCGGTCAGCGTCGCCGCCATATCGGCCGAAGGGCGTTTCCTGACCTACGGCATTTCGACGCTGGGCCAAGCCCCAACCCAAAGCAATCCGAGCTACACCGTCGACGTGTATGTGAAGGATCTGCAGACCGGCACGGTGTCGAAGATCGATACGGTAGGCGACGGTCGTACGGACGCGGTCATGGCGCTTGCTATATCCGCCGACGGATCGACCGTCGCCTACAGCAATGTCGCACATGGCGGCTATTTCGGTATGGGCGGCACAGGCGATGCCAGGCTCTACCGCCTCGCGACCGGTGAAAGGACCGTGATCACCGAGCCCTTCGGAGGGGGACACCGTGTCGCGGGCATCGACCTGTCCGGGAACGGCGATGCCGTCGTCTTCAAGAGGATGCCGGGTTTCCGCGAGGTCGGTTGGAACTCCCCGAATGTCCATTACGACGCGGGCACCGCGACACAGCAAAACCTTGGGGAAAGTAGGTCGGTTACCGGCTACCCCATGCTGTCCGCCGATGGAAGTACCGTGGTGTTCTCCCAGTCGGGCCAGGCCGGCTATTCGCTCGTCGTGCATGACCTTCAGAGCGGAAGCGAAACGCTGTTTCCGGGCGGCGAGCCGGTCGACGTGTCAGCGGATGGACGCTTCGTGCTGTTCAACCAGACGGCGGCTGGCGTGACCAGCGTCCGGATCCTCGATACCGACACCGGCTCGATCCAGCTGGTCAGCGCGGCTGCGGACGGCACCGCCGCCAATGCCGGCAGCAACGGGCTGAAGTTCAGCGCCGACGGGCACTCGGTGGTGTTCTCCAGCAGTGCCAGCAACCTTGCCACCAACGACACCAACGGCGTGGCCGACTTCTTCGTCAAGAACCTCGACACCGGTGCCGTCCGCCGCCTCACCGCCGCCGACGGGTCGGACCTGGGGGTCGGATACGACGTGCTCACCATGACCACGTCCGGCTCCGTCTACCTCGGTACGAAGGCGTCGGTCGGCAGCACCGACCACAACACCGTCCGGGAGGTTTTGGCCATCGACCTCGACCAGCTGCCGAAGGACACGCTGGCCGGCAACCCGAACACCGTCGATTTGACTGTCGGTGGTTTGGCCGGCGGGGCAGCCCATGCCGCCGCCGTCTCGGTCGCAGTGGCCTGGGGCGACGGGCAGATCACCACACGGGCGGTGACGGGTGGTGCCGGAAGTCTGTCGTTGAACCACCTCTACTCCGGCGGCACCTTCGCCGGCACTGTCACCCTGACCGACGCTCAGGGGCAGACATCGGGCGCCGCATTCCGCGCCCAGGTAGCCGACCCAGCCGCCGCGATGGGCGCCGCCCTGACCGGGGACGGCGGCACCGACCTGCTGGTCGGCGGCCGCTTCGCCGACACCCTGAGCGGTGGGGCCGGCGACGACTACCTGTCCGGAGGTGCGGGCAACGATTGGCTGGTCGGCGGCGACGGCAGCGACGTGCTGGTCGGCGGGATCGGGGCCGACGCGCTGACCGGCGGGGCTGGGGCCGACCTCTTCGCGTTCGGGTCGCTCAGCGGCGCTGATGTCATCACCGACTTCGACGCGGCCGGCGGCGACCGCCTGCAGATCGGGGCCGGGCAGACATGGACAGTGGACAGCCTCGGCGCCGACGCGCTGGTGCGGTTCAGCCCGTCCGACAGCGTCCAGTTGGCGGGGATCCGGGCGGATCAGGTTTCAGCAGGCTGGTTCGTCATGGGCTGATCCGGGGAAAGGCATCGCCGTTCCACCAATGGGCGGCGATGCCCGATCCGGCGCCAGACAGCCCCCTCCCTACCAAGGGAAGCGGCTGGAACCGCACCCTCCTTTCCTGGAGTTGATCATGAGGTCGGGCTATCACAGTCGACAGCCGACGATCCGACGTAGACCTTGCCCGTGGCGTGCTGGTAACCGGGACCGTCAGGGCTGGCGCCGAAACCGGGGTCGGCCGGAGATCGTACGATCAGTTCGAAGCGGAGGACGCTGTTTGAATCAGTCACCCATCCGCCGACCAAGCGGGCACCGGTGGCGGTCAACGCCTCGAACCGGCCACAGGTGCGCCCGCTGGGGGCCCACTTCTTGGTCACGGTGTCAAAGTCCTGCGGATCGAGGCGCAGACGGCTTCCGGATGCCGCATCCAGAAGGATGGCGGGCCGGATAAGGTCAGCGGCCTGCATGATCACGATCAACGGCGGCATGTCCGTAGTCGTGCTCTGGCTCGTTTTTTAGATAGCAGCAGGTCAGTGTCTGCCTGGACATCTCAGCGCCGGCGCGGCGGTCGAGTAGGCTGGGCCAGCCGCTTCGCCATGCCCGACCGCCCCAGCGCCCCAATCGAATGCCTCGGCCGGATCAAGAGCCTCCGGGGGCTCGGCATCTACTGGGCGGCGCCTGTCGATCATGCCGGGCTCCTGGACGGGTGAACGCCGGCGGTTCATGAGGCCTCGCTTTGTCTGCCGAAAGAGTCTACTGCGCGCATGCTCGCCATGCTCGAGTGTTTTGCTGCTGATCGGCGCCGTCGACAAGAAGGTCGCCCAAGGCGGCACTGCGGAAGTTGTCGCATGCTGGCGAAGGAGTTCGCGAAGGTCGAGGGAATGGGGCTGGACGTCCTAGGATCGGTACTGATGCCCCGTCACCCCCGTGCCGCCTACACATCCATGATCACTCACTCCTGCTGCCCTGTCTCCCTCTCTAACACCCTTGCCAAGTACGGCCGGTACACCCAACCTTCCAGTACATCAGTGGATAGCGGCGGCCGGAACTCAATCCTCAGCCAGTCGGCACGCTCTTCGTAGCCGATCAACAGCGTGCCGTCGTTTAGCTTTCCGAGCGGACGGCCAGTTCTCCTCGGCGCAGCACGCACGTTGACTCCGCGACCATTCACACGGAATCTGCCGATGCTAGTGCACTGACTCATTCAGAAGGTGCAGGCAGCCGGTCGAGTTTGGCGAAGATGGCGTCGGCGGGCTTGGTCCAGACGAAGGGCTTGGCCGCCTTGTTGTGCGCGCGGATGTAGCGGGCGATGGCGTCCTGCAGGTCGGCCACGGATTTGAAGACGCCGCGCCGGATGCTTCGGCGGGTGATGATCGAGAAGAAGCCCTCTACGGCATTGATCCAGGAGGCGGACTTGGGCGTGAAGTGGAACGCCCAGCGGGAATGATCAGCCAGCCAGGCGAGCACCTTGGGGTGCTTGTGGGTGGCGTAGTTATCGACGATGGCGTGGATCACTTTGCCCGCCGGGACGGCGCGTTCCACGGCCGTAAGGAACTTGATGAACTCCTTGTGGGTGTGCTTGGGCATGCAGCGCCCGACCACAGTGCCGGTCAGCGTGTTCAGCGCGGCGAACAGTGTGGTGGTGCCGTTGCGCTTGTAGTCGTGCGTCATCGTTCCGCACTTGCCGGGCTTCAGCGGAAAGCCGGGCTGGGTGCGGTCGAGCGCCTGGATCTCTGGCTCTTCTCGTCGATGGACAGCACCACCGCGTGGCACGGCGGGTCCATGTAGAGCCCGACGATGTCCTCGACCTTGGCGGCGAAGGCCGGATCGCTGGAGCGTTTGAAGGTGCGCAGGCGATGCGGCTGAAGGCGGTTGGCCTCCCAGATGCGCTGTACGGCGCGCAGGCTGATGCCGACCGTCTTGGCCATCGCCCGACCGGTCCAGTGGGTGACCGCGCCAGGCGGTTCCGAACAGGTCAGCGCCAGCACCTTGGCGACCGTCGTGGTGGGCAGCGGTGCCCGGCCAGGCTTGCGCGTCTTATCGCGCAGCAGACCATCGACGCCCTGTTCGGCGTAGCGGACCTGCCAGCGCCAGACCGCCGGGCGGCTGACACCGGCCCGGCGCGCCACCTCCTGCACGGGCAGCCGGTCGGCCGAGAGCACGATGATGTTCGCCCGCTGGACATGCTTGAGCGGGCGGTTGCGGTCGCCGAGGAGCGCGGCCAAGCGCGCGCGATCCTCCGATCCAACGATGACGCTGACGGTCTGGGCCATGCACCCAGAATCGCACGGCGGCGGCCCGCTGTGAATCCTATGTCTGCGTCAGTCCACTAGACTCCCCTCTACCCCTGAACCCCTTGCCGTCGACCATCCCAGGACCTTCCTCCTGTCGCGCTTTTGCCGCCCCGGCTATATACACGTCAAACTTATGCTCAAGTCTCTGGACTTCTTCGTTGCCATTGACAATCTCCCCCAGATCATTGGCGAGGACGATCGTCACCATCAGAAAAAGAATATGACTAATTGTGACCGCAACCGGGTGAGCCGTAAGATCTATTCCTTGATCCGTCAGCACATCCTGAAGAATCCTTTTGGAATGCTGGCGGATATCGATCCAAGCTGCCGTATCTCCACTGCCTTCCGCGTTCCTGCGTAGAACCTCCCCGATCACCATTGCCGCGTCGCGAAATCCACCAGGCTCCAGCACCTCAGCCGGATCGAACCCAAACTCCCGCCCTAGAGCGGATTCCGATCATTCTGGTTCGTAGCCGGCGGCGGTGAAGAAGGTTCGACTGTCGGTTGGTGTGACGTTGTCGATGGCATCCCACAGTTCGGGGAGCGTCCTTGCGGCGGCTTTCCTGAGTTGCGCCTTGATCTTGGAAAAGGCCATCTCGATGGGGTTGAAGTCGGGGCTATAGGGCGGCAGGAGCTTCAGGGCGGCGCCTGTCCGCTCGATTGCCGCCCGCACGGCCGGAAGCTTGTGGGCAGGCAAGTTGTCCATCACGACGACGTCTCCATGGCTCAGTGTCGGCCCCAAGACCCGCTCGACATAAGCGAGGAAGGCTGCACCGCCCATGGCGCCATCGAGCGTCATCGGGGCGGTAATCCCCGACAACCGAAGGGCGCCGACGAAGGTCGTCGTCTTCCAGTGCCCATGAGGAACCGCAGCGCGGCAGCGTTCTCCTCGTGACGCGCGGCCATACATCCGCGCCATCTTGGTGGAGGTGCCGCATTCATCGATGAACACCAGGCGCTCCGGGTCCAGGTCCGGCTGGGCGTCGAACCAGGCCTGACGGCTGGCGGCTATGTCCGCTCGATCCTGTTCGGCAGCGTGCGCCGTCTTTTTTTCCGCGTCACGCCGTGACGCTGGAAGAAGCGGCACACGATGCTGGGCAGTGGCCGATACCCCACCGCCTCGTCCAGACGCTCGGCCACCTCCGTCAAGGTCAGGTCGGGCTTCTCTTCGATCCAGCCCAGGATGAGGTCCCGGTGTTCGTCGATCCGATGTGAGCGGACATTGCCACCGCGCTTGTCCGGGGTCAGATCGCCGCGTGTCCGTGCACGGGCAACCCAGCGGATCGCCGAGGAAACCCCAACCTCGAAGCGTGCCGCCGCTGCCCGGCAAGTCGCTCCAGCCGCAACCGCCTCAACCACACGCCGACGAAGATCGACTGACAGTGCTTTCGCCATCCGGACCGGCCTCCTTCAACCAGTCCAAACCTTGAATCACAACTCACCGTCCATGGGAATCCCCCGATTCAGATGCCGATCAACCCGCTCTAGAGCTATGACATCAAGCGCCGTTCCCAATTTCTTCGTGATGCCTGCCACCAATGGACTGTTCAGCACACCGGCCAGCGTACCATGTGCTCCCGCAGCCCGAACCTGCTCCAGCAGATCCTCGTGCGCTTGCGAGATTGGCCTCAGAAGCTCTTCCAGCATCTGCGATACCGCTGCCAGACCGCTTCCCCCCGAGGCTCTGTTTATGCTGCGCAGCACCGAGGGTGTCACACCCCTAGCCGCAAGCTCCGCCGCAGACGGCATGATGGGCATCGGCAGCGTCGGAATGGCAACGCCGGCGATCCGGCCGACTGGCCCCTCGGCCGCTGCGGCCACCATCTTGGGCTGCTGAATGGCTCCCTGCACCCACGGCGGCACCCCATCGGACCACCCCATAGCTGCCACCAACGGCACTTTTATACTGATCGCATCGATGACCCTGCGGTGGTGTTCCAAGACCGCGAACGCTGCCGAATGCCCCTTGAGTGCCTCTGTCGCAGTCGAGCCTAGCCCGATACCGGCGGCAACCCGTGACAGATTCGCCGTCGCTTCAACTGGCGCCATGATCCGATGGACCATGGCGTTGAGCCTGTTCACATCCCCGGCCACCCCGCCCATGGCGTGGCGCGCTTTGTCTTCGATCTCCCGCATCGGGCGCGTCGCCTCCGCGATACGGTTCATTCGGTCAATGTGCCTTCTGATCGGATCGTCCCAGTTTCTGCCCATGGTTTGCGCTGCTTCCCCTCTGCGCCGCCACAGCGCAGACTAGCATTACAGTTGCGATGGGTTGATCTCCCGCCTGTTGAGCAGAGTTTGGGAGGTCGCCATGTCCGGTGTCGCGGTCGAGGACCTGCTGGGGCTATGGTCAGACGAGCTGCGTGGAGCCAAGGCCCGGCTCCGGCCACTGTTCTTGCAGTCTGGCACGGCGGCCGCAGCCGGCGCGTTCCTGGATGGGCTGCTTGGGCCGGAGCGGCGCAAGACCGGGTGGATGCGCGCCGAAGCCGCAGGTGATACGGGCCCCTGGCGTCAGCAGGCGGTGCTCGGCCGGACCACTTGGGATGCCGACGCGTTGCGCGACGTGGTCCGCGACTATGCGCTCGATGCTCTGGCCGAGCCCGACGCCACGCTGGTGATCGACGAGACCGGCTTTCTCAAGCAGGGGAAAGCCTCCTGCGGCGTCGGGCGCCAATACACCGGATCGGCCGGCAAGATCACCAACAGCCAGATCGGCGTCTTCGCCGTCTACACCTCGTCCAAGGGCCACGCCTTCATCGACCGGCGGCTCTACCTGCCTAAAGACTGGACAGGCAATCCAGACCGTCTCGTGAAAGCCCATGTGCCGGAGGACGTGCGCTTCGCCACCAAGCCGGCCATAGCAGTCGCGATGGTGCGCCGGGCAATCGACGCGGGGGTGCCTTTCGCTTGGATGGCTGCCGACAGCGTCTATGGCGTCGGTGAACTGGAGATGGTGTTGCGCCGTGCCGGCAAAGGCTACGTGCTCGGCGTGACCGGCAGTCACCATTTCAATTCCTGGAGCCCGACCCTGTCGGTGTCTGGCACCGCCGAGAAGATCGCCCGGGACCTGCCGGCGGAGAGCTGGATTCGCTTGTCGGCGGGCAACGGCACCGAGGGGCCGCGGCTCTACGACTGGGCCTATCTGGAACTGGCCGATCTCGATCCTGAAATGGTTGGAGCGCCGCCTGGTCTGGGGCTCTGGACGCGCGGGCTGCTGGTGCGGCGACGCCCCGGTGATGGGGAACTGGCCTTCTTCACGACCTGGTCCCAGCACGGTACGCCGGTGGACACACTGGTCCGCGTCGAGGGGCAACGCTGGTCCATTGAAGATGCTTTCGAAACGGCGAAGACCGAGCTGGGGCTGGATCACAACGAGACGCGGAGCTGGCACGGCTGGCACCGACACGTCTCGCTGGTCATGCTCGCCTTCGCCTTGCTGGCCGTGGTTCGGCACAAGGCCGATACCCGTGCCACCCCCCAAAAAAGACGAGGACAGTTCCCCGCCCATGGTCCGTTGGTCGATGCAGGAGAACCGTCATCTTGCCGACCGCCTGACCCAACGGCGGATCGAGCCCGCCGACGTCATCGCATGGTCAACGTGGAGGCGATGCCATCAAGCGCTCGCCTGCCAAGCCCACCGCAAAAAAGCGCAACTGTAATGCTAGGCGCGCTATTCCGACCTCGCGATCGAGACGGCGCTGGTCCTGACAGCAGTGGTTCACCAGCCGCTGCGCCAGACTGAGGGGTTGGTCGGCTCGCTGCTCGCGCTGACGGGGCTGGACCTGCCGGTGCCGGATCACTCAACCCTGAGCCGACGGGCCGGAACGCTGGTGATGGCGCCGGTGGCGCGGACGGCGAGCGGCCCTCTGCAGTTGCTGGTCGACAGTACCGGCGTGAAGTTGAGGGCGCCGGGCGAATGGCTGGTCGAAAAACATGGCGCCCAGCGGCGCCGGGCCTGGAGGAAGCTCCACCTGGGCGTCGATGCCGACACTGGCACGGTCGTCGCCACCACCCTGACCGGTAAGGAGGTCGATGATGCCGCCGAACTCGGGTCTCTGCTGGACCAGGTCGCGGATCCTGTTAGCGCGGGCCAGCCGACGAGGGCCGTTGACGGGGCCATGGACCTTTGATGGTATGCGTCACGGTCTTCCCATTGCTGCAAGCCCAGAGCCCCACGTGACCATGCGCGACGATACCCTCCCGCGGAGCGGACCCGGCGTGAAGCCTCCGGCCCCGCCCAAGCCCACCTTGAGGGAGGATGCCTATCGCCAACTGGAGGAGATGATCGTCACGCTGGAGATCGCGCCCGGCAGCGTGGTGTCCGAAGCGATCCTCAGCCGCAGCCTGAACATCGGCACCACGCCGATCCGGGAGGCGCTGCAGCGTCTGGCCCGCGAGCATCTGGTGCAGATTCTGCCACGGCGCGGCGTCATCGTCACCGAAGTGGACGTTCGGCTGCAGCTTCAAGTCCTTGAGGTTCGCCGCGAACTGGACCGCCTGATCATGCGCTCCGCCGCCCGCCGCGCTAACGCGGCGGAACGTCAAGCCTTCACCGGCATGGCCGACGGCATGCGCAAGGCCGTCGAGGCCGATGATGTGCGCGAGTTCCTGCGCCTCGACGGTGCATTCAACCAGCAGGCCGCTGCTGCCGCCCGCAACCCGATCGCCGCGGAAACCGTCGCCGCGTTGCACGCCATTTCCCGCCGGTTCTGGTTCTTTCACCACCGCGATCTGGCCGACATGCCGCAAACGGCCGAGCTGCACATCCAGGTCATGCGCGCCATCGCCGCCGGCGACGAGAATGCGGCCGCCCAGGGCGCCGAACGCCTGATCGATCAGCTCGCCGACCTCGCCAAGTCCACCCTGCCCCTGGGCTGACCGCCCCGCTGCCCTGCCCCACTCCCCTTTTGCGTTCGCCGACCGCAGCCGTCCTTCCGTTGACTCGATTACTGGCACGCCAGTAGCATGCCAGTAATCGAGCATAAGGCTGAAAAACATGTGGGAGGAAACGCATGCGCCTATCTGACGAACAGGTCGCCCAGTATCACCGCGAAGGCTTTCTGGTGTTTCCGGAGCTGTTCTCGCCGGACGAGATCGTGGCCATGAAGCGCGAACTGGAACGGATGGAGTCCATCGACACCGACTATGTCGTGCGCGAGCGCGGCAGCGGATCGGCCAAGACGCTCTACCGCGTGCACGAGGCCGACGGGCCCACAGCATCACCGCCCTTCCAAGCGGCTGGGCGCAGCCCGCGCCTGTTGCAGCCAGCCCAGCGGTTGCTCTCCGATCCGGAACTCTACATCTACCACACCAAGTGCAACCGCAAGGCGGCCATCGACGGCTCCATCTGGCAATGGCACCAGGACTACGGCACCTGGAAGCACGACGGCACGCCGCAGCCGACGCTGACCACCGCGATGATCATGCTCGACGAGGCGAGGGAGGCGAACGGCTGCCTCTACTTCATTCCCGGCTCGCACCGGCTGGGCTTGCTCGATGCGGAACTGGACGAAAAGACCACCTCCTACAAGCTCTGGGTCCTGCCCAAGGATCGGCTGATCGAGATCATGGAGCAGAGCCCGGAGCCGGTGGCGATCACCGGCAAGCCCGGCACGGTGGCCTTCTTCCACCCCACGATTCTGCACGGCTCCGGCCACAACATGTCGCGGCACGACCGCTGGCAGATCTACTACGTCTACAATACCGTCGCCAACCGCCCCACGGACGTGGCGAACCCGCGACCGGACTATGTCCGCTCGACCAACTGGGCGCCCTTGCGGCTCGGGAGCGACGGCATCCTGACCGGCCAGCCGGCCGTCGTGGGCTGAGGGAGGCGTGACCATGGAACCGCAAGGCACGCCCGCGCACCGGCCCGCCCTCACCGCCCCCCAAGTCGCGGAGTATCGCGACCGGGGCTTTCTCTCCATTCCCGGCGTCCTCGACCGTGATCTGCTCGGCCGCCTGACGGCGACCACCGAGCGCCTGTGGAACGAGGGGCGGGGCCTGTCCGCGAAGACCCGCCACTACGAGCTCGCCCCGGACCACAGCGCGGAGGCCCCGCGCATCCGGCGCATCTCCAGCCCGACGGAACTGGACGACGTCTTCGTGGAGGCGGCGTTCCGCTCCGTGCTCGGCGACATCGCCGCCGACCTCGTGGGGGGAGCGGTCAAGTTCTACCACGCCAAGATCAACTTCAAGCTGCCGCAGGGCGGCGCCGAGATCGGCTGGCACCAGGACTGGCCGGTGTTCCCCCACACCAACAGCAATCTCGTCGCGCTCAGTATCCCGTTGAACCCGTCGCGCCGGGGCAACGGCTGCCTTCGCACCATCTCCGGTAGCCAGACGCGCGGCGCGCTCAGCCACTGGGCGGACGGCCGCTACGTGCTTAACTGCAACGCCAGTCTGAGCGAGGCCGACATGGCCGAGGCGGAGTTCAACGAAGCCGAACCTGGCGACGTGCTCGCCCATCACGGCCTCGTGGTCCACGGGTCGGAGGCCAACCGGTCGGACGAGATCCGGACGACGCTGATCATCCAGTACGCGGCGGCCGATGCCTTCGCCTACACCGCACCGGTGATCGACAGCGTCCACCGGAACCAGATTGTCCGGGGCGAGCCGGCCAGCCACGCGCGCGTCGAGGCCGGCGTGATCGAGCTGCCTCCGGATTTCAGCCGGGGCTATTCCTCAATCTACACCCACCAGAGCGGCTGATCGGCCGTCATGACACGAAAGGGGGTGCGTCGGCGGGTGTCACGTCCGACCGGGCGCGCATGGGGGCCGACACGACCCCTCCTTCTCTGGCGGCCAGCACCATCTCCGCCGCCCAGGTGACGAGGGGTGTTGGAGGTCAAGCAATCGAGCCCGCTTCGGCGAAAGCCCATCCGAGCGGATCCCGGCGAGTATTCCTGATAGGGAGCCGTCCCCACACATCATCGGCCGGCCGGCTCCGAGGACGGATCGGGCCGAGCCCTTAGGAATGTCCCGGATGGCCGATGGCCGATCCTGTACGACATTGTGTGGGCAACGGGTGTCGCGGCGCTCTGTTGGTGAAGACAATCGGGGCAGAGAAAGACCGTGCCCTGGCTCTTACGTCCTCTTTCACAAACCACTGCAGAGGCGATCGTCACGATGAGCGTAGACATCCTCTTCCGCCCGTTTGCCCTCAAGTCGCTGAATCTGAAGAACCGGATCGTCATGGCCCCGATGACCCGGTCCTTCTCGCCGGGCGGAGTGCCCACGGACGATGTGGCCGCCTACTATCGCCGCCGGGCGGAGAACGAGGTCGGCCTGATCCTTTCCGAGGGCACCGTCATCGACCGGCCCACCTCGTCGAACGATCCCAACGTTCCGCGCTTCCATGGAGAGGATGCGCTAGCCGGCTGGAAGAAGGTCATCGACGGCGTGCACGCGGCGGGGGGCGCAATGGCGCCGCAGATCTGGCACATGGGCGTGATGGCCCCGCACGTGTCCGGCTGGATGCCGCCGCAGCCGTTCGAAGGCCCCTCGGGCCTCGTTGTGCCGGGCAAGCCCGGCGGCAACGGCATGAGCGAGCAGGACATCGCGGACACCATCGCCGCCTTCGGCCGCGCCGCGGCGGATGCCAAGCGGCTGGGCTTCGATGCGGTCGAGATTCACGGTGCCCACGGTTACCTGATCGACCAGTTCTTCTGGGCTGGAGTGAACAAGCGGACCGACGCCTTCGGCGGCCCCACCCTGCCGGAACGCAGCCGCTTCGCGGTCGAGGTGGTCAAGGCGGTGCGTGCGGCGGTCGGCGAGAACTTCGCCGTGCTCCTCCGCCTCTCACAGTGGAAGCAGCAGGATTTCGCGGTGCGCCTCGCCAAAACGCCGGAGGAGATAGAAGCGTGGCTGGCTCCGCTGGCCGACGCGGGCGTCGACATCTTCCACTGTTCGCAGCGGCGTTTCTGGCAGCCGGAATTCGAGGGCTCGGACCTGAACTTCGCCGGCTGGGCCAAGAAGCTGACCGGCAAGGCCACGATCACCGTGGGTTCCGTCGGCCTGTCGGGCGAGTTCATCGCTGCCTTCCAGGGCGAGAGTTCGCAGCCCAGCCCTCTGAATGAGTTGCTGCGCCGCTTCGAACGCAGTGACTTCGACCTCGTCGCCGTCGGCCGGGCCCTGCTCTCCGACCCACAATGGGTCCGGAAGGTTCGCGAAGGGCGCATGGAGGCGTTGCGCGATTTCACCAAAGATGCGCTTGCGACCTTGGTGTGACGAACGGGCACGAGCCGAGCGGGAGGTGCATGGTGGTCCCGCGCTGGAAGAGGCCATAATCGACGCCCCTCGCCGTGCGGCAGTGAAGCGGGTTGTAAAGGACCTTGGCGCACAAATGGGCGGGAGGTTGGCTGCGGCAGGATGGCAAGGTAGGAAAGCGGCCCCGCTGAAGCCGAGCCTGCGATGCCATCAAAATGAACGAGAGCTGCCGCCACAAGATCCCACGTGCCCGCTACCGGGTGGAGAATTGGGCGGCCTACGATGCGGCGCTGCGCCGGCGCGGTGACCTGACGATCTGGGTGACGCCGGAGGCGTTGCCGCGTGGACACCGCCCAAGACGGGGCGACGCGGCCGGCCAGCGCGCTACTCGGACGTGGCGATCGAAGCGGGGCTGATGCTGCGCCTGGCGTTTGGGCGGCCATGGCGCCAGACCGAGGGATTGCTGGGCTCGTTGATGCGTCTGCTTGGCCTGACGCTGCCGGTTCCCGACCACACGACCTTCTCCCGGCGCAGTGTCGATCTGGAGGTTGCGGCGGCGCTGTCCAGGACGGACGGGCCGGTCAGCGTGGTGATCGATTCCACTGGGCTGAAGGTGTTCGGCAAAGGTGAGTGGCGCCTGGAAAAGCATGGCGGCCACGCGCGCCGTAACTGGCGCAAGTTGCACCTCGCCGTCGACCCGGATACCGGCGAGATCCTCGCCTCGGAGCTGACGAGCCACGAAGAGGGTGATGCTTCTCTGGTCGGCCCCTTGCTCGACCAGATCAAACGCCCGATCGGCACACTGCTGGCGGACGGCGCCTACGACGGCGAGCCGGTCTACCGCTCCGTCGCCGCCCATAGCCCCGCGGCGGAGGTGATCATCCCGCCGCGCTCCACCGCGGTGCCGAGCGACACGGCCGCAAGCGCCCCCAGTCAACGCGACCGTCACATCCAGAGGATCGCCGAGCGCGGACGGCTCGGCTGGCAGCGGGCCGTCCGGTACGGCCGCCGCTCCTTGGGCGAGGTGGCGATGATGCGCTACAAACAGGTGATCAGCCGCAGCCTCGGGGCTCGGAGTCTGCCAGCCCAGAAGGTCGAGGCCGCCGTCGCATGCAAGATCATGAACATCATGACCAGCTTGGGCATGCCCGTCTCGCGCAAGAGCGCCTGATCAACACTGGCCGCCAGTGGACTCCACTCTCACGTCAATTTGTGCGCCAAAGTCCAGCATCCCTACAAAGCACGGCACCTCCGGATAGTTTGATGCGGTTCTGACGGATTGAAGCCGTAATAGGGTTAACGCCGGCGAGGGGCGAGATGGTAAGCGCTGGACACGGTTGACAGAGAAGCTCTGCTGTTCCGGAGGCTCCATGGACGTTCCTGAGCCACCCTGGCCGTTGAACGAGCCAGCACAGATCGAAAAGCTGAAGGGCTACGACGCTCTCGACACGCCGCGGCCTATGGCGATACGGCGGAGCCGAGCGCGGTGGTGATCGACAGCCGGACCTGTCGCTCGGCCCCGAGTTGCTTTGCCCGCCGCGTTGAGGGTGGAAAGAAGCTGCGTGGCGTGAGGTCCACATCGCCGTCGAGAAGTCCGGCACCCCGCTGGCCATCGACGCCTCGCCCGCCAACCAACACGACACCACGGGCATCGTGTCGGTCTTGCGCCAGCTTGCCGGCCATGGCTTCCAGGGCCCTGTCTTGGGTGATCTCGGCTATCGGGGCGAGCGCTTGGCCAAAGCTGGCCTGGCCCTCGGCATCACCATTCAGCCCATTACTCGCGGCCGCAACGGGACCTTCATCCCAGCCGGAGTCTGCTGGACGGTGGAGCGCTCCTTTGGCTGGCTCGCTCTCTATCGGCGGTTGAACACCGTCGTTGAGCGGACGAAGGAGCGCCGCATCCGCACATTCCGATGCGCCGTCATCCAGAGAGCACGAACAGGAGGTTAACATGGGTGACCAGGCCCGCTCGAAAAGCGCTTCCGCCATCCTGGGGGGCATGAAGACCCTTCTGCCCGATGTCGAGGCGCTCTACAAGGACATCCACGCCCATCCCGAGCTGTCGATGCAGGAGAGGCGAACGGCAGGCATCGCCGCCGACAGGCTCGCGCAAGCCGGCTACGAAGTGACGGCCGGGGTCGGCAAGACAGGGGTGGTCGGGCTGCTTCGCAACGGCGAGGGACCGACGGTGATGCTGCGCGCCGATATGGATGCCCTGCCCATCGCCGAGAACACCGGCCTTGCCTACGCCAGCAAGGCCACCGCGACGGACCCCGAAGGGAACACGGTTCCGGTGAGCCATATGTGCGGCCACGACATGCATGTTGCCTGGCTGGTCGGCGCGGCGGCGCTGTTGTCGCGGACGCGCGGCGCCTGGAAGGGCACGTTGATGGCCGTGTTCCAACCTGGGCGAGGAAATCGCGCAGGGCGCTCAGGCGATGATCGATGACGGCTTGCTTGACCGCTTTCCCGTTCCCGACGTCGTGCTCGGTCAGCACGTTATGGTTGGCCCCGCCGGCACCGTTGCCGGAAGTGCCGGGCCGATCACCTCCGCCGCGGACAGTCTGCAGATCCGGTTGTTCGGGCGCGGCGCGCACGGGTCGATGCCGCAAGCCAGCGTAGATCCCGTCGTCATGGCGGCGTCCGTGGTCCTGCGGCTTCAGACCATCGTGTCCCGCGAGGTCGCCGCGACAGACGCGGCCGTGGTCACAGTCGGCGTGGTGCAGGCGGGCACCAAAGAGAACGTCATTCCCGACGATGCCATCATCAAGCTCAATGTGCGGACGTTCGACGCCGGCGTGCGGAAGCACGTGCTTGCCGCGATCGAGCGGATCGTCAATGGGGAGGCCGAAGCCGCCGGCGCGCCACGCAAGCCGGAGATCACGCCGCTCGACCGCTACCCGCTCAACGTGAATGACGAAGCCGCCAGCAACCACATTGCCGAGGCGTTCCGCGGCTACTTTTCTCCCGACCGGGTGAAGCACACGGGTCCCGCTCCGGCGAGCGAGGATTTTGGTTGCTTTGGCACCGCGTGGCAGGTGCCTTCGGTGTTCTGGTTCGTGGGCGGCAATGACCCCAAAACCTACGCCAAGGCCAAGGCCGCGGGGAAGATGAACGAACTGCCGGTCAATCACAGCCCCCAGTTCGCACCGGTCCTGCATCCTACCCTGGAGACAGGGATCGAAGCGTTGGTCGTCGGCGCGCTGGCATGGCTTGGACCGACCTGACGGTGTGTGAACGACGGGTATAGCGGGGAAACAAGACCGCAGTGTGCTTTCCATCACCTCGGTTATCCAGCTTTCCCGAAATCGTTTCGCGCTTGTGTTTCGACGTGTCGGTCTTCCTGGATGGAACCGCAGGATCGTCATGGAAACCTTCGTGCACGTTCTCGACCTGATCGGGACCTTCGTCTTTGCAACCAGTGGGGCGGTGGCTGCCGTCAATCGGCGCCTCGACATTTTCGGCACTCTCGTCCTGTCATTCGTTGCCGGAAACTTTGGTGGGATCGCCCGAGATGTGGTGATCGGCGCGGTCCCGCCGGCCGCTTTGACCGACGGGCGATACTTGCTGGTTTCCGTCCTAGCCGGGCTCATCACCTTCTTCTGGTATGCCGGCGTCGATAGGCTGCGCAGCCCCGTACTCCTGTTCGACGCGGCGGGGCTAGCGCTCTTCGCAGTCGCTGGTGCGCAGAAGGCACTCGGATTCGGACTCAATCCAGTGATGGCCGCCCTTCTTGGCATGTTAACCGGCATCGGAGGGGGGATGGCACGCGATGTTCTTCTCGCGGAAATCCCCCAGGTTCTGCGTTCGGACCTGTATGCCGTAGCCGCGTTGACCGGCGCATCCGTCGTCGTGATCGGCAAGATGCTCGAACTTTCTTATGGCGTCTCCGCTCTGGCCGGAGCGGCCTTGTGCTTCGGCCTTCGCTTCATGGCGATCCGACATCACTGGAATTTGCCTGTTGCCCGTCTTTCTGCGCGGCAGCGCGCCGAGAATGGTTCGGAAGATGAGAAAACGCGTTGACTCAGAGCATGTTTGTAGACGTCATGTACTGGGAGCCTGGGCGATCAGCCGCTTCAAGCGCCTGGAGAGGATCGAGATGAAGGCAATCTCGATGAAAGCGATGAGGTGCTCCTTCGTCCGTTCGACGATAGTGTTCAATCGACGGTAGCGCGTGATCCGGCTGAAGGAGTGCTCCACGACCCAAGCAATTTCGGTCGGGATGAACACGCCGTCGCGTCCTCGGGCGATTGGCTGGATGGTGATGCCGAGCGCCGCCCCGACTTTGGCCAGGCGCTTGCCGCGATAGCCGAGATCGCCGATGGCTGGTCCCTGGAAGCCGTGACCGGCAAGCTGGCGCAGCATCGGCACGATGCCCGTGGTGTCGTGGACATTGGCTGTCGAGGCGTCGATGGCCAGCGGGATACCGTACTTCTCCACGCCCAGGTGAATCTTGATGCCGCGGATCTTCTTGCCGCCATCGACACCCCGCGCGAAGCAGCACGGGGCCGAGGGGCAGGTGCGGCTGTCGATCACCACCGTGCTGGGCTCCGGCGTGTCGCCGCAGGCCAGCCGCCACGTCCGCCGGAGCCGGTCGAGCAAACGGCGCCACAGTCCCGGTCGGGCCCAGCGGGCGAACAGAGTGTACAGCGTGCCGAAGGGAATGCCAGAGAGGTGGCCGATGGCGCGCCATTGCATGCCGCAGAAACACACGCACCAGATGGCCATGATCGCCTTAGGGTCTGGACCCATAAAGAGCCTTTCCCCCAGGGAGTTGTTGTGATTCAACGCCCTGGAAAGGGGCTTTGTGATGACTGACAGTCAGTTCTGGTTGACGGTAGAGCAGTTCGGACGGCTTGAGCCGCACCTTCCGCGCAACACCCGAGGCAAGCCGCGGGTGGATGATCGCCGTGTGATCAGCGGGATCGTCCATGTTTTGAAGTCAGGCGGGCGCTGGGCGGATGCTCCACCGGTCTACGGTCCGCGCAAGACGCTCTACAACCGCTTCGTCCGTTGGGCGGCCAAGGGTGTGTGGGAGGACATCTTCCATGCCTTGGCGGCAATGGGTGGTCCTCCGGCCCAGGTGATGATCGACTCCACGGCCGTGCGCGCTCATCGTTCGGCAAGCGGCGGCAAAGGGGGGAGCGTGCCCAGGCCATCGGACGGTCTCGTGGCGGACGAACCACCAAAATCCACGCCCTGAGCGATCCGCGCGGTCGGCCGCTCGCCTTCCTGCTGACCGGCGGTCAGGTCGCCGACTGTACCGCCGCCGACCGTCTGCTCGACCTTATGCCTGCCACCGACCTTCTGCATGGGGACAAGGGCTACGACAGTACCGCTGTCCGCCGGAAGATCGAAGAGGCGGGAGCCGCGCCCAACATTCCGCCACGCGCCAACAAGCGCTGGAAAAACTGCTTCTCTCCCTACCTCTACCGGAACCGTAACGTCATCGAGCGCATGTTCGGACGCCTCAAGGATTTCCGGCGCATCGCCACCCGCTACGACCGGTCCGCCACCAACTTCATGGCCGCCGTCCACATCGTGGCAACCGTCGCATACTGGTTATGAGTCCGGACCCTAGAAAGCCAATCGCTTTACGACCTCCCTTAACACACAGATATTCAGCACTTTCGACCAATTACGAACCTTCCGACATTCGGCTGTGCGCTTGAGGTTCGCGCGAAACAAGGACAAGCCACCAAACCACAAGCTTCTTCAAAACCGGACGATCGCTTCTACACCGGCCGGCATGTTGGTGAGATCAAGGTCGATCTCGTAATCCTCGAACCGCCGTGCTGGCGGTAGAGTATCCAGCTCGGAGCTGGCAAGGTCATACGTTGCCCCCTGTACCCGGCGCCGAACCGTGACACGCCGAAATAGGGTGGCGGGAGATGCATTGCCGAGGGCACTATCGTGACGGAAGACGATCAACCGCCGGCTGGCCATTTCCCCACGCGCAGCCGAGTGGTCATGGTCGAACATCCGCTCCAACGCCGTCCACAGCAGCTCGAGGTCACTCTCATCGAAATTGATGCCCTCTGCTTGTTTGGCCGAGATATAGCCATGGACACGATAAAGGGCGTAAGGCACCCGGTACTTGCGTCCCATTGTCCGGTTTTCAATGCGCTCGTCGTCAGAAGCCGCCTCTCCTTCCTGCAGCGGCGTGAGACTATCCAAGTTGGTCCTTAGGTCCTGACCGGGCCGCTTTGCTCTCTGCGTCTTCCGGTTCCGCTCTTCCGGTTCTGCGGTGGCTGCCATGCGGGTGATCGTGATCTCTTGCGGCAGGATCGGCTCGACCGATTCGGCGAAGCACAGTTGTACCGGGCCGAGAACCTGACCGCAGTTCACCCCAAAGCCCATCACAGCGCCAAAGGTGCGCACGTCGAAGAAATGATCGCACATAAACCGACGCAGAGCTGCCGCCTCGTCATCGTCCCGCGGTGACAGCCGGGCGGCCGTTGCCACCGCTGCTTCGCCAGGACGTACCGCCCGATAGGCGTCACGGTGCGTCCGGTTGAGAATGGCACCATCGCGCAGGTAGATGCCAAAGCGAGGATCATCGCCGTGAAACAGGCTGACGTAATTGCGGATTTTTACGCTTCAGACAAACATCGGTCACCAGCCCATGACTGGTTTCCGGATCGAGGCGAGGCTGGTTGCCAAGGTCGGGGTCGCCGTTGGGGTTGCCGTTCTTCACCTCGAAAAACAGGACGCACTCGTAGCGGTTTGAGACAGCAGGCATGGGCTCATTCCTCCGGTTAGGCAACCGTATCGGCAACCTCTGAATCGGGTTTGCGAGCATGGCGTTGGTGGTAATAGCCGACAGCGAAGCGGCCCTGTGCCATTGGCTGCAGTTGGCGCGGAAGATTCATGTCCAGATCGCGCATGATCTCGTCGATTTCGCGCTCGAACCAGACAGCGAGGCCGCGGGTCACGCGCTCCCTGTGCAGCACCTTCAAATGATGGGGGGTGGTGCGCAGCAGCAGAGGAAAGACCCTGGCCGGCGTGGCGGAGGCCGCACCGTAATAGCGGTCCCGGACACTGGCGTTGAGCCGTCCCAGGGCGGCACGTTGGACATTCTCAAGAACAGCGAACAGCCGTCCGAGCCGGTAGGCTTGATCGAACTCCGTACGATCGAGGCTCACTGACACCTCCATGGCCGGATCAGTGTGTGGATTGGCGCTGCCACGCCGGTGCCGGTGGGCAGCACGCTGAAGGATCGCTTTGCACAGGGCAGCACGCGGACCATCGACAGGTTCGCCGGCGCGCAAACGCTGGAGGACCGCCGCCAACAGGGTCAACGGATAACGGTCTCCCGTCAGGATCGCCCGCATCAGGTCGCCGGCGAGTTGCTGGGAAACCGACCCGGAACGTCCCTGCCGTGCCATGGCATAGAGCAGTGCCGCCGGTGATGGAGGTATTTTCCAGGCCGGCGGCTCAATCCGCAGATCGTGCCAGTGAGTGGTCAGTCGCTCGATCAGTGCCCCCGCCGTCACCTCCTGCCAGAACCGCACCGACAGACGTGGACCGTTCGGCGTGAG
The DNA here is from genome assembly GCA_023423695.1 of Pseudomonadota bacterium. Classification (GTDB taxonomy): domain Bacteria; phylum Pseudomonadota; class Alphaproteobacteria; order Azospirillales; family Azospirillaceae; genus Azospirillum. The sequence goes on along the minus strand of JAFAFA010000099.1, from coordinate 26,863 downwards.
GCCGAGGATAAACACGCGGACACGGGGCTCTATGCCAAGAGCGGCGGCTTGTGCGCCGGCAGACTTATCCAGCCATTCCCAGCTTCGGCGAAAATCCGGGCACCCCTCGTTTCTGGCAAGATCGGGTGGTCCGGTTGGCGCCAACAGGCTGCCCACCAGCGCCTCGATCCGGCGGGCCGCCGCCTCACCATGGACAGCGGCGTCAGCCCAGAACACCATGGTGATGTCCCCGATCCGGAGTTTGGATCGGCTGCCCGGCGCCAGCAGGGCATTGAGCGCCGCGCCGTACTGAAAGGCAGCAGCCTCCGAGACGGGAGCGTTGTCACCCTGGACCTTGCCATGGGATCTGAAAGCAGGCTGATGGAACGACACCAGTGACGCGCCGGTTGTCGGGGCTCCCCACACGCCCTTGATCGCGGGATGCAGGCGAGCAACCGGAGCAACCTGACCGGTGACCAAGCACACTGCCTTGGGTCGGTCACCCTCGATGGCATGGGGTTCCCACGCGGCCTGGGCCGCCGGCCGATCATGCAGAAAGCGTGGGCGACCGGCGGCATCGACATCGTCGAGCAGGCGAAAAACAAGTGTGCGATCGAGCAGCGCCTGCGAGAACGGCGGTTGCCGGAAACGACTTGGCGTCCAACTGCGCAGAAAGTGCAGAAATGCCAGGAGGCCAGGATCCTCCGTACCATTCAGCAGCCGCTCGTGCCAATCACGAAAGGCATCGGCACGGGTGGGGTGAGCGGATGGTTCGGTGCCTTCCGGCGGGCTCCCGAGCCCGAGAACGAAGTGGCTGTTGTCCCAGAGGAAGAAGGGCCGGGGCTTGATGCCGGATCGCGTGAAGGAGCGTGGAACCGTCATCGCCTGCTCACCGCCACGGTTGTGTCCAACGGCGGGCAGCCGCAGATCGTCACAGGCGACGGGTTCACCGTCTGCCGACAGTACGAGGCTGAAGGCAATGCGCTCACGCGTGAAACCGAAGGACGGGACATCGCGGCGACATTCCAGCCGACCGTAATGGGAGGTGAGAGAGGGGAGGACCGTCATGGCTGCACCGCCGCGACGAAGGGCGGAACGCTGATGACGCCGTCGCGCAGAATAGCGTGGAAAAACCGGGCGGCGTGATTGTCGGCGTAATCGATGTCGAGCAGCATTGGGCCGAGATCGCGGTCGCGCTGATCAGCGGGCAACTGGTGCTCAGGCGCCGGCCCTTCCCACAGCGCGACGTCAGCCGGAAACTCGCGTGTGCCAAGATAAGGTGAGCGGAAATACTGACCGTTCCGAGCCCGGCGACGAAAGATGGTGAGGGGTTCATCCAGCCTGTCACCGGCTAGGGCATCGTCCGTCAAACAAAGGTGGGCGGAAATCAAGTAGTCGACCTCGACCAGAATGGTGGTGGCGCGGCGCTGCCGGATGTCGGCGGCGTTCCGCGGTAGGCTTTGAAAATCGCCGTCTCGCATGGCTTGGCGCACCGAGGCAGCCGAAATGCGCTCGCCGACTTCGTTCCGCGTCAGCGATTGGAAGCGAATCGGCTTGAGCACATGGATTTGATCGATGACCCATCGCAGCCTACGACGCCAGTAAACAGCTTCAAAAATTCCGCGGGCGGCAGAAGGCGTGATGACGCCGTAAGAAGCGCGCTCAGTCTTGAACTCGGGCGAGGAAAAGCAAGCCCGGGAGCCAGAAACCCGCAAAGCAACCGGGTGCGGCATGGTTTATCTCCCGCATCAAATTCTGTTAGGAAACAGTACCCCTGGTGCTCGAGTCTGTCGCAGAAAATTCCGATATATACGAAATATAAAATCATCCCAGATAAATGATTATAGAAAAACAGATTCAATTAATTCTGGATTGATTCTTATCATGTCCTATCATGCCACCACCATATACGAAGATCGTCTTAATTTCTGAACGACGGGATAGTTTAACTGCGCCCAAATCACGGAAACAATAGTTGAATGGCAAGGGAAAAGAGGCACTGAGTGTGTTGTACAGCGCGGGAGTGAGTGGATCGGGGTTTGCCCGAAATGGGATGGCGGGATAATGCTGGTGATGAGTTACTTGGCGGTGGCCTGCCAGTCAGCCTAATCCAACAGCGTAACGGTTTGGGCGCCGGTACGGTCGCGTAGAAGTACTCCGACAGGTGCAGCGCCATCGCCTCACTCATCCAGCGCGGCGGGACCAGTACCGGGACCACGCTATTGCCCAAAGGCCAGGAGATCGCGCTGAGCAGAGAGACCGAACGTGTGCTTGAAGTGCTGCGATCCACGCCAGCAACATGGGAAAGTTTTTTGAACGCCTCTGCGGTATCGGGATGGTCGGCAAAATGGCAGAGACAGGCCGGTAGAGTGCAGAAACCCCGAGCGTGTTGATATCGGCACTGTGTTTGTTCCAAGACCGAGAGCCAGTACTCCTTTTACCGTCAACATAGCAGGTCGGCGAACTGCCGGAGCACTCTCCTGCAGCGCTGGGACTGGGCCTTCCTCAGCGATCCACCACAATGTTGCGCGTTGACGCTATGTCAGATGCCGTTGCGAGTTAGATGGCATGACGCTCCCACTTCGTTGAATCGCAGCCTCCACTCACACATCATCTGAAAGCCCCCCTCCCCCACTCCGCCGCAGTGGATCGTCGTTCTCCGTCAAAACTGACTACCAACCTGGGCAGCCGGTGGCTTTGTACGGAATTGCGAGTGGAATAGGTGAGCCGACTCAAGGTGGCAGCGTCGAAATCGCCGAGAGGTCGAACCTCCTATTGAGGCGCTCAGGCTGTGGTCCCTCCGGTGGATCACGTCGCCCTGCTCCTGGAGGTGCCGCTGAACGGGTCCTATTTCGCGAGACCTGCGGTGGACCAAAACTCAACACAGCACCTCGAATATCGACCTGTTCCACACGAATTTCACGCAGAACCTTTCATATTCACAAGCCACCAGCAGCTTTCGCGCCTTTCCTCAATGTCGGTTGTGACGAACTATTTTATGGTTCCAGCGAGTGCGTTATATGGGTGCTCTCGTAAGGTTTTATGGTTCCATCCAGACCCGGCCCGGTGGCGGTCGCCAAGGATCCGGCAGCCTTCATCCGCGAGACACGGGAAGTGGTTGCTGCGCTGAAACATCGCATCGGCCGTGAGGACCGCGAACTGTACGACCTGATCGACCGCGCAGGTCTGGCCAGCGCCGCCTGAGAGCGGGTTTTCAAGCTTGAGCTTGACCGAGGTCAATGACGGCGGGCGATTGGCGGATTTGATGGGCGGCGGAATGACCGATAAGGAGGGACTCCGCCCATGCGTGAGCCCAATCGAGAGCCTAGGCGCGATCCCGCTGTCGCGCCGTCCGTGATTGACGACGACCGGGCCCGACGTTTCGAAGCCAGCCTGAGCCGTGCGGGGCTCGGGCTCGTCCCGCGGCTGGGGGAGAGGGTCAGCGATGCGCTGCTGGCCCGCCTTCTCCGCGTGCTGGCGGAGCGCCACCCGCGCGCCTTCGACGCACTGCGCGAGATGCAGGATGCCCGCGTGCTGATCGAGCCGGTGGATGCGCCGGTCGCGCTGATGATGCGCGTCGGGCCGGGGCTGTCCCTGCATGCCCTGCCCCGCGTGCTGATCGGGAGCGGTGCGGCTGCCGCCGATGCCGTCATCCGCGGTCCCTATGCCCGGCTGCTCGACCTGCTGGAGGGGCGCATCGACGGCGACGCCTTGTTCTTCCGGCGGGAGCTGACCATCTCCGGCGACACCGCCCTGATCCTTGCCCTGCGCAACACGCTGGACGGTGAGGACGAGATGGATTTGATGGCCGATGCCGCCTCCCTCGCCGGGCCGCTGGCCCGTGCCCTGCCGGTGCTGCGTCGGAATGCCGGGCCGGTGCTGGACCGCATCGAAGCGGCGCGCGGGCTGCTGCCTCCGCCGTTGCGGCGCGGGATCGAGCGGGTCGGCGCGAGGATCGAGGCACGCCTGACGGGGACAAGTCCGGGGACGGTCCCGGGGGCGGAGGCGTGAGGACCATGGACAATTTCGAACTGATCTGCCCGGCCGGCACGCCGGCCGCCCTGCGCGCCGCCGTCGATGCCGGGGCCGACGCGGTCTATCTCGGCTTCCGGGACGAAACCAACGCCCGCAATTTCCCCGGGCTGAACTTCACCCGGCAGGATGTGGCCGACGCGGTTGACTATGCCCACGCCCGCAAGGTGGAGGTCTATGTCGCCATCAACACCTACCCGCAGGCCGGCAATCTCGGCCCCTGGCAGAAGGCGGTGGACGACGCCGCGCGGCTGAAGGTGGATGCGGTCATCCTGGCCGATCCGGGCCTGCTGGCCTATGCCGCCAAGCGCCATCCCGACCTGCGCCTTCACCTGTCGGTCCAGGCCTCTGCCGCCAATGTGGAGGCGATCCGGCTCTACCGCGATGCCTTCGGCGTGCGCCGGGTCGTGCTGCCGCGCGTGCTGACGGTGCCGGAAATCGCCAAGCTGAATGCCGAGATCGACGTGGAGACCGAGGTGTTCGTTTTCGGCGGCCTCTGCCCGATGGCGGAAGGGCGCTGCTCGCTGTCCTCCTACGCCACCGGCCTGTCGCCGAACAAGCAGGGGGTCTGTTCCCCGGCCAGCCATGTCCGCTACGAGCAGCGCGGCGGCGCGCTGGCCTCCACGCTGGGCGGCTTCACCATCAACGTGTTCGGCGAGGGCGAGCAGGCGGGCTATCCCACCCTGTGCAAGGGCCGCTTCGTCGCCGGTGGCGCGCCGGCCTACCTGTTCGAGGAGCCGACCAGCCTGAACGCCATGGATCTGCTGCCGGAGTTGAAGGCCGCCGGAGTCCATGCGCTGAAGATCGAGGGGCGGCAACGCGGCAAGGCCTATATCGGCGCCGTCGTCCGTGCCTATCGCGAGGCGCTGGACAGCTTCGCCGCCGGCCGGCCGGTGCCGCACATCGATCTGCAGGCGATGGTCGAGGGCGGAACCCAGACCACCGGCGCCTACACCCGCGCCTGGCGCTGATCATCGGGCGGTAAGGAGCTTTATCGAATGACTGCGTCACTCACTCTGGGGCCGGTGCTGTTCAACTGGCCGGTCGACCGCTGGCGCGACTTCTACGCCCGCATCGCCGACGAGGCGCCGGTCGACACGGTGATCGTCGGCGAGATCGTCTGCTTCAAGCGGGCGCCCTTCTTCGCCGAGGCGATGGGCGAGGTAATCGAACGCCTGAGCGCAGCCGGAAAGACGGTCTGGCTCGCCAGCCCGATCCTGGTCGGCAGCGAGCGCGAACGGTCGGCGATGCGCGAGCTGGTGGCAGCGGATGCCGGACTTGCGGACGGTGGGCTGGTCGAGGCCAATGACATGGGCGCGCTTGCCCTGCTGGCCGGGCGTCCACACGCCATCGGGCCGACGATCAATGTCTACAACGAGGCGACGCTGGCCTGGATGGCGGAGCGTGGAGCCGTGTCGGTGTCGCTGCCGGCCGAGCTGCCGGCGGCGACCGTCGCGGCGCTGGCGAAGGCCGGGCGGGAACTGGGCGTGGCGGTGGAGGTGCAGGCCTGGGGCCGGGCGCCGCTCGCCATCTCGGCCCGCTGCTATCACGCCCGCGCCCATGGGCTGCACAAGGACGGCTGTCAGTTCGTCTGCGGCAACGACCCGGACGGGCTGCCGGTGACGACGATGGACGGCCAGCCCTTCCTGACCGTCAACGGCACGCAGACGATGTCGCACGGGTGTTTGTGTCTTGCGCCGGAACTGGCGGAGTTGGTGGCGATGGGCGTCACGCGCTTCCGCCTGTCGCCGCAGGCGATGGACATGGTGCGCGTCGCCGAGGCGTTCCGGGCGGTGCTGGACGGCAAGCGCGACGGGGCCGAGGTGGCGGCCGAACTGGGCGGACTGATCGACGCGCCGCTGGTGAACGGCTTCTACCACGACACCGCGGGGGCGTTGCGGGTGGCTTGAGGGGGACTGTTTGGGGTTGGAAGGTTAGACCCCCACCCCAACCCTCCCCCGCTCAGCGGGGGAGGGGGCCGGCGCTTGTGCGGGGGAGTGGAGGCAGTCCCTCCCCCGCTGGGCGGGGGAGGTTAGGTGGGGGCATTGTCAGCCGACGCCTCCCCCATCACGCGATCGGCTTGTGCTCGTCCTCGCCGTCCTTCAGGCCGGACTTGAAGCTCTTGATGCCTTTGGCGAAGTCGCCCATCACGCTCGGCAGCTTGCCGGCGCCGAACAGCAGCAGGACGACCAGCAGTACGATAGCCCAGTGGAACAGGCTGAAACTTCCCATGACGATGATCCGATCTGTTTAGGCGGGCAGCCGCAGGATGCGGCCGTCGGGGCGGGTAAAGCGGGCGGTGACGCCGGGATGGGCTGCCAGGATGGCCGGCACCCGATCCTCCGGCACCACCGAAAGCGCGGTCGACAGGGCATCGGCCGTCGTGGCGTCCGGTGCTTGTACCGTAACCGCCTGCCAATTGGCGGCGCAAGCGCCGCTCGCGGGGTCGAACAGGTGGGCGAAGCGGCCGGCCGCGTCGAAGCGGGTGCCGTAACCGCCGGTGGTCGCCAGCGCGCTGTCGGCAAGCTCCAGCGTCTCGACCGTGCGGTCGGGGTCGGCCGGATCGGCCAGCCCGACGGTCCAGGGGCGGCCGGAGGGGTGATGGCCGAGCGCCCGTAGCTCCCCCATGTCGACCAGCACGCGGTCCATGCCCTCGGCTTTCAGCCGCTCCGTCACCCGGTCGGTGATGTAGCCCTGAGCGATGCCGTTCAGCGTCACCGCCATGCCCGGCGCGGCGAAGGCGATGTGGTCGGGCTCTACCCGCAGCGCCCGGACATCGACCAGTGCTCGCGCGGCACGGACGGCGCCTGCCGGCGGACCGGCAGGATCGGCGCCGGGCCGGGCGAAATGGCCGGCATAGAGCTGCCACAGCGGCTGCACCGTGGGGTCGAAGGCGCCGCCGGTGCTGCGGCCGAAGGCGGCGGCCTGGGCCAGAAGGCGGACGAGGTCGGTCGGCGGCGCGTCCAGCATTCCGTCGCGGTTGAGACGGCGGAGCGCGGAATCGGCGCGGTAGAGGCTGAAGACGCGCTCCAGCCGGGAAACCTCCTCCAGGCTCAGCGCGATCAGACGGTCGGCCTCCGCGGGGTCGGGATGGGCGATGGTCAGGCTGGCGTCCGCCCCCAGCGCCACGCCGCGCCAGACCCGGATGGGCACGCCCTCGGCACGGAGCAGGCGGTGCGGCAGCAGCGACAGGCCGGCCGCCACGGCACCGATGGCGATGACACGGCGTCGGGTGAGGGTGGCGGCCATCAGTGACCTCCCTCGGCGACGGGGCCGGCCGGCGGGGTGAGGATCTGGTCCTCATGCACCTCGGCGAAGCGCTGAACCGTGCCGCCGTTGGCAGCGGCGAAGGCGCGGGCGGCGGATTCCTCGGCGAAAGGATAGGGCTCCGCATCGCCCATGCCGCCGCGAAGCTTGCTGCCAAGCACGTACCAAGCCTTGCGCGCCTCGACCCAGACGGTCAGGTCGGGGGCGGTGGGGTCCTTGGCCTTGCCGACATCGGTGACGTAGATGGCGCTGATCTCCTTCGGCTCCTCCGGCAGCATGGTGAAGGCGAAGGTGTCGCGCACCGATGACAGCCAGATCGGCCGCTGCTGCCCCTTCACCAAAATCTGGCCCTTGGGACCGGGATGGTCGGCGAGGTTCATGCCGCAGTAATGGCCGATCGCGTCGGCGGTCAGGGTCATGGGCGGCGGCGGGGCAAGGTCCGCCTTTTCCTGCTTGCAGGCGGACAGCGGCAGCAGCAAGGCGGCGGCGACAACAGCGGTCCGCAGGAGTGAGGTGGTGCGCATCAGATCTGCTTCCTCGAAAAGAGGGCGGCGGCCAGCGCCAGCGGGGCGGCGATCCAGCCGGCCATCATGGCCAGCAGCAGCGGGACCGAAAGCTGGACATGGGCGGCGAGGCCGGCGGTTCCGGCGAAGGTGCTGACGCCCTTGAAGCCGGTGAGGTTGAACAGGCGGTAGGCGTCGGCCGGGTTGGCGAGCAGCAGCCAGTTCAGCGCCTCCACCCCGATGCCGCTGCCGCTGACCAGCAGACCGAGCAGGGCCATGTCGTAGAGCAGCACGAAGCAGAGCCAGACCGCCACCGCGATGCCGGCTGCCGTGCCGCGGTCGCGCACGATGGTGGAGGCAAGATAGCCGAGCGCGGTGAAGGCGGCGCCCAGCATCACGCTGGATCCGATCATCGAGGCGAAGGCGCGCCAGCTCTCGGTGCCGATGGGGGCGTCGCCCATCGCCATCGCCACCCCGGCGGCGCCATAGCCGACCACGGTGGCCAGCGCGATCACCGCGGCATGCCCCAGGAACTTGCCCAGCAGCAATTGCCAGCGCGCCACCGGATAGGACAGCAGCAACGTCATGGTGCCGCGGTCGATCTCGCCCACCACCGCATCGAAGGACAGCAGCAGAGCGATGAGCGGCAGCAGGAAGATGGTCAGGCTGGACAGGCTGACGATGGTGACCTCCACCGGGCCGACGCCGACCGTGCCGGTGGGAGCGGAGCCCAGGAAGCTCAGCGTCAGGGCGAGCGCCGCCATCAGCAGGGTGGTGGCGACGACCCAGCGGTTGCGGGTGGCCTCGCGCAGTTCCTTGCCGGCGATGATGAGCAGCGTGTTCATTCGGCGGCCTCCCGGCGCAGGAAGTGGGCGTACATCTCGTCCAGGCTGGGCTGGACGATCTCGATATCCTCGATGGCGACATTGGCGGCCGAACCGTCGCAGGCGATGCGGCGCACCAGATCGATCTTGTCGTCGTTGGCGCACGCCAGTTCGACCACGCCGCCGGCCAAGCGGGTGAGCGCCGCGCCCTGCCCCACCCGGCTCGCCAGGGCGTCGATGTTGTCGCCGGGCAGGGTCAGGCGGATGCGCACCGGCAGTTGGGCGAGGCTGCGCAGGGTGGCCAGCGATCCGTCGGCGACCTTGCGGCCCCGGCTCATCACCACCACGCGGTCGGCCTGCCCCTCCAGCTCGGTCAGGGCGTGGCTGCACAGCAGGACGGTGGTGCCCTGGTCGCGCAGCTCGGCGACGATGGCGTAGAAGCTCTGGCGCAGCGCCGGGTCGAGGCCGGTGGTCGGCTCGTCCAGGAACAGCAGCTTCGGGCCGCCGAGCAGGGCCTGGGCGAGCGCCAGGCGCTGGCGCATGCCCTTGGAATAGGTGGAGACGCGGCGCCTGATCGCGGCCGGTTCGAGGCCGACCTTCTCGAACAGCGCGTCGTTGCCGCGGCGCGATGCGCCTTTCAGCCGGGCATAGAAATCAAGCGTCTCCCGTCCGGTCATGTTGGGGTGGAAGGCGACGTTTTCCGGCAAGAAGCCGATCTGGCGGCGGATCGGGGAGCAGGCGGCGCTCGCCGGGTCGCCGCCCAGCACGCGGATACTGCCCTCGGTGGGTGTCGTCAGGCCGAGCATCAGCTTGATGAGAGAGCTCTTGCCGGCGCCGTTGTGCCCAACCATCGCCACGCATTCGCCGGGCGCCAGCGTCAGGTCCACGCCGCGCACCGCCTCGGTCTCGCCATAGCGCTTGGTGACGCCCCGCACCTCTGCGGTGAAGTCGGTCATGGCTGGTTCCTTTCGGCAGATTGGACGGGAGCGGACATGGGGGGAGGCGACATCAGCGGCGCGCTGTCGATCACGCCGCCGGGGTGCAGTGCCGGGAACTGCTTCTGCGCCCAGCGGATCACCTGGACGCCGGGGCTGTTCATCAGCAGCTTGGCCGCCGGATAGGCCCACATCACGCGGTCGACCACGTCGTTGGGGCGATAGGGCTCGTCGGAGATGCCGTCGCCGTTTAGGTCGAAGGCGGCATTGTCTGACCAGTAGTTGCCCCGCCCCTTCTCCGACCAATCGAGGAAGCGGGTGCCGACATACTTCACCTGGGTGCGGTTGCCGATGAAGGCATTGCCGGTCATGCTGTTGCGCTCCGACCCGGCGGTGAAATGGACGCCGATCTCGCAGCCCTCGAACCGGTTGCCGGCGAAGCGGTTCTTGTTGGCGTTGTAGATGAAGACGCATTTCCAGGTGCCGCTGCGCAGCCGGCCGTCCATCGCCTCGCTGTCATGGGGGATGTCGTTGTCGGCCAGCGTCTCGCCGCTGTCGGACACCGCACCGGCGAAGCGGCCGGCGACGCTGTTGTTCGTGAACTGCGCGCTGTTGGCGGCGTTCAGCAGAAAGCCGTGCTCGCGGTCGGCGACCGACCGGTTGTCCTTCACCACCAGATTGTTGGAATACATGATGGCGTAGCCGACGCTGCTGCCGATCGAGACGTTGCCCGACACCTCGGAGTCGTTGGTGTACATGTAGTGGACGGCGAAGCGCACCCGCTCGAACCGATTGCCGGCGAACAGGTTCTTGCGCGAGGTGGTGGTGAAGATACCGTCGCGGGCATCGCGTACGCTGTTGTCGAGCACGCGGGTGCCGGGAGCGTTCCAGATCTGGATGCCGTTGCCGCGTTCCGACACGCGCAGATCGGTGCGGCCGGTGACGTCGTTGCGGCGGACGAGGCTGTCGTCGGCACCCCAAACATAGATGCCGATCAGCGTGTCGCGCAGCCGGTTGTCCTCCACCACGGCCCGCTTGGCGGTCTTGCTGAGGAAGATGCCGGAATGCTGGTCGAACAGGCTGGTTCCGGTGTTGCGCAACTCCAGCCCGCGCAACGTGACGTCGGGGGCGGTGACGGTGACGACGCTGCCCTTCCCTTCCCCGTCCAGCACGGCGCCGGGCTCGCCCTCAAGGGTCAGCGGCTTGTCCACCGTGACGGGGCCAATGTGCCGGCCGGCGGCGAGGCGCAGCGTGTCGCCCGGCGCGGCTTGGGCGATGGCGGCAGTCAGTTCACCCGGAGCCACCGTGATGGTGGTCGCCAGCGCGGGGGAGCCGAGCAGAACCGTACCGAGGATGGTCGCCGTGCGGAGGAGCATGGGGAGGGTCCTGTTTGGGGCGGATCCCCTCTCCCCAAGGGGAGAGGGAGATCGTCCGGGGAGGAGGGGCTGGACCCGATCAGGTCGAACGCGGCTCGACCAGCATGCGGCCGCCCATCTCCATGTGCAGGGCGTGGCAGAACCACTGGCAATAGTACCAGTGCACGCCCGGCCGGTCGGCGGTGAAGGTGACCGACGCGGTCTGCTGCGGGCCGATCTCCATGCAGACGCCGTGGTTGGTCATGGTGAAGCCGTGGGTCAGGTCGTCAACATCGTCCATGTTGGAGATGTAGACCGTCACCTCGTCACCCTGCTTCACCGTGAACTCCTCGATGCCGAAGGCCGGGGCACGGCTCCACATGTAGACGCGGACCTTGTTGCCGTCGCGGATCACCTTGGTGTCGTTGTCCAGATCCACCCCGTCCTTCTTCGCCTGGATGCGGGCGTCCTCCCACATCTTGTCGTCGCGGGTGTAGATGCTCTTCGGGTTGACCTTGGAGCGGTGGACGATCAGCGTGTCGTGCGGCTCGGCAAAGGTGGGGCCGTCATGCACCAGCTTCATCTCGTCGCCGGAGATGTCGATCAGCTGGTCGTTCTCCGGCTTCAGCGGGCCGACGTTCAGGAAGCGGTCCTTGGAGAACTTGTTCAGCACGATCAGCCACTTGCCGTCGGCCTCCTTGGTCTGGCCCATGGAGGTGTGCAGGTGGCCCGGCTGGTAATGCACGTCCAGCTTCTGGACGATGGGATCGACCTTCTCGCCCTTGAAGGCGCGCTTGGCCTTGTCGATGTTCCACTTCACCACCTGGCTGTCGAGGAACAGGGTGGTGTAGGCGTTGCCGCGCCCGTCATAGGCGGTGTGGAGCGGGCCGAGGCCGACCTGCGGTTCGGCGACGATCACGTCGCGCGGCTTGATCTTGTCGTCGAACAGGTCGTCCAGCTTGCGCACGTCCATCACCGAGACGGTCGGCGACAGCTTGCCGTTCACGGTGACGTGGATGCCGTCGGGGGCGGTGTTGACGCCGTGCGGGCTGTTGGGGATCGGGATGTAGCGGGTGTAGGGGCTGCCATGGCGGCCGTCGACCACCGGCACGCCCTTGATCACCTCGATCTTGCCGGCCTTCACCGCCTCTTCGATGCGCTTGATGTTGAAGACGACCAGCCAGTCCTGCTCGTTGGCCGTCATCTCGGCCGTCGTCACCCCTTCCTCGGAGTTGTAGCAGGTCGAGAAGACGTATTTGCCCTGATAGTCGGCGTCGGTGTTGTCGAGGTTGCCGTCGACCCACACCTGCCATGCGATCTTCATCGAGTCGCCATCGATGGCGGTGAAGTGCGAACGGTACTTCTTCGGCTCGTCCAGAATTTTACCGTCGTTCGGCGTCGGCACGCGCTGCTCGCCGTTGCAGAAGACATAGCCGGTGCGCGGGTACTTCTGCAGGCGCAGGCCGTGGATGGCCGAGGCATTCGGAACCTCGATGATGACGTCCGGCTTCATGATGTCGCAACGGATGCGCGTCACCCGGCTGTTCGCCTTGTCGTTGGCGAAGATGTAGCGCCCGTCATAGGTCCCGTCGGTGAAGGACATGTGCGGGTGGTGCAGGTCGCCGTTGAAATACTCGCCGCCGCGCTTGGACAGGAAGGCCTTGGTCTCCTCCGTCAGATTGGCAGTGAGGATCTTGCGGCTCTCGTTGGTCAGACCCCAGCCGGTGGCGGAGCAGCGGTTGAACACCGGGATTCGCATCAGTTCGCGCATCGACGGCAGGCCCATGATGCGGACCTCGCCGGAATGGCCGCCGGAATGGAAGACGTAATATTCGTCGAGATCGCCGGGCTTCACCTCGACGCTCTGGTGGCCGGCCTGCGGGGTCGCCGCCAGGGCAGCGGAGGCGCCGAACAGCGCATTCCCGGCAATGCCGCCGGCGGCGGCACCGCCCACGGCACCGGTCAGGCCGGCGAGTGCCGCCGCCTTCGCCGTTCCGCCCAGAAGGGCACGGCGGTTGACGCCTGCCGTGTTGTTCGTCTCGTTCGACATGGTCTGCTCCTTCGCTGACCCCGTTCGGGGGCTGTCAAGAGACCCGTTGCGACCGGGTCCGGTTATGGGAATGAGAGGGGATTGCGGTCAGGATCCGTGCGGCCGGATCGTCAGCCGGCCGGTGGCCGGGTCGGCGGTCGCTACGGCGGTGCGGGCGGCGGACTGGGCGGCTTCCTTCTCGGCGGCCAGCTTGGCCTCGGCGGCCTGCCACTTCTCGCGCTTCTGCCGCTTCTGGATCATGACCGGGCATTTGTGGTCGTGGTGGTAGAGCATCTGGCAGTGCAGGCACTGGATGCATTCGTTGGGGTTGATCGAGCCGTCGGGGTGGATGGCCTGCACCGGGCACTCGTTGCCGCAGCGCTGGCACGGGCTGCCGCATTCCTTGTAGCGGCGCAGCCAGTCGAACATCCGCAGCCGGCCGGGGATCGCCAGCGCCGCGCCCAGCGGGCACAGATAGCGGCAGAAGAAGCGTTCGATGACCAGACCGGCGGCCAGCAGGGCCACGGCGAAGGCCACGAACCACCAGTCGCGGATGAAATGCAGGATGATGGCGGTCTTGAACGGTTCGATCTCCGCCGCCTTCTCCGCCGTCGCCAGCGATTGCAGCGAAAAGCCGAACAGCAGCAGGAAGATGATGTACTTGATCGGCCACAGGCGCTGGTGCAGGGCGAAGGGCACGGTGATCTGACGGATGCCGATCCGCTTCGCCGCCTTCGACGCCAGTTCCTGCAGCGCACCGAACGGGCAGAGCCAGCCGCAGAAGGCGCCCCGGCCCCAGAACAGCAGCGATGCCGCCACCGAGAACCACAGGATGAACACCAACGGGTCCATCATGAAATAGTCCCAGCGGAAATCGGTGCGCAGGGCGTTGGCGAAGGTCAGGACATTGACCACCGACAGCTGGGCCGTGGCGTACCAGCCGAGCCAGACCAGGGTGAAGACCAGATAGGCCGTCCGCACCCGCTCATACAGCGCCGGGCGCTTCGTCAGCTGGTCCTGGAAGAAGAAGATGCCGGTCAGCAGCAGGATGGCGGCGGACAGGATCGCGATATCGAGCTGCCTGTTCTGCCAGATGCGCTGCCACAGCGGCGTCTCGGCGGCTTCTTCGGCTTCCGCCACGCCGGCGGCCTGGATGGCGGCGCTGTGGGTGGCGGATTGGGCGGCAGGCTGGTTGGCGGCCGGGGCGGCAACCGCAGCGGCCGGCTTTTCGATCTTCAGATATTTGTCGGGCGGCTGGTAGCCGAGGTCGAAGGTGACGAACACCTTGTCCAGCGCGGCGATCGCCCGCTGCACCAGCAACTGCAGGCGCCATGGCGCGGCCGGGTCGAATTCGGTGCCCTCCGGCAGCAGAAACAGGCCGATTTCCGGGAAGTCGGGGGCGCCGGCCGCGGCGACGCTGCCCATGCGCTTGTGCATCTTGTCGCGGAAGCGGATGGAGCCCTCATGCTGCACCATCTCGACCCGGTCGAAGATGCCGCCGCGGACATAGCCCGAGCCCTTGAAGGAATAGCGCCCCTGCCCCGCCACCCACACCGCCTGCTGGCCCGGCTTCAGCCGCTTGGTCAGCGCCTCGTACTCCGCATCGCCCAGCAGCGAGCGGCCGATGGTGGGGACGGTCACCAGGGCGGCGTAGAGGTCGATGAAGGTGTCGTCGGGGTTGCCGGGTTCGGCGCGGGCGATGGCTTCGGCCTTGCCGGTGCGCTCGAAGGCGGCGTTCACCTCGCCCACCGTCAGCGTCAGGCGGCGGACCGAGCCGTCGCCGATCAGGGTCGCCCAATCCTCCACCGCGTCCTTCGACAGGTCGATGGTCTTCGTCACGGCGGGGGCGGCGTCCGCCCCGGCCTTGCCGAGGGACTGCATCACCTTCTTGCCGGAGCGGATGATGGAATCGCCGATGACCATGACGGTCACGGTGGCGCCCGACACGATGTCGACCGGCGGGCTGGCGGCGCTCTGCGTGGCGAGCGTCAGCACGTTCTTGCCGACATAGCCGTCGATGAAGCCGTTGATGCGGGCCGGCGGGATGCCGATCAGCACGATGGGCTCGTGATGGTCCATCAGCCGCGCGCCCGTCACCGTGCCGTCCGGCGTCAGCCCGACCACAACGTCGATGGGCCGGCCGGAATAGCCGGTGGTGTTGACGAAGTCGGAGGTGAGATACGCATGGCCAACCACGGCATCGCCCTTGTAGACGGGGACGGTGGGTGAACCTGCGGCCGGTGCGCCGAAGCGGTCGGCGCCGGGAAGGAGGTCGGCGGGCTGGAGCTTCGCCAGATAGGGCAGCAGCCGGCCGCTGTCGGCGGCGTGCGCCGCGGCGATGCCGGTCAGCAGCAGAAGGAGGGCGACAAGTGCCGATCCCACCCAGCGTTGTAAGCGCGTGAACCTCACGACGGCCATCCTCCGGCTTTCGCCCCTTGGCTTCGGTGTCTGCCGAGGATCAAAGCGCGTGGCGGGAGGAAGCGTCTTGACCGCGGTCAAGAGCGGGGCGGCGCTGCTACGAAAATGTGCAGGTCAGCGTGTTCGACGCACCAATGGGTGTGGTGGCGGGCTCGGGGCCGGAGGATGTCGGTTCCCGTTCGCCATGAAGGAGGTTGGGGAAGCTACAGCGTTTGGCTGGGAGTGCCGGACGTTTCGTGCCCGGCACGCCGATGAGTGCGTTCAACCTCGTTCACACGAGTGCCGGACATTTTGCTTTCGACACCGTCGGTCGTTCCATTGGACCAACCGATAACCTTCTTGCTCTTCACCATGCTCATGAAAAGCTGGGAAGACGCGGCATTGGAAATTCCCAGACTGAAACCCGATTCGGCCCTTTCGGATTTGACGCCGATCATTCCTTCTCTCATTCCTTCGTTTCTTGTGGCGACCTGGAAATTCTGCTCCGCTCCCTTTTCTCCATCCAGTGTTCCACGGATCAGATTTGGCGTCTCCAGGTTATGCTCTTTGGCAGGAAGAGCCAGCTTGTCTTTGCTGAATAATTTCGTAGGTGCACCAGGCTCGAGAACGAATTCAACGAGTACTTTCGGCACGCTGTTGCCATAAAGATATTCGTTGGCTTGCTTGAAGTCCCCCAAATGTGCACCAAGGGCGCCATTGTTGCCACCCTTCAAGCCATTCCATTCCTGGATTGTCATGGTGCGGTAAATGCGAAGATAGAACTTCTTGTGACTGCCTGCGAATTTCTTTGGGTTGGTTTTTCTTTTCTCCCACCCGCGTTTCGTCATGTAAAGTTCTTGTAGAGATGGCGCCGAATCTTCCATTGACTTTGTTCTGATATCGTAGACTAGGGCATCGATAAAGTGCTGGCCGCTTTTGTATTCGTCGGGGCTCTGAACAAGAATATTGAGAAATTTGTCGACTTTTTCTGCATTGTATTCTCTTGTCTTGCGCTCAGCATAATTTTTGAAGAAATCGAGATCTTTGAAGGTCGCAACATTGGTGGTTTCGATCGTGTTCCTTGGAGGGCGCTCACTGTCGTTGGATCCAAGGATCTTCACCCTCTGCACGGCGTGGCCACCGCCTTGAGGCGCGATTGGACCGCGCCGCTCGGCTTCCGCCGGTCGATCCGGAGTTTCCGCGCGGTACTGAGCGACAGGGGCCATCGCTTTCGCCCCCATCCGGTCCGCTTCCTGTTCGAGCCCCGGATCGTCGTTGACCGGGACACCCTCCTTCAATTGCACAGTCGGGCGCACGCGGCCCTGCGCCTGCTGAACCACATGCCAGGCCTCGTGCGGCAGGTGATGCTCCTGCCCCGGCGCCAGATGGATGTCGGTGCCCTGGGCCAGAGCGTGCGCTTTGAGTTGCGCGGGGAGAGGTGAGTTGCGATGCACCCGCACCCCCTCCAGGGAAAGTCCCGACAAACTCTGTATACCGGCCTTCAATTGGGCCGGGAGCCCGTCACCGGCCGATGTTGCCCGTTGCAGCGGTGCCGGTTGCGGTCTTGCGCCAATCCGTTCCGCCAGTTGTGTCAGCCGCTCCACCGCCGGGCCGCCGTTGACTCGCTGCGCCATCTGCGCCAGCCCTGCCTTCGACACGGCCATCTGCGCCAAGCCGGCCGTTGCCCGCCGATGCCCGCCGGAGCGATCCGCCGTGGCCTGGAGCGGATTTGCCGCGGGACGGTTCCGTTGCGTGTAATTCATGGCTACCCCGCGGCCGTAGAGTGGAACGGTTCCTGACCATCATATCAGTGGATGGAAATACCGGCAATTGTGACCATGGGTAGATTTTTCCCGGATGGAGCGTCTCTGAACGAATGAATGCATGGGAAGCAGTTCCTTTTTGATCGGGGTGCAACGGCGGACGCGCTCACCGCTCCGCTCCGTCATCACCCGCTCCTAGGGTGTACCTCGCATGGCAAGCGCTGCCGTTGCGAGACATTCCCGGCAATTTCAGGTTGGATGAAATCAGCGCAGAAACAAAATCAGCGCACAAGAAGCCGTTCCTCAGCAAGCAGCACAAGGCCGCATCCCATGAGCGTAGCCCGGCAACCCAGCCCAGCCCGCCACCCCGATGCTTCCAACTCTGCCGATCCCCGCCTGTCGCCGGGGGCGGTTCCGCCGGTCGATCCGGGAACCCGCCGGCGCGAGATTGCGATGTTCCTGCTGCTGGCTGTGTTCATCTGGCCTGTGCTGTCGATCGCCATCGTCGGCGGCTATGGCTTCGCCGTCTGGATGTCGCAGCTGATCCTGGGCCCGCCCGGTCCGCCGCCGGTCTGACGGGGCCGCGCCCATGGCTGCCGATGCCATCGACCGGGGACGGCGGAGCTTCCTGCGGGGCCGCCCGGCAACCGGTCCCGCGCCGATCCATCCCCCTTGGTCGCGTCCCGATTACTTCACGGCGCTTTGCACCCGCTGCGGCGCCTGTTCCGACGCCTGCCCGGAGGCGATCCTGCGCCCCGGCGACGGCGGCTATCCGGAGGTCGACTTCACGCGCGGCGAATGCAGCTTCTGCGGTGCCTGTGCCGATGCCTGTGCCGAGCCGATCTTCGATCCCACGGCCGCACCCTGGTCGTTGCGCGCCACCGTCGCCGACGATTGTCTGGCGGTGCGGCGGGTGGTGTGCCGCAGCTGCCAGGATGCCTGTCCGGAAGGGGCCATCCGCTTCCTCCCCGCCGCGGGCGGGGCCGCCCATGCGCGCATCGACGATGCCGCCTGCACCGGCTGTGGCGCCTGCGTCGCCGCCTGTCCGGCCGGTGCCGTGACCCTCGACCACCAGACCGGGAGCCCAGCCCATGCCGCTTGATGACACCACTGGTTTGGCGCCCGCCGGCGAACTCCACATCGCCTCGCTGCTGCTGCATGTGCGTTCCGACTGCCAGCCATCGGTCCGGGCGGCAATTGTAACCATGCCCGGGACCGAGCTTCACATCGAACAGCCGGGGAAAATGGTGGTCACCGTCGAAGGACCGCATGAGGGCTGGATCGCCGACCGCATGACCGCGCTGCATCTGCTGGACGGCGTGTTCTCCGCGGTCATGGTCTTCCACCACGTCGACCGTGGGGAGGGAGTTGTGCCTTCCGAACCCTGACCCGCCCTGCCCTGCCCGCCCGACCCGAACACCAGAAGAAAAGGGGGAACGCCCATGTTGGACCGTCGCGATTTCATCAAGGCCCAGGCGGTGGCCGCCGCTGCCGCCGCGGGGGGCATCAGCCTGCCGGCGGCTGCCCAAAGCTCTCTGGTGGCGGGGGAGGACACGGCGCTGAAATGGTCAAAGGCGCCCTGCCGCTTCTGCGGCACCGGCTGCGGCGTGATGGTCGCGACCAAGGACAACCGGGTCGTCGCCACCCATGGCGACATGCAGGCGGAGGTGAACCGCGGCCTGAACTGCGTGAAGGGCTATTTCCTGTCCAAGATCATGTATGGCCAGGACCGCCTGACCCAGCCTCTGCTGCGCATGCGCGACGGCAAGTACCACAAGGACGGCGAGTTCATGCCGGTGTCCTGGGATCGGGCCTTCGACGAGATGGCCAGCCAGTGGAAGCGCGTGCTGAAGGCCAAGGGACCGGATGCGGTCGGCATGTTCGGCTCCGGCCAATGGACGATCTGGGAGGGCTATGCCGCCTCCAAGCTGATGCGCGCCGGCTTCCGTACCAACAACCTGGACCCCAACGCCCGCCACTGCATGGCGTCGGCCGCGGTCGCCTTCATCCGCACCTTCGGCATGGACGAGCCGATGGGATGCTATGACGATTTCGAGCATGCCGACGCCTTCGTCCTCTGGGGCTCCAACATGGCGGAGATGCACCCCATCCTGTGGACGCGCATCACCGACCGCCGCCTCGCCCACCAGCATGTCAAGGTGGCGGTGCTGTCCACCTTCGAGCATCGCAGCTTCGAGCTGGCCGACATCCCGATGATCTTCCAGCCGGGAACGGACCTGGCGATCCTGAACTACATCGCCAACCACATCATCCAGACCGACCGGGTGAACAGGGACTTCGTCGAGAAGCACTGCAACTTCCGCCTGGGGCAGAAGGACATCGGCTATGGCCTGCGCCCGGAAAGCGTGCTGGAGGTGCGGGCGGCCAACGCCAAGGACCCGGCGGATTCCAAGCCCATCGATTTCGACGCCTTCGCCAAGTTCGTCAGCACCTACACGTTGGACTACACCGCCGAGCTGACCAAGGTGCCGAAGGAGCGGCTGCTGGCGCTGGCCGAGATGTATGCCGACCCGAAGATCAAGGTCATGTCGCTGTGGACCATGGGGTTCAACCAGCATGTCCGCGGCGTGTGGGTGAACCACATGGTCTACAACATCCATCTGCTGACCGGGAAAATCTCAGAACCCGGCAACAGCCCCTTCTCGCTGACCGGCCAGCCCTCGGCCTGCGGCACCGCGCGCGAGGTCGGCACCTTCTCCCACCGCCTGCCGGCCGACATGCAGGTCGCCAACCCGACCCACCGCGCCCATACCGAGGAGGCATGGAAGCTGCCCAAGGGGCTGTTGCCTGCCAAGATCGGCTACCACGCCGTCCAGCAGGACCGCATGCTCAAGGACGGAAAGCTCAACGCCTACTGGATCATGGTGAACAACAACCTGCAGGCGGCCCCCAACAGCGCCAACGAGACCTATCCCGGTTACCGCAACCCCGACAATTTCATCGTGGTGTCCGACGCCTACCCCACCGTCACCGCGTCCGCCGCCGACCTGATCCTGCCGGCGGCCATGTGGGTGGAGAAGGAAGGCGCCTACGGCAATGCCGAGCGCCGCACCCATTTCTGGCATCAGCTGGTCACTGCACCGGGCGAGGCGCGCTCCGACCTCTGGCAGCTGATGGAGTTTTCCAAGCGCTTCACCACGGACGAGGTGTGGCCGGCGGAAGTGCTGGATGCCAACCCTTCCTATCGCGGCAAGACGCTGTTCGACGTGCTGTTCCGCAATGGCAACGTCGACCGCTTCCCCCTGTCGGAGGTGAATGCCGAATACGCCAACGACGAGTCCAAGGCTTTCGGCTTCTACGTCCAGAAGGGCCTGTTCGAGGAATATGCCGGTTTCGGCCGCGGCCACGGCCACGATCTGGCGCCCTTCGACACCTATCATCAGGTGCGCGGGCTGCGATGGCCGGTGGTGGATGGCAAGGAGACGCGCTGGCGCTACCGCGAGGGGCTGGACCCCTTTGTCAAGCCGGGCGAGGACGTCCGCTTCTACGGCAACCCGGACGGCAAGGCCAACATCTTCGCCTTCCCCTACGAGCCGCCGGCCGAGGAACCGGACAAGGATTTCGACATGTGGCTGGTCACGGGGCGCGTGCTGGAGCATTGGCACAGCGGATCGATGACCATGCGCGTGCCGGAACTGTACAAGGCGATGCCGATGGCGCTGGTCTTCATGCATCCCGACGACGCCAAGGCGCGCGGCCTGCGCCGCGGGTCGGAGGTGAAGGTGGTGTCCCGGCGCGGCGAAATGCAGACGCGGGTGGAGACGCGCGGGCGCAACAAGCCGCCGCGGGGCGTGGTCTTCGTGCCCTGGTTCGATTCCGCCCGGCTGATCAACAAGTGCACGCTGGACGCCACAGACCCGATCAGCAAGCAGTCCGACTTCAAAAAATGCGCCGTCAAGATCGTCGCGGTCTGAGGGAGGAGTTGAGCCATGCGTCCCCATCACCTCGCCGCCCTGGCGGTGCTGCCCTTCCTTGTGCCGGCCATGCTGTCGGCCCAAAACGCCGAACCGCGCCGGCTGGACTCGCCCTTCCGGCCGCCGGTGAACTTCGTCGAGCAGATCACTCCCCCACCGATCCCGCCCGACGTCACCGACGACCGCCGGGTCGCCCGCAACTACCCCGAACAACCGCCGGTCATCCCGCACAATGTCCGCGACTACCAGATCACGCTGAACAACAACCAGTGCCTGACCTGCCACAGCCGCCGCTTCACCGAGGCGGTTCAGGCGCCGATGGTCAGCATCACCCATTACGTCGACCGTGACGGCCAGACGCTGGGCGCGGTGTCGCCACGCCGCTATTTCTGCATGCAGTGCCATGTGCCGCAGACGACGGCGCAGCCCATCGTCCCCAACACCTTCACCGACCTCGACAGCCTGGTCAGCCGGCCTTCAGACCGGGGAGACCATCGATGAAGGCGCGCATTCCAGTCTCGGTGCGGCGGGCGTGGCAGACCATCTCCCGTCCCAGCCGCACCCTCAGCCTGGGGTTTCTGACGCTGGGCGGTTTCCTGGCCGGCGTTTTCTTCTGGGGCGGCTTCAACACCGCGCTGGAGGCGACCAACAAGGAAGCCTTCTGCATCAGCTGCCACGAGATGCAGTCGAACGTCTATGAGGAGATGAAGCAGACCATCCACTTCACCAACCGGTCGGGCGTGCGGGCGACCTGCCCCGACTGCCATGTCCCGCACGAGTGGACCGACAAGATCGCCCGCAAGATGCAGGCGTCGAAGGAGGTCTGGGGCAAGATCTTCGGCACCATCGACACCCGCGACAAGTTCGTCGCCATGCGCCGGGAGCTGGCGGAGCATGAATGGGCGCGGCTGAAGTCCAACAACTCGCTGGAATGCCGCAACTGCCACAGCCCCGATTCCATGGACATCACCAAGCAGGGAGCGCGGGCGGCGCGCATCCATGAGCAGTACCTGTTCACCGGCGAGCGCACCTGCATCGATTGCCACAAGGGCATTGCCCACCGCCTGCCGGACATGCAGGGCGTTCCGCCCGGCTGGAGCGAGGCGTCGGACAACCCGCAGAAGCCCATCGGCCATTGGCTGGCCAGCACGGGGGCGGATGACGGGATCACTGGCGGAGTGGCCCTCCCCTCCCCTGCCCCGCGGTGACCCCGCTGGTCGGAATCCGACCGCCCGCCTGCATCATGCATGGCGGTCGGATTCCGACCAGTCTCAATCTGCCCGGTTTCAATCTGCCGCCGCAGTCAGCAAGGCATCAATGGCCGCCCGCATCTCAAGCAAGGCCTGACGGTCGGTCTCCGACAGTCGCTGCGGCTTCTCCTGCAGGTCTCTCAACACGTCACGCGCCTGGAACACCGGCTTTGCCGCACGTCTGGGCAACGCGCTGGACGCCACGCCAGCCGGCGCACTGACCGATGCACGCTTTGCCGCCGTCTCCGGCGACGCTGAAGCCGGATCGACGGCCGGGGAGGGTGGAGCGCCCGCATCCGACCGCTTCAGCTTCTCCCAGGCCCGCACCTGCTCATCCTGGTTCTCAATCGCCGCCAACGCCTCCAGCTTCGACTTGGTCGGGTGGAAAGCTGGGTAATCGGCACGGATGGCCGGCGCCAGACGCTGGAACGACAGCATCATGGTGACGTAGGTCTTTTTGCGGCCCAACGCGTCGGCAAGCTGCCGGTGCGAGTAGCCATGCCGCTCCGCCAGTCGGAACAGGGCGTCGGATTCCTCCAGCGGATTCAGGTCGCTCCGCTGCAGGTTCTCGACGATCGCGATTTCCTCGTCATCGTCGCCGGTGAACAGGATGCCGAAGATGGTTTCCCGCCCAAGCAGTCTCATTGCCCGCAGCCGTCGCTCGCCATAGACCAGCTGCCAGCGGTCGTCGGCGATCTGGCGCACGCCGACCGGCTGCTGCAGCCCATGACGGTCGATGGAGGCGGCGAGCCCCTGCAATTCCTCCTCGTCGAACTCGCGCCGCGGCTGGTTCGGGTTGGGGGCGATGCGGTCCACCGGCACTTCGACCAGATGGGGGGCATGGCGGCTGAGGCCGAACAGCGCATCCTTGACGCGGGCGGCGGCCGTGCTGTTGGCGCTCTGGGCGGATTTCTGCGCCTTGCCCAGCAGACTACGCGACACGTTCGACCTCCTTGATGCGGATGATGCGTTCCTCGACCAGGGCGGCGGCGACGTCGCGGTAGACGGCGGCACCGGCGACATCGGGCATGGCCTCGACCGCGGCGCGGCCGACCGAGGTCGCCTGGGCATAGACCGAGGCCTTCGGCACGGGATCGAACACCCGCAGATGCGGACTGTACTGCTCCTGGATCTGTTCCAGGACCTCGCGGTCGTTGCGCTCGCGCTGTTTGTAGATGGTCGGGACGATGCCCAGAACCGACAGGCCGGTGTTCATCCGGCGCCGGATCTTGGCGACATTCTCCAGCAGGAATCCCATGCCCAACAGGCTGAACTTTTCCGTCTGGCAGGGGATAATGGCGGTGTGGGCGGCCACCATGGCGTTCTTCGTCAGCTCGCCGATGTTGGGCGGCGTGTCGATGATGATGAAGTCGAAGGTCCGCTTCGCCGCGGCGATCTTCTCCTTCATGATGAAGTCGCCGCCGGCTTCCTTGCCCAGCTCGACCTCCGTCTCGGCCAACCGGATGGAGGAGGGGGCGACCCGCAGCCCGCTCTCCTCGACGGTGACCAGGATGTCGCGCAGCTCCAGATCGCCGTGCATGACGTAGTAGAGGGTCTTGGCGTCGGCCTCCAGCGTGTAGGAGTCGATGCCGAGATGCTGCGTGGCATTGGCCTGCGGATCGCAATCGATCAGCATCGTCGCATAGCCCTGGAGGGCGAGGGCGGAGGCGATGTTGACCGCCGACACCGTCTTGGCGCAGCCCCCCTTCTGGTTCGCCACGACGACGACCAGCGCCGGGCCGCCGAGCTTCTCGACCCCGGCGGCGTCGCGCCTGATCAGCGCGTCGAGCGCCGCCGGGATGCGCTCGGCATCATTCTCCCAGCGGCTGACCTTCTGCTTGTCGTAGCGGCGCTGAAGCCGTTCATTCAGCCAAACGGCGAATTCGGACTGCGACAGCCCCTTCGCCTCGCGGTAGGTCCGCAACTCCTCGCCCTTCACCGTCACCTCCCCGACATGAGCCGGGCGGGAGGGTAGGGGTAGACGCTACGCCGGTCAAGAATACCGTGGCTGCCGGTGTTCCGTCTACTGGGGAGCGTCTACTGCTGCCGCCACCTTCTTGCTGCGGCGCGGTGCGCGGGGGGGAGCGAGGGCGGCAAGCTTCTCCTTCCGCGCGGTGACCTCCGCCCGGATGGCGGGCAGGGCGGCGTCGGCCGCCGTCCGCTGCTTCGGCGTTCCGCTGAGGGCAAGCCGCTCGGCGTTGGAGGCAAGGGTGGTCAGGTCGGTGTCGGCCATAGCCGGGAGTCTGTCGATCAGGTCGATCATGCTGCAATCCTGCTTTGGTTGCGGGGGAGGGGATGAGGACCGCAGCCTGTGCCGCGGAGCTTCGTGCCGGAGTGCCGGCACAGGGCCTGTGCTGTCCCAGCCGGCGGTCCAGCACCGCGCCAAGCCGCTGTCGGGCGGGTGCGGGTTCGAGGAACAGGCGGTGCCGGCGTCGGCCGCCAGCCGCCCGGCCATGTGGGCGACACGCATCCAGGGATCGGCGGAACCCGCGGGCGATGTCGGAACGGCTTTCTTCTGGGGCATGCCCACTCCGGTCCCGAACCCGGGAGAAAAGTGCAGGGGGCGAAAAGCAAAAGGGCGGCCCGAGGCCGCCCTTCTGGATCGCATCAGGATCGTGCCGTTCCGCCGCGCTCAGAGCGCACGCAGGTTCTCGGCCGAAACCTTGCCGCGGCGCGGATCGCGAACGGATTCGAACGACAGCTTCTGGCCTTCGTTCAGGTTGCCCATCCCCGCACGCTCGACGGCGGAGATATGGACGAACACGTCATCGGAGCCGTCTTCCGGCTGGATGAAACCGAAACCCTTGGTCGAATTGAACCACTTAACAGTACCGTTAGCCATGGGGCAGTGTCCTTTCCCGGGTTGCCGAGCTCAACATGAGCCAAGCATCAAATTCACCTAAGGCAGGAAGTTCAGCCTTCTGGAAGCTGAAAAACACATAACCCAGAGCAACTTCGACCGTTCAAAACTGGGCGCTTGACGGGTGAATTGCAAGGAAAAATCTTGAACAGGCGTTGCTTTTATTTTTTGCAGCAGGGAAAAAGACATGCAGCGGTCCGAGGCGTGCTTTTCTCATTGGCAGTTTATCTGTTCTACCGCAACGCCTTGGCAGGCCAACCGGCGATACCGCCGACGGGGTACGTTGACTTTGGCCGCCGCTCTGGCGCAGCTTGCAGCCCTGACCTCAGCCAGGGTGGGAAGCCATGCCGATCATCACGTCAGCCAGCACGAAGGGCGGGCCAGGAAAGACGACCCTGTCGCTCTGTCTCGCTGACCACTGGCGCCGGGCCGGACGCACGGTCGAACTGCTGGACATCGATCCCAACCGCAACCTGACCCAGTGGATCAAGGCGGCCGGGGCGCCGATCTCCTGCACCACGGTCGACGAGGACGACATCATCGAGGCGGCGACCGAGGCCGAACAGCGGGCGGATTGGGTCGTCATTGATGTCGCCGGCGTGCTGGCTCGCGGGCTGGTGCATTCCATCGGCGTCGCCAATGCGGTGCTCATTCCGTCGCGTCCCGACCTCAAGGATGCGCTGGAAGCAGCGCGCACCTATCAGCATGTGATCGCGGAACAGAAGATGGCGCAGCGCCGCGACCCGCAGGCGCGCATCCCCGCCGCCGTGGTGCTGATGCAGGTGAACCGCCGCGCCCAGGCCGCCGGTTTCGCCCGCGAACAGCTCTCCGCTCTGAAGGTGCCGCTGCTGCCGGCGGAAATCCCGTTGCGCACCGCCTATCAGAACTACTCCTTTGCCGGCCTGCCCTTGGACGACGCCAATGTGCGCGGCGACTTCGCCGAACTGGCGGCAAGCGTGGAAGACCTGATCCATGGCTAGGAAGCTGACCCCGCGCATCGTCACCGCCGACGAGGTGTCGGACATCCTCACCCCGTCGGAGGCGCCGGCTCCGCGCCTGTCGCGGCGGCCGGCCCCGGCCAGACTTCGCACCCGTGCGAACTTTGCCGACGTCATCCTCAGTCTGTGGACTGAGGCGGAGGAGAATTTCCTGGCGATCGGCCGCTATCTCAACCATGCCAAGTCCGTGCTGGAGCATGGCGAGTTCATGGCGATGGTGGATCGTGACCTTCCCTTCCGGTACAGCACCGCCAACCGGTTGATGAAGGTTGCGGCCGCCATCGATGACGGTCTGCTGCCGACCGACAGCCTGCCGCCCAGCTACGCGACCGTCTATGAGATGGTTCTCCTGAATCCGGAGGAGCGCGAGCAGGCCGCCGCTCAGGGGCTGTTCCGGCCGGACATCCTCCGCCAGGACATCATCAACTTCAAGAAGCAGCTGCGCGCGGTCGCGCTGCCCGACCTTGCCGCCGAGCGTGCCGAACTGGCCCGGTTGGAGGCGCAGCGCACCCGTATCGATGCGCGGATTGCGGAACTGCGCGAAAGGCTGCGGATTGCTTGAGGGGCGGACAATCTCGGCCCGCAAGCCTGTTTCGCTTTTTTGCCAACTGACGAAAAAAGTGCTTGCGCGGTTCTGGGTGTCCCGCATATAAGACGCCTCCCGACGCGAACGACGCCGGCGCCGCCGAACCGGCAGCGACCGACACGCGAACGGGAAGCCCGACAAACCGGCGCT
>JAFAFA010000023.1 GCA_023423695.1 Pseudomonadota bacterium | reverse complement strand
CGGCGAGCAGCTGCTGTCGCTGTGGGGCTTCATCGTCCACACCGTGGTGATCGGGCTGATCACGCTGACCGCCCACCGCATCGCCATCGCAAGGCGCATGGTCAACCAGTATCCGTGGCTCTATGAGACTGCCGGCCCGTTCGGCTGGCGGGAGCGCAATCCGGCCCGCGGCTGAGCCGGCCCCAGGACAAAGCACAACCGAAAAGAACTGAAGCCGGTTTCATGACGTTTCCGGCATCGAAAGGCGCCGTTTCGTCAAAGTGACGGCGGCGCCTTCACTTTGTCTGGATGATACTGTGACTTTGGGATTGCTGTGACGATCGGCAATCTTCCTAAAGTCAGAGAAGAAGATCATGGCACGGAGCGTGACACTCCGTTACAATAACACTTAAATTTTGCAATTCGTTGACGCTTCGATAGCGAGCGCCGGCCCTGCCGGCGGTGCATCGCCGCGCCCTCGCGGCCGGCGGTCATGCCCTGAAAGGTCACGGTCGAAGTGGAGCGAAGGCGGCATGGGAAGGGGCAAGAGCATGGCAGTGGACAAGGCGGCCGCATCCCGGCCGCGGCAGTTCTGGAGCGTCGGGCGCAAGGTGACGGCGGCCTTCGTGGCGGCCATCGTCGGCGGCTTCATCGTCATCATGGGGCTGCAGGCCAAGATGCAGTATGACGACGCGGTGCGGCTGGCCACGCACGACGCCCGCGTCAAGACGGACATGCTGGCGAACGCCACCAAGACCAGCTTCGTCGCCGGAGACGGCGCCTCCATCGAGACGGAATTCATGCCGCTGGCCGACAGCAGCGAGGTGCAGTTGGCCTCGCTGCGCGCCGCGACGGCCGCCGGCACGCTCGCCGACTTCTCCAACCAGCGCTTTGCCAGATACGACCTCAAGGCCGATCAGGATCTGGTCGAGGCGGTGCTGGCCGGCAAGGGGGCGCAGACCCGCTCGGCCAAGGGCCACATCGTGGTGACCGTGCCGGTGGTGACCGGCAAGAGCAACCGGCTGGTCGGCGCCCTCCAGATCGCCTGGAGCCTGGACCAGCAGATCGACGCCATCGCCACCCAGATGCGCAACCAGATCGCCATCTGCCTGATCGCGCTGGCGGTTCAGATCGCCCTGCTGAACGTCCTGCTCGGCCGCATCGTCATCCGCCCGCTGCGCGCCATGTCGGCGGCGATGGCCCGGCTCGCCGGCGGCGACACCGCGGTGGAGGTGCCCGGCACCGGCCGCTCCGACGAGATCGGCGCGATGGCCGGCTCCGTCACCGTCTTCCGCGACAACGCCCGCGCCATCGACCGCATGCACGCAGCCCAGGCCGAAGCCGACGCCAAGGCGGAGGAGGCCAAGCGCGCAGCATTGCTCGACCTCGCCGACCGCTTCCAGGGCACGGTGAAGCGTCTGGTCGAGGGCATCGCCGAGTCGGCATCGGGCATGGCCGACAGCGCCGACCGCATGGCGGTGGTGGTGGGCGAGGCGTCGAGCCAGACCCGCAACGTCGCCCGCGAATCCGACGACATCCAGTCCAACGTCCGCTCCGCCGCGGCGGCGGCGACCGAACTCGCCGGCTCCATCGGCGGCATCTCCGAGCAGGTCGGCCATTCCGCCCGCATCGCCGGGGAGGCGGTGTCACACACCGACCGCACCAACGCCACGGTGCAGGGGCTGATCGCCAATGCCGAGCGCATCGGCCAGGTGGTCGGGCTCATCCATGCCATCGCCAAGCAGACCAACCTGCTGGCGCTGAACGCCACCATCGAAGCCGCACGTGCCGGGGAGGCCGGCAAGGGCTTCGCCGTGGTGGCGACCGAGGTGAAGGGGCTGGCCGACCAGACCGCCAAGGCCACCGACGAGATCGCCGCCCAGGTCAACGCCATGCAGTCGGTGACCCGCGAGGCCGCAGACGCCATCGGCGCCATCGGCAGCACCATCACCGAGATCGACGGCATCGCCGGCACCATCACCCAGTCGGTTCAGGAACAGAACGCCGCCACCAGGGAGATCGCGCGGGCGGTGGAGATGGCGGCGCTGGGCACCCAGGACGTGTCGGCGACCATCGCCGCGCTGGCCCACACGGCTGAGAGCGCCGGCACCACTGCCCTTGGCGTCCAGGACGCCGCACGCGGCCTGTCCGGCCAGACCCGCGCGCTGGCCGCCGAGGTCGACCGCTTCCTGGCCGAGGTGCGCCAGCAGGCGACGGGGGATGTGAAGGCGGCGTAGGAAAACGCCCTCTCCCGCCCCGGGAGAAGGAGGGAAGACCCGCCGTTGCCGGTCGGGAAAGGACAGGATCGCTCCGAGCAATCCGCAACCACACCGATCCTCGGAGCACCCCTCACCCTCCCGCCGCTCCGCGGCGGGTCCCTCCCTCTCCCGGGACGGGAGAGGGCGTTTCCACAACCTTACGAGAAGGCCTGCAGGCCCGTCTGCGCCCGGCCCAGGATCAGGGCGTGGACGTCGTGGGTGCCTTCGTAGGTGTTCACCGTCTCCAGGTTCACCATGTGGCGGATGACCTGGAATTCCTCGGAGATGCCGTTGCCGCCATGCATGTCGCGGGCGACGCGGGCGATGTCGAGCGCCTTGCCGCAGTTGTTGCGCTTGATCAGCGAGATCGCCTCCGGCGACCAGCTGCCGTCGTCCATCATGCGGCCGACGCGCAGGCAGGCCTGCAGGCCCAGCGTGATCTCCGTCATCATGTCGGCCAGCTTCTTCTGGACCAGCTGGGTCTGGGCCAGCGGACGGCCGAACTGCTTGCGGTCCAGCGTGTACTGGCGGGCGGCGTGCCAGCAGAACTCGGCCGCACCCATCACGCCCCAGGCGATGCCGTAGCGCGCCTTGTTCAGGCAGCCGAACGGACCGCCCAGGCCCGACACGTTGGGCAGCAGGTTCTCGTCGGGCACGAAGGCCTCGTCCAGAACGATCTCGCCGGTGACCGACGCGCGCAGCGACAGCTTGCCCTCGATCTTCGGCGTGGAGAAGCCCTTGGTCCCGCGCTCAACCACGAAGCCCTTGATCTTGTTGTCATGGGCGTCCGACTTCGCCCAGACGACGGCGAGGTCGGCGATGGGGGAGTTGGTGATCCACATCTTGGAGCCCGACAGCAGATAGCCGCCGTCGACCTTGGTGGCGCGGGTCTTCATGCCGTTGGGGTCGGAGCCGTGGTCCGGCTCGGTCAGGCCGAAGCAGCCGACCAGCTCGCCGGTGGCCAGCCGCGGCAGCCACTTCTTCTTCTGCTCCTCGCTGCCGTAGGCGTAGATCGGGTGCATGACCAGCGAGGACTGCACCGACATGGCGGAGCGATAGCCGCTGTCCACCCGCTCCACCTCGCGGGCGACCAGACCGTAGGCGACGTGGCTGACGCCCGGCCCGCCATACTCCTCCGGGATGGTCGGACCCAGCAGGCCCAGCTCGCCCATCTCGGTCATGATCTCGCGGTCGAACCGCTCCTCGCGGAAGGCGGAGATGACGCGGGGCTGCAGCCGGTCCTGGCAGTAGGCGCGGGCGCTGTCGCGCACCAGCTTCTCATCCTCGGTCAGTTGGGCTTCAAGGAGGAAGGCGTCGTCCCACTGGATGCTCTGCACGGTGCGTCTCCTGGTCAAGTCGTATGGCGGTTCGCCGCCGGTTGCCGGCCAGCTGCCGAGTGGCCGGTCATCGATTGAACCGCACTGTGCCGTGCCGGCGCCATACCTGCAAAAACATATTTTCTATCCTGCCCATAACGATACGATATGGCTCAAAAGAAACAGTTGGCGACCGGACCGGTTCCACAAAAGTTTTAACGTGATGATTACGATTACCTATGCAATTTTGCCGATGGCGCCCTGATCGCCGTTCATCCATTGGACATCCCGCCCGTGTTTGCTGCATTGCAACCAATAACCGCCCTTGCCGGTTTCCCTCTGTTGCTGGGCCTTGCTTTGCTTACGCTTCTGCACGAAGACGTTGCAATTGCGGTGGGGGCCAGCCTGGTCAGCGTCGGCACCGTCAGCATCGGCGTGACCGCCATCACGTTGCTGTGTGGGATCGTTGTCGGCGATCTGTTCATTTATGTCCTCGGACTGTTGTCTCTGCGGGTCAGTTGGATCCGGCGGCGGACCGAGGGGCCATTGCTTGAGCGCTGCCGTACGGCATTGCAGAAGAACCTGCTTCCGACGCTGGTGACTTGCCGGCTTGTTCCGGGCGTCCTGTTCCCGACCTACTTCGCCTGCGGCGTGATGAGGGTGCCGTTCCTGCGCTTCATCGTCATCACGCTGGTGACGGCGGGGGTGCATGTCGGGCTTCTGCTGACGCTGATGACCTCGTCGCTGGAGGCGGCGGCGGTCCAGGTGCAGGTGATCGGCATCGGCTGCGCGGCCCTGCTGATGGTCATGCGCACCAAGCGGGCGCAGTCCATCGTCCGTGCGCTGTTCGCCCGCCTCCGGGCCAATGTCGAGCCGCATCTGCCCCGCGGCCTGCGCGACGCCCTGCACGGCAACCCGACGCCGCGCGCCATCGCCCTGCCCGGCCTGCCGGTGGTGCCGGCCGGCGCCCCCACCATCGGCTGGGCGGAGCGCATTCCGCCGCTGCTGTTCTACATCCCGCTGGCGGTCCAATGGTTGGCCCTGGGCGTCCGCTACCGCAGCGTCACCCTGCCGACCGCCGCCAACCCGTCCATCGAGGCCGGCGGGCTGCTGGGCGAATCGAAGATCGCCTGCATGGACCTGATCGGCCCGGCGGCGCGCCGGTGGGCGGCGCGCTCCCTCGCGCTGGTCAACCGGCCGTCGCTGTCCCCTGCGGCGCTCGACCTGCTGGCGTCCGGCGCCGGCCTGTCCTTCCCGCTGGTCGCCAAGCCGGACATCGGCTGGCGCGGCATCGGCGTGCGGCTGGTGCGCGATTCGGCCGACCTGCGCGCCTATCTCGCCGGCTTCCCGGCCGAGGCGCGGGTGATCCTGCAGGAGCATGTGGAGTACGCGGGCGAGGCCGGCATCTTCTACGTCCGCAAGCCCGGCGAGCGGCACGGCCGCATCTTCTCCATGACCTTCCGCTATTACCCCCATGTGGTGGGCGACGGGCGGTCCAGCCTGCGCGAGCTGATCGCCGCCGACCCGCGCGCCTCCTGGAAAGCCGATCTCCACCACGGGGCGCTGGCCGACCGGCTGGACGAGGTGCCGGCGGCGGGCCGGACGGTGCGGCTGTCGCTGGTCGGCAGCAGCCGGGTCGGCGGGCTCTACAAGGATGCCTGCGGCCATGTCACGGCGACGCTGACCGCGCGCTTCGACGAGATCGCCGACCAGATGCCGGGTTTCCATTTCGGCCGTTTCGACGTGCGCTTCGCCTCGGTGGATCGGCTGGCGGTAGGCGAGGATTTCCGCATCATCGAGGTGAACGGCGCCGGCGCCGAGGCCATCCACATGTGGGACCCGGACTTCCGGCTGGGCGACGCCTACGCCACCCTGTTCCACCAGCAGGCCCTGATGTTCGAGGTCGCCGACGCCTGCCGGGCGCAGGGCGCAAAGCCGCTGACCGCCTGGGAGCTGATCAGCTACCAGCGCCGCCAGCAGACCTTGCTTCCGCTCTATCCCGCCTCCAACTGATCTGTCGGCCGGAAGGAGCCGGCCGGGACCACATGGAGGCGCGATGCGCCGCAGCCTCACCCATCTCCGCAACCGCCCGTCGCTTTCCGGCGCGTTGGCGGTGGCGCTCGCCTCCGGGGCCGCAGCGGCCCTGTGGTTCCGCCCCTCAACCGCGCTGCTGACCGGCTGGGATTTGGGCGTCACCGTCTACATCCTGATGGCCGGGGTCCTGATGAGCCGGGCGACCGTGGCCTCGATGCGCCGCCGGGCGCGCTTGCTCGACCCCGGCAAATGGGGCGTGCTGACCGGAGCGGTGCTGGCCTCCCTGATAGCGCTGGCCGCCATCGTGGTGGAGCTGGTGTCGGCCAAGGGCTCCCCCCATGAAGGGCTGTCGGCGGGACTGGCGGCGGCGACGGTCCTGCTGTCCTGGGGCTTCCTGCACGTCTTCTTCGCCCAGCACTATGCCCACGATTATTGGCTGAACGGCGGACCGCAGGGGGAATCGCAGGGGGAGCGGCCACTGGACTTTCCCGGCAACGATTCCCCCGACTATCTGGAATTCCTCTACTTCAGCTTCACCATCGGCATGACGGCGCAGGTGTCCGACGTCACCACCCGCAGCGCCGGCATGCGCCGGCTGGTGCTGATGCACGGCTCGCTGTCCTTCCTGTTCAACACGGCGGTGCTGGCGCTGGGCGTCAATCTGGCCGCCGGGCTGGTCGGCTGACGGGACCAGTTCCGGTCCCGCCGCTAACCTCGTGTCACAGCACCGCCAGCACCTCGTCCAGCGTGGCGAGGAACAGCTTGGCGTCGTCGGAAGAGAACACCAGCGGCGGGCGGATCTTCAGGATGTGACCTTCCTGCCCGGTGGCGCTGATCAGCACCCGGCGCCGGCGCATGTCGTTGACCACGCGGGCCGTCTCCTCCGGCGCTGGCGTCTTCGCCTTACGGTCGCGGACCATCTCGACGCCGATGAACAGGCCGCTACCGCGCACGTCGCCGATCAGGTCATGCTTGGCGGCGAGCGCCCGGATGCCGTCGATCATCTCGGTGCCGACGGCCAGGGCATTCTCCTGCAGGCGGTCCGTCTTGATGACGCGCAGCACCGCATGCGCCACGGCGCAGGACACCGGGTTGCCGCCGAAGGTGTTGAAATAGCGCTGGCTCTTGCCGAACGCCTCGATCACCTCCGGCCGGAAGATGGCCCCCGCCACCGGGTGGCCGTTGCCCATCGGCTTGCCGACCGTCACGATGTCGGGCACCAGCCCGTGGCGCGCGAATCCCCACATGTGGGTGCCGAGCCGGCCGAAGCCGGGCTGCACCTCGTCGGCGA
Organism: Pseudomonadota bacterium; assembly: GCA_023423695.1. Lineage (GTDB taxonomy): Bacteria > Pseudomonadota > Alphaproteobacteria > Azospirillales > Azospirillaceae > Azospirillum. Next base: position 19,138 of record JAFAFA010000023.1, on the reverse strand, counting down.
TGAAGATGCCGCCGGCCTTGCGCATCGCCTCCACCGCCGGGGCGAGGAAGCCGGCGGGATCGGTGAAGACGCCGCTGCTGGAGAAGATGGTGTCGACCAGCAGCGCCGCCGGGGCGATCCCCTTCTCGCGCAGGTCGGCGATGGCCGCCTCGACCGAGCGGGCGAAGGCGGCGCCGACCTCCGCTTCCGGGATGCGGTAGCTGTCGGGCGCCGGCACCACGCGGACATGGTCGCCCAGCTTCACCGCGGCCCCCAGCGAGGGCGACATCTCCGCCAGCGCCGAGGTGACGCCGTGATAGGCGTTGTGGGCGATGACGACGCCGGTGCCGCCGGTGTGGACGCGGGCGACGCGCAGGGCCAGATCGTTGGCCTCGCTGCCGGTGCAGGTCAGCATCAGGTGCGACAGTTCGGCCGGGAACTCCGCCAGGAAGGCTTCGGCGAAGTCGATGATGCCGTCGGTCAGATAGCGCGTGTGGGTGTTCAGCACCGCCGCCTGCTTCGCCATCGCCTCCACCACCTCGGGACGCGAATGCCCGACCGAGGCGACGTTGTTGTAGGCGTCCAGATAGCGGTTGCCGTCGGCGTCATAGAGGTAGGACCCCTCCCCCCGCACCACATGGATCGGATCGGCGTAGAACAGGCGGTAGGCCGGGCCGAGCAGCTTCTCGCGGCGGGCGATCAGGGCGCGCTCGCGTTCCGGCAGGGCTCCGGCGGAGTCGGGCGCATAGGCGTTGATCATGGTCATGACGGTTCACACTCTCTGGCAGGCGAGATGGAGCAGGCGGTGCGCGGTGGCGGCCTCGTCGCCGGTCAGCTTTTCCAGGCCGGCGAAGGCGCGTTCGGAATTCCGCAGGATGTAGGGGGCGTTCGCCGGGTATTCGGCCGCCCGCCAGCTGGTGATGCCGATGGTCAGGGCCAGCCGGGCCGCCACCAGATCGGGCAGCAGCTCCACCTCCTCCGGCGTCAGCGGCAGGACGGCGTTGTAGGCGCGGGTCATCTCGACCAGGGAGCCGAAAGGCGTCTCGCCGCTGGTGACGTGGTAGGCGAGCGCCGTCGCCAGATCGTTGACCAGCGGCGCCTTCAGCGCGTCGCCGAAATCGATGATCCCGGTGACGGTCTCGTGCCCGACCGGATCGACCACCGCGTTGTGCGGGTTGAGATCGTTGTGGATCACCTGATGCCGCAGGGCGGGCAGTCGGGGCGCCACCTGTCCGGCGAAGCGGTCGACGAAGCGCTCCACCATCCGGCGGCGCGGACCGTCCGGCAGGTAATGCAGCCGGTCGGCGACGCTGGCGGTGCGCGTGATGTCCCACAGCAGATCACGCACCGAGCCGGGATGCTCGTAATCGGCCAGCGCCAGATCCAGCCGGGCCAGCGTGGCCCCCAGCGACCGCATCAGCCCCGGCGAGGCCGGCGCGGCGTGGAGCGGCGTGCCCTCGAGATAGGTCAGCAGCCGCAGCACCATGGTCTGGCCGTCGATCTGGACGGTCGTCTGGGCCTCGCCGTCCAGGGTCGGCACCACCCGCGGCACCGGCAGGGACGGGTCGCGCGCGGTGACATGCTGCATCGCCCCGGTCTGGAAGCTGGTGACGGGCTGCGGTTCCGCCGGGTTGGTGAACTTCAGCACATAGCCCTGCCCTCCGGCGGCGGCGATGTGGAAGTTGCGGTCCCGCTCGCTGCTAAGTTCGCGGACGGTGCCGCTCACCCCGAAGCAGCGCTGCATCATGGCGCTGGCCTCGTCCGGGGAGATCGGCGGTGCGGCGGTGGTCAGAACGTCACCGGGGGTCATGGCCGATGTCTCCTTGTCGTTCGAGGCGTTCAATGTTTGATGCATCATCGTCATGGGTGGACTGGGCTTGAAGACTGGCGAAGTGGCTGCGCGATCAGGAGACGAGCGCCGCGGGAGCCTGGGCCGGGATCTCCGCGTCGATCCGCTCCAGGATCGGGCCGCTGGCCAGCAGGATGTCGGCCTGGATGGCGATGGCGGCGGCCGGGCCGTCATGGCGGCGGATGGCGTCCATCAGCGGATAGTGATGGTCGATCATCGTGCGCCCGGCCCCGCCATAGACGTCGGCGATCAGCGGTCCCATCTGCAGCCACAAACGCCGCAGGATGTCGCCGAGCACCGGCATGTCGGCGATCTCCGCCAGCGTGAAGTGGAAGATCTGGTTGAGTTCGGTGGCCAGCGCGGTGTTGCCGGCGGCCATCGCGTCCTCGTTGCGCGCCAGCAGGCTTTCCAGCGCGGCGATCTGAGCGGGCGTGGCCTTCCCGGCGGCGCGGGCGGCGGCCATCCCCTCCAGGCTGACGCGGATGTCGCGGATCTCCAAATAGGCGGCGCGGGTCAGCATCGGAACGCGGATGTCGCGCGGCGAGCGCAGCACCAGGGCCTGATCCTGCACCAGACGCAGGATTGCGTCGCGCACCGGTGTGACGCTGGTCCCCAGCCGCTCGGCCAGATCGCGGATCTTGAGGCGGTCGTTCGGCTTGAACGCCCCCTTCATCAGCGCCTCGCACAGCTTCTGATAGATCGTGCCGCCGAGGTTGTCATGGTCGAGAAGGGTCAGATCGAACCCGCTCATCGTCTCCCCCCCTTCCGCCGTCATCCGGTCTTCGTTACTTGCTGTATGATGCATCATAATGCCCGTTGTCCCGCCGACGGTCAAGGAGATGCATATCGGTGTATTCCGCCCGCCGGGGCGCCGCGGCGGAGGCTGGGAAATTTTTTGCGACCCGCCCCAACGAATTCGCGTCGCCGCCTCGTATCAAGGACATACGGAAAGACCGGGGCGGCCCTGCGGCCCTCCCGGCAAGCGTCGGGACAGTCATGACGATTCGTTGGAAGCCGGTGGTCACCGGTCTGGTTCTCGCCGGTCTGGTCGGCGGCGTCGGCTACGCGGTTCAGCAGAAGCTGGCACCGCCCGCCGCCGGCGCCTCTCCCGGCTCCCCTGCCGGCCCCCCTGCCGGTCCTGGCGGCGCCCGCAGCGCCGTGGTGGCGGTGCAGGCCGGCACCGTCTCGCGAGAGGACGTGCCGATCTGGTTCGACGGCATCGGCACGATCCAGGCCTTCAGCACCGTCACCGTGCGCGCCCGCGTCGATGGCGAGCTGCAGCGCGTCTCGCTGCAGGAAGGCCAGCTTGTGAAGGCCGGCGACCTGCTGGCGACCATCGACTCCCGCGCGCTCCAGGCCCAGCTGGCTCAGGCCGAGGCGAAGAAGGCGCAGGACGAGGCGCTGCTCGCCAACGCCCGGCGCGACCTTGAGCGCAACATGAACCTGAAGGAGTTCGCGTCGCGCCAGACGGTCGACACCCAGCGCGCGCTGGTCGCCCAGTACGAGGCGCAGATCCGCGCCGACGAGGCGGCGATCGAGGCGGTGCGGGTTCAGCTGAACTACACCACCATCACCGCGCCGATCAGCGGCCGCATCGGCCTGCGCAACGTCGACCAGGGCAACGTGGTGCGGGCGAGCGACCAGAGCGGCATCGCCACCATCACCCAGATCCAGCCCATCGCCGTGCTCTTCACCCTGCCGGAGAAGCAACTGCAGCCCGTGCTGGCCGCCCAGGCGCAGGGTCCGGTCAAGGTGGAGGTGCAGGACCGCGAGGGCCGGCGCGTGCTCGACACCGGCTCTCTCGCCGTGGTGGACAACCTGATCGACAGCGGCACCGGCACCATCCGCCTGAAGGCGCAGATGCCCAACGACCCGCAGAAGCTGTGGCCCGGCCAGTTCGTCAATGTCCGCCTGCTGTCCACCATCCGCCGCGACGCCACCACGGTGCCCTCGACCGTGGTGCAGCGCGGGCCGCAGGGCACCTACGCCTACGTCATCAGGGACGACCTGACGGTGGAGCAGCGCCCGATCAAGGTCGCCCGCCAGGAGGAGGCCAAGGCCATCATCGACGAGGGCCTGGCCCCCGGCGAGCGCGTGGTGGTGGACGGCCAATACCGCCTGCAGCCCGGCTCGAAGATCCGCATCGTCGAACCCATCGCGTCGGCGGCTCCCGTCGGCACCGCGGCCCCCGCCATGGCCCCGCCCGCCGGCACCGCGCCCGATCCGGCCGCCCGCGAGGAACGGCGGCGCGAGCGCCAGCAGCAGCGCGAGAACAACGGCGCCCCTCCCGGTCCCGCCCCTGCCGCCCCTGCCCCGCGTGAAGGGCGGCAGCCCTCATGAACATCTCCGCCCCCTTCATCCTGAGGCCGGTCGCCACCGGGCTGCTGATGCTGGCGGTCGTGCTGCTCGGCCTGCTGGGCTACAGCACGCTGCCGATCTCGTCGCTGCCGACGGTGGATTTCCCGACGGTGCGCGTCACCACCCAACTGCCGGGGGCGGCACCGGACGTGATGGCATCCTCCGTCACCGCGCCGCTGGAACGGCAATTGGGCCAGATCGCCGGCATCTCCTCGATGATCTCGACCAGTTCCTTCGGGCTGTCGGTCATCACCCTGCAGTTCGACCTGTCCCGCGACATCGACGCGGCGTCGCAGGACGTGCAGTCGGCGATCAGCGCCGCATCGGGCACGCTGCCCAAGGGGCTGCCCAACCCGCCGGTCTACGACAAGGTCAACCCGGCCGACACGCCGGTCATGGTGCTGGCGCTGAGTTCGGAGTCCCTGCGGCTGGAAACCGTCAGCGACGCCGCCGACACGCTGCTGGCGCAGAAGCTGTCCCAGGTCGAGGGCGTCGGCTATGTCGGGATCGAGGGCGGCCTGCGCCCCGCCGTCCGCGTGCAGGTCAACCCCGCCGCCGTCGCCGGGCTGGGGCTGACGCTGGAGGATGTGCGCACCACCATCACCCAGGCCAACGTCAATGCGCCGAAGGGCAGCTTCGACGGTCCGCGCCAGTCCTGGTCCATCGGCGTCAACGACCAGATCGAGACTGCCGCCGCCTACCGCCCGATCATCGTCGCCTACAAGAACGGCGGTCCGGTGCGGCTGTCCGACATCGGCACCGTGGTCGATTCGGTGGAGAACACCCGGCTCGCCGCCTGGCATGACGGCAAGCCGGCGGTGCTGCTGAACGTGCTGCGCCAGCCCGGCGCCAACATCATCGAGACGGTGGACCGCATCCGCGCCCTGCTGCCCTCGCTGCAGGCCACGCTGCCGCCGCAAATCCACATGGCGGTGCTGACCGACCGGACGGAGACCATCCGCGCGTCCGTGGTGGACGTGCAGAAGACGCTGGTGCTGACCGCCGGGCTGGTGGTGATGGTGATCTTCCTGTTCCTGCGCAAGGCGTGGGCGACGGTGATCCCGGCGGCGGCGCTGCCGCTGTCGCTGATCGGCACCTTCGGCATCATGGCGCTGTGCGGCTTCAGCCTGGACAACCTGTCGCTGATGGCGCTGACCATCGCGTCCGGCTTCGTCGTCGACGACGCCATCGTGATGATCGAGAACATCGTCCGCTACATCGAGAAGGGCGAGAAGCCGCTGCCGGCGGCGCTGAAGGGCGCCCGCCAGATCGGCTTCACCGTGGTGTCGCTGACCCTGTCGCTGATCGCGGTGTTCATCCCGCTGCTGTTCATGGGCGGCGTGGTCGGCCGGCTGTTCCGCGAATTCGCCATCACGCTGTCCATCGCGGTGCTGGTGTCGGCGGTGATCTCGCTGACGCTGACGCCGATGATGTGCGCCCGCCTGCTGAAGCCCGAGACGGAGAGCAAACCCAACGCCTTCTTCCGCTGGACCGAACGCGGCTTCGACGCGCTTCTGAACGGCTACGCCGCCTCGCTGCGCGTCGTGCTGCGCCACCAACCGGCGACGCTTGTCTTCACCATCGCGACGCTGGCCGCCACGCTCTACCTCTATACCGTGGTGCCCAAGGGCTTCCTGCCGCAGCAGGACACCGGCGTCATCATCGGCGTGACCGACGCCGCGCCGTCCATCTCGGTCAAGGCGATGGCGGAGCGCCAACGCGAGGTCGCCGACATCGTGCGGCGCGATCCCGACGTGTCCGGGGTGGCGAGCTTCGTCGGCACCGGCACGGTGAACGCCACCACCAACACCGGCAGCCTGACCATCGCACTGAAGCCGCGCGATGAGCGCACCTCCTCGGCCGAGGAGATCATCGCCCGCCTGCGCGCCGCCACCAGCGACCTGAAAGGCGTCTCGCTGTTCATGCAGGCGGTGCAGGACGTGCAGATCGACAGCCGCGTCAGCCGCACCCAGTATCAATACGTCCTGCAGGACGCCGACCCGCGCGAGCTGGAGAACTGGACCCCGCGCCTGCTGGAAGCGCTGCGCGCAAGGCCCGAACTGACCGACGTGGCGACGGACCAGCAGCCGGACGGGCTGCAGGTCTACCTGACCATCGACCGCGACGCCGCGTCCCGCCTGCATGTGCTGCCGCAGGCCATCGACGACACGCTGTACGACGCCTTCGGCCAGCGGCAGGTCTCGACCATCTACACCCAGACCAACCAGTACCGCGTGATCCTGGAGGTGGAGCCGTCCTTCCAGATGGATCCGTCCTCCCTGTCCAAGATTTATGTGAAGTCCGGCAACGGCAGCGTGGTTCCCCTGGGCGCCGTGGTGTCGGCGGAGCGCAGGACGGCCCCCCTGGTCATCACCCACCAGGGGCAGTTCCCGTCCGTCACCCTGTCCTTCAACGTGGCGCCCGGCGTCTCGCTGGGGGCGGCAGTGGCGGCGATCCAGCAGGCGCGGGAAAGCATCGGCATGCCCGACACCGCAACCGCCCGTTTCGCCGGCACGGCGGCGGAGTTCCGCACCTCGCTGGAAACCCAGCCCTGGCTGATCCTGGCGGCGGTGGTCGCGGTCTACATCGTGCTCGGCATCCTGTACGAGAGCACGATCCACCCCGTCACCATCCTGTCCACCCTGCCGTCGGCGGGCATCGGCGCGCTTCTGGCGCTGATGGCGACCGGCCACGACCTGTCGCTGATCGCGCTGGTCGGCATCGTGCTGCTGATCGGCATCGTCAAGAAGAATGCCATCATGATGATCGACTTCGCGCTGGAGGCGGAGCGGAACCAGGGCATGGCGCCGGAGCGCTCGATCTACGAGGCGTCGCTCCTGCGCTTCCGCCCGATCATGATGACGACGATGGCGGCCCTGCTCGGCGCCCTGCCGCTGGCGCTGGAGAACGGCACCGGGTCGGAGCTGCGCCGGCCGATGGGCATCGCCATCGTCGGCGGGTTGGTGCTGAGCCAGGTGCTGACGCTCTACACCACGCCGGTGGTCTATCTCTATATGGACCGCCTGGGCGCCCGCCTGCGGCGCTGGCTGCGGCCGGGAGCGAAGGCGGCGGCGCTGCCCGGCAACGACCGGGCGCCCGGCCGTGCGGCGGCGGAGTAGCCGGCCATGGTCCTGCCCAAGCTCCCGTCCGCGAAGCTGTCGCTCTCCGCCCCCTTCATCGCACGGCCGGTCGGCACCTCGCTGCTGATGATCGGGCTGATGATCCTCGGCATGGTCGCCTACCGCTTCCTGCCGGTGGCGCCGCTGCCGCAGGTGGAGTTCCCGACCATCGTCGTTACCGCGTCCCTTCCCGGCGCCAGCCCGGAGACGATGGCCGCCTCCGTCGCCACCCCGCTGGAACGGCGGCTGTCGCGCATCGCCGGCATCACCGAGATGACGTCGAACAGCAGGCTCGGCAGCACTTCCGTCGTCGTGCAGTTCGACCTGGACCGCGATGTGGAGGCGGCGTCGCGCGACGTGCAGGCGGCGATCAACGCCGCCGGCGGCGACCTGCCGGCCGACCTGCCGAGCCCGCCGAAGATGCGGCGCATCAACCCGGCCGACGCGCCGGTGATGACGCTCGCCATGACCTCCACCACGCTCGCGCCCTCGGAGCTGTACAATCTGGCCGACAGCGTGATCGGCCAGCGTCTGAGCCAGATCGAAGGGGTGGCCCAGGTCTCCATCAACGGGGCGGAGAAGACGGCGGTGCGCGTGCGCGTCAACGCCGCCGCCGCCGCCAACATGGGCGTCAGCCTGGAGACGATCCGCAGCGCCATCTCGCGCGCCAACGCCAACGGCCCCAAGGGCAGCTTCGACGGCACGCATGAGTCCTGGTCGATCGGCGCCAGCGACCAGCTGTTCGGCGCGGACGCCTACCGCCGGCTGATCGTGACGGAGAAGAACGGCGCCACCATCCGTCTCGGCGACCTCGCCGAGGTGATCGAGGCGCCGGAGAACAGCCGCACCGCCGCCTGGCAGGACGGCCAGCGCGCGGTCCTCATCAACATCCAGAAGCAGCCGGGCTCCAACGTGGTGGAGACGGTGGACCGGGTGAATGCCGAGCTGCCGACCCTGCGCGGCTGGATGCCGCCGGGCGTGCAGCTTTCGGTGCGCACCGACCGCACGCCGACCATCCGCGCCTCCATCGACGACGTGCAGAAGACGCTGGCGATCACCGTGGCGCTGGTGGTGATGGTGATGGCGCTGTTCCTGCGCCGCCTGTGGGCCACGGTCATCCCGGCCGCCTCGGTGCCGCTGTCGCTGGCCGGCACCTTCGGGGTGATGTGGATCGCCGGCTACAGCCTGGACAATTTCTCGCTGATGGCGCTGACCATCTCGGTCGGCTTCGTGGTGGACGACGCCATCGTCGTCATCGAGAACATCGTCCGCCACATCGAAAAGGGCGCCCGGCCGCTGGAGGCGGCGGTGAAGGGATCCCGACAGGTCGCCTTCACCGTGGTGTCGATCAGCCTGTCGCTGGTCGCCGTCTTCATCCCCATCCTGTTCATGGGCGGCATCCAGGGCCGGCTGTTCCGCGAGTTCGCCGTGGTGCTGTCGGTCGCCATCGCCGTTTCGGCGGTGGTGTCGCTGACCCTGACCCCGATGATGTGCGCCCACCTGCTGCAGCCGGAAGCGGAGCGCAAGCCCCCCGGACGGCTCGCCCGCGGGCTCGCCTGGATCGGCGACCGGCTGTTCGGCCTCTATGCCGACGGGCTGGACTGGGTGCTGGCCCATCGCCGCACCATGCTGGCCACGACCTTCGCCATCATCGGCGTCAGCGTCTGGCTTTACGGCCAAGTGCCGAAGGGCTTGGTGCCGCAGCAGGACACCGGCCTGCTGATGGGCTTCAGCGACCCGCCGCCGGACATCTCCTTCACCGCCATGGTCACGCGCCAGCGCGCGCTTCAGGAGGCGGTGGCCGGCGACCCGGCGGTCGCCAGCGTCGGCGGCACCATCGGCGGCGGCGGGCCGGGCGGCAGCTATTCCGGCCAGATCTACATCGCGCTCAAGCCGAAGGCGGAGCGCGAGGATCTGGCGACCGTCACCCAGCGGCTGCGCATGCGCGCCGGCCGGGTGCCGGGGGTGCAGCTGTTCCTGATGCCGGTGCAGGACATCCGCACCGGCGGCTTCCAGGGCCGCAGCCAGTACCGCTACAGCCTGCAGGACCCCGACATCGGTGCGCTGAACGAATGGGCGCCCAAGCTGGTGGAGAAGATGCGCACCCTGCCGGAACTGGTCGATGTCGCCAACGACCGCCAGAACGGCGGCATCCAGGCCAACGTGATCGTCGACCGCGACGCCGCTTCGCGCCTCGGCGTGTCCCTGAGCGCGCTGGAGGCGACGCTGTACGACGCCTTCGGCCAGCGGCAGGTTTCCACCATGTATCTGGCGCAGAACCAGCACAAGGTGGTGCTGGAGGTCGATCCGCGCGAGGCGCTCGGCCCCGACGACCTGAAACGCATCTATGTCGGCGGGACCGACGGCATGGTGCCGCTGTCGGCGGTGGCGCGCGTCGTCATCGGCAACCAGGCGGCCAGCATCCAGCACCAGAGCGGCTTTCCGGTCGCCAACCTGACCTTCGACCTCGCCCCCGGCGTCTCGCTGAGCCAAGCGACCGAGGTGATCCAGCGCGCGGCGGAGGACATCGGCATGCCGGCCGGCATCCGCGCCGGCTTCCAGGGCGATGCGCGCGCCTTCCAGCAATCCTCGTCCAGCCAGCCGCTGCTGATCCTGGCGGCGCTGATCACCATCTACATCGTGCTGGGCGTCCTGTACGAGAGCCTGATCCACCCGCTGACCATCCTGTCGACCCTGCCGTCGGCCGGGCTGGGGGCGCTGATCGCGCTGATCCTGACCGGCTACGACCTGTCGATCGTGGCGCTGATCGGCATCATCCTGCTGATCGGCATCGTCAAGAAGAACGCCATCATGATGATCGACTTCGCCCTGGAGGCGGAGCGCGAGCGCGGCCTGTCGCCGCTGGAGGCGATCCGCGAGGCCGGGTTGGTCCGCTTCCGCCCGATCATGATGACGACGGTCACGGCGCTGCTGGGCGCGGTTCCTCTCGCCTTCGACTACGGCACCGGCGGCGAGATCCGCCGCCCGCTGGGCGTCGCCATCATCGGCGGTCTGCTGGTCAGCCAGATGCTGACTCTCTACACCACGCCGGTGGTCTATCTGACGCTGGAACGGCTGGCGATGCGCCGCCACCGCCGCGCCGCCATCGCCGCCCCGGCGGAATAGGGGGCGGCGATGGGTGCTCTTTCCGTAATCCTCATGATCGCAATCACCCCTGCGAGATCCCCTCTCCCCCCCGGGGAGAGGGGGATTTCTCTACCCTGGCGCCTCTCCACCCTCTTGGGCATAGTTCTCGCCCACGGCATGAGCGGAACCCCGGTGACCGAGGCCAGCGACACTGACGATGCGTTGATGGCCCGCGTGGCCGGCGGCGATGCCGCGGCCTTCGACCGGCTGGCCGCCCGCCACATGCGCCGCGCCGTGGCGCTGGCCCAGCGGATGACCGGCAACCCGTCCGACGCCGACGAGATCGCGCAGGAGGCGTTCCTGCGGGTCTGGCAGCATGCCGGACGCTGGGACGGCGGGCGGGCCTCCTTCACCACCTGGCTCTACCGCATCGTCATGAACCTCGCCATCGACCGCGGCCGCCGTCCCGGGTGGTCGCCGCTGGAGGAGGCCGGCGATCCGCCCGACGAGTCCCCCGACGCGCTCGCCCGCATCGCCGAACGACAGACGGCCGAGCGGGTCAACCGGGCGCTGGCAGCATTGCCCGACCGCCAGCGTGCCGCGGTGGTGCTGTTCCACCAGGAGGGGCTCAGCCTGCGGCAGGCCGCCGAGGTGCTGACCATGGGCGAAAGCGCCTTCGCCTCGCTGCTCGCCCGCGCCCGCTCCGCGCTGAAGACCGCGCTCACCGTCGGAGAGGAACCATGAAGGAGGATTCGATGACCGACGAACAGTTCCTCCGCCACCTGGACGAGTATGGCGCCTCCCCGGACCGCTGGCCGCCCGAACTGCGCGCCGGGGCGGATGCCGCGCTCGCCCGCTCGCCGGTGCTGCGGGCGGCGATGGATGAGGCGCTGGCCTTCGACCGGCTGCTGGCCGGCAACCCGCCGGCGGTGGAGGATGCCCGCATCGCCCGCCTGTTGGCGACGGTCGGCGCCTCCGCCCGCGCCGTGCCGCAGGATGGGCTTGTGCTGCTGTTGCTGGGGCGGATGCCTCGGCAGAGGGTGGCGGGCTTCTGCGTCGCCTTGCTGGCGCTGGGCTGGCTGACCGGCGGCTGGCTCGCCGGCACGCTGCCGCTACCCGCCGCCCAGGCGCCGCGTGGCCAGGAACTGGCCCTGCTGCACGACGACGTCTTCACGCTGTTCGACGGAGAGTCCCGATGAGCGGTTTCGCCGCGCCCCGCCCCGTCCTGCGGCGGCCGAGCCTGCGCACCCTGGCGCTGGCCTCGCTGGCGCTGAACCTGTTCCTGGCGGCGATGCTGGTCGCGACCTTCCGCCACCCCGCCCCATCATCCCGCCAGCCGGCGCACCAACCGATGCCCGACCGCTTCGTCGAACGGATGGCCCCCGACCTGTCCGACGCCGACGCCCGGCGCCTGCGCGCCGCCTTCGAGCCGCTGCGCCCGCGCTATGACGCGCTGACCCGGGAGTACCACGAGGCCGGACAGCAGGTGCGCGCCCTGCTGCAGGCCGATCCCGTCGACTACGACTCCCTGCGTGTCGCGACCGAAGCGGCCCGCGCCAAGCGCCGCCAGATGGGCGAACTGACGGAGGAAACCGTCCTGTCCATCCTGCCCGACCTGTCCCCCGCAGGACGCCTGCGGCTGGTCGGCGGACCGGGTTCCCCCGGCATGCCTGCCATGCCTAAAAAATAAGCAAACCCACTCATCCACAGGCCGGACAGGCCGGCCGGAAGGATGCGGATGATTCTGTTCGGGGATTGCGCACACATCTATCCACAGATTCTGTGGAGAAGAAAACCGGCGGAAATTTTATCCACACAAATTCACAAGTTATCATCCCCAAGTTTTATCGCCCGTCTTCCCGACGATCCTTGTATCCACCGCCGATCCGGCATATCCAAATAACGAGGATCGGCAAGACTGGTGGAGGATCGTCATGATCGGAGATCCGTTTCATCCAAAGAAGGCGACGATCTCTTTGCGCGTTGATCGCCGAATCAAAGATGTCGCCAAGAATTACGCACGCCAGCGGCAGACGCCTTTGGCCGAGGTCATGCGCGACCTCTTGGCCCGCTATGTCGCCGAATGCGCGCGGGAGAATGCCCAGGCAGCCCCGGACCTGTTGAAGGACCGGCCGGCGCAGTATGTGGATTTCGCCAAGCTGGAAGGGCTGATGGGCCGGCGGGAATAGGCTCCGCACGTCTTGGGCGGCCCACCTTGAGCAGACGGCTCCGGCCCCATACATCGACGGTGGAACCGCTGCCAGGGGAAGGAGCCCCGCCATGCCGACCACCGCCCAAGCTTCAGGCCAGTCATCCACAGGCGCCGACAGCCTGCACGTCGCCTGCCCGCATTGCGACACCCTGAGCCGCGTGCCTCCGGCCCGGCTCGGCGGCGGCAAATGCGGCCGCTGCGGTCAGGCCCTGTTCGAAGGCAAGCCGGTGTCGCTCGACGCCCGCCGCTTCGCCGCCCATGCCGAACGCGGCGACCTGCCGCTGCTAATCGACTTCTGGGCCGAATGGTGCGGTCCCTGCCGCATGATGGCCCCCGTCTTCACCCAGGCGGCGGCACAGCTGGAACCGCAGGTCCGACTCGCCAAGATCGACACGGAAGCCTCGCCTGACCTTGCCGCCCGTTTCGGCATCCGCAGCATTCCGTCGCTGGTGCTGGTCCATCACGGCCGCGAGATCGCCCGCACGGCCGGCGCCATGCCGCTGCCGGCGCTGGTGGGATGGGTCAGGCAGACGCTGGGGCAATAGCCCCGCTCCCTTAAGCACGCCCGCTCCGCCCTGCCAATGATCGGGATCAAATTTGAAGCATGAGGGCAGGTATGGCTGACGCGCAGGCTGTACCTCTCTATTTGGCGTGGTCTGTCGTAGACTGTTTCCATGCTGACGCTTCGACATCTGGCGATAGACACCGTCCGGGAGAACGTCGCCTTCCTCAACCGGCACTGCACCCGGTACCATGTCGAGGATTTCCTCGGTCTGGGCCGGGTGGAGGTGCGGAACGACGGCCGTTCCCTGCTGGCGGTGCTGAACATCGTCGACGATCCCGCCATCGTCGCCCCCGACGAGATCGGCCTGTCCGACCCCGCCTTCGCCCAGCTCGGCCTTGCCGAGGGCTTCGCCGTCCATCTCGTCCCGCCCACGCCGCCTGAGAGCTTCGAACTGGTGCGCGCCAAGGTCGGCGGTGCGGCCCTGACCGACGGGCAGCTCGCCGCGATCATCCGCGACGTCACCGACCAGCGCTATTCCAAGATCGAGATCGCCGCCTTCCTGATCGCCTGCGCCAGCTTCATGACGACGGCGGAGGTGCTGGGCCTGACCCGCGCCATGATCGCCGCCGGCATCCGGCTGCACTGGCAGGATTTGGGCACCGTCGCCGACAAGCACTGCATCGGCGGTATCCCCGGCAACCGCACCTCGATGATCGTGGTGCCGATCGTCGCCGCCCACGGCCTGCCGATCCCGAAGACCTCGTCGCGCGCCATCACCTCCCCGGCCGGCACCGCCGACACCATGGAGGTGCTGGCGAATGTCGACGTGCCGATGGAGCGCATGCAGGCCCTGGTGCGCGAGGCCAAGGGCTGCCTGGTCTGGGGCGGCCATGTCCGGCTGTCGCCGGCCGACGACATCCTGATCTCGGTCGAGCGCCCGCTCGCCATCGACACCCGCGAGCAGCTGGTCGCCTCCATCCTGTCGAAGAAGGTGGCGGCCGGCTCCACCCATCTGCTGATCGACATCCCCGTCGGCCCCAGCGCCAAGATCCGCACTGCGGGCGAGGCGGTGCGCCTGCGCAAGCTGTTCGAGCATGTCGGCGACAGCCTCGGCCTGACGCTGGAGGTGGCGATCACCGACGGTTCGCAGCCGGTCGGGCGCGGCATCGGCCCGGTGCTGGAGGCGCGCGACGTGATGGCCGTGCTGCGCAACGACCCAGCATGCCCCGCCGACCTGAAGGAGCGCGCCCTGCTGCTGGCCGGCCGCATTTTGGAATTCGACCCCGCCGTCCGCGGCGGCAGCGGCAACCGCCGGGCGCGCGAGCTGCTGGAGTCGGGCGCGGCACTCGCCGCCATGGAGCGCATCATCGCCCTGCAGGGCCCGCCGCCCGCGGTGGCGACGCTGGGCTCCCTGGTGGCGGAGGTCGCCGCCCCCGCCGACGGGGTGGTGTCGTCGCTCGACTGCTACCGTCTCGCCCGCATCGCCCGGCTGGCCGGCGCGCCCACCGACAAGGGCGCCGGCATCGATCTGCTGCGCAAGGTGGGCGAGCGCGTGCGCCGGGGCGAACCGCTCTACCGCATCCACGCCAGCACCAACGCCGACTTCACTTTCGCCCAGGCCCATGCCGCGGAAAACAGCGGGGTGGCGCTGGGGTGACGACCAGCCCAAGGAGCCGAACCATGTCCCTGTCGCTGACTTTCCATGGCGCCGCCGGAACGGTGACCGGTTCCTGCTTCCGCCTGTCCACGCCGAACGGCGACGTGCTGATCGATTGCGGGATGTTCCAGGGCACCAAGACGATCCGGGAACTGAATTACCGCCCCTTTCCCTTCGATCCGGCCTCGATCAAGGCCGTCCTGCTGACCCATGCCCACATCGACCATTCCGGCCTGCTGCCGAAGCTGACCCGGCTGGGCTTCCGCGGCCGCATCCACGCCACCGGCGGCACGGTGGATCTGCTGGAATACATGCTGCCCGACAGCGGCTACATCCAGGAGGGCGAGGTCGAGCGCCTGAACCGCCGCAACCGTCAGCGCGGCCGTCCGCCCGTCCAGGCGATCTACACCCAGGACGACGCCATCCGCAGCCTGCGCCGGCTCCGCCGCGTCGAGTACGACCGCTGGACGGAGATCCTGCCCGGCCTGCGCGCCCGCTTCTGGCAGGCCGGCCACATCCTGGGATCATCCTCCATCGAGGTGGAGGCGGCGGACGGTGCCGCCGGCACCACCACCATCCTGTTCTCCGGCGACCTCGGCCCCGGCGGCAAGAGCTTCCACGCCGATGCCGAGGGGCCGGAGCGGCCGGACTGGATGGTTCTGGAGACCACCTACGGCGACCGCGACCGCACCGACCTGGACGAGGCCGGGCGACAGGCGGTGCTGCGGGCGGAGGTGTCCACCGCCCTGGCGGCCGGCGGCGTCCTGCTGATCCCGGTCTTCGCGGTGGAGCGCACGCAGGAACTGCTCTACGACCTCGACTGCCTGTTCGACAGCGGCCAGCTGCCGGCGGTGGACGTCTTCCTCGACTCGCCGCTCGCCGACGCGGTGACCGGCGTCTTCCGCCGCCATCTCGACGATCTGGAGACCGATGGCGACCCCTTCACCCGCGCCAATTTCCACCATGTCCGCAGCGTTCCGGAAAGCCAGCGCCTGAACAGCGTCTCCGGCGGCGCCATCATCATGGCGGCCAGCGGCATGTGCGACGCCGGCCGCATCCGCCATCATCTGAAGAACCGCCTGTGGCGCCCGCAGGACACCGTCCTGCTGGTCGGCTATCAGGCTCCCGGCACGTTGGGCCGCCTGCTGCAGGAGGGCACCTCCCGCGTCCGCATCCATGGCGAGGAAATCGCCATCAAGGCGAAGGTCCGCTCCATCGACGTCTATTCCGGCCATGCCGACCGCTCCGCCCTGCTGGACTGGGTGAAGGCGCGCAAGGGCGCCGGCCACGGCCTGTTCCTGGTCCATGGCGAGGAGGGCGCCCGCGCCTCCATCCGGCAGGCCCTGCTCGACCAGGGCTGGGCGCCGGACCGCATCGCCCAGCCGGCGCTGGACGACCGCATCGACCTCGCCGCCCCGCGCCCGCTGGTGCCGGCCGACCGTCACCCCCGCCTCGCCCCCGCCGACCTCGCCGGCCAGGACTGGCACAATCATTATGCCGAAGCGCTGTTGACCCTGCGTCGCACGCTGGATGCCGCGCCCGACGACGCGGCGCGGGAGCGCATCCTGGCCGGCGTGATGGGCGCGCTCGACACCACCGGCAGAGCGGCGACAGGAGCGCAGCCATGACCGTCAGACGCCTTCTCATCGCCGTTGTCCTGCTGGCGATCCTCGGTGCCGGGGCCGCTTACGGCTGGCGGGCGATGCAGGGCAACCGCCTGCCCGCCGGCTTCGCCTCCGGCAACGGGCGGATCGAGGCGAACGAGATCGACATCGCCACCAAATACGCCGCCCGCGTCCTGACCATCCCGGTGCAGGAGGGCGATCTGGTGGAGGCCGGCGCCGTCATCGCCACGCTAGACACCCGCGACCTGGAGGCGCAGCTCCGCTCCGCCGAGGCCCAGCTGCGCCAGTCCCGCCGCACCCGCGAGGAGTCGGTGGCATTGGTCGCCCAGCGCGCCAGCGAGGCGGATTTCGCCGCCAAGGAGATGGAGCGGGCGCTGGTCCTGTTCGGCAAGGGCCATGTCTCCGAACAGCGCGTCGATCAGGCCCGCAACAGCCGCCGCACCGCCGACGCCGCGCTGGAGGCCGCCAAGAGCCACCTCGCCAGCGCCGACGAGGCGATCGCCGCCGCCGCCGGCGATGTCGACCGCCTGACCACCCTGGTCGCCGACGGCGTGCTGAGGGCGCCGCGCAAGTCGCGGGTCCTCTACCGTCTGACCGAGCCCGGCGAGGTTCTCGCGGCCGGCGGCAAGGCGGCGACGCTGCTCGACCTGTCGAACGTCTACATGACCTTCTTCCTGCCGACCGACACGGCCGGCAACCTCGCCTTGGGCGCCGAGGCCCGCATCCTGCTGGACGCGGTTCCCGACACCGCGATCCCGGCCGCCGTCACCTTCGTCGCGCCCCGCGCCCAGTTCACGCCCAAGCAGGTGGAAACCAAGTCCGAACGCGACCGCATGATGTTCCGCGTCAAGGCCCGCGTCCCGGAAGCGCTGGTGACCCGATACATCGAGCGGGTGAAGACCGGCCTGACCGGCATGGCCTATGTGAAGCTGGACGACACGGCGGTCTGGCCGGATTGGCTGGAATCGAAGCTGACGCGCGAAGCGACCTCTTCCTCGCCCGTATCCCCCTCTCCCTCTCGGGGAGAGGGTCGGGGTGAGGGGGGCGCACAGCGTGACTTCGCCGATAATCAGACACCCTCCGCTTCCCAATCCACCCCACGCACCCCCCTCACCCTAACCCTCTCCCCGGGGGGAAGAGGGGATCCCTCGCAAGGGTCGAGGATATGACCCCCGCCCCCGCCGTCTCGCTGTCCGGCGTGCGGCACCGCTATGGCGGGACGGTGGCGCTGGAGGACGCCTCCCTCGACATTCCCGCCGGCGTCAGCGTCGCGGTCATCGGTCCGGACGGCGTCGGCAAATCGACCCTGCTCGGCCTGATCTCCACCGCCAAGAAGATCCAGCAGGGCAGCGTCCGCGTGCTCGGCACCGACGTTTCCGACCGCCATGGCCGGGCCGCGCTCCAGCCGCGGATCGCCTACATGCCGCAGGGTCTCGGCCGCAACCTCTACGCCGAACTCAGCGTCGCCGAAAACCTCCAGTTCTTCGGCCGCCTGTTCGGCCTCGACGCCGCGGAGCGCCGGCGCCGCATCGCCGACCTGCTGGAGTCCACCGGCCTCGCCCCCTTTCCCGACCGCCCGGCCGGCAAGCTGTCCGGCGGCATGAAGCAGAAGCTCGGCCTGTGCTGCGCCCTGCTGCACGACCCCGACCTGCTGATCCTCGACGAGCCGACGACCGGCGTCGATCCGCTCTCCCGCCGCCAGTTCTGGGAGCTGATCGACCGCATCCGCGCCGGCCGCCCCGGCATGACGGTGCTGGTCGCCACCTCCTACATGGACGAGGCCGAGCGCTTCGACCGGGTGGTGATGATGAACGCCGGCCGCCTGCTCGCCCACGACACCCCCGCCGCGGTGAAGGCGCAGACCGGCGCCGCCGACCTGGAGGAGGCATTCGTCGCCCTGCTGCCGGAGGATGCCCGGCGCGGCCACGAACGCCTGACCGTTCCGCCCCGCCCGCCCGAGCCCGTCGGCGCGGAGCCGGCCATCGAGGCGATCGGCCTGACCCGCCGCTTCGGCGATTTCACCGCGGTGTCGGACATCAGCTTCCGCATCGGCCGCGGCGAGATCTTCGGCTTCCTGGGGTCCAACGGCTGCGGCAAGACCACCACGATGAAGATGCTGACCGGCCTCCTGCCCGCCAGCGCCGGCGAGGCGCGGCTGTTCGGCAAGCCGGTGGACGCCACGGATCTGGAGAGCCGCCGCCGCGTCGGCTACATGGCGCAGGCCTTCTCGCTCTATGGCGAGCTGACGGTGCGCCAGAACCTGGACCTGCACGCCCGCCTGTTCGAGCTGCCCGATGCCGACACCCGGCTGGCGGCGCTGGTCGAGCGCTTCGGCCTATCGCCCTACATCGACGCGGTGGCCGACCGCCTTCCGCTCGGCGTGCGGCAGCGGCTGTCGCTTGCCGTCGCCATCCTGCACGGGCCGGAGCTGCTGATCCTCGACGAGCCGACCTCCGGCGTCGATCCGGTGGCGCGCGACCAGTTCTGGCGCGACCTGATCGCGCTCTCGCGCGAGCAGGGGGTGACGATCTTCGTCTCGACCCACTTCATGAACGAGGCGGCACGCTGCGATCGGGTGGCCTTCATGAATGCCGGCCGCGTCATCGCCGCCGGGCCCCCCGACGAACTGCGCCGCCAACAGCAGGCCGACAGCCTGGACGACGCCTTCATCGGCTTCATGCGGGATGCACAACCCGAAACCCGGCCTACTCCCCCTCTCCCCCCCGGGGAGAGGGTCGGGGTGAGGG
>JAFAFA010000086.1 GCA_023423695.1 Pseudomonadota bacterium | reverse complement strand
GTGCCGAGATAGATGACCCGGCGGGCATCGTCCAGCACCTGCAAGGCCGGAAGCGGTGAGACGTCGAAGCGGTACTCGCCGTCGTAGTCGTCCTCGATGACATACCCGCCGCTCCGCTCGGCCCAAGCCAACAGGTCACGGCGACGCGCCGCCGACATGACAGCCCCGAGCGGAAACTGGTGAGAAGGCGTGGTGTAGGCAAGGCACGCTGGAGGCAGCCCATCGGTCTTCATGCCTTCCTCGTCGACCGGAATGGGGATGACGTCGGCCCCCGCCGCCTGGAATACCTGCCGGGCCAGCCCATAGCCGGGATCCTCCATCAGGACCCCGTCGGCCGGGTCCAGCAGCAGCCGCGCACAAAGGTCGATGCCCTGCTGCGAGCCGTTCACGATGACGATCTGGTCCGGTTCGCACCGTATGGCCCTCGCCCGCCAGAGATAGCCTTGCAGGGCGACCCTGAGGCGCGGGGAACCGCACGGCTCACCATACCGCAGGCTCGGCCGTTTGCGGAGCAGCGCGGCCGCGATGGCCCGCTTCCACACCAAGCGCGGGAAGTCGGCGCCCGCGATGTCGCCGTAGCGGAAATCGACGGTCAGTGCCTCGCGATCTCCTTCGACTGGAATGGCGAAAGCCGCCACCCGCTGGCCGTATGCCGACAGGCCACTAATATGCTCAGCGTGGGACGGATGCTGCGGCCGAGGTGGCAATGGGGAAAGCAATGGCGCGACTCTGGTGGCGGCGCCTTGGCGCGCTTCCAGGTAACCCTCGGCGATCAACTGATCGTAGGCTGCGGTCACCGTGGTCCGTGACGCTCCCCATTCGGTTGCCAAGGCACGGGTCGACGGCACCCGCGCGCCGGGAGCGAGGTCGCCGGAAGCGATCTTGTCCCGGATCGACTGGCAGATCCTGCTGGTGAGGCGGGCCGGTAATGGGTGCTCTGACATGTCGCTGAACTGGACCAGCCAAAATGTAGAAAACTGGATGTTTATCGTGAACCAGTTTCAGACCATGGTCCAGCCCACGCCCTGACGTGGAGACACCCCGATGTATGTCCCGCCCGCATTTCGCGAGGATGATCTGCCGACCCTGTATGCGCTGATGCGGGAGACGCCCCTCGCCAACCTCGTCACCGCCACCGACGAGGGGCTGATGGCGACGCCATTGCCGCTGTTCCTTGCCCCCGACGAGGGTCCTTACGGCACCCTCTACGGCCATCTGGCTCGCGCCAACCCGCAATGGAAGCAGCAGTCCCTGGGCGAGGCCATGGTCCTATTCACCGGGCCGGAGGCATACGTCTCACCATCCTGGTACGCGTCGAAGGAAGAGCATGGGAAGGTGGTGCCGACCTGGAACTACATCGCGGTGCATGCCTACGGCCCGGCCGAGTTCTTCGACGACGCGGATCGCCTGCTGGAGGCGGTCACGCGGCTGACGGACCTGCACGAGCGTCGGCGCGCCGCCCCGTGGGCAGTCACGGACGCACCGGTCGACTTCATCCGCGCGCAGCTGCGGGGCATCGTCGGGCTGCGGCTGCCGATCACACGCATTCAGGGCAAGCGCAAGATGAGCCAGAATCGATCCGCCGAAGACCGTGCCGGGGTGGCTGCGGGGCTCACCGCCAGCGACTGGAACGCCGATCGGGAGGTCGCTGCCCTGATCCCAACCTGATCCAGCCTTCCCGACGCTCCGTCGGTGGGCATTCGGAAGTCATCCCCACCGGTTTTGCGGCGGCAAGAACAACCTCCCATCGGGCAGTCTGTGCCTCGCTGCCATCATGCTCGCGACTACGAAGAGAGTCACATCGTCATCTGGTGCCGGACCCGGCCGGTTTACGGGGAAGGCCAAGGGCGATGCAAGCCATCGCCAGCGCGCCCTCGCGCGAGCGGGCGGCGGCGATGAAACGGTTCAGGTGGCAGAACACGGCGTCCGGCACGCCAGACACGCGGGCGAGTTCGGCGTCGCGCAAGCCCGCCCATGCCTCGGGCAGCGGCAGCTTCTGGGCGAAGCTGCCCGGCTCCGGGGGCATGCAGCCGACCATCCAGGCGACACCGCCCTTGTCCGGGTAAACGGCGAACAGCACCGGCAGGTCTGCGTCATGCGCCGGTCCCTGCCAGGGCATGCCGCGGTCGAGCTCCAGCACACGCGGGTCGGCCGAGCGGGCATGCGCCTCCAGCACGATGTCGCGGGCGGCGATGCGGGCGCGGATCTGCTCGACGCGACCGTCGAGGAAGGCGCCCGCGATCTCGGCGGCCTGGCCGAAGCGCTCGTCCTCGACCCGGGCCCGGTCGATCAAGTCGGCATCCCAAGGCAGGTTCAGGACCTCGACTAAGGACGGCAGGGCCATCCCGTCCGCGATCCGGGCCGCCCGGTCAAGGCCATCGTCGCCGAAGTCAGGGACAGGGCGCTGGCCGTTGTCGGCGAGGTCGACGAGGCGGACTACCTGCTCGTCCATCTCCGTCCAGATCCGCTCAACGACGTCCTCGCCGCCGCGTCCCGCCAGGATGGCGCGCACCGCGTCGCGGCCAAAGGCGGCCCATAGCAGGCCCGCCGAGGAGTAGGGCGAGCCGTCGGGACGCACCGGGGCACCGCGCTGGTGGTGGTCGAAGCGCCCCCGCGCGGGGTCGAAGACGCCGCCGACGTCCCAGACGATGTCGGCGGCGTCGATGACCTGCTGATCCCTTGCGCGTACTAGCGTGGAGGCGGCCAGCGCCTCGGGCGGCAGGGCACGGCGCAGGATGGCGTATCCCAGCACCTCATCGCAGTGGAACGAGCCACCATGGGTGACAAGCCGAAGGCTCTTCGTCATGGTTTTCCTCCAAATGGATTCCAGGACAGCCCTCGGAAATCCGGATCTAACAGCCCTCTTTTAGGAGATGAGCCATGGCCCGCACCATCGCAGAAAAGCGTGAGGCTTTCCGTGCGCTTCATGAGGAGGGCTGTTTCATCCTGCCGAACCCCTGGGATATCGGCAGTGCCCGGATGATGGAGCACATGGGCTTCAGCGCCCTGGCCTCGACGAGTTCAGGCTATTCCTGGTCGCAGGGTCGCCCCGAAAACGGTGTCGAACTCAACGATGTCCTGGCGCATCTCGGGAGCCTCGTTCTCGCCACGGATCTCCCGGTGAACGCCGATTTCGCATCCGGCTTCGCCCATGATCTTGAGGAACTGGCTGCGAATGTTCGGCTCGCGGTCGACGTCGGTGTCGCGGGCCTATCGATCGAGGACATCCGCGCCGATGGCAAACCTGGCTTCTACGATACCGCCACTTCCGTCGAACGCATCCGAACCGCTCGCGCCGCCATCGACCGGACCGGTGAGGATGTCATGCTGGTGGCGCGCACCGAAATCCTGCTGAGCGATCCCACGCGGGTATCCGAGGCGATCGACAAGTTGGTGGCCTTCGCCCATGCGGGCGCCGATTGCCTTTACGCCCCCGGTGTAATCGAGAAAGCCGACATCGCGAGCATGGTCCGCGCCGTGGCGCCCAAGCCGGTCAACCTGCTTGTGATGCGCCCGGACGCCACCCGGGCCGAGATCGCTGATCTCGGTGTGCGGCGGATCAGCGTCGGCGGCGGACTGGCGCGGGCGGCCTGGGGCGCGGTCATGCGCATGGCGAAGGCGATGAAGGCCGGATCGTTTGAGGGGCTCGCATCCGGCACATCGAACAAGCAACTCAACGACATCTTCGGTCGCAGCGTTTGACCTGCCTGGTTCGCCAGCACTGACGCCACTGGCCACACGTCACCTCTAAATCCTGCCTGTCTGGCTCGTCAGACTTCCGGGTTGCCTTTTCCGACCGCATCCAGTAATCGTGCCCGTATCGCCAGTCGCACTGGCCGTAAGCGTTTAACGTCAACCAACGCGCTCAACGATCCTCGTCGATCGGAGCGCGTTCGCGTTGTCGGACGGCCCGTCGATCGAGGACCAGCGTGGAGAACCTCCATGGGTCCCCAACCGGCGCGCGATGCGGCTCAAGGCCGCCTCATTATCCTCGCCGTCGTTCTTTTCATCTCCTATTTCTGCGTCGCCATCTCCCTGCCCGTGATCCCGCTCTTCGTAGCCGGTGATCTCGGCCTCGGCAACGTCTGGGCCGGACTCGGCGTCGGCAGCGCCTTCCTCGCCACCATCCTCACCCGCGGGTTCGCAGGTACCCTCTCGGACCGCCGGGGTGCCAAGCTCGCCGTCAGCCGGGGATTGGTCTTCTACGTGGCGGGCGGGCTGGTCTCGATGACCGCCGGACTGCTGTCCCACCTGCCGTGGCAGGCATTCTGCCTACTCGTCCTGGGACGCCTGCTCATCGGCCTCGGCGAGAGCCTGGCCGGTGTCGGCGTGGTGGCCTGGGGCATCGGCATCGTCGGCCCGCAGCGGGCGGGCAAGGTGCTGGCGCTGATCGGCGCCTCGCTCTACGGCGCTTTCGCGGCGGGCGGCCCGGTGGGCTTGGCGCTCCTCGACCGGCTCGGCTTCTCCGGTGCCATGGCGGTCAGCGCCCTGCTGCCCGCCCTCGGCCTGCTGGCTGTCAGCAGGATGGAAGGGGTCGCCGCCCATTCGAATGCCGAACGCCCGCCATTCCGGAGCGTGCTCGGCCGGATTTGGATGCAAGGCTCCGTCGTCTGCCTCCAGGGCATCGGCTTCGCCGCGATCGGCGCTTTCCTCTCCCTCCACTTCGTCCGCGAGGGCTGGCCTTTCGCCGGGCTCGGCCTGACCGCCTTCGGCACCGGTTTCGTCCTCGTCCGCTTTACCCTTGGCCATCTCCCGGACCGCATCGGCGGCCTGCCAGTGGCGATCGGATCGCTCGCGGTTGAGGCCGTCGGCCAGCTGCTGGTCTGGAGCGCGAACGATCCGTTGCTGGCGCTGGCCGGAGCCTTCCTGACGGGCCTTGGCTGCTCGCTGGTCTTCCCATCCATGGGCCGGGAGGTCGTCCATATCGTGGAGCCGCACCTTCGCGGAACCGCCCTCGGCGCCTTCGCGGCGTTCCAGGACGTGGCCTACGGCCTGACCGGCCCCGTGGCAGGGCTGCTCGCCGACCGGGCTAGTTATGGCAGCATCTTCCTGATGGGCGCCGCCGCGGCCTCGGTTGGCCTCCTGACCGCACTCCATCTCCGCCGGACACGGCCAGCGACCGTCAAGCAACCGGCGTAGAAACCCCTCCGTCACACGCGGCCACGGCGGCCAGGGGGGCAGTAACTCAGCCCCCCGCCAGCTGCCGTCCCTCGGCAGCGTTCCAGGCGGCGGCCCAGATCGCCGGTGCCGCCTGGAGGACCAGCAGGGCAGCCGCCGCATCGTCGAGCGCGCGCTCCAGTGCTTCCGACACGCAGGGCGGCGTCGTGCAGGCAAAGAGCACTTCAGCCGTCTCAAGCCACCGCTGACGGAACAGGGTAATGTCCACGCGAAGCAGGAGACGACGGTGACCGAGGCGCCCAGGCGCGCTTCCACGCGTGCGCGCTGGGTCGTGATGAACGCGAGCAGCGCCGCCATGTCGCCGGCCGCTATGCGATGCAGAACACTCTTGGTGGCCCCCGGCAAGCGCATGGCGGCGAGCCAGGTGGAGCGGCTGAGTTCGAGCGCCAGGTAGATCGTGCTGTCGACAACGGGGCTGGTAAGCGGCATCGCTGGCTCCTTGCACATGAGGGACACTCCTACGATCCATCATCCACGGAGCCCCGCCTCATAGCATCAGGAATCAGAGTTGAAGTCGACGCTCCGGATGCGCGGCAGCCGCGGCCTTCAGGGCTTCGCGCAGCCCCTTTTTTTGGAAGGCGGCCTTGGCCTTGGCGTCGGACTGCGGATGGCGGGGCCGCGTCTTCTGCTTCGACAGGTTCAGCCGGCACATGATGCGCGACAGGCTAGCCGGATGCAGCGTCTTGGCGAAACGTTCGGCGATCACCTCGCACAAGATCGGTAGGGTCCATTCCACGCAGCCATGCCGCTTGGGATCGGGGCCGGCGAGGATGATAGCCTTGAGCGTCGCCTGCTCGCCTTCGCTCAGCCACTCCGGTCGGCCGGGCAGCGGGCGGTCGTAGAGCCCGGCTACACCTTCGGCGTTGTAGCGCACCACCGCGTCGCGCAGGGCTTGGCGGTCCATGCCAGCCAGCCAGCCGCGCCGCTTCCACCCGGCTCACCCCGTCCAGCGCATGGGCGATGGCGAACATCCGCGCCGCCACCCGCCCTTTGCTCTCGCGCCGCGCCAGGGTACGTAATTCGCTGGCGCTCAGGTCTTCCCGGATCGGCAACGCCGCTGGCATGCGCTTTTCCCCATCATGGACGGGGAATCGAATCACGGATCGCCCGCCTTGGGAATCCCCCTCAGTGAGTCAGCACTTCCGCTCCCCGGTATCAGTCGTCGCGGTCGAAGAGCAATGTGTGCAGCGCATCGATCACCTCCAGAGTGGAAATGATCCTCTACGGCAGCCCCGCGCCGTCGAACAAGTTGGCGCGAAGGCTGACAGAACTCTCGGCGAAGCCATGGGAATGAATCGCCCCGCCGGAGCGTCTTCTTCCAACTGGCTCCGCCAGTATGGTCCGTTTATCGACGGCGCTGCCCTCGGTGGACGCCCGGCCTGGCGGCGGAACAATAGCAACGGAGGAAACCGATGATCAGTGCGAGCTTCCGGATCGCGGCGGCGGCCGCTTTCCTGTTGGCGGTCCCGGGCGCCGCGTCGGCGCAGCAGGCCGGCTCTTCCGCCATGACTTTCTTCATCACCAGCGTCGGCATCGGCAAGGGGGCCGATCTCGGTGGATTGAATGGCGCCGACCAGCACTGCCAGCGGCTCGCCGAGGCCGCCCGCCGGCAGCCGCACATGGCGCGCCTATCTCAGCACCCAGGCCGCCAATGGCCAGCCGGCGATCAACGCGCGCGACCGCATCGGGAAGGGCCCTTGGCAAAACGCCAAGGGTGAGGTGATCGCCCAGACGGTCGAGGAGTTGCATGGAACCAATGCCTTGAATAAGCAGACCGCATTGAACGAGAAGGGTGAAATGATCAACGGCCGCGGCGACCAGCCCAATACGCACGACATCCTGACTGGGTCGCAGCAGGACGGCACCGCCTTTCTCGCCGGGCAGGATATGACCTGCGGCAATTGGACCAAGAGCGGCGCCGATGGCGCGGCCATGGTCGGCCACCATGACCGCATTGGCCTGAACGAGGACCCGCCGGCGAAATCTTGGAACTCGTCGCATGCCTCGCGCGGCGGCTGCAGCCAGGATGCGCTGAGGGGCACCGGTGGCGCCGGGCTGCTCTACTGTTTCGCAGCGAACTGAACGGCTTGTCCCTCGTCACGGCAGGGGGATGGAGTTGTCATCCCCCTGTCTGGTCACCAGCCCCGCCATAATCACCGTCCTCAGCGGGATCCTGCTGTCGGCCCAGGCGGGGAGCACCTTCCTTGACATGGGCAGCCCTCTCCTGCTCCAGTCGGTCGGAGTTGTCGCACCGAGCGGAGCCCTGATCTTCGGCGGCAGCGCCGCCGCCGCCGGCACAATATTCGGCTCCGTCCTGCTGTTCCTGATCGTCACCACCATGCAGACCGCCGGGCTTCCGGCAGGAACCCAGGAGATCATCCAGGGCGTGGTGATTATCGCGGTCCTGGCCTTCGCCGGAAACGCCCGCAGCCGCGGTTCCGCATAGGCGGAGGTCCGTCCCGATCCGCTGGATGGGCAGGCTTGTATCGGCGGTCGTGGACGATGACCGCCGGATTCGCCGGTGACCCACGCCAGCGCGCCCGCTCATGCCGCCAATCTCATCAATCTGGCGGGTCCAGCCGTCGTAGCGCCGGGTCTCACCCGGCAACTTTCCGTGTTTTCCCGCTTCACCCGTCGGATTGCCGGATACCGCCCGTCGCACGGCCGGTACAGGCTGATGGACGGACTGTGGGTGAAACGCACGGAAGGGAAAGACGCAGGCATGTACCATGACCATGTACGCCGAGACAGATTGACGAACAAGGCGTGGTTTCTGGGCGTGCTGGCGCTCGTCATCACAGCGGCCGGCATCGTCGGCGGCATCGGGCACACCGGCATCGCCACCGCCTTCGCGCCGGTCACCGCGGCCCTGCCGGGCGGCGAGTCGCTGGTGACCGCCTGGGTCGCCCTCTGCCTTGCGCTGATCCTCACACTGAACGTCCATCTTCTCGGCCGGCTCAGCCTGCGGCTGCAGGTCGCCGCCGTCTGGCTGGAAGTGCTCAGCCTGTTCCTGGTCTTCTTCTACAGTTTCGACCTGTCATACAACTTCATCCTGGGCAAGCTGTTATTCCTGATCACCCAGGGCGTCGCCACGACGCTGTACATCTCGGCGATCTCCATCGCCATCGCCTTCGTCCTGGCCATGATCGGCGCCATCGCGAGACTGTCAGACAATGGCTTCGCCATCGCCATCTCGTCCTTCTACACGTCCTTCTTCCGCGGCGTGCCGCTGCTGATCCAGATTTACCTGATCTATCTCGGCATTCCGCAGCTGGGCTACGTCATCGGGGCAATCCCGGCCGGCGTGGCGGCGCTGTCGCTGTGCTACGGCGCCTATATGACGGAGATCTTCCGCGCCGGCATCATGAGTATCCCCAAAGGACAGTGGGAGGCCTCGCGCGCCCTCGGCTTCGGGCCGATGCACACGCTGGTGCTGATCATCCTGCCGCAATCTCTGCGCCTGATCATCCCGCCGACCGGCAACCAGTTCATCGCCATGCTGAAGGACAGCTCGCTCGTCTCGGTGATCGGCGTGTGGGAATTGATGTTCCTCGCCCGCACCCAGGGCCGCGACGAATTCCGCCACTTGGAAATGCTCATCACCGCGGCCTCCCTCTACTGGCTAATCTCCATCGTCCTGGAGCAGTTGCAGGCCCGTCTGGAGCGCCGTCTGGCGCGCGGCCACCGCCACTGAGCCGGTCCGCTCTTATCCCAAGAATCCAAATCCTTCGAACGCCAAGGCTTCCCCTCACGTCAGGAGACCGTCCATGAGCCTGCTCAAATCCCTGTGCCTCGGCGCTGTCGCCATCGGTGCGCTCGCGATTTCCACCGGTGCCGCCAATGCAGGTGCCACGCTGGACCGCATCACGCAGAAAAAGGAAATGGTGGTGGCGACCGCCGCCAACTGGCCGCCGCAATCCTTTATGAACAAGGACAACCAGCTTGATGGTTTCGATGTCGAGGTCGCCAAGGAGATCGCCAAGCGGCTGGGAGCCACGGCCCGTTTCATCACGCCGGAATGGGGCATCATCACCGCCGGCAACTGGAACGGCCGCTGGGACGTCTCCGTCGGTTCGATGACGCCCACGACCGGGCGGACCCGTGTTCTCGACTTCCCAGCGATCTATTACTACACGCCCTATGTCTTCGCCGTTCACAAGACCTCCAAGCTGGACAGCCGTACGGCGCTGAACGGCAAGACCGTCGGGGTTGAAGGCGGCACGACCTCCGAGGATTACATCAGCGGGAAGCTGAAGATCGACGCGGTCGGCGTCCCCGACTTCACGGCCGACGTGAAGCCAGGCACCGTCAAGACCTACGGCGATAGCGTCGGTCCGCTGGACGACCTGCGGCTGGGCGACGGCGTGCGGGTGGACGCCATCGTCTCCGCCCTGCCGACCGTCGAGGCGGCGGTGAAGCGCGGCTATCCGATCCGCGCCATCAACGACAAGCCGGCCTATTACGAGCCGCTGGCCATCGCCATCGATAAAGGCGACGCGGAGTTGAATGCCAAATTGACGGAGATCGTGGCCGCCTTGAAGGCGGATGGCACGCTGAAGTCGTTGTCGGAGAAGTGGTACGGCATCGACTACACCGTCGCCAAGTGAGGCAGCCGGAGGTCGGCCGCACCACTCCCCCGGCTGCCGGCCTCCGCCCGCTTCCCTAAAATCTGACACCAATCCGGCAAACGGAACCCAACCGGCATGCGTGACTACCCGAACACCTATTACAGCGCCACTCGCCGCCCATCGGTTGACCACGCCCCCCTGCGCGGCACGGTGACGGCCGACGTCTGTGTGATCGGCGGCGGGCTGGCCGGCCTGTCCACGGCTTGGGAACTCATCCGGCGTGGCCGTTCGGTCGCGCTGCTGGAGACGCAGCAGATCGGTTGGGGAGCATCCGGCCGCAATGGCGGCTTCGTCCTGCAGGGCTGGTCGGAAGGGCAGCGGAGCATCGAGGCCCGCTGCGGCCGGGATCATGCCCGCGCGCTGTTCGGCCTTTCGGTGGAAGGCGTGGGGATCGTCCGCGACACCATCCTCAGCCATTCCCTGCCCGGCTGCAACCCGACGACGGGGAAGCTCGGCGTCACCCGCTACGAGGCGGCAGACAAGTTGCAGCGCCACCGCGACCACATGGCGCGGACCTACGGCTACGATTTCACCTACATCGACTGCCCGACATTGCGCGGCCTGCTGAAAAGCGACATCTATTTCCAAGCCCTGCGTGACCCGGTCGGCTTCCATTTCCACCCGCTTAACTATTGCCTCGGCCTTGCCGACCTGATTGCGGGCGCCGGCGGGCGGCTGTTCGAGGGCACCGCCATGATCGGCATGAGCCGCACCGGCACGCCCGGTTCCGGCGGCCGCTGGCGGGTGGACACTGTGGACGGCTCGGTCGTGTGCCACGATGTGGTGATGTGCGGCGGCGGCTATGGCGGGCCGGAATTCGGTCCCCTGCGCCGGGCATTCCTGCCGATCGCCACCTATGTCGTACTGACGGAGCGGCTGGGCGACCGCCTGTCGGACTTCGTCGCAACCACCGACGCGGTCGGCGACGACCGTCGTTCCTCCGACTACTACCGCATCGTTGACGGGGACCGGCTGCTGTGGGGCGGACGGATCACCACCCGCTACGAACAGGACGAAACGCGCTTGGCCGCCCTGCTGCGTCAGGATATCAGCGGGGTCTTCCCCGGCCTTGCCGATGTGCGGATCGAAAAGGCATGGTCGGGGCTGATGGGTTACGCGCGCCACAAGATGCCGCATATCGCTAAAGTTGAAGAAGGATTGTGGAGCTGTTCGTCTTTCGGCGGGCATGGCATGAACACGGCGCCCATCGGCGGGCGCGTCGTTGCCGAGGCGATCACCGGCGAAAGCGACCGGATTCGTTTTTTCGCCCCTTACGGTTTGACCTGGAATGGCGGTATCTTCGGGCCCCCTGCCGCGGAACTGGTCTATGCGGGACTGCGTCTGATTGATTTTTGGCAGGAATCGCAGTCGCGGCGGCAGGGCGTCTGAGCAATCTATGCGGGGGAAGGGACGATGTCTGGGCAGGGCAACGAACAGGGCTTTCGCCTGACAGACAAGGACAAGCAACTCCTTGCACTGTTGCAGAAGAACGCGCGGGAGCCGACCTCCGCGCTCGCCCGTAAGATCGGCGTGTCGCGGACGGCCCTGCAGGAGCGCATCCAGCGGCTGGAAAGCGCCGGCGTGATCGAGGGCTATTCGGTTCGCATCAATCACAGCAAGCTGATCTACACGGTGAACTGCTTCACCATGGCGGTCTGCAATAACAAGACCTATTCCGACGTCATCGCCCAGATGCGGATGATGGAGGCGGTGCAGGCGGTGTACGCCATTTCCGGGGACTGGGATTTCGTCATCCATGTCGCCACGGAAACACTGGAGAAGCTGAACACCGAATTGACGCGGATTAACATGATCAAGGGCGTCGTCCGCACCACCTCCTGCATCGTCATGGAGACGAAATTCGACCGCCGGCTCGCCTTCATGGGCAGGATGGGGGCCAATCTGCTTGAGAATACCGACGATCTGCCGGCATCGGGACATGACGCCGACGCGACAACTCCGTCGCCGGGAAGAAGCGAGGATAACCAAGCCGCAGATTGACGCGCCGGGCAGCAGTGCGCCGTTTCGATGGCCCTGGCACGTTAACTTGAGCGAGGCAAGGAAGTTAGCGGCCGCCGCTGACCTCCATACATCAAGGCGCCTTGCGGACACACGTCTTATGTTGCCAGATGGCGAAGGCTTCAGCTCGGTAGGCCCGTTGTTCGACCGCCGTCATCAGGTGCCGGCACGAATGGCAATGTTGGTGAATAGGGCCATGGGCGCACAGGAACTGCAGAGCTTAGCGCGGTGATGTGAATCGCTTCATTTGTCGCTCGCGCAGGCGGGTGGGCGGGTGTGAGTTCTCAGCAAGGTTGTTGAGATGGCGGCTTTGCCGGTGCTCGACGCCGGGGATGATCTTGGCCTTGGCGGCAGCGTACGACTTCAGTTTTTCGGTGACCACGACACGCGGTCCGTAACGTGAACCCTTCAACAGCTTCCTGAAGAAGCGCAGGGCCGTCTTGGTGTTGCGCCGGCTCTACACCAGGATGTCGAGCACCAAACCCTCTTGGTCGACCGCTCGTCAGAGGTAGTGCTGGACGCCGTTGATCTTGATGAACACCTCGTCCAAGTGTCAGTGATCGCCGGGCCGTGGACGTCGGCGACGGAGCCGATTGGCGAAGGTCTGGGCAAACTTGCGACACCAGCGCCGGACCGTTTTGTAATACCAAGTCCTGCGGAGTACGACTCATGCGGTGATTCCCGGAGGACCGTGCCGCGTGATTCACCGGAGAGACCACGGCGATGAGGTCCACAATGGCCGCTCCGGTTCCGCTGCGCAGCGATTACGATGCCGCCGCCCTGCGCCGGCTTGCTCGTTCCTCTCACGATCCTGGCCAAGTCCGCCGGTTCCTCGTCCTGGCAGCGATCTATGACGGAGAACCGCGATCGGCCGCGGCGCAGATCGGCGGGGTCGGCTTGCAAACGGTGCGCGACTGGGTGTTGCGCTTCAACGACGCGGGACCGGCTGGCCTCCTGACCGGCAAGGCCCCGGGCCCGCAGCCGCGCTTGGCCGAACACCACCGGGCGGCCTTGCGCCAAGTCGTCGAGGAGGGGCCGATCCCGGCGGTGCATGGGGTGGTGCGGTGGCGGATCGCCGACCTGCTGCACTGGCTTTGGGACGAGTTCCGCCTCTCGGTCTCGAAGCAGACGCTCAGTCGGGAACTGCGCGCTCTGGGTTTCCGCAAGCTGTCGGCCCGCCCCCGCCACCACGCCAAGGATCCCGAAGCCGCCGCGGCATTCAAAAAAACTTCCCCACCCTGCTGGCGCAGATCGCCGCGCATGAGGCCGCCGGCAAGCCAATAGAGATCTGGTGGCAGGACGAAGCGCGCATCGGCCAGAAGAACAAGATCACCCGCCGCTGGGCACGCCGCGGCACCCGACCGGCAGCCCCGCACGATCAGCGCACGCGCTCGGCCTATCTATTCGGCGCGATCTGCCCGGCCTACGGCAAGGGCGCGGCCCTGGTGCTGCCGCGCTGCACGAGCGAGGCGATGGCGCTGCACCTGGAGGAGATCGCCCGCGCCGTGGCGCCCGGTGCCCATGCCGTTGTGCTGCTCGACCAGGCCGGCTGGCACACCTCAGCCAAACTGCCGGTCCCCGACAACATCACCCTGCTGCCGTTGCCGCCGAAATCGCCCGAGCTGAACCCGGTGGAAAACGTCTGGCAGTACATGCGCGACAACTGGCTCTCCAACCGGGTCTTCGCCTGCTACCAGGACATCCTCGATCACTGCTGCTTCGCCTGGAACGCCCTCGTCGAGCAGCCCTGGACCATCATGTCCATCGGACTGCGCGACTGGGCTCATCGGTCATGATCCGCGAGTCTTGGTATAAGAGACCTCGACGCCACGCTCGGTCAGGAGCAGTTCAACGTCTTGAAAGCTGAGCGGGAACGGATGGTACAGCCAAACTGCGTGCGCGATCAGCTCGGCGGGGAAGCGGTGACGGTAATGGGGATGGGGATGGGGATCGGGATCGCGTCTCATCCCGCTACCATGCCCAGCGAACCTCCGGCTCGCCAGCACCGATGTTTATGTGACGATGCCGGGCGCGGCGATCAACCGGCAGGCTGGCGGCGTTAAGCACGTGATTCTCGACGTTGTGCGCGACGAGGAGGCGGTGCAGCCAGAAGCCATCGTATCCTGCCTCGTGGCAGCAGATGACCCGGACCGGCCGGCTGGGTGCGGCCTCGACCCGGCTGCGGGCCTGGACCGAATGGTGGCTGATCCGGTTCGCTGGTCGGTGGCGCCACGGCGACGACCCAGGTCGCCTTGGACAGGTCGAGTGCCATCAGCAGGATCCTGTCCGAGGGTGAGGCGGACGAAGGGGGCACGGTTGTGGCTTCCATCGCAATCCTCCCAAGTTCCAGGTGATCACTCTTCGAAGTGTGTCAAAAAACCCGCTTCCTGCCGCCTCATGGGATCTATGCGTGGATGGTACGGGTTGCGGTGGCGAGCAGACTGGGTATTGCTCACATGGAAGGAGCCTGCAGAAGGTCTCTTTCTTTCCAGACTGCTGCTTGCTTCAGATTGAGCATGGCAACACGCGGCTCCCTTGTCATTGGACGAACGTTCGGTCGGCGTGCAGCGTCAATAGTCGGGCACCGCCGGACGCATCGAAGACTGCCAGATCGGCGTCTTCCTTGGCTATGCCGGCCGGCATGATGGCTACGCCGTGATTGACCGCGCCTTGTATCTGCCGCAGTCCTGGACGGGCGATGAGGAACGCCGCCGGCTGGGGGATGGTGCGTTGACCTTCTACCCGACCCGTGCTCCGGAAGGGACCGCGCTGACCGATCGGGTGCGGGTGGCAGGCGCGCGCTGTACCATCGAGAGCAGCTTCGAGATGGCCAAGGGGGAGGTCGGGCTCGACCACTATGAGGTGCGCTCCTGGATCGGCTGGCACCACCACATCATCTTGACTATGCTGGCATTCGCCTTCCTCACCGTCTTGCGCAAGGCGGCTGTCGGGGGAGGCTTCTGACGAATTACGCGCCAATGGCCAGGGCCATCATTTCTTCACGAGGGGGCAATCGCCTTGCGAGAGCGGCCGAAAGGCCTCCTCAGCGGGAATCGTGGCGCGCAGGGTGTAGTAGTCCCAGGAATACTTGGATTCGGAGGGCTTCTTCACCTGCATCAGATACATCTCACGCATGAGGCGACCGTCCTCGCGCACCCAGCCGTCCTTCACGAACACGTCGTTGATCCGCTTGCTCTTCAGCGCCTCCATGACCGGGCCGGCCTCATCGGTCCCGGCGGTCTCGATGGCCTTCAGGTAGGCGAGCGTTGAGGAATAGACGCCGGCCTGCCCCATGTTCGGCATGATGTTCACCCGCTCGTGGAAGCGCCGGGAAAAGGCGCGGGTTTCGTCGTCGCGGTCCCAATAGAAGGCGGTGGTCAGATACATCCCCTGCGTCGCCTCCAGCCCGAGGGCATGGATGTCCGTGTCGAACAGCAGCAGGCCGGCAAGTTGCTGTCCGCTCTGGGTCAGGCCGAACTCCGATGCGGCCTTGATGGCATTGCGCGCGTCCATCCCGGTGGTGGCGAGGCCGACGATCTTGGCCCCTGACGCCTGCGCCTGCGTCACGTAGGACGCGAAGTCCAGGTTGTTCAGCGGGAAGCGAACCGCGCCCAGCACCTTGCCGCCGCTCTCCTGGACGATCTTTGCGGTGTTTTCCTCCAACCCGTGGCCGAAGGCGAAATCGACGGTGAGGAAGAACCAAGTGTCGCCGCCCTGCTTGATCGTCTGCACCCCGGTACCCTTAGCCAGCGCGTAGGCGTCGTAGGCGTAGTGGATAGTGTTGGGCGTGCATTTGTCGCCGGTCAGGCGGGTGACGGACGGACCGTTGAAAATGGCGATGCGGTCCTTGTTGTGGACGATGTCCGCCACCGCCAGCGCTAGGCCGGAGTTCGCCACATCCTGGATCAGATCGACGTTCTGCGCGTCGATCCACTCGCGCACGATGGCCGACCCGACATCCACCTTGTTCTGGTGGTCGGCCGTCAGCACCTCGATAGGCTTGCCCAGCACCGTGCCGCCGAAATCCTCCACCGCCATCTGCGCGGCGGCAATGGAACCACGGCCACTCTGGTCGGAGAAAGCTCCGGACAGGTCGGTGATGACTCCGATCCGGACGACGTTGTTCGAGATCTTCGCACCCTGCTGCGCGACCGCCGGCGGAATGCCGGCCAACAGCAGCGTGGACCCAGCCAGAAATGCGGAGCGAATTAGACGCTTCATTGTTTCCTCCCTGGTGTGCACCGTCCCGGCGAGCCTTCACCGAAATCCGTTGCCATACCGTCCCGCCCCATGGTCGATTCCACAACGTCACGCAATCCGGATCATGGGTAAAATGGGGAAAAACGATCAGTTCGACTCACGAATTGTCTCTGTTCTCAGCCTCCCGACCGAGCTGGCGGAAACGGCGGGGGAACGGCTTTTCTGCCCGGCCTTCGGCGGGCATCCGGTGGCCCGCGCCGAGTATCTCGCGCTGCTTCCCGTTCAGGACAGCAACGGTCGTCTGCTCGCCGCCCTTGCCGCCTTGTCGGACGGCGTGCCGGAGGGGGTGTGCGTCGGCGTGCTGGCCGTGGACCCCTTCCGGCCGGTGGGGCCGTTCCTGGAAACCTTGCGCCAGTTCGGGGTGCGTGCTGTCGCCAATTTCCCCACCGCCGCGCTGTTCGACGGGAATACCGGCGAGACGCTGCGCGGCGTCGGGCTCGGTGCGGAGCGGGAGGTGTGGTTCCTGGAGCAGGCCGCCCAGGCGGGATTTGCCGTCACCGGCTTCGCCGCCGACGCGGACATCGGCCGCCGCCTGCGGACGGCGGGTTCGGAGCGCCTCGTCGTGCATCCGGGTGCTGCGACTGGCGATCCGTCGCGCGACGCCGAGGCGGTCGCGAACGCCGCCGCGGTTGTCGCTGAGTTGCGCAGAGAGGGCGGCGGTCCCGTCCTCCTCTATCGGCCGGCCGGCTTCGAGGACCATCATGAAGTCATGAGTCGGGCGGCCGATGGACTGGTGCTTCCGCCCGGCACCGGTCATTCCAACAGGCCGTAGTTCCGCATCTTGTTGTAGAGCGTCTTGCGCGACAGGCCGAGGAAGCGGGCCGTCTCCCCCCGCCGAAAACGGTACCGCCGCAGCCCGTCGAGAATCCAGTCCCGCTCCGACCGCATGGGGGGGCAGTCTCCAGGGGCGTCCGGGCGTGGGCGGCTTGTGCGCTTGCCGTCCAGGGGGGGCAGGGCTTCCGCTTCGATGATGTCGCCGGAGGTCTCCAGCGCCTGCTCGACCACGGCGCACAGTTCGTGCAGGTTGCCCGACCAGTCATGGGCGATGAGCAGCCGAAACGCCCGCGGCGACAGGCGCACCGGTCCCGACGACGGGCGAAGCGCCGCCGCGAAATGTTCGAACAGCAACGGAATGTCGTCTAGCCGCTCGCTCAGCGGCGGCAGGTCGATGACCCGCCGGGCGAGGCGGTGGGCCAGTTCGGGCGCGAGCGTCCCGGCGCTGACCGCGGCCTCCAGGCCAGCGTTTCCGATTAAGATGATCCGCGCGTTGGAGCGCAGGGTTTCCTGCCCGCCCTGGCGGCGGAAGCTGCCGCGCTCGAGGAAGGCGGCAAGCTCCGTCTGTGCACCGGGCGTCAGACGTTCCGCGTTCTCGATCACCAGTGTCGTCCCATTGGCGGCCTCGACCCAGCCGAGGCGGCGGCGTCCGCCGTCCGTCGGCTCCGCCCCGAACAGCCAATTGCCGTCCAGATGGCGGGCATCGATGGTCATCGGCGGACGCTGGCGCTGCGGACCGCGCCTGTGCAGTAAGGTCGCCACCAGTGAGCGCCCGCTGCCGTCCGGTCCGCCGACCCACACCGGCCCACCGTCGGCGCCAAGATGCTCCAGCCGCGCCCGGGCATCGACCAGCGCATCGCTTCGGCCCACCAGCCCCATCCCCCGGCCGGTCTGGTCGAGGCGGCGCTCTAGCCGGTCGATGCGCTGTTGCAGGGTGGAGACCAGCTTGAAGGCAGCGGTCATCTCCTCCATTGAGCTTTCCGAGGGCAAGCGGTCGATGGTCGAACCGCCGATGTAGCCGTCGGCCCGCGCCTCGCGGCAAGCCTCGTGCATTTCCTGAGGCGTGGTGATCGGCCCGCCCTCGATGACGCACAGCGCGCCGGGATCGGCGGTGCGAATCGCCTTGATGTGGCCGCGGGCGCGGTTACCGACCTGCAGCACCGATTCTCTGCTGGGCACGCCCACAGCGCCGCCAGCGTTCCACCCGATGTTGAAGCAGTACAGGTCCACCCCTGACCGGGCGAGCGCCAGCGCCTCCTCCCGACGCCGGAAATAGCCGATGGTCGCCAGCCCGGCAGTACGCGCCGCCTCTAGCAGGCGGACCTCGCGGGCGAAGCCCAGGCCGGTGCGCTCCAACGCCTCGCGGAATCGCCCTTCCACATGCGCAACAGTCGGGAAATTCACCACCCCGGCGAACCCCCACGCGCGCAGTCTGTCCATGAAGGGCGGAACATCCTCCTCCGCGATTCCCCAGGCGCTGGCCCCGAAGAAGACCGGAGTCGGCGTCGCGTGGACGATCTCTGAACAGGCAAATTCGGCGACGAAGGCGTTGCTGTCCCGGAGCGCCAACATGGTGGCGATGGACGATGTCCCCATGGTGCGGAAACGGCCCGCGGCGAGGGCCAGCAGGAAATCGGCGCCGCCGCGCGCCGCCGCGCGGGCCGCAAGGCCGGTGCCGATGGCGGCGCCGACCAGCAGCGTGTGACGGCCCGCGCAGGCCCGCCGCAGATCGTCCAGCACACGGTTCCGGTCATCGGTCATGCGAACCATTATACCCAATATTACCCTCTCTGGCGCAACGCTTCGGTTGTTGGTCCCGGTGGGCGGGCTAGACTTTCGGAAAAGACGAGAAGGGAGGCACCGGCCATGGTGGATGCGGATCACCGCGCGGCGACGGTCTATGTCGTCGGCTGTCACGACACCAAGGGAAGCGAATTGGACTATGTGCGGGGGCTGATCACGGTGGAGGGGCTGCGCACGGTGACGGTCGACGTGGGCACCCGCCCGCCGGCCGTCCCGGCCGACGTCTCGGCGCGGGACGTCGCCTCGTTCCACCCCGATGGGGCGGAGGCCGTTCTGGGCACCGACGACCGCGGGCTGGCTGTGTCGCGCATGGCCGATGCATTCTGGCGCTTCATCGTGCAACGATCCGACGTTGCCGGCATGATCGGGCTGGGCGGTTCCGGCGGCACCGCGATCATCGCGCCGGGCATGCGGGCGCTTCCCGTGGGAACGCCCAAACTGATCGTGTCCACCGTCGCGTCGGGCAATGTGGCGCCCTACGTCGGCGAGACGGATCTCTGCATGATGGCCTCGGTCACCGACGTCGCGGGCCTCAACCGGATTTCGCGCCGCGTGCTGGGCAACGCCGCCCATGCGATGGCCGGCATGGTGGCGCGCGCGATCCCCACGACGGACGCCAAACCGGCCTTGGGCCTCACCATGTTCGGTGTGACGACACCTTGCGTCACCCAGGTGTCCCAGGCGCTCGACCCGGCTTACGACTGCCTGGTCTTCCACGCCACCGGCACCGGCGGCCGGGCAATGGAGAAGCTCGTCGCCTCGGGTCTGCTGGCGGGTGTTCTGGACGTGACGACCACCGAGGTCTGCGACCTGCTGATGGGTGGCATCTTCAGCGCCGGCGAGGAACGGCTGGACGCCATTGCTCAGGCCTGTATCCCCTATGTCGGATCCTGCGGGGCGCTGGACATGGTGAATTTCGGCCCGCGCGACAGCGTGCCCGACCGCTACCGTAACCGTCTGTTCTACGAGCACAACCCGCAGGTCACGCTGATGCGGACCACGGCGGACGAGAACCGGGACATGGGCGCCTGGATCGGCCGCAAGCTGAACACCTTCACCGGACCGCTCCGCTTCCTCATCCCCGAAGGGGGCGTGTCGGTTCTCGACGCGCCGGGCCAGCCGTTCCACGATCCTGAGGCGGATGCCGCGCTGTTCGACGCGCTGGAGCGCACCGTTGAGCAGACAGACGCGCGCCGGCTGGTCCGCCTTCCCCACAACATCAACGATCCCGCCTTCGCCGCCGCTCTCGTCCAGGCCTTCCGGGACATCGCCGCGGCCGGCCACGGCACGACGCCATAAGGAGCCTTCGACGATGCCTCGCATTCCCCGTCAACAGATCCTCGACCGGTTCCGCGGCATGATGGACCGCGGCGAACCCATCGTCGGCGGTGGCGCCGGAACCGGGTTGTCAGCCAAATGCGAGGAGGCGGGCGGGATCGACCTGATCGTCATCTACAACTCCGGCCGCTACCGCATGGCCGGACGCGGCTCGCTGGCCGGGCTTCTCGCCTACGGCAACGCCAACGAGATCGTCGTCGACATGGCGCGCGAGGTGCTCCCGGTGGTGCAACACACACCCGTGCTGGCCGGCGTCAACGGCACCGATCCCTTCATGATCCGGGACCAGTTCCTGCGGCGGCTGGGCGATCTGGGTTTCTCCGGCGTGCAGAACTTTCCGACCGTGGGGCTGATCGACGGCGTCTTCCGGGCCAACTTGGAGGAGACCGGCATGGGCTACGGGCTGGAGGTAGACATGATCCGCGCCGCCCATGAGTTGGACTTGCTGACCACGCCCTACGTCTTCTCGGAAGGGGAGGCGGTGGCGATGGCCGAGGCCGGGTCCGACGTCATCGTCTGCCACCTCGGCCTGACCACCGGCGGCAGTATCGGGGCGGAAACGGCGCTGTCGCTGAAGGACTGCGTGCCGAAGATCGACGCTTGGGCGGAGGCGGCATTGCGGGTGCGCAAGGACGTGATCGTGCTGTGCCACGGCGGCCCAATCGCCACACCGGAGGACGCCTCCTTCATTCTCGGCGCGTGCGCCGTCTGCCACGGTTTCTATGGGGCTTCCAGCATGGAGCGCCTGCCAACGGAGACCGCGCTGACCGAACAGACGCGCCGGTTCAAGGCCATCACCACGCAACGCTGAGGGGAACCCATGGCACGGGTCTATGTGAGTGCGGTCATCGACGCGCCTGTCGGGGAAGTCTGGGACAAGGCGCGGGATTTCAACGGCCACCACACTTGGCATCCGATCATCGCGGACAGCCACATCGAGGACGGGCTGCGCAGCGACACGGTCGGCTGCGTGCGCAACTTCGGGCTCACGCCCGGCGGCCGGCTGCGCGAACAGCTGGTATCCTTCAGCGACCGCGAGCGCTCCTACACATACACGATCCTCGAATCCCCGCTGCCGCTCACCGACTACGTCGCGACGTTTCGACTGACAGAGGTGACGGAGGGAAACCGCACCTTCGGCGAATGGTGGGCCGACTTCGACTGCCGGCCCGAGGACCTGCCCACACTGCGCGAGCAGGTCGGCCGGAACACTTTCGCCGCAGGGTTCCGGGCGCTGGCGGACCTGTGCCGCGCCGGCATCACAGCGCCTGCTGCAGCTCCGGCACCGCCTTGAACAGGTCGGCGACCAGGCCGTAGGGCCTTAGTGCAGAAATCAGCATTTGGACGGACTTCGTCCCTATCCCGCGGTGTTCAGGTGACACGGCGGGACATCGGCATGCCAAGGCCGGTCACGATGTTGATCACCTTGCAGGCGACCTTGGCTTCGGTTTTCTGTCGGGGCAGAATCCGAGCGTGGAGGCTGCGACCGATCAGCGTCTTGTAGCGCAGCATCGCGACATCCCCGAAGGGAGCGGCAGCCGTAATCGACGGTGCGCTCTCGTCGAAATCGCAATGCTCCGGTACAAGGTTCTCTTCGGACGCAGCCTCCGCGCTCGGACTCTGCCCACGCAGAAGCTTGAAGCGGCCGTCAGCTGTAAGGTCATGAACGTCATGACCAGCTTGGGCATGCCAGTCACCCGCAAGCTCGCCTGACTGCCTCTGCCCTGGCGAGAACTCCGCCAGCACGCCCATTTGCGCACCAAAGTCCAGGCCGAGGGAATCATCGGCGCATCAGCCCTCAACCGTATGATTTACGCAGAGCGCTCCGCGGGGTCAGGCCCCGACACAAGCGAACGTTGCGTCAACCAAGCTCTGGCCGCGCTCGTTCAACAGCAGCCCCGCCCCCATCCGGTTCATCGTGTAGCCGAAGCTCAAGCCACAAGCCGGATCGGCAAAGCCGATGGAACCGCCCGCCCCGACATGGCCGAACGCCGCTGGGGACAGGACGGCGCTGTCGAGACCGCGCGCGCGGTTGTCCATCGACCGCATGAAACCGGCGGCGAAGCGCGTGGGAATGCGCAAGGTCGCGTCGTCGTGCGTCGCCGAGGACACAGCCGACATGGCCTGGATGGTCCGCGGCTGGATCAACCGATGACCGGCGGCGTTCCCGCCCAGCGCCAGCGGATCATAGAAGCCGGCCAGCCCGCGCGCGTTGGTAATGCCGTTCGCCGCACCGATCTCCGCCGCATGGCCGGCCCGGCTGTTGAACCCCGTCGGCCGCCACCCGCCCGTGTTGCGGAAGTAGAGGGCGGACAGCGATGACGGGTCGTTCGCCACGGCCTGCTCGAAGCGGTTGGCCGGGGCACCCGGAGCCGAGCGGTACGGGATGATTGGCGCCACCCGTTCCTCCTCCGCCTCGGGCAGGCCGATCCAATAGTCGATGCCCAACGGCGACGCCACGGCGTCTTGGAAGAAGGCTCCCAGGCTCTTGCCGGAAACACGGCGCACGACCTCGCCCACCAGCCAGCCGAAGGTCAAGCCGTGGTAGCCGGTGCGCGTGCCCGGCTCCCAGAACGGTTCCTCCGCCGCGAGGTGGTCGACCATCACCGTCCAATCGAAGGCGGCCCCGTCTGCCAGCGGCGTGCGCAGGGCGGGCAGGCCGGCGCTGTGGTCAAGCAGCATCCGCACCGTGGTGTCCTGCTTGCCGCCCTGACCGAACTCCGGCCAGTAGCGCACCACCGGCGCGTCGAGGTCGAGGTCGCCGGCCTCGGCGAGGATGTGGGTGCACAGTGCGGTGGCGGCCTTGGTGTTGGAGAACACGATGGACACCGTGTCCTCCGTCCACGACCGCCCGGCTTCCGGGTCGGCCATGCCGCCCCAGAGATCGAGGACGGTCTCGCCCCCGATCCGGGCGCAGAGCGACGCGCCGATTTCTCCCCGCCGGGTGAAGTTCTCCAAGAACACGTCGAGGACCGGTTCGAAACCCGGCGCACAGACGCCTTGCACCACGCCTGTGGGAACGGCGCGCTCCACCGGCAGGGTCTTCATTCGGCTTCTCCTTGTTGGTTTGCGGCTTATGCGGTGTGCTGAGGCGATCAGCGCCGTTCCGGCGCGCGGGCGCCGTAGCCCAGCAGGTAGCGGGCGGTCGGGGACAGCGACTTGGCCGTCTCCAGGTCCATCGTCGCGGTGAAGTCGGTGAAGCCGCGCATCCACGACCGGTTGTAGTTGCACAGGATGGCCCGGCGCGGCTTGTCCGTGGAGTTGGGACCCGACCGGTGCCAGGTGTTGGACAGCCAGATCGCCACCGATCCGGCCGGCGCGGTCAGCACCACCTCGTCCGGCAGCGGATCGTGCGACCAGGGCGCCACCTTGCGCAGCTTGTGGCTGCGCGGAAGGACGCGGGTCGCGCCGTTGTGCTCGGTGAACTCGTCCAGCAGCCACACGTTCTGGATGGTCAGCGGGAATTCCGGCAGCGGCTCCGGCAGTTGGCCCAGCGGCGCGTCGACGTGCCAGGCGCCGCCGTTGGTTTTCGGCCCGATGCTGGTGCCCTGGAAGTCGTGCAGATTGCAGTCCTCGCCCAGCATGTGGCGGACCAGCGCCAGGACCAGCGGATGCTCGATCAGGCTTGCCATCTCCGGCGCCTTGTTGACCAGCTGCCAGACGCGTTGCGAGCGGTCCTGGTCGAACATGGTCGGCAGGTGGATGAAGGACTTCGGCACCTTGGCGTAGGGCACGGGCCAGTCGCTGCCGCATTCGCGGATGCGGTCATGGCGCACGCGGGCGACCAGGCGCTCCGCCTCGGCCTCGCTGACCGTGTAGTGCTTGCGGTAGTAGTCGGCGATCTCCGCGTCGTCCGGGCTCTCGATGCCGTCCGTGGGGTGGAACGGGTGCTCCCGCTCCTGCGCCATCAGGTCGTCGACGATGCCGCGGTAGCGCGCCAGCTCCTCCGGCGACAGCACGTTCTCGATGACGGCGTAACCGTCCTCTTCCAGCTTCGTCTTGAGGGCGTCGAGATCGATTTCGGCCATGACGGTCGACATGCTTCTTCCTCCGGCTTTCTTTCTTGGGGGTGGTTGTCTTGCGGACTCAGTGGCCGAGATAGGCCTTCTTGAGGTCGTCGTTCGCCAGCAGCTCCGCGCTGGAGCCGTGCAGCACGACCTGTCCCTGTTCGATCACGTAGCCGCGCGCGGACATGCGCAGCGACCGGCGCACGTCCTGCTCGACCAGCAGGATCGTCACGCCGCGGGCGTTGATGTCCGGGAAGCGCGAGAAGATGTCCTTCACCACGACGGGCGCCAGTCCGATCGACGGCTCGTCGAGAAGAAGCAGCTTCGGCGAGGTCATCAGCGCGCGGCTGATCGCCACCATCTGCTGCTCGCCGCCGCTGAAGGAGCGGGCGAACTGCCGGCGCCGCTCCTTCAGGCGGGGAAACATACTGTAGATCCACTCCAGGTTCCGCCGGGTCTGCGCCGGGTCGCGCAGGATGTCGCCGCCGACGAGCAGGTTTTCCTCCGCCGTCATGTGCGGGAACAGGCGGCGGCCCTCCATCACCTGGGCCAGCCCCATGCGGGCCACCGCGTGGGCGGGACGGCCGTTCAGCCGTTCCCCCATGAAGCGGATCTCGCCGCCCGCGGCGGGCAGCGTGCCCATCAGCGTGCGGATCAGCGTCGTCTTGCCGGCACCGTTGGCGCCGACGATGCTGACGATCTCGCCGGCCTCGACGGACAGCGACACACGGTGCAGGACCTTCACGTCGCCGTAGCCGGCGCTGACGTCGTTCACTTCGAGCATGGCGTCAGTCCTCTTCCTCGCCGAGATAGGCGGCGATCACCTCCGGGTCGGCGGACACCACGGCCGGCGACGCGTCGCAGATCTTGCGCCCGTGGTGGATCACGACGATGCGGTCGGACAGCTGCATCGTGGCCTGGATGTTGTGCTCGACCAGCAGGACGGTGACGCCGTCGCTGCGCACCGAGCGGATCAGGTCCATCATCCCGGCGGTCTCGACGGGCGTCAGCCCCGCCATCACCTCGTCGAGCAGCAGAAGCTTCGGCTGGGTGGCGAGCGCCTTGGCGACCTCCAGCCGCTTGCGGCCGGCGAGCGTCAGCGTGCGCGCGGACTGGTCGTGCCGGTCGGCCATGCCGACCCGCTCCAGCACCACCAAGGCGGCCCGCCGCGCGGCGGCCCGGTCGGGGTGGTGCAGGAAGGCGCCGACCATGACATTGTCGAGCACGCTCATATCGCCGAAGGGGCGCACGATCTGGAAGGTGCGCGCCAGCCCCATGCGGCAGACCGCCGGCGGGGTGTTGCCGTCGATGCGGCGGTCGCGGAACCGGATTTCGCCCCGCGTCGGCTTCAGGAAGCCGGAAGCCATGGAGAACAGCGTCGTCTTCCCCGCGCCGTTCGGCCCGATCAGCCCGACGATCTCCCCCTCCTCGACGGAGAAGGACACATCCTCGATGGCCCGCACGCCGCCGAAATGCTTGGCGATCTGCTTGTATTCCAGGAGACTCATGCGACCCCCACGCGCGCGCGGGCGGCCGTCCGGCGGCTCGCGACCCGTTTGAG
Source organism: Pseudomonadota bacterium (assembly GCA_023423695.1). Taxonomy (GTDB): domain Bacteria; phylum Pseudomonadota; class Alphaproteobacteria; order Azospirillales; family Azospirillaceae; genus Azospirillum. The sequence continues at coordinate 40,510 of JAFAFA010000086.1, read as the reverse complement.
AATGGCGACAAGGCCGTTCGGCTCGAAACGCATCACGACCATGAGCAGAAGCCCGTACAGCATCATGGCGGCGCCCGGCGCGCCGCCGGTGACGGCACGCGCGACCTCCTCGGCCGGCAGCAGGAGCGCTGCGCCCAGGACCGGCCCCCACAGCGTGCCCCGCCCGCCGATGATGCACACCACGGCGATCTGCACGCTGAGGTTCGCGCCGAACACCTTCTCCGGGCTGATGAACAGGACGTACTGCGCGTAGAAGGTGCCGCCGACGGCCGTCAGGACGGCGCTCAGAACGGCCGCGGTCAGCTTGCACCGGCGCGAATCCACGCCCAGCGCCAGGGCCGCGTCCTGGTCGTTGCGGATGGCCGTCAGGTAATAGCCGAAGCGGGAGCGCAGGATGGCGAAGTTGGCGTAGAGCGCCACCGCGGCCATCACCACGACGATCGCGTAGTAGAACTCCTTGCGGGTGTGCTGGAAGTACAGCGGCGCATCGTGCATCAGCCGGACCTCCAGGCCTCGCGGGCCGCCCAGCAGCTCGTGGGAGTTCTCGACGATCACCTTGAGGATGACGGTCGCCGCCAGCGTCGCCAGCGCGAAATAGGCGCCGCGCAGCCGGAAGCAGGGAAGGCCGATCACCACCGCCATCAGGGCCGACAGCGCCGCCCCCGCCAGCATGCCGATCCACGGGCTGAGCCCGAAGGAGAGGAACAGCGTGGTGGAGGTGTAGGCGCCGATCCCGAAATAGGCCGCGTGACCAAGGGACAGCTGGCCGGCGATGCCGCCGATGATGTTCCAGGACAGCGCGAGGTAGGCGTAGAAGATCGTCAGGATGATGACCGACAACGTGTAGGGGTTGTCGAAGACCAGGGGAACCACGGCGAGCAGCGCGACGCCGCCCAGCGCGGTCAGGATGTGACGGGGCTGCATCACGCCTCCTCCAGGCCGAAGAGGCCGGCCGGCCGGAAATAGAGGACGCCCAGGAAGATCGCGAAGATCAGCGCTTCCGAATAGGTGATGGGCAGGAATTGCGACCCCATGGATTCGACGACCCCGATCAGGATGCCGCCCCAGAAGGCGCCGCCGATGGATCCGATGCCGCCCAGCACCACGATGACGAAGGCGCGGATGCCGTAGAGGTCGCCGATGAAGGGATCGACCGGGACCAGCGCCAGCAGCAGCGCGCCCGCCACGCCCAGGACGGCGAGGCCGATCGCGAAGGAGGTCTGGTAGACGGCGCTGCTGTCGATGCCCAGCGTGCTCGCCGCCTCGCGGTCCTGGCCGGTGGCGCGGATCATGCGGCCGATGCGCGTGCCGCGCAGGAACATCACCAGCAGGAGCGTGACGAGGCAGGCCACGACGAAGCCGGCGATCTGCGGATAGGCGAAGAACAGGTCCCCCGTCATCCACACTTCGTTGGTCCACTCGCCGGGCGGGGTCTGGTAGTCCGGACCGGCAATGGCGAGGAACAGGTTGTCGAGGAAGATCCACAGGCCGGTGGTGAAGATCAGCACGCCCATGGGCTCGCGCGTCGCTTCCTTGCGGTAGATCGGCTCGATCAGCCAGCGTTGGGTGGCGAAGCCGACCGCATACAGCGCCGCCGCCACCAGCGGAATGACCGCCAGCGGGTGCATCCCCAGGTGCATGCACCCCCAGAGCGCCAGATACATGGCGATCATCATGAAGGAGCCGTGCGCGAAGTTGATGATCTTCATCACGCCGAACTGCAGGCTCAAGCCGAGGGCGATGAGGCCGTACACGGCCCCGCTCGCGATCCCGTTGAGCAGGGCCTGAACGATGGTGCTGCTCATCGGTGGCCGGCTCCCTCAAGAATGGCCGTCATGGCGCGTTTCGACACGGTGCGGCTCATTTGCGCTCGCCCCAGGCCGGGACCGGCCACGTCATGGTCGGCTCCTTGGCCGCGAGGTTCTCCGGCCACACCGTGAAGTACTTGCCGTCGACCATCTGCTGGACGACGTAGCGCTTGGCGTTGTTCTGGTTCTTCTCGTCGAAGCCGATGTCGTAGCCGACGAGCTTCGTGAGATCGGTATCCTTGATCTGGGTCTTGGCCAGCGCGTCGCGGATGGCAGCGGGTTCGGCCTTGCCGGCCCGCTCCAGCGCGTCCTTCAGGATCCACGCGACCGCATAGGCGGAGGTGCTCAGTTCCGTGGGCTCGTTCTTCGTGTCGGCGACGTAGTCGTCCCAGAAGCGCTTGGCGAAGGGCGTGGTGATCGCGGACTGGTAGCCCGCCCAACCGGCGGTGGTGAAGGTGTAGTCGGTGCCCTTGACGCCGACCGTCGGAACGAAGGACCGGTCCACGTGCCCCGCCGCGCTTCCGACCACGGCCATGGAGTCGACCTGCATCTGCGCGATCAGCTTCTGCAGCTGGATGGCGTCGCCGGTGTAGGAGGTGACGGAGATCACGTCCGCCTTCGCACCCTTCAGCTTGACGATGAGGGGGCGGAGGTTCGGGGAGTTCGGCGGATAGGATTCGTCGAAGACGACGTCGATGCCCTTCTCCTTGAAGCGGGCGCGCATCGTCCGGGCCAGATCCTGGCCCCAGTCGGTGTTCTCGAACACGATCGCGGCGGTCTTCGGCTTCTTGCCGGACTTCTCGCCAGCCCAGGCGACGAAGTCGACGACGCTCTCGGCGTTGCCGGAGGCCGGGATCTGCGTCGGGCGGAACACGTACTTGAAGCCGCGCTCCATGATGTCCGCCTTGGCGGCCAGATCGACGATCCACGGCACCTGGTACTTCTCGGCGACGGCCGTGGCCGGGAAGGTGACGTTGCTCTGGAAGGCGCCGACCAGCACAGGGACCTTCTCAACCGTGATCAGGCGCTCCGCCTCGGTGATGCCCACCTTGGGATCGCCGCGGGTGTCGACCTCGACCAGCTGCAGCTGCGCGCCGCCCATCGACTTGATGCCGCCGGCGTCGTTGATGTGCTTGACCGCCAGATGCGTGGCCCGGCTCATCTCCTGCCCGATCGACGCCGCCGCAGACCCGGACAACGGGATCAGGTAGCCGACCTTGACGGCGTCCGCGGCCAGCGCGGCGCCCGGCATGGCTAAGGTGATGGCCGCCAGCGCGGCGGTGAATTTCCAGGAACGACGGTTGCTCATGTCACCCTCCCATTGTTGAGTCTTTGCGCCCGACGTTACGAGCGGGTTTGCGGCGGATCGAAGACTTCGGCGAGCTTGCCGCGGGCGAGCTTGCCCACGGCGGTTTTCGGCAGGCTGTCGGTTAGTTGGATGCGGTGCGGGACCTTGTAGCGGACGAGCGCCCGGCGGCAGTGGGCGACCAGCTCGGCTTCGCTGACGGAGCTCCCCGGCTTGGCGACGACGCAGGCGTGGACGATCTGCCCATAGTAAGCATCATGGACCCCGAAGGCCGCCGCCTCGGCCACCGCCGGATGCTCCAGCAGGACCTCGTCGACCTCGCGCGGGTAGACCTTGAAACCGCCGACGTTGATCGTGTCCTTCTTGCGGTCGGTGATGAACAGATAGCCGTCCTCGTCCAGATGCCCGACGTCGCCGGTGTAGACCCAGCCGTCGCGCAGGGTGGCGGCGGTGGCCTCCGGAAGGTTGCGGTAGCCCGCCATGACGTGCGGACCGCGCACGCGGATCTCACCCTTCTCGCCGGGGCCGAGCACGCGGTCGCCATCCTCCGCATCGACGATCTGCAGGACACTTCCCGGCACCGCCGGCCCGACGGAGCCGGGCTTCCGCACGCCGTGCACGGGGTTGTAGGTCAGCACCGGGCCGGCTTCGGTCATGCCGTAGCCTTCCAGGATGGTGCCGCCGGTCGCCGCGGTCCACTGGTGCAGCGTCGCCTCCGGCAGCGGAGCGGAGCCGGAATAGCACCAGCGCAGGCTGCCCAGGTCGCTTGAGGCCAGCGCCTCGTGCGCCAGAAGGCCCCGGAAGATGGTCGGACCGGCCGACATCAGCGTCGCGCGGTGGCGCCCGATGGCGTCCAGCACCCAATCGGGCCGGTAGCGCGGCAGGATGACGATGTGCGAGGCGGCGTAGCAGGACAGGTGCAGGCACATGGCCACCGCCGACACATGGAACAGCGGCATGGAGCACAGCATCACCTCCCCTCCCCGCTCGGTCGGCAGGACCGCCTCCCGCTGCGCGAGGTTCACGGCGAGCTGCCGGTGGGTGAGGTTCGCCCCCTTGGGCCGTCCGGTGGTGCCGCCCGTGTACTGGAGCGTCGCCAACGCCTCGTGCACCGGCAGGGGCCAGGGCATCCGGTCCGGGCCGTCGGCATGCTCCAGCGCCAGCGCGGTGCCGCTGGCTCCGGCGTCCAGCACGGACGCGATGCCCAGGCGGTCGCAGAGCCCCGGCACGTCCGCGGCGGTGTTGCGGTCGTGGATGACGAGGTCCGGCTCGGCGTCCGCCAGCATGAAGCCGACCTCGCGGTCGGTGTAGTTGGGGTTCAACGGCACGACCTGCGTGCCGGCCGCGTGGGCGGCGAAGGTTGCCACCGCCATATCGAGCGAATTCGCCATGACCAACGCGATCCGGCTCCCCTCCCCGACCCGGTCGCGCAGGCGCGTCGCCAGTCCGGCCACCGCGCGGAGGTAACGCGCGTAGTTGAGCGTCGTGCCGCCGAACGTGACGGCGGGGCGGTCGGGATGGGAGGCCGCCGCTTCGGCCAGCATGTGCACGACCGACGCGGGAATCCGCGGAAGCCGGTCGACTTCACCGGGATGGAGCCAGATGCCGGCGGTCATGCCGCGCCCTGCGCCTTCTTGCGGTCGGATGCCTCCCACACCATCCCGCGGGACGGCGCGCGCCCCAGCAACGTGATCGGATCCCGGTTGTCCACATGGCCGTACTGGCCCTTGTAGACCGAATAGCCGCATAGCTCCTGAAGGCGCTGCGGGAACGACGCCGCGACCTCCCGCGGGATGCCGAGCTGCAGGTTTTCCTGCTGGCGCAGCCAGCCCGCGCAGTAGTAGCAGGACATGGAGAAGCGGCGCTGGTCGGTCCGGTTGCTGCCGCCCGCGTGCCAGAGCTGGCTGTCGAAGATCATCACGCTTCCGGCCGGCATTTCCGCCGGGACGGTGTCATAGGTGCCGCCGTAGGCGGGCGGGGAGTCGTGGAGATGGCTGCCGGGGATGATGCGGGTGGCCCCGTTCTCCTCCGTGAAGTCGGTGAGCGCCCAGAGCGCGTTGAGCGCGATCGGCGCGTGCGGGCGCGGCAGCGGGATCTGCTGAGTGTCTTCGTGGATGGGCTGCGCCTCCTGGCCGGGGGCCAGCGTGATCGCGGAGAGCGACGACAGCAGCAGCTCGCGGTCGAGAACCTGTTCGGTGATCGGCAGCACGTTCTCGTTCAGCGGCACCTGCCAGAAGGCGGGATCCTGGACGAGCAGGTTGTAGATGCGGACGGTGCGCGTGCCTTCGAAACTGGTTTTCGCAAAACCAATCTCCTGGTCCCGCTCCACGCGCAGAAGAGTCTGGATCAGCTCCTGGCGAGCATCGCAACTGATGGCTGCTTCCACGATGGTGTAGCCGTCCTGGGCAATCCGCTCATGATGCTCCGCAATTTGCCGACTCGTCAGCATGCACTGCTCTCCCGCTGATTCTTTCTGTCTTTGCTGAAGGATAGCGTGCGGAGCTGCACAGCGTCTTTGCATCGCGTCCACAAAAGCTATGCAAATTATCCACGGCTGGACAGTTTGCTTATCCCGCTTTGATCGTTGCGGAGTTGGAGGGGCGCATGGCTAAATGCGGCAAAGCGCCGCAACGGAGGAAAACAGTGTGGGAGGAATGGAGCACCGAGGCGGTCGACGAGACCGAACAGTTCTCCTATTGGTTCGACGCGGTCTGCGGCGCCTTCGGCCCGCTTCAGCCGGAGGGGGGCGGGCGGCGGTTCGAAGGCCGCATGCAGGCCATGCCCCTGCGATCCCTGCACGTTTCGTCCCTGGAAGCGGACGCGCACACCGTTCATCTGACCCGGCAGGGGATCCATCGGCAGGATGAAATCCGCTTTTTCGTGAACATGCTGGTCGAGGGCAACATCTCCGTCGAGCAGTTCGGGGAAAGCGCGCGCGTGCGGCCGGGCGACATCTATCTTCTCGACACGGCCTCTCCCTTCAACGTGTCCTTCGACTCCCGTTTCCGCATTTTCTGCCTGACCATCCCCGAGGAAGTCCTGCGCCAGCGCCTCGGCGCGCTCGGGCGGCCGGCGGTGTCCGTGCTGCGCGGCGACCAAGGCGTCGGGCGGGTGGTGTCCCAATACATGAAGGCCCTCGACACGATCGACCCGGATGAAATGGAAAGCCTCCAGGATCTGGCGATGGATCACCTGTCCGCCCTGATCGCCCGCGCGGTCGGCCGCAACGACGAGCCGCCCCGGCAGGCCGCGGCGCGGTCCGGACAGAAGGCGTCGGTGCAACGGATCCTCGCCTACGTCGAGACAAATCTTTCGGACGCGTCCCTCTCCGTCGACGGGACCTGCCGGGCGCTCCGGATCTCGCGCAGCCATCTCTACCAAGCGCTTGCCAGCAACGGGCTGAGCTTCGCCAGCTACGTGCGCGACCGGCGGCTCGACGAGTGCCGCCGCAGCCTTCAACACAACGGGCATCTGCCGATCTCCGACATCGCCGCCCACTGGGGCTTCGCGGACCAGTCCTCCTTCTGTCGGATGTTCAAGGCGCGCTTCGGCCAGACACCCCGCATGGCACGCTGAGGCGCCGTCAGGAGCGGCTCACCCGCGCCTTGGACAAGGGACTGCATGGTGGCGCGCCGCGGCATTGTCACCTCTTACGGCGACGGCCTGTCGGTCGTGACGGTAACCTCGCGGAATGTCGTCGCTCTCCTATGGTCGGGAATGATGAGCATCACCGGCGAGCCGGGCGGAGATCCCTGCCGATTGAGGGGGCGCGTGCGAAGCTCCGGAAAATGCTTCATACTGCCGCTGGTTTCGCCCACAGCCCCAAGGTCCGCATGGCGCGCCGCCTTCCGCCCCTTCTCGCTCTCCGCGCCTTCGACATCGTCGCCTGCCAGGGCAGCGTACGGGCGGTTGCCGATGAGTTGGCGGTGTCCCACACGGTCGTGTCGCGCCACATCCAGAATCTGGAGCTGTCGGTCGGCGTGAAACTGGTGGCGCGGGCGGGGCGCAGCCTGTCCCTGACCCGCAAAGGCATCCGCTTCGCCGGCCAGCTGCGCCGTGCCTTCGACCTGATCGCCGACGCCAGCAACGAACTGCGGAACGGCGGGACGGAAGCGGTCCATCTTCCCACCGGAGCACTCCCCCAGCGTCTGAGGGGTGGCGTCCCGACCCCTTGCGCCCCTTGCGGAAACTGAACCATGTCGGAATCCCTGTTCGACCATGTCCTGAACCCGTCCGTCGATCCGCGCCGCGCCGCCATCGAACTGGCCGACGGCCGCCGCGCGACCTACGGCGACCTGCGCGCGGCGTCGGGGCGGATGGCCAACGCCATCGCGGCCACCGGGGTGCGACCCGGCGACCGCGTCGCCGTCCAGGTGGAGAAGTCCTTCGAAGCGCTCGTCCTCTATCTCGGTTGCCTGCGGTCCGGCGCGGTCTATCTTCCGCTGAACACCGCCTACACGCCGGCCGAACTCGGCTACTTCATCGGCGATGCCGAGCCGGCGCTCGTCGTCTGCGATCCGGCACGGCTGGACGCCACCGCGGCGGTGGCCGGCAACGCGCGCCTGCTCACCCTCGACGCCGAGGGACGGGGCACGCTCGCGGACGCCATGGCGGCACAACCCGACGACTTCGCGACCGTCGTCCGCGGCACCGACGACCTTGCCGCCATCCTCTACACCTCGGGCACCACCGGGCGCTCCAAGGGTGCGATGCTGACCCAGGGAAACCTGCTGAGCAACGCGCGGGTGCTCTGCGCGGAATGGCGGTTCACACAGGACGACCTGCTGCTCCACGCCCTGCCGCTGTTCCACACCCACGGTCTGTTCGTCGCCTGCAACGTGGCGCTGATGGCCGGCGCCACGATGATTCTGCTGCCGCGCTTCGACCCGGCGGCAATGCTGGAACGGCTGCCCCGCTCCACGGCGATGATGGGTGTGCCGACCTTCTACACCCGGCTGCTCGGCCAGGACGCGCTGACGACGGATCTGTGCCGCTCTGTCCGTCTGTTCGTTTCCGGCTCGGCGCCCCTGCTGGCAGAAACGCACCGGGCCTGGGAATCGCGCACCGGCCACCGGATCCTGGAGCGCTATGGCATGACCGAAACGGGGATGCTCACCTCCAACCCCTACGATGGTGACCGCATCGCCGGTACGGTGGGATTGCCTCTGCCTGGGGTCGAGGTGCGCATCGCCAACCCGCAAACCGGTGCCCTGCTGCCCGACGGCGAAATCGGCGTGGTGGAGGTGAAGGGCCCGAACGTGTTCAAGGGATACTGGCGCATGCCGGAGAAGACCGCCGCCGAGTTCCGCGCAGACGGCTTCTTCATCACCGGCGACCTCGGCCGGATCGACGAGCGCGGCTATCTGCACATCGTCGGACGCGGCAAGGATCTGATCATCAGCGGCGGCTTCAACGTCTACCCCAAGGAGGTGGAAGGCGAGATCGACGCCCTGCCCGGAGTTCTGGAAAGCGCCGTCATCGGCGTTCCTCACCCTGATTTCGGCGAAGGCGTCGTGGCTGTCCTCGTGCCCGACCACTCCACCCCCGTCACCGAAGCGTCGGTGACCGCCGCGCTGACCGAACGCTTGGCCCGTTACAAGCAGCCCAAGCGGGTGATCGTCGTCGATGAACTGCCGCGCAACAGCATGGGCAAGGTGCAGAAGGCGCTGCTTCGTGAACTCCATGCCGGATTGTTCCAGTGAGCGGGGCGATGCGTTTCCGGTGGCAACCCGGTCGAGAAGGATCCTATGCGGGGATCGATGCATATTGCCGCGCTTGAGCTTGATTCCGCGCGGCTTCGCAACCGATCATGCCGCGGAGAGCGCTGCGCCCAGAACTGCATCGGCAGCGCTGCTCCATTGAACCGCGTTATGAGGAAGAGACGTGCAGCCAACGATAATCGAAATCTCCGAGCAGAACACGGCGACAGCGGTGCCCGCCCTGCAGGTGCTGTGGCCGAAACATGAAGCTGCGGAGATGATCCGCATCATCGACACGGTTCTGCGGCCGAACGGCTATCGTCTTTTCGGTGTCGTTCCGGCCGAGGGCGAGCCGGCCGCCTGTATCCTGGGATACCGTCTGCAGCATTCCCTGTGGCTGGGAAAATCCTTCTACATCGTCGACATGGCCACCCTGCCGGAATGGCGGGGACACGGCTTCGCCTCCCAACTTCTGGACTGGGCGGTGGAGGAGGCCGGGAGGCTCGGCTGCGATGCGCTTCATCTCGATTCCGGCGTCGGTCCCGACCGGAGCGACGCACATCGACTGTACATGTCGAAGCGCTTCCAGATCGGCTGTCACCATTTCGTGCGCAAACTCTGGTAGGCTCCCGGCTCCCTTTCCCAACACCGCCGAGCCCGCCACAGATCTCGAAATGACGGCGACGGTGCGGGAAATGGAACTCAGCTACCGGCCCGGCGCCGATCACTCGGCCGCCAGACGCTGCGTCGGCGTGGAGTGGAACTGTGCCAGCCGATCGTGCAACTCCGCTTCCGCCAGCGCCATGGACTTCTCCTTCACATGTCCATATCCGCGAATGCGCTCGGGGATGCTGGCGATCCGCACCGCCGGTTCCAGCGTCTCCGGGGCAAGGCCGGGAAGCATATCGGTGATCGCGCGTTCGTAGACATCGACCAGCCGGCGCTCGGCCCGGCGCTCGGCGGTACGGCCGAACGGGTCGAACGGCGTTCCGCGCAGTTTCCTCAGCCTCGCCAGGACCTTGAACGCGGTCAGCATCCAGGGGCCGTAAACGCTCTTCATCAGGCGGCCGGTCTGCGGATCGCGGGCGGCGAGCATGGGGGGAGCCAGGTGGAAGCGGAGGCGGAAGCCGGTTTCGAATTGCTCGCCCAACCGCGCGAGGAAGGCGCCGTCGGTGTAGAGGCGGGCGACCTCATACTCGTCCTTGTAAGCCATCACCTTGTGGAAGGAGCGCGCCACCGCCTCGGTCAGCCGGACGCTGCCCGCGGCTGCGGTCGCCTCGGCCCGGCGGACCTGATCGACCAGCCGGCGGTAGCGCTCGGCGTAGGCGCTGTCCTGGTAGGCCGTCAACTCCGCGACACGGCGGGAGATCAGGGCATCGAGACCGGCGGGCGGGGCGGCTTCGCCCAGACGCTCGCCCGGCTGCGCCGCCGCGACCGCACCGGGATCTGCGGCGGCTCGCCGCCCCCAGGCGAAGGCCGTCCGGTTTGCGGCGACCCCGGTGCCGTTCAGGGCGATGGCCTCATCGATGGCCGAGGCGGACAGCGGGATCAGTCCCTTCTGCCAAGCGTAGCCGAGCAGGAACAGGTTCGCCATGATCGCATCGCCGAGCAGCCCGGTGGCGATGGCGGTGGCGTCCAGCGCATCGACCGCCTCCCCTCCCCCGCAGGCGTCGGCGACCCGGCGGACCAGCAGCGACAGCGGCAGTCGTTCGTCCGGGTTGCGGGTGAAGGCGCCGGTGATAGTTTCATGCCGGTTGAGCACCGCACGGGTGTGGCCGGCCCTCATGCGGCTCAGCCCGTCTTCGCCGGCCGCGACCAGCAGATCGCAGCCGAGCACCGCATCGGCCCCGCCGGACGCGATGCGGGCGGCGTGGATCTGATCGGCCCTACCCGCCAGCACGATGTGCGACATCACCGCGCCGCCCTTCTGCGCCATGCCGGTTTGGTCGAGGATGGAACAGGCCAGCCCCTCCAGATGCGCGGCCATGCCGAGGATCGCGCCGACGGTTACCACGCCAGTGCCGCCGACCCCGGTGACGAGCAGGCGGTAGGGCTGGTCCAGGGCCGGCAGCGCCGGTTCGGGCAGGGCAGCGGCAGCGGCAGCGGCGTCCGCACCGGCGGCGGGCGCTGGGGCCATGGCCGGGCGCGACTTGCGCAGCGTGCCGCCTTCCACCGTCACGAAGGAAGGGCAGAAGCCCGACAGGCAGGAGAAGTCCTTGTTGCAGGAGGACTGGTCGATCGTCCGCTTCGTCCCGAACTCGGTGTCGACCGGCACCACCGACAGGCAGTTCGACTGCGTGGAGCAATCGCCGCAGCCCTCGCACACCCGTTCGTTGATGACGACGCGGCGGTCGGGGTCCGGCATCCTGCCGCGCTTGCGGCGGCGGCGCTTCTCGGCGGCGCAGGTCTGGTCGTAGATCAGCGCCGACACGCCCGGCACCTCGCGGAACTCGCGCTGCACGGCGTCGAGATCGTCGCGGTGGTGGATGGTGACGTAGGGCGGCAGGCCCGACGACGGCCCGTATTTTTCCGGCTCGTCGCTGACCACGGCGATGCGCTGCACCCCCTCGGCGCGCACCTGCCAGGCGATGGCCTGCGGGGTGAGCTGGCCGTCGTGGGGCTGGCCGCCGGTCATGGCGACGGCGTCGTTGAACAGGATCTTGTAGGTGATGTTGACGCCGCCGGCCACCGCCGCGCGGATGGCGAGCAGCCCGGAATGGAAGTAGGTGCCGTCGCCGATGTTCTGGAAGATGTGGCGGGTCGGCACGAAGGGCGCCAGCCCGACCCAGTTGGCCCCCTCCGCCCCCATATGGGTGTAGGTGGCGGTGTCGCGGTCCATCGCCTGCGACATCCAATGGCAGCCGATCCCGGCATGGGCCCGCGAGCCCTCCGGCACCTTGGTCGAGCTGTTGTGCGGGCAGCCGGAGCAGAAATAGGGCGTGCGCTTGACCACCGGGCCGCCGGCGCGGGCGGGCCCGGAACTTTCAAGACGCGCCAGCGCGCCCGCGTCCACCTCCATGCCGCAGCGGGCCAGCCGCCGGGCGACGGCCTGGGCGATCTCGGCGACCGACAGCTCGTCGTGGGAGCGCAGCAGCGGCGCGCCGGACTCGTCGCTCTTGCCGGTGACGCGCGGGCGTTGATCCGCCGGCAGGCCGTAGAGGATGTCCTTGATCTGGCCTTCGATCAGCGGCCGCTTCTCCTCGACCACCAGGATCTCGTCGAGGCCGGCGGCGAAGGCGCGCAGGCCGTCCGGCTCCAGCGGCCAGGGCACCGCCACCTTGAAGACGGCGATGCCGAGCGCCGCCGCCTGCCCTTCGCCGATCCCGAGTTCCGCCAGCGCCTGGCGGACGTCGAGATAGGCTTTGCCGGCGGTGACGATGCCGAAGCGGGCGCCGCTCCCGCCCAGCGCCACGCGGTTCAAACCATTGGCGCGGACATAGGCCAGCGCCGCCGGGATCTTGTGCAGGTGAAGACGGGCTTCCTGCTCCTGCGGGCTGTCCGGCCAGCGGATGTTGAGGCCGCCGGGCGGCAGGACGAGATCCGCCGGCTGGCGGATGACCGGAAAGGCAGGATCGAGCGTCATCGAGACGCTGCGGTCGGTCAGGTCGGCCGTCACCTTCATGGCGGTCCAGCAGCCGGACAGGCGCGACAGCGCCCAGCCGTGCAGCCCATATTCGATCATCTCCGGGATGCCGGCGGGGCTGAGGATCGGCATCATCGCATCGACCAGGGCGTATTCGCTCTGGTGCGAGGTGGTGGAGGATTTGCAGGTGTGGTCGTCGCCGGCCAGCACCAGCACGCCGCCCCGAGCCGCGGAACCGGCGAGGTTGGCATGGCGGAAGGCGTCGCCGGTGCGGTCCACCCCCGGCCCCTTGCCGTACCACAGGCCGAAGACGCCGTCCCACTCCGGCTTGTCCTGAAGATGGATCTGCTGGCTTCCCCACAGGGCGGTCGCGGCCAGATCCTCGTTGACGCCGGGAACGAAGCGGATGTCGTGGTCCTGCAGGAAGCCCCGCGCGCGGCCCATCTCCATGTCGATGGTGCCCAGCGGCGAGCCGCGGTAGCCGCTGACCAGCCCGGCTGTGCGCAGGCCGGCGGCACGGTCGCGCCGTTTCTGGAGCAGCGCCATCCGCACCAGCGCCTGCGTCCCGTTCAGGAAAACGCGGCCGTGCTCGGCCCGATACTTGTCGTCCAGCGTCACCGCGCCCGTTATCGCCACGCCGTCCGGCATGAGCGCCCTCCCTCGGTGTCATTGTGCATTCTGAAGTGTACACACTTTCACCGAGGGGGCAAGTGCCGCCTGGGGCCGGCTCAGCTTGCGATGCGGCCCATGTAGATCCGCGCCAGCCCTTCCTTCATGGCGGCGACGGCGTCGGCCACGCTGATGCCGATATGGTCCGACATGCAGGACACCGCCCGGACGCGGTCGCGCGCCTTCAGCGCCTCGGCGATGGCCAGATGCTCGTCGAAGGTGGTGGTGCGGCGCTGAGGGTTTTCGATCTCTATGCGGCGGACGAAGCGGATCCGCGCATTGATGCTCTCCAGCATGCGGACCAGCTCGGGGTTGCCGCCCATCGCGGCGATGCGGATGTGGAACTCCTCGTCGCGGCTGGTCAGTTCCTCGGCGTCCATCGCGGCGCGGCTTGCCCGCACGCCGTTCCAGAAATCCATCAGTTCGGCGATGCGGACGTCGCTGGCGCGTTCGGCCGCGAGTTCCACACTGAGCCTCTCCAATGCCGCGCGCACTTCGAACAGGCCGATGATCTGCTCGGCGTCGAAGGGGCGGCAATAAAAGCCTTTGTTCGGCACCAGCGTGATCAGTCCTTCGATCACCAGGCGGTTCAGTGCTTCGCGTACCGGCGTCCGGCTGACGCCCAGGGTGGCGGCCAGTTCCACCTCGTTGATCCGCTGTTCAGGCCGGAACTCGAAATTCACCGCCATGCGCTGGATCGCCGCATAGACGCGGTTCACGCTGTCGGCTGCGCGCGGTGCGGGTGCCGACTTGATGGTCTTCTTGCGCGGGGTTCCCGCCATGATCGTCCTATGTGTTTCCTGCGGTGCCGGTGGAACAACACCCGGAAAGCGATACCGGTTTCCGACGGCGATGTCCCCGCGACACACCTTGACGGTGCATCGCGCGGGACCATAGCACTGACGGAATATGCAGGCCAGTATACACACCTGCGACCAAAGCGATTGCAGATGGGGGGTCAATGCACCGCGCCAGCCCCCAGATAGAGGTGCCCGACCGTCTCGTCCTCCAGGATCTCCTGGGCCGTGCCCTCCCGATGCACCTGCCCCATGACCAGCACATAGGCGCGGTCGGAGACCTCCAGCGATTCCGCCGCATTCTGCTCGACCATCAGGACCGAGACGCCTTCGCGGTCGCGGATGCGGCGGATGTGGGCGAACAGCTCGTCCATCATCAGCGGCGACAGGCCGGCCGACGGCTCGTCGAGCAGCAGGTGACGCGGTCCCGGCATCAGCGCGCGGGCGAGCGCCAGCATCTGCCGCTCGCCGCCCGACAGGCTGTCGGCCCGCGCCCCGGCCTTGCGGCCGAGGTTCGGGTAATGCTCCAGCAGCTGTTCCAGCCGGGTCTTGCGGGCGGCGGGCTCGACGAACTGGCCGCCCAGCTCTAGATTCTCGCGGATGGTGAGCGGGCCGAAGATGTTGTCGAGCTGAGGCACATAGGCGACGCCGCAGTCGCGGATCCGCCTGTGGACCGGGATGCCGGCGAGATCGCGGCCATCGGCGATGACACGGCCGGCGCGCGGGCGGAGCTGGCCGACGACGGTCTTTAGCAGCGTCGACTTGCCCGACCCGTTGGGGCCGAGGATGGTGACGATCTCCCCCGGCTCCACCATGATGGACAGGCCGTTCAGGATGTCGGCGTCCGGCACATAGCCGGCGCGTACCTCATGTACCGAAAGCGTCATGCTCTGGCTCCGCTCGATTTGGCGCCGGCCGTTCCGCCGGCGACCACCCGCAGGGGAACGCCGGGGCGGCGGCGGCCGAGATAGGCCTCGACCACCTGCTGGTTGCCGCTCAGCTCGTCGGGCCGGCAGTTGGCGATCACCGCCCCCTTGTCCAGCGCGAGGCAGCGGTCGCACAGGTCGCCGATGAACCCCATGTCGTGCTCGACGATGACCAGCGCGGTGCCGCCGTCGCGGATGCGCCGCAGATGGTCGGCCATGCGCCGGCGCAGCGACGGGTTGACGCCCGCCGTCGGCTCGTCGAGCAGCAGCACCGCCGGGTCGTCCATCAGCGCCGCCGCCAGCCCGAGCAGCTTCTGCTGCCCGCCTGACAGGCCGCCGGCCGGATGGTCGGCAAGGCCGGCCAAGTCGACCTCGGCCAGCAGCCCCATCGCCTTGTCGAGGAAGGCCGCCTCCTCGCGCCGCACCGCCCCAGGCGTCAGCAGCGACCGCCAGGGCGAGGCGCCGGCCGGCAGCCGCCCGCCGGCCAGCATCACCTCCAGCACCGACATGCGGGCCGGCAGCTTGGGCAGCTGGAAGGTGCGGCGCAGGCCGAGCCGGCTCGGCTGCCAAGCGCGGCGCGCGCTGACCGTGGTGCCGTCGAGGCGGATCTCGCCGCTGGTCGGCGCCAGGAAGCCGCTCAAGAGGTTGAGCAGCGTCGTCTTGCCGGAGCCGTTTGGGCCGACCAGACCGACGATCTCGCGCGTGCCGATCTCCAGGCTGACATGGTTGACCGCGGTCAGCCCGCCGAAGCTGCGGGTGACGTCATGGGCGCTGAGCATGGAGCCTCCGCAGCCGTTCGGGGACCAGCCCCTGGGGTTTCAGCATCAGGGCGGCCAGCACGATCGAGCCGATGGCGAAGACGCGCAGGCTGCCGGTCAGGTCGGACGGAAGGGCGACGACATCCTTCAGGAACGGGATGCCCGCATAGAGCGTGGTGACCAGCAGGGCGCCGACCACCGCCCCTGCGACGTTGCCGAGTCCGCCGAGCACGACCATCGTCCAGATCAGGAAGGTCTCGAAGGGCAGCAGCTGGTCCGGCCCGATGAAGGCGAGATAGAGGGTGTAGAGTCCGCCCGCCAGCCCGGCCATTGCCCCGCCGATCGCCAGCACCTTCACCTTGCAGGCGACGATGTCGTGGCCGAGCGCGGTGGCGAGGTCGGGATTCTCTCGCATCAGCCGCAGCACGCGGCCGAACTGAGTTTCCCCAAGCCGCCGCGCCGTCAGCGCCGTGGCGAGCAGCAGCGCCGCCGCCAGCGCCAGGGTGGCGAAGGCCCGCGCCGGGCCGTCGAGGCCAGGGAACAGGCCGGTGATGCCGCCGATGCCCTGCGGCCCGCCGGTCAGCCAATCCTCGTTGAGGGCGACCAGCCGCACCAGTTCGGCCACCGCCAACGTCGCCAGCGCCCAGTATTCGGCGGCGAGGTCGCGGCCGAGCCGGCCGATGGCGAAGCCGCCGAGCGCCGCCGCAGCCATGCCGGCGAGCAGGGCGGCCGGCCAGGGCAGACCGGCGCGGGTCAGGATGGCGACCGCGTAGGCGCCGATGCCGAACAGCGCGATCTGGCCGAAATTGAGCAGGCCGCTGGTGCCGGCCTGGAGGTTGAGGCTGACTGCGGCGATCCCGAAGATCGCCGACATGATCAGCACATGCAGGCAAAACTCAAGCACGGCGGCCTCCCCGGCTCAGCAGCCCTTCCGGGCGGTACACGAGGGTGACGACGATGAGCGCGAAGCCGATGCCGGTCAGGTAGCCGAGCGGCAGGTAGCGCGGCCCCTCGCCGGCCAGCAGGCCGAAATCGATGCGCATCACCAGCGTCTCGGCCAGCGCGATGGCGAAGGCGCCCATCACGGCGCCCGGCAGGCTGCCGAGCCCGCCGACGATGGCGGCGGCGAAGACCGGCAGCAGCAGCATCTGCCCCATGCCGATGTCGAGCTGGGTCACCAGCGCCAGCAGGATGCCGCCGATGCCGGCCAGCATGCCGCCGAGGAAGACGGTGACCAGCGTGACG
This sequence comes from Pseudomonadota bacterium, assembly GCA_023423695.1. Classification (GTDB taxonomy): domain Bacteria; phylum Pseudomonadota; class Alphaproteobacteria; order Azospirillales; family Azospirillaceae; genus Azospirillum. Next base: position 23,719 of record JAFAFA010000086.1, on the reverse strand, counting down.
CGCCGGGCGTCGATGCCGGACGCGGTGGCAAGCGCCGGGTTGGCGGCAATGGCGCGGATCGAGCGCCCGAGCGGGGTCAACCGCAGCATGGCGAAGAAGCCGGCCAGACAGACGGCGGTGATGACAATGGCGGCGATCTGCAGGTCGGACAGGATGGCACCCCACAGATCGTGCGGCGGGGTCAGCGGCGTGTCGAACTGCTGCGGCCGGGTGCCGAAGACCGCCTGGAGACCGGCCCGCAGCATCATGGCGATGGCGAGCGAACCGATCAGCGCGCTGGCCGGCCCGACGGCGGCAAGCCGCTCGAAGGCGAAGCGGTGCAGCAGCATCGCCGCCAGCCCGGCGGCGAGCGCCCCGGCGATGACGGCGCCGACCAGCCCGCCGGCTGGGAACAGGGCGGCCACGGCCAGCGCCACCGCGGCGCCGAGCGGCGCCATCTCGACATGGGCGACGTTGGGGAAGCGGCTGACCCCGTAGGACAGGCTGAGGCCGAGAGCGATCAAAGCGAGGTCGCTCGTGCGGATCAGGGTGTCGATCAGTATCTGGATCACGGGCGTGTCTCCGGTCGGCCGGATCGGGGCTCCCGGCCGGCCGGGAGCCCTTGTTTGCGGAAGGTCCGGGATGGAGCGGCGGCGCCTACTTGGCCGCCGTCTTCAGCTCGCCGCTCTTGTAGGAGACGACGATGTAGGGCTGGGTCTTGCGCTGCCCCTGGGCGTCGAAGGCGATCGGGCCGGTCGCCCCGGCATAGTCGCCGAGCGCGGCCAGCGCATCGCGGATCTTCGCCGGCTCGGCGCTGCCGGCCTTGTTGATGGCGGCGGCGGCCATCATCACGGCGTCGTAGGTGTAGCCGCTGAAGGTGGTGGCGAACTCCTTGCCGAACTTCTTCTGGTAGGCGTCGCGGTACCACGCGCCGTCGGGCCCGACATAGTTGACCTCCATGCCCATCTGGCCCTCGACCGTCTCAGGCCGGGAGTCGGCGGTGCACATCGACAGGTAGATGCCGAACCACGGCGTCTTCGACAGACCGAGTTCGAAGGCCTCGCGGTTGATCGTCGCCGCCTCCTGGCCGTAGCCGGAATAGATGATGACGTCGGGCTTGGCGGCGGCGATGCGCTGCAGCTCGCGCCGGTAGTTCGACTGGCCCTCGGTGTAGAGCAGGTTGGCGACCACTTGACCGCCCAGCGCCTCGAACGCCGCCTTCGTCTCGGTGTAGACGCCCTGGCCATAGGCGTTGTTGGGGGCGAGGAAGACCGCTTTGCGGTGGCCCATGCCGTAGACGGCCTCTGCGGTGAACTTTCCGGCGACATCGTCCAGTCCGATGGTGCTGAAGGACCGGTCGCCGATGGTCTTGATCACCGGCGAGGAGGAGCCGGGGTTGATGTGGACGACCCCCTCGCGCTGGAGATACTGGCCGACCGGGATGGTGTTGCCCGACGAATACTCGCCGATCACCACCGGGGTCTTCGACACCGACACCAGCTTGCGCGCCGCGTCGATGGCGCTCTGCGCCCGCCCGCCGGAATCCTCGACCGCGACCGCCAGCTTGCGGCCAAGCACACCGCCCTCGGCGTTGACCTTCTCCACCGCCAGCTCGATGCCGCGGCGCTGGTCCTCGCCGATGGTGGCGCTGGCCCCGCTCAGCGGCAGGACGGCGCCCAGCGTCACCGTGTCCTGCGCTCGCGCGGCGCCGCCACCCAGCATCGCCAGCGCCATCGCGCCCAGCAGCGCCCCATTCGCGGAGCGCCGGGTCATGCGTCCGGTCATGCCGCGGGTCAAGCCATTCATCCTCGCCATCGCACATCTCCCTGCCGGTGAACGTTAATCTGAATGACAATCTGTATACACTTAAGCGTATCGCTGCGCTCGGCATGTCGTCAACGGAATTGTTCGATAGGCAAGCATTTGTGCAACTGCACAACAATTGGGCCCGGTTTTTGGGCGACGCAGCATTGGCAAGAATTCTGTGGACTATTCTGTATACAGTTACGTATCGTGCTTGGGAGAAGCGGTGCCGCCTTCCGGCCCGCCGGCATTATGGGAGACAATCATGAGCATCCAGCGTATCGAGGTCGGCCCGCGCATGAGCCAGGCCGTCGTGTGCGGCGGTCTTGTCTACACGGCGGGCGTGGTGGCCCTGCGGGCGCCGGGCGCCTCCGTGGCCGAGCAGACCACCGACATCCTCGGCCGGATCGACGAACTGCTGGCCGCCGCCGGCACCGACAAAACCAAGCTGCTGACCGCCACCATCTGGCTCTCCGACATCGCCGGCTTCGCCGAGATGAACGGGGTGTGGGACGCCTGGGTGGCCGCCGGCAACACGCCGGTGCGCGCCTGCGTCGAGGCCAAGCTCGCCGCGCCGCAATTCACCGTCGAGATCCAGGTGACCGCGTCGCTGTGACCGCCCGAGCCGGGGAGGCGCTCATGCCAAGGAGGCGTCCATGAAGGTCATCGTGATGGGCAGCGGGGTCGTCGGGGTGACGACGGCCTACTGCCTTCTCAAGGACGGGCACGAGGTCACCGTCGTCGAACGGCATGACGGGGCCGCCGACGAGACCAGCTTCGCCAATGCGGGGTTGGTGGCGCCCGGCCACGCCTACACCTGGGCGTCGCCGAAGGCCCCGAAGATCCTGCTGAAGTCGCTGTGGCGCAACGATCAGGCTCTGCGTTTCCGGCTGCGGCTGGATCCGGCGCTGTGGTCCTGGTCGCTGAAGTTCCTCGGCAACTGCCGGGCGGAGCGGGTGGCGGTCAACACCGCCCGCAAGGTGCGGCTCAGCCTCTATTCGCAGGACATGCTGCATGAGGTGGTCCAGGACACCGGGGTTGCCTTCGACGGCGCCAAGGGCGGTCTGCTCTACCTCTACCGCACCCCCGCGGCTTTCGATGCCGGGGTCGCCAAGATGAAGATCCTGACCGACAACGGCCTGCCCCTGGAGGTGGTGGACCGCGACCGCGCCGCCGCCATCGACCCGGCCCTGCTGCCGACCAGGGACCGCATCGTCGGCGGCATCTATGCGCCGTCCGACGAGAGCGGCGACGCCCGGCTGTTCACCCGCAACCTCGCCGACTGGTGTGCGGAGCGCGGCGTGCGCTTCCTCTACGGCACGACGATCCGCGGCGTCGAAACTGCCGCCGGCGAGGTGACCGGGCTGCTCACCGACAAGGGCAGGCTCACCGCCGACGCCTATGTGCTGGCGCTGGGCTGCCAGAGCGCGGCGCTGGCGAAGCCGCTCGGCCTGTCGCTGCCGATCTACCCGATCAAGGGCTATTCGGTCACCGTGCCGGTGGCGGGGCGCAACAACACGCCGCGCATCGGCGGGGTGGACGAGGAGAACCTCGTCGCCTACGCGCCGATGGGCGACCGTCTGCGCATCACCGCGACCGCCGATTTCGCCGGCTACGACAAGCGCCACAGCCCGGCGGATTTCCAGACCATGCTGGCGGCGGCGCGCGACCTGTTCCCCGACGCGGCCGACTACAGCCGGCCCAGCTATTGGGCGGGGCTGCGGCCGATGACGCCCGAAGGGACGCCGATCTTCGGGCGGGGGCGTCAGCGCAACCTGTTTCTCAACACCGGGCACGGCCACATGGGCTGGACCATGTCCTGCGGGTCGGCCCGAATCACCGCCGACCTGATCGCCGGCCGCACTCCGGCCATCCCGCTCGACGGCATGCAGGCCGTCCACTGACAGCCGCGCGGGCGGCGCCGCGTCCATGGCGGCGCGCCCGCGCCAATGGGAGACCTCCCGAGATGGATACCAACATCACCGTCGCCGGGGACGGCGCAGTTTGCCCGGCCGCCACCCCAACCGCAACCGTGGTCCTGCCCTTCGCGACCGACGGCGGCCTCGCCGCCCGCGCCGCCATCGGGCTGCTGGTGCTCGCCACCGACCAGACCATCGAGCATGAATGGCGCTTCCTGCTCGGCCAGCCGGGCATCGCCGTCTACAACGCGCGCCTGTGGAACGACAAGGAGATCGTGCCGGAAACGCTGGCACGGATGGAGCAGGACATCGCCCCGACGACCCGCCTGATCCTGCCCGAGCTGCCGCTGGACGTGGTGGCCTTCGGCTGCACCTCGGGCAGCATGGTGATCGGCCCGGAGCGCGTGCGCGAGCGGATCCGCGAGGCTCGGCCGGGCATCGCCACCACCACCCCGGTCGAGGCGGTGGATGCCGCCCTCGCCGCCCTGGGTGCCCGGCGCATCGGCCTTGTCGCGCCCTACCAGCGCAGCGTCGGCGAAGCGATGCGGGACTACTTCGTGAAAGCCGGCTATCGGGTGCCGGTGCTGGCGATCTTCGACGAGCCCGACGACACGGTCGCGGCGCGCATCGCTCCGGAGTCCATCGCCGCCGCGGTCGAGCAGGCCGCCGCCCACCCGGAGGTGGACGCCGTCTTCGTTTCCTGCACCAGCCTGCGCGTCGCCGAGGCGGTCGAGGCGCTGGAGGCGCGCACCGGCAAGCCGGTCACCTCAAGCAACCACGCGCTGGCCTGGCACAGCCTGCGCCTTGCCGGCGTGACGGATCCGCTGGACGGCCGCGGACGGCTTTTCCGCACACCCGCATCGACCTCTCCGGCGGCATGAGGACTGCCTGCCCAGGCACCCCGGCGACCTACGCGACGATGCCGGCATCATGAAGGCGGCCGATCTCCGCGGAGGGCAGCCCCAGCAGATCGGCCAGCACCGCATCGGTGTCCTGCCCCAGACCGGGGGCCGGGCGATGATCGGTGCGCTCACCCATCCCAGGGAAACCGAGTGGCGATCCGGGAACCAGCAGCGACCCGACGCCGGGCTGGTCGATTTCACGGAAAAGCGGGTTGGCGGTGGAGCAGCGCGCGTCCTCGGCGACGAGCTGGCCGAAATCGCGGTAGGGCCCCCACAGCACGCCCGAGCCGGCGAACGCGCCCTCCACCTCCGCCAACGTGCGGGCGGCGAACCAGGGGGCGAGCACGGCGGAGATCGCATCGCGGGCCTGGAAGCGTCCGCCTTCGTCGTCCATGTCCACGCCCATCAGCGGGCCGATCATCGCCAGCCTGTCGGCCAGCCCGGTCGCTTTGCCCAACGCCTTCCACTGGCGGTTGGAAATGGCGACGACCATCGCGCGCCGTCCATCGGCGGTGGGAAAGTCGCGGCCATAGGCGCCGTACAGGTCGTTGCCCATCGGCTGGCGCACGGCGCTGTTCACCCGGACGTCGGCGAGGTAGCCGAGATTGCCGACGGTCGCCAGCATCACATCGGCCAGCGCCACCGTCACCTCCTGCCCCCGGCCGGTGCGGCGTCGATGCCGTTCGGCCGCCAGCAGCCCGGTGGCGAGGTAGAGGCCCGCCGCCACGTCCCAGGCCGGCAGCACATGGTTCACCGGCTCCCCTCCCCTGCCGGTCGCCATCGGGAATCCGCCGGCGCAGTTGACGGTGTAATCCACCGCCGCCGAACCGTCCGGGTTGCCGGTCAGCCGCAGCATGATCAGGTCGTCGCGCTTGGCGGAAAGCGCCTCGTAGCCCATCCAGCCGCTGGCCGGCAGGTTGGTCAGCAGAAAGCCGGCATCCTCGCCCGACGCGGTGATGATGGCCTGGGCGATCTCCCGTCCCTCCGGCTTGTCGAGCGCCAGGGCGACCGACCGCTTCCCCTTGTTCAGCGCCGTCCAATAAAGGCTGGTGCCGTTGGGCGCCAGCGGCCAGCGGCGGTAGTCGATGTTGCCGCCGATGGGGTCGATGCGGATCACCTCCGCGCCCAGCTGGGCCAGCGTCATGCCGCCCAGCGGAGCCGCGACGAAGGCCGAGACTTCGACGATGCGCAGATCGGAAAGTAGCGAGGACATGGGAGACGGCTTCCGCTCGGGGTGGATGGAGAGGGGCGGCGGGGTTCGGTCAGGCCGGAGCGCGGACACGCCCCGGCCTTGAACGGCCGGTCCTCAGACGCAGCGGCCGCCGTCGATCTCCAGCACCACGCCGGTGATGAAGGACGCCTCGTCGGAGGCGAGATACAGCGCGGCGTTGGCGACATCGGAGGGCTGGCCCAGGCGGCCGAGCGGAACGATGCCCAGCATGCGCGCCCGCTTCTCCGGGGTGTCGCCGCCCATGAAGGTGGCGAGCAGCGGCGTTTCGGTGGCGACCGGCGCCAGCGCGCAGACGCGGATGTTGTCGGGCGCCAGTTCCAGCGCAAGCGACTGGGTGATGTTGTGCACCGCGCCCTTGGTGGCGTTGTACCAGACCAGTCCCGGACGCGGACGCAACCCGGCGGTGGAGCCGATATTGAGGATCACGCCGGACTTCTGCGCCCGCATCGTCGCCACCACCGCCTTGGAATAGAGGTAGATCGACTTGACGTTCAGGGCGAAGACGCGGTCGAATTCCTCTTCGGTCACGTTCTCGAACGGGCCATTGGCGTGGGTGGAGCCGGCATTGTTCACCAGGATGTCGAGACGACCGAACTTCTCGACCGTGGCGGCGATGGTCATCTCGACATCGGCGGTCTTGGTGACGTTGGCGGCGATGCCGATGGCGGCCTCGCCCAGCCGTTCCGCCACCGCACGGGCGGCGTCGCCGTTGATGTCCACGACCGCCACGCGGGCGCCTTCGCGCACGAAGGTCTCGGCCATCGCAAGACCCAGGCCCTGCGCCGCCCCGGTGATCAGGGCAACCTTGCCGTCCAGGCGCTTCGTCATTCTCGGTTCCTCCCCAGGGGATTATGTGGTGATGGGGGGAGGCTATCCGCGCCGAACGGGCCGTGCTATGGACCATCCGTCATAACTGCTATCAGCAGCCAAAGCATAACGGGGCGGAGCACGGCCCCAGGCGTCTTCAAAAGGCACCTTCAAAGCGCGCTGTTCTCCCCCGCGCTGCCGGGAGCGACGACCTTGCCCTTCAGCACGCCGTTGGCGACGCATTTGACGACTTCGACATGGATCAGCCGCAGCAGGGCGCGGGTCGCCTTCGATACCGGCTGATGCAGCGGCGTCGCGGTGACCAGCATCGCGTGCATGTCCTTCGACGTGATCTCGCGCGCGACCAGCCGGCCCTGGCGCACCTCGCGGTGGACGGCGCCGAAGGGAAGGATGGTCGCTCCCATTCCCTCCTCGACCAGCTGCTTGATGGCGGTGACGGAGTCGATCTCCATATCGACCTGCAGATCGATGTCGGCCCGGCGCACCGCTGCATCCACCACCCGGCGCAGGCCGTTCTCCAGGCCCGGCAGCACGAAATGCAGGTCGCCCAGCATCTCCACCCCGACCGGCCCGTCATTGCCGGCACCGGCATCCTTCGCCGACTGCACCAGGAGCAGATTCTCCACCAGCAGGGGCGACGACAGCATGCTGCGCCCGCGCCGGGCATCGTAAAGGACGGCGAGGTCGAGGCGTCCGCCCTCCACCCATTCCAGCAGCGTGCCGCTGAACACCTCGTGGATGCGCAGCGTGGCGTCGGGATAGTTCTCGTGGAACCGGCGGGCCAGGGGCGCCCCCAGCGTGGCGCAGATCGATGGGGGCAGCCCCAGCGTGACGGACCCGGTCAGCCGTTCCGACTGGTCCTGGATCTCCTCTTTGATCTCCGACAGCGCGCCCAGCAGATGGCGGACCACGTCGTACAGCTTGCGCCCCTGCTGAGTCAGCGAAACGCCGCGTCCATGACGGTAGAACAGGCTGGTGCGCAGCTCGTGCTCCAGCTTCTGGACCTGCCGGCTGAGCGCAGGCTGGGTGATGCCAAGCTTGACCGATGCCTTGGAAAAGCTTCCAAGCTCGGCCACCTGGACGAAATAGCGCAGTTCCAGAAGTTCCATGAGGAGCGGGTCTCGTCGTTCGGCCTCCGCGTCGGATAGCGAATACGCCGGTATGACACAAGCGGAGTCGCGGCAGGTCAGTCCTGCCCCGTCCTCCGCTGCGTCCTGCCGTCAATTGCGCCGAGTAAGCAGACCGCGCGCCACAACCTGGGCCTGGATTTCCGCCGCCCCTTCGAAGATGTTCAGGATGCGGGCATCGCACAGCACACGACTGATCGGATATTCGACGGCGTAGCCGTTGCCCCCGTGGATCTGCACGGCGTTGTCGGCATTCGACCAGGCGACGCGCGCGGCAAGCAGCTTCGCCATGCCGGCTTCGATGTCGCAGCGGCGATCGCTGTCTTTCTCCCGCGCGGCGAAATAGGTCAGCTGGCGGGCAATCATCGTTTCCACCGCCATCCACGCCAGCTTGCCGGCGACGCGCGGGAAGGCGGCGAGCGGACGGCCGAACTGGACGCGCTCCTGGGCATAGCGCAGGCCGAGTTCCATGGCATTCTGCGCCACGCCGACGGCGCGGGCGGCGGTCTGCACGCGGGCGGATTCGAAGGTCGCCATCAGCTGCTTGAAGCCCTGGCCCTCGACACCGCCCAACAGGTTCTCGCGGGGGACGGCGAAGCCGTCGAAGCCGATTTCGTATTCCTTCATGCCGCGATACCCCAGCACCGGGATCTCGCCGCCGCTCATGCCCTCCGCCGGGAAGGGCTCGTCCTCGGTGCCGCGCGGCTTCTCGGCCAGCAGCATTGACAGGCCGCGATAGCCCGGAGCGTCCGGATCGGTGCGCACCAGCAGCGTCATCAGATCCGACCGGCTGCCATGGGTGATCCAGGTCTTCGCCCCGGTGATGCGATAGAGGTCGCCGTCCGGCACCGCGCGGGTGCGCAGGCTGCCCAGGTCGGAGCCGGTGTTGGGCTCGGTGAACACGGCGGTCGGCAGGATCTCGCCCGACGCGATGCGCGGCAGCCAGCGCGCCCGCTGTTCGGCAGTGCCGCCCATGCGGATCAGTTCGGCCGCGATCTCCGCGCGGGTGCCGAGAGAGCCGACGCCGATATAGCCGCGCGACAGCTCCTCCGTCACCACGCACATGGCGAGCTTGCCCATGCCCAGCCCGCCATCCTCTTCCGGCACGGTCAGGCCGAACACGCCCATCTCGGCCATCTGCTCGACGACGGCGAGCGGGATCAGCTCATCCTTCAGATGCCAGTCGTGGGCATGCGGCTCGACCGCGTCGGCGACGAAACGGCGGAACTGGTCGCGGACCATGTCCAGCGCCTCGTCCTCCAGGGCCGGGTCGCCGAAGCCGCCGCCATGCAGCGCATCGGCCAGCAGTTCGGCGATGCGCAGCCGCAGGCCGGAGGCGTTGCCGGCAGCGATCAGCCGGCGCACCGCCTCGGTGCGGAAGGCGTCCCGCTCCGCCTCGCCCAGCCCGAAATCGGCGGGACGGACGATCTCGCCCTGGCTCATCGCCAAACCGCCGTCGAGCTGGGCCAGATACTCGCCGAACGCCGCCTGGAGCATGGCCGATTCCAGCTCGCCCAGCCGGCCGGCGCGGTCCAGCCGTTCCGCCCAGCCCCGCATCTGGCGCAGCGCCTCGGCATAGGTCGCGACCCAGGCGAAGCCATGCGCCGCCACCTGATGGCGGTCGAGCAGTGCGGCATCAACGCGCCCATCCGGCGCCACCAGCGCCGCGACGCCGCGCTCCGCCGCCTCGGCCAACTGCGCCACTGCGTCGAGCGCCGAGGCCGTGGCCTGCAACAGATCGGGAAGCAGCTGCGGAGCGGCTTCGGACGGGCTGACGGTGCTCAAGGTGGAAGACATCGGCGCGTTTCCCCGGTGTTCGTTGTGCGGTGTTTGCTCTCAGGTCCAACCGTCGCTGAAGACGGGCGGCTCGTCACTCCGCCGCCGCTTTTCCGCGGGACGGCAGGGAGGCCTCGATTCCGGCGGCGGCGACCCCGGCGAAGGCCCGTTCGACCAGCCGGCGCTGGTCGGCGTCATGGTCGCCGTGGAAGCTGCCGGCGGGAGAGGCCGCCTCTGCACGGGCCACGCACGCGACGCGCGGTTCGGCGCAGCCGGCCGCCTCCCGCAATGCCTCCAGCCGGCGGTCGAGGTAGGTCCAGGCGCCCAGGTTTTCCGGCTCCTCCTGCACCCACACGCAGGACGCCTCCGGCCAACGGCGGAACAGGGCCGACAAATCGGCTTCGGGCAGAGGATACAGCATCTCCAGCCGCACCACCGCCACATCCTCGGCGCCCAGTGCGGCCCGTTCGCGCTCCAGCTCGTAGGCCAGCTTGCCACTGCACAGCAGAATGCGTGCGGCGCGCTCGCCGGCGGTGACGACGACCGGCTGGAACCCGGTGCCAGGCGCGAAGTCTGCCAGCGCGGACACCGCCGCAGGCAGGCGCAGCAGGGTCTTCGGGCTCAGCACCACCAGCGGCTTGCGGTCGCGCCGCAACATCTGCCGGCGCAGCAGGTGGAAATAGTTCGCCGGGGTGGACGGATGCGCGATGCGGATGTTGTCGCGCGCCGCCATCTGCAGGAAGCGCTCCGGCCGGGCGGAGGAATGCTCCGGCCCCTGCCCTTCCAGCCCGTGCGGCAGCAGGATGACGAGGCCGGAAGGTTGGCGCCACTTGTCCTCCGCGCTGACGACGAACTGGTCGATCATGATCTGGGCGCCGTTGGCGAAATCGCCGAACTGCGCCTCCCAGATCACCAGCGCGTCGGGCCGCTCCAGGCTGTAGCCGTATTCGAAGCCGAGCACGGCATATTCCGACAGCGGGCTGTTGACCACGTCGAAGCGGGCCTGGGCGACGCCCAGATGGTTCAGGGTGACATGGCGCTTCCCGGTGACCGCATCGGTCAGGGCGAAATGCCGGTGGGAGAAGGCGCCGCGCACCACGTCCTGGCCGGTCAGCCGCACCGGCACCCCGTCGGTCAGCAACGTGGCGAAGGCCAGCGCCTCGCCGGTCGCCCAGTCCAGCGGCTCTTCGGCGCGGCGGCGGATGACGCGCTCCACCTTGCGGTCCACCGTCAGTCCGTCGGGAATGGCGGCCAGCGCCGCCAGCAGAGCCTGCAGCCGGTCGGGACCGATGCCGGTTTCCGGTTCGATGGCAGACGATCCGCCGGAAGCGAACGGCGTCCAGCGTCCGCCGGGGAAGCCGTCATGGTTCGGCCGGTGATCGGCGGCGGCCGCCAATGCCTCCTGGAAGCGGGCCTTGTGCCCGGCGGCAAGCGCGTCGACGGCGCCCTCCACCACCACCCCTTCGGCGGCCAGACGCCCGGCATAGAGCGCGCGCACGGGCAGGTGGGTGTCGATCGCCGCGTAGTCCAGCGGTTGGGTGAAGCGCGGCTCGTCGATCTCGTTGTGGCCGTTGCGGCGGTAGCCGACGAGGTCGATCACCGCATCGCGTCCGTGCGTCTGCCGGAAGGCGACCGCGAGGTCGGCGGCCCGCAGCGCCGCGTCCGGATCGTCGGCGTTGACGTGCAGGATGGGGCTGTCCACCGCCTTCCACAGGCCGGTGCAGTGGAGGGAGGTCCGCGCCTCGTCGCGTTCGGTGGTGAAGCCGATCTGGTTGTTGACCACGATATGGATGGTGCCGGCAACGGTGAAGCCGGGGACGCCCGACAGTTGCAGCGCCTCGGTCACGCTGCCCTGGCCGATCACGCTGCCATCGGTGTGCAGCAGCACGCACAGCACCCGGCGTGCCTCGCCGCCCTGCTCCCGGACCAGATCCTGGCGCGCCCGCGCACGGCCCAGAGTGACCGGGTTGATCGCCTCCAGATGCGACGGGTTGGGGGACAGGGTCAGCGCCAGCGTCCCGTCGCCGTAGGACAGGCTGCTTTCCACCCCCATGTGATAGGGAACGTCGGCGGGAACCGGCGGGTCGGACAGGAAGGGATGCATCCCCTTGATGCCGGCGAACAGTTCGACCAGAGGCTTGCCCAGCACATTGGCCATCAGGCTGAGCCGGCCGCGGTGCATGGTCCCGACCTGCACCTCGGTGACGCCTGCCGCCGCGGCAGCCGCGAGGATGCGGTCCAGCAGCGGAATCAGCGTCTCCATCCCCTCCGCGCCGAACCGCTTCTTGGTCGGGTAGCGGGTGCCGAGCAGCCTTTCGAACTCCTCCGCCGCGCTCAGCAGCGACAGTGCCCGGCGCCGCGCGTCCGCCGGCGGGGCGGCGGCGCCCTCATAAGCGTCGCGCAGCCAGGACCGCAGCGCCGGGTAGTCGATATGGGCGGTTTCCAGCGTCAGCGTGCCCTGATAGAGCCGACGCAGCCGTGCCGTCTCCGCGTCCTCGGACGCCGGCCCAACGGGAGGGGCGGCACGGCCCAGCGGATCGAGGGCGGCGGCAGCATGGCCGCGCTGACGGATTTCCTCACGCAGCAGCGGATCGGTCGCCGAAGCGCCGGATACCGGCGAGGCCGGAGTGACGGCGCCCAATTCATCCAGAATCTGGAAGACGGCGCGCCAGCTCACGTCCACCGACGCGGGATCATCGCGGAAGCGCTCCTGCAGCGCTTCGAGATAGGCGGCCCCGGCGGCGTTGAGCGGAGAGGACGGCCTAGACATGGCGCTTACCGTTCATGCGGTTGAACATCCGTCGTTTGAGGCGGTTGGAAACAGTTCGCCACAGACTATCGATCAGCCGCCAATCGCGGAGCGCATGGCGTGCCTGTAACAGATATTCATTGCGGGCATAGCAAACCGTCAGCACCCACCCCGGTTTCGGGGAGGGCCGCGAGGCTCCGCCGAAACGGTTTGCGTGGCTGATGGCTTGCCCAGCTTATGGCTGGTATGCCCACGAAACACATTCCTCTGTGCGGCCGGTTGCTCCACTGTCAGGGTCACCACATCGACCCGGCCGTTCCCGGCCAGTCACCATCGCCCCCAGGAACAGCCGCTGCCAATTCCACAGACACCGCGGGTAAGGAGATGTCGCGCCCACCGTCGGACGTTGGGAAACAGGATGCCCATCTGCTCTTTATAGGGCCGGCGGATGTCTTGCCGACGACAGCATCCGTGGAGTCTCAGCCGGTATCGTGCCGTCACACAACAAGAACTTCGGGAGGAACAACAGCATGAAGCGTCGTCAATTCTTCAAGGGTGCCGCCGTCGCCGCCGGTGCCTCCACGCTTGCCGCTCCGGCCATCGCACAGTCGGAGCCGACGATCCGCTGGCGCTGCGTGTCCAGCTTCCCGAAGAACATCGACGTGCTGTACGGCAGCGCCGAAGTCATGGCGAAGAACGTCGCCGAGGCGACCGACGGCAAGTTCCAGATCCAGGTCTTCGCCGCCGGCGAGGTGGTCCCGGCGCTGCAGGCGTTGGACGCCGCCAGCAACGACACCGTCGAGATGTGCCACACCGCATCCTACTACTATGTCGGCAAGGACCCGGCCTTCGCCTTCGGCTGCTGCCTGCCCTTCGGCCTGAACACCCGCCAGCAGAACGCCTGGTTCTATCACGGCGAGGGCGGCAAGCTGCTGGAGGAGTTCTATGCCGGCTACAACCTGAAGGCGCTTGCCGGCGGCAACACCGGTTCGCAGATGGGCGGCTGGTTCCGCAACGAGATCAAGAGCGTCGAGGATCTGAAGGGTCTGAAGTTCCGCATCTCCGGCCTGGGCGGCCAGATCCTGGCCAAGCTGGGCGTGGTGGCGCAGCAGGTCGGCGGCGGCGACATCTACCCGGCGCTGGAACGCGGCACCATCGACGCCGCGGAGTTCAACGGCCCCTACGACGACGAGAAGCTCGGGCTCTACAAGATCGCGCCCAACTATTATTATCCGGGCTGGTGGGACGGCACTTCGCTCCAGCATTTCTTCATCAACACCAACCGCTGGAACAGCCTGCCGAAGCACTATCAGGCGGCCCTGACCGCGGCCGCGGCGCTGGCCAACGTCGACAGCGTGGCGCGCTACGACGTGCTGAACCCGGCGGCGCTGAAGCGGGTGGTCGCCAATGGCGCCAAGCTGCGCGCCTTCCCGCAGGACGTGCTGCAGGCCAGCCACAAGGCGGCGATGGACCTCTATGACGAGTTGTCGGAAAAGAACCCGGCCTTCAAGAAGTTCTACGAGAGCTACCGCCGCTTCCAGAACGATTCGAACCTGTGGCTCCAGGCATCGGAATATGCCTATGACAGCGCCACGCTTCGCCTGACCCGGCGCTGATCGCCGTCTCTCCTTGCGATATCCCAGCCATGACCGGGTGGCGGCATTGCCGCTTCCCGTCATGGCATCGTCGCGGCCTTCGCGACCGGTCTTCCGGGAGAAGCTGCCCTCCATGACGAGTCCAACCCCCTCCCCCCTGATGACGGCCCTGGTCAGGGCCTGCCAGCTGGTCGACGCGGTCACCGCGTGGCTGGGCAAGACGATATCCTGGCTGATCCTGCTGGCAATCCTGGTGTCGGCCGTCAACGCCGTCGTCCGCAAGCTGTTCGACGTCAGCTCCAACTCCTGGCTCGAACTGCAATGGGTGCTGTTCGCCGCGGTGTTCCTGCTCTGCTCTCCCTGGACGCTGCGGGACGACGAACACATCCGCATCGACATCGTCAACGCGATGCTGAGAAAGCGCGCGCGCGACGGCATCGACCTGTTCGGCCATATCGCCTTCCTGCTGCCCTTCAGCTTCGTGATGATGATCACCTCCTGGCCCTTCGCACTCGCCTCCTTCGCCATCGAAGAGCAGTCGATGAATGCGGGCGGCTTGCCGCAATGGCCGGCGAAGCTGTTGATTCCGTTGGGCTTCACCGTGCTGTTCATCCAGGGCCTGTCCGAGCTGGTCAAGCGCGCCGCGATCATGGCCGGCCATCTGGAGGATGCCAACCAGCGGGCCGGGGGCCATCAGGCGGCTGCCGAAGCCGAAGCCGAGAGATTGCTCGCCGCGGAGCGCGAGCGGACCGCCCATCCCGACACCATTCCCAGCCGGTAGACGCGCGATGAGCACGACCTCCCCCTCCCTTTCGCCGCGCACCGTCCGGCTGTCCGTCATCTCCCTGCTGCTGCTGGCCGCCGTCGCCGTGGCGCTCTATGTGCTGCCGGTGCCGGGCGCCGGCGCGCTCGCCGAACAGGACGGCTGGCGAGGCTGGTTCGGCCACAACATGGCGCCGATCATGTTCGCCGTGCTGGTGGTCATGCTGCTGCTGGGTTATCCGGTCGCCTTCGCGCTCGCCGCCAACGGCCTGCTGTTCGGCCTGATCGGCATCGAGCTGGGCCTGTTCCGCCCCGACCTGTTCCAGGCGCTGCCGGAGCGCGTCTACGGCACGATGAACAACGACGTGCTGCTGGCGGTGCCCTTCTTCACCTTCATGGGGCTGGTGCTCGAGCGCTCCGGCATGGCCGAGGATCTGCTCGACACCATCGGGCAGCTGTTCGGCTCGATCCGCGGCGGCCTGGCCTATGCGGTGATCTTCGTCGGCGCGCTGCTGGCGGCGACGACCGGCGTGGTCGCCGCCTCGGTCATCTCCATGGGCCTGATCTCGCTGCCGATCATGCTGCGCTACGGCTACGACCGCCGTCTGGCGTCCGGCATCATCGCCGCGTCCGGCACGCTGGCCCAGATCATCCCACCGTCGCTGGTGCTGATCGTCATGGCCGACCAGCTCGGCCGCTCCGTCGGCGACATGTACGAGGCCGCCTTCATCCCCGGCCTGCTGCTGTCGGGCCTGTACGCCCTCTACGTCTTCGTCGTCTCGATGATCTGGCCCAAGGCCGCTCCCGGCCTGCCGCCGGAGGCCATCGCCTACCGCGAGCCGAACGGCGCGCGCGGCGTCTGGCAACTCGGCCTTCTCACCCTGTTCTCGGGCGCCGTCGCCTATTGGGTGATGGGCCGCACCGACGTGAAATCCGGCGCCGACTATGTCGTGCTGCTGCTGTCGGTAGGGGTGACGGTGGCTTTCCTGGCCGCCACCTTCAACCGGACCTTCGGCGCGCAACGCCTGGTTCTGCAGACGGCCGTGACTGCGGCGCTGACGGCGGGCGCCGCATGGCTGACGCTGAACGGCTGGACCACGCTGGCGCTGCTCGGCGATTCGGTCGCGGCCGGCGCGCTCTACGCCCTGGCGGTGGCGCTGGTGGAGCGGGCCAGCGGCCGGCGTCTGATCTCCCGCATGGCGGAACAGGCGACCTTCGTTATGGTGCCGCCGCTGGCGCTGATCTTCCTGGTGCTCGGCACGATCTTCATCGGCCTCGCCACCCCGACCGAGGGCGGCGCCATGGGTGCCGTCGGCGCGCTGGTTCTGGCGGCGATGAAGAAGCGGCTGAGCCTCGACATGGTGCGTCAGGCCACCTATTCGACGGCGAAGCTGGCAGCCTTCGTGCTGTTCATCCTGATCGGGGCGCGGGTGTTCTCGCTGACCTTCTACGGCGTCAACGGCCATGTCTGGGTCGAGGAGCTGATGGTCTCCCTGCCGGGCGGACAGATGGGCTTCCTGATCGCCGTCAGCGTGATGGTGTTCCTGTTGGCCTTCTTCCTCGATTTCTTCGAGCTGGCCTTCATCGTCATCCCGCTTCTGGCTCCGGCGGCCGACCGGCTGGGCATCGATCTGGTGTGGTTCGGCATCATCCTGGCGGTGAACATGCAGACCAGCTTCATGCACCCGCCCTTCGGCTTCTCGCTGTTCTTCCTGCGCTCGGTGGCACCCAAGCTGCCCTATATCGACCGCGTGACGAAGAAGGAAACCGCGCCGGTCCTGACCAGCCAGATCTATTGGGGGGCCGTGCCCTTCGTCGTCATCCAGCTGGTGATGGTGGCGCTGGTGATCGCCTTCCCGCAGATGGTCATGCATTACAAGTCCACCGCGGTCAAACTGGACGACAAGCAGATCGAAGAGCAGTTCCAGGGTTTGGGCAACAGCCTGGACGACGACATGCCGCCGCTGGAATTCAAGTGAGACAGGAAGGAATGACACCATGCGCATCGCCGTCGTAGGAGCCGGCGCCGTGGGCGGCGCGCTGGCGGGGTATCTCGCCGCGACCGGCCGGCACCAGCTTTCGCTGCTGGCGCGCGGGGAGCATCTGACGGCGATCCGCGAGCGCGGACTGGCCGTCCAGACGCCAAAGGGAACGTTGACGTGCAGACCGCAGGCCAGCGACGCCGCCGCCGAACTGGGCCCGCAGGACGTGGTGATCGTCACCGTCAAAGGACACGGACTGCCGGCGCTGGCGCCGTCCTTTCCGGCGCTCTGCGGCCCGGACACGCTGGTGGTGGCGGCGCAGAACGGCATTCCCTGGTGGTATCTGTACGGTGCCGGGAATGACGTGACGCCGGAGCCGCTGGACGTGGTCGATCCCGGTGGCGCCGTCTGGTCGGCCATCGGGCCGGAGCGGGTCGCCGCCTGCGTGATGGAGGTTCTCCCGGCCCGCATCGTCGAACCGGGTGTCGTCGCCCACACCGCCATGCCGGTGCTGGCCTTCGGCGCTCCCCGGCCCGGCGACCACGCCGAGACGCTGGCGGCGCTGGCCGATTCCTTCAATGCGGCCGGCGCCACGGCCCGCCTGCCCGCCGACATCCGGGCCCCGCTGTGGAGCAAGCTGATGCTCAACATGGCGGTCGGCCCGACCAGCGTGCTGACCGGCGCCACCATGGGCGCCATGGAGCAGGCCCCCGGCATGGCCGCCGTCCAGGGCCGGCTGATGCGCGAGTGTCTGGCCGTTGCCCGCGCCTGGGGCGTCGATTTGCCCGACGACGTCGACGAGCGGCTCGGCCGCGGCAGCGGCGTCCCCGGCCACAAGCCGTCGATGCTGCAGGATTTCGAAGCGGGACGGAGCATGGAGATCGACCCCATCGTGACCGCCGTCCTGGATTTGGCCCGCCGCCGCCGCGTGCCGGTGCCGACCATCGAGACGCTGTGGGCGCTGACCGCCCTGAAGGAGCGGGTTGCGCGCGCTGGCTGAGTCCGCCCGCCGCACCCGCCCTTGAACGTACAGAATTCCGGAGAAGACCCGACATGCCTTCCGACAACCGTCCGATCACCAACTTCATCGCCGGCAGCTGGCGTCCGGGCCGCGACCGGCTCGATATCTTCAATCCGTCGGACCTGGATGAGCTGGCCGGCTCCTATACGCTTGCCGGGGCCGACGACGTGGCGGAAGCGGTGGCCGCCGCCCGGGGCGCCCAGCCGCAATGGCGCGCCGCCACGGTGGAGCAGCGCTCGCTGGTGCTCGACGCCATCTCCCGCGCGCTGTTCGACGGCAAGGACGAGCTGGCGCGCATCGCCGCCGCCGAAGGCGGCAAGACCATCCCCGACGCCTTGGGTGAGATCACCCGCGCCGCCCATCTCGCCCGCTTCTTCTCGGCCGAGGCGCTACGGGCGCCGGGCGAGACGCTGGGCTCGGTGCGGCCGGGTGTCGAGGTGGACGTGACCCGCGAACCGGTCGGCGTCATCGGTCTGGTGACACCCTGGAACTTCCCGGTCGCCACGCCGATGTGGAAGATCGCCCCGGCGCTCGCCTTCGGCAACGCGGTGATCTGGAAGCCGTCGGAAAAGACCCCCGGCATCTCCATCGCCGTCACCCGCATCATCGCCGCGGCGCTCGTGGCGCACGGCATGCCGGCCAGCCTGTTCAATCTGGTGATCGGCGCCGGGCCGAATGTCGGCGCGGCGGTGGTCGATGCGGTGGACGCGGTGTCCTTCACCGGGTCCGTCAACACCGGGCGCCGCATCGCCGTGCGCTGCGCCGAGCGGATGATCCGGGTTCAGCTGGAGTTGGGCGGCCAGAACCCGCTGGTGGTGCTGGGAGACGCCGACCCGGAGCGCGCCGCCGAGATCGGCGTCAACAGCGCCTATTTCCACGCCGGGCAGCGCTGCACCGCCACCGGCCGCTTCATCGTCGAGGACAGCATCCACGACGCCTTCGTCGCCGCGATGGTGGAGCGGATGGCGGCTCTGCGGGTCGGCCACGCCCTGTTGCCCGAGACGCAGATCGGCCCGGTGATCGACGAGTTCCAGCTGACCAAGAACCTGCAATACATCGACACCGGCCTCGGCGAAGGCGCCCGGCTGGCGTCCGGCGGCACGCGGCTGGAGCGGCCGACCCGCGGGTACTTCCTCGCCCCGGCCCTGTTCACCGACACCAGCAACGCCATGACCATCAACCGGGAAGAGGTGTTCGGCCCGGTCGCCAGTGTCATCCGCGTCAAGGATTACGACGAGGCGCTGGCCGTCGCCAACGACACCGATTACGGCCTGTCGTCGGGCATCATCACCAACTCGATGAAGCACGCCCGCCATTTCCAGGCGAACATCCAGGCCGGCATGACCATGCTGAACCTGCCGACCGCCGGCGTCGATTACCACGTCCCGTTCGGCGGCCGGAAGATGTCGAGCTACGGCCCGCGCGAGCAGGGCCGTTCGGCCATCGAATTCTACACCATCATCAAGACGGCCTACCGCGCGCTGTGACGCAGGCCCGAAGCCCAGGGAGAGCTCCCTTGCCGAACGACATCCTGACCACCGGACGCCCGGACTTCGCGACGGCCGTGCTCGCCCCCATCCGCGCCATCGTCGGCGACCGCGGACTGATCACCGATCCCGACACCATGAAGCCCTTCATGGAATCCTGGCGCGACGGCTGGGTCGGCCGGTCGCCGGCCGTGGTGCTGCCCGACAGCACCGAAGCACTGGCCGCCGTCGTCCGCATCTGCGCCGAAACCCGCACGCCTATCGTGCCCCAGGGCGGCAACACCGGCCTGACCGGAGCCAGCCAGCCGCATGCCGACGGATCGGAGATCGTCATCTCCACCAACCGGCTGAACCGCATCCGCGAGATCGACATCGACAACGACACGATGACGGTGGAAGCCGGCTGCATTCTCGCCAACATCCAGAGCGCGGCACGCGACGTCGGGCGGCTGTTCCCGATGAGCCTCGCCGCCGAGGGGTCGTGCCAGATCGGCGGCAACATCGCGACCAACGCCGGCGGCGTGCAGGTCGTGCGCTACGGCAACATGCGCAACCTCGTGGCCGGGCTGGAGGTGGTTCTGCCCGACGGCCGGATCTGGGACGGGCTGCGCGGCCTGCGCAAGGACAATGCCGGCTACGACATGAAGCAGATCTTCATCGGCTCGGAAGGCACGCTGGGCATCGTCACCGCCGCGGTGCTGAAGCTGTCGCCACTGCCGCGCGCCACCGCCACCGCCCTGGTCGCCGTGTCGGCCCCCAGCGACGCCGTCGATCTGCTGACCCGCGCCAAAGGCGTGGCCGGAGACCGCATCGTCACCTTCGAGCTGATCCAGCGCGCCTGCATCGACGTGGCCCGCCGCCATGTCCCGGACGTGCCCGATCCCCTGCGCGACCGCTATCCCTGGTACGTTCTGGTTGAACTGGCCGACCAGGACTCCGGCAACCGGCTGGCCGAGATGCTGGAAGGCATCCTGGAGGCGGGAATGGAGGCCGGCGAGGTTCTGGACGGCGTGGTCGCCGCATCGAAGGCCCAGGCCGATTCGCTGTGGCGCATCCGCGAGGGCATCCCGGAAGGGCAGAAGCGCGAGGGCGTGTCCTTCAAGCACGACGTTTCGGTGCCGATCTCCCGCGTGGCGCGCTTCCTCGACCGCACCGACGCGGCGCTGGAGCGGGCATGCCCGGGCATCCGCCCCTTCTCTTTCGGCCATCTCGGCGACGGCAACATCCATTACAACCCGATCCAGGCGGAAGACGGCGACCCGGCCGAATGGCGGGCGAAGCTGGCGACGGTCAATGCCATCGTCCACGACATCGTCGTCGATCTCGGCGGGTCGATCTCGGCCGAGCATGGCATCGGCCGCCTGCGGATCGACGAGATGCCGCGCTACAAATCGCCGGTGGAATTGGAGATGATGGCGACGCTGAAGCGTGCCTTCGATCCGCACAACATCATGAATCCGGGAAAGATCCTGCATTCATCCGGAGTGGCGCCGTGACGTTCGACCATCTGAAGGACTGGATCGGCCGGGTGGAGATGCGGACGGACACCGCCGCTGCCGCACCGCTGGCCGGGCTGGCCGCGACACTGGACCACGATACCCCGCCCTGGCCGGCGGGGGAGTTGCCGCCGCTCGGGCACTGGCTGCATTTCCTCCCCAACGCGCCGCAGCGGGACATTGGAGAAGACGGCCACCCACGCAAGGGCGGCTTCCTGCCGCCGGTGCCGCTGCCGCGCCGGATGTGGGCCGGCAGCGACATGCGCTTCCTGGCGCCGATCCCCATCGGTGCGGAGATGCGGCGCACTTCCACCATCGAATCGGTGGAGCACAAGGCCGGCCGGTCGGGCGAAATGGTGTTCGTCAGCGTGATGCATGAGATCGCGACCGACGGCGGCGTCGCCATCCGCGAAAAGCAGGACATCGTCTACCGCGATGCCGCCAAGGCGGGCGAGGCGCCGCCACCGGCCGCCGCCGATCCCCTGCCCGTGGCCGACTGGACCGGCAGCATCACCCCCGATCCGGTGCTGCTGTTCCGCTATTCCGCCCTGACCTTCAACGGCCACCGCATCCATTACGACCGCCCCTACTGCCGCGAGGCGGAAGGCTATCCGGGGCTGGTGGTGCATGGACCGCTGACGGCGACCCTGCTGATGGATCTGGTGCTGCGCAACCTCGGCGACCGTAGCGTCGCCGGCTTCCGCTTCCGCGCCCGCCGACCGCTGTTCGACACCGCGCCCTTCACGCTGAACGCGGCGGAGAGGGGGGATGGCGAGATCCATGGATGGGCCGTCGGTTCGGACGGTCAGGTCGCCATGACGGCCGAATTCGCGGTCACGCCATGAGCGAAGCGGTTCGAGACGGAGGAATTGCCGGCCAGCGGCCCCGCCGCAGCTGGCTGTTCACCCCGGCGACGCGCCCCGACCGCTTCGACCGTGCCGCGCGGTCTGGTGCCGATGTCCTGATCATCGATCTGGAGGACGCCGTACCGCCTGCCGACAAGGCGGCGGCGCGCGATGCGGCGTTGACCGCCCTGGCAGCGGCGCCTGCCGCGCCGATCCTGCGAGCGCTGCGCATCAACTCACCGGTCACGCCCGAGGGGCTGGAGGATCTGCTGGCCCTGATGCGCCGCCCGCAAAAAGGCGGGCCGGATTTCGTCATCGTGCCGAAGGTCGACAGCGCGGAGATGATCCGCTGGGTCGACACGCTTCTGGGCGGCGCAGGAAGGCCCTTGCCCCTGGTGGCGCTGATCGAATCCGCCCGCGGCATCGCGGCGGTGGAGGACATCGCCCGCGCATCGCCCCGGTTGGCCGCCCTGTTCTTCGGCGCCGCCGACCTGTCCGCCGAGTTGGGCTGCGCCACCGCGTGGGAGCCGCTGCTGTCCGCGCGGTCCCGGCTGATCAATGCCGCGGCGCTGGCGGGCATCGAAGCGGTGGATTCCCCCTTCTTCGATCTGACCGACGCCGCCGGAATGCAACGGGAAGCCGCCGGCGCCCTGGCGCTGGGATTCGGTGCCAAGGCGGCGATCCATCCCGGCCAGATTTCCACCATCAACGCGGCATTGACCCCGACTGAAGCCGAGATCGCCCAGGCCCGCCGCATCGTGGCGGAAAGCGCCAAGGGCGTCGCGGTGGTCGATGGCCGCATGATCGACGAAGCGATGGCGCGCAAGGCCCGCCGCATCCTGTCCCGCGCCACATGTGCGGCCCAGCCGCAAGAGGACCGACTGCCATGAAAATTCTTGTCCCCGTGAAGCGGGTCGTCGACTACAACGTGAAGATCCGCGTCAAGGCGGACGGCAGCGGCGTCGAGACCGCCAACGTGAAGATGAGCATGAACCCCTTCGACGAGATCGCCGTCGAAGAGGCTGTCCGCCTGAAGGAAGCCGGCAAGGCGACCGAGATCGTGGTGGTGTCCATTGGTCCGGCGCAGGCCCAGGAGACGCTGCGCACCGCTCTCGCCATGGGTGCCGACCGTGCCATCCTGGTGCAGACCGACGTGACGACCGAACCGCTGGCCGTCGCCAAGGTGCTGAAGGCGCTGGTCGAGAAGGAAACGCCGGGGATGGTGATCCTCGGCAAGCAGGCGATCGACGACGACTGCAACCAGACCGGACAGATGCTGGCGGCGCTGCTGGGCTGGGGCCAGGGCACCTTCGCCTCGAAGGTCGTCGCCGGCGACGGCACGGTCGCGGTCACCCGTGAGATCGACGGTGGGCTGGAGACGGTGGAGCTGAAGCTGCCGGCGGTGGTCACCGCCGACCTGCGCCTCAACGAGCCGCGCTATGCCTCGCTGCCCAACATCATGAAGGCGAAGAAGAAGCCGCTGGAGACCATCACCCCGGACAGCCTGGGCGTCGATGTGACGCCGCGGCTGAAGACGGTGAAGGTGGCGGAGCCAGCCAAGCGTCAGGCCGGCATCAAGGTGCCGGATGTCGCCACGCTGGTCGACAAGCTGAAGAATGAGGCGCGGGTGATCTGAGGAGGCGCCTGTCCGGTGCCCCCACCCTAACCCTCCCCCGCTTCGCAGGGGAGGGAACCGCTGCCGCTCTCCCATATCAGCACTTACCCCCTCCCCCGCCCAGCGGGGGAGGGTCGGGGTGGGGGCAAGGCTCTGCACTCCCCGCCCGTCCGACAGAGGAATCCGCCATGCCCATCCTGATCCTCGCCGACCACGACAACGCCACCCTGAAGCCCGCCACCGCCCATGCGGTGACCGCCGCCGCCAAGCTCGGCACCGACATCCACGTCCTGGTCGCCGGCCGAAACGCCGCCCCGGCCGCGGAGCAGGCCGCCAGGCTGGCCGGCGTCGCCAAGGTGCTGCTCGCCGACGATGCCGCCTACGAGCACGCCCTGGCCGAGCCGGTCGCAGCATTGCTGGTGTCGCTCGCTCCCGGCTACAGCCATGTGCTCGCCGCCGCCACCTCGGTGGGCAAGAACGTGCTGCCGCGCGTTGCCGCTCTGCTCGACGTGGCGATGATCTCCGACATCACCGCCGTGATCTCCGCCGACACCTTCGAGCGGCCGATCTACGCCGGCAACGCCATCGCCACCGTGCAGTCG
>JAFAFA010000089.1 GCA_023423695.1 Pseudomonadota bacterium | reverse complement strand
GACTCCACTGGCATCGTTGGCGGCGGCAGCGCTGGTGATAATCGCCAGCTTTGGTGTGTGGTTCACCTCTGGCAATGAGCCCAGCCAACCTCCGATTGCACCGCAGATGGCGGGAATCACCTCCAATGGCGAAATCGCCCAGGCACCCGCCACACCGGACGCCACCGCAATAGAGACCGAAACCGGCACCGTGACCGTTCCAATTGTCAGCGGTGTGGATGAGCAGCCAATGGCCGGACCTGTGGTGTGGCTCACCACCACCGGCGAGGTGCTGTACGACGATGGAAGTGGCGAAGTGACAACCATCGCGACCGGTGCGACCCAAGTCCAGTCAGAGACGACCAATGTGATTGGCGTGATTACCGATAACCCGGAAAGTGACTCTATTGACAAGAATGGCGTTGCACAGGACGGATATAAGGTCAACTACCATCATCTAGGTTCTGGGAAAACAATTGAACGCGGCAACGCGAATAGAGCAGGAGGTTCAAGCTCGCTAGGTGGCCCAAATACATTCGCGACTCTTCGAGTAATGAGCACCGCCGATGCTCCTGGTGAATTTAGCATCGTGAACTTCAAGACGATGGAAGCGAAATCACTTGAGGAACTCACAATGGGCCAGTATCAAATCTCTGGTTCGTACAGTGTGGCCGTCTCTGACGATTTCTCCACCATCGCAGTTGCCACGAGCCAGTATGAATCCGAGGCATCGTCAACCTTGATGAAGGTATCGGGTACGCCAGGTGAAGTCGCAGTGATCCCGGCAGATCTCAGCGGAGTGAGTTGGGTATCGGTACCGGAAGGCATGCCATCCGTTGGCAACTTCTATCTCTCGCCAGATGGAACCAAGGTCGCACTCCTTGCATCCGAAAAATCCGAAGCGGGAGATTCGATGACGGTATCGATAGTTGATGTTGCCACCAACGAGGAGCTACTGCGCACTGATCAAATCGACTCTGGAATGATCATTCATTTCCAGTGGCTCCCGACAAATGACGGGTTCGTTATTCTCGCGCGTGAAAGCGTTCAGAGATTCTTGTTCAATGGTTCTGAACCAACTGTGTTGTTCGAGTCCGATAGTACGATCGATCAAATGCCGAATATGATTGGATCAGACATGATCTACCTGAGCGTGTGGTCGAATCCATCTGGCATGGGCACACCTGATCCCACATCTTCACAGCTTGTGATTCTGAACCCGACAACCGGCGAGACAATCACAGTTGATGGAAAGCCATGGTTCATGGGTGGATCGTACCCGATGACATTCTCCACAGCACTGGCCCCGATTCCGGTGAGCCAGGATGGACTCACCGCTCAGTTGGTACATCCGATCACCGGCGAAGTGTTTACCGAAGTGGTGGCAAATGTGGACGATCCGATGATGCGACCGGACTTCGAGCCGACCGATGGCGAGCCATTGCCCTGGCTCCAAACGGTGACCACAGCAATGGGCGCGGATTCACCCGTATCGATTGTTGAGCTCGCGGATGGAAACCTGGCAGCGGTCACCATCACTGCGGACTCCATGGACATTCGCACCATCGAGCGGCCCGAAGGCAGCGAAAATAAGCAACTGCTGCTCTCGCAAGGTGGCACATATGTCACCATCGGAGCAGGCTGGGAACAGCAAGGCGGGAATGACACCTACTTCATGCTGGACCTCTCAGATCCTGATTCCGATTGGGTGCAGGGCACACCTGGATGGCGCCTCGACTTCGTAGAGTTGGATAACAAATAGATGCGTTTGCGACAGAATCCCGGCGGATGTCTCCATCCGCCGGGTTTTGTGCTTTTCAAAGGTTCCATGATTTCGTAGCGGCAAGTGCACGCTTCGCTGCTAATTGCGGTCGGTCGCCTTCGGCTGCCACGTCATCGCCTCCCCGTTGGGCGGACACATAGGTCCGCCGCTACGAACCCAAATCGGTAGAGGGGGAGTTCATCTCCCCCAACCAAGGGGCAGATAAACTGCCCCGCTACCGATTCAAGCAACGGAAACACCCGGTCCCAGGGCCGGAATTCCATCGATCCAACCCGGGCACAGGGCCCGGGTCTACTTCTGGAGGGCCTTCAATTCGTCGGAGAATTCGTCGATGTCGCGGAAGTCGCGGTAGACGCTGGCGAATCGGATGTAGGCGACTTCATCGACCTTACGTAGTTCCGTAAGTGTGATCTCGCCGATCTTGCTGCTGGGGACTTCTTTCTCGCCCAGGGCCATGGCCTTCTGCTCGATGGTGGAGATCAGCTGATCCAGTGTCATTTCGCTCACGGGGCGTTTCGTGAGGCTAATCCGCAAGCTGTTGCGGAGCTTATCCGGATTGAACTCCTCGCGGCGTCCATCCTTCTTCACCACCATGGGGGTCAGGGCTTCCACGCGCTCGTAGGTCGTGAAGCGTCGCTTGCAGGACTCGCATTCGCGGCGTCGACGAATCGCCTCGCCGCCGTTGATATCGCGGCTATCTACTACCCGAGTGTTATCGCTATTGCAGAATGGGCATTTCACGGGCGTAAATCCATGGTTCAAACGAACGCAA
>JAFAFA010000031.1 GCA_023423695.1 Pseudomonadota bacterium | reverse complement strand
AACTTCCGCTTCGCCGCCACCATCGCCGACCGCCATTACGTGATGGAGGAGGGGCATGTGGTGGACATGATCCCCAACGACCAGCTGAACGCCAACATGGACAAGCTCCACACCTATCTCGGCGTGTAGCCCGTCCAGCCTTCCGATCCTTCCCGGCACCGACGCCGCCCCGCCCGCTCTTCGGGCCGGGGCGGCGGACGGCCGGGGCTTTGCCCGAACACGGCCCGGCTTCCCGCGACGGGAACCGGCCGACAATAAAACCAAGAGGGAGAGACCTTCCGATGCGCACGCTTCTTCTCGCCGGCACCGCCCTGCTGACCCTGGCCGGAACCGCGATTCCGGCCGCGGCCCAGGTGTCGGACAACGTCATCCGCATCGGCGTGATGAACGACCGCTCCGGCATCTACGCCGATCTGGCCGGCGAGGGTTCCGCCATCGCCGCGCGGATGGCGGCGGAGGAATTCGGCAACAAGGTCGCCGGCGCCGCCGTCGAGATCGTCGTCGCCGACCACCAGAACAAGGCCGACATCGCCGCGTCGAAGGCGCGCGAGTGGGTGGACACCGGCGGCGTCGACGTCATCGCCGACGTGCCGAACTCCGCCGCCGCACTGGCGGTGCAGGGCATCACCAAGGACAAGAAGCGCATCTTCCTGATGTCCGGTCCGGGCGCCACGGCGCTGAGCGGCGCGCAGTGCAGCCCCTACGGCTTCCAGTGGACCTACGACAACTACGCCATGGCCGCCGGCACCGGCCGTGCGCTGTACGAGCAGGGCAAGAAGAAGTGGTTCTTCGTGACCGCCGACTACGCCTTCGGCCAGTCGCTGGAGGAGGAGACCACCAAGATGGTGAAGTCGCTGGGCGGCACCATCACCGGTGCGGTCCGCCACCCGCTCGGCACCGCCGACTTCTCGTCCTTCCTGCTGCAGGCGCAGGGCTCGGGTGCCGACGTGATCGGGCTGGCCAATGCCGGCGGCGACACCATCAACGCGGTCAAGCAGGCTGCGGAGTTCGGCATCACCCAGTCGGGCCAGAGCCTGGCCGGCCTGCTGCTGTTCATCTCCGACGTGAATGCGCTGGGGCTGCAGGCGGCCCAGGGCCTGATGCTGACCACCGGCTTCTACTGGGACATGGACGACCAGACCCGCGAGTGGTCGAAAAAGTACGAGGCCAAGGCCGGCAAGAAGCCGACCATGGTGCAGGCCGGCGTCTATTCGGCGGTGAAGCATTACCTGAAGGCGGTCGAGGCGGCGAAGACCGACGACGCCGACAAGGTGTCCGCCAAGATGCGCGAGATGCCGGTCGAGGACATGTTCGCCAAGAAGGGCAAGATCGCCGCCAACGGCCGCATGTTCCACGACATGTATCTGGTCCAGGTCAAGACCCCGGCCGAGTCGAAGGGTGCCTGGGACTATTACAAGATCGTCAAGACCATCCCGGCCGACACCGCCTTCATGGACCCGAAGCAGAGCGGCTGTGCGCTGGTGAAGTGAGGGGGCGGGGGCGCGTGTAGCCCCCTCCCTAACCCTCCCCCTCCCTCGGCCGGCCGAAGGCCGGTCCGATTGAGGGAGAGGGGACTGCCGCCGCTTCGGCAGTTGCGTCCCGCTGACAAGCATTCCACCCCCTCTCCCACCGAAGGTGGGGGAGGGATGGGGAGGGGGCAAAGGCGGCAACCACTTGCCAAAACCAAGAACAACAACCACGAACCGGGAGAGACGCGGATATGTTCAGCCTGCTGGGAGTTCCGCCCCAAGTTCTGTTCGGGCAGCTTCTGCTCGGCCTGATCAATGGTTCCTTCTATGCGCTGCTCAGCCTCGGGCTGGCGGTGATCTTCGGCATGTTGAACGTCATCAACTTCGCCCATGGCGCGCTCTACATGGTCGGCGCCTTCGTGGCGTGGCTGCTGCTGACCTATGCCGGGATCGGCTATTGGGGGGCGCTGGTGCTGGCGCCGGTGGCGGTCGGGCTGCTGGGCATCCTGCTTGAGAAGTCGATGCTGTCGCGGCTCTACAAGCTCGACCATCTCTATGGCCTGCTGCTGACCTTCGGACTGGCGCTGATCCTGGAAGGGGCGTTCCGCCATCAGTACGGTGTGTCGGGCCAGCCCTATCCGATCCCCGCAGCCCTCCAGGGCGGGCAGAACCTGGGCTTCATGTTCCTGCCGAACTATCGCGCCTGGGTGGTCGTCGCCTCGCTGACCATCTGCTTCGGCACCTGGTTCGCCATCGAGCGCACCAAGCTCGGCGCCTATCTGCGCGCGGCGACGGAGAACCCGACGCTGGTGCAGGCCTTCGGCATCAACGTGCCGGTGATGGTGTCGCTGACCTACGGCTTCGGCGTGGCGCTGGCCGGGCTGGCCGGCGTGCTGGCGGCGCCGATCTATCAGGTGTCTCCGCTGATGGGGACCAACCTGATCATCATCGTCTTCGCCGTGGTGGTGATCGGCGGCATGGGCTCGATCCTGGGCGCCATCGTCACCGGCCTGGGGCTGGGGTTGCTGGAGGGGCTGACCAAGGTCTTCTATCCCGAGGCGTCCAACATCGTCGTGTTCGTCGTGATGGCGATCGTTCTTCTCATCAAGCCCGCGGGCCTCTTCGGACGGGAGCGCTGACCCATGACCGTCGCCAGCAACGCCACCACCATCGCCATGCGCGGGTCCTCCCGCGGCACCGGCACGGTGCTGATCGCCGCCCTCCTGCTGCTGATCGCCGTCGCGGCACCCTTCGTGCTGTATCCCGTCTTCCTGATGAAGGTGCTGTGCTTCGCGCTGTTCGCCTGCGCCTTCAACCTGCTGATCGGCTTCGCCGGCCTGCTCAGCTTCGGCCATGCCGCCTTCTTCGGCGGCGCGGCCTACATCGCAGCCCACACGGTGAAGGTCTGGGGCTGGGCGCCGGAGTTCGGCCTGCTCGCCGCCACCGCGGTCGCCGGGGCGATGGGGCTGGTCTTCGGCCTGATCGCCATCCGCCGGCAGGGCATCTACTTCGCCA
>JAFAFA010000008.1 GCA_023423695.1 Pseudomonadota bacterium | reverse complement strand
CCGAATGCCCCCCCCCCCCCCCGGCGGCGCCGCGGGGCCCCCCCCCCCCCCCCGCCCTCGGCCGACCGAAGGTCGGTCCGATCGCGGTAGAGGGTATGCTTGCGATGAGGCGGCAGTCCCCTCTCCCACCGAAGGTGGGGGAGGGTTAGGGAGGGGGCATCCGTCGCAACCACGCCAAAAAAAATCCCCTCGTCCGCGGGGGGGACGAGGGGAGAAAGGCCGATGGTCTTGCCGTTACGGGGATGTCATTCGGCCGCCATCAGCACCGGAGCCTCATCGCGCACGGCGTTGACCGCCACATAACGGTCCAGCGCGTCGAGGCATTCGCTGAGGGTTCCGGAACCGACCGCGCGGCAGTCCTCGAAGGCGTGCGGCTCGGGGCGGAACCAATGGGTGATGTAGCATTCCTCGCGCCCATCCAGGCTGAGGGTGAGGGCGAAGCGGCCCTCACGCCCGATGCGGGCTTGAGCGGCGCGCAGACGCGCCTGGACCTCTTCTATCGTCATGGGATGATATCCTTCCCTTGATGCCGCCTGCGGTCAGGCGGCGTGAGCGAACTTGTCGTCTTCCGAATCCGAGTCTTCCAACCGTCGAGCCCAGTCGATGTCACGCGCCAGCTGGTCGACAAGAACGCGGGCCGCCCCTGCGGATTCCGCCGGGGTGTCGGACCGCAACAGTCCCGACAGCCGCATCGCCAGCGTTTCGGCCTCCGCCTCCACCCAGCGGGCGTAGTGGCGGCGGCGCTGATCGCGATTCCAGTACCAGCGCGGCAGTTGGGCGTTGGCACGCTCGAATTCGCCTTCCCAGGCGCTCATGCGGAAAAGACCGCTGGGCGACCGGTCGCCGGTGCTATGAGTCGTCTGGTTCATGGCGTTCCGTCAGGCGGCTTCCCGCCCGTCCTCTTCCTCGCGCTTCAGAATCTCGGCCTTCTTCTGGGCGAACAGGCCGGTGATGCGGTGCTGGGCGGCACGGTCGACGGCACCGATCTCGCGCAGGCGGGTGCCGACGCCGGACCGCCAGACCTCTTCCAGGTCGTCGAGGTCCAGGCAGGCCCCCAGCCGACGCTTCACCTCCGCCTCGAATGCCTCGACGGCGGCGGGCTGCAGGTCCGGGTTGGACTTGGCGGCATAGAAGGCCTCCGACTCCTCCCGGTACTTGCTGTCGTCGAACTGGCCCATATAGACGTCGGCGGCCAGACCCAGCTGCAGCAGGCATTTGCCGACCGCGTCGGTCATCGACATCTTGAAGCACTCGTCGTCCGGCATCTCCATGCCGTTGCGGCGGCGGACCATCTCGGTCCCGCCCCACTGCGGGCCGGTGAAGCACTTCTCCTTCGTCTCCGCGTCGATGTACCAGACGCGGGCGCAGATGAAGATCATCCGTTCCGCGATGGTCCAATCCACCTGCTCATAGCCCCAGCCCTTGCCGATCGGGCCGAACACCTCCGTCATCATCTGGAAGCGCCAGGTCGGGTCGATCTGCGTGCCGCGGAAGCCGCCGGAGCGGGTGAAGGGCTTGGTCGCCTTCGGGTCGGTGCGCTTCAGCCGGTTCCACAGGAACATGGTGTCGATGCGCTGCGGCTCCGCCGCCCGGCTGCCGCCGGCGGATCCCTTGGAACCCTGGGAGCCGCGGCTGCCGGACTTCGGTTCGACCGGAGCGGTTTCCATCACGTTGGACTCGGTTACGCTCGATTCAACGGCATCGGTATCGGCAACGACGTGGTCGGTCTTGCTCATGCGTCCCATGATTTGGGTCCTTCTTGTCCAAACGTTTCGGCTCTCCCCTCACCCCAGCCGGCGGCCAGCACTGTTTCCAGGCTGAGTTCCACCGCGTTCGGGTCAGCGGAGGGGCTCCAGGATTGCGCGTCGGCCAACGCACGGCGCGGCGGTGCGCCGTAGCGCAGGCTGAGCCGGCCCTCGCGGTCGCGCGCGAGATAAAGGCCACCGGACCGGCCGTCAGCCTGATCGATGGCGACAAAGGCGATGCGGGCGTCGTCGGGCATCAGCGCCTTGAGGGCGGCCTCCGCCTCCTTCACCTCCAGCGCCGCCGCCCGGTTGGCGACCAGCCGGTCGGCCAGGGCCCGGAAGCGGTTGTGCCGCCCCATGTCGAAGACGCGGCCGTTCTCATAGGACGGGCCGTCGATCGGCAGAGGGTCCGACGGCTCGACGTCGTTGACGACGTGCCACCAGAAGGCTTCCAGCGTCTCCACCAGCCGCTCCACGTCGTCCGGCCGCCGGTCCACCGTCACCAGGCTGTGGCCGGTCGGGCGCAGGATCGACAGCAGCGCGCGGTCCAGCCCGACCACCTCCAGCTGATGCTGAATCTGCCAGTGGTAGCGGCGGGCGAGGTCGGCATCGCTCTGGAAGCCGCTGTTGAATTTCGCCTCCACGATGGTGTCCAGCGCCCCACCCGTCTCGCGGCCGGTCAGGAAGTCGGGGTGCGCCACCATCCAGTCATGATCGGCATGACGGTAGGTGTCGGGTGCGGCCACGCAGGGAATCCCGGTAGCATGGGTGACGAAGCGTGGGTGCAGATGTTCGGTCGCGATGCCGATCTGCACGGCGGCGACGAGGTCGAGGTTGTCAGGCTCGGCCCGGCCGGTCTTCTCACGCCACAGCGACAGCCAGTCGCCGGCCATCACGCGCGTGGCGTCCGACGAGCCGATCCGCCCTGCCCGCAATTCCCGCTGTGCCTGAGTGATCGCCATGCTGCCCCGACATCCCCGGTTCCGGCCCATGACGGGCCACCAATCCGGCTTCGAAGCGTGACCGTCGCTGCGATATCGCAGGATCGCTTTCGGACCGCCTTACCGGACCCTGAATATGGGATGCGAACGCGCAGCTTTCAAGAACAAAACGTGAACCTCTGGCTTGGCCGTAGACCAGCCCAAAGTCCTGGAAACACGCTATATTTGGTGCCCGTTGACGAGAGTCATCACAAGACAAAACGGACGGAGTAGAGGCGCCCGTTTTTGCGAGTCGCGGGGGACTGGAACACGCGGCACGACTCGGCGCGATCCACACTTTTATATGCGAAGCGCTCGCACCACGTGGACGGCGACACCGGCGACATGGGCACGGTCGAAGGCGGTAGGGCGGCAGTCGGGATCGGTCGAAACCGGCATCAGATGCGGCGGGAAGAAGCGGTAGCCGCAGATGGTGCCCTCCCCCACCGTCACCACCACGTCGCCGGTCTGCGGCGTCAGAACGTCCAGCGGCTCCAGCACCACGCAGTCGCGCGGCAGCACGCCGGCAGCATCCAGGCTCTTGGACAGGATGCGGAGTGCGAAGGCGCGGCGCGAGGTCCGGCCGTCCATGGCAACCGACGACGCGCCGTCCTTCAGCGCTCCGGCCAGGAACGCCTCCCCTGCCCGTCTGCCGAGGTCGAGGAAGATATGGGCCTGCTCCAGGGTCAGCACCGGCACGCGGGAGACCGGTGCATAGGCATGATCGTCGAGGAAGCGCGGCTCCGACCCGGCGACGCGGGCCAGCCGGGCCAGCGTGTCGGCGCTGGGCAGGCTGCCCATCACGGGATCACGCAGGAAACGGGTCAGGTTGGTGGCGGTGACGCCGGCCAGCCGTGCCCAGCCGCCGGCACTCCAGCCCTTCGCCTCCATGACACCGGTCATCCAGCGCAGGATGGCGCGCCGTGTGTCGTCCATCGTTTCCCCCTGACCTGCTCTCTCGCCCCCCCGGCGACCCCACCCCTGTCCTACACGGTACGGACGGGGTGGCGGAAGGCGCGATGGGCTAGGCCTGCATGCGAATTCGCAGTGCCGCCTTGGACTCCGCCGTAGAGGCCCCATCTGTGCGGCATCGAAACCGTCAGGGGAAACGCGACCATGATCGTCACCAGCACCGATTCCGTGGAAGGCCGCCCGGTCGCCCAGTATCTGGGCATCGTCGCCGGCGAGGCGATCATGGGAGTCAACGTGTTCCGCGACCTGTTCTCGTCCGTGCGCGACATCGTTGGCGGCAGGGCCGGCGGCTATCAGGCGGCCCTGCGCGAGGCGCGGGAGGCGGCCTTCGCCGACATGCAGGATGCGGCACGGTCGCTCGGCGCCGACGCCATCGTCGGGGTGGACGTGGATTACGAGGTGCTGGGCAAGGAGAACGGCATGCTGATGGTGTCGGTCAACGGCACCGCCGTCCGCCTGCGCTGAGGGCGCACCTAACCGTAAGCGTCAGCGAAGCCGTCTGGACAGACACAACCGTATGGGTAGACTGCCCGTCCAGCAAACAATTGGGAGGGGGTTGCCCATGCCTCGGGTTGTCCGCGGGTCCACTTGGTCCGTTCGTCTCGGCGGGCTCGCCATGGCCGCATGCCTGTTCGGCGCGTTGCCGGCGCTGGCGCTGGACGGCATCGTCGAAAAGAAGGTTTTCGAGATGCCGTCCTACACCACCGTCGGCGGCGGGACGATCAAGAACGTCCGCATCGGCTGGGAAAGCTACGGCAAGCTGAACGAGGCGAAGGACAACGTCATCCTCATCACCCATTTCTTCAGCGGCAACAGCCATGCCGCCGGGAAATACAAGGCGGAGGATGCGGCGCCCGGCTATTGGGACAGCATCATCGGTCCGGGCAAGCCGCTGGATACCGACAAGTACTTCATCATCAGCTCCGACACGCTGGTGAACCTGTCGCCCAAGGACCCGACCGTCGTCACCACCGGCCCGGCCAGCATCAACCCGGACACCGGCAAGCCCTATGGCATGAGCTTCCCCATCGTCACCATCAAGGACTTCGTCAATGTCCAGAAGGCGCTGATCGACAGCCTGGGCATCAAGTCGCTGCAGGCGGTGATGGGCGGCTCGATGGGCTCGCTCCAGGCCTTCGAATGGGCGGCCGACCATCCGGACGTGGTCAAGCGCGTCATCGCCGCCATCGGCGGGCCGGAGGCCGATCCCTTCCTGATCGGCTGGCTGAACCTGTGGGCGGCGCCGATCAAGCTCGACCCCAACTGGAACAACGGCGACTATTACGGCAAGGCGGAACCGAAGGCCGGCCTGACCGAGGCGCTGAAGCTGGTCACCCTGCACGCCCGCCACTGGAAATGGGCCGATGCCGCCTTCGGCCGCAAATGGGCGGAAGAGGGCAAGGACCCGAAGGCCGCGATGGGGAACCAGTACGCCATCGAAACCTGGCTGGACAAGGCGGCGTCCGGCCGCGCCGCGGTCAGCGACGCCAACCACTTCCTCTATCTGGTGAAGGCCAACCAGACCTTCGTCACCGGCAACGGCGCCTCGCTGGAAGATGGCTTGGCGAAGATCAAGGCGCCGGTCCTGCTGATCCCCTCCGCCGACGATCTGGTGTTCCCGCCCGACCGCAACATGCGCCCGCTGAAGGACCGTCTGGAAAAGCAGGGCAACGCCGTGGAGTACACTGAGTCGATCACCTCGACGCTGGGGCATCTCGACGGTGTCGCGAACATCGCCAAGGCGGGGGATACGATCACACAGTTCCTGGCAAAGTGAGCGATTCACCGGGACTCTTCCGGGACCCGATTGCCTCCCGCCCGTTTTTCACCCGCCTGACGGGATGAGAGCCATCGACCCTCAAGGGCCGTCGTCGCATAGCCGGCGGCCCATGCCATTCCGTGCAGGTGCTGGAAAGTGATCTGCACGGTTTTTTAATACCCGTTCCGTAGTCTCTCCAGCAGGCGATCAGCCGGAGACACGTTCCACCCAGAGCCGAGTGGACTGCTGCCGCAGCAAATATGCGCGTTTCCGCACGTGCGCCATGGCACCTCAGCCAAGGAATTGCTGATGGAAGCGATTGATTTATTGCGTGTGGGCGTG
This sequence comes from Pseudomonadota bacterium, assembly GCA_023423695.1. GTDB lineage: Bacteria > Pseudomonadota > Alphaproteobacteria > Azospirillales > Azospirillaceae > Azospirillum. The sequence goes on along the minus strand of JAFAFA010000008.1, from coordinate 88,838 downwards.
GTTGTGGGGCTGGCATATGGCGCATGGCGCGGTTGGAAAGCGCTTCCCACACCGGTCGTCTTCGATGGAAAGCGTTATTACCGTCAGCTCGATGGAACCTACCGGACTCTTTTCGGGCGCCGGGTGCGGAATCCTGAATTGGTGCTCGCTCTATCTGCCGCGGAGAACGAGCGGACCAAATAAGAACATGGCAAAGTGAAGTTATTTTAGCCGTATTCGGAGAGACGATGAAACTTGCAACGATCACTGTACTGTCTGCATTGATGTTCAGCAGTGCGCCCGTCTATGCAGACGACTGGAACGACCTTTATGGCGCTCTCAACTCTGCGATGTGGCAGCAGAACGACCAGAAATTGATTTCTCTCCTTGAGCAGGGCGTCGACATCAACACCCGGAACAGCGACGGCTGGACCCTGCTGCACATCGCATCCGACCAGGGGAAGCCCGCGTTCGTGCGCCTGCTGCTCAACCGTGGTGCCGACCCCTCGATCAAGACCAACTACGGCAAGACGGCATTTGACGTCGCCGGCTCCGCTCAGATCAAACAGATGCTGACCGAAGCGATGGCTGCCCGCGGTGGCGGCGGATTGCCGCCCTTCTATCCTGCGAAAGCCTGGACGGACGCTCGCTGGGCCATCGAGTATAATCAGCAGGATGAGTTGGCACGCCTTCTCGACACCGGGTTGGATGTGAACACCCGCAACAGCGATGGATGGACGCTGCTGATGGTCGCTGCCTGGAAGGGCAGTCTGAAAAGCGTGGAATATCTGGTCGGGCGCGGCGCGGATCGACGCGCGCGGAACAACAAGGGGGAAACTGCCGCTCAACTGACCTCTGACGCCAATGTGCGCGCGTTTCTGGGAGGTGAGAAGGAAGTCTCTCCAAAGCCGACGCAAGACACCTATTGCACGCGGATGTATCACGAGGCGACACGCCTATGCGATACCGGCGGTGCTGGAAGCTTTTGCCGTATCCGAGCGGCAAACGACGCCCAGGAGTGCAAGAAGACGGGGCGCTGGCCCTGAAAACATATACGCTTTACGCCGGTCCTGCCGGCGATGATCTACCGGCATAGGCGGGAGCAACAGCGCTCGTTCCGGGTCTGGAACCTTCTGCACTCTAATTCCGCGACAGGCGAACCGGAGATCTGCTGGCGGCGGACGAGATCAGGTGGGGATGACGGCGGCTGCAGAGCCGCCTACTCCCCACCCACCGACGCCCCGCGGAAGTTCAGCAGGCTCGGCGCCTTGTCGATGATCTCCTCGAGAATCAGCGAGGCCGTCTCCAGCTCCCGCTCCAGCTCTGGGCCGAGCTTGCCGACATAGTTGGGGCGCCGCAGCTTTTCCGCAGCGTCGTGCAGGCTGCGCAGCTCCGCCACGAAGATCTCGCGGGCGCCCATCGGCAGGATCGGATTGGCGGACAGCACGAAGAAGAATCGCATGCTGGCGCGCACCAGCAGGGCCAGCATGACGGTGTCGAGCTTCTCGAACTGGTCGCGCAGGTCGTCGGAGCGCGCATCGACCAGATTGCGCATGCGCTGCTCGATCAGGATCACCAGGGCCTGGAATTCGCCGACCTTGTCGCGGAAGTCGCGGTAGGCGCCAAAGCTGTGCTTGCTCGCCTCATGCTCCGCCAACTGGGCCAGCTTCGATGCCTCACGGCACTGGCGCTCCAGCGCGCCCAGCAGTTCCTTGACCTCGGCTCGGGTGTATTGGCGCTTGCTCATGGGGCTCGGCAGACTTCGGGCGGGCGTTAGGACGATCCGTCAAGCTATAGCACAACCCGCGGGCGGCAACCTATGCCGCTCGCGGGGCCGCGCCGATCAATGGTCCGACTTCACCGGCCCGCCCGGCCGGCGCACCAGCGGCATGAACAGCAGTGCGCCGAAGAACACCGCCGACATCAGCAGCATGGCGTCGTTGAAGGTCAGGATCAGCGCCTCGCGCTGGACCAGCCCGACCAGGCGGGCCATCGCCGCGGCCGTCGGATCGGCGACCAGCCCGTCGAAGCGTTGGCTGAGATTGTCGACCATCTGCTGCACCTCCGGCCGGGCGAGGTTCACATTGTCGCCCAGGCGGTTCAGGTGCAGGGCGTTGCGGTCGGTCAGCACCGTGTTGATCGCCGCCAGCCCGATGGCGCCGCCCAGGTTGCGCATCAGGTTGTACAGGCCCGACGCGTTCTTCAGCTTGTCCGGCGGCAGGGTGCCCAGCGCCACGCTGTTGATCGGGATGAAGCACAGCATCAGCGACATGCCGCGCACCGCCTGCGGCACGAACAGCTCCCAGAATCCGGTTTCGGCGGTGAAATGGCTGTTCATCCAGACGCCGCTGCCGAACAGGATCAGCCCCAGCGCCAGCATGGCGCGCAGGTCCATCCGCTTCGACAGGGCGCCGGCGATGGGGGCGGACATGAACTGGAATGCACCGGTCACGAACATGATCTCGCCGATCTGCAGGCTGTTGAAGCCGCGCACGCGCGCCAGGAACAGAGGCTGCAGATAGACCGACCCGTAGAGCCCGATGCCGAGGATGAAGCTGTAGAGCGATCCGATGGCGAAGTTGCGGTCGGCGAAGGCCCGCAGTTCCACGATGGGATTGCGGTAGGACAGCACCCGCCAGAAGAAGCCGATTCCGCCGATCGCCGCCACCACGGCAAGCGCCAGGATGGCCTCGTCGTCGAACCAGTCGTTGCGCGGCCCCTCCTCCACCACATATTCCAGGCTGCCCAGGAAGGTCGCCATCAGCAGCAGGCCGATGAAGTCGAAGCCCTTGCGCAGTTCCGGATTGGGCCGGTCGACATCGACCAGGAGCCAGACCAGCGAGGTCACGACGATGCCGGGAATCACGTTGGCCAGGAACAGCCAGTGCCAGGACATGTGCTGGGTCAGGTAGCCGCCCAGCGTCGGGCCGATGGTGGGCGCCATGGTGGCGACCAGCCCCATCATCACCGACACGCCGGCCCGCTTTTCCGGCGGGAAGATCATGAAGCTGGTGGCGAAGACCGTCGGGATCATCGCCCCGCCGATGAAGCCCTGGAGCGCGCGCCAGACGATCATCGATTCGATGCTGCCGGCGAAGGCGCAGGCAACGCTGGTCAGGGTGAAGCCGGCGGCCGCAACGGTGAACAGCACGCGCGTGGACATGATGCGCGACAGGATGCCCGACAGCGGGATCATCACGACCTCCGCGATCAGGTAGGAGGTCTGCACCCACGAGATCTCATCGGCGCTGGCCGCAAGCCCCGCCTGGATTTCCGACAGCGAGCTGGAGACGATCTGGATGTCCAGGATCGCCATGAACATGCCGACGACCATCGCGAAGAAGCCGACGATGTCGCGCGTGCTGAGCGGGCGCATGCCCTGGACCGGAGTCGCCATGGAACCGCTGCCTTCGATCGCGGCCGACGGAATCCCGCCCGGGGATGGCTCCGGCCAATATGTCGCTGGGATTTTTTCTGGTGACGGGAACGCCGCCCCCGAAGGGGGGAGGTGGGCGGCGTCCCCGCCGGACCGTGGCTGCCGTTACTTAGCGGCCACCGCCTGCTTGTCGGCGAGCGCGCCGAATACGCCGCCTGCGGCCACATGCGGCAGGTCGTCGGCACCGCGGGTATCGACCTCCGCCACGACCGACAGGCCGGGGCGCAGCAGGCCGGCAAGCGCGTTGTCGCGCGGCAGGGCGATGCGCACGGGAACGCGCTGGACGATCTTGGTGAAGTTGCCGGTCGCATTCTCCGGCGGCAGCAGCGAGAACTTGGAGCCCGAGGCCGGGGCGAAGCTCTCCACCGTGCCCTCCAGGTGACGGTCGGGGAAGGCGTCGACCGAGATGCTGACATGCTGGCCGGGGCGCATGCGCGACAGCTGGGTCTCCTTGAAGTTGGCGACCACATAGACGTCGGGCAGCGGGACCAGAGACAGCAGCTGCACGCCCGGCCGGGCATACTGGCCGACCTGGACGCCGCGGTTGCCGATCACGCCGTCGACCGGCGCCCGCACCACGGTGTTCTCCAGATCGATGCGCGCGGTCCGCAGCGTCGCCTCGGCCTGGGCGAGATGGGCCTCCGTCTCCGTCCGCGTGGCGCGCAGGACGTTGACCTGCTCGTTCTCCGCGGCGAGCGCCGCCCGCGACTTGGCGACCTGTGCCACCGCCTTGCGCAGGTCGGCGTCGGCCGTTTCCAGTTTCTGCCGGCTGGTCCAGCTGTCGTTGGCGAGCGAGCGGCTGCGCTCGAACTCCTGCTGGGCGCGGCGCTGTTCGGCCTCGGCGCTGGCCAGCGTGGCGGCGGCCTGATCGATCACCGTGCGCTGCAGTTCCAGCTTGGTGTCCAGCGTGCCGAGCGCCGCCTTCTGCGCGGTCACCGCGGCTTCGGCCTCCGCCACCTTGGCGCGGAAGTCCTGGTCGTCCAGCACCGCCAGCACGTCGCCGGCCCGCACCAACTGGTTCTCGGCGGCCTTCACGTCCCGGACATAGGCGGAGACCTTCGGGCTGACCACGGTGATGTCGCTCTGCACATAGGCGTTGTCGGTCGATTCCATGAACCGGCCTTCCCGCCACCATTGTTCGCCGGCGACGGCGCCGCCGGCCAGCACGGCAAGCGCAACGCCCGACAGCACGATCTTCCGCACGCCATTCGCCATTGTCTCTATCCCCAATCCACCGCGGCTCCGCCCCCTCTCCCGAACACGCTCTTGCCGGCGCCGTCACGGAAAAGAAACTGAACCGTTCAGTTTAGTATTGCCGGAAAATGGCGGACGGCCTATCTGTTGTCAAGATCGAACTGAACGGTTCAGTTTTCGAAACAGCTGGTCTGGGGGCTTGTCGGGCGATGCGGAACGCGGTAGGGGCCAAGAACATGGACTCAGGCGAGGCGCGTATGACCACCTTGGTTGCCCCCACTCCCGAAGCAGGTTCGAAGCCGGCCCAGATCATGGAAGCGGCGGGTGCGCTGTTCCTGGAGCACGGCTACAGCGCCGTCAGCATGGACACGGTCGCAAAGAAGGCGAACGTTTCCAAGGCCACGCTTTACGCGCATTTCGGCAGCAAGGAAGAGCTGTTCCGGGCGATGGTCGCCTGTGAATGTGCCAATTCCGTCATGTCCGGCGTCTGGGACGAGGCGATGCGCCTGCCGGCCGCCGATGGACTGCGGCTGATCGGACGGACCTTCGTCCGCTTCATCGCCTCGCCCAAGGCGCTGGGGGTTTACCGCATGGTGTTGGGCGAGGTGCTGCGCCAACCCCAGCTTGCCCAGGCCTTCTACGAGAGCGGCCCGGCCGAGACCTTCGAGCGCGCCCGCCAGTTCATCGCCCATGCTGCCGGCAAAGGCGAACTGGCGATCACCGACTTCGACCTCGCCACCCACCAGTTCTTCGGCCTGCTGAAGGCCAACATGCACATGAAGCTGTTGCTGTGCCTCAGCGAGCGGCCGAGCGACGAGGATCTGGAGCGCTTCGTCGATGCGGCGGTCAATCTGTTCGTGAAGGGATATGCGCCGGACCAGCGATGAGTTCTCGCAATCGTCCCCGATAACAATAGATCGGCAATAGCGAGAACTCCCGATCCAGAGTTCGCCTCGTGCGCCTTGTCAGCGGTACAGGCTTCGGTTAGCGTGCCGATGGAGTACTGGCGTAATCACGCGTGGCGGGCCGGCGGATGAATTTCGACACGACCTTCATCGCGCAGGTCATCGTGGTGATCGGCTTCGCGGTGGGGCTGTCCATCGTCGTGGCGTCCGGCCGCTATCCACGCCATATCCGCGATTCGTTGCGTGCCTACGCCTATGGAAAATTCCTGCTGGGCTTCGCCTTTCTCATCGCCGGCCTTCGCGGCGGCGGGATGCCGGAACTGTTCATCCCGCTTGCGAACGGGATCGGGCTTGCCGGGCTGGCGATGAACTACACCTGCGTCCGCCATCTGCAGAACCGGCCGGCCTGGCGGTTCGGGCCGGCGGCGGTGGGGGGTGGCGTCGCACTCTGCTGCCTGCTTCTGCTGTTGTCCGGTGGCGGCCTGTCCGCCGTCCGCACCTTCGTCAGTTTCGCGGCTTCCGCCGTGCTGCTGGTCATCGCCTTCGAAGTGCTGGTCCGCTACGAGCACCGCGGCGTTCCGCACCATGTCACCGGCCTGCTGTCTGCCGCGCTCGCCGTCGTCTATCTCGTTCGCATGGGCGCCGGCCTCAGCCATGAGGTGCCGCTCGGCGAGCTGGTCGACGACACTGTGGAGCGGGCCACCTTCCTGCTGTCCCTGCTCGGCACGGTGATCGGCGCCATCAACTACATTCTGATGGCCAGCGACGAGTTCAACCGCGAATTGACCAAGCTGGCCCACACCGACGGGTTGACCGGCGCCCTCAACCGCCGCCGCCTGTTCGAACTGGGCGAGATTGAGTTCCGCCGCGCCCGCCGGTATGGGCGGGACCTGACGGTGCTGATCCTGGACATCGACCGCTTCAAGACGATCAACGACCGGGCCGGCCATCCTTTCGGCGATCGGGTGATCCAGGCGATGGCCGACACCTGCGCCGGCCAGATCCGGCAGGAGGATTCGGTCGGCCGCATGGGCGGGGAGGAGTTCGCCATCCTGCTGCCGGAAACCGGGGCGGAGGTCGGCCAGATGCTGGCCGAACGGCTGCGCAGCGCCATCGAACGTCAGTTGGCACCGCTCGGCGCCGAATGCGGCGTGACGGTGACCTGCAGCATCGGCGGCGTCAGCATGACACAGGAACACAGCCAGTTCTCCGACCTGATCGCCCAGTCCGACAGCGCGCTCTACGACGCCAAGAACGGTGGCCGCAATCAGGTGCGCTTCTTCCCGGCGGCAACGTTGTGCCCGGCGGCGGTAACTGCCTGAGCCGGCACCCTGCCCTCTTCCCCTGCCCCGGGGTCGACTCCGGTTAGAAAAATCGGCCGACGCACCGGCCGGCTTTACCCGCGAAGCGGCTTGCCGCATTATCCGGCCCGGTTACCTCCGGCCGGCCGCCGGAGCTGATCCGGCACTGTCCCCTTTCCCGGCAACATCGGCGTACGGTCGTGGTTCTTTCCCATCTCGGCTCCGGCGGTCTGGAGCCGCAGCGGTCGCAGCTGACGCTCGGCACCAAGTTCAGGCTGATCAACTGGGGGCTGGTCCTGCTGATCTGCACGATCACCGGGGTCGGCGTCGGCCTGCTCTATTCCGCCGCCGGCGGCCACTGGAAGCCTTGGGCCCAACCGCAGCTGGTCCGCGCCATCCCCGGCTTCGTCCTGATGCTGGGCATCGCGCTGGTCGACATTCGGCACCTGATGAAGTCGGCCTACATCATCTTCTTCATCGTGCTGTGCCTGCTGGTCGCCGTGGAGCTGATGGGCCGCATCGGCATGGGCGCACAGCGCTGGATCGACCTCGGCTTTTTCCAGCTTCAGCCGTCGGAGCTGATGAAGCCGGCGCTGACGCTGGCGCTTGCCCGCTATTTCCATGGAGTGACCCTGGACCAGATCGGCCGTCCGCTGCTTCTGATCCCGCCCTTGCTTCTGGTCTTCACGCCGGTCGCCCTCGTGCTGATGCAGCCGAACCTCGGCACCTCGCTGCTGCTGATCCTGGGCAGCGGCGCTGTGTTCTTTGCCGCCGGCGTGCGGGTGTGGAAGTTCCTTCTGGTGATCGGCGGCGGCCTCGGCGCCATCCCCGTTGCCTGGGAGTTCCTGCACGATTACCAGAAGCAGCGCGTCTACACCTTCCTCGATCCGGAAACCGATCCGCTCGGCGCCGGCTACAACATCCTGCAGTCGAAGATCGCGCTGGGGTCCGGCGGGCTGTTCGGAAAGGGCTTCATGTCGGGCTCGCAGAGCCAGCTGATGTTCCTGCCGGAGAAGCACACCGATTTCATCTTCGTCGTGCTGGCCGAGGAATTCGGGATGGTCGGGGCGCTGACCCTGCTGGCGCTCTATCTGCTGCTGTTCATCTATGGCTGGGTCATCGCGCTGAACAGCCGCAGCCAGTTCGGCCGGCTGGTGGCGGTCGGCATGACCGCGCAGTTCTTCCTCTATGTCTTCGTCAATGTGGCGATGGTGATGGGGCTGATCCCGGTGGTCGGCATCCCGCTGCCGCTGGTGTCCTACGGCGGGTCGGCGATGATGACGCTGATGGTGGGCGTCGGCCTGCTGTTGAGCATGTCGGTTCATCGCGACGTGCGTATCCCGAAGAGCGGCGTTACCGACGACTAAGGCTCCAAGGTTATCGGTGGAGGTAAGTCCGCCGGAGGCGGCCACCCCCCGCCCGCACCGTTGCCGCCCTGCCCCACCCTCGCGATATGGGGGTGTGGGCCGACCGAAATTGCGCGCCGGCCCGTTCTCAGCGGGAGGATCAGCCATGCGCGACGACGCCACCGGACGGGGCAGGCGGCAAGCCGCCATCATCGCCACCTTCATTGCCGGCGGGCTTTCGGCCTTGCTGGCCGGTGCCGGCGGACCGGCGCTGGCCGACGACCTGTTCAGCCATCTCGGCGGCAGTTTCAGCGAGAAGGCGGGCAAGTTCGAGGCATCGCGCTGGCAGCGCTCCGACGGCTGGAAGGCCGGCGGGCACATGAACTGCAGTTGGAACCGCGCCAACGTCACGTTGGAGAAGGGGCACCTCGCCCTGTCGGTCAGCGACCGGATCAGCGGCCGCGACCGCTACTCCTGCGGCGAATATTCCACCCACCGCTTCTACGGCTACGGCAGCTACGCGGTGTCGCTGAAGGCGGTGAAGGCCGATGGGGTGATGACCTCGGTCTCCCACTACACCGGTCCGCCCTTCGGCGACCCCTGGGACGAGATCACCTTCGGCATCGCCGGAAAGGACACCACCAAGCTCGAGATCAGCTGGGTCGCCAACGGCGTCGGGCACCGCAACACGGTGGTCGATCTCGGGTTCGACGCCGCCAAGGGCTTCCACAGCTACGGCTTCGACTGGAAGCCCGACGGCATTGTCTGGACGGTCGACGGCAAACCGGTGCATCAGGTCGCGGCCAAGGAGGGGGAACTGCTGCCACGCATGCCGGGCCGGCTGATGCTGCGCTTCTGGAGCGCGTCCGGCGACACCGAATGGCTGCGCCGCTTCACCTATCCCGGCCAGCCGCTGACGGCGGAGGTAGCCTCCGTCAGCTTTCGCGAGGACCCGTCGAACCTCAGCAACTGAGGAGTTCAGTCCAGCGCCTCGGCCCCCAGGTAGGATTCGACCACGCGGGGGTCGGCCACGACCTCCGCCGGGGCGCCGTCGGCGATCTTCTCGCCATGGTCCAGCACGACGACGCGGTCGGACAGCGCCATCACCGCGCGCATCACATGCTCGATCATCAGGATGGTCAGGCCTTCGCGGCGGTTCAGGTCGCGCAGGACCCCGACCATGCGGTCGACCTCGGTCGGGCGCAGACCGGCCAGAACCTCGTCCAGCAGAAGCAGGGTCGGACGGGTGGCCAGCGCGCGGGCGACCTCCAGCCGCTTGCGGTCGGGCAGCGTCAGGCTGCGCGCCGGCCGGTTGGCCTGATCGGCAAGCTCCAGCCGCTCCAGCACGGCGCGGGCCTGATGGCGCGCGGTCTCCACCGAACTCTCGCGAGCGAGCGCGCCGACGACGACATTCTCCTCCACCGTCAGTTGGCCGAACGGCTTGACGATCTGGAAAGTGCGGCCGATCCCGGCGGCGCAGACCTGGTTCGGCTTCAGCCCGGTGAGGGAACGGCCCTTCAGCGTGACGCGCCCCTCATCGGGCGGAAAGACGCCGGCGATCAGGTTGAAGGTGGTGGTCTTGCCGGCGCCGTTCGGGCCGATCAGGGCGAGGATGCGCCCCTGCGGCACGGTGAAGCTGACGTCGGACACCGCCTTCAGCCCTCGGAAGCGCTTGGACAGGCCCTCGACCTCGAGCAGTGCGGTCATCTCAGGCGCCCTCCCCCGGCTGGCGGACAAGACGCAGGCGGCGGGCCAGCCAGGGCCACACGCCCTCCGGCCGGAACACCACGATCACCACCAGCGCCACGCCGTAGAACAGTTGCTTCAGCCCCGGCAGGTCCAGCCCGCCGGCCTCGATCAGGAAGGTCAGCAGTTCGCCCAGCGGCGTCAGGATGAAGGCGCCCAGGATCGGGCCGACCAGCGTGCCGATGCCGCCGACGATGGCCGGCAGGATGATCTCGATGGAGCGGCCCATGGAAAAGACCTGCTCCGGGAACAGGTTGTTGAAATAGAAGGCCTGGAACACGCCGCCCAGCGCGGTCAGGGCGGCCGACACCGCCACCGCGGTCATGCGGGCGCGGAACAGGTCGACGCCCGACGCCTCCGCCGCGTCCGGCTCCTCGCGCACCGCCAGCCACTGGTAGCCGAGCCGGCTGTGCAGAAGCACGCGAGAGAGGACCAGCGCGCCCAGAACCAGTGCAAGCGCCACATAGTAGAACAGCAGGGGCGAGCCGCGCAGGTTCAGCGGGTCGCTGACCCCTGCCTCCACCGGCAAAAAGAAGCCGCCGGAGCCACCGACCCAGGTGATGTGGTCGAAGCCGATTCGCGCCACCTCGGCGAAGGCGATGGTCAGCAGGGCGAAATGCACGCCCTTCACCCCGAAGCGGAAGCCCAGGAAGCCGATGGCGCAGCCGGCCGCCACCGCGACCAGCATTGCCAGGATCATGCCGGCCCACGGGCCGATGCCGAAATGGACGAACAGCGCGGCGCTGACATAGGCGCCCAGCCCGACATACAGCGCATGGCCCAGCGACAGCAGGCCGGAAAAGCCCATCATCACGTTCCAGGCCTGCCCGACATAGGCGAACCACAGCACCGTGGTCAGCACCGACACCAGATAGCGGTCGGCGAAGAGCGGCGCCACCGCCAGCCCCAGCGCCGTCAGGGCAAGCAGGACCATCCCGCGGCCCGTCACTCCCGAAAAACCCACTCCCGACAGGCCGATCATGACCGTTTCCCCAACAGCCCTTGCGGGCGCAGCAGCAGAACCACGATCAGCACCCCGTAGCTGAACAGGGATTTCAGGGACGGCGTCAGCAGGAAGCCGGCCAGCGCCTCGGACACGCCGATCAGCACGCCGCCCAGCAGCGCGCCGGGCAGGCTGCCCAGCCCACCGACGATGACGATGATGAAGCTGAGCAGCGTGTATTCCGGGGCCAACTGCGGCCGGGCATCGACCAGCAGCGTCATCAGCGCGCCGGCCACCCCGACCACCGCGGCACCGATGCCGAAGGTCAGGGCATAAAGCCCGTCGATGTTCAGCCCGACCACGCGGGCGCCCAGCGGATTGTCGGCGCAGGCGCGGATCGCCTTGCCGGTGCGGCTGAAGCGGAAGAAGGCGAACAGCGCCGCCGCCACCACGATGGCCGCCGCCCCGGCGCGCAGCCGTACGGCGTCCAGCAGCATCGGCCCGATCTCCACCGTGTCGAAGCTGTAGGGCACCTGGACGTTGCGGGCATCCGGGCCGAACAGCATCAGCATGGCGTTGACCAGGATGGTGGCGATGCCGAGCAGCAGGATGAACTGCATGTGCTCCGGCCGCTCGACGAACTTGTTCACCAGTCCGCGCTGCAGAAGCCAGCCGCAGGCGAACAGCAGCGCCGCCATGACCGGCGCCGACAGCAGCGGGTCGAGCCCCCACCAGCCGCCCAGCAGCACGGCGCCGTACATGCCCGCCACCATCATCTCGCCATGGGCGAAGTTGACGACGCGCACCACGCCGAAGATGACCGATAGCCCCAGCGCCGCCAGCCCATAGACCAAGCCGGTCAGCAGCCCGGAAGCCGCGATGTTCAAATAATAGTCGATCGGCATGGGTGGCGGATTGTCCGAACGGTGAGGTTCTGCGGGTTAGCAGCCCAAGGGGGATGCAGGCAAGTCCAGAATGACGATGCCGTGGTGCGATTCGACGGTTCTGATCGCCTTTCCTATGGCCGGGCCGCCAGCCGAGCGCTGCCGCGCAATGCCGCGATCCGCTCCGCCACATCGTCAAGCCGGCGGTCGAGCGCGGCGGTCAGGCAGGATCGCGCCGATGCTGCGACAGCCGGGTCGCCTTCCGTTCCGCTGCGGATCCAGCAAAGCGCGGCGATCCTCTCGTGGAAGCGCCGCTCCTCCTGGATCAGGTCGTAGGCCGCGGCGGCGCGGGCGGCCGGATCGGCGATGCCGGCCAGGAAGCGCTCCTGCGCACCGCGGGCACGGCCATCCTGCAAGGCAAGCGCCGGCACATCGCAGATCATCCGCCGGAGCGGGGCCGTGACCGTTGGGCAACGCGGATCGGCTACAGGCTGGGCCGGCGGCTCAGGGGGCGGCTCCGGGGGCGGCTGTGGGGCCGGCTTTGGGGACGACTGCGGTGGCGACACCTGCGCGGCCGCGGCGGCGGCAGGGATTGGCAACGGTTTCTGCGGTCGCGGTGTGGCTGAAGGTGCGGCTACGGCCGCGACGGGAAGCGTTCTCGCCGGCTGAACCGCCGTTGGCTTCGGCGGGTTTCCCCCCAGCGAGTCCCGCACCACCCGCACCGGGGTCCCGACCTCCGCCGCGGCGAAGACGGTTTCGATGTCGGCGGGCAGCATGCGGAAACAGCCGCCGCTGGCCTGCCGTCCCACGGACTCCGGATCGTTAGTGCCGTGGATGGCGATGGCCGGCCAGCCGAGGTCGAGTGCGAATTTGCCCAGCGGGTTGTTCGGCCCGGGCGGCACCGACCGCGGCAGTGACGGCTTTTCGCGCCGCTGGTTGGCGGTCGGCCTCCAGGTCGGGTCGCGGCGCTTGCGCAGGATGGCGCTGTCGCCGACGGGAATCGGAACGCCGGGGCGGCCGATGGCGACCGGAAAGCTGCGGGTCGCGCCGTCCGCCCCGGTCAGGTACAGCCGGCGGTCGGCAAGGCTTATGGCGATCGACGGCCCATCGCCTGCGATCTCCCCCGCCGCCGGGGCAGCACTCTGTGCCGCCGTCGGGGCAACCGGCGCGCCGATGGCGATGCAGAGGGCTGCAAGCCCCCACAAAAGGCACCGTGCCAGGATGGGCCCGAGGGCTGTTGTCGGGCGGGGGACGGCGCCTTGGCCGCCGCCTCTCCGAATGGTCGTAGATCCACGCATGCGGAAAGTTGATCGCGTGTCTCCTAAAACAGGGTAAACAGCAGGGGACGACGGCTTCCGGGGGATGGGGGCCGCCCCGACAGCGAGGACGTGCATCATGGACCAGATCGAGCAGACGTTGGCCGTCGCGACGGAACATCACCGCGCCGGCCGCACCGCGGAGGCGGAGCGCCTGTACCGCGACGTGCTGGACGCGTCGCCCGGCCATCCGGACGCCCTGCATCTGCTTGGGGTTATCGCCCTGCAATCCGGCCGGGCCGAGGAGGCGGTGGACCGAATCGCCCAGGCCGTGGCCGGCGACGACGGCTCTCCCCTGTTCCATGCCAATCTGGGACACGCCCTGCACGCCTGCGGCCGCCAGCGTGAAGCGGCGCTGAGTTTCGCCCGCGCGCTCAGCCTGCTGACCAACGAGGGAGAGGGCTGGGGCAATGTCGGGGCGCTGGCCAACCTGATCCGCCGTTATGACGACGACATCCGTGCCGCGGCAGCGGAGGAGGTCGATGCCCGCTATGCCATGGGCGACGTGATGCGGCGCCAGTCGCTGCTGTTCCTGCTGACCGGCGACATCGCCCACTACCGCACTCTGGTCAACGCGGTGCTGGACGATCCCCTGCGCTTTTCCGTGCCGTCGCTTCATTACGCATACTGGGGCATCGCCATGCGGCTGTTCCAGGGCGACGTCCGCAAGGGCGATGTCGGCGCCTTCACCAATGGCGAGTTCCGCCGCTTCTACCGCCTGCTGGTGGAGGAGACGGCGCGCCGCTATGGGCTGGAACCTAAGCTGCGCAGGGCGGCCCCGCGCAGCGAGGTGAAGCGCGTGGTGCTGATCACCAACCAGATGCTGGGCGAGGGGCACCAACCCACCGCCGACGCCTTCGACTACGCCCGCCGGCTGCAGGACGACCGGGGCTGCGAGGTGCTGATCGTGAACCCCAATGCCATGGCGGTGTCGGGCGAGAACGGTTTCGTTCCGGAGTACAGCTACAACGTCACCGAGGAGTATGACGGGGAGCAGACCATCGCCGCCCATGGCGCGGCGGTGCGCATGCTGTCCTTCCCCCAGCCCCGGTTCGACGAGGAAAAGCTGACCGCCATCGTCGACGCGGTGGAGCGATTCGATCCCGACGTGATCGTCGCCTTCGGCGGTTCCAACACCGTGGCCGACCTGTTCGCGCGCAGCCGTCCGGTGGTGTTCCTGCCCACCTCGAGCGGCCTGCCTGCCTCGCTTGCCACGATTCTGCTGGGCTACGCACCGGAGGACAGCGCCGCCGGCTGGCCGGCCGAGGCGCAGGCGCGTTTCCGCCCATTCTCCTTCGGCTCCCGGTCGGTGGAGAAGCTGCTGGACTATGCCCGCGAGGCGCAGGGGCTGTTCTGACGGATCGGCAGCGGGCCGCGGGCGGGGGGTGTAGTGCCCCCTTCTCCGCTACAGCCCCAGATAGGCCTGCTTCACCGCCGGATCGGCCAGCAGCGCCTCGCCGCTTCCCGACAGCACCACCCGGCCGTTCTCCAGCACATAGGCCTGCCCGGCGATCCGCAGCGACGCCGCGACATTCTGTTCGACGAGGATGATCGTCATCCCGTCGGCCGCCAGCGCGCGGATGATGCGGAACAGCTCCTGCACCAGCGCCGGCGACAGGCCGAGCGACGGCTCGTCGAACATGATCAGGTCGGGCTTGCCCATCAGGCATCGGCCGATCGCCAGCATCTGCTGCTCGCCGCCGGACAGGGTGCCGGCGGCCTGGTCCAGCCGCTCGCGCAGGCGGGGGAATAGGTCCAGCACCCGGTCGTAGGTCTGCCGGGCGGTGGCGCGGGCCCGCGGAATGACCGCGCCCATCTCCAGATTCTCCCGCACGCTGAGGCTGGGAAAGATCTGGCGGCCTTCCGCCACCTGCCCGATGCCGAGATCGCAGACGACATGGCTGGGCAGGCCGGCGATCTCCCGGTCCTTGAAGCGGATGCTTCCGCGGGCCGGCTTCAGGATGCCGGCAATGGCGCGGATCAGCGAGGTCTTGCCCGCGCCGTTGGCGCCGACGATGGCGGTGGTCGCCCCCGCCGCCACCTGCAGCGTGACGCCGTCGAGCGCCTGGGCGTCACCATAGTACAGGTCGAGGTCGGAAACGGTCAGCATGGCAACGGATCCGGTCGCAGCAGAGCCAAGGGCGGGTGGCGCCCTCTATAGCGCGATCATTTCAGGAAGAACACCGCGCTCATCACCAATCCGACGGTGATGATGCCGGCCCGCAGCACCGGTTTGGGAATCTTCCGCCCCACCCGCGCGCCGACATAGCCGCCGGCGACCGCCGCGACCGTCATCAGCAGCGCTTTCGGCCATTCCACCGCCCCGCCGGCCGCATAGGCCACAACGGCGATGGCGGTCAGGACGGCGGAGAACAGGTTCTTCAGCCCGTTCATGGCATTGAGGTCGGTCATCCCGAACAGGCTCAACTGCGCCAGCAACAGGATGCCGAGCCCGCCGTTGAAATAGCCGCCGTAGACCGACACCGCGAAAAGCGTGCCCAGCAGCGCCCCGTTGCCGTGAAGGCCGAGGCTGCGCAGCCGGTGCGCCAGCATGTTGCCGAAGGCGAACAGCCCGGTCGCCAGCAGCAGCAGCCAGGGGACGATGCCGCGGAACACCGAATCCGGCGTCACCAGCAGCAGGCCCGCCCCGGCCAGCCCGCCGGCGAGGCTGACAACGGACAGCAATGGCAGGCTGAGATTGCCGACAGGCGTCAGATCCTGCCGGTAGCCGTAGACACCGCTGGCATAGCCGGGCAGCAGGGCGACCGTGCCGGTGGCGTTGGCGGCGACCGGCGGTACCCCGGCATAGATCAGGGCCGGCAGGGTCAGGAAACTGCCCCCGCCGGCAACGGCATTCATCGCCCCGGCCAGAAAGGCCGCAGTCAATAAAATCAATTCGATCATGATATTACGAGCGGTTCCTCAACTCCCGGCGAATAATCTTGCCGGTGGTGGTCATGGGCAGGCTTTCGAGAAATTCGATGGCCCGGGGATATTCGTGGGCGGCCAGCCGCGTCTTCACATGCTCCTGAATCGAGGTCACGAGCGCCTCGTCCGGCGTCACCCCCTCCTGCAGCACGACGAAGGCCTTGACGATCTCCGTCCGCAGCGGGTCGGGAACGCCGACCACCGCCGCCATGCGGACGGCGGGATGGCCGATCAGGCAATCCTCGATCTCGCCGGGACCGATGCGGTAGCCGGCCGAGGTGATGACGTCGTCGTCGCGCCCGACGAAGCGGATGTAGCCGTCCTCGTCCAACTCCCCCTGGTCGCCGGTGACCAGCCAGTCGCCGATGAACTTGGCGGCGGTGGCGTCGGGGTTGTTCCAGTAGCCGAGGAACATCACCGGGTCCGGGCGCCGGACCGCGATCAGTCCGATCCGCCCCGGCGGCAGGCGGTTGCCCTCCCCGTCGATCACCGCCACGTCATGGCCGGGAACCGGGCGCCCCATGATTCCGGGCTTCGGCGCCATCAGCATGGCGGCCGAGGAAACGATCATGTTGCATTCGGTCTGGCCGTAGAACTCGTTGATGGTGACGCCGAAGGTCTCGCGCCCCCAGTCGAGCAGCCCGGCGCCCAAGGTCTCGCCGCCGCTGGCGACGGAGCGCATGGCGATGGCGTGGCGTGCGCGCGGCGACTTCACCGCCCGCATCATCTTCAGCGCCGTCGGAGGCAGGAAGGCGTTGCGCACCTTGAACTCGGCCAGCAGGGCGAAGGCGGACTCCGCGTCGAACTTTTCGAAGCGGTGGGAGACCACCGTCACGCCATGGTGCCAGGCCGGCAGCAGCACGTCGAGCAGCCCGCCGATCCACGCCCAGTCCGCCGGCGTCCAGATGCGGTCGCCCGGCTGCGGGAACAGGTCGTGCGACATCTCCACCCCGGGCAGATGGCCCAGCAGCACCCGGTGCGCATGCAGCGCCCCCTTCGGCTGGCCGGTGGTGCCGGAGGTGTAGATGATCAGGGCCGGGTCGTCGGGCCCGGTGTCGGCCGGGGCGAAGTCGTCCGACGCCGCGTCGCACAGCGCGTGCCAGTCGAGGCAGCCGGGTCCAGAGCCGTCGATGCGGAAGACCGCCCGCAGTTCCGGTAGCCGGTCACGGATCTGGGCGATCTTCGCCGCCCCGGCGGCGTCGGTCACCACCGCGCGGGCGCCGCAATTGGCCAGCCGGTACTCCAGCGCCTCCACCCCGAACAGCGAGAACAGCGGCACCGCTATTCCGCCCAGCTTGTAGACGGCGACATGGCTGACCGCGGTTTCGGGCGCCTGGGGCAGCAGGATGCCGACACGGTCGCCGCGGCCGACGCCCTGGGCGGCAAGCGCGTTGGCGAACCGGTTGGACAGGGCCCGGATGTCGGAGAAGCGGTATTCCTCGAACCCGCCGTCGCGCCGCTTGTGGATCAGGGCGATGCGGTCCGGCTCGGACTCCGCCCAGCGGTCGCAGACGTCGACACCGATGTTGTAGCGGTCGGGGACGCGCCAGGCGAAGGTGCGGGACACCCCTTCATAACTGTCCGCGTTGGGCAGCATGTTCGTTCCCTCCCAAGGGTTTGTCGTCGATTCCTTTGCGGAGCCGTTGACCCGATCATAGGGGCAAGCGAGGCACCGCGTCACGCACCGGGAATAAGTCGCGGGTCTGCCATGTTGATGGCGTCAGGAACGAACGGTTTCGTGCCGATCCAAACAGGACCCAACAGGACGAGAGTCACCATGAAAGCCAGCCCCTTCCTCGCCGCCGCGCTGTCCGCCAGCCTTCTCGCGGCCCCGCTCGCCGGCTGTGCCCAGCCCGGCTACGGCGACTCCTACGGCGGTGTCAGCGCCAACAAGCAGACGGCCGGCACCGTGCTGGGCGGCGTGGTCGGCGGCTTGGCCGGTTCGCGGTTCGGCGGCGGCAGCGGCAAGCTGGTGGCGGTCGGCGTCGGCACGCTGCTGGGTGCCGCGCTGGGCAATGCAGCGGGCGCCTCGCTCGACCGTGCCGACCAGAGCTACGCCCAGCAGGCGGCGGTCAACGCCTACAGCGCGCCCACCGGCAGCACCGTGCGCTGGAACAATCCGGATACCGGCAATTACGGCAGCTACACGCCGGTGCGCGAGGGCACCGGGCCGCAGGGCCAGCTCTGCCGTGAATACCAGACCACCATCGTGGTTCAGGGCCGCACGCAGCAGGGCTTCGGCACGGCCTGCCAGCAGGGTGACGGAACCTGGCGCGTGGTCAGCTGACCGCTCGAGGGGGGAAGGATCAGGCCAGCGCCGTCCGTCGCCGGGCGGCGCTGCCGGCCATGGGAGAGAGCGACGGCGCCCGTCCGGTCAGGGCATCGGCGATGCGCATCGCCCCTTCCCCGTCCAGCGGCAGCGCGGCGGCGGCATCCTGCATCCGCTGCCGGCACGGGCCATCGGCCCAAAGAGCGAGCGCTCGTTCGGAAATCGCCTTTCCCGCGTTGGCCGGATCGCAGCCGCGGGCGTCCACCGCTTCGCTCCAGCCGAGATCCGCAGCATCGCCGCTCGCCATTGCCTGATTGTCGGCGGTGACCACCAGCAGAGTCGGCACGGCCAGGGCGGCCAGTTCCCCCATGGTGCCGCCGCCGGCCGAAACCGCGAGCCCGCAATCCGCCATCAGCGCGCCCATGCGCGGGCAATCGATCTCCACCGCAACGTCGGGGCCGAGACCGTCGGCAAGTGCCGCCAGTTCCGCCGCGCGCGGGTTGCTGCCGCCGACGACCGCGACGATCCGGCAGCCGTCCGGCCGGGCCGCGGCAAGCGCCTCCACCACCGGACCGGTCAGCCCGAGCGGGTCGGAGCCGCCGAAGGTCACCAGCAGGACAGGCCGTTCGGCGATGCTCCGCCGTGGCTGGCCAGCCGCCAGCCGCACTTCCCGCCGCAGCGGGGCGTAACCGGGCCCGAGCAGAAGAAGGGCCCCCGGCGCCATCGTTTCATAGGGCAGCGCCGCCGCCTGCGGCGCGGCGTTCACGACGAGGTCGGCATGCAGCGGGGTGCCGTCGCCCAGGTCGTCCCAGGCCAGCACCCGCGCGCCCGCCGCCTGCAACCCGGCGCGATAGGCCTCGCCGAAGCGGTAGCCGTCCAGCATCACGGCGCTGCCATGCTCCCGCCGCAACAGCGAGCGGGTGGCGGCCAGATCCGCCGCCTCCCCCACCGGGCCAGCGATGGAGACATGGCGGAAGCCGTCCGCCGACAGGCGGCGGTCGATGGCCGGGGTGGATTCCACGGCGGCGAACAGCGTCTCGTGCCCCTGGTCGCGCAAAGCCTCGGCAACGGCAAGGCAGCGCATGACATGGCCGGTGCCGATGGTGGGCGAAGCGTCGGCTCGGATGAGGATGACGGCCATGGCACTGGTCCGGAAGAGACGGCGTGGCGGTTCCGCAACGGCGCGCGGTGTCGAGTCGGCAGCATCTTGGCCCGGCACTTCGCGCCTGTCCAGCGACAGACGGCGGCGCGCATAGAGGCAAATAGCGGCCTTCAGGTTTCCCGGCCGGCGATCACGCTGGCGGCGGTGGCCAAGCTTTCCGGTGTGCCGATGTCGAGGAAGCGGGCCTTGGCGACATGGGCGTTCAGCGTGCCGGGTGGAAGTTTCTCCAGCACGTCGCGTTCCAGCGAGACCGCCCCGGCCGCGATGAAGCGGTCGAGGAAGGCGGCGGAGAACAGGTAGACCCCGGCATTGATGGTGCCCGGCCCGGGGGCCTTCGCCGGGAAGCGGCGGATGCGGCTGTCGGGCCCGATCTCCACCCGAACGAAACGGGAGGCATCCTCCACCGTCACGCACAGGACCGATGCCTCCGCTCCCGACAGACGGTGCGAGGCGATGAAGGCGCGCAGATCGGCATCCAGGAAGGTATCGCCGTTCACCACCAGGACGGTGCTGCTGCGCAGTTCCTTGCGCACATAGCCGAGCGCACCGGCGGTGCCCAGCGGGCGCGGCTCGATCTGGCAGACCACGTCGATGGTGCCGGCCGAATCGCCGCGGGCGAGCCAAGCGGTCACCCGGTCGGCCAGATGGCCCAGGCACAGCACCACGCGGCGCGAGCCGTATGTGGACAAATAGTCGAGCAGATGGCCGAGGAAGGCGCGGCCCGCGATCGGGGCCAGGACCTTCGGCGTGTCGCCCAGAACGCTCCGGATACGCGTGCCCAGCCCGCCGGCGAGCACCGCGACGTCTATGTTGGCAAGAGCGTCCTCAGACCGCACCGACCGTCCTTTCCCTCAATTCCCGCTGATGCCGGCTGGCCAACGATGCAGCCTACGACGGCGCGGGTGTCGGGTCATCCACCCTGCGCGGGACCCGGCGGGCATAGTCGATAATGGGCGCGAACGGGAATCGCAATGCGGAATCGCGCCGACGCTTCCGCTCGGATGGTCAGGTCGCGGCACGACGGGCTTCAGCCAGACGGCGAAGGTGCCGTGCCACCGTTGATAGGGCGGCATCATGGCCCATCGGATCGCCGACCAGCGCCATGGATGGAAACCACGGCCTGACCGCCGTTCCCAGAGACGACCAGTCGCCGTCCCCCACGCCGATCCGCCAGACGGGAACACCCAGCGCCGCGGCAAGTTCCCCAACCGAAGTGGGTGCGCTGACGACGAGATCGAGGCAAGCCGTCAGCGCCGCCACGCCCTCCAGGTCGTTGCGCTGGTCGAGGTCGGGCCAGTGATGCAGGATCGTGCCGAAGCGCTGCAGGGCCTCGGCCCGCTCTGCCGCGTGCTCGTCATACTGAAGGCTGAGGAAGGTGATGCCGGGCACGGAGAGGAGCGGTCGCCACTGGACGATGCGGTTGTAGGCGCCGGCACGGTCCGCAGTCATACGGCTGCTGCGCCAGCAGATGCCGACCCGCAGGCCGGGCCCCAGAGCCGCCAGCCGTGCACGCCAGGCTGCGGCCAATGTGTCGTCCGGCGTCAGGAACGGCGAGTTTGCCGGGAAGTGCCGCAGGCCGCGCCGCAGCCGGGCGGCGATCGTGCCCATCGGCGCATGGACGTCGGCCTCCTGCGGGCCGATCCGATGATCCGGCGTTGGCGCCCGCACCTCGGCGGCCGGCAGGGCGCGGGCGAACAGGCCGGTCAGTCGCGCATCGCACTCGATGATCACCCGTCCGGCTTGGCGGACCAGATCGGGCAGCACGGTCCCGAACAGGATCTCGTCGCCAAGCCCTTGCTCGCCCCAAACCAGGATGCTGCGGCCCGCCAGATCCTCGCCCTGCCATTCGGGAATGCCGAAGCGGCGGGGTGCCGCTTCGCCGGCGGCAAAGCGGTGGGTGTAATCCTCCCAGCCGCCGACGATGTCGCCCTCTGCAAGCCGAAGCAGGGCGCGGCTCATGCGCGCCTCCCCGCGGCCGGGCGCGAGCGTCAGGGTCCCTTCGGCGCAGGCGCGGGCGAGCCTGCGCTCGCCCCGCATCAGCGCCGTATGGCCGTGGTTGAGCAGGATATCCGGCAGAGCGGGGGCAAGAGCCACCGCGCGACGGTGGGCATGTACCGCCTCGCTCCACTGCCCGAGCCCGGCCAGAGCCATGCCCAGATTCGACCAGCCCCTGGCCGAGATCGGAACGATGCGCAGCGCCCTGCGGCTGTGGCGGGCGGCAGCATCGAATCGTCCCAGCCCCTTCAATGCGCCGGCGGCTGTGGTGAGCACCCCGGCTAGCGCCGGCGACAGCGCCGCTGCACGGGCGCAGGCGGCATCCGCCTCCCCATAGCGCCGGTCGGCAAGCAGGGCGGCGGCGAGGTTGCCCCAGTTCTCGGCGGTCTGCGGTCCCAGCCGGACGGCGCGGCGTTGCAATGTCGCAGCCTCTGCCGGAGCGCCGCCAGCCTGCACGGCGACGCCGAGATTGCCCATCGCTTGGGTGAATGCCGGGTTCAGGACCAGCGCCCGTCGATGCCAGTGGATGGCTGCCTCGGCTTGGCCCAATCCGAGCAGGGTGAGCCCGCCATTGGTCCAGCCCGGCGGATGGAGCGGGTCGGCGGCAACGGCGTTGCGGTGCAGCGCGGCTGCCTCCGCCAATCGACCCTGCCGATGCAAGGCTACAGCCTGCTCTAACAACGCTTTGCTTGACGACGTTGAACCATTTCCTAAAGGGGGCTTCGCTTTGGAAGCGAGGCTCGTCAGGCTTCGGGCCATATTGTCCAGGGTTGCCGACAGCGGTTCGCCGGGCCGCGGTTGGAACAGGCGCATCGATGGATACCAGGGACGCACCCCCGCCCCCAACTGTGTCCAGTCGCGACCGCCGAAGCGCCAGACAGGGGCGCCGAGCGCGCCGGCCAGTTCGCCCACCGACATCGCCGGCGAGATGACGAGGTCCAGCCCGGCGATCAGTGCGGCCACACCGTCGAAATCGTCCTTACGGTCCAGGTCGTCCCAGCGGTGCAGGCGAATGCCGAAGCGCTGCTCGGCCTGCCGGACCTCCTCCTCGACATCACCATATTGCAGCACCACCCACTGGATGCCCGGCAACGCGAACAGCGGCGCCCAGGCGTCGAGCGGCAGATAGGCGGTGCTGCGCTCCGCCGTCATCATCTGGCTGCGCCAGCCGATGCCCACCCGCAGGCCGGGTCCGAGCACCTCGAGCCGTCGGCGCCATCGCTCGACCAGGGCGGCGTCGGGGACCAGCCAGGACGGGCGCGGCGGGAAGTCGGCCAGCCGGCGGCGTAGGACCCGCGGCAGGGAACCCATCGGCACATGGCGGTCGTAGTCCGGGATCGCCATCGCCTCCCGTCCGTTCCCGTCCAACGCCTCCGCCCTGACCCTGAAGGCCGGGAAGGAGCGGGCGAACAGCGGCACCAACCGGCGATCGACCTCGAGGATGGTGGAGACTGCGCGTCCGACCAGCTCGGCGCAGAGAGCGGAGAACAGGATGGCGTCGCCCACCCCCTGCTCCCCCCAGATCATCAGGCGCCGACCGGTCAGGTCCTCGCCGCGCCACGGCTGGGCACGGGGCTGACGGCCCTGCCCGACCTGCCCGGACCCGAAGCGCCAGGCATAGCCGGGCCAGCCGCGGTCGAGATCCCCGGCCTCCAGCCGCAGCAGGCCCTTGTTGAAGTGGGACAGCGACAGATCCGGGCGCAGGCACAAGGCGCGGTCATAGCAGCGTTCCGCCCCGCTGGCATCGCCGAGCCGCTGGTGCGCCAGCCCCAGATTGCTCCAAGCCTCGCCATAGGCGGGATCTAGGGCCAAGGCGCTGCGATAGCAGGCAGCCGCCCCGGCATGGTCGTGCCGCCCCTGGCGCAGGTGGCCCAGGTTGTTGCGGGCCGGCGCCTCCAGCGGGGCGAGGACGATGGCGCGACGCTGCGACCGTTCGGCTTCAGCGAAGCGCTCGGCGTTGCGCAGGGCGTTGCCAAGGTTGGTGTGGGTCTCGGCCAGGGCGGGATCGAGTGCCATAGCCGTATGCCACGCCCGCCATGCCTCCGCGGTACGGCCGGCGGCGTGGCGGGCATTGCCCATGTTGTTCCACGCTCCGGCGAAATCGGGGCGATGGCCGACCGCCTGCCGATGCAATGCCTCGGCATCGGCAAAACGGCCTTGGGCGTTGCGGATGCTGCCGAAATTGTCCAGGGCCTCCGCATGGGAGGGCTCGATTGCGGTCACCGCATCGAAGCAGGTTGCGGCATCCTCCAGCTGACCAAGAACTTTAAGGCAGAGGCCCAAGCCATTGAGACAGAAGGTATTGCGTGGATCGAGCCGCAACGTGTCGGCGTAACGTTCGGCGGCCTCTTCCGTCCGTCCCGCCGCGTGGAGCGCAGCAGCCAGGGCCGACAACGTTGTGGGGTCGGCGGCGCTGCCGCCCAGTGTCGCGGCCATGCGCAGCGCGTCGGCCGCGTCCGTCATCCGTCCGAGATGACGCAGGCTGACCGCGCGGTTGGTCCACGGGCGCGGATCGCCGGGCAGCAGTTCCGCCGCCCTCGCATGCGCCTCAAGCGCCTCCTCAGCCCGGCCAAGCCCCTGCAGGGCCGCGCCAAGGTTCAGGTGGGCATCGGCCAGACCGGGTGACAGGCGGACGGCCTCCGCATAGTGGAAAGCCGCCTCAGACAAACGATCCTGCGCCGCCAGCACCAGACCCAGATTGAAATGGGCGCCGACATGACCGGGTTCGCGCTCCAACGCCTGCCGCTGGGCCGCCTCCGCCTCACCCAACCTGCCCAGCCGTTGCAGCACGATCCCACGGTTGGCGCGGTAGTCGGCGACATGCGGCGCAAGCGCAACAGCTTTATCAATGAAGGCAATGGCTTGGTCGTTTTTGTCGATCTGGTGGTAGAGGACGCCCAGCAGGTGCAGAGCATCAGCATGACAGGGATCCGCATCGACAACCTGCCGATACAATGGCTCGGCATCTGTCAGGGCACCCGCCTGATGGTGGCGAAGTGCATCGGCGAACCAATCGATGACGCTCACATGCCACCTGAAGAATATCTTGCAAGCATCTGTACCGCCTGAGGAATGGCTTCGCCAATGCCGGCAGCGCCTTGGGGTTGGATGCAGCGCATGGTCGGGAACCAGGGACGGACAGCGGTGCCCAGTTGGGTCCAGTCCCGTCGGCCGAGGCGCCAGACCGGCACGCCGAGCGCCGCGGCCATCTCTCCGGCGGAAGACGCCACGGTGACCGCCAGGTCCAGGTTCGCCATCAGTGCCGCCGTGTTCTCCAGATCGCCGATCTGGTCCAGGTCGGGCCAGCGGTGGACGCGCAGTCCGAAGCGGTCCTCGACCGCTGCAATCTCCTCCTCGCGTCCGTCATATTGCAGGCTGATCGCGTGCAGGCCGGGAAGGCGCAACAAAGGAAGCCAGTCCTCAAGCTCGGTGTAGGACTGACGGCGTTCTGTGGTGATGCGCTGGCTGGTCCAGGCGATGCCGACCGCCAGCCCGGGGCCGAGCGCATCCAGCCGCTGTCGCCATCCCGCCACCCGTGGCAAATCCGGCTTCAGCCACCCGGCGGGAGGCGGCGGAACGGGGGCTTCCCTCCACACCAGCCGTGGCAGCGAACCGAAGGGCAGATGGCAGTCGGCATCGGTCGGACGGCGCGACGGGGCTCGGACGGTGGTATCGGGAAAGGAGCGCTGGAACAGCGAGACCAGCCGCGGTTCGCATTCGACGATCAGGTCGGGAAAGCGGGCGATGGCCTGCGGCAGCAGGGCGCCGAACATGAACTCGTCACCAAGCCCCTGCTCCGCCCACAACAGAAGGCGGCGACCGGCGAGATCGTCCCCCTCCCATTCCGGGATATTGAACGGTCGCTTGGGCCGCAGCCGGCCGGAATCGAAGCGGGCGGCATAGTCCTCCCACCCTTCCGCCAGCCGTCCCTGGCGCAGGCGCAGGATGGCGCGGTTGAAGCGGGCGAGCGCCTGTGCCGGATCGGCGTCGAGTGCACGCGTGAATTCCTGCTCCGCCTCCTCCTCCTTGCCAAGGTCCTGAAGGGCGAGCGCCAGATTGGTGTGGGCGGCGGCATAGCCGGGGCGCAGGTCCAGCGCACGGCGCTGCAGATCGGCGGACTCGCCGACCCGACCCTGCAGGCGGCGGATGGTGCCGAGGTTGGTCATCGCCTCCGCCATTGCCGGGGTCAGCCGCAGTGCCCGGGCGAACGCCGCCGCCGCCGGTTCGATGCGGTCGGCGCTCTGAAGGGCGAGACCGAAGGCGTTCCACGCTTCGGCGTCCGCCGGGTCCAGCGCCAGATAGCGTCGGTAGGCCGGTTCGGCATCTTCGCAGCGGCGTTGCAGGGAACCGGCCAAGGCCAGCGCCGCGGCAGCGTGGTCGGGCCGGCGGACCAGGACGGCGCGCAGTGCAGCTTCCCCTTCATCGGCACGACCGAGGTCGAGCAGAGCGAGCCCCAGAGCGGCGCGCGCCTCCGCCAGGGTGGGATTGGCGGCCAGCGCGTGACGCAGCAGCGGTTCCGCCTCCGCCGAGCGGCCGAGGCTGCGCAGCACGGCGCCGAGATTGCCCTCTGCCTCCGCATAATCGGGGCGGGCACGCAGAGCCGCGCGGTAGGCGGTCGCCGCTTCCTCCGCCTTGCCCTGGGCGTTCAGGGCATTGCCGAGCGTGTTGGCGGCTTCGGGAAACGGGTTGCGCAGGCGCAGCGCATTGCGGGCCGCCCGCTCCGCTTCCGCCGGTCGGCCAAGAGCCTGGAGGGCGTAGGCGAGATTGGCGTGGTAATCGGGAACGTCACGCTTGGCCGCCACCGCCCGACCGATCAGGTCGGCAGCCTCGGCAAAGCGGGCGGTCTGGCAGGCGATCATGCCCAGCAGGTGGAGCGCGTCGGGATGGCGTGGCTGAAGGTCCAGCACCTGACGGTAAAGGGCTTCCGCTTCCGCAAGACGGCCGGCCTGATGCAGCGGCACGGCTTGGCCGACCAGCGCCGCGGCGTTGGCGGCGGCATTGCCGGATTTGCGCTGGTTTCGGTTCATGCCCGTGCCGTTCCTGTTGGCTACGGGTAAGGGATAGCACGAATTTCGCGCCGGGGAATGGGGAGTGGCGCTGCCGTTGCGCTTCCCCCTCCCCATCCCTCCCCCGCAATCGGACCGACCTACGGTCGGCCGAGAGCGGGAGAGGGAACACTACCGTATGGGTGTTTACGCCCCCACGCCCACCGGCGGGGTCGGGGCGGCGTTGACCGGGTCGGCGAGCTGGGCGTCCACCACGGCGACGGCGGTCATGTTGACCAGACCGCGGGTGGTGACCGACGGAGTGACGATGTGGACCGGCCGCTGCACGCCCAGCAGGATCGGACCGACATTCTGCGCCTCGCCCAGGATCTTCATCATGTTGAAGGCGATGTTGGCGGCGTCCAGCGTCGGCATCACCAGCAGGTTCGCCTCGCCCTTCAGGCGGCTGTCGGGCAGCAGTTCCTTGCGCAGGGCCGGCGCGAGGGCGGCGTCGGCGTGCATCTCGCCGTCGATCTCCACGTCCGGCATCTGCTCCGACGCCAGCTCCACCGCGACGCGCATCTTGCGGGCCGACGGCGTGTCGGCGCTGCCGAAGTTGGAGTGGGACAGCAGGGCGACCTTCGGCTCGATGCCGAAGCGCTTGACCTCGTCCGCCGCCAGCCGGGCGATCTCGGCCACCTGTTCGGCGGTCGGGTCGGGGTTGACGTAGGTGTCCGTGATGAAATGGACGCCCTTCTGCGAGATCAGCGCGTTCATCGTCGCCGCGACCTTCACGCCCTCACGCAGGCCGATCAGGCCGAAGATATGCGCCCAATGCTCGTTGAAGCGGCCGGTGGTGCCGCAGACCAGCGCGTCGGCCTCGCCACGGCGGACCATCAGGGCGCCGAAGACGGTCGGCTGGGTCCGCACCACGTTGGCGGCATGGCTGGGCGACACGCCGCGGCGGCCCATCAGCTTGCGGTAGTGTTCGGTGAAGTTGTGATAACGCGGGTCGCGGATGATCTCGATGACCTCCACGTCCTGGCCGATCTTCAGGCGCAGGCCCATCTCGCCGATCACCCGCTCGATCACCTCGCGGCGGCCGATCAGCACCGGCTGGGCAATGCCATCGTCCACCACCACCTGGGCGCAGCGGATGACGCGCGGATCCTCGCCTTCGGCATAGACGACGCGCTTGGGCGCGGTCTTGGCCTTGGTGATGACCGGCTTCATGAACAGGCCGGAGCGGATGACATACTGGTTCAGCTGGTCGCGATAGGCGCGGAAATCGGCGATCGGCCGGGTGGCGACGCCGGATTCCATGGCGGCCTTGGCGACGGCCGACGACACTTCGACGATCAGGCGCGGATCGAAGGGCTTGGGCAGGATGTAGTCCGGTCCGAAACGCAGCGTTTCACCGACATAGGCCGCCGCCACCACGTCCGACGGTTCGGCACGGGCGAGGTTGGCCATGGCGTGGGTCGCCGCGATCTTCATCTCCTCGTTCACCGTGGTGGCGCCGACGTCCAGCGCACCGCGGAAAATGAAGGGGAAGCACAGGACGTTGTTGACCTGATTGGGGAAGTCGGAGCGCCCGGTGGCGATGATGGCGTCGGGGCGGGCTTCGCGGGCCAGATCCGGCATGATCTCCGGCTCCGGATTGGCGAGCGCCAGGACCAGCGGCTTGTCGGCCATGCGGGCCAGCAGCTCCGGCTTCAGCACCTTGGCGCCGGACAGGCCGAGGAAGATGTCGGCGCCGTCGATGATGTCGGAGAGCGTGCGCGCCTCGGTATCGTGCGCGTAGGCCTCCTTGTACTCGTTCATCTCCTCGTTGCGGCCCTTGTGGACCACGCCGATGCGGTCGACCAGCCAGACATTCTCGCGGCGGACGCCCAGCGACAGCATCAGGTCGAGGCAGGCGATGCCGGCGGCCCCGCCGCCGGTGGAAACCACCTTGACCTTGGAGATGTCCTTGCCGACCAGGGCCAGACCGTTCAGCACGGCGGCGCCCACCACGATGGCGGTGCCGTGCTGGTCGTCGTGGAACACCGGGATCTTCATGCGCTCGCGGCAGCGGCGCTCGATCTCGAAACAGGCGGGGGCGGCGATGTCTTCCAGGTTGATGGCGCCGAAGGTCGGTTCGAGCCGGACGATGGTGTCCACCAGCGCATCGACGTCCAGCTCGTTCAACTCGATGTCGAAGCAGTCGATGCCGGCGAACTTCTTGAAGAGGACAGCCTTGCCTTCCATCACCGGCTTGGCGGCATAGGGACCGATATGGCCGAGCCCCAGCACGGCGGTGCCGTTGGTGACAACCGCGACCAGATTGGCGCGCGAGGTCAGCTCCGCCGCCTTCGACTGGTCCTCGGCGATGGCGGTACAGGCGTGGGCCACGCCCGGCGAATAAGCCAGCGCCAGATCGCGCTGGTTGGCCATGGGCTTGGTCGCGACGATCGCCAGCTTACCGGGCCGCGGGTTGCGGTGATACTCAAGCGCCATCGCCTCAAAATCGCCGGACATCGGGTCTCTTCCTCCGGTTAACGAGATTTCAGTTAATTCTTTGTGTTCACGTCACCTGATTGGCGGTTATAGCCCATTCGGACTGATGCGCCAACCATCCCCGGCAAACGGACAGGGGACGATTCGAACCAAATCGAACCGTCCCCCTTACCTTACAGGATCCGCGGACGGGCCGGATGGATCATCTTTGGAATTTCCAGATCCGGCACCGCATGCGTGACGCGTGTCTTTTGCGTATCGTCAGAGCCGGGCCAGCGCCGGCTCCTTGAAGTGCTGCTGGTACTCGGCGACCGCCTTGGTCTCGTCGAACTCGCCTTCCATCTTGGCGACGACGACGGTGGCGACGCCGTTGCCGACCAGGTTGGTCAGGGCGCGGGCTTCCGACATGAAGCGGTCGACGCCCAGCAGCAGGGCCAGACCTTCGATCGGCAGGACGCCGGTTGCCGACAGGGTGGCGGCGAGCGTCACGAAGCCGCCGCCGGTCACCGCCGCCGCGCCCTTGGAGGTCAGCATCAGGATGATCAGGATGTAGAGCTGCTGCCAGATCGTCAGGTCGACGTTGAAGGCCTGGGCGATGAAGATCGCGGCCATCGACAGGTAGATCGAGGTGCCGTCCAGGTTGAAGGAATAGCCGGTGGGGATGACGAGGCCGACGACATGCTTGGAGCAGCCGAACTTCTGCATCTTCTCCATCATGCGCGGCAGCACGGACTCCGAGGAGGAGGTGCCGAGCACGATCAGCAGTTCCTGGCGGATGTAGCGGATGAAGTTCCAGATGCTGAAGCCGTAGGCCTTGGCGATGCCGCCCAGCACGACGAAGACGAAGATCGCCATCGTGATGTAGACCGACGCCATCAGCTGGCCCAGCGCGGTTAGCGAGGAGATGCCGTACTTGCCGATGGTGAAGGACATGGCGCCGAAGGCACCGACCGGCGCGACGCGCATCAGGATGCCGATCACGCCGAACAGGGCATGGCCGATCTTGTCGAAGATGTCCTCGACCACCTTGCCCTTCTGGCCCATGGCGGACAGGGCGACGCCGAACACCACGGCGAAGAACAGAATCTGCAGCATGTCGCCCTGGACGAAGGCGCCGACGACGTTGTCGGGCACGATGCCGACGACGAAGTCGATGAAGCCGTGTTCCTTGGCGGTCGTGGCGTATTTCTGCACCGAATCGGCCTGGAGCTGGCCGGGCACGATGTTCATGCCGGCGCCGGGGCGCACGAGGTTGACGACCAGCAGGCCGATGCCGAGCGCGAAGGTGGTCACCACCTCGAAATACAGCAGCGCCTTGCCGCCGACCTTGCCGACCTTCTTCAGGTTGCCGATCGAAGAGATGCCGGTCACGACCGTCAGGAAGACGATCGGGCCGATCACCATCTTGACCATCTTGATGAACAGGTCGCCCAGCGGCTTCATCTGCACCGCGACGGACGGATAGAAATGCCCCAACAGAATGCCGATGGTGATGGCGGTCAGAACCTGGAAGGTCAGGTTGGTATAGAAGGGCTTCTTCTCCGTGCCCGGCCGGCCGGCAATCGCTTCTGCGCTCATGCTACTCTCCTCGTGGCGTTCCTCGGAACGGCGTTCCTGGCGGGGTGCCCGTTCTTTCGTCCGGCTTTGGCGCCGGCTGGGCGGGCGGCCCCCAACTGATTGCCTGTGAAAGCAAGCGGTGGGCCAATTGCTGAATCCAGCAACATCAAGCATTTGGCAGATGCGGGAGGGCGAGAATCCGCACGACAGGGGCCGTTCCGATGTGCGAAAATCCACACACTTCACAGCGCTGCGGCATCTTTGTTGCGGCGCAACATGACGAAAGACGCCGTTGCTTAGCCATCCGAACGACCCGGCGACAGATTCGACCGTCCAGCCCTCGGCCCTTTCGCCGCCCTCCCGTGCGGCGCAGATGGTGGCCCGTGCGCTGGAACGACCGCGCCGGCTGCTGATGGCGGCGCTGCTGCTCGGCGTGCCGGTGGTGGCGGCCGTGGCGGCCGGTTGGGCGTCGTCCCACGCACAGGACGATCTGCGGGACAGTGCGCGGGCGCAGCTGGCGCTCTACAACGCCAATCTACGGGCGGAACTGGAGCGGCATGCCGCCGTTCCCCTGGCACTGGCGCAGGATGCCGAGGTCCGCGCCCTGCTGTCCTCCCCGTCGCCGGCGGCGATGGACCGGCTGAACCGCAAGCTGGAGGACATCGCACGGGCGCTGGACGCGCTGGCGCTCTATGTCATGGACGCCAAGGGCACGACGGTGGCGGCGAGCAACTGGAACGACGCCGCCAGCTTCGTGGGTGAGAATTTCTCCTACCGGCCCTATTTCCGCATGGCGATCGACCAGGGGGAGGGCCACCACTTCGCGCGCGGCACCACCTCGCTGGTGCCGGGCTACTACACCGCCAACCGGGTGGTGGCGGAAAACCGCACAGTGGGCGCGGTGGTGCTGAAACTGGGCTTCGACCGGCTGGAGCGGGCCTGGGCGCCGGGGCAGGAAAAGCTGCTGGTGACCGACCGCGACGGCGTGGTCTTCATCACCAACATGCCGTCCTGGCGCTATCACGCCCTGCCCCGCCGGCTGCCGATCAGCCTGCCGATCGTCCCGCAAGGCACCAGCGAGGGGCTGGACGTGCTGCCCTGGGTCTTCGGCGGCGCGTCGGACCGCATCGCGCTGGAGGAAAAGGGCGGGCTTCGCCACTATCTGCTGACATCGGTCGCCATGCCCGGCGGCGATTGGACCCTGCACAGCCTGACCAGCCTGGATCCTGTGACCGCCCGCGCCTGGGTCGCCGGGCTGCTCGCCGCGGCAGTGGTGGCGATGGCCGCGCTCACCGCTTATGCCGTGGCACTGCGCCGGGTTGCCCTGGTCGAGCGCATCGCCCTGCAGGAGGAATCGCGGGCGGAACTGGAGCGCCGCGTCGCCGAGGCCACCGCCGACCTGCGCGCGGCGGAAAACGAATTGACCCAGGCGGTGAAGCTGGCTGCATTGGGCCAGATGTCGGCGGGCATAGCGCATGAGATCAATCAGCCACTGGCCGCCATGCGCAGCTTCGCCGACAATGCCGTGGTCCTGCTGGAGCGCGGGCGGACCGACGCGGTGCGCGGCAATCTGGCCGAAATCGCGGGGTTGACCGACCGCATGGCGGCCATCACCCGCCAGTTGAAGGGGTTTGCCCGCCGCGCCTCCGGCACGCTGGGGCCGGTGTCGGTCAATGCCGCGGTCGGACAAGCCCTGGCGCTTTTGGAATCCAGGCTGCGGCGGGACGACATCACGGTCGAGATCGACCTGCCCGACCGGCCGGTTCTGGTGATGGGCGAGGATGTGCGGTTGCAGCAGGTGCTGGTCAACCTGATCGGCAACGCGGCAGATGCCATGCGCGGCTGTCCGGTGCGCCGCCTGCGCATCGGGCTGGTCACGGCGGAGGGGGACGCGCTGTTGAGCGTCACAGACACCGGCAGCGGCATCGCCGAGGCCGACCTGCCGCGGCTGTTCGTCCCCTTCTTCACCACCAAGGAGGCCAGCGAGGGGCTGGGGCTCGGCCTGTCGATCAGCCACGGCATCGTCGAAGATTTCGGCGGCAGCCTGACCGCCGCCAACCGCAACGGGAAGCCCGGCCAGGGAGCCGTCTTCACCCTGCGGCTCAAGACCACGGAACATCCTGCATGACCCGGTCCCCTTCGGAACACACCGCAGCTGAAAACGCCGTTGCTCCGGCAAGTGCAGGCAGCGTCCTGTTCGTCGACGACGAACGCGCGGTCAGGCTGGCCGGGCAGCAGGCGCTGGAACTGGCGGGGTTCGAGGTGACCGCCTGCGATGGGGCGGAGCGGGCCTTGCGCCATCTCGGCCGCGACTGGCCGGGTTGCCTGGTCACCGACGTGCGGATGCCGCAGATGGACGGGCTGGCGTTGCTGGCGCGGGTGCAGGCGATCGATCCCGGCCTGCCGGTCATCCTGATCACCGGACATGGCGACGTGCCGATGGCGGTCGAGGCGATGCGCAACGGCGCCTATGATTTCCTGGAGAAGCCCTTCCCGTCCGACCGCCTGACCGAGGTCGCCCGCCGCGCGGTGGAGAAGCGCCGGCTGGTGATGGAGAACCGCCGGCTGCGGGCGCAGATCGCCGGCGGCGCCGATCCCGCCGGGACCATCGTCGGCCGCACCCCCGGTATCGAGCGGCTGCGCACCACCATTGCCGCGGTCGCCGATACCGATGCCGATGTGCTGGTGTTCGGCGAGACCGGCACCGGCAAGGAAATGGTGGCCCGCGCGCTTCACGAGGCCAGCGGGCGGCGCAAGAGCCCCTTCGTCGCGCTCAACTGCGGGGCCATGCCGGAAACGATCTTCGAGAGCGAATTGTTCGGGCATGAGGCCGGCGCCTTCACCGGCGCCGCCAAGCGGCGCATCGGCCGGATCGAGCATGCCAGCGGCGGCACCCTGTTCCTGGACGAGATCGAAAGCATGCCGCTGTCGCTGCAGGTCAAGCTGCTTCGGGTGATCCAGGAGCGGGTGGTCGAGCCGCTGGGCTCCAACGAGCAGGTGCCGGTCGACCTGCGGGTGGTCGCCGCCACCAAGGCGGATCTGCGGCAGGCGGCGGATGCCGGGACGTTCCGTGCCGATCTTTACTACCGGCTGAATGTGGTGGTGCTGACCATCCCACCGCTGCGCGAACGGCGAGACGACATCCCGCTGCTGTTCCAGCATTTCGTCTCCCAGGCCGCCACACGCTACAACCGCGAAGCGCGCGTCCCGACCCGCGAGCAGATTCAGCGGCTGATGAGCCAGGATTGGCCGGGCAACGTCCGCGAATTGCGCAACGCAGCCGACCGCTTCGTTCTGGGGCTGGAGGACGTGGCGCCGACGCCGGTGTCGGCACCGTCCACCCTGTCGCTGGCCGAGCAGGTGGATCTGTTCGAAAAGGGCCTGATCCAGTCCGAACTAGCCCGTCATCGCGGCAGCGTGAAGGCGGCCATCGAAGCGCTGAACATTCCGCGCAAGACCTTCTACGACAAGCTGAAACGCTATGGACTGAGCCGCGACGATTTCCTCGATTGAAGGCGGTACGACATTTCATATCCCATAAGGAGTAACAAAAGAGGTTTGCTATAGGACTGATGTTGAGCCAACTTGCCTGCAGTTGATCAACATTCCCGCGGCTATGGCTATGGCGCAAGACCACGTATCCCTCAGACCGCTTTGCTTCTTCAACCGTATGACGGGGAAGCATTTTTTCACCACCAGCGCGGTCTGGACACTGGCGGCACCAGCGAGCTTCTGCGGCTCGCCGCGGTAAAGTTGCGGGCTTCCTGACGGGTCAGGAAACTTGCCCGATTGAGGCTGTGCATTGTGTCGTTCAGGGCCGAAACGCCTCCAATCTGAACGTGCCGGAGCCATAAGCGCAGAAAATGTGGGATTTGGGTGAACTATGGTTTTCAGCTCTATCTTGTTCATATTTTATTTTTTGCCTGTATTTCTTTTTTGCTATTATTCATTGCCATTCAAGCACGCGACTCTTCTTTTATTCAGTTTGATTTTCTATGCGTATGGCGAGGTGATCTACACCTACGTCATGCTGTTGTCGATCCTCATCAACTACGCCTTCGGACTGTGGATCGCCGGAGGAGAGGGGCGGGGCCGAAAGCTCGCCCTGGGCGCCGGTGTGGTCGTCAATCTGGGCATTCTCGTTTATTTCAAATACCTGGGTTTCTTTTACGAAATGGTGGCCACGGTGGCGCCCGGCCTGATGTCCGGCCCGCCGCAGGTACATCTGCCGCTTGGCATCTCGTTCTTCACCTTCCACGCGCTATCCTACCTGATCGATGTCTACCGCCGGCAGGTTCCGGTGGAGCGCAGCCTGATCTACGTCGCCGTCTACATCACCATGTTCCCTCAACTCGTGGCTGGGCCGATCATCCGCTTCCACGACATCCGGGACGAGATCCACAACCGCAGGGTCAGTGCCGGGCTGTTCGCCGAGGGCATTCAGATCTTCGTGATCGGACTGGCGCAGAAGGTGCTGATCGCCAACACGGTGGCGGTGGCAGCGGACCAGATCTTCGCGCTCGACCCGACTGGGCTGAGCCTGCCGGTCGCCTGGCTGGGCATCGCTTGCTACACGTTGCAGATCTTCTTCGACTTCTGCGGCTATTCGACCATGGCCATCGGGCTGGGGCTGATGATCGGCTTCCACTTCCCGCTGAACTTCAACTATCCCTACATCTCACAGTCGATCACCGAGTTCTGGCGCCGCTGGCACATCTCGCTGTCGATGTGGTTCCGTGACTATCTCTACATCCCGTTGGGCGGCAACCGCGCCGGCCCGTTGATCACCTACCGGAACCTGCTCATCGTCTTCTTCCTGTGCGGCCTCTGGCATGGCGCCAACTGGACCTTCGTGGTGTGGGGTCTGTGGCACGGCGCCTTCCTCGTGTTCGAGCGGCTGGGCATCGCGCGGCTGCTCGACCGGTCGGTGCCGGCGGTCCGCCACCTCTACACCATGCTGGTGGTGATGATCGGCTGGGTGTTCTTCCGCGCCGACACGCTGGAGCACGCCTGGACCTTCCTGAAGGCCATGGCCGGGACCGGCCAGCCGAGCCATCTGGCGCCCCACGTCCTCCAGTTCCTGACGCCAGAGACCGCCACCGCGCTGGTCATCGGCGTGGTCGCGGCGACGCCGGTGCTCGGCCGGCTGGTGCGGGCCGGGCTGGACGCGGTGCGGAACGCGACCGGCGGGCGCGTCCTGGTCGGCACGGGCGAGGCGCTGTACCTGGCCGGCCTGTTCGGCCTGTTCGCGCTGGCCGTCATGAGCCTCGCCGCCGGCACCTACAACCCGTTCATCTATTTCCGGTTCTGACCATGCGAGCGATGACCCTCGGGATCGTGCACAGCACGTTTTTGCAGAAGCTGTGCATCGGACTGTTCCTGGTGCTCCTCCTGCTGCCCATGATCGGCCAGGCTGTATCCGTGGGAACGGGTGTAACGGCGACCGAGATGCGGGCGCCGAACGAACTGCCCGGCCTGCCCGGCACCGTCGAGGAGCTTTCCGTCCTGCCGCAACGCTTCGAGGCGTGGCTGAAGGATCATTTCGGCTTCCGCAACGATCTCGTGCTCGCCAACAACCTGATCCGGGTGAAGGTTTTTGGCCAGAGCACCTCGCCGCTGGTCGTGCTCGGCAGGAACGGCTGGCTGTTCTACACCGGGGAACATACGCTCGAGCAGACGCGCGGCATCGACCGCTTCACGCCGGAGGAACTGGACCGCTGGATCGACGTGATGGAGCGGCGCCAAGCTTGGCTGGCGGAGCGCGGCATCCCCATGCTGATGGTCGCCATCCCCAACAAGGAGCGCGTCTACCGCGAGGACCTGCCGGCCTGGGCCACCCAGGTAAACCCGGAAAGCCGGATGGACCAGATCGTGCGCCGGCTGGCGGAGCGGCACTCGCCGCTGGTGTTCAAGGACATGACCGCGGACCTCGTCGCCGCCAAGAAGGACATGAAGGTCTACCATCAGGCCGACACCCACTGGACGGCCGATGCCGCCTTCACCATCGGCT
The DNA here is from genome assembly GCA_023423695.1 of Pseudomonadota bacterium. Classification (GTDB taxonomy): domain Bacteria; phylum Pseudomonadota; class Alphaproteobacteria; order Azospirillales; family Azospirillaceae; genus Azospirillum. The sequence continues at coordinate 52,383 of JAFAFA010000008.1, read as the reverse complement.
ATCGAAGGATCGCGGAGTGGATCAAGACGGTCCGCCCGGATTTCACGCCGCTGACCGCGGCCGACATGAAGCAGGTTCGCGTCATGCGCCAGGGCGTCGACCTTGACCTCGCCCGCATGCTGGGACTGGCGGCGGTCTATCAGGAAGAGGAAGTCCGTTACGAACTTCTGGGGCCGCCCAGGCTCCGCAGCAACGACACCTCGATGCCGAACGGCATCGTCCAGAACATCCTGCGCGCCGACCTGCCGACGGCGCCGACCGTCGTGTGGTTCCGCGACTCCTTCACCATCCCCATGTACTCGTACATCGCCGAAAGCTTCAGCAAGGCGGTGATCACCGAGCACAAGGGACTGCGCTTCGACAAGCCGCTCATCGAAGAGCAAAAGCCGGATGTGGTCGTCTACCAGTTCGTCGAGCGTTCCTTCAACGCTCCCATCCCAGCGGAGTGATCCAGGCAATCTTCAGCTGGCATCACGAAGTGAATGAGCCTTGTTTTTGAGTGGTTATTGCTCTAGCCTTCTTCTGATAAATTAACCATATGGCGGCCATCGAGATGGGCGTTATATCCCCCAAGGCCTTCCGTTTCTTCAACCGAAGGACGGGAGAGCATTTCTATACGGAGAGTACGGCCGAACGGGACGGCATCATCGCCGGCAGGGCCGACATGACGTATGAAGGCGTCGCTTTCCTGCAGGGGGGCGGCGCCAGCACCCCGGTGTCGGTGGCCCGCTTCATCAGGCTGGACACGGGGGAGCATTTCTATACCGCCAGTGTCGTTGAGCGGGACTACATCCTCCAGAACATGTCGGACAATTTCCGCCTGGAGGATTCGCAGGCATTCCTTGTCTCCGCGACGCCTGATTATCAGTTCTCCCAGCCCGTCCACCGGTTCCTCGACACCGCAACCGGCAACCATTTCTTCACCGCGTCGGAGAGCGAGCGGGACGGGGTGATGGCGGCCCTGCCGAGCTATCGCTATGAAGGGGTGGCATTCTACGCGAAGCCGACCCCGCCGCTCCCTCCTGCCCCATCGGGCGATTTCGACGAGGCGTGGTATCTCCAGGCCTATCCGGATGTCCGCGACGCGGTAAATGCCGGCTGGATGACCGCCCGCGTTCATTACGACGTCTTCGGCAAGCGGGAAGGCCGGATGCCGAACGACATGGCCGCCCTTGCCGGCAACGACCATTGGATTGCCTTCGACAGCGCGCCCGGCCATGTTCGGATTCTGAACGGAGGGTCCGGCGACGATGTCCTGGACGGCACCGATGTGTACGGCGTCGTCGCCGGCACGATGATGGGCGGCTACAGCGACTATGACGACGTGCTGTTCGGTGAGACCGGAAACGACACGCTGTATGGCGCGCAGAACGATACCCTGAATGGCGGAAGCGGCAACGACACCTATGTCGTCCATTCCTCCGGCGTGCTGGTGACGGAAGGTGCCGATGCCGGCATCGATGAGGTCGTCCTGATGGAGGACAGCATCACCGGCTATTTCAGCTACGCCATGCCGGCCAATGTGGAGCGGATCCGGGTGGTCATCGACGCCATCGGCACCTTGCCGACGCTGACCGTCACAGGGAGCGCCGGAAACGATTGGATCGGTGCCGGCAGGACAAACACCCCACTCCATGTCCTGGGCGGCGACGGCAACGACACGCTGAACGGAGGCTATGGCAGAGGTGGAGGCGCGATCGTGGAAGGCGGTGCCGGCAACGACTACCTGCTGGCCGCCGCCACCACCAGCGCCCGCGTCTGGTCCTCTCTTCAGTCGGGCAGCGACACGCTGATCGGCGGCGATGGCGATGACACGCTGGTGGCCTGGTCCGGCGACGACCGCCTGACCGGCGGCGCCGGTGCCGACACCATCCTCATCGATCTCGGCTCCGCCCCCAACGTGCTGTGGCAGGATCCGAATGCCTGGACCTCGAACCCCAGTCCCAGTGACGTCTATTCCTCCATCTCGTGGAACGGTACCGGGGTGACGACGGTCACGGATTTTCAGCCGGGCGTCGATGTGCTGAGTTTCCGTCACACCTCCCTCAGCGTCTCCGACGTGATAGCCCGCTTCAACGACCGCGCCGACGGGCAGGGGGTGCAGGCCAGCTTCACCACCACCGAGTTGGGATTGCAGTTGTCGAGTTACGCCAACAATACCTTCACGCTTTCGCTCGACGGCCTCAGCCGGTCCCAGGTATCGGCGAACTGGTTCGCGGTGTCGTCAACCTGAAGGAGCGCTTGGCCGTCCTGCCCCTCTCCCATTGGGGCAGTTGACGGCGGCTTGCGCTTGCCGGCTCTGCCGTCGGTTCCCATGTGCCGTATGTACCTGCGCGTCGCCGACGCGGGTGGAGCGGCGGGACGGACCTTTCCTTCGTTCCGGCTGTTGTAACGAAAGACCGTGCAGCATCGACGTCGAAGGGGACGGCCTGAGAATGTCACCGAGGATTAGCACCATGACCCCCCGTCTCCTTGCGGAGCTTCTGGAACCGATCCTGACCGCAGCGGAAGACGACGAAGAGGCCCTGTCCGAGGCCGTGAACCTGACCGCGGAGGCCATGGCGGCGCTGGGCGCCACCGTGCTCGATCCGAACGGGCAGCCGGCCCGCGGGGTGTCCGATGAACGGGCCGTCGTCGCCGCGCTCAACACCCACGCGCACAACCTGATGCGCGACGGGCGGCTCGACGACGTCGTCGAGGCTCTGCAAGTGGCCGAGCGGATCGGTCGCCTTGCCCATCTGCCGCACCACCCGCGGACCGTTTGACTACTCTTTCGGGAGAAGGGCGCGGTCGTTCGTAGAAGCGGCTTCGCGGGTGCGGGAACTCCCTCCCTCCGTGCTGTTTGAGCGACGTGCCACTCAGCGCTCAACAGGGGAGGAGCCCTCGTGCCCACTGCGCCGCAGCCACATGCCCACTCGAATGTCCTGGCGAGCCCTCTGGAAGGCGAGATCCTGTCGCGTCTCCAGGACTCCCTGCTGCCGGACCATCTGCTGACCCGCCGCTGGTATGCGGCGAAGGATGCCGGCCGGCCGGCCGTCCGCATCGTCGATGCCCTGCCGCTCCCCCTGGCCGGGGGATCGCAGGCGCAGCTCTGCCTGCTGCGCGTCGAACCGCCAGGGCGGGAACCGCAGCTCTACCAGCTTCCGCTGATCCTCGACCGCGGCACGGGTGAGGATCAGGCGGCGATCAAGGGTACCGAGGATCTGCCGGTCGCCGGCCGCCTGCGTGACGGCTATGCCGATGACGGCGTGGTTCGTGCGCTGCTGGGCGCCATTCTGAAGCGCGACCTGGAAGTGGGCGAAACGGCCTTGTCCCCCGGCCTCACCGCCGGCCATACCCGCGCCTGCGAAGCGCTGGGCGACAGGCTGGACGCGGACGCCCCGCTGCACCGGATGACGGCGGAACAGTCCAACACCTCCATCCGCGTCGGTGACGTCGCCATCCTGAAGGGCCTGCGCAAGCTGGAACCCGGCACCCATCCGGAACTGGAGGTCAGCCGCTTCCTGACCGAGGTCGCGCAGTTCCCCAACACGCCGGCCCTGCTGGGCTGGGTCGAGCGCGCCAACAGTTCCGGCTCCACCACCCTGTGCGTGATGCAGGAACTTGTGCCGGAGGCCAAGGATGCCTGGGGCCATGTCACCGGATACCTGAACGACCGTGTCGCCCGCTTCGCCGACGGCGATGCCGCCCAGGAAGGCGATGCCGACAGCGTCGCCTTCCTGCGCCTGCTCGGCCAGCGGACGGCGGAACTGCACCGCGCACTCGCCACCCCCGGCGGCGGCGATGCCTTCACACCGGAGCCGGCGACGGCGGAGCGGCTGAAGGAATGGGCCGGCGGCGTGCGCAACCTGGCGAAGCGGGTGCTGGAGCGGCTGCGCGCCGCCGCCCCGAAGCTGGATCCCGCCATCGCGCCTCAGGCGAAAGCGCTCGCCGCCAGCGAAGCGGCGATGATGGCGCAGATCGACGCACTGATCCCGGCGACCGACGACCTCAGCGCCATGCGCCTGCACGGCGACTATCACCTGGGGCAGGTGCTGGTGTCGCGCGGCGACGTGCAGATCGTCGACTTCGAAGGCGAGCCGATGCGCCCGCTGGCCGAACGGCGGGCCAAGCACTGCATCCTGCGCGACGTCGCCGGCATGCTGCGCTCCATCGCCTACGCCGCCGCCATGGCCCGCGCCACGATGCCGGCCGACCTTGACGGCCCGTCCCGAGACGCGCGCACCGCGTGGCTCTCCTGGTGGGAGGGCGCCGCGTCGGCCGCCTTCCTCGACGGCTACCGCAACGCCATCGGCGACTGCCCCGGCTTCCCGCGCGACCCGCAGGCGGCACCGGCCTTGCTGAAGCTGTTCCTGCTGGAAAAGGCGCTTTACGAGGTCGGCTACGAGCTTGCCAACCGACCGGACTGGGTGGCGATCCCGCTGGCCGGCGTCACCGCCATCATCCGCGCCGATGCCGGGCCGGAGATCGCCAGCCGCGACCGCGACCGCATCGCCCCGGTGGACGAGCGCCGCCGCTGCCATTCCATGCCCTTCGGGGCGGAGGTGCAGGCCGACGGCTCCGTCCGCTTCTCCCTCTGGGCGCCGACGGCGGCGTCGGTGCTGCTGTCGCTCGACGATGGCGGGCAGCCGGTGGCGATGGAGGATCAGGGCAACGGCTGGTTCAGCCTGACCACCGCGCGGGCGCAAGCCGGCAGCCGCTACCGCTTCGTCCTGCCGGACGGGCTGGCGGTGCCGGATCCGGCGTCGCGCTTCCAGCCGGACGACGTGCATGGCCTGTCGGAGGTGATCGATCCCGGGGTCCACGCCTGGACCGATGCCGCCTGGACCGGCCGGCCCTGGCACGAGACGGTGCTGTACGAGCTGCATGTCGGCACCTTCACGGAGGAAGGCACCTTCCTGTCCGCCATCGACCGGCTGGACGATCTGGTCGAGCTGGGCGTCACCGCCATCGAACTGATGCCGGTGGCCGACTTCCCCGGTTCGCGCAACTGGGGCTATGACGGCGTGCTGCCCTTCGCCCCCGACAGCGCCTATGGCCGGCCGGAGGACCTGAAGACGCTGGTGCAGGAGGCGCATGCCCGCGGGCTGATGGTCTTCCTCGACGTCGTCTACAATCATTTCGGTCCGGAGGGGAATTACCTCCACGCCTTCGCCGACAGCTTCTTCACCGACCGCCACAAGACTCCCTGGGGTGCGGCGATCAACGTCGATGGCGAGCGCAGCGGAGCGGTGCGCGACTTCTTCATCCACAACGCGCTCTACTGGCTGGAGGAATACCACCTCGACGGCCTGCGGCTGGATGCGGTCCACGCCATCATCGACGACAGCGACCGCCATGTGCTGGAGGAGCTGGCGGAGCGCGTGCACAGCCACTTCCAGAACCAGCGCCACGTCCATCTGGTGCTGGAGAACGACGCCAACCAGGCCCGCTTCCTGGCCCGCCACCGCGAGGGCGACCCGCGCTGGCACTCCGCCCAGTGGAACGACGACCTGCACCACTGCCTGCACAGTGCCGCGACCGGCGAGGACGGCGGCTACTACGCCGACTACGCCCATGATCCGGCGAAGTGGGGCCGTGCCCTGGCGGAGGGCTTCGCCTTCCAGGGCGACCCGTCGGCCTACCGCGACGGCGAACTGCGCGGGGAGCCGTCGGCGCATCTGCCGCCCACCGCCTTCGTCACCTTCATCCAGAACCACGACCAGATCGGTAACCGCGCCTTCGGCGAGCGCATCTCCCACATCGCCAAGCCTGAGGCCGTTCGTGCCGCGACCATCCTCTATCTGCTGGGGCCCGGCATCCCCATGCTGTTCATGGGCGAGGAATGGGCGTCGGCCAAGCCCTTCCCCTTCTTCTGCGACTTCGGCGAAGAACTGGCCGAGGCGGTGCGCAAGGGACGGGCGGAGGAGTTCGCCAAGTTCCCCGAGTTCCAGAACCCCGACGCCCGCGCCCGTATCCCCGACCCGACCGCGCCGGAGACGGCGGAATCGGCCAAACTGGACTGGGACGCCCGTGGGACACCGAAGCATGCGGAGTGGCTCGACTGGTATCGCCGCGCGCTGGCACTGCGCCGGGCGGAGATCGTGCCGCGGCTGGACGGCGTTCCCGGCGGAGCCTCCGGCCACACCGTCGTCGGCAAGACCGGCTTGACCGTCTGCTGGAAGCTGGGCGACGGCAGCCGGCTGCATGCCTTCGCCAATCTGGCCGACACCCCGGCATCCGGCTTCCCCGAGGCGTCCGGCCGCGTGCTGTGGACCGAAGGCGAAGGGCTGACCGGCGACACGCTCGGCCCCTGGTCGGTGGTGCTGTGGCTGGAGGAGGCGTCGGCGCTCGACCGGCTGGCCGACCGTATGGGCATCGAACGCTCCTTCGACAATGCCGCCGGGGAGACGGTGACCGCCAGCGAGGAGACCATCCGCGCCCTGTTATCGGCGATGGGCGTCGAGGCGGGGGACGAGGCCGCCGCCTTGGCCCTTCTCGACCGCCTGGACGAGGAGGAGTATGGCCGCGCCCTGCCCCCGGTGGTGGTCCGCCGCGCCGGCGAAGCGGTGACGGCACCGGTCACTCTGCCCCATGGCACCCGCACCCTGCGCTACACCCTGACGCTGGAAAGCGGAGAGACGCAGAGCGGCGTGGTCGGCTTCGGTAGTCTGCCGCGCTGCCGCTGCATCACCGTCGGCGACGTGACCTATGCCGAGCGGCGCCTGCCGCTGGGCAAACTGGACAGGGCGGGCTACCACACGCTACGGGTGGAGACGGAACATGGCGTGGCGGAAACCCGGCTGATCCTGGCGCCGGCCCGCTGCCATCTGCCGACCCCGATGCTGGTGGGGGAGAAGCTGTGGGGGCTGTCGGCGCAGCTCTACACCCTGCGCAGCGACCATGACTGGGGCATCGGCGATTTCGGCGACCTGCGGACGCTGGCCGACATCGCCGCGGCCCGCGGAGCGGCAGTGATCGGGTTGAACCCGCTGCATGCCATGTTCCTCGACAACCCCGAGCATGCCAGCCCCTATTCCCCGGCCAGCCGGCTGTTCCTGAACCCGCTCTACATCGACATCACCGCGGTGCCGGAATTCCTCGACGATGCCGACCTGCGCCGGCAGGTGGCCTCGCCCGAGTTCCGGCAGGCGTTGGACGCGGCCCGTGCCTCCGCCAACGTCGATTACACCGCGGTGTCCAAGCTGAAGCTGCCGGTGCTGGAAAAGCTGTTCGCCGCTTTCCAGACCTCCGCCAAGCCGGAGCGCCGCGCCGCCTTCGACGCCTTCTGGACCGAGGGCGGCATCGGGCTGGAGCGCTTCGCCACCTTCCAGGCCTTGCGCGAACGCTTCGCGGCCGATGCCAAGGCGGATTGGCACCAGTGGCCGGCCGAGTTCCACGATGCCACGGCACCGGCGGTGGAGCGGTTCGCCAGGGAGCATTCCGACCGCGTCGCCTATTTCGTCTGGCTGCAATGGCTGGCGGACGACCAGCTGCGTGCGGCGGCGGAGCGGGCGTCCGAACTCGGAATGACGATCGGCTTCTACCGCGACCTCGCGGTCGGTGCCGACGCCGGCGGGGCAGAAACCTGGATGACGCCGCAGGCGGTGGTGGACGCCGCCCATGTCGGCGCCCCGCCCGACCTGTTCAATCCGGCCGGCCAGGATTGGGGCCTGCCGCCCTTCCACCCGCGGGCGCTGCGCGATGCCGGCTATCGGCCCTTCATCGATCTGGTGCGCGCCAACATGCGGCATGCCGGCGCGCTGCGCATCGATCACGCGATGGCGCTTCAGCATGTCTACTGGATCCCTGACGGCAATCCGCCGGGCGAGGGTGCCTATGTCGGCTATCCGATGGAGGACCTGCTGGGTATCCTGGCACTGGAGAGCCAGCGTCAGCGCTGTCTCGTCGTCGGCGAGGATCTCGGCACCGTGCCGGAGGGCTTCCGCGAGCGGATGACCGAGGCCGGCGTGCTGAGCTACCGCGTCGTCTTCTTCGAATGGACTGAGGATGGCGCCTTCAAGGGGCCGGACGAGTATCCCGATCTGGCCCTCGCCACCGTCGGCAGCCACGACCTCGCCACGCTGCGCGGCTGGTGGGAGGGCGACGACATCGCGCTGAAGGCCGAGAAGGGCCTCTACCCGGCGGATGACGAGGAGGAGAAGCAGCTCACCCGCCGGTCGGCCGACCGCGGCGCCCTCGTGGATGCGCTGCGCGCCGCCGAGATCGCCCTGCCCGCCGGCTTCGGTGCCGACAGCCCCTATGACGACACGCTGGACCATGCGGTGCATGCCTTCCTCGCCCGCACCAACGCGGCGCTGGCGGTGGCGCAGCTGGACGACCTGACCCGCGAGCGCGATCAGGTCAACCTGCCGGGTACCACCGACCAATATCCCAACTGGCGCCGCAAGCTGTCGATGACGCTGGAGGAGTTCGCCGACGCGCCCGAACCGGCGGCGGTCGCCGCCATTCTGGCCGCGGCGCGCCCGTCCTCTCCCCCCGTCCGCAATTGATCCCGACCAAAAGCCCTTTCCCACTCCACCATTCCATACTCCGAGGAGCACACACCCATGGCCCCCGCCGCCGGCAAGCCGATCCCTCGTGCGACGTACCGGGTCCAACTGAATGGCGACTTCGGCTTCGACCGGACCGCCGCCATCGCCGACTATATCGCCCGCCTGGGCGTCAGCCATCTCTACGCCTCCCCCTACATGAAGGCGCGGCCGGGCAGCACCCACGGCTATGACATCGTCAACCACAACGAACTGAATCCGGAGGTCGGCGATCAGAACGACTTCCGCGATCTGGTGGAGGCGCTGAAGCGCAACAACCTCGGCCAGATTCTGGACTTCGTGCCCAACCACATGGGTGTCGGCGGCTCCGACAACGAATGGTGGTTGAATGTGCTGGAGTGGGGACCTGAAAGCCCGTATGCCGGGTATTTCGACATCGAATGGGAATCCGATTACCGCTATCTTCAGGGCAAGGTTCTGGTGCCCTTCCTTGGCGACCAGTATGGCGCGGTGCTGGTGTCGGGCGGGCTGGAACTGCGCTTCGACAACGAGACGGGCAGCTTCGCCGTCTGGGCCTACGGCACCCACAAGCTGCCGGTGCGGCCGCAGGATTACGGCACCATCCTGGGCAGCGACCACCCGGACCTGGAGCGGATCGGCGATGCATTCGCCCATCTCGCCTACGCCCGGCCCCATCAGATCGCACGGGCCGGCGTTCAGAAAGCGGAACTGGCGACACTGGTGGCGACGCGGCCGGATGTGGCCGATGCGATCAGCCAGCGGCTGTCCGTCTTCCGCGGGTACCAGGGGGAGATCGACAGCTGGAGCCACCTGCACGAGCTGATCGCCTGCCAGAACTGGCGGGTCGCCTATTTCAAGGTGGCGGCCGACGACATCAACTACCGCCGCTTCTTCAACATCAACGAGCTGGCCGGCCTGCGCATGGACGAGCCGGAGCTGTTCGACCTCGCCCACCGCATGGTGCTGAAGATGGTGGAGGACGGCACGCTCGACGGCATCCGCATCGACCACATCGACGGGTTGATCGACCCCAGGGGCTATTGCGAGCGGCTGGTCGCGGCCTCCTCCAAGCCCTTCTATCTGGTGGTGGAGAAGATTCTCGCCCGGCATGAGCGGCTGCGCGAGGACTGGCCGATCGACGGCACCACCGGCTACGAATACGCCAACCTGATGGGCGGCCTGTTCGTCGACCCCAAGGCGGAGGAGGCCTTCACCCGCCTCTATGCCGACTTCATCGGCCGGCGCGACGATTTCGAAGAGGTGGTGCGGCAATGCAAGATCCGCATCATGGAAAGCGAGATGGCGAGCGAGCTGAACGTGCTGTCGCGCAAGGCGGCACGCATCGCCCGGTCCAACCCCGCCACCGCCGATTTCACCGCCAACATCCTGCATCAGGCGCTGAAGGAAACCATCGCCCGTTTCCCCGTCTACCGCACCTATGTCGACGGCGGCGTGCCGAACGATCTCGACCGCCGCGACATCGACTGGGCGATCTCCCAGGCGCGGCGGGTGGAACAGGGGCCGGACGGCTCGGTCTATGATTTCCTGCAGCGGCTGCTGACCACCGATCTGGTGGCGGCGCCGAAGAGCGGCTACAGCCACCGGCAGGTCACACGCTTCGCCATGCGCTTCCAGCAATACAGCGGGCCGGTGATGGCCAAGGGGCTGGAGGACACCGCCTTCTACCGCTACAACCGGCTGGTGGCGCTGAACGAGGTCGGCGGCCATCCGGACCATTTCGGCGTCAGCATCTCCGCCTTCCACCGCGCCAACCAGGACCGCGCCCGCCACTGGCCGGGCAACATGCTGGCCAGCACCACCCACGACACCAAGCGCGGCGAGGACACCCGCGCCCGCCTCTACGCCCTGTCGGAGATGACGGAGGAGTGGGAGCGGCAGGTCCAGACCTGGCGCCGGCTGTTGCGTGCCCGCCGCGGCGACGTGGAGGGCACCGCCCCGCCCGACCGCAACGACGAGTATCTGTTCTACCAGCTGCTGCTCGGCGCCTGGCCGGCGGAACTGACCGGCGCCTCGGTCGAGCAGATCGACCAGTCGGCGATGACCGCCTTCGCCGAACGCATCGTCGGGGCCATGACGAAGTCGATGCGCGAGGCCAAGGTCCATTCGACCTGGGCGGCACCCAATGAGGCGTATGAGGGCGCGGTCGTCAGCTTCATCCATGACGCCCTGGACGTCACCCGCCGCAATGCCTTCCTGGAGGCCTTCCTGCCCTTCCAGGCGGTCCTGGCGCGCATCGGCATGGTCAACGGGCTGTCCCAGGCCCTGCTGAAGCTGACGAGCCCCGGCGTGCCAGACATCTACCAGGGCTGCGAGCTGTGGAACCTGAGCCTCGTCGATCCCGACAACCGCCTGCCGGTGGATTACGACGCCCGCCGCAGGCTGCTGGAGGAGGTGGAGGACGTGGTGGAGCGTGGTGCCGTCTCCGGCCTGCTGGAGCGCTGGACCGATGGCGCGGTGAAGCTGGCGGTGACCCGGCAGGCCCTGGCGCTACGCGCGGAAATGCCGGAGGTCTTCAGTGCCGGCGAGTATCTTCCGCTGGAGGCGACCGGCGACCGTGCCGACCATGTGGTCGCCTATGCCCGGCGCGCCGGCGACGACACGGTGGTGGTGGCGGTGCCAAGGCTGGTCGGGCAGTTGGGGGAGAGCCCCGACTGGGGCAACACCGCCATCCCGCTGCCGCGCGGCACCCGCTGGCGCAACCGGCTGACCGGGGCGGAGGTCGAGGGCGGCGACACGGCTTCCGCCGCGACGCTGTTCGCCGGTCTGCCGGTCGCCCTGCTGTCGCGGGAGGAGTGACCCGGGGAGAATTTCCCATAATTTAGGTGCTATCCCGAGCAATCTCCCTCTCCCCCCTGGGGAGAGGGTCGGGGTGAGGGGGATGCATTGCGTGGATATCCCGAGAATCCCCGCCGCGCGTCCCCCTCACCCTAACCTCTTCCCGGGGGGAGAGGGGACTCTTCTAACCTTTGACATCCTGCACAAAAGAAAAGGCGCGCGGTTGACCCGCGCGCCCTTCCCATTGATCCACCTTTCAGATCAGCGGACCGTGCTGCCGGTGCCCGAGGACGAGGACCCGCCCATCGAACCGGACGGCTGCTGCGTGCCGACCGGGCCGTCGGAGCCGGTGCCCATCGAGCCGCTGTTGCCCAGGCTGTTGCCGCCCGTGCCGTTGGTCGAGCTGGAGGAGCCGGAGCCGGTCATCGAACCGCTGCCTATCGAAGACCCACTGGAGCCACTGGTGCCGGAGCTCTTGCTATCCACGCCACCCATGCTGCCGCAGCCCAACTGATTGTTGGAGGTGCAGGGCGGGTTGGTCTGGTTCGAGTTGGTGGTCGAGCCGGCGCTGTTGGCCGCCGGGCTGCCGGAAATTGAACCGCTGTCGGCGGCAAAGGCCGGGGCGGCCATCAGGGCCAGAGCGGTGGCGGCGCCGATCATCAGGCTTTTCATGACGATTCCTTTCGCTGTGCTGCCCGTCGACGCCGGTCAGGCGGCCGGGCAGCCGTGGTTTGGGGAACATCGAATTCCAATCGCGGAGGCGAAGTCCGTTCGGGCCAGGAGCCGGGAGCGGCGGACCGCGAACTGAATTCGTCTCCGTATTCCAGGCCACCAACAGCGATGGAGCCGAATGATCGCGCCGATTTCGCGCCCGTCCGAAAATGGCCCATCGATGCCACACCCACGGATGCCGGACACAACAACGCCCGCCGGAGGGCGGGCGTTTTTCGGATCGAATTGGCGGTCCGTATGCCGGTCAGGCCGAGCGCGCCTTGGGAAGCCCGGCGGCGAAGGCGGCGGAGCCGTGGAAGAGTTCCAGCGCATCCGGTTTGGACGACGGGCGCAGGCCGCCCAGGATTTCCCCGGCGGCGCCGATGGCCTGGACCAGCGCATCCGGCATCACGGGCTTGCGCAGCAGGCCCATGGCGAAGCTGCGGGCCTCCGCCGCATGGTGATCGAAACCGGTCATCAGCAGCGACGGAATGGCGTTCTCCTCCCACAGCCGCCGGGCGAGCACGAGGCCGTTCTCCCCACCGGCGAGATTGACGTCGACCAGCGCCAGGTCGGGACATTCGCGGGCACCGACCCGCGCGGCCTTGGCGGCGTCGCGCAACGGTCCGACCACGGTGTAGCCCGCATTCTCCAGAACGGCCTTCACAGCCGGACCGATCAGCGGATCGTCCTCGACGACAAGCAACTTCAAGACGGCATGCTCCCTTGATTCAACCGAGCGGGCTTATAGCCCGCCCTGTCCGGTTTTCGAAGCCTTGTTCGGCTTCGATCCACTGAACCGCCCATGTTTGTCGCGGTTCCGTTCCGTTCAAGAGGTCGAAGGGGTACCCCCTTCCGGTCATGCAGCCCTACTGAACGTCCGGTCTGGAAACATACACCATTTCAGCGTGTTTTACCCATAGGCGTGAGAGGAAAGAAACCATGGCATTCGTTGAGATGACTGAGATATCGGGGGATACCGTTCTGGTGAACCCCATTGCCGTCGCCTATCTGCGTGCCACCACCGATGGTGGAACGGAGCTCCATTTCACCGGTCGGGCGGAGCCACTGCGGGTGCCGGGCGCGCCGTCCGACGTCGCCCGCTCCCTGGAAAACGCGGCACCCACCCCGCCCGACCCCACCCTGTCGTTGCTGGCCTGAGGGTCAGCCGCGGGGGTAATCGGGCGTCCGCTTCTCGAAGAAGGCGGTGATGCCCTCCGCCGCCTCCGCCCCGTGCAAGGCCTCGACGAAGAAGGCCGCCTCGCGGTCGAGCTGGTCGTCGGGTGCGCCGAAGCCGCTCTCGATCAGCCGCTTGGCCCGGCCGATGGCGAGCGTCGGCCCATCGGCCAGCCGCTCCGCCCAGGCCAGCGCCTCCGCAAGAGCGGTGCCGGGCGCCACCACCCGGTTGACGATGGCGAGTTGAGCCAGCCGCGCCGCACCGATCTTGCCGCCCTCGAACATGATCTCGGCCGCCAGCTGCGGCGTCGCGGCGCGGGCGAGGAAGGCGGAGGCGCCGCCGTCCGGGTTCAGGCCAACCTTCACATAGGCCAGCGTGAACACCGCATCCTCGGCCGCGACGATCAGGTCGCACCCCAATGCCACCGAGAAGCCCGCCCCGGCGGCGGCCCCCTCGACGGCGGCGATCACCGGCTTCGGGCAGGCGCGCATGGCGCGGGTCCAGCCATGGAAGCGCTCCAGGCTGGCGCGGGTCACCTCCGGATCGGCCTTGGCGTTGCCGAGCAACCGGCCCAGGTTGCCGCCGGAACAGAAGCTGCCGTTGGCCCCGGTCAGGACGATGGCGCCCACCCCCGGATCCTCGGCCGCCTGGGTCAGCGCGTCGCGGGCGGCGGCCATCATCTCCGGCCCCAGCGCGTTCCTGGTTGCCGCGTCGTCCATGGTCAGCACCATCACGCGGCCCTGGCGCGCGACGGTCAATTGTCCGCTCATAGCTCGGTTCCCTCCCGGTTCTCGCTGCCCGGCCGGTATTTGAACATGCCTTCCGACGTGGCGATCAGGGCGCCGGTGTCGCCGTGGCGGATCTCCGCCGCCACCCCGATGATCTTGCGCCCGCCGCCGCGCAGCCGGCCGGTGGCGACCAGCGTACCGGTGCGCGCCTGCCCCAGGAAGCTTGTCGACAGCGACAGCGTCACCACCCGCCGCACCCGGCCGGGGAAGGGACAGTATGTTGCCGAGAATCCGGAAACCGTATCCAAAAGCGTCGCCAGAACCCCGCCATGCACCACCCCGGCCCGGTTCAGGTGGCGGTCGTCGATGGCCATCGCCAGCTCCGCCTCCCCCTCCTCCCAGCGACTCAAGGCGTAGCCCAGCAGTCGCTGGAATCCCGATTCCGGCTCCCCGTTCAACAAGTCGTTCATACCCTGTCCTGTCACGCAGCTGTTTCGTGCGCGAAGTAAAGCGCGTGCAGGCGGTCCAGGTCCACCCGGTCGCCGCGTTCGGACAGCACGACCTTGCCGGACTGCATCAGATAGACATGGTCGGCGATCTTAAGGGCGCGGCTGGTGTTCTGCTCCACCAGCAGGATGGTCAGCCCTTCCGCCCGCAGCCGGGCGAGGATACGGAAGATCTCGTCCACCACGACGGGGGCGAGGCCCAGCGACGGCTCGTCGATCAGGCAGACGCGCGGCTGCTCCATCAGGCCACGGCCGATGGCGAGCATCTGCGCCTCCCCGCCCGACAGGGTGCCGGCGATCTGGCCGCGCCGTTCCGCCAGCCGGGGGAACATATCCATGACCATCGCCTTGTTGCGCTTCCAATCCCTGCGGCAGCCGGGCGGGAAGGCGCCCATCATCAGATTGTCCTCCACCGTCATGTCGGGGAAGATCATCCGGCCTTCGGGAATCATCACCAGCCCGTCGGCCACCCGGTCCCAGGTCTTGACCGCCTTGCGGCTCTGCCCGTCGACGCGGACGTCGCCGGATGTCGCCGGCACCAGCCCCATGATGGCGCGCAGCAGCGTGGTCTTGCCGGCGCCGTTCGGGCCGACGATCACCGTGGTCTTGCCGGTCTCCACCGACAGCGAGACGTCCCACAGCACATTGATCGCGCCATAGCCGGCGCGCAGCGTCAGGATGTCGAGCGCGTTGGTCATGACGCCTCCGCAAGGGTGGTTTCGCCCGTATAGCTGCGGATCACCTCGGGGTCGCGGAACACCGCGTCGGGGGAGCCGTCGGCGATGATCTGGCCGAAGTTCAGCACCAGCACCCGCGGGCAGAGCGCGGCGATGGTGGCGATGTCGTGCTCGATGATGACCATGGCGAGGCGGTAGCGGTCGCGCACCGCCGCCAGACGTTCCATGAAGGCGCGCTTGCCGCTGGTCTCCAGCCCGGCCAGCACCTCGTCGAGCAGGAGCAGGCTGGGCTCCGTCGCCAGCGCCTTGCCGACCTCCAGAGCCTTGTGCTCGGTCAGCGCCAGTTCGGTGGTGGCGTCGCGGTCGGCCTTGTCGCGCAGGTTCAGGATGTCGAGGATCTCGTCGATCCGCTTGGGATCCTTTTTTCCGGCGCCGAAGCGTTGGGCGACCAGCAGGTTTTCCCGCACCGTGCAATGGCCGAAGGGGCGCGGGATCTGGAAGCTGCGGCCGATGCCGAGCCGCGCCCGCTTCCATTCCGGCAGCTTCAAGAGCGAGGTGCCGCGGAAGTCGAGCCGGCCTGCGGTCGGCCGCACCACGCCGGAGATGACGTTGAACAGCGTGGTCTTGCCGGCACCGTTCGGGCCGACCAGACCGATGCTCTCGCCCTCCGCGACGGAGAAGCTGGCGCTCTTCAACGCCTGGACGCCGCCGAAATTGACCTGGACGCCTTCAAGCGTGAGCATGGCGGCTCTCCTTCGCTGGGCGGCGGCTGAGCGCCGGCATCAGGCCGCCGGGGCTGAACAGGATCATGGCGCAGAGCAGCACGCCGAGGATCATCTGGTGGCCGTGCGGCAGGATCGGCTTGAACAGAAGCTGGTCGACCAGATAGATCGCCAGCGCCCCCACCACCGGCCCCCACACCGTGCGGTAGCCGCCGAAGATCGCCGCTGCGATGGGCAGCACGGTCCAGCCGCTGGAAAAAGCGTAGTCGGGGTCGAGGAAGCTGATGAAATGGGCGTTGAAGGCGCCGACCACCCCGGTGATGAAGGCCGACAGCACCAGCATCGCCGCCTTCAGATGGGTGCTTGGCACGCCGACGACGCGGGTGGCGACCTCGGTGTCGTGCATCGCCTTCAGGGCAAGCCCCCAGGTGCTGCGCCGGATGGCGTCATAGGCGAGCGCCGCCAGCACCACGATGGTCAGCACGATCAGGTAGCCGCCGGTCTTGTCGCCGAAATCGAAACCCAGAAAACTCGGAAAGCGCGGGATCGACAGCAGCCCGCCGGCCCCGCCGGTGATGGGTGTCATCTCCGTCGCCAGAATCTGGAAGATGTGGGCATAGGCGAGGATGGCGAGCGCGAAATAGGGACCGCGCAACCGCAGCGCCGGCAGCATGGCGATGGACGACACCGCCGCCCCCACCCCGCCCAGCAGCATGGCTGCGAAGACCGGCACCCCCAGCTTCATCGCCAGCACGGCCGACGTGTAGGAGCCCACCCCGAAGAAGGCGGCGTGTCCGAAGCTGACCATGCCGCCGAGATTGCCCAGCAGCGCCCAGGCCACCGCCACCCCGGCGATGGTCAGCGCCGCCACGATCAGCCCCAGCACATAGGCGTTGCCGCCGAAGACCAGAGGCACGCCGACATAGGCGATGGCGAGGGCCGCGATCAGAACAATGCGGTTCATCAGGGAATTCCTCATCGCGCCAGCGCCCTCCCGCCTCCGAACAGGCCCGAAGGCGAGACGAACAGCACGACCAGGAACAGGATCATTCCCGCCAACTCCTGCAGCGAGGCGGACAGATAGGTGACCGTCAGCGATTCGATGACGCCGATCATCACGGCGCCGATCAGCACACCGGGGATCGATCCCATTCCGGCCAGCACGGTGATGATGAAGGCCTTGACCGTCAGCACATGGCCCAGCGCCGGGAAGACGGTCTTGCCGGTGTAGATGGCGAAGCCGGCGAAGGTGGCGAGCAGGGCGGCGATCATGAAGGACAGGATCTCGATCTTCCGCGGGTTGACCCCCATCAGCGTCGCCGCCGCCCGGTTCGACGACAGTGCCCGCACGGCCCGACCCTGCCAGGAATGGTTCAGCCACCACCAGACACCGGCCATCAGCACCAGCCCGCCGACGAAGGCCGCGACCTCCGCGTTCATCGCGAACAGCGTGTCGGCGACCACCATCGAATCCTGGAACCAGGGATCGGAGGTCGACCGGATGTCGGCCGCCCAGATCGACAGGATGGTGTTGGTCAGGATGATCCCCAGCCCGAAGGTGAGGATCAGCGAGTTGATCTCACGGTCCTGATCGATGCGGCTGAGCAGCGCATAGACGATGGCCGATGCAGCCGCGACGATCACCAGCGCCACCGGGATCGCCAGCACCGGGCTGACGCCATAGTTGGATTCAGCGGCGTAGGCGACGTAGGCGGCCAGCAGCACCAGCTCGCCATGGGCAAGGTTGATGACCCGCATGGTCCCGAACACCAGCGCCAACCCGACCGCCACGGTCGCGTAATAACCGCCGGCGAGCAGGCCGGAGAACAATGCCTGGAGCGTCAGTTCGAACATGGGTTGCGCCCTGTTGGGGGTGGCGGGACGGGTGGGAGGTGCTCTGCCCCCTCCCTAACCCTCCCCCGCTTCGCGGGAGAGGGGACTGCCGCCGCCCGTTTGAAAACTCCCGCAGGCATCCTGCCCCCTCTCCCGCAAAGCGGGGGAGGGATGGGGAGGGGGCAATCGAAGCCAACATCTCCCCCTCCCACTCACCACGGCACCGCCGGGAAGTTCATCTTTCCATTGGCGGCGTCCTGCGGCCAGACCAGGACCACCTTGCCGCCCTGGTGCTGGCCCATGCGGTGGGTGAAGTTCAGGTTGTCGCCGTTCTTATCGAAGGTGACGCGGCCGATCAGGGTGTTGGCGTCGGTCTTGCGCAGCTCGTCGGGCAGGCCGCCCTTGCCCAGTGTCCCGGCCTCGTCGGCGCGGACCACGGCGTCAATCAGCAGGCGGGTCTGGACATAGCCGAACTGGCCCAGATAGTCGGGTTCCTTGTTGAACAGCGTCTTGTAGGTCGCGGCGAACTCCACCGCCTCCGGCTGGGTGAACTCCACCGGATAGGGCAGCATGGAGGTGCCGTAGACATTCTCCATCAGGTCGGGAAATTCCTTGGCCATCTGCGCGGTGGCGAGCGACCAGACGCCGACCACCGCCTTGACCTGCGGCTTCAGCACCTTGGATGCCCGCAGGATGCCGACATAGTCGTTCTCGTAGCCGACCATGGCGATGGCATCGGGGCGGTCCTGGAGCTTCACCTTGTTCATCAGCGGCTTGAAATCGCTGGTGGAGGCATCGAACTCGTGCATGCCCACGGTGACGCCCTTGGCGGTCAGCGCCGAGTTCACTTGGCGGGCGAGGCTGCTGGTGGCATCCTTGTTCAGGTAGACGATGGAGATCTTCTTGGCGCCCATGTCCTGCAGCAGGCCGATCATGGCCAGGGCGTAGCCGTCGGTGTTGTTGATGCGGAAGAAGGTGGGATAACCGCGTTGGGTCAGTTCCGGCGACACGCCGCCGGAGGTGATGTAGACCAGCCCGGCCTTCTGTGCCGCTTCCGACGCCGGACCGATGATGTTGGAGCCGTAGCCGCCGGTGATCGCCACCACCCCGTCGCCGACCAGCTTCTCCACCGCGGCCACCGCCTTGGCCGGGGAGGTCTCGTCGTCGATGGTCTGGACCTTGAAGCTGTGCTTGCCGGCATAGCTCTTGTTCGCCATCTCGATGGCGACCGAGATGCCTTCATGCATGCCCTGGCCGACACGGGCGAGGCTGCCGGTCAGCGGCAGTTCGGAGCCCAGCAGGAACTCCTTGGCCTGCACCGCCCCGGCGCCGAGCGCCACGGAGAGGGCCATGGCCGAGACTGTGACGAGATGGGCAAGTGTCCGCTTCATGGTCTTGTTTCCTCCCACAGGATTTTGTTTGTTGACGTCAGGCGGCCATCACCTCGGCGGCGAGCGCCCGGAGGCCGCTTTTCAGCAGCTTGCCGGTCGGGCTGGCCGGCAGGGCGTCCATGGCGACGATGCGCGACGGGCGCTTGTAGGGGGCGAGGCGTTCGGCAGCCCAGGCCTTCAGTTCGTCCTCCGTGGCGTTGCGGCCGGGGACGAACTGGACGAAGGCCACCACCTCCTCGTTGCCGGCGACGGCGTGGCCGACCACGGCGGCCAGCGTCACCGCCGGGTGGCTGGTCAGCACGCCTTCCACCTCTTCCGGATAGACGTTGAAGCCGGAGCGGATGACGATCTCGCGGATGCGGCCGACCACCGTGACGCAGCCGTCCGGCTCCAACCGGGCGACGTCGCCGGTCTTCAGCCAGCCGTCGTCGGTGATGACCTGGGCGGTCAGCGCCGGCTCACGGTAATAGCCGAGCATCACGTTGGGGGCGCGGACCCAGAGCTCTCCCGGCTCGCCGTCGGCAACGTCCAGGCCGGTGACGTGATCGACGAAGCGCATCTCCACCAGCGGCAGGGCCGGGCCGATGGAGGTGTCTCCGCGGGGCGCGTCCAACCGGGTCTGCGTCACCGTCGGCGAGCATTCGGTCAGGCCGTAGCCGTTGTGCAGCGGCAGGCCGAAGACCCGCTCCACCGCCAGCTTGAGGTCGAGGTCCAGCACCGAACCGCCCGACGACAGATAGCGCAGGGCCGGTGCCGCCGGGGTGCGGCCGGTGACGGTGGCGTGCTCCACCAGCTTGGCGTACATGGCTGGAACACCCTGGAACACGGTCACGCCATCCTGTTCCATCGCCTGCCACACCGCTGCCGGCGCGAAGCGGGGAACCGTGTGCAGGCAACCGCCGGCATAGAGCGTGCCGAGGCAGGTGGAGGCGAGGCCGAAGACATGGCTGACCGGCAGCACGCCATAGGTGCGGTCACCGGGGCCCAGCCCGCGCATCCAGCCCGACACCGAGGCGACGAACAGCAGGCCGCGGTGCGACAGCATCACGCCCTTCGGCTTGCCGGTGGTGCCGGAGGTGTAGATCAGCGCGCCGACCTGCCGCTGGTTCCCGGCATGGACAGGCTCCGGATCGGCGTCGAGCAGCGGGCCGACGGTCATCGGCGGCAACTCCGCATCGCCAAGCGCTTCGGCACCGTGTCGCACGGCATGGGCGGCGGCGTCGGGGGATACCGCATCGGTATAGAAGACCCGGCGCGGCCGACAATGGTCGCGGATGCCGTCGATCTCGCGGTCGGACAGCCGGGCGTTGACGATGACGGCCCAAGCATCGCGCTCGCTCGCCGCCAGGATCAGGGTGACGGCGGCAAGGCTGTTCTCGCAGACGATCATCACCCGGTCGCCGCCGCGCACGCCCAGCCGGTCGAGATGGCCGGCGGCGAGCCCGACCGCCGCGGCCAGACGCCTATAGCTCCACTCCTGCACCCCGTCGAACAGGGCGGGGGCGTCCGGCGTCCGCTCCGCCCAGGCAAGCGCCGCGTGGCTGATGCGCGGCGGCAGGGCCGCCACCATGCGAGCGAAATCGGGAACCGGCCGGCCTGCGGTCATGCGGCCTCCCGGATCATGTTGCGGGCGATGACGAGTTGCTGGATCTGTGTGGTGCCCTCATAGATGCGGAACAAGCGGACGTCGCGGTAGAAGCGCTCGATCCCGTAATCGGCAATGTAGCCGGCGCCGCCATGGATCTGCACCGCCCGGTCAGCGACGCGGCCGACCATCTCCGTCGAGAACAGTTTGCAGCAGGCGGCGTCGGTGTTGACGTTCTGCCCGGCGTCGCGGCGCCGCGCCGTCTCCAGCACCATGCAGCGGGCGGCATAGGCCTCCGCCCGGCTGTCGGCCAGCATCGCCTGGATCAGCTGGAATTCTGCGATGGGCTGGCCGAACTGCTTGCGCTCCATGGCGTAGGACAGGCTGTCGCGGATCAGCCGCTCCGCCAGACCGACGCAGACCGCACCGATGTGCAGGCGGCCGCGGTCCAGCACCTTCATCGCCGTCTTGAAGCCCTGCCCTTCCCGTCCGCCCAGGATGGCGCTGGCCGGAACGCGGCAGTCCTCGAAGATCACGTCGCAGGTGTGGGCGCCCTTCTGGCCCATCTTTTTGTCGATGGGGCCGAGCGACAGGCCGGGCGTCCCCGCCTCCACCAGGAAGGCCGAGACGCCGCGGGCGTCGCGGCTTTCCAGGTCGGTGCGGGCGAAAACGGTGAAGAGGCCGGCCTGCGGCGCGTTGGTGATGTAGCGCTTGGTGCCGTTCAGGATGAAATGGCCGCCGTCGCGGCGGGCGGTGGTGCGCAAGCTGCCGGCATCCGATCCCGATTCCGGCTCGGTCAGGGCGAAGGCGCCGACGATCTCGCCGGCGGCCAGCCGCGGCAGGTAGGTGCGCTTCTGCTCCTCCGTGCCGTCGATGACGATGCCCTGGGAGCCGATGCCGTTGTTGGTGCCGATCAGCGAGCGGAAGGCCGGGGAGGTCTGGCCCAGTTGGAAGGCGACCTGCACCTCCTCCGCCATCGACAGGCCGAGCCCGCCATACTCTTCCGGGATCGACAGGCCGAACAGGCCCATCTCCCGCATCGCGGCGATCACCTCCGCCGGGATGGCGTCGTCCTCCGCCACCTTATGCTCGAGCGGGACCAGCTTTTCGCGGACGAAGCGGCCCAGCGTGTCCAGCAGTTGATCCAAAACGTCCTTGTCCAAGGCCATGCGTGCTCTCCGTCCAGGGAGAATGATTTCAAGGGAAACCAAGGATCGAGGGGGCGCCGCCTCGTTTGTTCGTTGGTCAAGCTGACAGACGTGGTGGGGGCTGTCAACAAAATGAAATTGCGTTTCGATGTACGGAATATTGTAAGCGGGCCGAAGGGCTGCTCCGCGTCGTTGCAGGCTTGCCAGCCCGAGCGAAGCGGTTAACCTTTCCCGCAAATCACTGGAGGGTTTGGGATGATCGAGCTTTATTTCTGGCCGACGCCGAACGGCCATAAGATCACGATCTTTCTGGAAGAAGCCGGGCTGGATTACCGGTTCGAGCCGGTGAACATCTCCAAGGGCGACCAGTTCAAGCCAGAATTCCTGGCCTTCTCGCCCAACAACCGCATGCCGGCGATCATCGACCGCGTCCCGGCCGATGGCGGCGAGCCGATCACCGTCTTCGAATCCGGCGCCATCCTGGTCTATCTCGCCGAGAAGACCGGCAAATTCCTGCCCAGCGACGTGCGCGCCCGCAAGACGGTGCTGGAATGGCTGTTCTGGCAGGTCGGCGGCCTCGGCCCGATGGCCGGCCAGAACCACCATTTCGTCCAGTACGCGCCGGAGCGCATCCCCTACGCCATGGAGCGCTACGTCAAGGAGACGGGGCGCCTCTACGGCGTGATGGACAAGCGCCTTGCCGACAACGAGTTCCTGGGCGGATCGGAGCTGTCCATCGCCGACATGGCCAGCTATCCCTGGATCGTCCCGCACCAGCGCCAGCAGCAGGATCTGGACAGCTTCCCGAACCTGAAGCGTTGGTTCAACGCGATCAAGGAACGTCCGGCGGTGGTGCGCGCCTATGAAAAGGGGCAGGCCGTGAACCCCAGCGGCACTCCCACGGTGAACGACGAGAGCAAGAAGATCCTGTTCGGCCAGTCGGCCGACACGGTCAAGCGCTGATCGGACCGACCGCCGGCCCGGTTCCATCCGCCGGGCCGGCGTGTTCGTATAGTGACGTAATCTTTTGCGGCACCCTTTCGCGCCGCATAGGCTTTCGGGTGTCCCCGGCGTAGACGGGACCGTTTGTATTGCGAGCGTGTTGTTTTCGGTAGGGAATATCTTCCGGAGACGCCGCGCCGATGAGCATCTGGCCCCGCACCGACTCCGACGGCATCGCCATCGACCCGGCGACCGGCACGGCCCCCCAATCCACTCCCGATACCACTACCCCCGCCACCATCGACATCGCCCTTCATCCGCTGCCTCCCCTGCCCGAACTGGCGCAGGTCTGGGCGGACCTGGAGACCCGCGCCGACTCCTCCTTCTTCCTGTCCTGGTCCTGGATCGGTCCCTGGCTGTCGCAGATGCCGGCCGGGATCGACGCGCGGCTGCTGCTTGCCCGTCGCGGGGGCGAACTGGTCGGGCTGGCCGTGCTCTGCCCGCGCAGGCGGCGGCGTCTCGGCCTGCTGCCCGGCCGCTGCTGGATGCTCCACGAAACGGGCGACCGTGGCTATGACCGGCTGTTCATGGAATACAACGGCATCCTTGCCGACCGCCGCTTCGCCGACGAGGTGACGGACGCCGCCCTGCACTGGCTGGGCGCCCGGCTGTCCGCCAATGACGAGCTGGTGCTGGGCGGCCTGACCCTGGCGGCGGAGCGTGCCGCCCGGCGCGTGGCGGCGCGGACCGGCCACTCTCTGCAGCTGCGCATCGCCGATTCCGCGCAGTGGGTGGATCTTGCGCCGGTCAGGGCGAGGGGCGGCGACTTCCGCGCCGGTCTCGGCCGCAACACGCGGGCGGCGGTGAACCGCAGCGAGCGGCTCTACCATGCCCGCGGCGGTCTGGAGTACCGCGTCGCCACGACGGTGGAGGAGGCGCTGGCGGATTTCGCCGGGCTGGAGGTGCTGCACCAGGCCGGCTGGCAGGCCCGCGGGCAGGCAGGCGCCTTCGCCAACCCGGCCTTCCGCCCCTTCCACGAACAGCTGATCACGCAGGGCGTGCCGAGCGGCACGGTGCGCCTGTGCCGGATCAGCGCCGGCGGCCAGCCCATCGGCTATCTCTACAACTTCGTCCACCGCAACCGGGTCCTGAACTACCAGGGCGGCTTCGCCTTCGAGACGGACAACCGGCTGAAGCCGGGATTGCTCAGCCATGTGCTGGCCATCGAGGACGCGCTGGCCCGCGGCGAGGATTGCTACGACTTCATGTCGACCCCGGCCGGGCACAAGCCGCTGCTGTCCAATGCCGAACAGCCGATGAACTGGCTGACGCTCGGCCCCGACCGAGTCAGTCGGCGGGTGGAGGCGCATTGCCGACGGGCGCGTGGGCTGATGGTCGATGCGGTCAAACGGTCGCTGCGCGGCTGGACCGCACCGGCGAAGAGCATCTGAGGGGAGGCGTGCGAATGACCAAGAGGAAGACCGGGGCGCTGGCCTGCGTGCTGGGTGACATGGATCTGGTGCGTCCGCTGGGACTGGCGGGTGTCCGCTGCGCCGTGGTCGGACCGCCCGGCGGCGCCACCGCCCATTCCCGCTTCACCGAACGGCTGATCCCGTGGGAGGGTGGCTGTGACGGGACGCTCGTGGACCGGCTGCTGCGCTTCGGCGCCGCCCAGCCCGACAAGCCGGTGCTCTATATGGAGGAGGATGCCCAGCTGCTGATGGTGTCGCGCCATCGCGACCGGCTCGCCGCCGTCTTCCGCTTCGCGCTCGCCGACGGCGATCTGGTGGAGACGCTGGTCGACAAGGGCCGCTTCCAGGCGCTTGCGGAACGGCTGGACCTGCCGGTTCCACGCACCCGGCGGCTGCGACCGCTGCCGGGCAGCGAGGCGCCCGACCTGGATCTGCGCTACCCCGTCATCGTCAAGCCGCTGACCCGCCGTCCGCCCTGGGACGAGATCGAGGGGCTCGGCAAGGCGATCCGGCTGGAGGGGCCGGAGGAATTGCGCGCGCTCTGGCCGCGGCTGATCCCCGTTGGCATCGACCTGCTGGCGCAGGAACTGATCCCCGGACCGGAGACGCGGATCGAAAGCCACCATGTCTATATCGATGCCGCCGGCACCGTGGCGGGCGAGTTCACCGGGCGCAAGATCAGGACCTATCCCGTCGATTACGGCCACAGCACCGCGCTGACCATCACCGACATCGACGGCGAGGGGGCCGACGTGGCTGCGCTGGGGCGGGAGATCGCGGCCCGCATCGGCCTTACCGGCGTTGCCAAGTTCGACTTCAAGCGCGATCCCGACGGCCGTCTGCACCTGCTGGAGATCAACCCGCGCTTCAACCTGTGGCATCATCTGGGCGCCGTCGCCGGGGTGAACCTGCCGGCCCTCGTCCAAGCCGACCTGACCGGCCGCCCCCGCCCTGCCCCAGCCAAAGCGTGGCCCGGCGCCTGCTGGTGCCACATCAGCAAGGACCGGCTGGCGGCGCGCGACAGCGGCGTGCCGATGGCGCACTGGCTGGCCTGGGTGGCGCGCTGCGAGGCGAAGGCGATCACCCCCGACGACCCGATGCCCTTCCTGCGGCCGAAGCTGGACCGGCTGCTCGCCCGCGTTCCCGGCGTCGCCCGCCCGCCCCGCCTCGCCAAGCCATGACCTGGGAACCATGAAGATCGCCCTGATCTCCGACATCCATGCAAACCTCGAGGCCTTGCAGGCGACGCTCGATGCCATCCGGGCGGAGGGAGCGGAGCGTATCGTCTGCCTGGGCGACATCGTCGGCTACAACACCGATGCCGCCGCCTGCATCGCCCTGCTGCGGCAGGCGGGAGCGGTCTGCATCGCCGGCAACCATGACCGGGCAGTGACCGGCGCCATCGGAACCGAGGGGTTCAGCGGCCCGGCGGCACGCGCCGTCGCCTGGACCCGGCCAAGGCTGGACGAGGAGAGCCGTGCCTTCCTGTCCGGCCTGCCGCTGACCGCCGTGGTCGAGGACGCGCTGGTCGCCGTCCACGGCGCCCTGCACCCGGAGGAGGGAAAGGAACTTGTACGGCTGGATGACGACGCCAAGCGCGGCTTGAGCCTCCAGGCGCTGGCGGGCCATCCGTCGGGGGTCCGGGTCTGTGCCTTCGGCCACACGCACCGCGCCGGACTGTGGGAATGGCGAGGCGGCACGGTGCAGCCGATTCCGCTGGACGGCGGCGCGACACTGCGGCCCGATGCGGTCTATCTGCTGAACCCCGGCACCGTGGGGGAGCCGCGCGGGGCGGACCAGCGCGCCTGCTTCGCCTGTTTCGACATCGATACCGGGCGCGTCACCTTGCACCGCGCCGCCTATGCGCGCCGGGCGACGCTTGCCAAGACGCGCCGGGCCGGGCTGGCGCCACGTTTTGCCGCAGTCCCGGCGCCGTTACGCATGAAGTTGATTGAAATTCTACGTATTCTCGGTGTGTACGAATGGATAAAGCGGGCACTTCCTTCCCGCGTGTCATCAATATGACAGTCCCGTAACGCGGCTTTGCTTCTACAGCGGCTCCGAAATGCGCATAATCCGGCACGGGGGGCCAATGGTGACGCCGGGCTATGGACAACATCGGTATTGGAAGCGGCGCTGCCGGCGGGATCTGGTCCCGGCCCGGCAGGACAGTGTCATCCCTGGTCGCCCCGTTCGCGCTGGGTCTTTCCCTGTGCCTTGCGTTCGGCGCCGTACCGTCGCACGCCCAGCAGGCTGATCCCGCGCCGAAGCCGTCCGCCGCGCAAAGCGACACGGTCAAGCTGACCATCCTTTACGCCCAGGGCACCACCGACCTGGAGGAATCCGGCGGACGCGGCGGCATGGCCCGTCTGGCCGGCGCGATCCGACAGGAACGGAACACCCACCGGCATGTCCTGGCCCTGCATGGCGGCCAGACGCTGGCGCCGTCGGTTCTGGCCTTCTACGACCAGGGCGCGCACATCGTCGACCTGCTGAACGGCATGACCATCGACGCGATGGCCGCGTTGAACCGCGAGTTCCACCATGGCGACGACCAGCTGAGCGCCCGCGCCTTCGAAGCCGGCTTCCCGATCGTCACCACCAACGCCGTCGACCGGTCGACCGGCCGCACGCCGGACGGGCTGGAAGAGGCGGTGGTGCTGACCGCCGGCCCCCTGCGCATCGGGGTCCTGGCGGCGACGCCGGTGCTGACGGGGGAGACCACCCGCACCCAGCGCACGGAATTCCGCGATCCGGTCGCCGCACTGACTGCCAAGGCCGCGGCGTTGCGGGAGGAGGGGGTGGATCTGGTGGTGGCGATGACCGGCTATGCCGGCGACACCCACCGCAGCATCCTGGCCGCCCGTCCCGCCGATATCGTGCTGTACCAGGACCGCAACCGCCCCTTCGCCGTCGACTATGACGGACGCTTCCTCTCCGCCACCGTGGGTCCGCAGGCGGGATGGGTGCTGGCGCTCGACCTGATGGTGGAGCGGACGGCGCAGGCCGACGGCAAGACGCGGGTGACCTGGGCTCCCTCCCCCCGGCTGATAGACACCGCCGCCGTGGCGCCCGACGCCGCCACCGACATCCAGGCCAACTCCTATGCGGCGCGGCTGGACACCATGCTGAGGATGGAGGTGGGACGTCTCACCGGGCCGATCGACACCCGCAAGGAATCGGTACGCACCGGCGAGAACGCCTTCGCCAACGCCGTCGTCGACATGCTGCGCGTGGCGCTGGACGCCGATGTGGCGGTGATCAACGGCGGCGGCATCCGCGGCGACCGCAGCTATCCGGCCGGCGCCCTGCTGACCCGCCGCGACATCTATGCCGAGCTTCCCTATCACGATGTCGGGGTGGTGCTGGAGGTCACCGGACAGCAGCTGTGGGATGCGGTGGAAAGCGGCGTGTCGGCGGTGGAGCAGCTGCAGGGCCGGTTCCCGCACCTGTCCAACGCACGCGCCGAGATCGACCTGAGCCGCCCGCCCGGCCAGAGGCTGCGCAGCCTGTCGGTCGGTGGAAAGCCTGTCGGCCTCTCCACCCGCTACAGGCTGGCGACCAGCAGCTTCCTGGCGGCCGGCGGCGACGGCTATGGCATGCTGGCCGGGGCGCCGCGGCTGGTGGAGGACCGCAACACGGACTTCGTCTCCACCCAGCTGATCAGCCAGATCATCCGTGACGGGGAATTCGTTCCGCGGCTGGACGGCCGGATGACGGTGAGACGCTGATGGACGGCATGGCTTCCTCGATCGCCGAAAGCCCGCCGCGGCCCGGCACATTGGCCCAGGCGGGAGCCCAGTTGCAGGGACGGCCGGCGCCGCAGTTCCCGCCGCCGAACCAGCCGCGTCGTTTCGGCATCGCCGTGCGCATCACGCTGGGACTGTCGGTGATGGCCCTGCTGGTGGTGCTGATCGGCGGCGTGTCGATGTCCTCCTTCCGCCTGTTCCGGGCGGAGGTGACGGCGCTGTCGACCACCACCCTGCCGGAGGTCATCGCCAGCGCCGATCTGCACGGGTCCCTGCAGAAGCTGGTGGCGCAACTGCCGCAGCTTGCCGCCGCCACCTCGACCCCGCAGCGCCGCTCCATCTATGACGGACTGGTGACGGAGCTGGATTCGATGCAGCTCCTCGTCGCCCGCATGCGCGGGCTGATGAAGGAGAGCGGCAGTGAGAACGGCGAACGCGACGGCAATGTCCGCCTGCTGGAGCAGACCCGCTCCACCCTGCTGATCCTGGCCGCCACCGTTGCCGACCTGAATGCCGAGGTCACGCGCCAGATCGACTATGGCGACCGTCAGACCGAGGCGTCACGGGGGTTGAGCCGGCTGGCCGCCTCAATAGAAAGCATGCCCGACACCGGCGCCTGGGCCGTCCGCATCGGTGCGCTGATGGCGCGGGCGGCGGGCGCCACGCAGCTGGACCATCTCAGCCGGCTGAAGGGCGAAGCGCGGGCGACCGAACGCACGCTGGCGGATCTGGCGCGTCTGTCCGCCGACGCGCCGGACACCACCGGACAGATGATGTCGACCGTGCAGGAGGAGCTGTACTCGCTGCTGGTCGCGCCGGGCGGGCTGTTCCACAGCGCCATCGACCGGCTGCAGGCGCGCAACCGCGCCCAAGCGCTGACCGGTCAGGCCCGCGTCCTGGTGGAGACGGTCGAGCGGTCCACCCGCACGCTGTACGATTCCATCCGCGACCAGTCGGCACAACGCACCGACGCCCTGGCCGAACTGATCGCCGAGCGGTCGCGCACGGTGATGATGCTGGCCGGCGCGTCGATCATCCTGGTGATTTGCGTCTACTTCATCTTCCGGCATTTCCTGTCCTCGCGGCTGGTGGCGATGAACCGGGCGGTGCTGGCCCGGCTTTCGGCGGGCCACGCGGATGCCGGCTGGGCGCGGACCGACGGGTCGCCGCCGGCCGGCCCGGCCACGAAAGTTCCGGTTCCGGTGGATGGCGACGACGAGATCACCGACATCGGCGCCTCCATCCGCTATTTCATCGACGAGATCGACCGGCGCCAGCGGGCGCTGGCCGACAACGAGCGGCGGTTCCGCGATCTGGTCGAGGGATCGATCCAGGGCATCATCATCCACCGCGATTTCCATCCGCTCTACGCCAACGACAGCTTCGCCGCCATGCTGGGGCTGACGGTGGCCGAGGTGATGGCTCTTCCGTCCCTGCTGGCGCTGGTGCCGGTGGAGGAACGCAACGGGCTGATCGACAATTACGACCGGCTGCTGGACGGCGGCTCCACGCCGCGCCGCCGCATCCGCGCCTGCCGACCCGACGGCGGCAGCCTGTGGGTGGAGCTGACCGGCCGGCGGGTCGACTGGATGGACGGACCGGCGATCCAGGCGGTGGTGGTCGACGTCACCCGCGAGGTGGAGGCGGAGAATGCGTTGCGCCAGTCGCGCGACGCCGCCGAACGCGCGCTCTGCGAACTGAAGGCGACACAGGCCAGCCTGATCCAGGCGGAAAAGATGGCCTCGCTGGGCCAACTGGTCGCCGGCGTGGCGCATGAGGTCAACACCCCCATCGGCATCACCATCACCGGTGCCTCCCAGCTGCAGGCGCTGATCGGGGAGCTGTCGGACCGCCATGCCGCCAGCGCGCTGAAGAAGTCCGACTTCCAGCGCTTCCTCAGCGACGGCATGGAAATGGCGAACCTGATCCTGTCCAACAGCACCCGCGCCGCCAATCTGGTGCAGAGCTTCAAGCTGGTCGCCGTCGACCAGTCCAGCGACGAACGCCGCGCCTTCCTGCTGCGGGACTATATCGACGAGCTTCTGCGCAGCCTGCATCCGACCTACAAGGCGCGGGCGGCGCTGACCATTTCCGTCGACTGCCCGGTCGACCTGGAGCTGGACGGCTATCCGGGCGCGCTGTCGCAGATCCTGACCAATCTGATCATGAACGCGCTGATCCATGCGCTGGACCCGGAACAGCCCGGCCGCATCGCGATTTCGGCCCGCCCTCGCGACGGCGACATGGTGGAACTGTCGGTGGCCGACGACGGCAACGGCATCGCGCCGGAGGTCCTGCCGAAGATCTTCGATCCCTTCTTCACCACCCGCCGCGGCAGCGGCGGCAGCGGGCTTGGGCTGCACATCGTCTACAATCTGGTGACCGGCCGTCTGCACGGCACCATCGGGGTGGAGAGCCGCCCGGGCCAGGGCACCCGCTTCACCCTGCGATTCCCCCAGGTCATCGACGCCGCCTGAGGTCGGCGCACCGCCGGAGGCATGCGCAGGCAGGCCGAAACATGCCCGCGCATGTCCGCCACCGGCCAAAGAGCCCCTGATTGGGCCGGCCGGTCGAAAAGGCGTGCAAACCGTCAGTTTCCTATACAAGCTTCCAGAGTTTTTCTCGTTATAAGGGAGCTTGTCTCAAATGAATTTCACCCGGCGCGATTTCATGGCGTCTACCGCGGCCATTGCGGGCACCTCCCTGCTGCCCTTCGGTCCGGCACGGGCCGCCACGGCCAAATACATCCGCTACAGCGCGACCAGCGACGAAGGCAAGGCGATGCTCCGCAGCTACGCCGTCGCCGTCCGCCGGATGGTCGACCTGCCGCCGGAGCATCCGCACAACTGGTTCCGCAACGCCTTCGTCCATTTCATGGACTGCCCGCACGGCAATTGGTGGTTCTATGTCTGGCACCGCGGATATCTCGGCTATTTCGAAGAGACGGTGCGCAAGTACAGCGACAAGCCCGACAGCTTCGCCTTCCCCTATTGGGATTGGACGGTGATGCCGCAGATCCCGGACGAGATGTTCGACGGCGCGCTGACGCCGGTCAGCGAAAGCTTCCTGCCCTACACCAAGGACCTGAACACCTTCACCGCCTACATCAAGCCGGCGATGAAGAAGTATTGGGACACGCTGAACGCCGCGCAGCGCAAGCAGCTGGACATCCGCGGCTACAGCAGCTTCGACAAGCTGTGGGACGACGTCACCGGCTGCAGCCACGGCACCTGCGATCCCGGCAACCAGGCCTTCGCCGCCACGAAGCGGGCGCGCTACCTGACCCGAGAGAATCCGAAGCTGGACGACAAGACGGCCAAGGCCTGCTCGCCACACACGGTGCTGACCGGGCTGCTGCCGGTCGATTATTACAACCAGGACGCGACGCGCAGCTTCACCAGCTCCAAGACGGTGTCGCACAACGTCATGCCCGGCAAGGACACCCAGTTCTCGGTGCTGGAGGGCCAGCCGCACAACCTCGTCCACAACTATATCGGCGGCGTCGGCCCGTGGGATCCGGGTCCCTACGGCAACATGACCAACTTCCTGTCGCCGGTCGATCCGGTGTTCTTCCTGCACCATTCCAACATGGACCGGCTGTGGGACGTGTGGACGCGCAAGCAGCAGCGGCTGGGCCTGCCGATCCTGCCGACCGACAAGGAGGAGCTGTCGCAGTTGTCGCGCGAACCCTTCCTGTTCTTCGTCCGCGCCGACGGAACCTATGTGCTCGACGGCAGGGCCGGTGACTATCTCGGCACCGAACGGTTCCAGTACGAGTACCGGCACGGCTTCGGCGACGTGGAGACGGCACAGGTGGCGGCGGCCAATCCGTCCGCCGCAGTCTCTGCCGCAGTCAAGGGCACGGTGGCGAAGGGCGTCGGCTCCGTCCAGCTGTCGGCCGCCGCGGCCGGTCCGGTGGTTATGGCGGTCAAGGTGACGCGCCCGGCCGGCAAGTCGGCTCCGCGGACCTTCGACCTGCTGATCAATGCACCGGCCGGCGTGACGAAGGTGGAGGCCGACAGCCCCTATTATGGCGGCACCATCGGATTCTTCGGCCCGGCGATGCACGGCATGGCGGACGACGCGACCTTCACGCTGCCGCTGCCGCAGGCCACGCGCACCGCCGCCCTGGCGGCGAACCCGGCCGGGCAGGCTGCGAACGCCCAGCAGGCACCGACGACGCTGGAGGTCCGACTTGTCCCCACCCACAACCCGACCGCCGCGGCACCCTCCATCAAGGGGGTGTCGCTCCAAACCCTGTAATAAGCTGTTGCGGGCCGCCCTGCTCGCGGCGCTGGTCCTTGCCGGCCAGCCCGCGGGCGCGGATCCGGCACGCACATCCGCCCTGCCGGACGGGAACGGCGAAACGACGCTCATCCTGCCGCATCCCTTGCGGCAGGGCGAGGCCGTCGTCCTGGCGGTGACCGTCGGCCGGATTTCCCGCGGGCAGACGGTGGAGATCGCCACGACGGACGGCCGCCTCATCGGCACGGCCGCTCCTTTCGGCCCCCAGCGGGGTCAGGGCGCCGGGACCTTCACCATTCCGGTTCCGGCCGATGCCGTGCGTGACGGCCGCCTCGCGCTGCGTCTGCGCGTCACCACCCACGATGCTCCGCCCCGTCCACCGACGGCGGAGGAAGTGCCGGAACTGCGGCTGTCCATCCTCGGCCCACCGCCCTGACGACCGGTCAGCGCACCGGCCCCTCGAACCAATGGCGGCCCTGGCGGTCCTCGACCTCCACCACCCAGACGTCGGGGTCGTAGCGGGTCTGGCGGGCGATGTAGGCGTCGGCATCGGCCTCCGGCACCGGATCGGGGCCGGTGCCGCGCGCCCAGAACAGGCGGTCGCCATCGCCCTCGCGGGTCTGGACCAGAACGGTGAAGCTGCGGTCGAGCCGGTTGAGCTTCAGGATCACCGTTCCGCGGCTGGGATCGCCCTTGCGGACCACGGTCATCGCCACCCCCTGGGCATCGGCGGCGCGGATATGGGCCGAAACCCAGAGATGCGTCGGAAGACGGTCGTCCATTCCCGTATGCGGCTCCTGTGTTCGAGGCTTCAGCCCCGGCTTGGCGGTCACGTCGCCCCTCGCCCTGTCCGGCGCGCCGGTGTAGAGAAGAAGCCATGACGACACTCGTGGACGCTCTTAACGCCGCCGTCAACCACCACATGGCCGGCCACGCCGATGCGGCGGCCGACGGCTACGCCCGTGTCCTCGCGGCGGAGCCGGCGCAGCCCGACGCGCTGCACCTTTCCGGCGTGCTGTCGGCGCAGACCGGCGACATCGCCGCCGCCATCCGCTCCATCAGCCGGGCCGTTCGGGTCCGTCCGGCGGCGGCTTCTCCCTGGGGGCATCTGGGGGCTGCCCTGCGCGCGGCCGAAATGCCGGAGCGGGCGGAGCCGGTGCTGCGGCGCGCCCTGGCGCTCGATCCGGCCCAGGGCGACGCGCTGGAGGCGCAGGGCGCGTCGCTGCATGCGCTGGCGCACTATGCGGAGGCCCGGCGCTGGCTCGACAGGGCGGCCCGGCTGCGGCCCGGTCATGCGGAGACGCTGCTCAACCTCGGCACCGTGCTGCGCGACCTGCGCCGTTTCGACGAGGCGGAAGCCTGTTTCGATGCCGTGCTGGCCCGCAACCCCGCCAGTCCCGAGGCCCATCTTGCCCGCGCGGTGGGGCGGCTGGTGCGCGGCGACCTGCGCGCCGGTTGGGAGGGGTTCGAGCATCGCTGGCGCCGCTTCGCCGCCCCGCCCTGGGACGGCCGGCCGCCGGCCGCCGCCACCATCCTCCTGCACATGGACCAGGGGTACGGCGACGCCATGCAGTTCGTCCGCTACGCCCCGCTGGTGGCGCAGATCGCGGCACGCGGAGGCGGACGGGTGGTCCTGGAGACGCATCGGTTGCTCTACCGCCTGTTCAACCGGGCTTTCGGACAGTCGGTCCAGGTCCTGGTGCGGGGGGAGGAGCCGCCGCCGCACGACCTCCACTGCCCGCTGATGAGCCTGCCCCGCGCCTTCGGCACCGATCTCGCGACCATCCCCGCCACCGTCCCCTATCTTGCCCCGGATCCCGCCGACGTCTCCCGCTGGCGCGACCGGCTGGCGGAGCAGGACGGGGACGGCACAGGGGACGGCGCCGCGGGCCTGCGGGTCGGGCTGGTGTGGGCCGGCAATCCCCGCCACCGCAACGACCGCAACCGCTCGATCCCGGTCGCGGCCCTTCGCCCGCTGCTGGCGGTTCCGGGAGTGCGGTTCGTCAGCCTGCAGACGGGCGACGCCCGTGCCGACCTGAACCGTCTGCCCGGCGAGGGGCTGCTGGACGCGGTGGAGCGGGTGCGCGACTTCGCCGACACCGCCGCCATCCTCGCCAACATCGACCTGCTGATCACGGTCGACACCGCCATGGTCCATCTGGCCGGGGCGATGGGCGTGCCGTCCTGGCTCCTGCTTCCCCATGTGCCGGACTGGCGCTGGCTGCTCGACCGGGCCGACAGCCCCTGGTACCCGTCGCTGCGGCTGTTCCGCCAACCGCGCCCCGGCGACTGGACCACGGCGATCGGCACCGCCGCCGCCGTGCTGAAGGCGCAGGCCCTGCGTGCAGCCAGAGCGACGGGGCGATAAGAGCGGGCCACAGCGACGGGCGGCAACTCCGGCGGGAGCTTTCTGCCCGCCCGGCCCCGCCGGCACTAGGCGAAACTTTCCCACCTCCCGGCAAATTCCGGCACCGCCGCACCGATCACGGGAAGAAACAAGCGAATTCAACAGGTTGCCGGGATGGCCGCAGTTGGCACTCCGCTTGCTAGATAGGGCGCAGAAGACCTTTGCCCTATTCTTTCGGAGACCCCGGCCATGAGCATCTTCGGTTCGATGACAACCGCCGTTCTCGGCCTGAATGCCCAGTCGAAGGCGCTCGGACATATCTCGGACAACATCGCGAACAGCTCGACCATCGGCTACAAGCGGGTCGATTCAGCGTTCGAGACGATGGTCCTGCAGTCCAGCCAGCGCCTGCACGAGCCGGGCGGGGTCACGGCGCAGCCGGTCTTCATGAACAACATCCAGGGCAGCCTGACCCAGGTGCAGAGCCCTACCAACATCGCCATCCAGGGCCAGGGCTTCTTCAGCGTCACCAAGGTGGCGACCCAGGGATCCAGCACGCTGGTGCAGACGCAGACGGGCACGGTGTCGTCATCGGCCGCCTTCTACACCCGCGCCGGCGACTTCGAACTGGACAAGAGCCGCTATCTGGTCAACAGCGCCGGCTACGCCCTGAACGGCTGGCTGGTCGATCCGGTGACGGGCGTCCTGCACAAGGACCAGGTGGCGCCGATCCAGGTGAACTCGCTGATCGACAAACCGGTGGCGACCAGCACCATCGACCTCTCCGCCAACCTGCCGGCGACGCCGAAGCCGGGTGAAAAGGTCCCCGACAGCAGCATCCAGATCTTCGACAGCCAGGGCAACCCACGCACCGTCAACTTCAAATGGCGGCAGCAGGCGGACAGCAGCTGGCGCATGGTCCTGGACGCGCCGGGTTCCAACACCAAGCCGGTCGACGGCACTTTCACCGGCAACCCCGCCACCGTGTCCTTCGGCCAGAACATCCCCGGCCAGACGGCGGTCGCGCAGGTGAACGTCATCACCATCTCCGGCAACAACACCAATGGGCAGGACAACCTGCGCATCGGCGATGTCTACTCGGTCAAGGTGGACGGTACCAACTACAGCCTGAAGATCACGGCCGACAACATCGGGGCGATCCGCACCTATTCGGGTCTGGCCGGTGCGCTGGCCAACCAGATCAACTCCGCCTCCCCGGCGGCATCGGTGCTCGCCACCTCGTCGGGCCAGACGATCCGCGTGACCGCCCGCAACGCCGGCACGCCGTTCAAATTGAATACGGACGTGCAGTCCGGCACCAACACCAACAACACCATCGTTACCCAAACCTCGACCGCGGCGACCGGCAGCGCCGGCGAAATCGACAAGTACCAGTTCCCGCAGACCCAGGTCGAGGTCGGCGACTCCTTCACCATCAACGTGAACGGCACCCCGATCAGCTACACGGTGACCGCCGCGACCTATCAGAGCTATTCGACGGTGACCGACGTCGTGTCCCAGCTGGCCGGCAAGATCAATCAGCAGTTCGGCTCCACCTACACCGCCTCGGCCGCGGGCAACATCCTGTCGATCCAGGCGAACACTGCCGGTGCCGTCGTCAATTCGACCGCCTCCGTGCCCCTAAACTCCGCGCCAGCCGTCAACACGATGAGCTCGCTGCCGTCGGTCGCCAGCGTGGCTGGCGTGCGCCAGAGCCGCACGGTGACCCTGACCGGCACGCCGGGCGATATCGGCACCCAATACACGCTCAGCATCAACGGCACGGCGGTGACCTACAGCACCACCGGCGAAGAAATGACGATGGAGGACATCACCGCGGCGCTGGCGAACAAGATCAACGCCAACACCGCGTTGCCGGTAACCGCCAGCGCGCAGGGCGGTGTCATCACCGTCACCGCCAAGACCGCGACCTCGCCGAGCGGCGCCAATTCGTTCACGCCCACCGGCGCCAACACGATCCGGCTGGACGGGGCGACGGTCGACGTCGGCGACACCTACAGCGTCACAGCGGGCGGCATCACTTATCCGCTGACGATCACCAACGCCAACTACGGCATGTACAATACGCCTGACAAGGTCACGCAATACTTCCGGTCGGTCATCCCCGGCGCCACGGCGAGCGGAAACTCGCTGACCGTCCCCGGCGGTGTAACTGGCGCGGTGACTGACGGCGCCCCCGCCCAGTTCACCCTGGACCAGAGCGCGGTCGCCGGCCAGACGCCGGCCCATGTCGGCCTGACCTTCGGCAAGACACCGGAGACGGTCGGCACGCTGACCAACATCTCCACCGCCCTGGTCGGCACCGGCACGGCGGTCAGCTCCGCCAACCAGTCCGCCGGCGCCGACGCCACCGTCACCTTCACGGTCGATTACGGCTTCGGCCCGCAGCAGGTCACGCTGAACCTCGGCAAGTACCAGAAGCCCGGCGGCCTGACCCAATATGCCGGCGAGGAGATCAACGTTACCCAGCTTGTCCAGAACGGCGCACCGCGCGGTCAGTTCAAGGACGTGGTCTTCGGCGACAACGGCACCGTCATGGTCAACTACGACAACGGCCGGTCCAAGATGATCGCCAAGGTGCCGATCATCACCTTCAACAACCCGAACGCTCTGCAGCGCGAATCCGGCGGCGTCTTCGTCGAGAGCGAGGAGGCCGGCAAGCCGAACTTCAACGATCCGGAGACGAACGGCGCCGGTGCGGTGGTGGCGAACAGCGTGGAAAGCTCCAACGTCGACATCGCCGACGAGTTCACCAAGATGATCGTCACCCAGCGGAGCTATTCCGCCAACGCGAAGATCGTCACCACCTCCGACGAAATGCTGCAGGAAGTGCTGGGGCTGAAGCGCTAAGCCGCGGCCCTGACCTCCTGATTTCCTGAACGTGCATCCCATCGCCCGTTTCCCTGATCGCCAGAGGGGGGCGGCGGCCATTCCGGCACCGCCCCGATCCTCCCGATCCGCGAAAGGTCCCCTGCCATGTCCCTCTTCGCAGCCTTGAACAGCGCCACGGCCGGGCTGCGCACGGTCCAGTCCAGCGTCAAGCTGGTTTCGGACAACATCGCGCAGGCCAACGATCCGAACCGCACGCGCCACACCGCCCAGCAGTCGGTGGACGCCAGCGGCCAGGTCATCAGCACGACCTATCGCCGGGAAGTCGACAAGGCCCTGATGGCGCAGGTGATGGACCTGACCGCGCGCGACGGCGGGTCGCAGGCGACGGCGACCTACATGCAGCAGCTGGGCGACCTGCTGCGGACGACCAACGGCACGCCTCTGCTGAACGACTATGCCGACAAGTTCCAGGCGGCGGTGAAGACGCTCTCCACCTCGCCGGAGGACGAGACCGCGCAGTACCAGCTGGTCCAGGCCGCCGACAATTTCTCGCGCGAGATCCGCCGCGTCTCCGAAGGCGTGGAGCAGCTCGACCGCGACATGAAGACGGACATCACCAAGTCGGTCGACACGGTCAACGACCTGCTGAAGCAGATCAACACGATCAACAACGACACGGTTTCGCTGCTGGGCCAGGGTTCGGCCGCCAACGCCGTCGCCGACAAGCGCGACGGCCTGATCCGCGAGTTGAGCACCTACATGCCCGTGCGCACCGTGGAGCGGCCGGACGGCCGTCTGGCGATCTTCACCCCGTCGGGTCTGGCGCTGGTCGATGCCCAGCCGGCAAATCTTTCCTATGACGGCGGCAACATCAACCTACAGGTCGGCAATCAAGTCACCTCGATCAACAACCACCTGACCGCCGGCAAGCTTGGCTCGCTGATCCAGATGCGCAAGGACGGCTCGACGTCCGAGCCGCCGGTTCCGGCCAGCGGCGACCCGGCGGCGGAGGTCATCCGCAAGCTGCGCTCCCAGTTGGACGAATTCGCCAAGGCCTTCACGGGCCCGACCCGGCCGGGCGAGCCGACCAGCTTCGCCGACGCCTACGACGAATCCGCACCGGCCGCCGATGGCGAGCAGATCAACCAGTTCTTCACCGGGAACGACCGTTTCACCATCGCCGTGAACGCCAAACTCGTGGACAACACCGCGAAGATCAAGCGGGCCGCCATCGACGGCATGGTCACGGCCATCAACGCGTCCGGCCGCAACTTCAGCGCCGACGGCCTGCAGTTGAAGGACACCAGCTACAGCGCCATGGGCAGCGCCATCACCGGCACTTGGATGGCCGCGGCCAAGTCCGCCAACACCGCCAGCGAGTCCAACAAGGCGTCGATGCAGCTGCTGTCCGAACGCTACCAGTCCCAGACCGGCGTCAACATCGACGAGGAAATCGCCCAGCTGCAGCAGCTCCAGACCTCCTACCAAGCTTCGGCACGCGTCATGCAAGTGGCCAATGCAATGTTTGATGCGCTGGAGGCGGTGGTCCGATGAGCTCGATAACGGGAGTCAGCAGCTACTCGAAATATCTGAGCCTTGTCCGGAACCTGTCCGGCGGCCAGAACGACATCAACCGGCTGTCCGAACAGCTGACGACAGGCAAGAAGTCGGTCGATCTCAACGCCTATGGGCCGGAAGTGCAGAAGCTTCTGGACCTGCGGGCGGAGATGGCGAAGAAGGACAACTACATCCAGAGCATCAACACCGCGGCTCCGCGCATCCAGGCGACGGACAAGGTGCTGACCTCCCTGGAATCGATGGTGTCGAGCTGGACCTCCAGCACGACCTTTCCCTTCCAGCCCGGCCCCGCCAGCGTCACCTCGCCGATCAACACCAATCCCGAGGGGATGAGGGTGGCGATCGATCCCGCCAAGTCGAAGCTCACGGTGGGCGCCAAATACACGGTCACCGCCGTGCCCTCGCAGCAGGGCGGCAACGGCACCTTCGACGTGACGGTGACCGACGGGCTCGGCGGCAAGACCACCCGCGCCATCAACCTGGGCACCACCCCGCCCAACGACGGCAAGGGATACAACTTCAACATCTCCGGCGGCCCCGGCGAGGGCGCCATGCTGAACCTCAGCTTCGACACGCTGAAGGCGGCGTCCAGCAGCAGCTTCAACGTCACCTTCCCGCAAGCCGATCAGGTGAAGGACCGCGCCGAGGGTGCCATGCGCGACATCCAGGCGCTGCTGAACCAGCGCTTCGGCGACCGCTACCTGTTCGCCGGCTCGCGCTATGGCACCGAACCCGTCACCGACCTGCTGGCGACCAAGCAGACCAGCAAGATCACGCTGAACGGCGCCGTGGTGAACACCAACGATTACTTCGAGGTGACCATCAACGGCCAGACCTTCAGCCATCAGAATCTGGCGGCCCATCCGAAGTCGCTGACCTTCGTCGCCCAGGCCCTGACCTCCCAGATCAACGCGGCCAACCCACCGCTGCCGATGACGGTGTCGACCTCCAACGGCATCATCACGCTGGTCGGCAACGATCCGGGGCAGAAGTTCGACCTGTCGGCGCGCGTGGTGAACTCCGCCACGGTGGAGAACAGCGTCGACAAGCCCTCCACCACCCAAGTGCCGACCGCCGGCCTGCAGCAGATCGACCGCTTCACCCTGAACGGCGCCGCGGTCGACATCGGCGACACCTTCGAATTCACGGTCGCGGTCGGCGATCCGGACGATCCCTACAACCAGAACTACTACACCAGGAACCCGACCGCGCCGCACGACCTGCCGCCCTACCAGACCTACACGGTGCGCTACACCGTCAGCGACACCGATTACGCTGGCGGCGTCAACAATGTCGGACAGGTCGCCGACAAGCTGCGCCAGCAGTTCGCCACGCTGAACCCTGCTCCGCCGGTGACCATCGACGCGGTGGGCAACGGCCCCGGCATCGCGCTGACCAGCACGGGCTTCGCCGATCCCACCAACCACCCCAACCGCACGTCGCTGTTCTCCACCTCCGCCAAGGTGACGAACGGATCGTTGGAGAACACCATCACGGTCGGAACCCTGCCGCCGGAGCAGGACAGCCTGATCAACGTTCCCTACGCCGATCCGCCCGACCTGCCCTTCTACGACGCCGAGTATCAAGCCAAGGGCAAGAACGCCGAGGCGTACCGCAAGTCCCAGGTGACCATCGACGACAACCTGAACGTCACCTATGGCGTCAGCGCCGACGACAAGGCGTTCCAGACGCTGATCAAGGCGATGCAAATGGTGCGCACCGCGGCGGCGAACCCCGGCAAATGGACCGAATACAGCACCCAGGCGCGCGAGATGCTGACCCAGGCCTCCGACCAGATCCGGTCCATCCACGCCAAGGTCGCGTCCGACGGCGCCACGCTGGAGACCATCAAGGACTCGCACAACGAGTCCGTCGCAACCCTGACCGAGCGCATCGCCAAGATCGAGGGCATCGACCAGAACGAGGTCGCCGCAAGGCTGAGCAGCGCGATGAACGTGCAGCAGGCGACCTATGCCGTCGCCGGCCAGACGCAGAAGCTGTCGCTGCTGAACTATCTCGCCTGAACGGAAAAGGGGCGGCCGATCCGGCCGCCCCCCAATCCCTTCAGACCTCCGGAACCGTCACTTCGAACGGCCGGCCGACTGCACGAAATTGTCGTAGGGCAGTTCCGCCACGCGGAACCACAGCTGCACCTCGTCCAGGAACGGCTTCCAGCTGTCGTAGACCGCTTTGAAGTCCGGATTGGTCTTGGCGATGTCGTCGTACATCTCGAAGGCGATCTTGTGGGCGGCCTCCATCAGGTCGCGCGGATAGGGACGCAGCAGGGCGCCCTTGGCGACCAGACGCTTCAGCGCCTTGGCGTTCTCCGCGTCGTAACGGGCGGTCATCGCGCTGTTCGCCTCGGCGCAGGCGGCGGTCAGGATCGCCTGATAGGACTTGGGCAGCGCATCCCATTCCTTCTGGTTGATGTAGAGCGAGACCTGCGGCCCGCCTTCCCACCAGCCCGGATAATAGTAGTACTTGGCGACCTGGACGAAGCCGAGCTTCTCGTCGTCGTAGGGACCGACGAACTCGACGGCGTCGATGGTGCCCTTTTCCAGCGCCGGGTAGATGTCGCTGCCGGCGATCTGGGTCGGGGCGGCGCCCAGCTTGGCCATGATCTGGCCGGTGATGCCGGCGATGCGGATCTTCAGGCCGTTGAAGTCGGACAGCGACTTGATTTCCTTGCGGTACCAGCCGCCCATCTGGGCGCCGGTGTTGCCGGCCGGGAACTGCACGATGCCGTGCTTGGCGAAGAAGGTGCGCATCACCTCCTGGCCGCCGCCATACTGGTACCAGGCGTTCTGCTGGCGGGCGTTCGGGCCGAACGGGATCGCGGTGTCGAA
Organism: Pseudomonadota bacterium; assembly: GCA_023423695.1. GTDB lineage: Bacteria > Pseudomonadota > Alphaproteobacteria > Azospirillales > Azospirillaceae > Azospirillum. The sequence continues at coordinate 10,564 of JAFAFA010000008.1, read as the reverse complement.
GGCGAAGGTCGGATCCTTGCCGACGTAATAGTAGCCGCAGGTGTGGCCGCACTGGACGGTGCCGTTCTGCACGGCGTCCAGCACCTGCAGGCCGGGCACGATCTCACCGGCCGCATGCACGCGGATCTGGAACTTGCCGTCGGTCGCTTCCGACACGCGCTTGGCGATCAGTTCGGACGTGCCGAGGAGGATGTCGGTGCTCTTCGGGAAGCTCGACGCCAGACGCCACTGGATGGTCGGCTGGGTCTGCGCGATGGCCGGGGCCGCGAGGGTCGAGGCGGCAACGGTCGAAACGGCACCGACACCGGCCTTGGTGAGAAACGCTCTTCTTTCCACTCCCGCTACTCCGCAAGATTATTGCTATTGCTGACAATTTCCATGACCCGCGGCGAATCAGGGAATTACAGCGACTTAGGCGAGAGCGTAACAAATCATCCAAAGCGGCGTCCTGCATCGCATAAATGTGCATGCCTGCCTTTCGAGGGTGTCGGCGACACCCTCGAACAGCGTATGCGGCCGGGCCGAAACCGCGGGATCAGGACGGCAGGCGCAGGCGCCCCAGGAAGACCGACAGCGGCGGCATCACCAGCGTCCGGCCGTCAGCCGTCGGCTCCGGCGGCAGGGCACCCGGCGCGCGCGGCACCGGCAGGGCTTCCGGCTCGCCTCGTCCGCGCAGTGAGAATTCGGCCGGGCGGTCGGCCATGTTGAAGACGGCGAGCAGACGCTCCTCCCCAAAGACACGCTCGAAGGACAGCACGTCGCCATGCTCCTCCACCGCCGCCACCGCGCCGGTGCGCAGCGCCTCCAGGTCGCGGCGCAGGGAGAGCGCGGCCCGCCACACCGCCAGCCGGCTGCCGGCGGTCCGTTCCTGCCTGTCGACCGCCAGTTCCAGATGGGCGTCCGGCACGGGCAGCCAGGGCTCACCGATGGTGAAGGCGGCGTTGGGCTCGTCGCCGCGCCAGGGCATCGGGGTGCGGCTGCCGTCGCGCCCCTGGAAATCGGGCCAGTAGGTGATGCCGAAAGGATCGCGCAGCTGATGCTGTTCCAGCACCGCGTTGGGCAGCCCCAGCTCCTCCCCCTGGTAGAGGCAGACGGTGCCGGGCAGCGAGGCCGCCAGCATCGCCAGCAGGGCGTTGAAGGACTGCGGGTCGGCGCCGGCCGGCAGCCAGCGGCTGGCGGCGCGTTCCACATCGTGGTTGGACAGGCTCCAACAGATCGAGTCCGGCCGCGGAACCGCGGTCAGGGCCTGGGCGAAGCCCTTGGCGCTGAAGGGCTGCTTGGCCAGCGACAGACTGTAGGCGGCGTGAAGCCCCTGCGGCGAGCAGTAGGCCGCGATGCGCTGGCCGGCGCCGGGCTGGCTCGACAATTCGCCCAGCAGGACGCGTCCGGGATGGCGCTCCACCGTCTCGCGCAGGCGGGCAAGGATGCCGCCGATGGCGGGGTGCATCATGTCGTAGACATGCTGCTGGAGGGCGAAGGGCTTCAGCGGCGGTTGCGGCTCGCGCCAGAGGGCGGCGGGGTTGGAACGAAGCTGCGGGTCGTGGGCGAAGAAATCGACGGCATCGATGCGGAAGCCGTCGACGCCGCGCTCCATCCAGAATTCCGCCGTCTCACACAGGGCGTCCATCACCGCGGGGTGATGCAGATTCAGCGCCGGCTGGCTGGACAAGAAATGGTGCAGGTAATATTGCCGCCGCCGCGGTTCCCAGGTCCAGGCCGCACCGCCGAACACCGACAGCCAGTTGTTGGGTGCCGTCCCGTCGGGCTTGGCATCGGCCCAGACATACCAGTCGGCCATTTCCCCATCACGCGACCGCCGGCTGTCGACGAACCAGGGATGGGCGTTGGAGGTGTGGCCGCAGACCAGATCGACCAGCACCTTCAGCCCCAGCCCATGGGCGCGCTCGATCAACCGGTCGAAGACGGTGAGATTGCCCATGCGGGGATCGACCGCCCGGTGGTCGGCGACGTCATAGCCGAAGTCGGTGCGTGGCGACGGGTAGAAGGGGCTGATCCACACCCCGTCCACCCCCAGCGACGCCACATGGTCCAGCCCCTCGATCACACCGTCGAGGTCGCCCCAACCATCGCCGCCGCGGTCGCGGAAGCTGAGCGGATAGATCTGGTACAGCGCCGCCCCGTTCAGCCAGGAGATGTTCGGGCCGGACGACTGGGACAGGGTGATGGAGTTGGTCAAGGCAGCAGGCTCCGCGCCGGGGTTGGCGATCCCGGCGCAGCGCTGCCGGTTCACCATCCAAGCTTCCCCCGCCATGGCTAACGAAAGGTTAGCGGCCGATCGTGGTCACAGGCCTCTGCCTTTCGCACAGCTCGGCCGGATGGACAGGATCTTGCGGCCGGGTGCCTGGAGGCTTGGCCGCCTCGCCACGGTGCGGCTATACCAGCGCTCACCAAGGGGGAGCGGAAATGCAGCGCGGTAGGGGGACGGCGGCGGCCACGACGGCGACGGCCGAATCGGAGCGGCGGCTCGGCCGCTTCCGGTTGCGCGGGCTGATCGGCCGGGACGGCGATGCACGGCTGCACCGCGCGTTGGATGCGAATGGGCAGGCGGTGGCGCTGTGGACCATCCCGCTGGCGCGGCTGTGTGCCGATGCCGCGTCGCTGGAGCGGTTTCGCCGCACCGCCGCCGCCACGGCCCAACTGTCCCATCCCGCCATTCCTGCCGTCCTGGCCTCCGGCGAGCATGCCGGCACCGCCTTCGTCGCCACCGTGCTGGTCGAAGGGCCGACGCTGGCCGACCGGCTCGCCAATGGCGCCATAAGCCTCGACGACAGTGTCGCAACGCTCGGCCGTGTGCTGGACGCGCTGGACGCCGCACACCGGGCCGGGATCGTCCATGGCGCGCTGGAGGCGGAGGCCATCCGCCACAGCGGAAGCTCCGCCATGGTCACCGGGTTCGGACGGGCGGCGCTGACCGCGGCTCGGGCAAACCGCAGCGACGATCTCGCCGCCGCCGGCCGGTTGATCGAGCGGCTGCTGTCGAGCCATGACAATCACACCGGCATCGCGTCGCTGCTGGAGCAGGTGCGGGGGCGCGGCGGCGCCGCCTTCCCGGATGCCGCATCGCTTCGGCATGCGGTCGCCGGCCTGACCGGAACGCCCCTCCCCGCTTCAGCGGCGACACCGAAGCGCGCGCGCCGCTGGGCGTTGTGGCTTGGCGGAATGACGCTGGCGGGAGGGCTGGCGACGGGCGTGGTGCTGATGAACCGGTCGGCGCCGACCCTGCCCTCGCCCCTTTCCCCGCCGCCGCTTGCGGCCGCGATGACCGCACCTGCCGCGGCTGCCTTGCCGTCCTCCCCGGAAGCGGTTCCCGCGCCCGAAGCGCCGGTTGTTGCACCGCGGCGTCCACCGGTCGCGGCGGTGGCGCAAGCGTTGCGGGAGGTTTCCTGCGCTCTGGTGACGGTGGAGGAATCCGGCGGACGGCTGCTCGTCTCCGGAACCGCGGCGGGGGAGCGGGCGGACACCGCGGTGCGCGAGGCGGTGGAAGCGACGGCAGGCGGTTGGGAGCATGGCTTCGACCTCACCACCGTCGATGCACAGTTCTGCGCGCCGCTCGCCAGCGTCGCCGCGGCGCTGGACGCAAACCGGGGACTGACGGAACCGCTGACGACCAGATTGGCAACGGCAGAGGCGGCAACAGCGGAGGGAAGCGGACCGCAACTGAATGCGGGCGACCCGCTGATTCTGGAGATCGGCGCCCCGGCGCGGCCGGTGCGGATTCAGGTCGATTACTTCACCATCGACGGCACCGTCATCCATCTGCTGCCCAACCCGTCGGACGGCGGAACGGCGCTGGCGGCGGGGGCACCGCGGCGGCTGGGCGACCGGGCGGATGGCGGGCGTCACTGGACCATCGGCCCGCCCTATGGCGGCGAACTGCTGCTGACCATCGCCACGGCGGAGCCCCTGTTCCCAACCCCGCGGCCGGAGCAAGAACCGGCGGCCGACTATCTGGCCGCCCTGGTGGAGGCGCTGGCGAGTTTGCCGGACGACGCGCCGGCTCCGCTGGCCGCCGCCCGCTTCATCACCACCGGCCCCTGATCATCCCCCCGACCCTGTCAGTCCTGGTCAGGCGTTGGCGGTGAAGCGCCCGACCACCACCGTCACGTTGTCCTGGCCGCCGGCCGTATTGGCGGCATCGACCAGGGCGGCGGCGGCGCGGGCCGGGTCGCGCTCCTCCGTCAGGATGCGGGCGATGGCGTTGTCCGTGACCATGCCGTTCAACCCGTCGGAACAGATCATGACGACATCGTCGGGCAACAGCGAATGGACGGCGACCTCCGGCTCCACCTCCTCGCCGGTGCCGAGCGCCCGCACGATGATGTTCCGCTGCGGCGGCGTCCCCCGCCCGCCATTGTCGAGCCAGATCTGGTACAGGCTGTGGTCGCGGGTCAGGGTTCGCAGATCCCCGTCACGCAGGCGATAGACCCGGCTGTCGCCGGCATGGAAGGTCACCATCTGGGCCGTGCCCGGAACCCGCCAGAGTCCGGCCACCGTCGTGCCCATGCCCCGCCCCTGGGCGAAGCCGCGGGCGAGATTCAGGTCGTGGATCGCCCGGTTGGCCTTCTGCACGGCCGACCGCGCGACCGACAGCGCGCGGCCCACCGCCGGCTCTGTCGCCGCCGGGTCGGTCTGGGTCCGGTCGATGTCGTCGCGGTCGACCACGGTGATCGGCTCCGACGGCGCGTAATCCTTCAGGAAGCCGGAAATCTCCTCCACCGCCTTGCGGCTGGCGATGTCGCCGCCGGCGTGGCCGCCCATTCCGTCGCAGACGATCGCGAATTCACCGATCGCGTCGACGTGGAAATCGTCCTCGTTGCGGGAACGGGTACGCCCGACGTCGGTCAGCCCGGCGGCGGTCAGGACAAAGGCGGTGTTGGGCATGCAGGCGGCGGCTCCCGTCTCGCGAACGTCTGGATCCATGGAGGCTGGACCGATTTTCTTGGACCGGCTCCATCGGGACCGGAGCCTCGGCCTTTCGCCCGATAATGGCGCAAGCATTTGAAAAGATACAGCGGGGATTGCCGGCAGTGGACGATTGCGCCGGGAGATAGTCCGGCTACGGATCCCATGCCGCCGGACGGTCGATTTGCCCGTCTTGCCCATCTGTTCTTGGAAACCGGATGTGGTACTGTTGCTCCTGACACCCGTCGGACGGAGGATGGCCAACCATGGTCGGCAGCATCGGCATCGCGCTCAGCGGCTTGACCGCACAGACGCGCCGGCTCGACGCGTCCGCCTCCAATGTCGCCAACCTCCGCTCCACCGGCGCCATTCCGGCGGCAGACGGGACAACGGGAAACCAGCGCTCGGCCTATCGGCCGCTGGCGGTGGCGCAGACCGATGCCAACCCCGGCACGCGGGCGACCTTCACGCCGATCACTCCGGCCTATCTGCAGGAATACGCGCCCGACGACAACGCCGCCAATGCCGGCGGCATGGTCGCCGCCCCGAACGTCGATCTGGCGAAGGAGCGCGTCAACCAGATCGCGGCCAACCGGGCCTATGGCGCCAGCATTGCCGTGGTCCGAACCCAGGACGAGATGCTGACGTCGCTGCTGAACTCGAAAGTCTGAGGACCGGAAGCCGCCTGTTCCAACCGGTTCGGTCAGGCGGTGATGTTCAAGTTCTGCCCCCGTGTCGGCGTCACGTTGCCGCCGCCGCTGCCGCCCTCCATGAGGGCCGCGACCGCCGCCTGCTGCTGCTCGGCATTCTGGTTCAGCGCCTTGACGCCGAAATCCATCTGGCCCTGCGCCTGCTTCAAGGCGATTGCCGCACCGGCGGTCGAGGAGGTGATGTCCATGCCCATGACGGAACCCTTGGGAGAAGAGGCTCTCAGATCACCACGTTCACCCGCGCGGCGGACGTGCCGGCGGTAACCGCGGTGGTCTTCGCCGACTGTGACACAGACGCCGCCGCGGCGGAAGCGTCAACGCCGCCCGCCGAACCGGCAGCACCGCCGAGCCATCTGCCGCTGCCGATCGGGTTGCCGGCGGTCCCAAGGCCGGAAGCAGCGGAAGCAGCACCGTCGGCCCGGCGGTTTTCCGGGGCACCGCCCGGCGATCCGCCACCTTGCGGCCCGCCGACCGTCAGTTTCAGCAGGGCGGCGCGTTCCGCGTTCTTTTCCTGCTGCTGGGCTTCCTTGTACTGCTTCAAGGCCGCCTCGGTCGGGATCTGCGAGACGGTCTTTCCGTTCGCCGGATCGCGGTACAGCATCACCAGCCGCGAGGCATCGGTGTCGTAGCTGTAGGCAATGGTCGGGAAACGGTTGACGAGAGGTTCCGCCTGCTCCGCACCGGTGGTCCTGGTGGTGGGAGCGGCCGGAATCCGGGTGCCTGCCCCACCATCGACGGCATCGCTGCCGCGGGGCGTCATGAAGGCGAACGGCTGCGAGACCGTCGATGTGGCGGACGCCACGTTCATGACCGGCTTACCCGAATCTGTGACAATCGGACATTAAATTACCGTGATCCCGGCACGCCGTAAAGGCTTTCTTTACTCTTATTTGAGTTTGCGAAACTAACCCGTATGGCGAAAGCGGAATACTCAATACGGGAGTAATCGTGCCGACACCCGGGATTGCCGTTGCGCGGACTTGCGGCCATGCCGTCCGGCGTCCTAAAGCGTTGCCCCATGGCCACGATCCTCGAAGCCCTGACTCTCGCGCTCGACCTGCATCTCGCCGGCCGCTTCGGTGAGGCGCAGGAGCTGTATACCCGCATCCTCGACGCCGAGCCGGAACAGCCCGACGCGCTGCATTACCTCGGCGTCCTGGCCGGGCAGATCGGCCATGGCGATTTCGGCCTGACCCTGATCGACAAGGCCGTCGCCCTGCGGCCGGAGGCGGCCGACATTCGCGCCAACCGGGCCAACCTGCTGCGCGGCCTGAACCGGCTGGACGAGGCAGAGGCCGGCTATCGCCGCGCGCTGGCCCTGCGCCCCGACTTTGCGGAGGCCTGGACCGACCGCGCCTTCGCCCGCCATGGCCGCGGTGACGCCGGTGCCGTCGATGCCGCGGCGGACCTGCTGGAACGCGCCCTGCGGATCGAGCCGTCGCTGGAGCCGGCACGGGAAAAGCTGGTCGACCTGCTGCACGCGCGCGGCCGGCTGCGGCTGGAGACCGGGCAGGTGACGCCGGCTCTGGCCGATCTGATCCGCGCGGCATCGCTCGACCCGCAGGACGCCGACATCGCCTTCCTGCTGGGCAACGCCCTGTTCGCAACGGGGCTGCGGGCGGATTCGGTGAGCGCCTTCCGCAACGCCGTGGCGCTGGTGCCCGACTTCCTGTCGGCGGCGCTCAATCTGGGCATCGCGCTGGCCGCGACCAACCGCGCCGAGGCTGCCCTGGCGCCGCTGCACCATGCCGTCCGCATCGACCCGGCCCATCCCGCCGCACGCGATACGCTGGCGCTGGCGCTGCGGTCGCTCGGACGCGCCGCGGAGGCCGACGCCCTGACGGCGCCCACCGCGGAGCCGGCACCCTCGCGCAAGCCGCCCGGCAAGCGCCCTTCCCCCCGCCGGCCCCGGCGGACCTGAGCGGCGAAACTACGCGGCAGGTCGTACGGCCAGAACCACCAGCCCCATCACCGGCTCCCCGCTTTCGAAGCGCAGCCGCTCGCGGTCGCAACGCCGAACCTCCAGCCCCGCCCCCGCCAGAGCAGCGCGCACATAGGCTTCGGCATGGGCATAGCGCCCGTGGGTGGCGACGCGGTGCGGACGGCCGTCATCCGACGTCAACTCCTCGACCGTGAAGGCCAGCCGGCCGCCGGGGCGCAGCGCCGCACGCGCCGCCGCGAAGGCCTCGTCCAGCACGCCGAAATAGCAGAACACGTCGGCGGCCATCACGAGGTCGAAGGCCCCCGGAACCCCTGCGAGGAAGCCGACCAGTTCCGCCGCGTGCAGCTCGTCGTAGAGGCCGCGGGTGCGGGCGCGCTCCAGCATGCCGTCCGACAGATCGACGCCGACCAGCCGCCGGGCGCGAGGCCGCAGCGAGGCCGCGCACAGCCCCGTGCCGCAGCCGGCATCCAGCACGTCGAGATTGCCTTCCGCCCTCTCGCCCGCCAGCAGACCGGCCAACAGGGCGGGCGCACGGTAGTCCAGCTCCGCCAGCTTGCGGTCGAACTCCTCGGCGAACAGGTCGAAGGTCTGGCGCACATAATCGTCGGGCGCCCGCTGGTCGGCCTCCTCGCCGGCGATGGCGGCGCCGATGTGGCGGGCGAGCGGGTTGCCGGGGTGGTCGCGCCGCCAGCGCCGGGCAAGTTCCGCCGCTTCCTCCGTACCGCCCAGTTCGTGCAGCAGGTAGAGCACGGCGCCGAAATTGTCGTGGGCGTCGGCCCAATCCGGCCGCAGCGCCAGCGCCCGCCGGTAGCACGCCGCCGCCTCGCCGAAGCGGTCGAGGTCGCGCCACAGGTTGCCGCGGTTGTTCCACGCCTCCGCATGGTCCGGCCGCAGGGCCAGCGCACGGCAGAACGCGTCCTCCGCCTCAACCCGCCGTTCGGCCTGCCGCAGGACCGAACCGAGGTTGTAGTGGGCCATCCCCTCGTCCAGCCCATGCGCGATGGCCGCACGGTAGGAGGCGGCGGCCTCGTCCAGCCGGCCCAGCACGCGCAGGGCGTTGCCATGGTTGTTGTGGGTTCCCGCCAGCGTCGGATCGGCGGCGAGCGCGCGGGCGTAGAGCGGCTCCGCCCCCGCCGGATCGCCGTCGGCGGCCAGCGCGTCGGCCTGCCGGCTGAGCCGGACCGCCGGCGGCAGGGCGCCCGCCCGCAATCCACCGCGCGAGGACAAGCGTGACCCGGCCATTGCGTCTTCCTCCACCATCGAAAACACCGTCGATATCAATGGCATCTTTACCGTGATCCACCGATGATGGCACTCCCTTTGAGGGAACGGGCATCTGGACGGGGCGGAACCGTGGCGAAGGACAGCAGCAGGCTTGCGCAGGCAGTCGCACACCATCAGGCCGGGCGCCTTGCCGAGGCGGAGCAGGGCTACCGCGCGGTGCTGTCCGCCGACCCGCAACATCCCGACGCCCTGCACCTGCTGGGCGTGCTGTCGCTGCAATCCGGCCGCGCGGATGAGGCGGTCACCCTGATCGGCAAGGCGCTGGAGCGCTCCAAAGGCGTTGCCGACTATTGGGACAATCTGGGCAGCGCTCTGTGCGCATCAGGGCGCGCGGCCGACGCGGTCCAGGCCCACTGCACCGCGGCGACGCTCGACCCCGGCGGCGCGCAACGGCGGCACAATATGGGCAATGCCCTGGCCGCCCTCGGCCGCCATGATGAGGCGGAGCGGGCGTATACGCTCGCACTGGCGCTGAAGCCGGACTATGCCAAGGCCTGGTACAATCTCGGCAACGGCCGCGCAGCCGTCCGCCGTCATGCCGACGCCGCCGTCGCGCTGGATCGGGCGGTCCGGCTTTCGCCCGGCATGGCGGAGGCGCACAACAATCTCGGCGATGCGCTGGCGATGATCGGCCGGCTCGACGAAGCGGTCGCCCAGCACCGGCTGGTGACGCAGCTCAGGCCCGACGACGCCACCGCGCACTACAATCTCGGCGCCGTCCTGCAGCAGAAGGGCGCCTTTGAAAGCGCCGAGATCGCCTATCGGCAGGCGTTGAAGCGCAATCCGCGCCACAGCGCCGCGCTGAACAATCTGGGCAGCGTCTTGAAGCGGCTGGGCCGCCCCGATCAGGCGGAGCTGTGCCATCGGCAGGCATTGGACCTGCACCCCGGCTTCGTCGAGGCGCGCCACAATCTCGGCAACGCCCTGCAGGCGCAGGGGCGCTACGAGGAGGCCGCCGCCTGTTTCGAGGACGCGCTGGCGCAGCAGCCCGACCTTGCCACCGCCACATACAGCCTGTCCCTGCTGGCTCTTCGGAATGGCGATCTGCCACGCGGCTGGACGGGCTACGAGCGGCGTTTCGCCGCCGGGGAGGCGACGCCGGACCGCCGGATCGCGGCGCCCCGCTGGAAAGGCGAGGTGTTGCGCGGCAAGCGCCTGATGATCTGGCGGGAACAGGGGGTGGGGCACGAAATCCTGTTCGCGTCCTGCTATCCCGACGTCATCACCTGGGCGGGCGGACCGGTCACCATCGAATGCGATCCGCGTCTGGTGCCGCTGTTCCGCCGTTCCTTCCCCAAGGCCACCGTCCGGGCCGAAAGCTGCACCGGTGACGCTTTCGGCGGCGGTCGGCGGGAGACCATCGATCCGCCGGATTGCGACCTCCAGGCCCCGGCCGGCGACCTGCCGCACCGGCTGCGCGAGAGCCTGTCCGCCTTCGAGCCGCAAGGCCCCTGGCTGGTCCCCGACCCGGCGCTGGTGGAGCATTGGTGCGCGCGGCTGGCGGCGCTGGGACCGGGGCTGCGGGTCGGCATCGGCTGGCGCAGCCAGGAGATGACCGCCGACCGCAAGGTTTCCTATGTGATGCTGGAGCATTGGGGGCCGCTGTTCGCCCTGCCCGGCGCGGTGTTCGTCAATCTGCAATACGGTGACTGCGAAGCCGAGCTTGCGGCGGCCGAAGAGCGTTTCGGCGTGCGCATCCACCGCT
>JAFAFA010000153.1 GCA_023423695.1 Pseudomonadota bacterium | reverse complement strand
CGGTCAGTCCCCCACCGGCACGGCCCGCGACTTCACCGTGACCTCCAGCACGACCAACGCGCTGACCAAGAGGATCTCGGAGAGCTTCGCATCGGGCACGGTGGTGTCCTTCACCGTCGACCGCAAGATGCTGGAAGCGGCGAACAACCAGGGCAACGGCGTCTCGACCATCGAGAAGAAGGTCGACCTGCAGATCCAGGTGACCAACTCCAACGGCGCCCAGGTCACCCGCAATGGCATGAACGAGCAGGGCGACAGCAAGCTGGCCGGCGGCGACCAGGCCTTCGCCTTCGACAGCGGCACCGTTCGCGTGAATGTCGATGCGGCGACGATCAAACAGGCGGCGGCGGGCAACTGCTCGGCCAACATCGTCACCAAGCAGGTCTCCGACGCCAACTCGTCGAACGACATCACGGTCCAGTTGAACGAGACGAACACCAACTCGATCACCGTGAACGCCGTGAACCTGACCACCAGCGGCCAGGGACTGAAGCTCGACGAGGCGCAGAACGACTGGACCGACCGCGCCGACATCGACAAGGCGGTGGCCGGTCTGGACAACGCCAAGGCGACGATCCGTTCCGCGTCGCAGTCGCTGTCGACCAACCTGAACATCATCACGACCCGCGAGAACTTCACCAAGGAGTTCAGCGACGTGCTGTCGGAAGGCGCCAGCAAGCTGACGCTGGCCGACCAGAACGAGGAAGGCGCCGGCCTGCTGATGCTGCAGACCCGTCAGCAGCTCGGCACCATCGCTCTCTCGCTGGCCAACCAGTCGCAGCAGTCGATCCTGCGTCTGTTCTAAGGCGTAGAGTTCGGGTAGGGAGTTCGGGTAGGATCACGCCCGGCGGGCGGCGGCATCAGGCCGCCGCCCGTTTCTTTTTTGGGCCCGACCGGATCGGCAAAGGCCGGACGGCAATGGCCCGCAAGCCCCGGGTTCCGCACTCATGCCGCTCAAGTTCGTTCTTCGCCCCAATGAGAAGGTCATCATCAACGGCGCCGTCATCGGTGCCGGTGACCGTCCCGGCTCGTTCTTCCTCTACAACACCGCGAATTTCCTGAGAGGACGCGAAGTCCTGAAGGAAGAGCAGATCGACTGCATCGAGAAGAAGCTCTATTTCGTCATCCAGCTCGTCTATATCTTCCCGGAGGACGCGACGCTGAATCTCCAGCGCTTCGCATCGATCCTCGACGAAACGCGCCAAGCGCGGCCCGACGCGGCCAAGACGCTGGGCGAGATCGAACGCCTCGTCGATGCCCGCAACTACTACCGGGCGCTCAAACTCTGCCGCAAGATGTTCAAGTCCGGTGACGGCGGGGCGGGCGACGACGACGATGCAACGGCCAACGATCAGATACCGTGAGCCTCGCCGAACTTCTCGATGCCGCATTGCCGCTTCACCGGGCTGGCCGGTTTGCCGAGGCGCTGGCCCTCTACCGCCGGATCCTGGTCGGTGATCCGGCGAACGCCGATGCGTTGCACCTATCCGCGCTGATCATCCATCGGGCCGGGCTGCCCGCCGCGGCGCTACGGCACTTGCGGGCTGCGCTGGCGGTCCAGCCTCATTTTCCGGTGGCCTGGAACAGTCTCGGTAATGTTCTGGCGGACATGGGCCGTACGAATGACGCGTTGGACGCCTATGGGCTGGCGATCAGGCAGGACGACCATTATGTCGAAGCCTACAACAACCGCGGCGCGGTGCTCCGGCTGCTCGGCCGGCGGGATGAGGCGGTCGAGGATTACGTCCGTGCTCTGACCCACGGGCCGGACAACATCACGGCCCGCTTCAGTTACGGCATCCTGCAGCGGGAACTTGGCCGGATCGCGCCGGCGGCCAATGCCTTTTATGCGGTGGTGCAGGCCAACCCGTCCCATCCCGAGGCGTGGCGCCATCTGGCGATCTGCCTGCACAGGCTGGGCCATCCGGATGCCGAGGATTGCCTGCGACGCGCACTTGTCGATGCGCCAGCGGACGAGGAACTGTCGGTCGAGTTGGGCGTGATGCTGAGTGCCCAGGGGCGCTATGGGGAAGCCCACGATGTCCTGGTGCCGGCGGCGGAGGCCCATGGCGGCAACGCGCTGCTGCATTTCACGCTCGGCACAGCGTTGCAGGCTTTGGGCCGCTTGCCGGAGGCCGTCGCCCGTTTCCGCCATGCGCTGGGGCGCGAGCCGACGTTGCAGGGCGCCCGCAACAACCTTGGCGTGGCGCTGCTCGACCTGGGCGAGGCCGACGCGGCGGCGCCGGTCCTGCGCCAGGCGATGGCGCTCAGCCCGGACGACGCGATGGTGGTCAACAACCATGGCACCGCGCTGGAGAACCGGTACGACCCCGATGCCGATCCGGAGCCGTCGGCACGATGGTACCGCCGCGCCCTTCGGCTGCGTCCCGATTATGGGAAGGCCTTGATCAATCTTGCCGGCGTCCACGGAGCGATGCGGCAGGCCGAAGTGGCCGAGGATCTCTATCGTCGTGCGGCGGCCGCCGAACCGAGGAATGTCGAGGCCTATGCCAATATGGCCAGCATGCGGCTGGACCGCGACGATCCGGCCGGAGCGGAGCGCTTGTACCGGCGTGCGCTGGCAATCAACCCCAGCCGGCCGGAGACCCTGACCGGCTATGGTCTGGCTCTGCAGATGCGCGGCCGTATCGAAGAGGCGGAGGCGGCCCACCGACGGGCGCTGGCGATCGACGCCCGCAATGCGGATGCCGCGGGCAATCTCGGCATGCTGATCTGGCAGTACCGCCAGGATGCGGATGCGGCCGAAGCCTGGATGTCGCTGGCCCTCTCGATCAATCCGGCACTTGGCAGCGCGCATCTGAACCGCGGCCTGCTACGGCTCGCTGGCGGGGATCTCCCCGGCGGTTGGGACGACTACCGCTGGCGCTTCCGGGCGAAAGGCTATGTGAGCCGGCGGATCGCCGTTCCGCCCTGGCGTGGCGAGGCGCCGGCCCGCCGGCGCCTGCTGGTCTGGCGGGAGCAGGGGGTGGGGGACGAAATCCTGTTCGCCTCCTGCTTTCCGTCGCTCATCGCGCGTGCCGGCCATGTGGTGATCGAGTGCGATCGCCGTCTGGTGCCGCTGTTCGCGCGTTCCTTCCCAACGGCGACGGTGCGGGAGCAGTCGGTCGGCGAGGACGGCCAGGAGTTGATCGAGCCGCCGGACGTCGATGCCCATGTGGCGGCCGGCGACCTGCCGGGAGTGCTGCGCGACGGCCTGTCCGCCTTCGAGCCGCAAGGCCCCTGGCTGGTTCCCGACCCGGCGCTGGTGGAACATTGGCGCACGCGGCTGGCGGCGCTGGGACCGGGGCTGCGGGTCGGCATCGGCTGGCGCAGTCAGATGATGACGACCGAGCGCAAGACCTCCTACGTGATGCTGGAGCATTGGGGGCCGCTGTTCGCCCTGCCCGGCGCGGTGTTCGTCAATCTGCAATACGGTGACTGCGAAGCCGAGCTTGCGGCGGCCGAAGAGCGTTTCGGCGTGCGCATCCACCGCT
>JAFAFA010000124.1 GCA_023423695.1 Pseudomonadota bacterium | reverse complement strand
GTCCTGGGCGGCGCGTCCGGGCCGCGAGGGCAGGGTGTCCAGGACGCCGAGGTGGTAGAGCACGCGGTGGGTGTTGCTGATCGCGGACAGGTAGTGCTCGTGCACGATGCCGGTGCGTTGTCGTCGTTCGTAGCAGGCCGCGGTGAACTCGTTGAGATCGCCGAGGGTGAGGTCCTCGAGGCGTCGGCCGGTCTGGATCAGCAACCGGGCCGGGACCTGGGACCCGGTGGCGATCCGGGTGCGGACCGCGAACCCGATCGTCTCGGCGGCGTCGAGGAACCGGTCGATCTCGGCGCGCAGCGGGCTCGTGTTGATCTCGCGCCAGAACGGGGTGAGGGTCCGTTCCAGCAGGTAGTCGTATCCCGGGTGCAGCCGGTTGTGGAGCATGAGGAAGGTCAGAGCCGGGCGGGTGTCCTTGTCGGCGGCGAGGCGGTCGGACAGCGGCAGGCTCGCCCACGCTTGTGGTTCGGGCCAGGTGCGGAAGAACTTGCGTGCCGCGCGCTTGAAGTGCGCGCTGGTGCGGCCGGTCGCCGCGAGGTGCGCGAGGTAGGCGTCCAGAAGGTCGTCCCCGTGCAGGTCGCTGAGTGCGTGGTGGTCAGGCGTCGCGGGGGCGGAGGCGTTCGTGGGCGGCATCGAACTCTGCTTTCACGTGGGCCGGGGCGAGGTGGACGTAGCGGGCGGTGGTCTCGACGTGTGCGTGACCGAGCAGCGCCTGGATGACGGCGAGGTCGACGCCGGCTTCGGCCATGGTGGTGCCGAAGGTGTGGCGCAGGGCGTGCGGGTGACCGCCGGACACGCCGGTGAGCTGGCGGTGGTAGCGGAAGATCGTGCGTAGACCGGCTGGGGTCAGGCCCTGGCCTCGGTTCGGTCCCTTGGCGACGAGGAACAGGCGGTCGCTGTCGGACTCGGGGCGCTCCGCGAGCAGGTAGGCGTCGATCACCGAGGCGACGTCTGCGTCCAGCGGGACGCGGCGCTGACGGGAGCCTTTGCCCGTCACGTTGACCCACCGGCCGCCGATGTCGACGTCCTTGACGTTCAGGGCAAGGACCTCGCCCGACCGCAGCCCGCACCAGAGCATCAGGCCCGCGATCGCCCGGTCGCGCCAGGTGCGAAGGCTCCCGACC
Source organism: Pseudomonadota bacterium (assembly GCA_023423695.1). Taxonomy (GTDB): domain Bacteria; phylum Pseudomonadota; class Alphaproteobacteria; order Azospirillales; family Azospirillaceae; genus Azospirillum. The sequence goes on along the minus strand of JAFAFA010000124.1, from coordinate 4,075 downwards.
AGCGCCCTCGCGTCCTGCGGCGACAACGAAGCGGGAAGCCGCCTTGGTTCGCGTAGACGCAGCACCGAGCGTGGTGCCCGCCGGCGTCTGGTGTGCGCGAGCAGACCGGTCCGCTCACCTGGTGCGGTCCAGCGGGCGTCACGACCGCGCGGGACAGGGTTCGCCCGCCCCGGCGAGCGCAGCCCGGCGAACGCGAACATGCCCGAGACCGCGGCCAGGCGCCGGTTGATCGTGGCCGCGGCGTACCGGTCCAGCCTTTGCCCCGTCATCGTGACCACGTTCGGCCCCGGCCGACCCGGGACGCTCGCTTCCCGGCACGCCCGCAAAAAGTCCAGCATGTCGGCCGTTGTCACCGCGGCCAGGTCGAGATCCCGGTCGGAGAGCCACCGACAGAACGCCAGCAAGTCGTACCCGTACGACCGCACCGTGGCGCGAGAGTAGTTCCGATCCAGCAGGTGGCTCAGGTACTCGTCGACGAGCTGGAATCGGTCCGCGCCCTCGCCCGCGAGACCCCAGCCCTCACCGCGCTGCTCCAGCCGCAACGCGGCCCTGGCGTCCATGCGCCACAGGTGTAGCACAGCCCACCCCTGCCGCGATAGATCTTCCGGCAGTCTGCCGAGGTCCTGACCTGCGCAAACACAACCCATAGCCGGTTAACAGGCTCTTCGCCGATCCGGTGGGGATCACGGGGTGAGTCCTCCGCCGGCGAGGAGCATCCGCAGGCGGTAGTTGTCGCGGTTGCGGTAGCCGCGGGCGAGACGGCGGTGGAGTTCGATGATGCCGTTCATGGCTTCGGTGCCGCCGTTCGATGAACGCCCGGTGGTGAAGTAGGCCAGGAACGCTTGGCGCCAGCGGCGCAGGGTCCGTCCGAGGCGCGCGACTTCCGGGATCGGGCAGGTGTGGAACGCCGCGAGGACCTTCTCGGCCATCCGGCGGCCTGCGCCCAGGTCTCGGGACCGGTAGGCGGTCCGTAGCTGCTGGGCGCACTGCCAGGCGACGAACACCTCCTCGTGTCGGTCGTCGGCTCCGATCGCGCGAGCCAGGCGAGCCTGCTGCTTGGCCGTGAGCTTCTCGGCGCCTGCGCGCAGGATGGTCTGGATGGCGAACAGGGGGTCGCCCTTGCGGCCGCGGTGGCCGGTGGTGTCCTGCTGGACCCGGCGGCGCACCTCGTCCACGACTTGGGTGCCGAGCTTGACGACGTGGAACGCGTCCAGCACCGCGGTCGCGTCCTGTAGCTGGTCGTCGATCGTGGACTTGTAGCCGCCGAACGGATCCAACGCGGCGACCTCGACGCCTTGACGGAACGGCTCGCCGCGCTCATCGAGCCAGTCGGTGTAGGCCTTCTTCGACCGGCCGGGCACCAGGTCCAGCAGCCGGGCATGCACGCGGCCGTCGTCGTCGCGGGTGAGGTCGACCATCCCGGTCAACTCCTTGGGACCCTTCACGCGCCGGTCGCCGTGGTGCCAGACGTGCTCGTCGACCCCGAGGCTCCTCACCCCGGCAAAGCGGGACTCATCCGCGGCGAGACGCTCGAGCTCGGGACGCACCAGGCGCCACAGCGCCCACCAGGACACGCCCAGGCGGCGGGCCAGACCCGCGATCGTGGCGTGCTCACTACGCAGCTGGCCGATCGCCCACGCCACCGCCCGACCAGTGATCGAGCCGCGGGGCGCGACCAGCCCCGGGACCTGCTCCACGAACGACCCACGAGGGCACGCCGCCTCCGAGCAGCGCCAAGTCCGCTGCCGCCACACCACCCGGACCCGCACGTCGCCATGGGGAACGTCGTGCAGGATCCGCCGCCTGCGGCCGCGGCTCGGGGCCACGACCCCGCAGTCCGGACAGCCCATCAGCTGCCACGGCGTGGACACGGTGACCGTCATCGTCATCTCGGTCCGTTCGACCGCCTCGACGCGGACATCAGGCAGGCCGAGCAGCACGTCACAGCGCGAGCAGGGGTCAGTAGTGGTGGGCGCGCCAGCGCACCCCGTAGCGTTGGACAACGTCGAGGTCCTCGAAGTCGATCAGTGGTTGGCGCTTCTGATCATCGAGGACCTCGACCCCTACACCCAGCCGCTCACCACGCCCGAGCTACCCCCCCACCGGATCGGCGAAGAGCCGGTTAACAGATAGCGGACGTGGACCTGGCGGCCGGCCCACGCGACGGCCTCGCCGTCGACGCGGGCCTCGCCGCTCTGACGCTGCGTGATCCACGCCCGCACCGGGATGCCCTCAGGCGGGCGCACGATCGCCACGCCGCGGCGCGCGAGCTCGGGCGCTTCTTCGGCGTAGTCGCGCATCGGAACCGTCTCGATGCCGGACGGCCAGCCGCCCGGAGGCGGACGTCGACGAGTACCCACGACACAATCGCATTCGAACACCAGTTCGAACGACGGCGTAGCCTGGACGGGTGACGACGACCGCGCTCGACCCGCTCGAGGTGGCTCGCGCGACCCTGCGTCGCGCCGAACTGCGCACGGGCGTGCGCGCGTCGACACCCGGTGTCGTCGACCTCGACGACGCCCCGCGGCCGGTCGGCGCGATCCTCGACGACGGGCGCCTGCCGCGCGGGGCTGCCAGCGTCGTGACGGGCTCGACGTCGCTCCTGCTCGCGCTGCTCGCGACGTCGCAGGGGTCGTCGGACTGGCTCGCCGTGGTGGGGGCGCCCGACCTCGGGATGCTCGCGGCCGCGGACGCCGGCGTCGCGCTCGAGCGCGTCGCGCTCGTGCCGCGCGCAGGGGACGATCCCGCCGGGGTCGTCGCGGCGCTGCTGGACGGCATGACGTACGTCGTCGTCGGCCCGGACGCCCGGCTCACGACGTCCGAGCGCCGGCGGCTGCTCGCCCGCGCACGTGAGCGCGGCTCGGGGCTCGTGAGCGTCGGTTCGTGGGAGCAGGCCGCAGTGCGCCTCGACGCCGTCACGCACCGATGGACCGGCACGGATGCCGGCAGCGGCTACCTCCGGCGGTGCGAACTCGACGTCGCCCGCACGGCACGCGGCGTCACGGACAGGTGGACCCTCACGCTCCCGACGCCGGGCGCCCTTCTGGTGGACCCCGTCAAGGGGCGAGCGCGACCGGCGCCGGGCCGCGGACCGCTGCGCCTAGTCGGATAGCAGCAAAGCCTTCCCCTGGCCCGAACCGGGAAACCTTCAGACGCGCGTAACAGATGGAGCGGACCCGGCCCGCGTCGCACGTCGCGAACGCTGCACGCCGACGAGACCCCAGAGCGCCGCGAGAACCCCCAGAACCAGAACCCCCACGGCGCACCAGAAGAGAACCCAGCCTCCGATCGTGAGTACCGGAGTCGGGATCCTGCCTGAGTGCGTCATCGGCTCAAGCAGCAAGACGACGACAAGGCCGACAACCGCGGCCACTCCGCCCCCGACCGTCACAAACAGGTACCGCCGCGTACTGGATTGCATAGCAAGTCCTCTCGTCGGAGCTCGTAGAGCAACCCTAGCGAGACGACGCCGCGGTTGGTTCCCGCCACGCGGGGAGCGTGGCGCCTGGTCCAGGATTGCGACAGGCGGCGCCGATGCCAGCGCCGAAAGTCACCTGTCCTTGAGCGCAGACTGGAGTTCGCGCTGACGTGACAGCAGTGCAACCACCGGAACAATAGCCAGAACGATCAGACCTGATGCCACAATCTGCCGCATCGATACTCCTGCAATTTGCAATGCGTCGAAACTCGCGTCAGAGAGTGTCAGGTAGATCACTGTTGCTAGCGATGCCAAGGATGCTGCGGGAATAAGCGCAATCGCGCTCTCGAACCACAGCAATCTCAGTACGTCCACGCGCCTAGCGCCGAAGGCGAAATAGATGGCCAACTCGCTGCGCCGCGTAAGAAGCAAGAGCAATTCAAACACTAGGATCGCAACTGCGCCGACAAGCGCTGGTCGCCGCGCAAAGTCCGTCTGTACTCCCTCGAGGGGAGAGACGGCAGCCGCTTCCGAGACATAGAACGGCGTCACGACGGGGCGGGAATCGCGCAGAACGAATCGCACTACGTCCCCTCCCGAAGGGGCGGACCCGGGGCTAAACCTGACCCAGCACTCGCTCACGCTCCCGAGCGG
>JAFAFA010000093.1 GCA_023423695.1 Pseudomonadota bacterium | reverse complement strand
CGGGCGGGCCGGGGGCCCCGAACGGGGGGGGCGGGGGCCGGGCGGCACGCCAGCCCCTGACGGACACCACCTCCTCAGAGCGTCATCCCTGAACGATTCAGTAGCCGGCACCAACGGGTCGGGGGTGCTACCATCAACCGTCACTCCCGCCCGCGTCCGCGCGGGTGGGCGGCCATGGCGACCGGCGTTGGTCATCCGTGTGACCGCTGTGGTCGGTCGTCTGCCCCCACCAGCCGTTTCGGTGGAGTCAGTAGGCAGATGCCCAATGGTTGGCCAGCGCCGTGCGCCCCAATTGTGGAATCACGGCCTGCAATCCTTGGGCATGGCGATTGCCAGCAGGTCGCCTCCCATGGCGGAAGCCGTCCTGCCAGCCAGGGTAGTGGGAGAGCAGCGTCATTGTGCCGACCCAGTTCGACGGGCTGTGCCTCTGCAAGCGCTCGCGCAAGTCGATGGCGCCAATGCGCAATGTAAGCATACGGTGAGCGCCGCAGTCAGCTGACGGTCAGGTGAGATTGTACGTTGCGGACGGGCTGTCGTTCCGGCAGGATCAGCTTGTTCGGACATCCGGCCGAATACCTCGCCTCGTCCGTGGGACATGGCACCTGGTTGCGTGCGAGCCATCGGGCATCGCCACTGGGAACGGGTAAACCCAGACCAAGGGATCCGCAATATGCCTTTGTCAACTCACTATCTTACTTGCCTTTCCGTAGAAGAAAAGTTCAAGGCAGATCCGCTTTGCAAGGTCATCGTGAACGACCGCGGTGGATATTCGAACATTATCTTTCGCAGGCGTTCTGATGGCATCGGGTTCGATCTTATCGGCTTTGATTGGTACGTCAGGAAGGGGAGCTTTGGTCTCTCGGTCCAGGCTCCTTTTGACGCACAGCTGGCGCTGAACACGTTGCAGATACTCTTTCCCTATGGTGTCACCGTGAAGGATGGGGATGGCAAGCAGCACACGGGCCGCTGGCACGAGACGGTTTGGAACAATCGTCCTGCTGTTCAGGTGGTATTTGAGGGCACCGAGCAGGGGCAGGACTTTCCGCAGACAGAGTTCGGCGAATACCAACGCGCAACGTTTCGCGGAAACATGCTGGAGCAGCTAATCCTTCAGACGCTGCCCGTAGTCAAAATGCTGGTTGCTGCCAAAATCGCTGCGAAGATTGCAGCCCCGACTTCCTAGGACACAAGGAGCGAAATCGGGCGAGATGGGCGCACAATTTCCCTTTTCCTGCAAGGAAGCCGTATTCCTGCTCTCTGTTACGCAACATTGCGGCCGGTGAACGGCGCGGTCAGGCTGGTTTCCAGTTCCAGGGGAGAAGTTCAGGCAGGCGGTTCCGCGGCAGGTCGGCGATGCGCGCCAGCACGTCGGCGAGCCACGCCTGGGGTCGACGTTGTTCAGCTTCGCCGTGGTGATCAGCCCGTAGAGGATGGCCGCTCGCTGCCCGCCGCGATCGGAGCCGCAGAACAGCCATGCCTTTCTGCCCAGAGCGATACCGCGCAGGCTACGCTCGGCAGAATTGTTCATCAGGCACAGCCGGCCGCCGCCGAGGAAGTGGGTGAAGCCGTCCCAGCGGGTCAACATGTAGTCCATCGCCTTGGCCACCGGCGCATGGCGGGAGAGCCGGGCACGCTCGGTGCGCAGCCAACTCTCCAGCGCGGCAACCAAGGCAACGCCGTGCTCCTGGCGCGCCGCCAGCCGCTCAGCCGCCGGCTTGCCGGTCAAGGCGCGCTCGAGATCGAAGAGGGCGTCGATGCGCTTCACCGCCTCCAGCGCCAGCGGCGCGATCGGCGGTGCGTCCTTACCGCGCCTGTTGCCCGCGGCGATGTCGGCCAGCTTGAAGAACCCGCGCCGGGCATGTGCCCAGCACAGCGCGGCGCCGATCGGCCCCGGCTCGCGGTCGGCCTCGTACAGCCGGTTGTAGCCGGCGAACGCGTCGGCCTGCAGCCAGCCGGCAAAGCCGGCCAGGTGCCGCTCAGGGGGCTCGCCTTTGCGGTCGCGCGAGTAGTGGAACAGCCCCGCCGGCGGAGCCCGGCCGGCAAACGGCCGGTCGTCGCGCACATACACCCACAGCCGCCCGGTGTCGGTCGTGCCCTTGGCCAGCACCGGCACCAGCGTGTCGTCGCCGTGCAGTCGCTCGGTCGCCATCACGTGCGCCGCGATCAGCGCGTGCAGCGGCGCCAGCGCCGCGGCCGCCGTGCCCACCTGGTCGGCCAGCGTCGACACGCTGAGCGGCAAGCCTTCGCGGGCGAAGCGCTCGGCCTGCCGGTTCAGCGGCTGGTGCTGGCCGAACTTCTCGATCAGGATCATCGCCAGCAGGCTCGGGCCGGTCCAGCCCCGCGGCGTGGAAGGGCGCCGGCGGCTGGCTGATCGTCTCGCACTGGCGGCAGGAGAATTTCTCGCGCACCGTCTGGATCACCTTCCACTGGCGCGGGATCACCTCCAGCGTCTCGGTGATCGTCTCGCCCAGCTTGCACAGCTTGTCCGAGCCGCAGCAGGGGCAGGTCGTCGGCGCCGGAACAACGACACGCTCGCGTGGCAGCTGGCCGGGAAAGGGCTGGCGCGACGGCCGCTTGCGGGCGAAGGCCGCCACCGCGGTGGTTCGGGCGGCTGCAGTCTCGGCCTTCAGCTCGTCCTCGCTGGCCGTCGCCTCCAACTCCTTGAGTTGGAGTTCCAGCTGATCGAGCAGGCGCGCCTTGCGTTCGGAGCGCGTGCCGTACAGCTCCCGGCGCAGCTTCTCGATTTCCAGCTTCAGGCTGGCGATCAGGGCGTCAGTGTTGGAGGCCACCGCCCGGGCCCGGGCGGCCTCGGCTTCCGCGGCATCCGCTCGCGCCTCGGCCTGCGCCAAGGCGGCGCGCAGGGCGGCGATGTCGTCGGGTGGGGCGGCGGTCATGGCGCCAGTCTACCTGCGATCCTCCCGAAGAGCCGCCGCATTCCCGCCTGAACGGCGGCGTCGATTCACCGTGTCGCAGTCACCTGGCGGCCTCGGGTCTCCAGGTTTTCTGCGGGTTGCGCCAGTCGATGCCCTCCAGCAGGTAGCCCATCTGCCCGACGGAGATCGACACCGCGCCGTCCACCGGCGTGGGCCAAACGAAACGGCCCCGTTCAAGCCGCTTCACGAACAGGCAACTGCCCTGGCCGTCGTGCCAGATCACCTTCACCAGATCGGCCCGACGGCCGCGGAAGATGAAGAGGTGGCCGCCGTGCGGATCCTGGCCGAGCCGTTCCTGAACCTGGAGCGCCAGGCTCGCCCAGCCCTTGCGCATGTCAGTGTGACCGCTGGCCAGCCAGACCCGTACGCCGTTCGGCACCGGGATCATGCCAGGGCGCCGACGACGGCCGCGGCCAGGGCCGGATCGACCGGCCCTTCCAGGCGCAGGCGTGCCCCGCCGGGCAGGATGACCTCGAGGGTCGCCGCTGGGCGCGCGGCTGGCATCACCGGAGGCGGCAATGGCCCAGAGGGCTCCGGCTCCGGCGCTTCGATGGCGATCGGTTCCGGCGTGATGGTCACCGCGACGAAGCTGTACGGTTCGGCCACGGCGGTGCCGGTGGCCGTCATCAGCCGCCGCCAGCGGTACAGAGGCTCTCGTGCACGCCGAACCGGCGGGCCGCCTCCGTCACCACCACGCCAGGGCGGAACGCCTCCTCGACCATCCGCCCCCTCTCCGACGGCGTGTAGTTCCGCCGCCGCTCCGTCCCCGTCAGTACCTCGACCCGCTGGTAAGCCATGACGTTTGCCACTCGTTTGCGTCCGCGCGATGACGCGCTGCGCAAACCTCAGCCGCTTTCCCCTACCTTGCCAAGGCGGTGCTCACCGGATGCGTACTGCGCAACCGTCTCTTGGCGATGGTCTGCAACTGTTGGCGGCCGGCGGCTGCGCGGCTGCCACCCCATTGCACGCGGGCATCTCCGCTTCGTGTGGATCTACATCTACGGTTTCGTGTGCTCGGGCACCAAGCACGTGGTGTGGTTCCTGCCCGACGGCATTGACGTCGCGCTGTTCAGCCGGATCCTAGCTGACTTCGCTCGCGAGGTCGGCGCGGGAGCGGCCAAGCGCACCCTGCTGATCCTCGGTGAGGCTGGCTGGCACGGCCTCGACGAGGTAGAGATCCCGGAGGGCGTCCCTCTGGAGGTAATGCCCCGCTGCTTACCCGAGTTGCAGCCGGCCGAGCGCTTGTGGCCACAGACCAACGAGGTAGTCGCCTCGACGATCTCGCGGCCGTAGATCAAGCGCTCGCCAACCGTTGCTGAGCTGAGCTCTGGTCAATGAGCTCAAACGCCGCAAAGCCGTCATCGGGTTCCCTTGCTCGCTGTTATTCGCATGACATTGCATCAATGGAGCTCAGCGCCGTCGGTATCATTCGATCCGTGGCAGCCGTGGTGGTCGGTCACCGTAAGAACGTAGATCGAGGTCGAACCGGTTTCCGCCACATTGCGCAAAAGGTACCTCGCTCGTTGTGGCTATGTGCGCCGCGCGCATGCGGTCGTGAGCGGATTGATCCGGGAACATCACGTCGCCGCCGCACTTCTGGCATTCCGCCCAGGTCTCATCGGCATCAGTTCTAGGCATGGGAACCCAATAAGGGGCGCGGCATTCCGTCGACGTGCAAAATCCGATCACGTAGTGAACGGGTCCATGGACAGATCGGGCCTCAACCCATTTCAGAGCGGCTTCCGCTTCTTCCACTTTGTAGGCAGCGAGATCGAATTCTTCGTCTGCGTCCTGAACCTCAAGGTCGGCGGGGTCCCATGCTTGCTGTCGAAGCACTTTCCGCCGCGTCCGTGCGGCTTCGTACCGACGCTTGGCGGTGTCCAGCACCGCTATGGCGTCATTGAGCGGGTCAACATGGCTGGCGGTGGTGATGGAGCCGATAACGTACGGGTTTGCGGGCATGACGGACTCCTTTATGACGCCGGTGCGGGTCCTCCCGCGCGAGACAGCGTCCCCTCTGTCTTGTACGAAGGACCCCTCCTCCCCTCCTCCGCGTTCCTTCTCAGAGGAGAGGGCAGCAGATTTTCCCCTCGACAGAGCCGTGCTGCAGAACGGCCAGTTTCGTAGCCCACACGGCTCTGACACGGTCAATCGTCCCGTCCGAGTGTCCGCGGACCGCGGACACTCGTTCCCGGCGCTTGGGTCCGAGCGGCTTGCTGGTCGATCGGTTCTACGAAGACTGCTTCGCTGGACGGGGCCACTGCATCAGCCCGATCCTTCAGGGCATACAGTTGGGCAGCAGCCTGTGTGGAATCGAGAACGCAGTCCGTGACTGCGCCGCGTCAACCGGAGCCCCAACCTATCGAGCATATGGGATTTGGCCAGCTACGTTCGGAAGTTCGCAAGGCTCGATCGCTGGTTCGCCCGCGCCGGAGAACCGGGAACGGGGATCAAGATCCATCCTGTCTCCACAGGACTCGGCAAAGGGAACCTTGGTATCATTGGCATTTGTAGCGCGGGCGATCCTCATGCGTTCATGCGCGGTCTGAGGTGATCGGATCTCACCGAAGCCGCACACCACACACGTGTCGTATGTTCTGTCCTCAGGTTCCTTGGGGACCGGCGTCCAATGCAGTTCTTCACACTCGTCGCATAGCCCCATCACGTAGTAGACGGGGCCGTAGATATAGAAGGCCTTCGCATAGATGAGGCCACCTGTGGCCTCGTCGAGTTCGACCAAAGCCTCCCGCACGTCGGGAAGAGCTCTGATCTCCTTAGGAGTCATCAACTTGGTATGAAGGCGCGCGAGTTCCTCCAACCGCACCTGCGCGGCATCGAAGCGTTTGAGGGCGGCGGCATACAGGTGGTTCATGATGAGCTCCAAGTGGCTTGTGATGTGACGATACCCGAAGCATATGGGAGCGACGGTTTCAGGCCGCGCTCCCCAGGATGCAGCCCGAGTCAGGCGCCGGTCGCCATTGCCGTCCGTCGGTTTGGCAATGGCGCTCGTAGACGGGCAGAATCGATGGAGCGGAGGAGGACCGGTTGACGAGGATGCGGATCGCACGCCTCTTGCCGTTGCCCGCATCCAGCGCCTGATCATCATCATGCTGGGCTCCACGACCGCAACGTGTTCAGCGCTCATCGGGTCCCGCGTATCGACGCGGCCGCTTCGTCCGGTCGACGTTCCGCTCTCTTGAGCGCGGCGGTACGACCGGCATCACGTTGCCCTCACCCCGTCGCTTCGGTTTCGCCATCGGCACAGGTGCCGGTGGCACGATGACGGGCGCACGGCCCTCGTGAAGCAGTTCCAGCATATCCGGCTCAGCTTGAGCATCCACGCTCGTCCATCCGCGCCGCCGCGTCTCGATACCGATCGCACGGTACACCTCTCCAAGCAGTTCCCTGGGGATATCCAGCACGGATCGCCGCGACGTCATCACCTGAATCTGCGCTCCGGTGTCACGGAGCCGGACCCTCCAACCACTGCCGACGATGTCCAACACCCGATGCGGAATTGGTGACAGCAGCCGTGCACCGGCAACGATCATGGGCCTGGACAGGCCGATGGTGCCCAAGCGCTCCTCGACAGCATGTCGAAGTTGGGTCAGCAGCGTTCGTTCTGGACCCGGCGGTTCCTCTTGTCGGGTGGCGATGCCGGAACAAGCTCGGAAGCGGTCCTGCCACAACCTGTCGCGGACGGTGCTGCGAGCCCGCCCGACAACGGCCGCCACGCGGTTGCGCACCGCATTCAATGCTATCCGCAGTTCGGCGGCCGCGTGCAGGAGGCTATCGGTGCTCGACGCCGTCTCCGCCAGCGGATCGGTCAAGCGCCTCAGGATCGTCAGGGCGGAGTGCTGGACGGCCGGGCGCGCCAAATCGGCCGCCATCCGGGCAACGACCTCCTCACGCCCCAGACGATGGCGCTCGCCTGTCCGCTCGCGGATGTCATCTTCTACGGCCGCTTGGTTGACGTGCAAGCGCACCTGATGGCGGTTGCGCGACAACATTACGTAGGTCACGTTGCTGGTTCCGGACCGTGTGCCGTGGGCCATCGCCGCCCAGACGTCGTCCACCGTCAGCCCTTGCGCTCCATGCACCGTGCTGGCGTAGGAATGACCGAGAAGGATATGGCCAACCTCGGGATCGAAGAGCTGCCGGGTGCTGAAGTGGACCCGACGGCCGTCGATCTCGACCTCCAGATCGGCGTGTCCTCCGTCGGTCGCGGCAGCGGAGACGATGGTCGCAACCGTCCCGTTGATGACATCCAGCGTCTTGTCGTGACGGTAGAAGCGGATGGTGTCGCCCGGTGCCAGGGCAAGGTCATGCGCCGTGCCGCTGGGTGCACCCGCCCGAATCCAAACGTCCTGTTCCCGAGCCACGATCCCGCGTTCCTTCAGCACTTCGCGCACCTGGGCATTGAGTCGCCTGACCTCGGCATTGGTCTGCGCCAGGAGCAGCGTCGTGCGGTGGGGATGTGCGACTGAAAACCGAGCCCAGTCGGCGACGGCGCTGTCGAGCGTCGCCTGCCAACCCTCCACGAGCCGCAGCCGATCATCTTCGTCCAGTGCCGTCAGCGCCTTGGCCGCCTCGCCGTCGCCTGCCCAGGTAGCGATGTCGCGGTCCCGTTGTTCAATCTGCCGGCGCGTCTGCCGCAACCGGATGGAGCGGCCGATGGCCTCGACCGCCAATTGCAGGCCCGGCCCCGGACCGACCGGGGTGAGCTGGCGCCGGTCGCCGGTCAGAATGACTTTGGCCTGCGCCTGGATGGCGGCATCGAGGATCGTGCGCATTGCCCGCGCATCGGTCATGCCGGCTTCGTCGACGATCAGCACGGTATTGCGGTCCCAGCGGTCGATGCCGAGCCGCAAGTCGGTCAGCCACTTCATCGTGGCGCGGGAGTCGATCTTGCAATCCTCCCCGAGTTGACGGGCGACACGCCATGCCGTGGCGGCTCCGATGACGCGGCGACCGGCCGTTTGATAGAGTTGGGCGACCATCGTCAGGGCATGGCTCTTGCCGGTGCCGGCTCCACCTTCCATCACGGCAAGGTCAGGGCCGGTGGTGGCCAGAATCACCGCAGCGCGCTGCTCTTCGGAAAGACGATGCGCCTGGGTCGTCAACACGGCGTCGACGAGATGCCGGTCCAACCCGTGCATCGCGGTTCCGGCCAGATGTCTGGCGCCGTCCTCAACCGCCTGCTCGGCGTCGATCATCGCCGGCGTGGTGTAGAGCGGCTGGCCGCGGCCATCCTCGCCAATGCAAAGGAAGTTCCGCCGAAGCTGCCGTTCGACCTCGGTGACGACGGCGTCGTAGCCGCCGATCCCCTGCAAGGCGACCGCCACCCGCTGCCAGATGCGCGCTTCTGGCACCACGCTGCTCGTTTCGGTCACTTGGTCGGCAAGGTCCACCAGCCCGTCCAAGGCCGACTGGTCGGTCGGTTCGCGGCCGGATGTGAACACGGCATTGAGGGCTTCCGGCGGGAAGCCGGCGGCGGCGGCTTCGCTGCGCCAACGCCGGTACCGCGCCTCGGCGGTCTCGTCATAGTCCTTGTCGCATCGCGTGCGCAGGATGGCGACCTCCGTCTGGCGGCCACTTGCTGCGGTCCGCCCCTGCGCAGCCAGTTCGCGTTGGGCGGCGCGCGACCGCTTTGAAAATTCGTCGATCAGGGCGAACGGCACGCCGTCAACTTCGAAGGTGTCGTCGATGATGCGGATGCCAACGCCCAGCCGCGTGCAAAGGTCATCCGCCAGCGCCACTCGATAGATGGCGCCGAGCGCCAGTTTGTTGGCGTAGAGGGGAGCGGCATCCAGCGCCCTGGTTCTGCCATCGGGGCACGAGACCAAGTTCAGGACGAATCCATGAGTGTGCAGCTGCATGTCGCCGAGCCGGGACACCTCCTGCCCATCGTCGTCCAACTCGGTGGTTGGCCGGGAGGCGCCATGCTGCCAAAGAGCCGCGGTGATGCGTCCCGGGATGCACTGCGCTCCATCCTTGCCCACGCGCGCCCAGGCGAGATGCCGCTCAATGTGGTGTAGGGCGGTGCGGATGGCGTGCAGGTGCGCGGCCTCGATCTCTTGCCGGATCATGTCGGGGCACAGCGCCCACAGGAGGGAGACCGACTTGGGCGCCGAGAAGGTGAGATCGAACCCCGGGACGCGTTTGGCGTCTTGTCTCTCTCCGCCCTTCCATCCCGCCGCACCAGCGTTGCGCACCAGGGGGCGGCCGTTTCCATCGTATCCGGCATGGAGCTGCGCGAACAGAAGGGGATCGATGGGTTTATCGTCGGACACGCCGAACTGGCGGCTCGGGTTGTACCAGACACCGTCTGGCTCCGGACCAGTGTCGCCCACACGGGTGTAGTAGCCGGTCGCACTGTCGAGGGACCAACCCAGCTCCTCCAGATAATAGGCTGAGCTGACGGATTTCCGGATGCTCAGCATCTGCGCCTCGCGGGTGGAACGCTGCGGTCCAGCAAAGTCAGCACGCCGTCGCGGAGATCGTCGGTCGCTGACTTCATGCCGTCGGCGGCATCACGGGCCGCAGCCAGCATCGCTTCAGTCTCCAGGCGCAGGCGCCTGATCTCGGCGCGCTCCTCCTCCAGGTCCAACGCCTGTTCCAGCAGGCGCAGGATCGTGCCCGCATCGGTTCCGCGCCCCCGTCGTTGACGGACGCGCTGCATCAAGTCGTCCGGAACATCCAGAGGGACGCGCTCGTACCCTGAACGGATTCTCGCCATGTGAAGGTCTCTCCAGCGGTGGTTCCGCCCTCTCATATGGGACTGGGGGATTTTCCCGCCGAACCCAGTCCCAGCGCCTCAGTTGGAGCGGCCGGCCGCATGCCGTGGATCGAAGATTGCGGGTTGTCTGTCCGGAGTTCGGGTCCCCTGAAGCCATCACGGTGATGGCAGCCTGGTCCAGGAGCTAAATCGGGGAGGAAGCGAAGCCAGAAAGGGCTCGAGCGCGCTTTGACGGTACAATCCCGCATTTCAATGCACGGGTGTGTATGAATGGATAAACATTGACCGGTCAATTCACGGCCAATGATCAGAAAATCGTTGGGTCGGATGTCGGGCTGCTTTCGATCCGGTGTCGATGAGCAGGCATTCGTCCCTCCGGGTGCCTGATTGCTGGTAGATCGGATGGCGCGGCCCGGCGACTCCGGCGCCGGGCCGCGCCTCTCTTCGCCTTTTCCCGTTCCATCGCGAGCGCGCGGTTGCCGTCTCTCCCATGTCCCTTCGGATGAAAAGAAGATGGACGCGATGTGATGCGGACGTTCAAGGATGCCGTTCTGGCCGCACAGGCCGCCGCGACGCCGGCGGTACGTGATCAAGTCCGCGACCACCTGACGGACATACGGGAGGCACGCAAGAATGATGTGCAGTGGGCGGTGATCGCCCAAGCACTGGCCGAGTTGGGGATCCAGTGGAAGTCGGGGGCGCCGATCGGCGGTGCCGCGCTGTGCCGGATGGTGGGGGAGATCGAGCGGTTGGACTACGGCATCCGCCGCCCCGTCGGGCGCCCAGGCCGGAAGCAACTGTCCGCTGCCTCAAGGGTGCAGCCACATGCCGAGCGGGATGGCCCGGCAGAGCTGCGGGAGCGGGTGACTTCCATCGCCCTTCTCCGGGCTACCGTACCGGCATCGCCGGATGAAACCGGCGACGCCCCCGCCTACGAGAGCCGGCTCAAGGACCCGCTTCGGCCACGGTCCCAGGCAGCATCGCCAGTAGAAAGAATCAAGGAGTAAAAAATTTGCTTTTGCCCGGGTCGATCTGGTTGCGCCGCGGGAAATCCGACTCCAGCTCCCAATCAGGAAGGCACGCTCACGCTGCCCCCTCTTGGAAGGAGGTCATCATGACCAAGCGCGACATGGACAACACCCCGACGGTCTTCACCGCCCAGGACGAGGCCCTGGCGATCTCCTGCGGCGAGCCCCGGCCGCTGGTGGCCATCGTGGCCAACCAGCGCGGCGGCGTCGGCAAGACGACGGTCGCGACCGCGATCGGCGAGACGCTGATCCGTCGCGGCGCTGGGGTGGGTTACATCGAGATCGAGTCGAGTGCGCGGCTCTCGCTGATCTACGGCAGCGTGGTCCATCGCGTGCAGCCGCCGTCGCTGCAGGAGGCCGCCGAGGATGCGTCCCGGGCGCTCGCCACCTACGACGAGATTACCGACCGGACGGCAGAGGGCAACGTCGTTATCGACGTCGGCGCCAACGAGATCGGCTCCTTTGCCGAGTGGGCGGGGTTGTCGTGCTTCGCCGACGACGTGATCGACCGCGGTCACCGCCTGCTCCTCGTCGCTGTTGCGACGGCGGAGCGGGAAGCTATGACCGGCGCCTTGGATGTGCTGTACGACCAGGCCAAGTCGTTCCCAGGTGCAGACCGGTTCCTCGTGCTCAACGGAGCACTGGGTGCGGGCTTTGACGATTGGTTCGATCTCCGGGGACTGGCGGACGATGGCATCCGGATTGTGCCCTTTCCGCGCTGCTTGAGCGACATGTGGCGCATCGTCGACGGCAAACGGCCGATGCGCCTGACCAAGGCCCTGAGGCTGACCCGGAACGAGTTGGAAGAGAACTACGGCATGCCGCGGGCGATGTCCGCCCGCGCCCTGAAAAGCTACACTGAGTGGGTGGCGAAGGTCATGGGTACGATCAGCGGCACTCTAATCGAAGAGCGGGAGACGGTCTGATATGAGCGGCGCCGGCGGCATGATCCCGCACCGGCTCCTGCTCGAAGAGTTGGACCGCCGGCGGGCTGAGGCCACCCAAGCCTGCGAGCAGGATCAGGAGCACCTGATCCTGCACATCCGTAGGCTGCCGCCGGCCGAGCGCAGGATTTTCCTCTGCAGCGACCCGGAAGCCTCGGTGCTGTCAGCTGCTGACCGGCGGAACCTGATGGTGGAGAGCAATGCTGAAACCGATACCGCGGTCCATGTTCTGATGCGCCGACAGGCTCGGAGGGACATAGCCTGCTGGACCATCCTCTTGCTCACCGTGATTGTTCTGGCCATGACGTGGAGTGGGCTGTTCCAGCTGGCGACGGAACTCGACCAAGCCCGGGCTGAAGGGCGGGTGCCGCTGCCATACGAGCAGCAGATCGCGCTACGGCGGATCAACGACATCGAGGTATCGACTTTCATTGATGTGCCCCCGCAGGAACTGCGCCAGCGACTGGAAGTTCCGAGAGAGATGCTGGACGTTTGGCAGCGCGTGCAGGAAGGAGGAGCAGCATCCTCAAACGACATCGGCGAGCGCCGAAGCAAAAGCCTCAAGGTCATCAGAGAATTTTTGTACGTCATGGCTGCATCGGAACCGGACGCCCAAAAGAATGGGCTAGATCTTCTGAGCGATCTGTTTGGAGGTTCCAACAAACGGAGCGCGACCCTGGAACGATTGTGTCATGAAGATGCAACGGTGCGGAAATGATTATTACGCAAAGATGAAAAAATTGTATCAGAACGACTGTCCGTCACTGCCGTGTAGCACCGGAACGGTTGAGGGGCGGATCAGTAAGCTGAAGACGATGGGGCGCACGATGAATGGGCGTGGCGGCTTCGATATGCTGCACCATCGCGTCCTGAAGGCTGCGTGATTGGGCAAACCGGGAACGTGGAGGACCAAACCTCATCCGGCCTTTACCGCTGTAAGCAGCCGGGGAACGCCCTTCAGGCCGCGGCGGGCTCTCGTGCACCCATGCCGGTGGAAAGCCCTCTGCCATCGCCGCCATCGCCGCCATCGCCAGGATCAAGCTGTCCGCGCACCAGCTTATGACGCTCGCCATGCACGGGGTCGAACTGGCGGCGTAGCCGCCGGTTGGGCAGGGCGCCCGACCCAATATGGGAGTGGACGCCTGACCGAGCCGGAGGCGCAAGACAAGCCCCGGACGCATCGCCAGACCGAGGAGAACAGCCATGACCCGCACGATCAGCCTCACCGCCGCCCTGACTGAGGCCCGCAACTCCGTGTATACCGTTGGCGGCGGGTACACGATCACCGTCGAGGACGCCGACCGTCGCACCGGCCAGGACATCCTCTGCTACGAGGGCGATGGCTACGGCGCGGTCCGCAAGCGCGTCACGGTCCTGCGGGCGGCGGAGGCCTGCCGGCTACTCGGCTACGACTACCGCGCCGCTAAGATGCACGCCGAGGGGATGCAGGGCGATCTGGCGTCGCGCGTCAAGAAGATCATGGGCCTGCCCTGCACGGCGCTCGTCGAGAAGCTGCGCCAGGAGGACGAGTGCAAGGCCGATGCCCTGCGTTGGATGATGATCGACGACAAGGTCGATTTGCTCTAGCCCCGCCGCAACACGCAAGCCGATTCAGAGGAGCACCAGCCATGACCGCCACCGACACCGTCATCCGCTCCGCCCAGGACGCCGCCGTGATCGCCGCCCGCTTCCCACGCTTCGAGCTCCGCTCCGAGGCGCTGCGCGCCGCCGGCGCCAACGGCCTAGCCGAGGCCGTCGAGGTCCTCACCGTCGTCGAGGCTGACGAGGACTGCGACGACATGATCCAGCGCATCGCCAAGGGCGAGGAGGCTAAGGCCGACGCCCTCGCCTGGTGGATGGAGTGGGGCAACCGCCGCGCCGAGGCCGCCCACGCCATCGACTGCGCCCTGATCCGCGGCACGATCGACCGCACCGCCGTCGAAGTGCTGCTCCTGGATGGCGACTACAAGGCCGAGGTCCTCCGCCTCGAGGAGCTGGCGGAAGTGATCGACTGACACCGGCGCCGACGCTACAACCCGAACCAGAAAGAGCGCCACGGCATGACCAGCCAGACCGACGCCATCCGCAGCATCATCCTCGCCGCCGGCAACGAGGGCGAGCCGTGCACCATGCTCGCCACCTTCCTGGAGGGCACGACGGCCTTCCAGGGCCTCGCGGTCGAAGCCGACTGGTCCGGCCGCGTCGCTGTCCGCGGCGCCAGCGCCCACCGGTCGATGCGGTTCTCCGACGGCCTCGGCCGCGCCGAGGTCGAGGAGGTGGTGGCCGCCGCCCGCGCTATCGTCGAAGCCGTCGAGGGCTACTACGACGCCGACACCGCGAGCGAGGCCATCACCGAGGCGCTGCCCGTTAACCCGGGCAGCGCCCGGGACAAGGCGCGGGAGGCTCTCGGCGCGCACCTGGGCGGGAAGGCCGAAGCCGTGATCGAGGAGAAGATGGACGCCATCCTCGGCGCGCTGCCGCACGGCCTGCTGTCCCGCAACCAAGTGGTCGAGGCGATCCGCGAGTGAACCGCGCCGGGTTTGTCGGAGGCTCCATTTCTTGAGAAGATGGGGTCATCATGACGAAAGCGGCATCCCGCAAATACGCTCCTGAAGTCCGCGAGCGCGCGGTTCGGATGGTGTTCGAGCACGAAGGCGATCACGCCTCGCAGTGGGCGGCGATCGGCTCGATCGCGGCGAAGATCGGCTGCACGGCGGAGACGCTGCGGGGCTGGGTGCGGCAGGCCGAACGCGACCAGGGCAAGCGGCCCGGCCCGAGCAGGGACGAGCAGGAACGGATCAAGGCGTTGGAGCGTGAGGTGCGGGAACTGCGCCAGGCGAACGAGATCCTTCGCAAGGCATCAGCGTATTTCGCCCAGGCGGAGCTCGACCGCCCGTTCAAGAAATGATCGCCTTCATCGACGCGCACCGCGCCGTCCACGGGGTCGAGCCGATCTGCAAGGTGCTGCCGATCGCCCCGTCCACCTATCGCGCCCATGCCGCCCGGCGGGCCGATCCGGCCAAGGCGCCGGCCCGCTCGCGAAGCGACGCGGAGCTGGGTTTGGCTATCCGGCGGGTCTGGGACGCGAACTTCCAGGTCTATGGGGTGCGGAAAGTCTGGCGGCAGTTGCGGCGGGAGGGCATCGACGTGGCACGCTGCACGGTGGCCCGGCTGATGAGGCACATGGGTCTGAAGGGGGCGACACGGGGCAAGGCGGTGCGGACCACGATCAGCGACCGGGCGGTGCCCTGTCCGGCCGACCGGGTGAACCGGCAGTTCCAGGCGCCGCGTCCGAATGCCTTGTGGGTGGCCGATTTCACCTACGTTGCCACGTGGCAGGGCTTCGTCTACGTGGCCTTCGTCATCGACACTTTCGCCCGCAAGATCGTCGGCTGGCGGGTGTCGCGCACCGCCCACGCCGGCTTTGTCCTGGATGCCTTGGAGCAGGCGCTTCACGATCGCCGGCCCGCCAAGGGCGGCGGTCTCATTCACCACTCGGACCGCGGATCGCAATACGTCGCCATTCGGTACACCGAGCGTCTCAGCGACGCCGGTGTCGAATCGTCGGTCGGCAGCGTCGGCGATTCCTATGACAACGCCTTGGCCGAGACGATCAACGGCCTCTACAAGACCGAGGTGATCCGGCGCCGTGGGCCATGGCGCACCTTGGAGACCGTCGAGTTCGCCACCCTGGAATGGGTCGATTGGTTCAACAACCGCCGCCTCCTCGAACCCATCGGCAACATCCCTCCCGCCGAGGCCGAAGCGCGCTATTATGCTCAAATCGAGGACGTCGCCATCGCGGCGTGACTCAACCAAGTCGGCCTCCGGGAAACCCGGGGCGGTTCACGAGCGCTTCGAAGTGCTGGCTGATATCGACCGCAAGGAGATCTTCGGCGGCGCCCGCGTCACCCGGGTGGTGGTCGAGGGCGAGGACTGGAGCGCCCAGAGCGACGCCGAGCACCGCTGGGGCGAGCCCGAAGCCATGGGCTACAAGGTGACAACGCCGGAGCTATGGCGCTTCACCAAGCTGCGCCAAGTGAAATAACTGAACAATATCGTTGAACAGGATCACCGCCGCATTAAGCGGCTGGTCCGGCCGGGGCTCGGGTTCAAAAGCTTCCACACCGCGCGCCGGACGATCGCCGGCTACGAGAGCCTGGCGATGGTGGGCAAGGGGCAGGTTGCCGCCATGCCCGCCAACAACATGCCGGCCCAGGCGACCTTCATCGCCGGCCTGTTCGGGATCGCCGCCTGACAGCCCTGATGCCGCGGCTCTCCGCGACCACCGTCAGACTTTGCAACAGAACCGGGTCGGCGGCGCGCTCCGACCTGACCACCCGACCCCAAACCGGATAGTAGGCCGCCACCCGAGAAGCCAGAAGGTTTCAGGGGCACTGCAGGTTCCCAGCAGCGCGATCTCCAGGAAGCCGGCGACGGCGATGGCCACGAACCTCCAGCCATAGATTGTACTTCGATCGGGGCGGACGCCGCAACGGGCTCCAACTCTTGCGTCACCTCTCGATCGCCTGCCTGACCAAGCTGCGGTGGATCCACCCCGCGGGCTGCGCGTCGCCGATCTCAAGCCAGTCTTCCTTTTGGGAGAACACGGCGAACCTCTCGCCTTTGCGCGCGGTCCGGAGGACCGGCGCGTTGGCGCCCGTGTCCTTCCGGACGTTCGCGGCTTGGGCGCGCACCTCGATCGTCTCTCGCGTAACCGCCTTGGACACGGGCGCGGTCACACCGCTCTCCGCGGGCGCGCTTGAAACGCTTGCGGTCACCACGCCTTGCGGAGGGAGCGCGGGGGGCGTCACGAGCGCTTCGGAGGCCGTCGGCGCTGCCGCGGTGAGCGCGGCAATCGGCGCCGGGGCATTCCAGAGGCGCGGCCCTACGAACCAGGCGCCGGCGCCGATGGCGAGCAACGCCAGGAACACGGCGTCGAGCATGGGAAACAGTGGGCGGCGGACCGGGGCATCGCCGTCCGCGTCGACCTCGAACGCGGTTTCGACCGCTCCGCCGTCGACTCCGTCGTCAGAGGGCGCCGCCACGCCGCCTGCTGTCGCGGCGAGCGCCGCCTGATACGTGGCGAAAGCGGACGCGAAGCCAGCCGCCGCGCCCGCGTTGCTGAACATGTAGGCCTCGTTGATCCCGGTCTTGCTGCGGATCGTCAGTTCGCCGTAATGGGCGATCGGAATCTGGTAGTTGTCCCGAAACCGGCGGTCGGGGGAACCGTCCTTGTTGGTCTTCTTCCAGGTGGTTCCCACGACGGTGGCGTCGTGCGGCACGCCATCCTCCTCATGGAACCGCACGGTGCTGGCCTGGATCCACAGGTCCGCGATGTCGACAAGCGCGAAGTCGCCGCTGCGCTCCTTGAGGAGGGCGAAGCCTGGGTACAGGTGAAGGTCTTCGCCGTTCGCGTTCCCAAACCGCAGCGCCTCCCAGTCGGCCTTGACGATGTCCGTCCGGGCGGTTCCGAAGGTGACTAGGGTCCGGGTCACCGCTTTCGACGCGAGAGTGCGTTCGGCGAATTGGTTCGTCGCGTTCTCGGTGGTGACGTCCCAGACCCGTGCGCTCCGCCGGAGACGGTCGAAAGCCTCCCGGAGTTCATTGAAAAGGCGCAGCACATGCTCGTCAAAGTCGAAGTCCAGTTGGATGTTGGTGAGTTCCAACTCCTTCGTTGCGGCTTCGATTTCGAGCCGTCCAGTCTCGATCTCCTCTACCAAGCATGCGATGCGGCCACGGGAGAAGAGGCGGATGATGAAGGTCTTCGCGAACGCCAAGCGTCTTTCGGCAATGTCGACGGAGAACCTGCGGCTGGATATCGTGCTCTGGAGGCTCTGCCGCCGGTCCGCCGCCGCGTTGACCAGCGTCTTCAGCCGGAGGAGGTTCGGGCTGGTCAGGCTCCGGATTGCCGCGCTGCGGATTTCGCCCGGCAGGGGCTCCGCCCGTGAGGGAGCGTCAAAGGGCAGGCCGTGCTCCGGGGCGCGGAACGGCCGCGGCTCGGGCGACCGCTGGGCGGGCGCCTGGGGAGCGGGCGCCTGCGGCGGAGCTGTGATCCTGGCGCGATACGACAGCCCGGTGCCTGGGATGCCGAGGGTCATGTGCGCCTGGCCGTCCAAGCCGAGGTTCAGCGACGCCCCCGGCACTCCGATGGTCGTGCTGACACGCCCGCCACTCAGGTTCAGCCGCACGCCGGGGAACAGCCGGATCGACTTGCGAAAACGCACGCTCATCGTCGCTTCCTCAGACTGGCGCCGGGGCACGCTCGATGCGCTCGATCACGCCGAGCCGGGTTTTCCCGCCGCCAAGCTCCACCTCGAACTCGTCTTCGAGCGCGCTGCCGAGCAGCGCCTTGGCCAACGGGTCGCCGACGCGGATGATGCCGACCTCTGGGGCATGCTCCGTCTCGCTGATGCGGACGCGTACGGACCGCTCCGGCGTGTCGTCGTAGCGCACGATCACGAGGTCGCCTGGGTTGATGTGCGGTGCGGCCGAGGACGACTCGAGCGGGTCCAGCGTCTCGGCCGCCACGCCCTCCGGCCACACCTCGGCCCGGGCCGCAGCCGCAGCAATCTCGCCTCCCTCAGCTTCCGAGTCGGGTTCGGCTGCCACCGCTTCGGCTTCCGACGGCTCCGCGGCTTCGACCTCGCGGAACTCGGTCCAGGCCCCCTGCGGCGGCTCGGCGCCGAGCGGCTCGATCCCCATTGCGCCGAGTGTGCGCTTCAGGTCAGCCAAGCATCCATCGGGGTCGGCCGTCCATTCGGAGCCCCAACACCGCCAGAAGGTCCAGCCCAGCCGTTCGAGTGACTTCTGACGCCGGAAGTCCTCGGCCCAACGGTCCGGGCCATGATAGGCGTCGCCGTCGAGCTCGATCGCCAGCCGTCGGTCGTCAGCGCCCTCGACAACGAAGTCGATGCGGTAGCCGCCAACCGGCACTTGGGGCCGGAGGCGGTATCCGAGGTCGAGCAGGCGCGCGCCGAACTCCTTCTCAAAGCCGGAGTCGCAGACGTCGAGCACGTCCTTGCGGACGATGACCTTCCCTTCGCCCATGGGGTTGCGGAAGTGCTCAATGACCTGGAGCTTGAGGTCGCCGGGCTTCAGATCCGACGAGGTGACGGACCGGACGAGCACGAGCCGGTCGCGGGCGCGTGACAGGGCCACGTTGTAACGCTGCTCGTACGCGCGCGTCCTCTGCATCATTGCCGTCTTGGGGCACGCCACCATCGACAGGAAGATGATGTCGCGTTCTTGCCCTTGGAACGTCGCGGCGCTGCCGCACATGATCCGGTGGCGGTCGATGACCTCCGCCCCGAGTTCGCGCATGAGCCGGTCGTAGATGAGTTTCGCCTGCTTGTCCCCGATCAACGAGATGATGCCGATGGAGCGATTCTCGTAGACGGGATCTTCGGACAGGCGCCGTACCTCGTCGACGATGACGTCGGCTTCCCGTTTGTTGACGTCCCCCGTCTTCACGCCGTCGCGCACCAGGATGTCGATGAGAGGCGGATCGAGGCGCTCTGTCGCCTTGGGCAGGCGCATTGGCACCAGCAGGTTCTGGTAGAACCGTGCGGAGAAGCGGATGATCGGCTCGACGCAGCGGAAATGCTCGCGCAGCAGCACCGTCTTCCCGGGGAAGACCATGCTGCCGAGCTCGTAGAGCGACGTCGCCGGGTCCATCTGGTCGGCAAAGGGCAAGTCCGTCAGGTAGGTTGTGCGCAGCTGGATGATGGTGCGCTCGTCGAGGCCGATGGAAATGGGACTCACCTGCTTGTCGTCGCCGACGATCAGCAGCTTCCTGCCGCGCAGAACGGCGGGCAGGGCCGTGATGTCGGACTGGCTTGCTTCGTCGACGATCACCAGGTCGAATGCGTTCAGTGTGGCCGGTAGCTGCTCGGCCACCCGCCATTCGGGCAGGATCCAGCAGGGCACCGCGTCCGCGGCGTCGAGCGTGGCGTCCCGAATGACGCGGCGATGGCGGCTCGCCGCCTTGCCGGTCCCGGCGCCCAGCTTGGCGATCGCCGAAGCAAACTTGGCCAGGGCGGCCTCAATACGTCCGGTCAGCGCGCGCTTTAACCCCAGGAACGTCCGAAGCCGCACAACCTCGGCCAGGATAGTCCGCTGACGAGTTTCGAGCTCAGAACGCTCGTCGGCCAGCTTTTGAATGGCGGCACGATCGCCGATGCTGCGGACGAACCCATCGGCCCTGGCCCACTCCCAGCTGTTCCGCCACGCCTCTGGCGTCCACTGGTCCGCGCCGTCGAACGTCGGGTCTCCGGTGAGCTTGTCCGCCCAGCACGGCGCCCCGGACCGGCGCACCAGGTCAGCGATCTCGTCCAGTCGCGTGCGGAGCGGGCGCAGGGTCGACAGCCGTTCCGCTTCCGTCCGGATCTGGCGCCACCCGTCGGCGAGGTCGTTCGGAGCAACGGTGGAGTCGCCGAGCGCCGAGGCGAATTCCGCCAGCCCGGCGTGAAACGGCAGGCGCCGCCCCCCGGTGAGCGCCTCGAACTCCCCGCGGACCGCCTGGGCGTCGGCGAACTCCGCCTTCTCCAGGTTGGCCACCAGGGCGTTGAGGGCGCGCGCGACCTCGCCCTCGTAGACGACCGCGCGGGTATCGAGGCCGTAGGGGAACAAGGTCTGGAGCGCCGCGAGGCTGGCCTGGGCCTCGGACGCGAAGCGCAGGAGCGCGGCGATCAGCCGTCCGAGGCGGAGGAGCTCGCCGCGGCCGCGCTCCCAGTCGGTCGGAACCGGGGGTAGGCCGAGGCTGCTGCAGACGGCTGCCCAATGGCGCAGGAAAGCTTGCGCCTCACGCTGCCAAGTCCGGGCGGCCTTTACTTCTTGCCAATGCTCTGGAGCGGCCGGCGGGTTCCCGCCGACCAGGACCCGTGCGAGGCGTTCCTTGAGGACGCCCTTGCCGAACGAGAACAGGCCAAAGGCTTTCTCGCCACGGGCATGAGCAGCGACGGCCGCGTCGAACGCCTGATCGTCGAGCGGCACGTCGCCGGTGTCGATCCCCTTGAGGGCGAGCTCCCGTCCTTCGGTGTAGAGCTTCGCCCACTGGTCAAGCGCCCGCCGCAGGGCCGCCTCGGCCGCTTCGTCCGACCGCCGGATTCCGAGAAGGATCTGGTACGTGCTGACCATCCAGGTCTCGGCCCGGACCTCCTCGAAGAAGGTCTGGTATTCGGTCAGCCAGACCTGGACGGCGCGCGCCTGCTCCACCGAACCGGCGGCCATGTAGGGCACTTGGCCGGAGCGCGCCTGCTCCTCAAGCACCTTGGCGCGGGCGAGTTCCCCGTGCGCCGCCAGCACGCGGGCCACGTCCGGCAGGGCGTCCGGGTCGGGCAGGTCGGCCGCGTCGTAGGCCAAGTCCCCAGCCAAGCGGCGGCGGATGTCCCGCGCCTCGGCGATGTCGGCGTCGGTGAAGCGCGGAGCGTAGCGGGCGTCGAGGTCCAAGCGGTCCTCGAACCAGTCGTGCAGGGCGCGGTCCTGCACGACCCGCTTCGCCAACTCCATCGGCAGCACGCTCTCCCCGGCGCTCTCAACCTTTTCGAGGTTCCGACGGGCGTAGGACAGCAGCTCCGCATCGATCGCCGCAATGCGGTCCCGAATATCGGCGAGAAGGCGCTGGTTGTCGATGATGCTCTGGCTGACCAGCTTCGGGTTGATCTGTTTGGCCTCGTTCGCCAGGACCTGAACGGCCTGTTCCAGATGCCGGGCGCCCTCGCGGTCGCTGTGAATGACGGAAATGGCGAGATCGCGGATTCCCGGCGGCAGCTTCTCCTGCAGGGCGGTCAGGGCCTCGGCGTTCTTGGCCGTGACGAGCACCCGCTTGCCGGTTGCCAGGAAATGGCAGATCACGTTCGCGATGGTGTGCGTCTTGCCGGTGCCGGGCGGCCCTTGGACGACGACGCCGTCCGCTTCGCGCAGGCGCTTCAGGATGTCGCGCTGATCGTCGTTGTACGGCAGGGGGAAGAAGAAGTCGGGTTCCGGTCCGGAGCCCTGGTGATTGGTTCCGGCGCCCGAGCCGCCATGGGATCGGGCGACCGCGTCGGGCAGGCGCCAGGACACATCATCGAGGTTCAGGCCGGCGTCGTCGTAAAGGCGCTCATCGTTCGGCGGCTTGACAAACTGCAGCCCGGCTGCGGGAAGATCCTCTTCGACTTTGGCCTCCTCAACGCGCTTGATCAGCTTCTGGATGTCCTCCTGCCGGAAGTTGGCCGCGCGCTGGCGGACGTAGAGGACCCAGGTGTCGCTGATGCGCAGGACGCCGTCGATGGACGGAAGGGAGCGGTCGGCGGGATCCCGCCCGGTCTCGTCGGGCAGGTAGATGCCGGTGGCCGACAACCGTGCGGCGCAGGATTTGAGCAGAGGCTCGAAGACCTTCCGCTCGAACGGCGAGAAGGCGATGTCCGGGTCCTCGACGATGCGCTCCAGCTGGGCGCCGGCATCCCGCTGGAGGGCCTTGGACCCCTCGACCTCCAGGGCATGGAACGGCTTTAGCGCCAAGGATGGTGGCACCTGGCGCGGCCCGACGGTGAGCGTGCCGTCCTCAAGCAGATCCAGCTCGACCAACTGTTCTAGCATCGGCGCGTTGATGCGCATGCTCTCGCGCTGCCAGCGCGCGACGCCGATGCCCCAGACGAGCTCGATGGCGTTGTCCTCGCCAGCCGCGGTGACGGCCTGCTGCACCTTGTAGAGGCGGTTGTAGACCTCAATGCTGCGGCGGCGGGGCTTCTCCACCTCTGCCCACTTCGCCCAGGGGCCCTCGACGTACGCGCGCCACGCCTCGCGGAACTCGGGCATCCGTGCGGTGCGCAGGATGGCGTCCATCGCCTCTGGGAACGTCACATCGGCGTCGCGTGGCCGCATGACCTCGTCTGGATCGAGCAGGCCGGCCTCGGCGAGGTCCGAGATCTCCTCGATGCTGAGACGCAGCATGCGGTGGTCGAGGAGCATCGGCGCCTTATCCGGCGACGGATACGGCTGTGCCTTGACCCACCCCTCGAACATGGCGTCGGGGGTCGGTGGCTGCGTTTCCCGAAGGCGGCGGAGCCGCAGCCAGATCTCTGGGTCGACGTTCGCATCCACGCCCTCGAGATCAATCACGGCGCCTTCATGGAAGGATGGATGGGGCTCGGCCGAAAGGTCATAGATGACCTTCTCGTTGAAGGTGACCAACTCCTGCGCGTAGAGCAGAACGTTGCGCAGGTCTTTTTGCGTCTTGGTGAGCCCCGCCATGATGCCCTATTACCACTATCGAGTTAGACAGGAGCAAGGTTTAGCAAGACCACCAACAATTGTAAACAATGGGTGGGACTTGCTATTTTGTTACAGACTTGCAACCTGCCGACTTGGGAGCCTCACGCTCGTCGCTCGGCCCGCTCAAATCATGACGGTGTGTCGACCGCTCGCTCTGTGGTGCCGGGGGTGGTGATAATTGTGTGGAGGTTCTCGGCCAGCGCGGTGCCGCCGGCGTCAGCGCCGCTGCGATCCTAAAAGCCTTTTTCAAGACGACCGCGTCAACAATCCTCGTCCAATGAGGCAAAGCTATCCCCTCTTTGCACCAGAGGCATGCGGATTGACGTGCCGCCGCTCGACCGACCTATGGCAGGATTGGGTCAGAGGAGATTGGACCGGGATGGCCCAGGTCTTTCGGAAAAGGTGTGTTCCGCGCCATTGGCGTTTCGTTCGGCGGCTGAAGTCTGGTCCAACGTTGGTCCAACACCAGCGTCCGTTGACCCGAATTCTCTGTCCGATTGGCGATGGTTGAAAGGGGATTTGCGTGAGGTCCCGCCGTGGTGTGACCGTCGTCCGACGGACCATGTCGTTGCGCTCCTTGCCCTTTCACAGCGACACGGGTTCGACTCCCCTAGGTGCCTTGGGATTACCGGCGTGACAAGCGCGGCGGGTCGCCCCCTGCCGCGACGGAACGGACACAGGAACAGCCGCCGGCGCCCTAGTCCGCCGTGCCGGTTAATGGAGAGTGCCTTATCAAGGGCAACACCAGCGCTTCAGGCGATCGTATCTATCATGTGCCCGGTGCTGCCTTTTACGACCGCACACAAATTGACATCAGGAAAGGCGAACGGTGGTTTCGCTCCGAGGCGGAGGCGCAGAACGCCGGCTGGCGCCGAGCAAGCCGTTGATGGCCTAGACCCCTTGCCCCGGCTGAGCTGACGGTGGCTCGTCTCACATTCTGTCGCTGACGAGGTTCCGCCGGGTAGGCCGGCGCCTTTCCTCAGACAGAGGAGACGAGCCATGGAGCAGTGTGCGCAGCGGTGATCACGTCAAAACCGATTGGCGCGATGCCCTCACGTTGGCCAGGCTGCATCGCGCCGGCGAACGCACCGCCGTCTGGGTGCCCGATGCAGCGCATGAGGCCATGCGCGATCTGGCGCGTGCCCGCGCCGCGGCCACGCAAGCGGCGCGCCGAGCGCGGCAGCAACTTCAGGGCTTCTTGCTGCGCCACAACCGTATCTTCACCGGGCAGCGGGCCTGGACGACGGCGCATCGACGCTAGTTGGCCGCTCGCCAACTGATTATGATCAGGCGTTGGCCGTCCTCCGGAACGAGACATAGTCACCCAATGACGTGAATTCCTCTTCCCGGCAGATCCATGCAGTAAGAGATACAAAGGCAGCGGTGAGGGCCGCCATTATCGCTTGGTTCTGGCGGGCCTCCCGGCGCTGGCGGGCCTCAAAGGAATCGCGGCGCTCGCCCTTACGCCGAGCGGAACCGCTGCCGAAGAGCAGGAAGACCATGGCTGCGTAGTATGCGACGATGATGGTCAGCTTGGCCGTTAGGGCGACAATAGCCATCAGGATATTCCGGTTCTGCTGGAACGTCGCCTTGACAACGAACAGGAGCATAAGAGCAAGCACACACGTGGCGGCGACTATGGAGATCTGCTCAGGGGCCTCGAAGAACTTGGCACCAAAGTAGAATGCTAGAGCGGCCAAGGGGACAAGGCTGGTGAAGGTAGCGTCGGTGTAATCCGAATAGATCGTCAGAGAGCCCTTCCTGTGTAGGAACACAGAGACGACAGCATTTAGCAGGAGAATTGCTCCGATGAGTTTTTTTTGCAGACTGGTCAGGCCCTCGCCTTGGACAGAGACGGTCTCCCCCGTCCCGGAGAACTGAGGGTCTGCGACCGTTGGTACGGGCGCCTGATACGCGGGTATTGCGGCAGGGGCCCCCACGACAAGGGCAGAGGGAAGCGGGGCAGGGTGAACGGCAACGGGAGCGGCTTCCTGATGGGCTTCGGCCACACGCTCATCCACCGGAGCGGCGGCGACCGAAATCGCGGAGATTTCGGCGGATATTGAGGCCAAGGGGGCAGTAGGCGCGGCTGTGACGGGGGCGGATCCAAGTCCGGCGATTTCGGCGATCCTCTTGCGGTAAACCTCTGCAAGGCACTGGTTGTCCAGGCACTTGTTGCGGATTTGGGTCAACCACTGCCGCTGCTCACCCTTCAAGGCTTCCCTGTCGGGAGCGGATGCGAGGGCCTTGGAGTAGACGGCCGACAACTCGCCATCGAGCGTGGAAAGCCCTGGATCGGCGCAGATGGCCTTCTCAATCGCAGATGAAGCCTTCGAACAGTCAAATCCTGCGGCATATGCCTGCGGTGCGTGGACAAGGGCCATCAACCCCGCGGCAAGAAGGATCGCTGACAGGTGATCCACAGGATTGCTAAGCTGCATACATTCCCCCAAAGGTCGGACTGCAAAGGCTAAGGATGGCCGAATGGTAGAAGACCAACAGGGGGTTGCCAAGGTGTGCATGATATTTCCGGCTCAGCGGTATCGTCGACGGAAAAAGTCAGCTACTCGTGGGTCCATGGAGTTGTGAGCCCAGCATGGGCATGGACGCAGTGGTAATGGCCTACGTAGTGGATCGCATCTAACGGATCATATCGTTCAACATACATAGCGATTTGTCTGGCTCAACCCACTAGACGCATATTGTTGCTCCGTTGCTAGCCACCGGTTGGAAACTGTGCCAGTTGCGCCGCTCACGCGACAAAGGGCGCTTGCTGGAGGAGACGCTCCCCCTCGACCAGAACCAAGCACCAGTGCTTGGCGCGCGTGACGGCGTTGTAGAGGAGGCGCCGCTTTTGCTCAGCACCACCAGCAACTGCGTATGGCCACAGGACAATCACCCCGTCGAATTCACGGTTCTTGGCCCCGTGCATGGTTAGAGTGATGAGACCACTGATCTTGCCCCGGTTGGGTAGCTCTTGCGCACTTTGCGTGGAAGCAGTGAGAAATCCAGCCGTCAGCCCATCCGTACAGACGAATTTTGACCAAAGAACCACCGCCTCGGCGCAGTTGCCGCGGAGAAATGTCCGAGGCTTCGACGAAGATCCACGCAAAGTGCGCAAGAGCCACCCAATCGGGGCAAGATCATATTCCTGCACGCCGCCGAAGCGGACGATCTCGACCCGCACGGGCGCAAAGTTGCGCGGCGTGGAGGAGGTGGCCGGGGCGGCCGTCAGCTCCGGCGGGGCCTGCGCCGCCGCAGTCATCAGGAGCGGCAGCAGTTCGCTGGCGACCGGCTTCGACCATGCCGGGCGGTTCTTCCGATACCAGTCGAGCAGGGCGCGCGCCTCGTCCGACTCCAGGGCGAAGCGGTGCCGTCCGTCCGCATCCATCCCGACCGGGTGGCCGCTGACCAGATCGGCCAGCAGACTGTCTAGGGAATGGAGATGCAAGCTGCGGATTTCGGCAGCATCCAGCATGGAGTCGTCCCGCTCGGTGATGAACGGGCAAAAAGCTAACGTGACCTTGGCCGTCGACGCAACCACCGAACATCAAATGCCGCTTGAATTCGCTCCCCATGCGGGTGTGCCCTCACCCGAGGGGCGTGAATTAGGGTTCTTCGGCGTATGGAACCGTCTCGATACGCGTGCATATCAATGCGGCCCCTCCGCCGATGCCAGCCGGTCATCGAAACTATACAGGCGCCCGGTCTCGTTGAGCTCACGAATGAGACGCATGGCATCCGGCTCGTTGGTCTTTTCACGGAACTCACGGAAGAGGTGCATGTACTCACCGCGGAGGCTGCACGCGAAGATGCCGGGGTCGTCACTGCCGACACTTACGGATGGCCGCGGACCGCTCGGACCCTTGGAGTCCAGCCCTACCCATCGGAGGACGTGATGCTCGCCGTGATGACGATAGAACGAAATCCGGACGTTGCTGGTGGGCAAGGTCTCCAACACCACGCGCCGCCGCACCACATCCGCAAGGATGCGATCCTGCATCCAGCGAAGATCGACGGCTGGGATGAAACCGGTCTCCACCTCAACGAACTCGTCGCGAGCGCGCCGCACCGTCTCCTGGGCATGGTAGTTGGCGAACAGCAGTAGAGCCGGTTCGTTCTCCCGCCACTTGTCCCGAAGCAGTTCGAGTTCCGCAACCGCGTCGTCGGGCAGGGGCTCCGGTCCGCCACGGCGCAGTGTATCGAGTTGCAGCGGATCGAGGTGACGCAGGCGCCAAGCGCTGAGCAGCAGGTTGAGATCGACCCGGTCTCGGTAGACCCGCCAAGCAAGACCGCCGATCTCGTCGGCCAGCTGCGGCAGGAGCTTCCCGTCGCCCCGCTGCATCAGCATGCCGTAGGCAAAGAGCAGGTTGTCGAGATGGTCGCCCAAGCGCAGAGACAGGCGCGGCGGCATCCGCTCCAGCCACAGTTCCGGATCGATACCGATGGCCGTGGCGTGTCCCATCCGGTTGCCGTCACGCAGTTCGAGGAAATCCATCGCCTCCTGAATCGCCCGCATGCCGCCAAGCAGGTGCTCGAAATCTTCGCCCACATGGTAGGTGAAATGGACGAAGCCCGCGCGGCGCGCGGCGCGGAACAGCGGCGCGAACACCTCCGGCGGCGTGTGAATCTCGTTTGCCGCGGCGTCGATTCCGGTGACGAAGTGACGGATCAATGTCCGCTCGTTGCGGATTCGCCGCAACAGGAGCCAGCGGCGGAAGATGTCCTGGCGCAAGCCGTAGAACCGGCAAGCCGGCGAGGGCCCAGGGTGGGTCAGGTCGTCGCGCTTGATGAAGTGGGCGACGAGGCGCAGAATCGGCCGGCTGCTGCCACCCACCGATTCGACATCGCCTGGAAGGGTGGCCAGGGTCACGCGCTGTGGGCCACTGTCATCGCCGAAAACCGCGCGGCGATAGGCGACATAGCCCTGCAGAATGCTGACGAACAGGCGCTCCGCCTTGTCGTAACGGTCCGGTGGCGAGAACCGCCCTTCCAGCAGCGCGATGTCACCGGGAGCGTCGCTGCACAGCTGGTGGAACCGATTCTCGTACTCCTTCTCGTCCTTCGAACGGACGTTGGTGAAGGTGAACTTCTGGAACTGGTCGAACCCCTTCTGCGCAACCTGCTGGACCGTAAGCGGCAGCACGGTCGCGTTGAGCACCAGAAGATAGGCGTGCAACGCCATTGCCAGCCAGTCTTCACCCGGTGAACGCTCGATGGAGTCGATGACCGCGATCAGGAACAGCAACTCGGTTTGCAGCGGGCTTGTCCCTCTCAGCCCCGTCAGCTCGGTCAGGGGGTGACCGTTCCCCATACGGCGTTCGAACGCCGGCCGCTCATCGTCACTCATCAGCCGCTCGACCGGCCAGTGGCCGCCATCCTCTTCCCGGGCATAGAACAGGCGGCGCACCATCGCCATACGCAAACGGCGCGCTCGTTCGATCCGGATGGCGACCTCGGTGGGATGCAGCCCCGGTTCAACCTGCTCGTAGAGTTCGTACAGCATTTCCCGGTCGGTGGGGTGCCAGGGGGAAAGAGCTTCCAGCAACTCCCGGGAGAAGCCGGCCGGATCCCGCAGTGCCGTTTGCCAGATCGTATCGAGTTCCGTCGATCCGTTCAGGTGCATGTGCGTTTCGTACAGCCCGTCCCGCCTGATCAGGTCGTCGACCGGCTGGGCGTGCGGCGTGAGCAGCGCCGTATAGCGGAATCGCCCGAGGCGTGCTCGTGCGTAGTCCTCCAGCGCGCCGACTCCGAAGCCGTCCGGCGCGCCGAAGCGGCGCCACAGGGCATGGGCGATGAACGGCAGAGGCGACAGCCTCGTCACCTCGTCCTGCCAGGCGCCGAAACGGTCGAAGTTCACATGCAGCCGATCGCCCCGGAACTGTAAGTAGTGGTCGCTGTAGTACTCCAAGACCCGCATCACCAAACGACGGATATCCGTGACGGAGCCCAGCCGGTGCCGGCGCCAGTTGCGATAGACGTGATCCGGCAGGTCGGTGTTGCTGCCGCGTTCGACCACGAAGGCGCGCCGCAGCAGATCTTCGGGAGACGGAGTCCGCCCCGCCCGATACCCGCGCAGCACCTCCCCGTCACTCAGGACCTGACGCAGGATCTCCGTGCTCATTTGCCTTCGCCCGCGCCACCCTTGCGCTGCGCGGCCGGGCGGGCATCGACGCCGAGCACGCTCACGGAGTTGAAGACGTCGTAGAGGTTGTCGAAGGTGACGGTGTCCTTGGCTTGTGCAACCCTATAGTTCACCTTCGCGATCCATTGCGACCCGTCCGTCGCCTTGTGTCCCCCGACCGACATGTGCGCACCGAAAACATCGGAACGGGGGTCCAGATAGGCCGCCCACAGCGGGCAAGAAAACACTCTGCTGAAGAATGGGACCGCTTCGAAGGATTTGGTGTTCAGATCGGCTGCCGCCAAAGGTACGCTGGTGTTCTTTTTGGCGTTCTGCGGTTTGGGAAACTGGCGGAGATTGGAGAGGAAGACTTCATCCTTGGTGATCGCATTCCTCAGGTCGATGCTCGCCGATGCGGAGCGGAACACCGCCTCCTCCACCAGGAGAGCGTTGAAGAAGGCGACGATCTGCCGGTGCAGCAAGTGGCCGAGGAACCGCTCGCGCGGCCCGATTGCGTCATCGATTGCGGCAAGCGCGTAGAAGAAGCGGGTCATCACGCGGGCCAGGACGGCCGGTGGCAGAACGGCATCGGCAGGCGCACTCTCCGACGACCATTTGCGAAGAGCCTCAATGACGGCCGGTTCCCGCTGAAGGACGTAGGCCTCAACGTCCTCTTCCACGCCCTCGTCGTCTTCCTCGGATTCCACCTCTTCCGACGTCCTTCCAGCCGACGGCACCACTGGCCTGTCGCCGGCCAGCCAAGGCGGGATGGGATAATCCCGAATCAGGCCTTCGGCGGAGAGCAGGCTCTGCACAGCGCTGGCGTCCCGGCCCATTTCCGGCTCAAGAAGTCGGCCAACCACACCCACCAGTCGGTAGACCGACAGGAAGGTCGGGCGCGTGCCTGATGGCGTCAGAACCCGGCAAACGGGCAGAGCCGCCAGATCCTGCATTAGACGAGACGGCAAATTATCGACAAGGCTCTCTACTGTGTTGTAGTAATTTCCGAGCATGGAAGGCCTGGAAATATCTTTTCTTCGGAGCGCATCCATCACAACCTGAGAAAATTTTCCCAAGTATCCTTCGCTCGCTTTGGAACCGTGAATGTCAGGAATGACGCCATACATCTGCTCCACGATTTCCCGACTGCGGCGGCCAGCTCGCTTGCGCACCTGAACGATGCCCAACCGTGAACCGGCGTTGGTCTCCGCGGCACCAATAACCGCCACCAGGCGTCCCGCCATCCCCGTGAGCGTGCGGTGCCGGTCGGCTTCGATGTAACCGATAAACTCTTCCGGATTCTGTGACAGACTGGGCAGCCGCGCTACCAGAACCTCGCGCGCCAGGGCGATCTGGATCATGTAGGCGATGGCAAGGTGCGGGTGGGCCTTGATCAGGCTGTTAAGCTGGACGGCGAGCACCAGCAGCGTCTGGTTCAGTTCGTCCGACTGGTGGTCGGGGCGTAGCGCATGCCCGGTGGACCATAGCTTGTTCTCGGTCAGGAACCGCACGAGGCGCACAAGGAACTGCGCGCCCGACGCTTCCTGCAACTCGTCGGGCGACAGGTTGTAGCGCAGCATCACTTCGGTGAAGACGGGGGCCAGTTGCTGGGCGATCCCGTACTCCTCGTCATGGTCGGCATGCAGCATCATCAACTGCATGACCGTGCGCAGGGGTTGCCGCAGGAACAACGCGACGATGTCGTCTTCCATGTCCCCGCGCAGGCCCAGTCCATCCCGGACAGCGGCGCCGAGGAAGTCGTCCAGGCTGGCTCCCTTCTCGTCCCGTTGACCCCGCACCTCGATGCGGGATCGGTCCAACTGGTTCAGCGGCTTCAGCCCGATGCGGTTCTGCGGTGGCAGAAGCTTCAGCAAATACTGGCTCTGCAGATGGCCGACCATGGCCTCAACAGAGCTTTTCTGCCCCTGGTCATAGCGCAGGTGTTTTTTCTTGAAGTTCGTCCAGTTGTGCCCCCGCACCAGCATGGCATAGAGGTCCATGTCACCAGACATTATGACGATGAAGTGCGGCGACGTCAGGTAACGCCGCAGCACCTCCAGCACCGGCCAGCCGCGCTGGAAATTGGTGTCGATGTCGTCCAGCGCGAGTGCGAAGGCCTTCTTGCCGATGAAGGCGAGGCTCTTGCGCACGAAGGCGTGGAAATTCTGTTCGAGCTTGCTGCCGGCCTGTGCCTTTTCCAGCCCCTTGTCGGTGACGTAGTGGGGGTCTTCCCAGCCGTCACCCATCATCCGTTCCGGTCCGATGTTGTCCAGCAGGGTCAGGCCCTGCGCCATCTCCTTCAGCGATTCCTTCCAGTCCTTGAAGCTGATCGCGCCGTTGGCTCCTTGGTCTCCCTTTTCCTTCTTCACCCGCTCGACGGCATGGCGAAGCTTGTTCACCACGATGATGAAGATGTGTTCCTTACTCTCGATCAGCGTCGGGTCGACCACGCCCAGAATGGAGACCGAATCCTTCAATTCCTTGAACGGCTCTCCGCCCCTTCGAATCAGGTGAAAGGCGTTGCGGATGAACGTCGTCTTGCCGCTGCCGCGCCCGCCGTGGATCAGGATGGTGCCGTGCCGACGATCAAGGAAGAGGGGTGAGCCGTCATCCTCGACCTCGACCGGGGCATCGTTAGCCGCCGGGGCACCGGCCGACCGCACACGCTTGGCCAGCAGCGCCGCCAGCCGTCGCATAGCACCTTGCTGGATCACCTCATTGAATTCAAGCGCTTGGACGTCACGCTTGCTCAGGTCGATCACGGTACCGGTCACGGCGGCGTCGCTCATCTCTTTTGCCTCGTCTGCGTCATAGACAGCGGTTCACTCGCCGAGAAGCCGGGGCGCAAGGTCGACTTAACTGCGCTAAAAAGAACGGAGAGAATGCCGTTGAGGTTGAAGACAGTCCAGCCAAAACGCCACCGGGGCGCCGCGGCATGCATGCTGGCATACTACGGTATGACGCGCACTATCCAATGCCCGGTTTGCGCGTCACCCGCCCTCGTAGTTGCGGACGAGGAGCGGCGTGGTGCGTTGCAGATCCCCCGGCGTGCGCAGCGTGACTTCCAAGTCACCGGTGCCGAAGTGGTCGACTTTGTGGACGTCGCGGGTGAAGCCGTCCTCCATGGTGACGATATCGGGAGCGACCTTCAGGAATACGGTGACCTTCCCCGCCTGGGGGTATACCTCGACGCAAGCGAAGTTCTTGATGCGCTTGAACGCGATGTAGGCAGTTGGCGCGCCAGCGTCCTTGCGCATCGCTGTCAGCTTAGCGACGCGCATGTACATCAGTCGACCATCCGAAGCTGGCAAGGCGAAGGATCGACCACAGTCATGACGGGCCGCGCAAGGTGCGTGAAGGAGCACAACGCCTGACCTGGGGCAAGGTTAGGAAGCGAGTTCCATGTCGCCTCGTTCACGCCGGGCACGACCTTTCGCAGCCGGTTCAAAACGCTCGTGTCAGTGAGCTTATGTAAGATCCAGTTGTTCACGAGTCCGAGGACCTCGTCAGGCAGGTGGCTCGGGAGCTGGGTGACGAAGACGAGGCCGAGATAGCGTTTGCGGCCGCGACGGGCGATGCGAGCAACCTGATCAAATAGGTTTGGCATTTGCTTGATGCGCTGAGCAGAGAGGAATTCGTGGGCTTCCTCAATGAAGATGTTCACGCGTGTGAGGGGCTGGGGTTCATTGTTATTGCGGATTGCCTCCTCGCGCTCGGTGTACAGTTCATCCTGGCGCTTCTGGAGGGTCCTCAGCATCTGCGCGATAACCAGATTGCGTAGATAAGGTGCGTCCATGTCGCTGAGGTCGATGATGGAGATGCGGCCCGGCACTAGCATCTCGTCGACGTTAATCCGTTCCTGCTCGGTGTTGGCGAACACGCCGGCCTTCTTCATCCGCCACAGCCTCTTGGCGATGGCTTTCCAAGAACGGACGTCCTTCTCGATCCTACGTGCGTCAAGTGTCTGTATGAGAATGTTTTCGTGTCCCCGAAAACCAGCCGCCCGGCATTGGAAATTATCCTGGTTGCCTTCGATCTTTTCGATCGCGGCGCCGACCACGTCGATCATCATGTCAATGTTCATGCGCGGCCAGCCGGACTGGAGCTCGTCTATCTCAAGGGCTTCACTCTGTTCTTCTTGCGTGTTCGGGTAGATTCTCAAGCGCTCCATGGTGATGCGGCAGATCTCATAGGCTTCCAGCACGCGTCGCTCCTGGGCCTCGGAGAGGTCAAGAACCTCGGTCAGCACATAGGGGGACAGGTCATCGAATGCGATCTTGAAGTTGCGCTTGTCCGGGTGGTCCGGATTTGCCGGCGTGCGGCCGGACAGATAGAACAGGCGCGTGTTCAGAGCTCCCCTCGGCGATAGAGTGCGCCTTTTCAGAGCCGCCAGCATCTGCGGGTTCTCGGTCGGCATGTTCATCGTTGTATATTCGCCCTCGACGTCAAACATGACGACCGCGTTGCCGGTCTCCGCGAAATTCATGATGGTCCCGGACACGGTGGTGCTCTTACCGCCGCCAATCGTCCCCAAGATCGCGAGGTGCCGATAGAGGACGGACTTGCGCGCGGCCGGAACCTCGATGGCCAGCGAGCTCACGCCGTCAAGGAGGCCAAGGCGCACCGGTTTGTCATCTGGTGGGATGTTGAGGCCAAGCACCGTCTTGATGTCTTCAGCATCAAGCAGGAAGACCGGGCTGTTGGGGCACGGGCGCCGAACCGGCGGAATCACCTTACCTTCAACTCGCTCGCCGAACACCTCGACTTGTGCAATGCCGTGGTACTTTGGGGTGAGCACGGCGCCGTGCGCGGCGGCCACCACCAGGGTTGGGGCGTTCGCCCCGAGGGCATCCGGTTCAGCGAAGGGACCTGACGCGATGACGCCCAGATACTCCGCCTCCACCTCGCCGCTGCGTGGCTGGATGCTCGGGATCCGGACATAAGCCTCGCGAGTCACGTTCCCGATCTGGTGCTCAGGCACGAGCGCGGTGACGGTACCGTCCTCGGAGCCAGGACGGTCGAACATGGTGCGGGCTACGGACCCGCGATAGGCTTCCGGCTCCTGGTACGCCCCGCCGTTCTCGTTGGCGGTGCGTTCCAAGCTTTCAGCCGCAGCAGCGATCTTCTTGGATTCGCTCATGGTCTTCTCCATGCCAGTGCCGGCGCTATCAGGCCCGGGTATTGCGTTCGGCAAGAAAGCGGAAGGGGGATCCGCTGCGGGCAAGGGCGGCGTGGACCTGGGCGGACAGGCCGCCCGGTTCGAACATGCCCTTGCAGGTGCGGTCGGCGATGTCGATCAAATTCGGAAAGCCACGCGCCTCCTGGAGCGCGCTGTCGGCCATGACAATCTGGGCTGCTTCGTGGACATGATCCTCGTGTGCGTAGAAGACGCGGCCAGGGCAGAGCGCAGAAGCCCGGTAGACCCCGAGCACAACTTTGGATCCGACATCCTCCTGGAAGCTGCGGACCGCCTGATACAAACCAGACCTTTTGTAGTGCGGCCGCTCGTAGCTGCTTCCCTCGATATAGCCCTCAATAATGTCTTTCGTGTTGCGCAAGACCGCGTATTGCATCGGATGCAATGCGTTAGCGATGGTGACGACCGCCGCGTCGCTGATCTCACTCGGGACGAAGATGAACCGCTTATGCCCCAGGAGCAGGCGCCTGAGCATTTCGAGGCTGGCGAACGCCATCTCGTTGCGGCCGGAACCGACGATGAGCTCATGCGGCATCGGACCGCCATGCCCCAGGCGCCAAGGCCGCGTCGAGCGGTCGGCGAGCATGGCGCGCTCGGCGTAGATCATGAGCGCGCGGCAGAGCATGTCGCTGATGTTCAACGGCTGTCCGTCGTCTCCGAACTCGGGACGGGCGAGCTCGCTCTTCTTACGGCGGGCGCGGCGGGAGAGGAATTCGAGCACCTCTTCCTCAGCGTCCCCATTGTTGCGGATGATATCGTGGCGGTAAAGCCGATGGCCGATGGTGCCGCCATCACCGGTGCCAAGATAAGATGTCAGGCAGATGCCGATCTGGATGATTGTGACCGGCAGGGTCGAGACGGCGACGCGGGTTCCGTCACACGCCTCGACCAGACCGTTGAACAGGACGTTGCGGACCGCACCCATGATGTCGTCGACGGCGAGCGTGTAGACGCCGCTCTCCGTCGACCGGTCGGGTGCGGTCGGGAGCGCTTCTTCGAGCTTCCTGAGCACGCGCGGAGCCATGTCGTCCTCGAACCGCGCCGCCCGCTCGACCTCCCGCTCTAGACGGGCGGCGAGTTGGTCCATCCGCTCCCCTGAGGTCCACGATTCCAGATCAAGGGCCTGCCTGAATTCGGCTTCCAGCAAGTTGTCGATCACGATATCGTCGGTGGGGTCGGGCCCATTGTCTGCATCGGCCTCCGCATGCCCACGGTCCGCAACAAAGACCGGGGAGTCCTCGGTATCACATTCACTGGTGCTGTTGCCGCCCGCGCCGCTCAGCACACCCTTGATTTCGTCGAGTGCCATGGGGCCTCCGCATTGATCATCGTGTCTTTCGCGCGGGCAGAGCGAAGTTCGACAACTATTTTTGACGAAATAGGTCGAGCACACCAGAGGTAGTTCCAGGAGCCTTCATCATGCCCGCTAGGCGGGCAGCAACCGGTGCCGGCAAGCCGAACTTTTCGCGGAGCGTACCGGGCGCCGCGCTACGGAGAGTCCGGAGTTCGCGCCACGGCGCCAGGAGTTCGACGGCGAGGTCGTCGGCCTCGTCTTCCATCGCGCTCACCGCGCGAGCGTGATGGACCCCCGCACGGTCCATGGCATGCCGAAAGGGTTCTATGGGGACGTCACGAAGGACTGAAGACAGGCGCTCGCCTAAGGTCGGTGGGCGAGTCCGATTGAGCACGGCGATGATCCCAGCGCCGAACGCGGTCAGCGCCTCCTCGCGAGGCTTGAAGTAGTGCAGCAGCAGGTGAGACAGTTCATGTGCCACCGTCATGCGCTGCTCATCCTCCGGATCGTCCTCGTCCACTAGGATGAGCGCTCTGCCGACATCCGCAATCAGGCAGCCGCGGAGCATGCGGGGCGAGCCATCGAACCATGGGTTAGCCCGCATTCGAGCCAGCAATTCAGTAATCATCCCGGTGTGGAGTCCCCTGACGCGGTGGACGGCGACCGGCAAAATGCGGGCGGCGGCCCGCTCTATCTCTGGCGGGCAGCCGAAACGCGCCCGCCCGCCAGCGCTCTTCCAGAAGGCTTCGGCAATGGCTTGGCTACTACGACAGGTCATCACTCCTCCTCGTCGCGGTCGCGCGCCGCGAGAAGTCGACCTTCCTGGGATGCGTCAAGCGGATGAGCGTCGCCAAAACCCTCAACTGCCTCGGCCGTCCGTAGGAATACGATCACGCGATCGAGATTCAGGGCGAGTGCCTCTGCAATCTCCATTGCGTCTTTGAGCCAGTGCTCGGTGCGGGGGCGCCGGCAGAGAGCGAACTCTGTGAGAGTCGGCGCAGAACAGGCCAGCACCTCCTCGGGATCCCGATCCGGGAAAGCTCTGCGCCAAGTCTCGATCAGCCCTGCGATGAGCGGCGCTGGTCCCTGTACAGCTCGTCGCGCAGCGCGAGAGAGGTAATCGGTCGGATCGTCAGAGCTCATCTCGCAGCCTCTTAAGCCGGATGAGCATGCGATCTTTGGCTTGTTTCACGATCCTCTCGATATCGGGCGCGTTTGGGTCGAGGCCGAGCGCTTCGGCGTAGGCCCGCGTCCTAATCTCCTCATTGAGGATCAGGACCAGGACCCTGGCCTCGGTCTCGTCCTTAGCGAGCCTATGACCGTGTAGCTTCATGATGTGCCTGGCGTCGATTGCATCTTCGTTCCTGAACACATCCTTCGTGCGGGACGCCCAGAACTCGACATCGGTTTCGGTTTTTTCAGTCAGGAGTTCCTCCCTGTTCCTCCTCTTGCGTAGCAGGTCGATGGCGTCGGCCTTGGCGATGCGGCAGAGGTATGACCACAGGGAGCTCTTGCCGGTGTCGCAGGCCTCCGGGTTCGTCACGTAGATGGTAATCGCATCCGAGGCCAGATCGTATAGATCGTCCTCCGTGAAGCTCGGGAATTGGCCCTTAAGAAAGCCGCTGAGAGGTTTGAGGGCCGTCTGAAACAGATCTCGAGATGCGGTGCGGCTGCCGGCCAGCATCCGGTGGTGGATCTCGTTCAGTCGGTCCTTCAGATCCATCATGCAGGCGCCCTCACCGAGGTTCGATGTGGCTGAGGCGCTGACGGGCGAGGGTAACGTAGTGCGGGCTGAGCTCGAATCCAATGGAGGCTAGCCCCCGATTGGCCGCGACAGCGAGTGTGGTGCCGGATCCCGCATATGGGTCAAGTACGACACCCTTCTTGGGGCAGCCGGCCGCTAAGCATCGGTTGACCAGGGCCTCGGGGAATGGGGCGGCGTGGCGATAGCGCTTGAGTGCGTTCGGCGCCGGAATATCCCAGACATCCTCCTGACCTTCCAATCCTTGACGATCAAAGTGGTACTTCCCTGTTTTTGTCAGGATGAGAATCGTTTCGGTCGTGTTCCACGGACGATCGCGGACGCTTGGTTCGGCGAGTGGCTCGGTTTTCCGCCAGATCACACAAGACCTGAGAACCCAACCGTCAGCCTGGAGCGCCAACCCCACTCTCCAGGGAATTCCGAGCAGGGACTTCTTTGGAAGTCCGAAGCCGGGGCGGTCGACTGCGCGGTACTTCTGACGGGCGACGCCCCGCCATACCTGTTTGGGGTCGCCGCCGCGCGGCTGGCCTTTTCCCGAGTAGTAGGTATCGCCCAACACGGTGAAGGCGGTGCCGGTCGGTTTGAGGACACGGAGCACCTCGCGGAACACAGCTGAGATAGCCTCCACATAGGCCTCCACGGTGTCCTCGTGCCCGGTCTGTCCGTCGACTCCGTAGTCGCGCTGCCAATAGTACGGCGGGCTCGTAACAACGCAGTCGACAAAGTTGTCGGGAAGCCGGCTGACACCGGCCAGCGCATCGTCGTTGCTGATGATCCAGGGAACTTCATCCTGGTATCCATACTTGGCTTTGGTCAAAACATTCGGGTCAAGGAGCTTGAAGGCTGTCTTCTGGCGGCCTTTAAAGCTCTTGAGGGGCGCAGTCGAAGGGGCGGTTGAGGCCTCTACGTCCTGAAGGCCCTGAAGAATGTCACTGAACGAGTTGATCTTGGCCATCATGCCGCCTGTCTAAACACAAGGTTCAATGTTTATCTATATTTCGACCGAATTCAAGGATGCGACGTTAGAGCATTGCCGGCTTAGTGAAATCGCTAAGGGGGCATTCCCGTTGGTCGCTGCCTCTTGAACCAAGATGCTGAGGATGGGGCCCTTCGTATGGTATTAAGCCCGTGGGCCGGAGGTTGGGCCGTTCACCACCGCTGCAGGGGACAGCGTGGTCCCGCTGATCGGTGAGACCGACTTGGCAAATGAAACCGCCACATTCTGGCACTGCGTGGTGATCTGCGCCCGTACGTGCATGAGGCTGAAGCCGCACATTCTATCCAATGCGATCCGTCAGGGACACGCGTTCCCACCATTGAGATCAATTATGACCTGCTGCTGGCGGCGCTCGACGACCCTCTGATAGCACTGGGTGCGCTGGAGGTCGCCGTGTGCCACAGCAACGGGCCGTTGACAACGCGGTGCCGCCGAGGAGCGCCGCCCAGCGCCTGACGAGGACCTGAACGCCTACAATGTGCTCGGCTATGTGATGCCGAAGATCCTACAGGGGCCCTGGAGCGTGCGTGG
Source organism: Pseudomonadota bacterium (assembly GCA_023423695.1). GTDB lineage: Bacteria > Pseudomonadota > Alphaproteobacteria > Azospirillales > Azospirillaceae > Azospirillum. Next base: position 35,742 of record JAFAFA010000093.1, on the reverse strand, counting down.
AAGGAACACGCCCCGCTGCTGCCGAAGTTGGTGCGCAAGTTGGGTCCTGACGGCTTCGCCAATCTCTATTGCGCACCGTACGTCAGCTCAGAGAGAAGGTCAGCGATCCTATCGCGCTGGCTGCCCTGTCCCCCAATAAGGTTGCCCCAAAGGAGGGGTGGCGGCAAAGCTCAGCCTGAAAGGACATGTCAGGCCGGGTCTTAAGGAACCCGCGCGCCAAGCCCGTGTTTCGGCTTCCGAAGACGCGGGGAAAGGGCGCGGCATGTCGGTGTCCAAGAGGGCCAGGGAAGGCGATATCTGCGTGCTTGTGGACGAGGACGCCGTTCTGGTGGCCAACACCGGGGCGCCGCTCAGCCGCGCGGGGGTGATCAGCATCTGCAAGGCGCACCAGAGCGCCAAGACCTCCGTCGTCTTCGACTTCGATGGTGTGCCAGACGCCCGTCTGGTGCAGCATATCCAGGACATCGAGCTGCGCCGGTACCGGACCAACCCCAACGAGATCGTCTCCGACCAGGAGACCGAGAAAGAGATCGGGCGCGACTACGACGGGCGGGCGCTGTGGGAGTTGTTGCAGAACGCTGATGACGCCATGCGGGTGGGCACCGGCGATGGCTTCATCGGCACCAAGGGGTTGGGTTTCAAGAGCGTGCTGGAGGTCACCGACGAGCCCGAGGTGCACAGCGGCCCGTTTCATCTGCGCTTCTCGGCGACCGAGAACGCCGCGCTGATCCGCGCGATCAACGATAACCCCCGCCTGCTCCCGCCGACGTTCCGCATCCCGCACCCCTGCGACCCGGCCCCCCGCGTCCAGCAGCTCATGGCGGCGGGCTACGCCACGGTGATTCGGCTGCCGTTTCGCGACGAGCGCGCGCGGGCGCGGCTGGGCGCCGTCGTGGAGCGCCTGGAGCCGCACTTCCTGTTGCTCTCGGCCAAACTGTCGCGGGTGCGGATCGTCCAAGGGCGTTCCGAGCGCATCCTGTCGGTGCGCCGCCAGCAGCCGGGGCTCGCCGACGGGTGGGCCGACCTTGCGGTGACCGGCGAGCCCACCGTGCGCTGGCGGCGCTGGGTGCTGCGCGGGGCGGCGGACGCGCAGGGGCGGGTACCAGTGACCGCGATTTGCCTGCCACTGGACGCAAGCGGCGCGCTGGTTCCCGCCGCCCAGCCGCCGCCGCTGCACGTCTACTACCCGACCAACGAAGTGACTGGCATCGCCGCGCTGGTGCATGTGCCGTTCGAGGTCGAAGGGAACCGCAAGCGCATCCGGGAGACCACCACCGACGCCCTCGACCAGCAACGCTTGCAGGACTTCGCCACGCTCGTGGTCAGGGTTGCCCAGGACGCGCCGGTTCCCACGACGCTGGCGGTGTTCCGCGGCGCCGCCGAGGGGCGCGACTCCTCGCTGATGGGACGCTTGCGCCGCCAGACCTGGGAAGCGGTGCGCAGTGCCGAATTCGTTCCGGTCATCGGGCGTCCCCCGGCGGCGCCGAAGGCCGTGCACACTTGGCGGCACTGGCTTGGGCTGGTGGTCAAGCCCAGCGCGCCCCTAGTGCAGGGCTTCCGGCTCCTGGCGCCGCGGCTGAACACCGCCGCCAACCGTGCTGCTTTGGAACGCTTGGGGGCGAACAGCCTTCCCAAGGAGATGCATTACCGCCTGCTGGCCCAGTGTCGGAACGACACCGAGGCAGCGTGCCGACGGGCGCTGTGGGCGACCCATAAGGCCATCAAGCACAGCTTCTTCGCGCCCGGCGAATCGCCTAAGGACTTCGCCACGATCCCGTTTTGGATGACAAGCGCGGGCAAGCCGGTCAGCCTCGCCGGTGACCAGCCCATAGTGCTGACGCGGGACGATGACCGGCGCTGGCCCGCGTGGTTGCCCGCCCACGCCCTGTCTCCCAGCATCAAAGCCCTGGTGGAGCGGTTCGACCAGGGGAAAGACCCGGACTGGCTGCGCTGGACCAACGGGGTCGTCCGCGACCAAGCCGGGTTCCTCAGCAACGTGCTGGCGCCGTTTCTCCGAAAGCAGGCGGACGCGTTCTGGCAGGAATCGGGGTGGGAGGTTCTTGAGCAGATTCAGACCCGGATCAGGAACGATGTACCGTTTGAGGAGATGACGCTCTGGGACGATGATCCGGGCGTGGCCCGGAACCCCCTGCGAGATGCGCTCGTGACGGCCATCAAGATCCCGACCGTGGACGGACGCTGGACCCCGGCGCCGCACTGCTACGCGGGCGAGGCGTGGGGCGGGCCGTCGCGCTTCGACTGCTACTTCGCCCCGGCCAACAGCCCGGCCGGCGCCTCGCCCGTGATTCTCCCGTTTCCGAAATGGACCGCCCGCTTGCGGAAGAAGGGTCAGGACTGGTGGAAGGTTATCCTGCGCTGGCTGGGCGTGTCGTGGGAGCCGAAGCTGCGGCGGCTGACCTCGAACCCGCCGCAGACGCCTGACGGCAAAAGCTACTGGGTCCTAGCCAATCTGAGCGGGTTCCGCCACGTCGAGCACGAGTGGATGATCGACCTTTGGCCGGACATCGTGAGCAAGGACGTCGGCGGGGTTCAGGCGGTGCGCTGGGCCATGACCCTGAAAAAGCAGCTCAACGGGCGCCGCTGCGCGTACATGCCCCGCAACCAGAAGCACAGCCATCAGCCGGAGTGTCGGTGGACCTCCTTCGCGGAGTACCAGCTGTGCAAGACCGCCTGGATGCCGGTGCGGAAGACCCGGATCTCAACCGCTACGGTGGCCGCGCCGGTGGACGCCTTCCAGCCGGACGCGGGCATCGAGGGGGTGACGCCGGAGCTGTGGCTGAAGGCGAACAGCGAGGGCGAGATGCGGGAGATGCAGCTGTTCTTGCACCGGCTGGGGCTGCAAACCACCCTTCCCAAGGACGCGCGATCGTGGGTCGGCTGGATCAAGGGGCTAGCCCAGGCCGTGGCCTCCGCCAAGCCCGTGGATCGGACCATCTGCGGCAGCCTTGGCACGCAGCCGCCGCTGGTGCAGCTGTCGCGCAGGCTGTTCTTCCGATTTTTGAGCCACTGCGACACAAACCTGCCGCTTACCCAGGCGCCCGTGCCTTGCGAGGTCGCCGTCGATGGTCGCGACGAGGTGCAGTTCTGCCCCGCCTCGGAGGCGCGCCACATCGACCTGGATTACCTGGACGGCGTGGAGGTGCGCGCCGCGCTCAAGCGCGCCGGGGCCAAGCTGTTCCTGCTGCGTCTGCGGTCCGGAAACGCCGCGACCAGCAAGCTTGGCGTGAAGCGGCTCTCCGAGGTCATCACGACGGCCTCCGTGCCCGGACCGGTGAACACGGTTGTCGGCCCCGAGATCTTGGGGCGCCTGCACGAGCGCCGTCGCGCCCTGATGCTCGTCTTGGACAAGCCGAATTTCAAGCTTCCCGACCCGCTGGTGTGCGTCGATGGCTTGGCGTTGCAGCTCACCTACATGGGCCAGGAGCTCCCCCGCGTGCCGGTGCCCGGCCACAAGGACCAGGATGGGTGCGCCTACGTCGACGTGACCCGCGATCCCTGGCACGGGCTCGCCCGCGTCATCGCTCCCGCCGAAGCCGACCGGGACCGCATCGAAAACCTGCTGCGCATCGACAGCACCGACGCCCTCCTGGAGCGCCTGCGCACCTACGGCGTGACGCAGGAGGACCTGGACGAGCTGGAAGAGGACATGGAGAGGGCGCGGGCCCAGCATGCCGCCATGGCGAGCGAAGGAGCGGAGCCGTCGTCGGAGACCCCGTCCGACGCGGATACCGGTGAGGACACCGGTGACGAGACCGGTGCACCGGGTGGCCCCACGGTGACGGACCCTCCGCCCCCGCCTCCCACGGGCAAGCCCCCGCCGTTTGCGCCCAAGAAGGTCGTCCGCATTCCCATCGACCGCAAACAGACCAAGGCGGGGATGGAGGGGGCGGCGTCCGTGTCCATCGAGCAGGTGCTGGCGGAAATCATGCAGGCCGCGGAAACGGTCCCCTCGGGGTCGCACACGCCGACCGGACCGGATCCGCTCTCGGGACGGGATGCCGAAATGTGGCTGCACGCATGCCTGAGAGCGGCCTTCCCGGACCGGGTGCATCCGCTCACCAAGGGAGCGGATGCGCTGGTGGTCGGTCCGGGCGGCAAGGTGCTAGTCGAGGTCAAGCACAGCACGAGCGGCCTGATGTTCTGGTCCCGCCTGGAGGTGCAGCTGGCATTGACGGCGCGGGAGAACGGCATGCCATACCTCATGGCCGTCCTCACGCCCGGCGAGGGCTGCGAGCCTTACCGTATCTGCTGGCTTTGGAACCCCTTGACGGACCTGCTGGCTGTGCAGCGCCTCGTGCAATGGGAGGCCAAGCTCCATAGCCCTCTGGCCAACAACACCTGGGCTGTCGATGAGGCCGCGCCGCCGAGTCTAAGCGGGCAGAGCTACGCCTTCCGGATCGCCTTGACTCAACGATTTCTCGATGGGCACCCCGTCGACGATGGGTCTCTGGCCATGCTACGAACTTGGTTGGCCTCCAGGGCGAAAATGGCCGCTGAATGAACGTGGGGCGGCACGGTGCATCATGTAGAAAGCGCGGTGCAGCGTGCCGCCTGCTCAGCGTCCCAACACCGCCACGGCTGGCCAGAAGAGGATCCCAGCCCCCGTTCCCGTCACCAGCGTTCCGAAAATGTGGAGCGCTTCCGCATCAAGTGTCCGACTGGTTGCAAGTGCGGCTCAATCAGATCTCCACCGGCGGCAGAGTCAAATCTCGGTGGCTTTGTGCCCCCGCAACCACCATTACCGAACGCACCTGTTCGCGAAGGCCGGCCGCTCCCGCAGCGCCGGCCTTTGGTGCGTTTGCGCCCAGGCCGAGACTGAGCAGCGCCACCAGATCACCCTCCAGCGTGATATCGACCCCTCGGGCATCGGCTGTCCCTGACCGGCCTGATGGCCCTGTCGGAGCCATCGTCGCCATCGCACCGGATTACGCGACGCTGATGATCGGCGGGCACTGCTCGGCGTCACCATCGGCGGCTTCTGGTCGATGTCAACGGCCACGGTGATGCGGCTGGTGCCGGAGTCCTCGGTGCCGCGGGCTCTGGCCATCCTCAACGGCGGCAACGCGCCCGCGGCCACCATCGCGGCGCTCGAGCCCCTCGAACCGCTGGAGATCACGCGGCGGGCTCCCGGTCCGCACGACGTCCAGATCGAGATCGCCTATTGCGGCATCTGTCACTCGGACCTGCATCAGGCGCGCGCGGAATGGGCAGGCACGCACTGGCCGTGCGTCCCCGGCCACGAGATCGTGGGCCGCGTGTCGGCGGTGGGCGCGCATGTCTCGGGCTTCCGGCGGGGCGATTTCGTCGGCATCGGCTGCATCGTCGACAGCTGCCGGCACTGCCCGGACTGCGAGGACGGGGAGGCAACGATCTCGCGGGCGGTGCGCGCCTTCGACCTGCGTCGGGCCCGCTATATGGGCCTCGCCAAGACGTGCCTTCAGCACATGGCCACCGCGGCCGCCATGAATTTGCTCAGGATCGGCAGCTGGCTGGAAGGCTCTCCCATAGCGCCGACCAGGCAAGCGCACTTCGGCCAGCTTGTTGGAGTCGCACGCACCTCCTGAATTCGCCAGCAGTGTCGAGCGGATGAACCCCAGTTCCAAGCTGATCCACACCCAAGGCAATGTCGATCATGCCCAGCGAGCGCCCGGCTGACGGCGTGGGTGATGGTCGAGGTCCAGGCGTTGGCGCTGATGGTCTGCATGGCAGCCTTCGTTACCCGGCTCTGGCTGGCTCGCTCGGGTATCGCGGCGAGCCGCGGCGCCCTGGTGGGCCGGCGAGTCAGCGCGGGCGCGGCGGGTAGTAGCAGTCTTGCGTGGTCGACCGGTCGAGCCCAATCCTGGCCAACACCATCCGTTCGTGAGCGGACAGCTCGCAGCGGGTCAGGAGGTGGCACAGCGCCATCCCCATGGCGACGCGGCGCAGTGGCGCAACGCCGGTGGCTCCGCGGATGCGCTGGCCGCTGGGATTAACGATGTGCCAGTCCCACTGCTCGTCCCGCGGGGTGAACATGGGGCGGTAGCCGCAGCGCGACGTATCACCCAAGACGCGGATGTGGTGCCCGGTCGGCAGGACCGCTTCGGCGTTCCCCATGGGGTAGCGCCATGCGATGGCGGGGGAAGGCTGGTTCATCATGGCGGCTCTCCTCGTGTTTCCAGGTGGATATGGGGTTGAGGCGCCAGAGCGCCGGTCAGCGGGCCTCGGTCTCGTTGAGGGCGGCCACCTGGTGCCAGTCGAAGCTGCGGATGTAGCCGCGCAGCGCACAATAGTTCGAGGCGTCCGAGTTCATGGCGCTGCGGCGGTTGTCGTATACGCACAGGGTGATGCCGTAGGCGGCCGGGTTGCCGTCCCGCTCCACGAGCTACGCCAAAGCGCGCTGGGCCGCGGCCAGCGAGGTGAACGGGCCGTGCTTGAGGCGGCCGGAGGCGTAGGAGATGCCGAAGCAGGTGAAGGTGTAAGAAACCGTCGCAAACCTGGGGGAGGATGGTACGGCCGGCTGCTATGGCAGCGGACCGGGGGCGCGATGAAGTGTAAGCGGAGCGTGATCGCACCGGATCAGGCGTTGACGGCGGGCTTCCAGTTCCATGGGAGGGGATCGGCGAGGCGGCTGGCGGGATAGCCGTTCACCATGCGCTCCAAGACGTCGCGCAGGTAGGCGAGCCGTTTTCGGCCAGGTCGTAAAAATGTCGACGCGCATGGCTCCAGCACGCCGCCAGCACAACCCGATTGCCGGCAGCCAGCCGTTCGAACCCGGCATAGCCGTCCACCTGCAGCACCCCGCGGAACTCCCGCAGGTGGGCGGCCGGGCGTTCGCCTTTGCGATCGCTGGTGTAGGCGTAAATCGCCGCCGGCGGGTCCAGCCCCTGCCAAGGCCGATCATCGCGGACATAGGCCCACAGCCGTCCGGTCTTCACCCGGCCGGTTCCCGGCGTGCATATTTCGGCGGAAAGCACCCAGCGGAAGCGGCTCCCTCAGCGCTGCGCTTCGCGGACTGAATGCTGCGCTCTGAGCGGCTGAAGCGCTACGCTGTGCGGTCGAAACGCTACGTTGCCGCGGTCGAAGCGCTGCGCTCGGCGCTGTGACAGCGCTGCGGTGTCGATCTGTTCCAGCAGGTCTGCCACCGGAAGTTCCTTCACCCTCGGCTCGACCGTTCCAGCGTCGAGGTGGAAGATGCCCAGCTGTGGATCTGGCCCTGACGCAAGAGTGCTCTATTCGCCGGCAGCGATGGCGGCGGCGAGCACTGGGCGACCATCGCGTCGCTGGTGGAACCCTGCAAGCTCAGCGGCGTCGATCGGCTGGCTTGGTTCGCCGACGTGCTGACCAAACTCGCCGGCGGTCATCCGATCACCAAGCTCGATGAACTCCTGCCCTGGGTCTATACCCGGCAGGTGGGACCCGCCGTGGCCTGAGAACACTGCTTACGATGAATCCCACTTCGGCGCTGATACACACCCTTACCGCGCGTGCGCCTGATCGTTACAATGCTGCCGATTGACGAACCGGTCGATTGAGCGAAGCAGGTGATCCGACGGGACATGCCGCTCAAGGCTGAACTCGTAGAACAGCGCCTCCTGCATCACCGTCCGCTCGCCCATCATCGCTGGGTCCTCCTTCTGCCAAGGAGGATTGAATCAAGGTCTCACGCGGCCGGCAACACCGACTTTTTCAACACAATCCGCCAGAAGCGGACCTTCAAAGCCATTGACTGATGACCGACATCCAGTTCTGGCTCCTTTTCTGGATTAGGCGTCGATGAGCCAATCTTCCGACCGAAGGCCATCGACACGCCGAAACTCACCCAGGTTTCCCGTTACGACGATTAGGCCCCGGCTGCGGGCATGCGCGGCGATCATCAGATCGTAGGGTCCGATAATGCTGCCGCGCCGCTCAAGATCGGCACGGATCTCGCCGTAGTGCCCGGCCGCGTCCTCGTCGAATGGAAGCACTGTGAATCGGCATGGAATAAGGACCCCGTTTAGGGGGTGATCGGCATCCAAACGGGACCCCCGAAGCTTTGGGTCCACACTGGCCGCCATGGAGGACATGGAGGCCTGTCGAGGGATGCTGATTGTGGAAACGATCGCGAAGATCCGTCGTGCCTACTTCGTGCAGAAGAAACCGATCAAGGTGATCTGCCGGGAGTTTGGGCTTTCCCGGAAGGTCGTGCGGAAGGTGATCCGGTCGGAGGCCACGGAGTTCCGCTACACGCGCACGAACCAGCCCTTGCCGAAGATCGGCCCCTGGCGTGAAGAGCTGGATGCTCTGTTGCTGGCCAACGAGGGAAAGGCATCACGGGAACGCCTGACGCTGGTTCGGCTGTTCGAAACGTTATGGTCGCGCGGCTATGAAGGCGGCTACGACGCTGTCCGTCGTTATGCCCGGGTTTGGCGGCAGGAGCAGGGACCCTCCGTCGCCCAAGCCTACGTGCCGTTGAGCTTTGCGCCAGGCGAGGCCTACCAGTTCGACTGGAGCCATGAGGTCGTCCTGATCAACGGAACGACGGTCACGGTGAAGGTGGCCCATGTCCGCCTGTGTCACAGCCGGATGCTGTTCGTGCGGGCCTATCCGCGCGAAAGCCAGGAGATGGTGTTCGACGCCCACGACAGGGCCTTTGCCTTCTTCAAAGGCGCCTGTACGCGGGGCATTTACGACAACATGAAGACGGCGGTCGATACGATCTTTGCCGGCAAGGAGCGCGTCTACAACCGGCGCTTCCTGCAGATGTGCAGCCATTATCTGGTCGATCCGGTCGCCTGCACCCCGGCATCGGGCTGGGAAAAGGGACAGGTCGAGAATCAGGTCGGCTTGGTCCGCGAGCGCTTCTTCACCCCCCGGCTGCGGGTGAAGAGCTACGACGAACTCAACGGCTTGCTCCTGGACCGCTGCGTCGCCCACGCCAAGGCGTATCGCCATCCTGAAATCCGGGAGCGGACGGTCTGGGAGATGTTCGAGGCGGAGCGATCAAGTCTGGTTCCCTATGCCGGGCGGTTCGACGGCTTCCATGCGGTACCGGCCTCGGTGTCGAAGACCTGCCTGGTACGCTTCGACAACAACAAGTATTCGGTCACGGCCGGCGCGGTGGGCCGTCCGGTGGAAATCCGCGCCTATGCCGAGCGGATCGAACTGTGCCAGGATGGACGGATCGTCGGCGAGCACGCCCGCTGCTTCGGCCGCGACAGAACGGTGTTTGATCCCTGGCACTATGTCCCGGTCCTGGCGCGTAAACCAGGGGCGTTGCGCAACGGCGCACCGTTCAAGGATTGGGTCCTGCCGGCCAGCAGGTCGATCACCCGGCCGCGTTCCAGGTCGCACACGATGGTTCCGTAGCGCCGGCTGCGGCGCCATGCCCAGTCGTCGACACCAATCACCCGCGGAGGCGAACACGGTGGTGGCGGCAGTTTGCGGATGAGGCGCAGGATGGTATCGCCACTCACCGGCATGGCCAGCTTCGACGCCAACCGCGCCCCCGGCTCGCCGCCCAGCACCAAACCAATCTGGGCTTGAGCCAACGCCAGCCGCCCCGTCCGCCGCTCCTTGCAGGCAATCTCGGGCAGGCGCTCGGCAAAGATACGCGATCCGCAGTGCCGGCAACGGAAGCGACGAACCTGAACCCGCAGAACGATCTGGCGTCCCTGCCACGGCAAGTCAGCAATGGTGCGCCAATAGTGGCTGTGAACGTGGTCCGATCCCGTTCCGCAGGTCGGACAGGTTGCCACCGTTCCAATCGTTCGGGCGGTGACGACGATGCGATCCTGTTCGATCATAACCGCCGTCGCCTGAAGGCCGGCCGGCACCAGCGGCAGGGCGCGATCCGAGATCTGCATCATGTGAATCTCCCCACTTCACATGTGCACCAACAGCTACGAGCCGTCCGTCTCAGCACCGAATGCGCGGATGAACCCTTATTCCATGCCGATTCACAGACGCATCAATTCTTGCAGCCGGCGCCGAGTTGCGTAAGATCCGCTGACGGGGGTTGCGGGGCTCGGATCAGGCTAGCTCCGTTAGGGGCCATGAGGAGGGATATGCATGCCGCCGAACAGGGGTCCTAGCATCTTCATCAGCCACACCAATGGCGATGAGCTGGGCGAACTGTTCCTCAAGGGCCTTGTCGGCGCGCTGAAAGACAGGATGGGGGTGACCCACGCTGGGTACGAGCTGATGTACGACCGGCAGAACCTGCGGGGCGGCGATCCCTGGCGGGAAAAGGTGAGACAATGGATCCACGCCTGCGCCGGCGCGGTCGTTCTGATATCGCCGCAGTCCCTCACGGCCGAAAAGCCTTGGGTTTCCAGCGAACTGGCAATGCTGGCATTCCGCCGCGGCGAATCCGACGGGGTCGTGATCATGCCGGTTGCCGTCGGCACTAGTGTCGCGGACATCAAAAAGGCGCCAAACTTTGAGCCGCCGAACGCCGGCGAGTTCAATTTCGTCGTCTGTGAAGACCCTTCCGATTCGGCCTCTCTGCACCAAGCGATCGGTGAGATTGCCGATGCGTTGGTCGCCGCGCTTCCCGCCCTGGGTTTGCCGCCGCAAGACCGGCTGACCAAGGCGGTCGCCGACATCCTATCCGACTATCCGGATGCGTACGCGGCGATGTCCCGGGTCTTGGAAACGGCGGCGGAGGCCGGCCAGATCGCCCGGAGCCTTGTCGAGCAGCGGCACGGCCGGGTGATGGATGCCATCGAGACGTTTCACGACTCCGCGACGCCCCCGGGGAAAGCAGGAGCCAAGCTCAAGGCGTTGCGGCGGCTGTGCCGCCTGATCGCCGCGGCCGAGGTGCCGGACGAGGCGGCGGTCCAGCTGCTCCTGGAGATGGAAAAGGATCCGAAGGACGCGCGCGCCGTGCTGATGGACACCAGCGAACCCGATGTGTCCGATCTCTACGTAGCCAGGGCCGGCGGCTTGCGCCACGAGCGTTGGATGATCATGGACCTGAATAGCGTCCAGGAACTCAACCGCGTGGTGTCGCTCCGGAGGGAGCTTCTGAAGAAGTTGCAGAGCCGTCTACCGGGAATGACGAAGCTGAGGGCCGCCCGGGTGCTGGCCGAGGCGAGCCGGCGCGACGGTAGCCCGGTGGTGTTCCGGACCCAGGTGGAAGCTGCGGCGGAGTGCGATGACCTGATCGCGGCGGTGAACGACACTATCCCGCACTGCGGCATCGTCCTTTTGACGCCATGCGGCGGGGGGCTCGTCTCCGCGTGTCCTAAGGATCGGATAACCCTGCTCACGCCGTTGATCGAGACGCTGGAGCGGGAAGACCACCTGTATGGCCGGAAACTCAAATTCGACAACCTTTGCGAACACCTACAGTCGGATGGGCGCGACCATGCCTGAACACCCCTATTCCTACCACCCCTTCTTCGACGACGGCGCCGAGCAGCCGATGCGGCGCCTCGTGGACCACGGCACGGAGGCGGCCGACCGGTCCCTGGACGACTGCTACGTCTTCAATGACACCATCCGGCTGCGGCTCAACCTGGCCCTGGCGACGGGACGGCCCCTCCTTGTGCGCGGCCCGTCCGGCGTCGGGAAATCGTCGCTGGCGCGCGCGGTGAAGGCCAAGGCGGGGTGGAACTACATCGGGCGCACCGTCGGAACGCGCACGCAGGCGCAGGACCTGCTGTACGAGGTGGACCATCTCCGGCGCCTGCAGGATGCGCAGGCGAAACGGCTCTTCAGGAGCGAGGCGCACTACCTCCGTCCCGGGCCGCTATTCTGGGCCTTCGACGCGGAGCAGGCGGCGGCCCTCCCGCGCAAGGGCGACCAGCCGGCGGGCCTGACGGTCGGCGCGCCCTGGGTGGTCCTCATCGATGAGATCGACAAGGCCGATCCGGACGTGCCGAACAACCTGCTCGGCCCCTTAGGCAACCTGGAATTCCCGGTTCCCGAGCTGTCCAAGGTGATCCGCGCTAAGACAGACCGGGTCCCGCTGGTGATCCTGACGACCAACGAGGAACGCGATCTCCCGCCGGCCTTCCTGCGCCGCTGCGTCGAACTGGTGATCGCGAGTCCCGGGAAGCCGGAACTCGTGGCGATCGCCGCGCTCCACCGCCTGGGAAACGGCCAGAGCGACCTGGAGGAGCTGGCGGACTATTACCTCGCCTACCTCGCCGCCGTGCCGTCCGAGCAGTCGGGCGCCAATGCCGCCGAGTTCCTCGACTTCGTACGGGCATGGCGACGGATGGAACTGACGGGCGATGCCGCCACCCGCACCGCGGTCCTCGAGGCGATATCCGGCGGCAAGGTGACGTAAGGCATGCGTTCCGTCCGCCCAGCACCCATCGGTGACGTGGTTCGCGCGCTCGGCTTCCCGGGCGTGGCGGCAGACCCCGTCCGGCGCGCGGTCGCACTAGCCACCCTTGGCTGGAGCGTGCCCGAACCGAAAACCGTGGCGTCCACCAGCCCCGATGAGGAACGGCGTCGGGAAAGGATCGGCTTCCCTCCGTACGACCGGATGCCCCCGCCGCCCAACTCATCCACGCAGCCACCCGTCCGGCCGTTGCGGCTGCGGCACCTGACGGCCCCGGTTCCGAAGACGACGCAGGAGACGGCTCCGGAGGCGGTCACCGTTCGGGCGGACGTCGGCCCGCTTCCGCTTCCCTCGCCCGAGGAGCACAGGCCCCTGTTCGATGCCCCGATCGCCCCGCTGTTCGAACCGAAGCTCGGCCGGGCGATCCTCGGCCGGCTGTCGGCCGTGCGGATGCGGCGTGGCGAGGTGGATGTACCCGCGGTCGTCGCGGCCATAGCCGCAGGCCGGCCGATGACGACGGTCCCGCGGCGGCCGGTTTCCACATTGGCGTCGGGGCTGCAGATGCTGGTCGACACCTCGCCGCACATGGCCCCGTTTCTGGAGGACGCCGCGCGGCTGGTCGACCAGTTGGGGCGCATCGTCGGCGTCGACGCGCTGTCGATCCGGTACTTCGATCATTGCCCATCGTCTGGGGTGAGCGGCGAGGACGGCTTCACAATGGTCGCCTATGACCCGCCCAGGCTGGGCACGCCGGTTTTGGTGGTGTCGGATCTGGGCGTGATGCGCGGCACCGCGCTCGAACGGCGCCTGCACACCGTGCAGTGGAAGGGCTTCCTGCGGCGAATGACGGCGGCGCAGGTGCCCCTGACCGTCCTGTCCCCTTATCCGGCAAGCCGGTACGGCAACAGCGGGCTGACCCGTCACCTCCGCTTGATCACCTGGGATCGCGGAACCGGCGTGCGGGACGTTCCGCTCGCCGCGCTGGTCGGAGGAGCCTGATGCGCAACGGGCCGCCGATGGTGCAATCCCTTACTCCCGGCGCGGCGGAACTGGCGATGCTCGCGTCGCTGGCCGGACGGGTCGAGCCGCAACTCGTGCGGGCGCTGCGGCTGGAACTGGCGCCGCACCGAACCGCCGCCGACGAGGCCGACCTGTGGTTCAGCGACGTCGTTGAAACAGCGGCCGCAACCGGGCTGGTGTTTCGGCCGGAGGCGCAGTCCATCCTGCAGAACCGACTGGCGAACGACCCGCAGTGCCGCCTGGAGCAGGCCTGGGCGCTCCTGTTCCGGCTGCGGACCGGCGCCGCGTACCGCGACTGCAACACGGTGCGGCACGCCACTTGGCTTCAGGTCCAGGAAGAGCTAACCTACTGGGCGACCCGGGGAGGGCCGACGACTGCCGACGACAGCGATCGCATCGAAACGCTGTGGGGCTGGGTCCGCAACAGCCTCGACGATGACGGGAAGGCGGACGCGCTAGCCTGGATCCGGACCACGCGCGTCCGCCTTCCCGCCACGGCGTGGTCGCTGCCCGGTGCGTCCATGATCGCGCAGGTGCTGCCGCCCGTGCTGCGCCAGCCTCGCTCCCTCTGGGTGCGGCGCGTGCAGCGGGGCTTGGAACTGGCCGAAGTGGAACTGGCCGGCGGACATGTCATCGAAATGGTGGCGCCGCTTGGCTCGATCCGTGTGGACCTGGTCCTTCCGGGGCGGACGCCGGCCGACGGGCAGGGGATCGTGGTCGGCCGCGCTCCGGTCCTGTTTCCAACGGATGCGGCGGCGGTCGACCTGTACCTGCCCGACGGGCTGGTCGTCCGGGCCGAGGAGGATGTCACCTCTCCGCAGGAACGGCTCTGGGCCCGCAGCCGAAGTGTCGTGTCCGTCTACGATGAAGGGCAGGCGCGCTTGACCGGCGTGGTGGTCTCTCCCCGCCACGTCCTCACCACCGCCCATGCGCTTCGCGAACGCTCCGGTGGGATTTCCCCGCGGTGGAATTGGGACTTGCGGGTCACGGCGACCGACGGCACCGGCGGAATCCGGTCGGCGAAAGGGAGGACACTCATTCACAGTCCTCTGCGTGGATCACCCCAACTTCCCGAGCCGTTCGGCCCCGCGGCCGACGACCTCGCGCTCATCGAGCTTGCTGGGGACATCACGGACTTGGCGGTTGCCTCCACCGAGCCGGTCGTCTCAACGGATCGCCCCTTGGTCGGTCGTGAGGTCGTGGCGGTGTTGACGTCCGGCGGTGAGAACGAGGGCCCATTCTTCATGCGCGGAACCGTCGAGTCCGTGAGCGAAGAAGGGTTCGGCGTGCGTTTCGCCCGCGTGCCGCCGCCGGGATCGAGCGGAACGCCGGTGTGGGATGAGGACGGCCTGCTGGGCTTGGCGGCGAGCGCGCGGCACGGAGACGAGCTGACCTTCGTCGTTCCAGCAAGGCCGCTCGGCGACCTGCTCGGCGCCGTCCAGCGCCGGGTCTTGGTGGTCGGGACGGGCAGACCCGACTTGCCGCCCGAGGCTTGGCGGGTCGCGGGCCAATTGGGCCAAGGTCTTGCCCGTGCCGGGTATGTCCTGGTGTGCGGAGGCTGGCCGGGAGTCGACCACGTCGTCGCGCGTGCCTTTGTGGAATCCCTCGATAATGCCCAGCCGTTGGAGCAACGTCTGGTCCAACTCGTCGAGGAATATCGAAAGCCAGACTTCCATACTGACGTCGAGCCGAGAATGATCCCGGAGGGTATCTGGGCCGAGGCCATGGTGGCGGAGTGCGACGTGGTGGTGGCACTCGGCGGCAACGGCGGCGTGGCTGCTGTCTGCGATGCTGCGGATAGGGCCGGCGTTCCTGTCATTGCCGTGCCCGGAACGGGGGGAGACGCCGAAAACTTCGCGCAAGGTCTGCGCGATTGGATGCCGTACCGCGCTTTTCCCGATTGGCGCGCCCTGCAACGGTTGTCCGGCGAAGCCGCATCGCTCAAAGGCGCCGCCTCCGTGGCTGACGGCATTCTCGATCTATTGGGCGACTGCGTCGACCCGAACATCCAGGCCCGGTACCGCGCGTGCGCCGAAGGTGTCGCCGAGCTTGCCGCGTCCGCCGGTCTGGCCCTGGATAAGAC
The DNA here is from genome assembly GCA_023423695.1 of Pseudomonadota bacterium. GTDB lineage: Bacteria > Pseudomonadota > Alphaproteobacteria > Azospirillales > Azospirillaceae > Azospirillum. The sequence goes on along the minus strand of JAFAFA010000093.1, from coordinate 20,365 downwards.
CAGAGGTGCCCTCAGGGATTATCTGACGGCGCTGTGGAGCGCCGCGGGATGGCGACGAGAAGACAATACTGTGGCGGCGGACCGGGCCGCTGCCATCGGCCGACTTCGCGCCACCCTACCCGGCGCGGCGCGCTGGCTGGCCTGGGACTTCATCTTCCTGGACAGTCAGGCCAGTGGCTTCTCCGAAACTCGGCCCGTCCAGGCCGGCATCCTGAGGGCGGTCCTCGACAGCGAACCGGCGCGCCAGCGGCTGATCCGGGAAGTGCGGCATCATGATCGCCTAAATCCGAAGACATACAATCGCGCGGCGCTGCGTGCCCGGATCGTCTCCATGATGAAAAACTGGGAAGATATCGACCACGACAGCCTGAATGTTTTGTCGGAGGAGCTCATCGCCAGCATCACCTCAGGGCTGGTGGCCGATGAATTGCGGCCGCTGTCTGAGGAATTTCTCGGACCCATAAGCATGGATTCCTTCAACGTCGTGCACCGTCGTCTTTTCCACGAGGCGGAGAAGCGGCTTGACAGAATCAAGCCGGCGGCGATCGTCAGTTTGATCGAAAGCCACGATTCCGTCCTGCGGGTCATCGGCTACACGTTTTTCCTTCTAGGCCGGCAGCGCAGCGTGGTCAGCGCGCTGGAGAATGCGCTGTCGGAGGAGCGTCGATTCGGCGAGGCCAGCCGGGAAACCCGTCCGCTCGGGTTGCTGCTGCAATGCCTTCGAGTCAGCATGGGTTCGGACGACCTGCGGACCGAACTGTCGCACGGCCTCGGCGTGCGTCTGGCCGACGTCCTGCGGTTCCTGCAATCCCGGAAGGACATTGATCCCGGCCGCGAATGCACCGCCTTGCTCCAGCATCTCGTCGGGCATAGCCCGTCACCGTCAGCGATCCGGTTCGGCACCTACTCCCGCCTTCAGAGCCGGCGGGAGACCAACCAGTATGGGTGGTGCGTCTTCGTCGACGCCGAACCGGACGTGCTGGATGGCATCCGCGAGGTCGAATATGTCCTGCACGAGAGCATCCGCAACCCGGTGCGGCGGGTCCGTGACCGGGACAGCTGCTTCGCGGTCGAAAGCCAGGGGTGGGGCGAGTTCAGGCTGGAGATCACGGTGCGCTACAAGTCCGGCGGGGTCGATCAGCATTCGCACCTGCCTACGCTCGCCTCGAACACTTGGCCGATGGGCCCGGCGCTCCACGTTGGCGCGTCGGAGCGTGCCAGGAAAGTCTACGCCGCCCTGTGCGACCGCCGGTGGAACTGGCGCCATCTTGACCGCATCGCCGCCGATGCCGGGATGTCCGAGGCCGAAGCAACGGCCGTGCTGCACGACTTGGTCCGGGGCAATTTCGTGCGGAAGGCACGTTTTCAGTCGCGGGACGGCGGAGAACTTTGGGGTGCGACAGCCCGGATCGGGCTAATGCCACAGCCAAGTACTGTCAAGTTGGGGCTGGCTCGGACGCGGGGCATGTTGGTATAGGGCAGGCATGACGACGCGTTTCGCCTCACGGTACGCCGGCTACCGTTTGTCCGTCGAGGTGACTGGAATTGCCTTGGTTCGGTGGCCCTCATCGGACTTGCGCAGGAGGTGTTGACCGATACCAAAAAACTTCACCCTATCTACCGGTATTCCGGCAACACATGGTCGTGTTGGTCCGCTCTGGATCGGATCCAGCGGACGTCGCCCACGAGTTCGAACGGCATCGTCACGTAAACAAGGTGTCAGTGCCCCTGAAAATTCCCGAGGCTGACGCAACGGCAGGGCTCCGGGGCGTACGCCCCGGAGCCCTGCGGCCACCCGTCGCCCCTGATCACCCTCAGAGGCGGAGGGAGAGGACCGGTGGTCAGACTCGGGGAACTCGTCATGATTCTCGATCTCGCCCGCGAGGGCCTATTGGTGTCGGCGATCGCACGCCGCACCGGCCTGGATTGCAAGACCATCCGCAAATACATCGCCCGCGGATTGGAGGCGCCCGTCTATACCCCTCGGTCAGCTCGGCCAACGCTGCTCACACCCTTCGAGCCCTGTCTGCTGGAGCGCCTGCAAGCCTTTCCTGATCTCAGCGCCCGGCGACCGCTGCGGGAACTCAAGGAGCGCGGTTACACCGGCGGCTATACCATCTTGAAAGCCGCCGTTGGCGCCATCCGTGCCGCGTGTCGTCGTCACCGATACACTGCCGCCAAGGCTAAGATCATCCCCGGCGTGGAGCTCCGGCAAAACTTGTATCTCAACAACCGCGCTGAGAATTCGCACCAGCAGACCCGCCTGCGTGAGCGACGGATGAAACGCTTCAAATCACCGCGCCGAGCTCAGCAGCTGCTGTCAGCCCATAGCCCTATCCACCAGCATTGCCACTCACCCCGCCACCTTATAACTGCTTCAGAATATTGGGCCCACCGGGCTGAAGATTTCGTCCTCTGGCAACAGGAGACGTGCGCCCGCCAAGTTGCGTAGAAGGTGTCGCTGGGGCGCTGCTAACCCCTCTCCTTGCCTCCGGTCGGGTTAACGTGACAATGCCCAAGGACGCCCTCCGATCAACGATTGAACAGGATCGTGTCGCCGCTGGAAACCGAGAGACATGGTCGTGGCCGCCCCATCAGCGTCGCTACACCTTGTGATCCTGCGACGCCCACCTGCACGCTTGCCTGGCCATGGTTTACTCGACTAAGTTGAGATCCTGTTCGCAGAGGTGCCGTGATGAAGCCATTATGTTTTGTGTTGATGCCCTATGGCCCAAAACCTGCCAGTGACGGCACAATCATCAATTTTGATGCCGTTTATGACGAAATCATTGCTCCGGCGATCGGCGATGCCCAATTCGAGGCGGTGATCGCACGCGAAGAATTGGCAGGCGGCATCATCCACAAGCCGATGTTCGAGCGTCTGCTGCTGTGCGACTTCGCGGTCGCCGACCTGACCACGGCCAACGCCAATGTCTTCTACGAGTTGGGGGTGCGCCATGCCTTGCGGCCACACAGCACCACGCTGATGCACGCCGCCGAGCATCGCCTGCCTTTCGATGTGGAGATGCTTCGTTCGTTGCCTTATCGCCTTGGCCCCGGCGGGGTCCCCGCTGCTCCGGCTGATGACCGAGCAGCCTTGGCAGCCCGACTCTCGGGCTGCCGGCAGGCCGCGACCGACAGCCCGGTTTTCCAGCTTGTCCAGGATCTGCCGGTACCGGACGTCAAGAGGCTAAAGACGGACGTATTCCGCGACCGCCTCAGCTACTCGGCCCGGCGCAAGGAGGAACTGGCCGTGGCTCGGGCCGGCGGGCGCGGCGCCGTCTACGCGGTGGAGCGGAGCCTCGGCGACCTCCGCGATGCTGAGACAGGGGTAGTTGTTGACCTTTTCCTGTCATACCGGGCGGTTAAGTCGTGGGATGACATGATCCGCTTGGCCGGTCTGATGTCGCCGCCGCTGGCCGCTACGGTGATGGTGCGCGAGCAGTTGGCGCTCGCCCTCAATCGTGCAGGGCGCGGCGCTGAGGCGGAGCGGCTGCTGCTCGATCTGATCCGCGACAACGGACCAAGCAGCGAGACCTGGGGCATTCTTGGGCGTGTCTACAAGGACCGCTGGGACGCCGCACGTCGCGCTGGTCAAACGGCGCTGGCGGACGGAATGCTGAGAAAGGCCATTAACGCCTACCTTCAGGGCTTCGAAGCAGACTGGCGCGACGCCTATCCGGGAATCAACGCGGTGACGCTGATGGAAATCCACACGCCGCCCGACCCCCGCCGTGAAGCGCTGCTGCCCGTTGTGCGCTATGCGGTGGAGCGCCGGATCGCCGGCGGCCGACCGGATTATTGGGACCATGCCACCCGTCTAGAACTGGCGGTGCTAGCCGGCGACAAGACGGGCGCCGAGAACGCGCTCGCCGATGCGCTCGCTTGCGTGCGCGAGGCCTGGGAACCGGAAACGACGGCCAACAACCTCAGCCTGATCCGCGAGGCCCGCGCCGTACGGGGCGCTGTGCCGCCCTGGACGACCACCATAGAGAAGGCCCTGCGGGCGCACGCCTGACGACCGGACGAAAGCACGCATGATCGAGAATGATAAAGCGAGAGCCCTTCGGATCATCACCGGAGAACGGGTGTCGCTGAATGAGGCGCTCGCCCTGGTCGGTCGATTGAAGGCGCAAGGAGCGTTCGGATTAGCCCGCCGGCTGCTTGCCAAGCACGCGGCCAGGGAACCGGGAAGTTTTTCACGGCAGGCCAGTCAGGAATGGGCGCTGTGCACCTACAAGGATCGCGAATTACCAGTGCGCGAGCGCCTGGAACGGGCGCTCGACATACTCCGGCGGGCAGATAATCCCGATTTATCGAAGGACCAGGAGACTTTGGGGCTGGCCGGGGCCATCCATAAATATCTCTGGGACGCGACGGGGCGGAAGCAGCATTTGGAGCGGTCGCTCCACTACTATATGCGCGGGAGCGACTTAGACCGGATTGCCAAGGACGGCTACACATCGATCAACGCCGCGTTCATCCTCGACCTGCTGGCGCACATCGAGGAAACCACCGAACCGGGACGCGCAACGCAGCGGCGCGAGCAGGCGATGTCTATCCGGCGCGAGTTGGCGATGCGGCTTGCCACAGCGCCCCGCACGCCTGCGCCGAATGGGCCGGCAGGTGAGTGGTGGTATCTGGTGACGGTGGCTGAAGCCTTCTTCGGCATCGGCCGCTACGACGATGCCGACATCTGGCTGGGCGAGGCGAAAGCCCTCGCCGAATCGCTCCCGGGAAAGGCTGGGTCGGGAGACCTGATCGGCGAATGGCAGTTCCAGACCACTGCGTTCCAACTGGCCCGCATCAACACCCTTCAACACGGGCCCATCAAGGTCGAGGGGCAACGACTCACGGCGATCGAGGTGCTGGACCGGTTCGTCGGTCCCGCCATGCGGTCCAGCGCCCTGATCGGCAAGGTCGGGCTTGCCCTATCGGGAGGCGGGTTCCGCGCATCGCTCTTCCACCTCGGGGTGCTTGCCTCCATGGCCGAGCGCGACCTGTTGCGCCATGTCGAGGTGTTGTCCTGCGTGTCCGGCGGGTCGATCGTCGGAGCGCACTATTATCTCCAGCTCCGCGAAATGCTGGAAACCGAGGACGTCGACTCCTACAGCGATGAGCAGCTGCGCAAACGCTACGTCGAGCTTGTCAGGAAGGTGGCGCAGGATTTCCTCGCAGGCGTGCAGACGAACATTCGCATGCAGGTGTTCGCGAAACCGGGATGCCTGCTTCGGCCCATACTCGATCCGGATTATTCGCGGACGATCCGCCTTGGCGAGTTGTTGGAAACCGAGCTTTTCTCCAGGGTCTTCCGTGACGCGCCGGAAAATCGCAAGCCAAGCGGCCCCCTGTTGATCAGCAAGCTTTCCATAATTCCCCTCGGGCGAAAGGGGTTCGATCCCGGCGTGGACAATGTCCGCCGGAAAGCCAAGGTGCCGGCGCTCGTGCTGAATGCGACGACCCTCAACACCGCGCACAACTGGCAGTACACGACGGCCAGCATGGGTGAGTCCCCTCATGCCATCAACCAAGCCGTTGATGGCAATAACCGCTTTCGGCGTGTGTCGTATGACATGGCCGTGGGTGTGGTGGGCAACATCACCCTGGGGCAGGCTGTCGTGGCGTCCGCCTGTGTTCCAGGGCTGTTCGAACCGGTCCGCATGGCGAAGCTTTACGACTCCGATGACAAGCGGTTTGTGATCCGTCAGGTGGACGGCGGCGTATACGACAACCAAGGCATCGAGAGCCTGCGCGAACAGAACTGCGATGTCGTGCTGGTGAGCGACGCGTCCGGCCAGATCACCACGGTAACCGACCCTGGCGGCGGGGTAGTCGGCCCTTTGCAGCGAAGCAACGACGTATTGATGCAGCGCGTCCGGCAGGCGCAGTTCGATGCATTGCAAGCACAACGCGACGGCGGCTTGATCAGGGGGCTGATGTTCATCCACCTAAAGCAGGATCTCGATGTCGTCCCCATCAACTGGCACGGTTGCGAGGAACCGGCTGAAGTGGCGGACCACACCCGCGACGAGTCGCACACCCCTTATGGCATCCGCAAACAGGTTCAGGAACTGCTTGCCGGCATCCGCACCGATCTCGACAGCTTTTCGAACACGGAGGCCTTTGCCCTCATGACTAGCGGCTACCGGATGGCCAGCTATTATCTCTGCAAGGAGAAGGGGCTGCCGGTGAGCGAAAGCCAGCCGGAAGATTGGCATTTCCTGAAGATCAGCGATGTAATGAACGGCGGTTTAATCACAAGCCCGGAATACGGACGCCTGACCGAACTTTTGGCCGCGGGGCGCTGCCGCCTGTTCCGAACTTGGCGCCTGTCTCGGGACGTTCGCATGCGTTGGGGCGCTGGGCCTGCGCTTATTCTTCTCCTTCTTCTGGCAGCGGCCTACTTCTTCCTGTTGCCGGAGGCAATCACCGTATCCAAGTTGTTTCTTCCATTTCTTGCCCTGTTGGCTGCGCTATTTGCGGCCCCAAAGATACGCGCTGCATGCAGCCGGCCCGGAATTGCGCTGCTTGGAATTGCGCTCTGGGGACCGGCACGGCTACATCTGCGCTATATCGACAGGGAGTTCCTTCGCCTCGGCCAACTCCAGCCTGTGCCGCCGCCGGCTGCGACCCCCGCGGCCCCCATATCGCGCGAAGGCTCCTGATCTTCGATGGTTCTGGCATGTCAAGCTTATCTGACTGTCTGGGAAGCGGGAGCCACCTCATCAGGGCAGATTATGTTTCCTTGTCCCTCCGGCCAGCAAGCTGCTCGACGATCGTCTCGGCAATCGCTTCGACCGGACGAGGTGGCGTGGACCTCATGAGAGAGGGAGGCGCCATCGCAGCGCTTCCCCACGTAGGGTCACCGTTCTCCCCGTAGTGCAGGGCGCTTACTCGTTGCCAGAACTCGCCGGCCAACTCGCGGGCATCGCCCCTGATTCCTTGGCCAGGAACAGAAAATTTGAACTTCCCTCGGTGCCGCGTCTTGGACAATTGCCACCAGCTTTTCGCCTGCATTTCCACGGCCATGATTCCGGGAATCTCCAGGGGAATGACCGGTCGATCCTGGCGCATGCGCTGGAAAAGGTTCACCTCGCGTACAAAGCCTGCCTTGAAGCCGACCAGTAGCATGGCGACCGGTTCCGCTTTTGCAATTCCGTGCTTCAGGCGCTGGTGATGGGGGCCGGAGGTCGCGATCAGCGTTGCCAGTCCCTTGTCGAGGAGATAGGGCCAGCGCTGACGCAGCCATTGTTCAGTCGCACCAAGAATGGTGACGCCAGGTATAGGCGGCGAGGTGTCGCGATCGACAAAGGATTTTTCTGCCAACTCCGGCTCTTGGAAATCCTGGGCCATTATCGCCAGCATGGGCATGTACACCGGATGTGGGCGCATCAGGATGCGCGCACCAGCCGCGAAGAGCGCCCGCCCGAGGCTGCGCACAGCTCGGTCCAGCGTCAACAGGTGGTCTTCGGTGGAGGTGTAGCCGGCGTCTTCCGGAGCGTCGTCTCCCACCGCGAGCAGTACGGTCCTGCCGCGGAGGCGATCGTCGAAATCGAAGTCGGTGATCACAGCAACCCTCCGCCCCGTGCGATGCGGCGCGCCAAGCGGCGTGTCTCGGTGACCTCATCGAACATGCCAATACTGGATTGCTGCGACAGCCATCTCCCTTCCTCGCGGCGTTGCGACAAAAGTGGAGCGATCAATCCGACGACGGCGGAGTGGCCGACGCCAGCGGAATTGATTGCGCAATGATGGAAGTCACGCAGCACCGGCGGGCGTTCACAGGCATGTAGGTGATACCGATTGATGCCGCTCCGGGCCTCTATCAGACCGCCGCGGCCGAGGGCGACCTGGATTCCATGATGCTCCAGCGTCACACGCAGTCCCATGAGCTGGTGCGTGCGGCGGACCAACATGGCGGTCGCGTGCGTGTTCTGAATCTCGGCCAGGATAGCGCTCGGATCCCGCAGCCGGCGGTTGGCTCCTCGTCCGGTCATCATGTCCGGCGCCAGGAAAATGCGCTCGGCAGGCCGGACTTCCGGTGACCGGTGCCTGCCTGGAACATGCAGGGAGAGGATGGGAATGCCGTGGCCGCGCGCGAACGCCAATTCGGCCTGTGTCCAAGCCGACCTCAGAACCCCAGGGGTTTCGATTAGCAGCAGAAAAGCCTTGTCTGCCAGCGCATCGAAAATGGCATGTGTAAAATCGACGCCTGGCGCCTGGGTGCACTGGTCGAGGAAGCACGAGAAATTGCGTTCGTTGAGTCCGCCAAAAAGTTGCATGGCCATACGCGCGCCATCGGCCCGGCAATAGCTGATGAAAATGCGGAACTCCGATGGGCAGATCCCGGCCTCGGCCAGGACGGCGCCGGCCATATTGCCTGCGCTGTGCGTCCAGAAGCCAACGTTCTGTCTTCCGGGGATCGTCCCAGGCAGGCAGGTGGTTGGATCTGCGCCTTGGGGGAGAAGGGGAATGATGGAGGGGGCATCCTTCCCGCCGCGTCGCTTGAGAGCTGTCAACCACTGCGGCAATGCGGATGGTCGGGTGAAATCCCCGCAGTAGGCGACGATGGTCCTGCAACTCTGATCAGAGAGCGCATGGCAACCGCTCGGAGAGCCTATGGTCCCGCAGCACGGCATGGCGTGCGCTTGGTGATGCGTCGCTCCCCCCGCCGCAAGGAGGTTGCGGACCAAGGCGTTGCGCAGATCCTGGCTGTGCCGGAGGCCTGCTGGCGTTCCGTTGGTGAGCAGGATCAGTTGAACCGGTTTCCTGAGAGGCAGTCCGGTGAAGCCCTCGCACAAATAGCTACCGGAGGGGTGCTCGGTCTGCAGGATGAGCTGAAGCCCGTTTTTCAGTGTCATTTTTTCGTTCTGAAGCAGTGTTCCGAGGTTGGCCCGCACAGGAGCACATGGTTGCCGCAAGAGTTCTTGCCACCAACATATGATAAAGTGAGTGATATTTCCATTCAATCATAGCGTATCGTCATGCGAATTTACCGCAGGTTGCTCGCTGCGGTGTACAGAAGCGGGCAAGTGATGGATGCATGTGTGCCCGGGACACCTTCCATCCCGGCGGCTGACAAGGCGGCGGCTCTCCCGCTTCCGGAACGTTTCCGCCCGGCCTCAGTATGCGCCGCTCTCTGTTTTGTTCCGCCAATCCGAGGTGCGTGCTAGTATTGCGCGCATGAGACTGGCTGTGAGTAGTCTGATGATTTGTGTACCTGGCGGCGACGGCACGTCGTGCGACGAATCGCCGGGGGCATGTGCATGCGCATGTCCGGCAGCGCTTTGTCGGCACATCAGCAGGGCCGTTGCGCGGGTGTGGGATGGGGCGCCCCTTGGCCGGTGACGCCGACCTCATCAAGGAGATCTTCCTCGGTTCGACCATCGAGGATTTGCGGGACTACCGTGCGGAGGTGTGCCGGGTGCTGAGCGGTGCCCAAATCAATGTCTTTCCGAGCGAGAAGTGGGTCTCGTCCTTTACCGCTGTCGAGCGGAAATGCCGTTCCCAGCTTGCCAAGGCCCACGCCTATTTCGGGCTGTTCGGACACTGGTACGGGTCCATACCACACTCGGCGACAGAGTCGATTACCTGCCTTGAGTTCCGCTGGGCATGCGAACAATGGAGGGATCACGTCGATCCTCCGGTGGCCGTCTTCTTGCCTCAGAAGGGCAGCGCTGCGGACAGGGCGTTGTACGAGGAGGCCGAACGGCTTCTTGAAACCAATTTCCCCGATGAACCGGCGAAGCAGAAGGAGCACAGGCGACGCCAAGTCGATTTTGTCGCGGCGCTCTGCAATTGGCAGATGGTCAACCGTTTCCGCGAGGAAAGGGAGCTTTGCGAGCAGGTTCTCCAAGTCGTCCTACAATGGCGCGGAGACCTTGCCAAAGCCCTTCTGCATGGGGACGCCGCAGGAACCGGCCGTGCCATCGATCCCGTCATGCTCGGACGGCTCGGCCGGGAGGATCATGCGGCGAAGGTCGCTCGGGCCATTGCGTCCGTCGAGGGAGTGTCTGATGCGCCGGCGGCGGCCCTGCTGCTGGCGGGGGGCGAGCATGACGGGCAAGACGTGTGCCTCGACTATGTGCTCTCCACCAAGAGGTTCCGGCGGGGGCGCGGTGTCCGGCGTGGCCGTCCACCCTCGGACTGTTTCGATTTGGATGCCGTGATCCGCTGGATGGCACGCCAGTGCGGCATCGAGCTTCCCGCGGGGGCGGCGACGGTCGCCGACTTGGCCGATGGCATTCATGTCCAGCTCAAGGTGCAGGAATTGATCATTGCCCTGGAAGGGGTGGAGCGGTTCGGTCGTGGCGCGGAGGACTTCCAGAAGTTGATCTGGCAGCCCCTGGTCGCCCGGCTGGCCGGCCTGCGCGTCGCTGACGGTGTGCGCAACCGTCTGTTCGTGTTGCTGACCGACTTCTCCGGGTGGAAGGACGCCGGCGCCGATTACCTCCATGACGCTGGACCGGGCGGCGCTGCCGATGACGGACGGCTGCTGCTGATGCCGGCGCTGCACCCCATAACCGAGACCGATCTGCGCCATTGGTTGAGCGAGGTGGAGGTGCCCGACGACCCTCCCGGACGGCACGACGCTCTGGTGCGAATCGCTCTGCACGACTCCAACAGAAGACCGGACGGAACTCCGGCCTTCGTCCATACGCGGCTGAACCGCGAACGTCTGTGGCCGAACGAGGAAGCCCTATGATCGAGCAGGAGTTCAACGGAACCAAGTCCAGTTTCTATCACACCACCGCCGAGGTCGCGCGCGTTGTCAATCTGGCAATCGCGCTTGGACGGCCGCTCCTCGTCGAAGGGGAGCCGGGCTCCGGGAAGACCAAACTCGCCGATGCGGTGGCCGAGGAACTCGGCCTGGGCGCCCCGATCAAGGTCGTGGTCAAGAGCACGCATCAGGCACGCGATCTCCTGTACCGTTTCGATCCGCTGCGCCGCCTACAGGACGCGCAGATCTCCGGCCGCTCCGGTGAGGGCGGACCATCCGGCGAGGGCGGGGATCCGGGGCGGAATGCCCGGTTCATCTGGCCCTACATCACGCTTGGTCCGCTCGGGAAGGCCATTCACCAGGGGAAGCGGGAGGTCGTTCTCATCGACGAAATCGACAAGGCCGACATCGACTTCCCCAACGATCTGCTCGAGGTGCTGGAGGATCTTAGCTTCCAGATCGAGGATCTGCCGCAGGACGAGGACGAGCTGTCGCGGGCCGGCAACGGCTTCGGGAGATCGGTCGGCGGCACGGTGGACCGCAAGCTGCGGCCGGTGGTCATCATCACCAGCAACCGGGAGAAGCCGCTGCCAGACCCATTTCTGCGCCGCTGCCTCTTCGTTCGCCTGGACTTCCCGAGTACGGTCGAGCAGCTCCAGGAGATCGCCAGACTCAATCTGAAGGCCGATGGCACGGCGGCGCAGACGCCGCTGGTCGATGCCGCCGTCGATGCCTTCATACGCGTCCGGGAGACGGCGCGGGCGGGTGACGTGCGTCGCCTTCCCAGCACCAGCGAACTGGTCGATTGGATCAAGATCCTGCACTGGTCGGGCACCCGCGCCGAAGCGGTCGCCAACAGCCTGGAGCTGCCCCCGTATTGGGACACGCTGTTCAAGACGCACTTCGATCAGGCTGGCTATCGGGCCGCCGCCGGCAAGGAGCAGCTTTAGGGCCATGGTGAACGACGCGGACCTGCTGCATGGGGTGTATCTGCGCCTCACGCGCGAAGGCATGCCGCTGGGCGTGCGGGACTACCTCGACGCGCTCACGGCGTTGAGGGCCGGGTACGGGTTGTTCGACCGCGCGGCGCTGCTGTGGCTCTGCCAGACTCTCTGGGCGCGCAGCGAAGAGGATGAACGGCGCATTGCCCTGCTATTCGACCGCATCCCGCCGGTCGGCCAGGAGGCGGTGCGAGCGGTGGAACGGCGCTATCTCGGCGATGCCGAACCGCAGCCGGAGCCGCCGATCCGCGACCCTTTGCCCGCATCGACCGATGTCGAGGGCGCTCGCCCTGCCGCGGGCGGCCGCCGGAGCAGCGGAAGGAGGGACGCCGGCGGAGCCGCCAGCGCCCAGGTCCATTTCGAGCCGGCCGGACAGAGCGGGCTGCTGCTGCCGCGGGCGACCTGCTCCTCGGCGACGGAAGAGCCCTTCGTCCTGCATCCCCGGCCGGCGATCGCGCTGCGCAGCTTCGTGAACGCTTGGCGGCGCCTTCGGACGCCGAGGCGGAGCGGCGCGCGGACGGTGCTCGACGTGCCCGGCACCATTGACGACATGAGCCGCACGGGTTGCCTCGTCCGGCCGCGCATGGTGGCTCCGCGCCGCAACTGGGCCCGCCTGACCGTGTTTGTGGATGTCAGCGTCAGCATGACGCCGTGGGAGTGGCTTCCGGGCACGCTGGAGGAGTCCCTGCGCCAGGGGCGGTTGGACGGCGCGGAGGTCTTCTATTTCAACAATCTTCCCGATCAGACCCTATACCGGACCGCGGACCTGACCAATCCCGAACCAATGGAAAACCTGGCCGAAGTGCATGGCGGCACGCCGCTGCTCATTGTCGGCGACGGTGGGGCGGCGCGCGGGCGGCGCAACCCCGAACGGCGGACCGAGACCAAGTCGTTCCTGAAGGCGGTGGCGGAGGATTGGTTGCAGGTGGCATGGCTAAACCCCATGCCGCAGGCGCGCTGGCGTGGAACCAGCTTCGATGCCGTGACCAGTTATCCGGGAGTGGCGGCTTTCGCGCTGTCGGCGGAGAATCTGGCGCGTGTAGCGGATGTCCTGCGCGCACAGAGAGAGGAGTGAACGGCATGGACAGCCATCCATCGCTGACGCCGCTCGGCGCACACCAGGCTTTGCTCGGTTTCGCCCGCCGCCGCGGCAAAGGGGCGCTGTCTCTTCTCCTCCACGCCGCCGTGCCGCAGAGCCTACGGGCGGATCTCCTCGCGCTCATCCGCATCAACTTCCTGCCTGCCCGCGATGCCGATGCGACGGCCGACGCCGACGTGCTGCTGGCACCATTCTGCAAGCCGCTGGGCGACGGCTATTTCCAACTCGATCCCGAAGTGCGGCGCCAAGCGTTGCGGTACCTCGGTTCCTTCCATGCGGGCGAACCGGTGCCGCGGGTATCGCGGGTGGCGTCCTTCCTGATGGCCTATGCCGAACATCGCCAGTCGGTTCCGGACGCGCTGCGTGACGTACTGCTGCGCGACTGGGTGGAGATTCAGCGTTGGACCGCCGCTGCCTTCCTGGACGCCACGGCGACGGCGGAACGCTTGGCGGAGGCGCTCAAGGCCACGATGGGCACCGGGAAGGAGGCGGTTGCGGCGCAACTCGGTGCCGTGGCGGCGGCGGTGACGATTCCGTTGGGCGGCCACGCGGACCTGCTCGCCTACGCCCAGGGGCTGCACGCGGTGATGACCGACGACGCGGACACCGCTCAGCGCCTACTCGGACACCTGCCGGACGCACCGGTCCAAGTGGGCTCGGTGGTCCTGCCCTCGCCGTGCACTCTCTTGTCCAACGGTGAGGCGGAGACCGGCTCGAAGCCGGCCGAGACAAGCCAGACCAGCCCGAGCGAGAAGAGAGAAAAGAGTATTCTGGTCACTGTCGGGCCGGAATTCACGAGGCAGAACGCCCACGGCGCGGCCTACCGTGTGCGCATCGACGCCATCGTCTCGGAATTCGGCACGTTGCTCGACATTGATACGCGCGCCCCTGACGAGGCCCGACTGGCGAAGGCAGACCTTTGGCTTCTGGTGCTCGGGGGAGAGCCATTGGGCGATCGCGGCAAGCCCTTGCAGGACATGATTGCGGAGCGCGTCCGCGCGGGCAGGGACACCATCCTGCTGCAACAGCGCCGCATGGGCTCGGACGACCGGAACTCGCACTGGCTTGGGGAATGGTACCATAAGGCTCGAAGTGGCCCGGCGGAGGATCCGCACACCGTCTTCATCCGTGCCGTGTCGTGCTTCGAGACGGTGGGTGGCTTCGCCAAAGCCTTGACCGGGCGGCTACACCGCTGGCGGAATGGCAAATGCGTTATGCCGCCGTCCGTGTCCGGCGACCTCATCGTCGCTGCTCCGTCCCTTCCGCCCTACGTTGAACATCGTTGGCTTGAACATGATGCAATCGTCGATGGCCTCCTCGCTCCGGATTCCAAGGGACCCCGAGCGGTGTTCCTCCTGGGCGCTGGGGGCGTGGGCAAGTCAACGTTGGCTTCTGCGGTCGCTGGCGACTCAGCCGTGCGCAACCGCTTCAGCGATGGGATCATGTGGTTGCCGGCCGGATTCGACAGGCTTTCTGATCGGATTCTGGCGGATGCGCTTGCCTGGGAGTTTCATGAGGTGCCGACGTCCTTCCGGCACGACGGGCTGCCGATGTTTAGGCGTGTGCTTGTCATTGCCGAGGACGTTCTCCGCCCGAACGTCATTCCCGCACTTCTGTGGGCGTTGGGGTTGGAGGGGAAACTCCTCGTCACCACCCGTTCGGAGGAGGTCGCGCATGCTTTGGATGAGAGGCGTTCGTCTGTCATTTCCCTCGGTTTGATGAATGCGGAGAATTCCAGCCGGTTGATCTCCAGGTTGCTTCCAGAATCCGAACAGGACCCGGTTCCCTTCATGGAATTGATGAAGGGCGACCCACTCCGTATCGCCGTCACTGCTCGTGTCTTCTCGTCGCTGACCAGGAGTTCCCGTGACCCGCAGGCATTCTTCCGCAACTTGATCGGAAGGAGGAACAGAGACGAGGATCCTGTCGAGCCAATTGTGACTCTGGGCCTGCGGAACCTCTCCGCATCCGCGCGAAAGCTCTTTTATTCGATGTGCCGCCGGGCGCGGGGCAAGCGAATGCTCCGTCCAACCGATCTGAAAGACCTCCGCTCCAACAAGCGCTGGAAGGAGTCGCTGGCGGAACTGCTGAAATGGGGGCTGGTGGAGGATCGCGGCGGCGACGGAGTTTGGCTGCATCCAAGGATCGTCGTTGCGGCCTCGAAGCCTCCAGAGATTTCACAGATAATCCTGGAGGAGACGCCATTCCAGCTTGCGCCGACGCCGCATACCCCGTGGCGACTGGCTGGCGGTGTGGCGAGGCCCGTGCTGAAGGACCATGGACCCAACGACTGGGCGCTGGTGGTCGGCATCGACAGGTATGCCGGTTATCCGAGCCTCTCCGGCGCACAAAGGGATGCGGTGGCTTTCGCGGAATGGCTTCGTGATCCCAACGGAGGAAACGTGCCGGCGGGGCAGATCTTTGTCCTCCGCTCTTCGCAGTATCCACCCGCGCCGACGCGCCGGGAGATGCGTCCAGAGGTAGAGGATTTCAGGGATGCCGCCCGCACTATGATGCGTGCCGCGCTGCGTAAGATGCAGGATGCGGATAAACGGCGCATGGGGCGCCGGCTTTATCTCTTTTTCTCCGGGCACGGGATCGCGCTCGGTTCGCCACCGCGTGACGATGTTGCCTTGCTCATGGCCGACGCAGCGCCGGACGCTCTCGAAAATCACGTTCCCGGGCAGCGATGGGCCGAATCGTTCCTGTTGCCCGATCTGTTTGAGGAAGTTGTGCTGTTCATGGATTGTGATGCAATACCTGTCCAAGGTGTCAAAATACAGGGCCCAAAGGAAGTGAGGCGTAAGCCCGACCAGACACCGGGCAAGCGTTATCTCTACGGTTTCGCGGCCAAATACGGGAAAGAGGCGTACGAGCGGGCATCGCCCGGTCAGCCGGTACAGAGTGATTTCACCAAGGCGCTGTTGGGTGCCTTACGGCGCGGCGCGGTCGAGATCACGACGGGCAGGATTTCGTCCCAATCCCTGATCGAAGCGGTGGCCCAGGGCATGCGGGATCCAGTTGGTGAAGGTCCGTTTTTCAGGACGTTGGGGTCTGAGAACATGGTCATCGCCGCCGGGCCGATGCGTCTGGAGATGCTGCGCATCGAAGCGGATGAACGCCACCTCAAGAAGTCCATCGAGGTGTTGGACCGTGATGGCGATGTCGTGCTCTCCGGCACCCTCACCGGAGTGCGCGGCGAGGCGAGGCTTCCTGCCGGAACTTACAACGTGCGTGTCGCCGGTGAACCGTTGGTATCAGTTCTCATTCCTCCTTTGAGCGATTCACCGGTCATGCTGACACTTGGATGAGCCCCTACTCAAGCCGGGATAGCGAGTGCTGAACCGCACCGGGTTTCCTGGAGGCCCCATTATCTGAGAGAGTGGGGTCATCATGACGAAACCGGCATCACCCAAATACGCCCCTGAAGTCCGCGAGCGCGCGGTTCGGATGGTGTTCGAGCACGAAGGCGAGCACGCCTCGCAGTGGGCCTCGATCGGTTTGATCGCGGCGAAGATCGGCTGCAATCCCGAGACGCTGCGGAACTGGGTTCGGCAGGCCGCGCGTGATCAGGGCAAGCGGCCCGGTCCGACGACGGACGATCAGGAGCGGATCAAGGCGCTGGAGCGCGAGAATCGGGAACTGCGCCAAGCGAACGAGATCCTACGCAAGGCGTCGGCCTATTTTGCTCAGGCGGAGCTCGACCGCCCGTTCAGGAAATGATTGCCTTCATCGACGCGCACCGCGCCGTCCACGATTCGTGCCCCTCAGGTTCGGATTTGCCGAGAAATCGGGGAAGGTGGCTCGCTTCACTCCGCGGCCCGCCGGTTCGATATCAGTAGACCCGACAGTCTACTCGTAGCGAAGAGCCAGGGTCTCGCGGCTTCCGTCCGCTCCCTGGATGATTGTCAGGAAAACATTGTCCTGGAAGGCGGTGTCGATTACTTCGATGCCCTTCAGGTCCAGCAACAGCGCCAAGCCCTTTTTTGGATTTACCCTGGCGACGACAGAGTCTTTCTGATCGGCGCCGGGCAGCCGCGTGGACTTCACGAGGAACGTTCCGGTCGTGTCGGGAGTCCGGCGGAAATTGACGACCGTCCAAGTTTGCGCGTCCATCCGATAGCCGGACAAGCTGCCGACCTGCCCGGCGATCTGTAGATCGGACTTGCTGGGAACGACACGCTGTACCTTGCCATCGCAGTCGGGCACCAGCAGGTCCTGCCCGCGGATCAGCACGTCGGAGGCGCAGGAAGCGATATCGAACTTGTGTCCCGAGTAGACGATCATCTCCTGCGGGCTGAACCGATGAAGGCTCGCCGGGGTGGTGGCGGTCTCCACGCCCCAGACCTGCTCGCCGTTGGATGACAGGTTCATGCTGCGCA
This sequence comes from Pseudomonadota bacterium, assembly GCA_023423695.1. Classification (GTDB taxonomy): domain Bacteria; phylum Pseudomonadota; class Alphaproteobacteria; order Azospirillales; family Azospirillaceae; genus Azospirillum. The sequence goes on along the minus strand of JAFAFA010000093.1, from coordinate 3,163 downwards.
AGTCGAAGGCGACATTGCCGAAATAGGGCGGGACCCGCGGGTCCTTCAAATCGGTCGAGACGTGCAGGAGGCCCGAGGCGGCGGCACCACCGCGGGTGAGCACCCAGACGCGGTCCTTGGCCCGGCCGATCTGTACCGGAGTACTCGACACCGGGTCGTCGAAAGTACCGTGGATCTCCCGCGGAAAGGCGATCGGCAGCATCACCTTCACAGCGAGGTCGTCCCCATCCAGCCGAAGGAGTGCGTTGGGGCCGCGGGTCCCGACGAGGATCATACCGTTCTCCGCATACAGCGCCGTCGGTTCACCCTCTAGTGCCCGTGAGGTCAAAACTGCGCCGTCCGCGCCGATGAGATACAGAGCATTGGGACTGCGGCTGGCAAGGGCAAAGCCATCCTTGTACCGCGCCACCGCAACGGCCCCCCGGGAGAGTTCCGGGGACAAGGAGAAGGCGGTGGCCGGCGAGAAATCCCCGACCGGCGACCAGTCATGGTCCGGGGTGCAAATCTGGCCCTGGGTCGCTTCCGTGACGCAGATCCGCCATTTCGTCCCGGCGACCATCCCGGGCTTCGGCGTGACGAGGAAATGGTTCTTCGTCTCGCCGACGGGAGGCACGGATGTCGGCGCTTCGGCCGAATAGTCGGGTCCGCCTCCGGTGATCGTCAGTGTATCCGCCGGCGTGGTGACCAAGCGCTTGTCGGTCAGACGTCCAGGGATGTCGCCCTTGTTTTCCGCCGCGAAAATCAGATTGTACGTATTGGCAAAACCGAAATGGCCCCTCTCCCAGGGAAGCGGTTCCTGCGCCACCACCCTGACGTCGGGCGCCGGACGGATATAAGGGAGCCCGAACCATGCGCCGGATCCTGCAAGGAGAGCTATGGCGGCTCCCGCGGCAACCCGCTGCCAGACAGCGGGTCTCATCTTGTCCACCTGCGCGGCCGTTTCGGCAGCTATGTTTCCCTTCGGCTTGAGAATGGTGACGCTTCGAAGATAGGCGGGGATCTGCTTCGGATCGGTCCGGGCGATCTCGACGGGCAAGACCCGTTTGGCCGGCTGCCTCCATCTCCTTTCGGCAAGGCCGACTTCGGTATGCGTGTATTTTCCCGGCGCCACCGAATACGGACTTATCAGAAAGACGAACAAGTCACATTTGGAAACAGCTTTCTCTATCTTGTCTTCGTAGGTATTACCGGCTGGCAAACTCTTCTGATCGAAGAATACGGTGTGACCGCGTGCGGCGATGGATTTGGCGACATCAGCCGCCACTCCTTCGTCTTCCGAAGCATAGGACAGAAATATCTTCATCGTGCATGCCACTGCTGCAGAGTACCGGATCGTCTTTCGATACTGCCGGGCCGCAGGCCGGGCCTTGCCAACGTATGTCGAATCCCCCGGCTCCGGAAGACCGAACAGGTTCTGCATCGCCCGGCCAGCCGGAGCGTCGCGAGCGTGGACTTCGGATCGGCGGCCTCGTGCGGAAGGCCGGCCCGCATCCTGTCCATGCGAAGGCGATCGTTTTTCGGGTCGCCGACACCTGTCCGATCAATGGCTCTGCTCATCGGGGCGCACCGGAAGCGTTGGCGGTCAGACGCCCAATGTTGCCCATTCGGCCGGCGAGTGCAACCGGCGGGGGAGGCGGTGGGAGAGCGCCGTCAGAACCATTCGGAAAGCTCGCGCCGGATCTGCGTCTCCGCGCTCTCCACCCCCTTGGAGACGTCGATGCGCACAATGCCTTCGAGATCGCTCGGCAGCTCGATCTCACCTTTCTGCAGAATGATGACCTGCCCTTTACGGCGGCGCGAACCGGCACTAAAATAGCCATGTTCCCAGATCACGTTCTGCCGCGGGCGATATCGGTTCTCCCCACCGGCGCCGTCCCCGACGACATCGTCGGGAGTCATGAGCACGAAGGCGATCATCACATCGGTTGCATGATGTTCAAATTTCTCGATGATCGTTTGACCGCCGGATCGTTGCTCATGAAGAATGACCGGATGGGGTATGTTGAGCTTCTTCTGCAAAAAATCCTTGAATTCATAAAGAAAATCATGGTCATGACCATGAACAATGAATACAGGGATATCCATCCGATAGGATTTGTCGATAGATTTCTTGACATACTCAACCAACAGCCTCTCGGAAACAGCTCTTTTCTCAAGAACATGGAGGTGCCTGTTTCTGAACCATACTTCCGCTTCGCTATCGATCAAATTGCTGATTGCCAGGAGCGGGAGCGAAGAGGCACGCCGGTATATGAGTTTGGCCAATTCCAATCCCGAGCAGTTGCCGCCTTTGGTTCGCCGGTCGTCGAACCGCTCACCTCCTTCCATCGCCATGTCCATGACGACGGCTGCAAGCGAAGCCTCAGCCTCCTCGAACGCAAGAAAGCCTGAGGTCGCGTCGGCTGCAGGCATGACGTCGTAGCCTGCGTCTTCCAAGGCTGCGATGTATCGCCGCGCATAGAATGGGTCGTCTTCAACAAAAAGAATCTTGTTCTTCATCTTCCCAAACCCGCAAGCCCATGCACATGGCAGTGCCCGACAGGTCTCCTTCCGACAGCATGGCTGCATCGGCACTTGCGGATTGTGCCGATTTCATAGGTGCCATCATAATGCAATCAATATGATAGTCGAGAATGGCGGGTGAAGCGTATGGCATGCGTCTATTCCTGGGGCGGTGCGAGTAGCCGTGCAGCTTCTCCGTCATCCCTCGTCGGTGAGCGGGGCGCCAAGCTGGCGGAATTGGCGGGGCTCGGCCTTCCCGTGCCGCCGGGGTTCGTCGTCACGACGGAGGCCTTCCCGTGGTTCCTGAATCAGGCCCATGCCTCCCCTGAGCAGGGTGCCGCCATCAAGGCCGATATCTGGGCCGCAGTCCGCAACCTCGCCACCCCACAGGGAGCCGCCTTCGGCTTGGCGGACGATCCGCTGCTGCTCGCGGTACGATCGAGCCCAAGCGTGCCGATGCCCGGCACATTGGACACGGTGCTGAACCTGGGCCTGAACGACGCCACCGCCGCCGGGCTTGCCAAGCGGTCGGGCGACGGCCGCTTCGCCTACGACAGCTACCGCCGCTTCATCCAGATGTACTCCAACGTCGTGCTCGACGTTGAGCATCACCATTTCGAGGACATCCTCGACAACCACAAGCGCGACAAGTCCTACAACC
>JAFAFA010000052.1 GCA_023423695.1 Pseudomonadota bacterium | reverse complement strand
GCATGGTCTCGCTGCCGGAAGGCGTCGAGATGGTGATGCCGGGCGACAACGTCGCCATGGACGTGGCTCTGATCGCCCCGATCGCCATGGACGAAGGCCTGCGCTTCGCCATCCGCGAGGGCGGCCGTACCGTCGGCGCCGGCGTCGTTGCCAAGATCGTCGAGTGATGACCGTCCGGCAGTCGCCGCGGGGTGACCGCCGGAGGGAAGGGTAGGGCGGCTGGAGCGATCCCGCCGCCGGTTGTGAGAGACGGGTCGTCTTCCCTGCGCAAGCCGGAAGGGCGACCCGCCCGGTTCTAGCCATCGGGCGTCGGCATTCGGGTCCGTCCGCCTGTCGATCCAGCTTCCTCCCCAACGGGGGAGATTCAGGATTGACACGCGGGCGCTGAAAGCCTAGAGATTACGCCCTCTGGATTTTGGGTTGGTGGTAGGCAGCTTCGGCCTAGACGCAGCCCGAGACGAACGGCACGGCGCGCCTCTATCGGGCGCGCCGTCTGCTGAACGGAACATCCCCCTCGCGCCACTCGCGCGGGGGATGTTCTTTTTCGTATCGGCCCGTCGCATCGGTCACAGTGTCGCCCGTCGGCCCCGCTTCGGTGGTTCGGCGCGCGGCCTTGCGCTGTCGGCGAAGCCCCAAAGCAGCTCGTGGAGTTCCGGTGACGCGTCCGCGTCATCGCTAGAAGGTGCAAGGGACGTTTGGACATGGACAGCCAGAACATCCGCATCCGTCTGAAGGCGTTCGATCATCGCGTGCTCGACCAGTCGACCAGCGAGATCGTCAACACCGCCAAGCGGACCGGCGCGCGCGTGCGGGGCCCGATCCCCCTGCCGACGCACATCGAAAAGTTCACCGTGAACCGCTCGCCGCACATTGACAAGAAGTCGCGTGAGCAGTTCGAGATCCGCACCCACAAGCGCCTGCTCGACATCGTCGATCCGACGCCGCAGACCGTGGATGCGCTGATGAAGCTCGACCTCGCCGCCGGCGTCGACGTCGAGATCAAGCTCTGATTTTGGTTGGTAAGGGACCTCTCCACTCACGGACGTCCCTGGTCAGGAGATAAAGAACAATGCGATCCGGTTTGATCGCGCAGAAGGTCGGCATGACCCGCGTCTTCACGGACGATGGTCAGCATGTTCCGGTCACTGTGCTGAAAGTCGACAGCTGCCAGGTCGTCGCCGTTCGCACCGAGGAAAAGGATGGCTACACCGCCGTCCAGCTCGGCGCGGGCGCCATCAAGGTCAAGAACGTCAACAAGCCTGAGCGTGGGCATTTCGCCAAGGCGCGTGTGGAACCGAAGCGCAAGCTGGTCGAGTTCCGCGTCGATGCCGATGCCCTGATCGAAGTCGGCGCCGAGCTGTCGGCCGCCCACTTCGTCGCCGGCCAGTTCGTCGACGTCACCGGCACCTCCATCGGCAAGGGCTTTGCCGGTGCGATGAAGCGCTGGAACTTCGGTGGTCTGCGCGCCACGCACGGCGTGTCTGTGTCGCACCGTTCGCACGGTTCGACGGGTAACCGTCAGGACCCCGGCAAGGTCTTCAAGAACAAGAAGATGGCCGGTCATCTCGGTGACGAGCGGGTTACGGTCCTGAACCTTCAGGTCGTCGCCGTCGACGAAGCCCGTGGTCTGATCATGCTCAAGGGTGCCGTCCCCGGCGCCGAGGGCGGTTGGCTGCGCATCCGTGACGCCGTCAAGAAGAAGGCTCCGGAAGGCCTGCCCTTCCCGGCCGGCATCAAGTCTGCTCCGGCGGCGGAAGCCCCGGCCGAGACGCAGGAGTGAGCGCCATGAAGGCCACGATCAAGAACCTGAACAACGAAGCCGTCGGCGAGATCGAGCTGTCGGATGCCGTGTTCGGCCTGCCGACCCGCACCGACCTGCTGGCCCGCATGGTGAACTGGCAGCTGGCCAAGCGCCGCTCCGGTAACCACAAGACCAAGGGCATCAGCGAGATCAGCGGTACGACCAAGAAGCCCTACTCGCAGAAGGGCACCGGTCGCGCTCGCCAGGGCTCCATCCGTTCGCCGCAGTTCCGCGGCGGTGCGACCATCTTCGGGCCGGTGGTGCGTTCGCACGCCCACGACCTGACGAAGAAGGTCCGCAAGCTGGCGCTCAAGACTGCCCTGTCGGCCAAGGCCGCCGAGGGCAAGCTGATCGTTCTCGAGGCTGCCGCTGCCGAGACGCACAAGACCAAGGAACTGGCCGCCCGTCTGGCCACCCTCGGCCTGACGTCCGCACTGATCATCGATGGTTCGAACCTGGACGAGAACTTCGCCAAGGCTTCGCGCAACATCCCGCTGATCGACGTGCTGCCGGAGCAGGGCGCCAACGTCTACGACATTCTCCGCCGCGACACGCTGGTCCTGACCCGCAACGCGGTCGAGCAACTGGAGGCTCGCCTGAAATGAGCAAGCAGTCGAAACCTGCGGTGAGCCAGGAGCGGATGTACGACCTGATCCTCGCTCCCGTCATCACCGAGAAGTCGACGTTGGTGTCGGAGCATAACCAGGTCACGTTCCGCGTGCCGCTCACGGCCTCCAAGCCGGAGATCAAGGCCGCCGTTGAAGGTCTCTTCAACGTCAAGGTGACCGCGGTCAACACCCTGGTTTCCAAGGGCAAGACCAAGCGGTTCCGCGGCACCATCGGCCGTCGCTCGGACTTCAAGAAGGCCGTCGTCACCCTCGCCGAGGGTAACAAGATCGACGTGACCACGGGCATCTGAGCGGGAGTGTGATCCGATGGCTCTGAAGCAATACCGCCCGATTACGCCGTCGCTCCGCCAGCTGGTCATCGTTGACCGCTCGGAGCTGTGGAAGGGCAAGCCGGTCAAGACCCTCACCGAGGGCCTGACCAAGTCTGGTGGCCGCAACAACACCGGCCGCATCACTGCGCGCCGTATGGGTGGCGGTCACAAGCGGACCTACCGTCTGGTGGACTTCAAGCGTCGCAAGTTCGACGTTCCGGCCACCGTCGAGCGGCTCGAGTATGATCCGAACCGCACGGCCTTCATTGCGCTGATCAAGTACCAGGATGGGACCCTGTCCTACATCCTGGCGCCGCAGCGCCTGAAGGTCGGCGACACGGTGATCTCGGGCGAACGCGTCGACGTGAAGCCCGGCAACGCCATGCCGCTGAAGAACATCCCGGTCGGTTCGATCGTGCACAACGTCGAGCTGAAGGCCGGCAAGGGTGGTCAGGTGGCTCGTTCCGCCGGCACCTACCTGCAGCTGGTCGGCCGCGACGGCGGCTACGCCCAGCTGAAGCTGCCGTCCGGCGAGCTGCGCATGGTTCGCGGCGAGTGCATGGCCACCCTCGGTGCCGTGTCCAACCCGGACCAGATGAACACCAACCTGGGCAAGGCCGGCCGCAACCGCTGGCTGGGCAAGCGTCCGTCGGTCCGTGGCGTCGCCATGAACCCGATCGACCACCCGCACGGTGGTGGTGAGGGTCGCACCTCGGGCGGCCGTCATCCGGTCACGCCGTGGGGCAAGCCGACCAAGGGCAAGAAGACTCGTCACAACAAGAAGACGGATGGCCTGATCCTGCGCCGCCGTCATTCGAAGTAAGGAGGTCGAACGATGGCACGCTCCGTTTGGAAGGGCCCGTTCGTCGACGGCTATCTGCTGAAGAAGGCGGACAAGAGCCGGGCTTCGGGCCGCAACGAGATCATCAAGATCTGGTCGCGTCGTTCGACCATCCTGCCGCAGTTCGTCGGTCTGACGTTCGGCGTCTACAACGGCCACAAGTTCCTGCCGGTTCTGGTTACCGAGCACATGATCGGTCACAAGTTCGGCGAGTTCGCTCCGACGCGGACCTTCTATGGCCACGCGGCGGACAAGAAGGCGAAGAGGAAGTAAGCCATGGGCAAGTCTGCCAATCCCAGCCGGATCGCGGAGAACGAGGCTCTGGCCCGCAATCCGATGATCCGCACCAGCCCGCGGAAGCTCAACCTCGTCGCCCAGCTCATCCGGAACATGGATGCCAGCCGCGCCGTGGCCGAGCTGACCTTCTCCAAGCGCCGCATCGCCGGCGAAGTGAAGAAGGTGCTGCAGGCCGCGATCGCGAACGCCGAGAACAACCACCAGCTCGACGTCGACCGTCTGTACGTGTCGTCGGCGACGGTCGGTCGCGCTCTGGTGATGAAGCGCTTCCACGCCCGTGCCCGCGGTCGCGGCGCCCGGGTCGAGAAGCTGTTCAGCAACCTGACGATCATCGTTCGCGAGCGTGACGCCGCCGTTGCCGAGGGGGCCGAGTAATGGGTCAGAAAATCAATCCGATCGGGCTGCGCCTCGGCATCAACCGGACCTGGGACAGCCGTTGGTTCGCCAAGCGCGACTACGCCAACCTGCTGCACCAGGACCTGAAGCTGCGTGGCTATCTGCAGGGTCGCCTGCAGCAGGCCGGTTGCTCGCGCGTCGTCATCGAACGTCCGGCCAAGAAGGCCCGCATCACCATCCACTCGGCCCGTCCGGGTGTGGTGATCGGCAAGAAGGGCGCGGACATCGAGAAGCTGCGTCAAGAGCTGTCGAAGATGACCGGCAGCGAGGTGAGCCTGAACATCGTCGAGATCCGCAAGCCGGAGATCGACGCTCGCCTCATCGCCGAGAACATCGCCAGCCAGCTCGAGCGCCGTGTGGCATTTCGTCGCGCCATGAAGCGCGCCGTGCAGTCCGCCATGCGTCTGGGCGCCCAGGGCATCCGGATCAACTGCTCGGGCCGTCTCGGCGGTGCGGAAATCGCCCGCATGGAGTGGTACCGCGAGGGCCGCGTTCCGCTGCACACCCTGCGCGCTGACATCGATTACGGTGTTGGCACCGCCAAGACCACCTACGGCACCTGCGGTGTCAAGGTGTGGGTGTTCAAGGGCGAGGTCATGGCTCACGACCCGATGGCGCAGGACAAGCGCATGGGTTCCGAGCCGGTGTCGACCGACGGCGAGCCGCGCCGCGATCGTCACGATCGCCGCGACCGTCGCGAGCGCTCCGAGCGCTCCGAACGCGAGTAAAGGGGCCGAGCGATGCTTTCTCCCAAGCGCACGAAATTCCGTAAGGCCCACAAGGGCCGCATCCACGGCAACGCCAAGGGCGGCACCGCCCTGAACTTCGGCTCCTTCGGCCTCAAGGCCCTGGAGCCGGAGCGCATCACCGCTCGGCAGATCGAGGCGGCCCGCCGCGCGATCACCCGCGCGATGAAGCGTCAGGGCCGCGTCTGGATCCGCATTTTCCCGGACCTCCCCGTCTCCACCAAGCCCGCCGAAGTCCGCATGGGTTCCGGTAAGGGTTCGCCGGAGTACTGGGCGGCTCGCGTGAAGCCGGGCCGCATCCTGTTTGAACTGGACGGCGTGCCGGCAGATGTGGCAAAAACCGCCTTCGCTCTGGCGGCCGCGAAGCTGCCGATCAAGGTGAAGCTGGTGACCCGCCTGGGCGGTGTCGAGGAGACCGCGGCATGAAGGCCGTAGACATTCGTACGAAGAGCGCGGATGAGCTGAACGATCAGCTTCTCCAGCTCAAGAAGGAACAGTTCAACCTGCGCTTCCAGAAGGCCTCCGGCCAGCTGGAGAACACCGCGCGGGTGAACACGGTGCGTCGCGACATCGCCCGCATCAAGACCATCCTCGGCGAGCGTGCCCGCTCCGCCGACGCCGGCAAGTAAGGGGGATCATCCATGCCTCGCCGCGTTCTGCAGGGCACGGTGGTCAGCGACAAGTGCGACAAGACCGTTACGGTTCTTGTCGAGCGCCGTGTCATGCACCCCGTGTACAAGAAGTTCATTCGTCAGTCGAAGAAGTACGCCGCCCACGACGAGGGCAACCAGTTCAAGGTCGGCGATACCGTTTCGATCATCGAATGCCGCCCGATCTCGAAGTCCAAGCGTTGGACGGTCGTGACGGAGTCCGCCGCCGACAGCGGCGCCGCGTGATAACGAAAGGTCGTAAACAATGATCCAGATGCAAACCAACCTGGAAGTCGCCGATAACAGCGGGGCGCGCCGGGTGCAGTGCATCAAGGTGCTTGGCGGGTCCAAGCGGAAGGTCGCGACCGTGGGCGACGTCATCGTCGTCTCGGTCAAGGAGGCCATTCCGAAGGGCCGCGTCAAGAAGGGCGACGTGCATCGCGCCGTCATCGTCCGCACCGCGAAGGAACTGCGTCGGGAGGACGGGTCGGCGATCCGTTTCGACCGCAACGCCGCCGTGCTGATCAACAAGCAGGGCGAGCCGATCGGCACCCGTATTTTCGGGCCGGTCACTCGTGAGCTTCGCGGCAAGAAGTTCATGAAGATCATCTCGCTGGCGCCGGAGGTGCTGTAATGGCCGCCAAGATCAAGACCAAGGACAAGGTCGTTGTCCTGACCGGCCGTGACAAGGGCAAGACCGGCGAGGTGTTGAAGGTTTTCCCGAAGGAGAACCGTGCCGTTGTGCAGGGCGTGAACGTGGTGAAGAAGCACCAGCGTGCCAGCGCCCGCTCGCAGGGTGGCATCATCGAGATGGAGGCGCCGATCAACGTCTCCAACCTCGCTCACGTCGATCCCAAGGATGGCAAGCCGACCCGTGTCGGCTTCAAGATCCTTGAGGATGGCCGCAAGGTGCGTGTCGCCAAGCGGTCCGGCGAAGTCATTGACCTGTGAGGGCCCGGGCATGACCGCACGTTTGAAAGAAGTTTACGACTCCAAGATCCGCGCCGCTCTTAAGTCGGAATTCGGCTACAAGAACGACCTGGAAGTTCCGCGGATCGAGAAGATCGTGGTCAACATGGGTGTCGGCGAGGCTGTCGCCGACTCCAAGAAGATCCAGCTCGCCGTGGCCGAGATGGCCGCCATCACCGGTCAGAGGCCGGTGGTGACCAAGTCGCGCAAGTCGATCGCCCAGTTCAAGCTGCGCGAAGGCATGGCGATCGGCTGCAAGGTCACGCTCCGCCGCGACCGCATGTACGAGTTCCTGGATCGCCTGGTGACGATTGCGTTGCCGCGCGTCCGTGACTTCCGCGGCATCCCGGGTGACAGCTTCGACGGCCGTGGCAACTACGCCATGGGTGTCAAGGAGCAGATCATTTTCCCGGAGATCGACTACGACAAGATCGATCAGATCCGCGGCATGGACATCATCATCGTCACTTCGGCGAAGACCGATCAGGAAGCCAAGGCTCTCCTGAAGGGCTTCGACATGCCGTTCGTGAGCTGAGGCTGGAGCACGACCATGGCTAAGACCAGTGCCATCGAAAAGAACAAGCGTCGCGCCAAGCTGGCCAAGCAGTACGCGAACAAGCGTGCGCGCCTGAAGGCAATCGCGAACGACAAGACCCTCCCGCCGGAAGAGCAATTCGCTGCCCGCCTCAAGCTGGCCGAACTGCCGCGCAACTCCTCGAAGGTGCGCGTCCGGAACCGCTGCGAAATGACCGGGCGTCCGCGCGCGTTCTATCGCAAGTTCAAGCTGTCCCGCGTCACGCTCCGTGAACTGGCCTCGACCGGCCAGATTCCGGGCATGACGAAGTCGAGCTGGTAAGGAGGGTCCGAGAATGTCTTTGAGCGATCCGCTCGGCGATATGCTGACCCGCATCCGCAACGGTCAGCACGCCCGCATGTCCGTTGTGGTTTCCCCGGCGTCTAAGCTGCGCGTCAACGTCCTGGAAGTTCTGAAGCGTGAAGGCTTCATCCGCGGCTGGTCCGAGGAAGAACTGCGTCCGGGCGTCAAGAACCTGAAGATCGAGCTGAAGTACCACGAAGGCGAGCCTGTCATTAAGCAGATCGCCCGTGTGTCGAAGCCCGGCCGTCGCGTCTACTCGAAGATCGCCGACCTTCCCCGTGTCTACAACGGGCTCGGTCTGTCGATCCTTTCGACCCCGCGCGGCGTGATGTCGGACAATGAGGCCCGCGCCGCCAACGTCGGCGGTGAAGTCCTCTGCCGCGTGTTCTAAGGGGGATTGGCAGATGTCGCGCATTGGCAAGCATCCCGTGCCGGTCCCGGCTGGCGTCGACGTGAAGGTCGACGGTCAGCAGGTGACGGCCAAGGGCAAGCTGGGGCAACTCAGCCTGACCCTGATCGACGACATCACCGCCTCGCTGGAAGACGGCAAGGTGGTGGTGAAGCCGGCAAACGACAGCAAGCGTGCCCGCACCATGTGGGCGACCTCGCGCACCCTGATCAACAACATGGTCACCGGTGTCAGCCAGGGCTACACGATCAACCTCGAGATCAACGGCGTCGGTTACCGCGCGGCCGTGCAGGGCAAGGAGCTGGTGATGCAGCTCGGCTTCTCGCACGACGTGAAGTACCCGATCCCGGAAGGTATCACGATCAAGTGCGACAAGCCGACGGCCATTTCGGTCAGCGGCTACGACAAGCACAAGGTCGGCCAGGTGGCTGCCGAGATCCGCGGCTGGAAGAAGCCGGAGCCCTACAAGGGCAAGGGCATCAAGTACGAGACCGAAACCGTCCTGCGCAAGGAAGGTAAGAAGAAGTAACCGCCATGCTGAAGCCAAAGCAACTCCACGAGCGCCGCAAGCAGCGCGTGCGCGCGCAGATTGCCAAGAAGGCCGGCGGGCGCGTTCGCCTCTCGGTCTTCCGGTCGAATCTGCACATCTACGCCCAGATCATCGACGACGAAAACGGCAAGACGCTCGCGTCTGCCTCGTCGCTGGAGAAGGAGCTGCGCGAGCAGCTCAAGCACGGCGGCAACGTCGATGCTGCCAAGCGTATCGGCGAGCTGATCGCCGAGCGCGCCAAGGCCGCTGGGATTACCGAGGTCGTCTTCGATCGCGGTGGGTACATTTACCATGGCCGGGTCAAGGCCCTGGCCGACGCCGCCCGCGAGGGCGGGCTGTCGTTCTAAGGAGGCCCGGATATGGCACGTGAACGTGGGGAGCGGGATAACCGCGACCGGCAGCCGCGCGAGCGGGAAGAAAGCGAGCTGATCGAAAAGCTCGTCGGTATCAACCGCGTCGCCAAGGTGGTCAAGGGTGGTCGTCGCTTCGGCTTCGCCGCTCTGGTCGTCGTTGGCGACGGCAAGGGCCGCGTCGGCGTCGGCTCGGGCAAGGCCCGTGAAGTGCCGGAAGCGATCCGCAAGGCGACCGATCAGGCCAAGCGCGGCATGATCCGTGTTCCGCTGCGCGAGGGCCGTACGCTGCATCACGACACCAACGGCCACTTCGGTGCCGGCAAGGTCGTGCTGCGGGCGGCTCCGGCCGGTACCGGCATCATCGCCGGTGGTCCGATGCGCGCGATCTTCGAGGCTCTCGGCGTCGCTGACGTCGTGACCAAGTCGATCGGCACGTCGAACCCGCACAACATGATCAAGGCGACCTTTGACGCCCTGACCCAGGTCACCAGCCCGCGTTCCGTCGCGGCGCGTCGCGGTCGTCGCGTGAGCGACATCCTCGGCCGTCGCGAGGCCGGCGCCGGACAGGAGGCCTGATCATGGCGGAGAAGAAGACCGTCGTCGTGACCCAGATCGGCAGCCCGATCGGCCGCAAGCACGACCAGCGCGAGACGCTGGTCGGTCTGGGTCTCAACAAGCTGCACCGGACCCGCGAGCTGGAGGACACTCCGGCCGTGCGGGGCATGATCGCCAAGGTCGCGCACCTGGTCCGCGTCGAGAACGAGGGCTAAGATCATGACCAAGCTTAACGACCTGCGTGACAACGCCGGTGCCCGCAAGGCGCGCATGCGCGTCGGCCGCGGTATCGGTTCCGGCAAGGGCAAGACCGCTGGCCGCGGCGTGAAGGGTCAGACCTCGCGCACCGGTGTGGCGATCAACGGCTTCGAAGGCGGGCAGATGCCTCTGCACCGCCGCCTGCCGAAGCGCGGTTTCCGGAACATCTTCGCCAAGGAATATTCGGTGGTGAACCTGGGCATGGTCCAGAAGGCCATCGACCTGGGCAAGCTGAATGCCTCGGAGACCATCGATGCCGCGGCGCTCAACGCCGCCGGCGTCACCGGCAAGGTGAAGAAGGACGGTGTCCGTCTGCTGGGCAAGGGCGAGCTGACCACGAAGGTTTCCTTCACGGTCGCAGGCGCGTCCAAGTCGGCGATCGAGGCCGTCGAAAAGGCGGGTGGCAGCGTCACGCTGACCGCGCCCGCCGCCGAAGCCGCCGAGTAAGGTTCCGCGTGAAGCCCGCGCTTGCGCGCGGGCTTTCGTGGCACTACAAAAAGCGAAGTCGCGAGGGGCGGCCTGCGTCATGCAGTGCCGCCCCGTTCGCGCTTACGGGACAGGGATTGGACCATGGCATCAGCGGCCGAGCAGCTTGCCGCCAACATCAATTTCGGGGCTTTCTCCAAGGCGACCGAGCTGAAAAAGCGGATTTGGTTCACCTTGGCGGCCCTGATCGTCTACCGGCTGGGCACCTACATCCCGCTGCCGGGCATCGACCCGACGATTCTCAGCGACGTCTTCAAGCAGCAGGGCGGCGGCATCCTCGGCATGTTCGACATGCTGGCCGGCGGCGCGCTCAGCCGCATGACCATCTTCGCGCTCAACATCATGCCGTACATCTCGGCGTCCATCATCGTGCAGTTGCTGACCGCCGTGTCGCCGCAGATGGAGGCCATGAAGAAGGAAGGCGAGGCCGGGCGCAAGAAGCTGAACCAGTACACCCGATTCGGCACGGTGGCGCTCGCCACGGTGCAGGCCTATGGCCTTGCGGTCGGTCTTGAGGCGATGCGCAGCTCCAGCGGGGCGGCGGTCATCGATCCGGGGCTGTTCTTCCGCATCGCCACGGTCATCACGCTGGTCGGCGGCACCATGTTCCTGATGTGGCTGGGCGAGCAGATCACCGCCCGGGGCATCGGCAACGGCATCTCGCTGATCATCTTCGCCGGCATCGTCGCGGAATTGCCCCGCGCGCTGGTCAATACGCTGGAACTCGGCCGGCAGGGCGCCCTGTCCACCCTCTTCATCATTCTGATGCTGGTGATGGCGGTCGGCGTGGTGTTCTTCATCGTCTTCATGGAGCGCGCCCAGCGCCGTCTGCTGGTGCAGTATCCGAAGCGCCAGGTCGGCAACCGGGTGTTCGGCGGCGAAGCGTCGCACCTGCCGCTGAAGATGAACACGGCCGGCGTCATTCCTCCGATCTTCGCGTCGTCGCTTCTGCTGCTGCCGCTGACCGCGGTGGGCTTCGCCGGCGGCGAAGGGCCGGAGTGGCTGCAGGCGGTGTCGCGCTATCTGGCGCACGGCACGCCGCTGTACATGCTGCTCTACGCCTCGCTGATCGTGTTCTTCTGCTTCTTCTACACGGCCATCGTCTTCAATCCCGCGGAGACGGCCGAGAATCTGCGGAAGTATGGCGGCTTCATCCCCGGCATCCGTCCCGGCAAGAACACCGCCGATCATATCGACTATGTACTGACCCGTCTGACGGTCATCGGCTCCGCCTACCTTGTGGCGGTTTGTCTCCTCCCCGAAATCCTGATATCCCAGCACTCGGTTCCGTTTTATTTTGGCGGCACCAGCCTGCTGATCGTGGTCACCGTCACGATGGACACGGTTGCGCAGATTCATTCCCACCTGCTGGCTCACCAGTATGAGGGATTGATCAAGAAATCGAAGCTTCGGGGGAGAAAATAATGAACCTCATACTGCTCGGTCCGCCGGGCGCCGGGAAGGGGACCCAGGCGCGCCGTCTGGAAGACACGCGTGGCTTGGTGCAGTTGTCCACGGGCGACATGCTCCGCGCCATGGTGGCGGAAGGTGGGCCGCTCGGGCAGCAGGCGAAGGAGATCATGGCCGCCGGCAAGCTGATGCCGGATGAGCTGATGGTCAGCATGATCGCCGAACGCATTTCCAAGCCCGACGTCAAGAACGGCTTCATTCTCGACGGCTTCCCCCGCACCGTGGCCCAGGCCGAGGCGCTGGACAGGATGCTGGAGGAGAAGGGCCTGAAGCTTGATCATGTGATCGAGATGCGGGTCGTTGACGATGTCCTGGTGGAGCGCATCACCGGCCGCTACACCTGCGCCAAGTGCGGCAAGGGCTATCACGACAGCTTCGAGAAGCCGAAGGTCGAGGGCGTCTGCGACGTCTGCGGCAGCACCGAGTTCAAGCGGCGCGCCGACGACAATGCCGAGACGGTGACGACCCGTCTCGCGCAGTACCACCAGCAGACCGCGCCGATCCTGCCCTATTACCAGGGACGCGGCGTGTTGAAGGCGGTGGACGGCATGGCCGACATCGATGAGGTCACGAAGGAGATCGGGGCGGTCCTCGCAGGCTGAGGATCGCAACGGCTCCAACGGAAAAGGCCGCAGTCTCCGCTGGGAGGCTGCGGCCTTTGTCGTTCTTCGGCAGTTGTCGGCGGAGCGGCAGCGTTCAGGCTGTGGGTGCGCCGGGGGAGGGCGGGACGTCGGCCTGTGCGGTTGGCTCCTCGGTCATGGTGCGGTAGCGCGCCAGGATCCAGCCGAGATGGGCGGTGACGGCATTGGCCGCTGCATCGGGGTCACGGCGGGCGATGGCCTGATGGATGGCGCGGTGATGCTCGATCATCAGCGCCTCGTGGTTCTCCATGAAGGGCTCGGTGTGCTTCATCTCGACCATGTTGCCGAGGATGTCGCGGATCGTGGAGAGCAGGTGCAGATACACCGGGCTGCCGGAGGCCTGGGCGACCGCGACGTGGAAATCCATGTCGTCGGCGGCGCGGCCGCCATCCCGGTTGGTTTCGCTCATCGCCGCCAGGATATGGCCGATTGTGTCGATCTGTTCCTGCGTCGCCCGTTCGGCGGCGCGGCGGGCCGCCCAGCTTTCCAGTGCCATTCGTATTTCGACGAGGTCGCAGAGGTTCTGGTGGGTGCTGCGCACCATGGTGGTCAGCGCCCCGTCCATCACCCCGGCCGACGACACCACGCGGGTGCCGCCGCCCTGGACGGCGGTGAGGAAGCCCTGTGTCTTCAGTTTCTGCAGGGCGGCCCGGACAGAGACCCGGCTGACATGAAGCTGTTCGGCGAGCTGGCGTTCGCCCGGCAGACGCTCCCCCGGCACCAGCTCACCGCGCGCGATGCGGTCGAGAAGCTGTTGAGCCACCCACTCCGAAATGCGCTGCGAGGAGGAGGGGACGTGAGCGCTGTCGTCGGTGCCGGGCACGGGTGGTTTCCCTTCGGGCGGAAAGCGGTTCATTGGCAGTTGGTAATACCGGTAGCGGTCCCGGCGGGCCGGGTCAATGGTCGACAGACCGCCTGCGGCGCCTTGCCCGCGGTATGAAAAGACATGGCTGGCCGGTTGCCGGGTTGGGAGGCCCCGCCTGATATCAGCGGCTGCCGCGCCGGGCCATCAGGATGCCCATCAGGATCACGGCGGCGCCCACCGCCTGCAGCATCCCCAGGGGTTCGTTCAGCAGGATCCAGGCGAGGATCGCGGCGGCAGCCGGCTGCAGCAGCAGGCTGACGGATGAGAAGGAGGCCGGGAGATGGGCCAGGGCATAGGCGATCAGGCTCTGCCCGCCGGCATGACTGAACAGCGCCAGCCCGGCCAGCACCAGCCATCCGCCTGCGGTCGCCGGCAGCATCGCCTCGCCGTCATAAAGACCGAGCGGGAGAAGTACGACCGCGGTGATGACGCCGCTCCAGGTCATGATGGTGGCGGTGGAGAACTCGGCGCGCAGGTGCCCGACCGACAGGATGTAGCCGGCATAGAAGACGGCGGTCAGCAGTCCCAGCGCGTCGCCGAACAAATGGTCGGCGCTCAACTGGAAGCTCTGCCCCATCAGCACGACCGCTCCGCCAAGCGCCAGCAGCATGCCCAGAACGAAGCGGGCAGTGATGCGCTCCTTGAACAGGAACCAGGCGGCCGGCGCGACGAACAGCGGTGCGAAGTTGGCCAACAATGTGGAGTTCGCGACCGAGGTGTAGCGGATGGAGGTGTGCCAGACGGCAAGGTCGCCGGCAAAGCAGAGGCCCGCCAGCGAAAGCCGGCCGTAGTCGGCGAGCGAGGAGGGGCGCCGGCTGGCTCGGCCGGTACGCTGTCGCGACTCGCCCATCATCCACAGCGCCAGCACCGGGGTCGCCAGGGCCATGCGCCAGAAGCCGGTGGCAACCGGCCCGACATCGGACAAGCGCACGAAGATCGGAGCGAAGGCGATGCCGAGGGCACCCAGCAGCAAGGCGATCAGGGCGACGCGCTGCGTCCGGGATGCATGGTCGATGGGGATGGCGCTGGCGTCTGGCATAGGATCGCTTATATCCGCCGATGATTTGGCAGGCCAGCAGGACGCGCGTCATGGCTGCCGTGCGCGTCCGGGCTTCGCCTTTACGGTGTCAGCGCGGGCGGATGCGGCGCAGCGACACCGACTCGTCGTCTTCCGATCCGAAATCGTCATAGTGGATCGGGCAGCGGCCGTCCTTGCGCGGCTTGTCCTTCACCGTGGCGGGGTACCAATCCCCCTTCCATTCCACCTCCACCCGCATGCCGGGCTGGCACAGCGAGGCGCCGGCCGGGTAGCCGCCGGTGCTGGCGGACGCAGACGAGGACTGCACTGGAGCCTGTGCGGCAACCGGCGGCATCGGGCTCAACCTTGACGCGGCTGCGGTGACCGCCGCGGGCTTCTCCTGGTCGCAAAAGGCGGTGCAGACGGTCCGGGCGATCACCTGACCGCCGCAGCTTCCGCCGAAGCAATCGCGATAGTCGGCCTCGCACCGCGCCTCGCAGCTGCTGTTGCCGCAGGAGTAGGAGCGGTCGAAATCGCTGACCGACTTCTTGACGGGCTTCTTTTCCGCCTGCTGCCGGTTGACGTAGGCCTGATACTCGTAGAGCGCCCGCGACCGTGCCTCGTTCACGCAGGCCTGCTGGTTCAGGCCGCAGTTCTGGCGGCAGAAATTGCGGTTCTGCTGGCACTGGTTGACGCACAGCCGCCCCTCCGCCGAACTGGGCGGGATCAGGCTGTACTGAGTCTCATAGACGGGACCGCAGGCGCTGAGCAGCGCCATCACGGCAAGGCAGAGGGTGAGCAAGCGAAGCATGCGGGATGTCTTCCGGGTGGGTTCGCGCGGAAAGGGAAGGGCAGCGTAACAGCTTGCCGATCGGGCTACCACCATCGGCCGCGCTTCCGCCCGGCGTGGCGGTTGCGTTACTGTGGCGTATGGTTGCCTCCACTCCTCAAGACTCCCCGCACTCCGCCAGCCAATTCCAGGACGGGCCGCCCGAACACCGGCAGCCGGTCACCGCGCCTGCGCCCGCTCCTCGGCTCGCCGCTCCGCTGCTGGGTCCCGACGATCCGCCGCCGGCGACCACGCTGAACCCGGATGCGGACGAGCCGCTGCTGCTGATTTGCGACCATGCCTCCCGTGCGATCCCCAAAGCGTTGGGCGACCTGGGCCTGCCGGAGGAGCAGCTCTGCCGCCACATCGCCTACGATATCGGCGCGGCGGAGGTGACGCGGCGGCTGGCCGCGAGGTTCGGCGCCACGGCGGTGCTGTCCGGTTTCTCCCGGCTGGTGATCGACCCGAACCGGGCCTTGGAGGATCCGACCGCGATCCCGGTGGTCAGCGACGATGTGGTGATCCCCGGCAACCGCGCCCTGGATGCCGACGAGCAGGCGAGGCGGGTGGAGGCGCTGTTCCATCCCTATCACGCGGCGGTGGCGGCGGCGCTGTCGGCCATCCGCGGGCGCGGGCAGGTTCCGGTGGTGGTGTCGGTCCACAGCTTTACCCCGGCCATGCGGGGGGTGGCACGGCCCTGGCACATCGGCGTGCTGTGGGACAACGACCCGCGCCTGCCGGTGCCGCTGATCGAGGCGCTGACGGCCGACGGGCGCTGGTGCGTCGGCGACAACCAGCCCTATTCCGGCCGCGGCACCCTCGGCGGCACGGTGGAGACCCATGCGACTCCCGCCGGCTATCCCAATGTTCTGCTGGAGGTGCGGCAGGATCTGATCGCGACGCCGGAGGGCGCCGAACTGTGGGCGCAGGTGATCGGCGACGCGCTGGAGCCGCTGCTGGACCTGCCATCGCTGGCGACCATCCAACATTATCCGCGGGCCTGAACACGAGATGGAAGCCGCCGTGACCGAACCGTCCTTCACCCTGGGCCTGGAAGAAGAATACCTGCTGGTGGATCGCGGAACGCGCGACATCGTGCAGAGCCCGCCGGACGAGATGCTGGAGGCCTGTCAGGAGCAGGCGCCGGGCCGCATCCATCCGGAATTCCTGCGCTGCCAGATCGAGGTCGGCACGCCGGTCTGCAAGACGCTGGCCGAGGCGCGTGCCGAACTGGCGACCCTGCGCGCCACGGTGGCCGGGGTGGCCGATCGCTACGGGTTGGCGCCGATCGCCGCTTCCACCCATCCCTTCGCCGCGTGGGAGCCGCAGAAGCACACCAACCGCGACCGCTACAACATGCTGGCGCGCGACCTGGGGGCACCGGCCCGGCGGCTGATGATCTGCGGCATGCATGTCCATATTGGGATCGAGGACGACGACCTGCGCATCGACCTGATGAATCAGGTCCGCTACTTCCTGCCGCATCTGCTGGCGCTGTCGACCTCCTCGCCCTTCTGGCGCGGGCGCGACATGGAGCGCCGGTCCTACCGGCTCAGCGTGTGGCACGAGCTGCCGCGCACCGGAATGCCCGCCGGCTTTCAGAGCTATGGCGAGTACCAGAGCCACGTCGCCGTCCTGGTGAATGCCGGCGTGATCGAGGATGCCAGCAAGCTGTGGTGGGACATCCGACCGTCCTCGCGCTTTCCCACGCTGGAGATGCGCATCACCGACATCTGCACCCGGCTGGACGATGCGGTCACGGTGGCGGCGCTCTACCGCTGCCTGCTGCGCATGTTGTGGCGGCTGAAGCTGCGCAACGTCACCTGGCGTCCCTACAAGAACCTGCTGATCGAGGAGAACCGCTGGCGTGCCCAGCGCTATGGCCTGGACAGCGGACTGGTCGATTTCGGCCAGGGCCGCATCGTGCCCTACGCCGACCTGCTGGACGAGATCATCGACCTGACCCGCGAGGACGCCGAGCATTTCGGCTGCACCGCCGAGGTCGAACGGGCGCGCGAGATCGTGGCCCGCGGCACCAGCGCCCACCGCCAGATAGCGATCTTCCAGGCGGCGCTCGCCGACGGCGCCGGCGAGGACGAGGCGCTGCGCCGGGTGGTGGACTGGCTGGTGCAGGAGACGATGGTGGGGGTGGTTTAAGCTAACGGTACTTATTGAATATGTCTTTTACTACGTCATCTTCCTCAATCTTGAGATCCATGATCAAATCTTGGTCCATAAGCTCCGGAAGAAGGTTCACCAGCATTCTTGCTTTTTCCTCAATCGAGGTGATTTGCGACTCAGCCCTTTGTTGAAAGTCGGAAGGGGACAAATAACATGCCCTGGCATTGTAGTTGAATTCATTCCAGAGGTCTCTTACGTCCGATGGACGTTGGATGTTGCTCGCGGATACCTTGTGATCCACAAAAAATTTTATTTCCGACGCTGTATACGGCGGGATTTCTTTCAAAAAGTCGGCCAGACTCATTGAGCCCGCTAAATTGTGCAATGGCTTAAGTCTGTTGTATAGCTTGCTGGATGAGTCATAGATGTCCTGAATAAAGTCCATTGCATTCCCGGCCAAGCCATTTGTCTCCATGCGTTGCGCAGCGCACCATAGCGAGACTCCCACTGGATTGCGATAAATGCTGCTGATGTATTTCCTCTGAGATTGATCCGTTACAAAATATACTGCATCTCCAAGGAGATCCCTCAGTGCCCGACACAGGACCATGTTTCCGCAATCCATCATGAAATGGAAATTGCTGTCCTTTGGAGACCGAGTGTCATCTCTTCTTGTCGATTTCATTCGTCTGAAAAGATCGTTGTACATATCCTTGTATCTGCTGTCGATTTTGAATTTCTTTCCTAGAATGTCACCCACGCCACAGATAGGTGAATTCTGTCCAATCAAAGAGAGTGCTCTCCTGTGATAGGATTCGAAATTATCTCCCTTGAGAACGTAATTAAATCTCCGAATAAGGCGTTCAGCGTAGGAGTTCGTACTGATCCGACGCTCGAAGTCAAAGAATTCCATCTTGAAAACTTTGTCGATAATCTTTTGATGGTTCACACGAAGTAGTAGATCAGATTTTATCGCTTCCGCATGGTGGACGTACTGGTCCACAAGCTCAAGCATTCCAAAAACCGTAAAAAACGGCGTGAATCCTATATCGGTACCCTTCGACGATATCAGCTGTCTGGCGAAATTCTTTCCTGACTCCTTGAATCTCGGGACGTCTTTCGAGGGCGGCGAGTTGAATATGTACGCGAACACACTGCTTAAGTCTATGTTGTAGAATACTTTTTTATCTTTTGTGTTCATATCGTGTAGAGTGTCTCGGCAGCTCTCCGAGTATGTATAAAACATACTGATGTATTCTATTCCGCTTCTGATTTTGTCGGTTGGATCAGGCATGCGAAACCTCCCTGCAACTGGGGAAGAATGGCACATGTCTTTAATCTAATGTGAGGAAAATTTGCCGCATCTCCACCGGCGCGAGTGGCGGATGAGCGTGAAGGGCAACGCCACCCGGTTGGTGCAGGCGGTTCATCGCATTCTTGACGCGCGCGTCATGTCTCCATACGCTTCCGCACCGTCGATGCCGCTGGAACGCGGGTTGAACAGGGCTGGCAAATAAAAAGCTGACAAGCAGAGGGGGCCGCTCGACCATAGGCGGCCCTCTTTCCAATCAAAGGGGAGGGAGGGGCATGGCGGGCGCCAAGTTCCTGAAGTTCGATACGCAGAGTCTTCATGCGGGGCAGCGGCCCGATCCGGCGACCGGGGCGCGGGCGGTTCCGATCCACCTGACCTCCTCCTACGTCTTCAGCGATGTCGATCAGGCGGCGGCCCTGTTCAACCTGGAACGGCCGGGCCACATCTATTCGCGCATCTCCAACCCCACCGTCGCGGTTCTGGAAGAACGGCTGGCGACGCTGGAAGGCGGGGTGGGGGCCGTCTGCACCGCCAGCGGTCAGGCCGCCATGACTCTGGCGATCATGACGCTGATGGGGGCGGGCGGACACATCGTCGCCTCCTCCTCGATCTATGGCGGCAGCCGCAACCTGCTGGCCTACACGCTGCCGCGATTCGGCATCACCACCACCTTCGTCCATCCGCGCGACCTCGACGGCATCCGCGCGGCGATCCGTCCGGAAACCCGGCTGGTCTTCGGCGAGGTGCTGGGCAATCCGGGGCTGGAGGTGCTGGACGTGCCGAAGGTCGCGGCCATCGCGCACGAAGCGGGCATCCCGCTGATGATCGATTCGACCTTCACCACCCCCTATCTCTGCCGTCCCTTCGAGCATGGCGCCGACATCGTCATGCATTCCTGCACCAAGTGGCTGAGCGGGCACGGCACCGCCATCGGCGGCGTGGTGATCGACGGTGGCCGCTTCGATTGGGAAGCCTCGGGCAAGTTCCCGACCCTGACAGAGCCCTATGCCGGCTATCACGGCATCGATTTCGCCGAGGAATACGGCCCGGCCGCCTTCATCGCCCGCGCCCGTGCAGAAGGACTGCGCGATTTCGGCGCGTGCATGAGCCCGATGAACGCCTTCCAGATCCTGCAGGGCGTGGAAACGCTGCCGCTGCGGATGAAGTGCCACATCCACAACGCCCGCAAGGTCGTCTGCTTCCTGGAGGGGGAGCTGAATGCCTCGAAGGGCGCCGTCGCCTGGGTCTCCTACCCGGAACTGGTGGACCATCCCGACCATGCGCTGGCCTCCCGGCTGCTGCCGCACGGCGCCGGCTCCATCATCTCTTTCGGCATCCGCGGCAGCGGGGAGGGCGGCAGCCGCGAGGCCGGACGCCGCTTCATCGAGTCGCTGACCCTGTTCTCGCACCTCGCCAATGTCGGCGACGCCAAGTCGCTGGTCATCCATCCCGCCAGCACCACCCATGCCCAGTTGGATGCGGAGGCGCTCGCCGCCGCAGGGGTGGGGGAGGACATGATCCGCCTGTCTATCGGACTGGAGGATTGCGAAGACCTGATCGACGACCTGAAGCAGGCGCTGCGCGCCGCCACCAAGGGCTGAGGGCCGCGCCATGCAGCTGACCGTCAACGGAACCCCCGTCTTCGTCCACACCGGTGGCCGGGACATCGATCCTGCGCGCCCCGCCGTCGTGCTGATCCACGGCGCCGGCATGGACCACAGCGTGTGGAGCCTGCAGAGCCGTTATCTCGCCCACCATGGCCGCTCGGTGCTGGCGGTGGACGTGCCGGGCCATGGCCGGTCCGGCGGTGAACCGCTGGGCAGCATCGCCGCCATCGCCGACTGGGTGATTGCCCTGCTGGATGCCGCCGGGCTGGAGAAGGCAGCGCTGATCGGCCATTCCATGGGTGCGCTGGTGGCGCTGGACGCCGCCGCGCGACATGGAGCGCGGGTGGAGGCCGTGGCGCTGCTGGGCGTGGCGGAACGCATGCCGGTGCATCCGGACCTGCTGGCCGCCGCCCATACCGGCGAATCCTCCGCCATCGAGATGGTGATCGGCTGGGGCCATGGGCCGCGCGGCCATGGCGGCGCCCAGGGTGGCAGCTGTCCGACTCCGGGTCTTGCGCTGATCCCAGGCGGACGCCGGCTGATGGCGTCGGTCCGGCCGGGCGTGCTGGGGGTCGATCTCGCCGCCTGCAACGAATACGGGCAGGGGGCGGATGCCGCGGCATCGGTCGCCTGTCCCGCCCTGTTCCTGCTGGGCGCGCTGGACAAGATGACTCCGGCCAAAGCAGGGCGAGCACTCGCTGCGCGCGTGAAGTCTTCGCAGGTCGTCGTCTTGCCGCAGACCGGGCATATGGTGATGACCGAAGCACCGGACGCCGTGCTGGACGCGCTGACCTCTTTCCTGTCCTTGCGGCGTGGGTGACGGTTTCAGCGGCGAAATCATCAGGGTCGAACCCGACTTTTCCTGACATCACCCGTTAATGGTCGACTGCCTATTCTGACCGGCAGGACCGGATTGCCGTCCCGGATCGTGAAGGGCGGCAATCCGGCCCAACCAATCATTGCCGGTTCAGAGGTGCCATCTTGCAGGCAGGCGAACGGTCGGTCGGCGCCCCGTGCCGCGTGTCGGACGGAACGGTTGCCGTGCTGTCGATGGACGGTCGCGTTATCCGGATCGGCCAAGCGGCGGCGGAGGTGCTGGGTCACCCTCCCCAGGTGCTCACCGGCGTCCCGCTGGACCTGCACATTCATCCGGAGGATCTGCAGGAGGCGCAGCAGCGGCTTCGGATCAGGGCCGCCGCCCCCGCCGGCAGCAGCGGCCGCTCGATCTTCCGCTTCCGCCATGCCGATGGCGGCTGGCGCTGGTTGGAGGTGACCGCCCGCAACGAACTGACCGATCCGGAAATCGGTGGGCTGGTCCTGGCCCTCCGCGACGTCAGCGACGCCATCGCCCTGTCGGAGCGGCTGCGCGCCAGCGAGGCGCGCTATCGCACCCTGGCGGAAGCGGCGCCGGTCGGCATTCTTCAGGCCGACGCGGCCGGCCAGGTGGTCTTCGCCAACGCCCGCCTTTCCGCCATCACCGGGATGGAGCCCGACCGGCTTCTCGGCGACGGCTGGCTCGGCGCCGTCCACCCCGACGACCGGGCGCGGGTTGCCGCGGAGTGGCGAAACGCGCCCGGCCGGGAGCCGCCGCCGACCGATTTCCGCTTCCACGATCCGGAGGGGGCGGGCATCGACCGCCGGGTGCTGTGCCAGCGCATCCTGATGGAGGACGGCGGCACCATCGCCACCATCACCGACGTCAGCGAATACCTGCACACCGCCAACGCCTTGCGCCTGTCGGAGGCGCGCAACGAGGCGATCCTCGACACTGTCGCCGAAGCCATCCTGACCGTGGACGAAGCCGGCATCCTGCTCGGCTTCAACCGCGCGGCGGAGGCGATGTTCGGCGTTCCGGCCGGGGAGTTGCTGTGGCGTCCGCTCGACCGGCTGATCCCGCTGGCCCATCTGCGGGAGGAGGGCGGCGTCCGGCTGGAGTTCGTGCCGGGCCAGACAACGGCCCTGGTCGCCCGCGACCGCGCCGCCGAGGCGGAACGTACCGATGGCACCCGGTTCCCGGTGGAGCTGTCGGTCAGTGCCAGCGAAGTGGAGGGGCGCCGGATCTATACCGCCATCCTGCGCGATGTGACCGAACGGCGCCGGGCGGAAGCGGAACTGCTGGCAGCCAAGGAGGCGGCTGAGGCAGCCGACCGCGCCAAATCGACCTTCATCGCCACCATGAACCATGAACTGCGCACCCCGTTGAACGCGGTGATCGGCTTCTCCCAATTGCTGGAGGCGCGGGCTGACGTGGCGTCGGCGGGCGGTCGGGGGCAACAGCGCGATTGCGTCGTCGCCATCAGGCAGGCCGGCGAGCAGTTGCTGTCAATCATCGACGATATCCTCGACATGGCGCGTGTCGAGGCCGGCGGGTTGTCGCTGGCCGAGGAGCCGGTCGACCTGTCGGCGCTCGCCGCCCAACTGGTCGCCGACCTGGAGTTCCAGGCCACCCGCCAAGGCGTGACGGTGGAGGTGGCCGCCGACGGCGACCTGCCGCCGATGCGCGGTGACATGCGCCGCCTGCGTCAGGCGCTAGGCAACCTGCTGTCCAACGCCATCAAGTTCAGCCACCCCCAGGGCATCGTCACCCTGACCATGGCGCCTGCCGCGGATGGATGGGTGGAACTGGCTGTGCGCGACCGCGGAATCGGCATGCGGGCAGACGATTTCCTGACCGCCCTGACCCCCTTCGCTCAGATCGAACAGAGCACCACCCGCCAGTATGAGGGGATCGGCCTCGGCCTGCCGCTCGCCCTTCGTCTGGTGGAGGCGCATGGCGGCACCCTGGCGCTGGACAGCGCGCCCGCCCAGGGCTGCACCGCAACCGTCCGCCTGCCGCCGTCGCGCGTCATGACCGTCGAGGACATGCTGGCCATCATGATGTGATCGCCGTGGCGCCCGTTCTGGCCTGGTGCGCCGGGATGTGCCAAAAGCTGTCGCCATCCTTGCCCGCGATGACGGGCGGCTTTGCAAAGGCAGGTGTGCGATGGCGGGACCGGACAAGACGAAGGATGCGCCCAAGGACGCCGTGGTGCTGGTCAGCGGCGGGCTCGATTCGACGACGGTGCTCGCCAT
Organism: Pseudomonadota bacterium; assembly: GCA_023423695.1. GTDB lineage: Bacteria > Pseudomonadota > Alphaproteobacteria > Azospirillales > Azospirillaceae > Azospirillum. Next base: position 119,995 of record JAFAFA010000052.1, on the reverse strand, counting down.
CGCCAAGGCGGAGGGTTATCGCGCCAACGCGCTGAGCTTCCGTTACGGACAGCGCCATTCGGTGGAGCTGGAGGCGGCACGGCGCGTGGTCGCGGCGATGGGGGTGGAGCGGCATGTGATCGCCGACATCGATCTGCGCGCGTTCGGCGGTTCCGCGCTCACCGACAGCATCGACGTGCCCAAGCACGGCAGCGCCGCAGAGCTGGAAGCCGATCTGGGGCAGGGCATTCCCGTCACCTATGTGCCGGCACGCAACACCGTCTTCCTGTCCTTCGCGCTGGCCTGGGCGGAAACGCTGGGGGCGTCCGACCTGTTCATCGGCGTCAACGCACTGGATTATTCCGGCTATCCCGACTGCCGCCCCGAATACATCGCGGCCTTCGAAACCCTGGCCAATCTCGCCACCAAGGCCGGGGTGGAGGGGGCGAGCCGGTTCAAGATCCATGCACCGCTGATGACGCTGGACAAGGCCGCGATCGTCCGTCGCGGGTTGGAGCTTGGGGTGGACTACAGCCTCACCCACTCCTGCTACGATCCGACGCCGGAGGGGCTGTCCTGCGGTGCCTGCGACAGCTGCCTGTTGCGGATGAAGGGCTTTTCGGAAGCCGGAACGACCGACCCGATCCGTTACGCCACCGGAAAGGTACTGTGACGGAACGGATCGCTCCGCAAGCGGCCATTCTTTCCCAGGCATCACTTCCAGGGCATTTCGGTCCACAGGGCGCGGAACTCGCCGTCCAGCTGCTTCAGCTCGGCGGCGAAGGCCTCGGGGCCGACGATGCGGAGCGGCTGGAAGGTCTCGCGTGCCTTGGCCTGGAATTCCGGGTCCATCGCCGCCCTGGTGACGGCCTCGATCAGGGTGCGGCGGATGTCCGGCGGCAGACCCTTCGGGGCGCCGATGCCGCGCATGGAGACCATGTCGATGGCATAGCCCTGTTCGCGGAAGGTCGGCAGGTCCGGCGCCATGTCCCACCGCGCCCGGCTCATCACCCCCAGCATGCGCACGGGATCGCCACCGGCAATCCCGCGCAGCCCCTCGCCCAGATTCTGGTCGCAGATCCTGGTGTGGGATCCCAGCATCGCCCGGTAATTCTCGGCGCTGCCGGCGAACGGCACATGGGTCATCTTCACCCCGGCCTGCCGTTCCAACAACAGCATGGCGAGATGGTCGTCGGAGCCGATGCCGGTGGAGCCGACGGTGAGCGCGCCCGGATTCCCCTTCGCGAATTCCACCACGTCGGCGACCGACCGGAACGGGCTGTCGGCACGCACCGTCATCACGCCCGGATCGTCGACGATGTTCACCAGCGGGTCCAGCCGGTCCAGCCCATAGCGCGCCTGCCGTTCGATCGGGATGGTGATCAGGTTGGGCGTGTTGATGAAGCCGATGGTGTAGCCGTCCGGAGCGGCGTCGGCGAGGGCGGCGAAACCGATCTCGCCGCCGGCCCCCGGCCGGTTCACGATGACGATGCGCGCCCCGCCCAGATAGCGCTCGATGAAGGGGGCCAGCATCCGCGCAGTGACGTCGGTGGAACCGCCGGCTCCATAGGCGACGATCATGGTGATCGGCTTCTCGGGATAGGCGGCCTGCACCGCGGCGGGGAAGCCCGCAAGCCACAGCATCAGGGTCGCGAACGCCGCAACCAGGAAAGACGCGGCACGGCCGCCGGCCATGCGCAGGAGGATAGTCGCTGCTGTCATCGTTTGTCGTCCGATCCTTCGGGCTCCGGTCCCGGGCAAACCGGAGTCACCCGTTCATTGCACGTGTATGTAGAAAGTCGGTGTGTACCATAACGGGTAATATGTCGCAAATCCGATGAAAAATTCGTTGAGTTTCTTCCTGAAGTTCTCTCTATGACCGCAGAGACCGGCAAGAACGCTCTCGACTGTGAGGTATAGTCCGGAGATAATGCAACCGGCAGGGATGGCGCTGGCGGCCGGATTGGCGGCTTTCCGCCTTGCCCCCAGGAGCGCGGGCCGCATTCCCCAATGAAGCGGAGGCGGCGCCCGGCCGTTCCGCCGTCGCATGGCTGAGAGAGCGGACATATCCATCCAATGACACACACCCTGAGATCGCCCCGGTCGGCCGCATCCCGGCTGAGATCGCCCCAGGATCTCGCGGCTGGACTGCTGCTCAGCGCCCTCGCTCTCGGCGGGCTCTGGCTGGCGCGCGGCTGGGAGGCGGGATCGCTGGCCATGATGCAGGCCGGGTTCTTCCCGCGGCTCGTCTGCTACTTTCTGCTGGCGGCGGGGCTGGCGACCCTTGTGCGCGGACTGACGGCGGAAGGACCGGCGACGCGGGCCTGGGCGTGGAGGCCGTCGGTCGCCATCACCGTCGCCGTCATCGCCTTCGCGGCCCTGCTCGACAGGCTGGGTCTGGTGCTCGCCATCCTGGCGCTGATCGGCATCGGCGGATTGGCCGGGCGGCCGTTGCGCCCCGGCCCCTTCACTGCCCTGTGGGCCACACTGGCTTCCAGCTGCATCGTCATCTTTTCCTGGGGACTGGGCCTGCCGCTCCAGATCTGGCCATGATGGACATCCTGGCCAATCTCTGGCTCGGGCTGGGTGTGTCGGTCGAGCCGATGAATCTGGTCTATTGCTTCCTCGGCGCCTTGATCGGCACGCTGATCGGCGTGCTGCCCGGGCTGGGACCGACGGCGACGGTGGCCCTGCTGCTGCCGATCACCTTCTACCTGCCGCCGGTGGGGGCGCTGATCATGCTGGCCGGCATCTTTTATGGCGCCCAGTATGGTGGATCGACCACGGCCATCCTGGTGAAGCTGCCGGGCGAATCCTCCTCCGTCATGACCTGCCTGGACGGCAACGCCATGGCGCGCCAGGGCCGCGGCGGTGTCGCGCTGGCCACTGCGGCGCTGTCGTCGCTGTTCGCGGGCTGCGTCACCACCCTGGTCATCGCGCTGGCCGGTCCGCCGCTGGCCGGGATGGCGCTGGCCTTCGGTCCGTCGGAATATGTGGCGCTGATGCTGGTAGGCCTGATCGGCGCGGTGACCCTGGCGCATGGGTCGGTGGTGAAGGCGGTGGCGATGATCCTGGTCGGGCTGCTGCTGTCGATGGTCGGGACCGACGTCAATTCCGGGCAGATGCGCTTCACCTTCGACATTCCGCAGCTTTATGACGGGCTGGACTTCGTGCCGCTGGCGATGGGGCTGTTCGGCCTTGCCGACATCATCATCAACCTGGAGGAGACGGAAGGGCGCGGCATAGACCCGTCACCGGTCCACCGGCTGTGGCCGTCGCTGCAGGACTTCAAGGATGCCTGGCCGGCGGCGGTGCGCGGCACGGCGCTGGGCGCCTTGCTGGGAATCCTGCCGGGCGGCGGGGCGACGCTCAGCGCTTTTTCCTCCTACGCGCTGGAAAAGAAGGTGGCCCGCGATCCCTCCGCCTTCGGCAAGGGGGCCATCCAGGGCGTCGCCGGACCGGAGGCCGCAAACAATGCCGGCGCCCAGGCCAGCTTCATTCCGATGCTGAGCCTCGGCATCCCGTCGAACGCGGTGATGGCGCTGATGGTCGGCGCCATGATGATTCACGGCATCACGCCGGGACCGCAGATCATGACCAAGCAGCCGGACCTGTTCTGGGGCATGATCGCCAGCATGCTGGTCGGCAACGTCATGCTGGTGGTGCTGAACCTGCCGCTGATCGGCCTTTGGGTGCGGCTTCTGCGCGTGCCCTATGCCTATCTGTTCCCGGCCATCCTGGTCTTCTGCTGCATCGGCACCTACAGCCTGAAGAACGACGTTTTCGACGTGCTGCTGATGGCCGGATTCGGCATGTTCGGCTATGTGCTGAAGAAGCTGGATTGCGAACCGGCGCCGCTGCTGCTCGGCTTTGTCCTCGGCCCCCTGCTGGAGGAGAACCTCAGCCGGGCCATGCTGCTGTCCCAGGGCGACCTGACCGTCTTCGTCACCCGCCCGATCAGTGCCGGCCTGTTGGCCGTGGCTGCCGGCCTGTTGGCTCTCATCCTGCTTCCGGCCTTCCGACGCCAGCGCGAGGTGGCCTTCAAGGAATAGAGAGGATTTACCGCAATCCGGGTCCAGCGGCGAGATGCCGCTGGATTCCATTCTTGCCGAACAAGATAAAATTTTATATAAATGCTTCTGTGTTTGATCGGGATGATGGGGAGCGCATCATGGCCGCCAATGCCTGGTTCGGACGTCGACTGACCGATGGCGCTATGCGGACGGTGCTGCGCCAGCATCGGCGGACCAATTCCCGCAAGCGCGCGCTCACCCGTGACATCGCCCGCCTGATGCTGGTCGCCTCCGTTCTCGTGCTGGGCGTACTGGCGGTGGAGATCGGGCGCAAGGCCGTCACCATCATCAGCCATGGCGCAGCCCAGAACTCGGTCGAACTCACCGGATGACCAGCCCAATCAGGGCAGGACCACCACATAGCGCTTGGTCGTGGCCGCGACCACGGTCCAGCTGCCTTGGAAGCCCGGTTCGATGACGAAACGGTCGCCGGCCTTCAGGGTCCAGGAGCGGCCGTCTTCATGGGCGACGACGCTTTCGCCGTCCAGGATCTCGCAATATTCCCACTCGTCATAAACGATGCGCCAGGAACCCGGAGTGGACCGCCAGATGCCGGCGAACCGCTTGCCGTCAGCCGACTCGTAACCGTTCCAAGTCGTGAAGACCGGTGCGCCGGACAGGACGCGGTCTGCGGCCGGGCCGCCGGTTTCGGGGGTGATGCCGTCCAGGTCGGCCAGGGCAATCAAGGTCATCGATATGGCTCCTCACCAGGCCGCCAACAGTGCCGGCAGGTCGTGGACCGAGTCGAGGCGGCGATAATGGTCGTCGGGCACCTCGGCCTCTTCATGGGCCCAGGTGATGGCGTAGGGGATATGAACGGCATGGGCGCCGGTCGCCAGCACCGGCAGAATGTCCGACCGCACCGAGTTGCCGACCATCAGGAAGCGCGCCGGGTCGATGCCGTGGCGGTCCATGACCCGCCGGTAGGTCGCTGGGTCCTTCTCGCTGACGATCTCCACCGCATGGAACAGCTCCGACAGGCCGGAGCGGGCGATCTTGCTTTCCTGATCGAACAGGTCGCCCTTGGTGATCAGGACCAGCCGGTAGCGGGACGCCAGCGCCTCCACCACCTCCGCCACCCCGGGCAGCAGTTCCACCGGGTGGTCCAGCATCGCCTTGCCGAAGTCGATCAGGCTCTGCAGGTCGCGGGCGGCGACGTTGCCGTCGGTGACCGCGATCGCCGTCTCGATCATCGACAGGACGAAGCCCTTGATCCCGTAGCCGTAGACCCGGAGGTTGGCGCGTTCCGCCTCCAGCAGGCGGCGGTCGAGGTCGGTCGGGTCGGCGGCATGGGCCAGCAGGGCGCGGAAGCGGTCCTGCGTCATCGAGAAGAGCGATTCGTTGTGCCACAGCGTGTCGTCGCCATCGAACCCGATGGTGTCGAAGGTCTGCACGCCGGTGGTGTGGATACCGGTCATAGGACTGTCCGCAGGTTCGCTCGATTGATCCGTAAGTAAAACAATACATGACCCAAGTCGGGCAGCCTTGTCCAGACCAGGAAGGCGCGGGGGTCCATTATTGTCCGTCTGCCAAACCGTAAGTATCCGCAATGACGCTTTTGCCACAGATCGGTGACATTGTATGGCGAGTTCTTCGCTGCCTGCAAAGCGGGCATGTTGCCGCCGGGGGTGGCAACATGGCTCAAAGGAGCGTAATTATATTTCCACACAAGGAGGACGTGATCGCCGACCGGCGGACCCTCCATAACAAGACATCTCAGGAATCTCCATCATGGCAACCCTTCTGCATTCGGCCGAGACCGGCCACGCCACCTCCACCTTCGGCCATATCGTCGAGGTCGCCTCGAACCTGCTGGGCCTGTGGCGCCAGCGCGTCGTGACCCGCCGCGAGCTGGGCTATCTGGACGACCGTATGCTCCAGGACATCGGCTTCAGCCGCCTGGATGCCGAGCGCGAGATGTCGAAGCCGTTCTGGCGCGAATGAGCGCCTGCACGCCGGCCGGCGAACGCACCGGAAAAGGCCGCTTCCGTTGATCGGAAGCGGCCTTTTTCTTTGTCCGATGCTTGAGGCTGCTTAAGATTTGGGCTGCACAAAAAAAGCAGCCGGCAGGAAAAGAGAAAGCCCGCCGCCGGAGTGAACCGGCAGGCGGGCTTTTTCTTGGTGGATCGAAGACGGGCAGGGGATCGCCCCGCCCGCCTCCTCAGATGCAGTAGTGCTTGAGCGGCTCGAAGCCGTTGAAGCAGACGGCCGAGTAGGTCGTGGTGTAGGCGCCGGTGGCGTGGATGCGCACGCGGTCGCCCGACTTCAGTCCCATCGGCATCTTGTAGTCGGCACGCTCATACAGCACGTCGGCGCTGTCGCAGGTCGGGCCGGCCAGGATTACCGCCTCGCGGTCGGCGTCGGGGTCGTCGCCCAGCACCTCGATCGGATACTGGATCGCCTCGTCCATCGTCTCGGCCAGACCGCCGAACTTGCCGATGTCGAGATAGACCCAGCGCTTGGTGTCCTCGGCCGACTTGCGCGACACCAGGACCACTTCGCTCTCGATGATGCCGGCGCTGCCGACCATGCCGCGGCCCGGCTCCACGATGGTCTCCGGCAGGTGGTTGCCGAAGTGATTGCGCAGCGAGTCGAAGATCGCTTGGCCGTAGGCGGTGCATTCCGGCACGTCGGTGCGGTAGCGGGTGGGGAAGCCGCCGCCCAGGTTGATCATGCCCAGATCGACGCCCAGCACCTCAAGCTCGCGGAACAGCTGAGCCACCTGGAAGATGGCATGGTCCCACTGCATCAGGTCCTTCTGCTGCGAGCCGACATGGAAGGACACGCCATAGGGCTGCACGTCCATGTCGCGGGCCTTCAGCAGCAGCTCGCGCGCCATCGTCAGGTCGCAGCCGAACTTGCGCGACAGCGGCCATTCGGCGCCCTCGCCCGAGGTCAGGATGCGGCAGAAGACGCGGGCGCCGGGGGCGGCGCGCTCGATCTTCTCCAGTTCCGGCTCGCTGTCGAAGGCGAACAGGCGCACGCCCAGCTCGAAGGCGCGGCGGATGTCGCTCTCCTTCTTGATGGTGTTGCCGAAGGAGATGCGGTCCGGCGTGGCGCCGGCGGCCAGCGCCATCTGGATTTCCGGGACCGAGGCGCAGTCGAAGGCCGAACCGAGACGGGCCAGCAGGCTGAGGATTTCCGCGGCCGGGTTCGCCTTCACCGCATAGAAGATGCGGGCATCGGGCAGGGCGTCGTGCAGATCGTTGTAGTTCTGCTCGACCACGTCCAGGTCGATGACGAGGCAAGGGGTCTGCGGGCGCTGCTCTTCGAAAAAGCGCGCAATCTTCTGGGTCATCTCAGTCTCCTGGGACGCAAGATGATGGAACGGAACGGGTGAAGTCGGGGGGAACGGAGCGGCCGGGCGGGCCGATCAGCAACTCAAAAAGCTGATCAGGCGCTCAGGCCGCCAATACTGGATTGCCCCGTACAGAACCCTGTTCTGTCCGTATGGTCCAGGAGCGGCAGATTTCGGAGACGGGTGAGCACGCGCCCACCCACAACAACATCAACCATCGTAACCTCCAAGTCGCCGCCTTGTTTAAGGGACGGTCGGGGATCACGCGTTACGTCGTTGCATAACCACATCTCGGAGACGCCGAGGGGCGGGCCAGCGGCACGTGCGCTTGCGAGTTCGCGTTACATAGATCCAACGGGGTCGATTGCAAAGTGAAAAATGCCGCGTGCCCCAAAAAAGTGGCAGACAGTTTGAGGGGCCAAAAAACCGGAGTGATTTCATGGGCTTGACTACGGTTCTGACGGTGGAGGAGATCGGGTTGCGGCTGCTGGCCGCAGCCTTCTGCGGCGCGCTGCTCGGGCTTGACCGCGAGATGCGCGGCAAGGCGGCGGGCCTGCGCACGCATACGCTGATATCCATCAGCTGCGCCCTGACGACTCTGGTGGCGCTGGAGTTCTATGTCGGGCTGCATGCCAGCGGCGACGAGCGGCCGAGCGACCCGGTGCGCGTCATCCAGGGCGTGGCCCAGGCGGTCGGCTTCATCAGCGCCGGCGTGATGTTCCGCTCCGGCGACAGCGTGCGCGGGGCGACCACCGCGGCGGTGATCTGGGTGGCGGGCGGGCTGGGCATCGCCTGCGGTGCCGGATACTACCTGCTGGCGGGGATGGCGCTGGGCCTGTGCCTGATGGTGACGATCCTGTTCACCGTCCTGATGGACCGCTTCCCGCAATTCGGCAAGGAGGATGACGACGGCCGCAGGATCGACGACGACCGCAAGGCGCGGGAGCGCCGCCGTGCCGCCCGTCCGCCGGGCCGGGTCAGGCGGATCGCCCGCCCTGCGTCGCGGGGATGACCAGCAGCCGGTGCGACAGCAGCGCGCCCAGACCGACCAGCCCGATCGCCCCCATCATCGGCAGGGCGCTGCCGTCGTTCATATGGCCGACGACGATGCCGATGGCGGCGGCGATGGTCATCTGCGCGAAGCCCAGCAGGGAGGAGGCGAGCCCGGCCATGGTGGCGTATGGGCCGACCGCGTTCGCGGTGGCGTTGGGCAGGGTCAGCCCGGTCCCCAGGATGAACAGGAAGACCGGCACGACGATGGCGAGCAGGTGCAGGACCCCGGCCAGCGCCAGCAGGCCGCCCACGACTCCGCCGCCGAGCGACAGCAGCGTGCCGATGCGGATCATGCGGGCGCCGCCCAGCCGCGGCGTCAGCCGGCCGGCCAGGAAGGTGCCCAGCATATAGCCCAGCACCACCGCGCCGAAGCTGGCGCCATACTGCGCCGGGGTCAGGTGCAGCCGGTCGATCAGCACGAAGGACGAACCGGAGATGAAGGAGAAGATGCCGCTGTAGGAAAAGGCGACCACCAGCACATAGCCGACGAAGCCGCGGTTGCGCAGCAGAAGCAGGTAGTTGGCGGCCAGCCTGCTGGGCCTCAGCGCTTCCTCGTCGCGGTGGGCGTTGGTCTCGCCCAGCATCGACCATACCGCCGCCAGGATGCCGCAGGCGAAGACGGTCAGCAGGACGAAGTTGGCGCGCCAGCCGAACCACTCCGTCAGCACGCCGCCCAGCATCGGCCCTACCGCCGGCGCGAGTGCCATCGCCATCGACATGTAGGCCAGCACCGTCGCCGCCCGGTCGCGGCCGAAGACGTCGCGCACCACCGCCCTTGCCACCACCGGCCCGCAGCAGGCTCCCAAAGCCTGGAAGAAGCGGGCGGCGATCAGCCCCTCGATGCTGGTGGTCATGGCGCAGACGGCGCTGGCCGCCAGATAGATCGCCACCCCGACCAGCAGGGTGGGGCGCCGGCCGAACCGGTCGGACATCGGGCCATAGACCAGCTGCGACACGGCGAAGCCGATCAGGAAGATCGACAGCGTCATCTGCACCGTGACGACATCGGTGTCGAACACCCGGACCAGCGTCGGCAGCGACGGCAGGTAGAGGTCGGTGGACAGCGGACCGAAGGCGACCAGGGCGGTCAGCAGGACACGGATCGACAGGGAATCGGGGCGGGGCATGGCAGGGGCGGGCACCGGGGCGGGGAAGCGGGGGCGGGGCCGCACTGTATCAGACGAAACCACCTCCGCCAGCGGCGATCGCCGCCCGGCAGACCTGCAGGGCCGCAGACCCACCGGCCCGCTCCGTCACTTCGCCGGCAGCACCATGCGGATGCAGCGCGACAGCACCGTGTTGCCGGTCATCTCGCGGTAGTTCTGGATGACGATCGGCTCGGCCGCCCTGCACTGCTCCATGCTGGCGAATTCCAGCGTGGTCGGGCCGCCCTGGTTCAGGATGAACAGCAGCATCAAAACCCGTTCCATGGCTTGCCCCTCCCGTCAGCCGGAGGCCAGCACCGCGCGGGCGGCGGCAGCGTCCTGAACGATCTGGTCCTTCAGCGCGTCGAAGCTGGGGAACTTCATCTCCGGCCGCAGGAAATCGATCATCTGCACCCGCAGATGCAGGTCGTAGAGGTCCAGGTCGACATCGAACAGGTGGGCCTCCAGCCGGGCCACGGTGCCGTCCACGGTGGGGCGGGCGCCGAGATTGGCGACGCCGGGCAGCCAGACGGTTTCGCCGCCGCGATCGATGCCGGCGCGCACCGCATAGACGCCGAAGGCCGGGCGCAGATACTCGCCCAGTTCGATGTTGGCGGTGGGAAAGCCGATGGTGCGGCCGCGCTGGTCGCCATGGACGACGCGCCCCTCGATTTCCCAGGGATGGCCCAGCACATGGGTGGCCTCGCGCGGCCGGCCGGCGACCAGCGCGTCGCGCACGCGGGTGGAGGAATAGACCCCGCCCTCCGTGTCGGACACCGGACCGACCTCCGTCACGCCGAAGCCCTGGGCGCGGCCGGCGCGCAGCAGGAAGGCCGGGTCGCCTGACCGCTTGTGACCGAACAGGAAATCATAGCCGCAGACGACATGCCGCACGCCCAGCCCGTCGATCAGGATTTCGCCGACGAAGGCCTGCGCGGTCTTGTGGCGGAAGCCCTCGTCGAAATGGCAGACGATCAGCTGGTCGACGCCCAGCGCCTCGATATGCCGGGTCTTGACACGGAAGGGCGTCAGGCGGAAGGGCGGGTCGTCGGGACGGAAGACGCTGCGCGGGTGCGGTTCGAAGGTGACGACCGCCGACGGCGCGCCCATCTCCGCCGCAAGGCGCTGGGCGGTGCCGATGACCGTCTGATGTCCGCGGTGAACGCCGTCGAAATTGCCGAGCGCCACGACGGCGCCCCGCTCTTCGGCCGGCAGGTCGGCGGTGTGTCTGTACAGTCGCATGCGCGCCCCGGTGCTGTGGGCGGACCCCGGCGGGTCCGCTTGCTCGGGCGTCTATATAGACCGACGCCGGCGCGGGGTAAACGCGCCGGCACCGTCCTGTTGCCCGAAGGCAGCGGTCAGGCGTCGAAAAATCAGCCGCGCGACGGGACCATCAGCAGCGCTTCGCCTTCCACGACCACGGTCTCGCCGACGGTGCAGACGGTCTTGATGACGCAGCGGCGCTTTTCCGGGATCAACTCGGTGACGGTGGCGCGGGCGGTGACGGTGTCGCCGGCACGGACCGGCGCCTTGAACTTCAGCGTCTGGCTCATGTAGATGCAGCCCGGCCCCGGCAGCTTGGTGCCCAGCACGGCCGAGATGAAGCCGACCGTCAGCATGCCGTGGGCGATGCGGCCCTGGAACATGGTGGTGGCGGCGTATTCCTGGTTGATGTGGACCGGGTTGGTGTCGCCGGAAATGCCCGCGAACAGGACGATGTCGGCCTCCGTCACCGTCTTGGCGAAGCTCGCCGTCATGCCGACGGACAGGTCTTCGATGCAGTAGCCTTCGGTATCCTTGCGGACCTGACGCACGTCGTCCATCGCAGCAATTCCTCTTTCTCTCGGTGCCTGTTCCGGCGTCTGACGCGCTGGCGCCGCGCCGTTCGCTGCAATGCGTCATGTGCGTTGCAGCGATGGGAATGGCACCACGTCTCCTCCAAAAATGCAAAAAAATCTCTAACGTTCCGCGCAAGACCGCAGTCAATGCGGTCGTCTCCCACTGCAGGCTCCGCGGCAATGGAAGGACGCGTTGCACGGCCGGATTACTTCGCGATGAAGGTAATTTGGCGGAAGCCTCGTCCGATCAACGGCTTAAAGGAAAATGCCATCGGGGTCCGCCGCTTGGCTCCGGCGTGGAAGTGACTGTCGGGTGCGATCTCGCGCCGCAGTAGGAAAGTCCGTTTATTTTCAACTTGATGAGCAGTCGGTGACTGTTGGTTCGGCGACGCAATAAAAGTCGGGGGATCGGCGCGGCGAATCGGGGACCGTCTTCGCCGCGCCGCAGCATTACTTTCCCGACCCGGAGTGCGACACCGTGTCGCGGCCAGTGCCGCCACTATTGCCGCTGCTTCCCTGGCGGCGGTCTTCGCGGTCTGCCACCTGCCGGTCAGGGGTGAGCTGGTCGACCTTCGCCTCCACCTTGTCGCGGGCGGTGTCGGTCGGCTGCTCCGACGGCTTGACCTCCACCGTCACCGGGGCGGTCCCGTCCTCGATCATGTCCAGCTTCTTGGCGGCGGAGCGTGACAGGTCGATCACCCGGCCGTCGACATAGGGGCCGCGGTCGTTGACGATGACGTCGACGCTCTTGCCGTTGTCCTCGTTCGTGACCGTCGCCTTGGCGCCCAGCGGCAGCGTGCGCGACGCCGCGGTCGGCTTGTTCTGGTTCATCGGCTCGCCGCTGGCAGTGGTACGGCCGTGGAACTTCTGGCTGTAGAAGGACGCTTCGCCCTTGTGGACGAGGACTTCCTCGCCATCCTCATGCTCGACATGCACGGGCGGAACCTTGGCCTTCTCGTTCGCCAGAACCGGGACCGCGGTCCCGCTCAGGGTCGTGGCGGCAAGCGCCAAAACGATGTTTCGCATTGTCTTCATCGGTACACCTCCAACGGCGCACCAACGCCCTGCAAGGAAAAGAGTTCCCTCACGGACCGCAAGCAAGACATCGCTACTATTTCCGGTTTCGGATATCTTGACGAATTCGGATGGGGCGTCTCGTATGGGAGCCCTTCCGGTCTACAGCACAACGTTCAAGGGAGAAAACATGGCCGACGATTCCGCTTGGACTGTACCCGGAGGAATGCCGGACCTGAGCCATGTGGAGATGCGGTCTGTCGCGATGGCCGACGGGGCGCGGCTGCGGGTCGCCGTCTGGCCGAAGCCGGAGCGGGTGCGCGGCACGGCGCTGGTGCTGACCGGCCGCGCCGAGTTCATCGAGAAATATGCTGAGACCGCAGACGCATTGACGGCCCGCGGCTTCCGCGTGGTGGCGGTCGACTGGCGCAACCAGGGTCTGTCCGACCGGCCGCTGGCCAACCGGCAGATCCACCATCTGACCGATTTCGCGCTGCTGGTCGACGATCTCGACTGCATGTACCGGCAGGTGGCGGCGCCGGTCGCTGCCGAGACCGGCGGGCCGCTGATCCTGCTGGCGCATTCGATGGGCGGCCTCGTGGCGACGCTGGCGCTGGCCCGCCATTGCGGCGACGAACCCGGCCGCTATGCCGCCGTGCTACTGGCGGCGCCGATGTACGCCATCCACACCGGACCGCTGCCGCGCCGGCTGGCGCGGGCGCTGGCCTGCCTGGGGCTCGCCTGCGGATGGGGCACCCGCTATGCGCTGTGGCAGGGCGATTACGACCCGGCGGAGGGCCTCTTCCGGCCGGACAACAAGATCACCACCGATCCCCGACGCTACGCCGCCTTCCACACCCCCTATGCGGAGAGGCCGGAACTGCGCGTCGGCGGCGTCAGCTTCGCCTGGGTCGCGGCGGCGCTGGACGCGGAGGACGCGCTGCGCCACCGCCTGCCGCTGGAACGGGTGCGCACGCCGGTTCTGCTGTTGAGCGCGCCCGACGATCAGGTGGTCCGGGCGGAGCTTCACCGCGAGGTGGCCGCCCGGCTCGGCAACGCCCATCTTGTCGAGTATCCCGGGGCGAAGCACGAACTGCTGATGGAATGCGACGCCATTCGCGACCGGGTGTGGGCGGACATCGACGACTTCCTCGACAGGACGCTCGATGACGCGGACGGTCACAAGACACTTGCGTCGTCCGGCAGCTCTGTCGTCGGATAGGCGCCTTCAGGACCAGAGGTGCCCCTCAGCATGACCGATTTCTGGACGGCGTCCGGTTTCCACCTGTTGACCCGCGACGCCGACAACCATCTGGCGGTGACGCCCGATTTCCTGCGCGCCTATCTGCTCCGGCCCGAGATGCGCCCGCCGGAGGAGGCTTGCGACGCCGAGCGCACGCTGCACGCCGCCCTGCTGGACGACCCGGCGCGGACGGTGCCGGCCCCGCTGCTCGACGCCATCGCCGACCCGGATGCGCGGGAGAACTTCCAGGTCTGGCTGGCCTTCCGCGACCGGCTGCTGGCCGCCGGGACGCTGGAGGGCTGCTACATCCGGCTGTTCCGCGAGGGTGCCCGCGGCGTGCCCGGCCTGTTCATCGACCAGCTGGTGCATGCCATTCTGCGCGGCATCCTGGACGAAACGCCTTCGGGCCTGCGCGCCCGTGCCGGCGAGTTGTTCTTCCGCGAACAGACGGTGTCGGTCGACGATGGGCGCGTCCGTGTCGCCGATGCCGAGACGGTGGAGACCATGGCGGCGTCCGGCGGCTTCGGTTCGCTGGGCCGTCTGGTGGTGGAGGCCGGCACGGCCCCCCGCAGCGTCGATCTGGACATCCTCGACGAGACCAACCACCCGCTCTACTGGGGCCGCGACGCCCGGCACGACACCGTGCTGGACATCACCTTCGCCGCCGCCGGTCTGGACGCGCTGGCCCGCGTGCTGGAGGCCTGGATCGGGCATTTCCTGGGCGTGACGGTCAGCATCCAGCCGGTGCAGAACATCCGCGACGACCGCTGGGTCTGGCATGTCGGGCTCGACAGCTCCGCCACCGCGATCCTCAACGACCTCTACAACGGGGTGGAGGTGGGGGAGGACCGGCTGGCCCGCATCCTCGCCCTGTTTCGCCTGGACTTCGCCGACCCCGCCGCCATGCGTCCCGACCTCGCCGGGCGGCCGGTGTATCTGGGGCTGGCGATGACGGAAGGGCGGCGGCTGAAGCTGAAGCCGCAGAATCTGCTGGTGAATCTGCCGCTGGCGTCGGTGGCTTGAGGGGGCGGCGTTAGACCCCCACCCCAACCCTCCCCCGCTGGGCGGGGGAGGGGGCAAGTGCTTATGTGGCAGAGCGACGGCAGTCCCTCCCCCGCCCAGCGGGGGAGGATAGGTGGGGGCAATCGAAGCCGACACCCTCACCCCCCCAGCAGCGCCCCCACCGGCTTCAGCGGCTCGTGCGCGTCGAACAGGATCTTGAGGATCGCCAGGATCGGCACGGCCAGCAGCGCGCCGGGTATGCCCCACAGCCAGCCCCAGAACAGGATCGACACGAACACCGCGATGGGGTTCAGCGACAGCCGCCGGCCGACGATCATCGGCGTCAGGAAGTTGCCCTCGATGGTGGTCAACGCCACGAAGGACAAGGGCGGCAGGAGGATGGTGCCGAGACCGTCGAAGGTCAGGACCGACACTAGGAACAGGACGCCGGTCATCACCGCCGGGCCGATGAAGGGGATGTAGTTGGCCACCGCCACCAGCACCCCCCACAGGGCCGGGTTGGGCAGCCCCCACAGCCACATGACCAGACCGGTGGCGATGCCCAGCACCACGTTGATCACGGTGATGGTCAGCAGATAGGCGGCGATGTTCTGCTGCAGCGTCGCCGCGACCATGGCGTAATGCACGCGGTCGTCGACATTGCGCATGGTGCCGATCAGCGCTTCCAGCGAATGGCGGCCTCTCGCCAGGAAGAAATAGAGCAGCACCTGCAGGATCACGACATTGACGATCACCGCTTCGACGTGGCTGATCGCCTGTTCCATCAGCGACGGACCGCGCAGCACCACCTCGCGGACCGGACCGCCGTCGTTGCCGGACTCCTTGGCGATCTCCTCGATCTGGCGCGAGGCCTCGCGGGCCCGTTCGATGCCGGCGCGGATGTCGCCCAGCTTGAACTCCAGCTCGTGCAGGACGCGCGGCATGCGGTTCACCCATTCCGCCGCGGGAGCCGACAGGGTGTAGACCGCCAGCAGCACGCTGCCGAACAGCGTGATCACCATGATGGCGGCGCCGATTCCTTCCGGAATGCCGATCCGGTAGAGCGCGCGGACCAGCGGCCGCAGCAGGAAGCTGAGGATCAGCGCCAGCATGATCGGCAGCAGGACTTCGCGTCCGAAATACAGGGCGAACAGCACGGCGATCACGAACAGGCCGACGGCGGCGATGGTCAGTGGGTCGCGGCGGTTGCCGGGCGGGGGCAAGGGCTCGGTCACCGGCTCCGGCGTGCCGGGAAGCGGGGCCTCGGGCGCGGGGGGAAATGCGGGGGAAGCCGAGGCGAGCGGGCTGCGGTCTGTCATCGCGGTGGCCGGATCTCCGAAGGACGGCGCTTGACGGTGGCGCCGGACCCTCCGATCTAGGGGAGTGTTTTTCCGGGCCGCGCGTCCTGCGGTCCCCCCGTCCTTGCCGGAGACCCAGTCGCGATGCGCAGCCCGTTTCCCCTGATGAACGTTTCCGCCGGCCTTTTGGTTCTGGGCCTGCTGACCGCCGGGCTCACGCTCCGTTCCGCTACGGCGGACGAGGTGGTCGGCCGCTTCTCCAACGACTGGACCGGCAACGGGCTGCAGGTGCAGGCGATCGAGGACCCCGGCGTGAAGGGCGTCACCTGCCATCTGGTCGATTTCGACCGCAGCCTGATCGACCGGCTGAGCAAGGGCAACTGGTTCGAGGACCCGTCCAACGCCTCCATCTCCTGCCGCCAGACCGGGCCGGTCACCGTCGGCGACATCGAGTTGTCGCAGAAGGGGGAGGAGGTCTTCTCCGAACGGAAAAGCCTGATTTTCAAGTCGATCGCCATCCGTCGCATCTACGACCGGCCGAACGACACGCTGGTTTATGTGGTGTACAGCCGGCAGGTGAAGGAGGCATCCGCCAAGATGTCGATCTCGACGGTGCCGCTGTTCAGCGCCAACGCCACCTGGACGAAGGGCAAGCCGCCGGCGAAGTGAGGCCGTTTGGCCTCATCCCACGATCCGGCCCAGACGCACCGCCGTCTGGCCGGACTTCACCCGGCGGGCGGGCATGATCAGGACGCAGTCGTCGTAGGGGGTCAGGATGGCGCGGCCGTCGTCCCAGCCGATGACGGTGCCGGCGCGGCCGATCACCTCCATGCCGACGAAGGGAGCGGTGAAGCGGAAGCGCTCGCTGGAGGCGGTGACGGCGTCGGTGACCTCGACCACCCGCTGCGGATCGGTGCGCGGGCGCAGGCGAGGGCCGTTCCCTGGCGGGCCAATCTGCTCCGATATGATCATCTCCAGGCCGAGCAGCAGGCGCAGGCAGCTTTCCAGCGCGACCGTCGCCGTCTCGGCCCGCCAATGCTGGCCGCATTCGACCAGGATGGCGGTGCGCGATCCCTCCGGCTCGGCGAAGCTGCCATAATCGATCAGCCGCTTCCCCCCGGCATGCCCGCCGTCCGCCACCACCCAGGCCGGATAGCCGAGGCCGAGCGCCAGGTCGCGCCCGCGCGTGGTCCGGCCGCACAGGGTCAGCGGCGCCGTGTCCGCGGTCATGGAATGAAGGTCGAGCAGCAGGTCCGCCGACTCGTAGACCGGGCGAAGCGCGCGGGCGCGCCGCAGCTCCACGCTGTCGCGCCGGCCGTCGAGATGCTCGGGCGACCACAGCCGGTTGAAATCCTCGTCCAGATAGCGCGAGGCATAGGGGTTCTGGCGGTCGAAGGTGGCGTAGGCCGCGGTGTTGGCGAAGACGAAGCTCAGCCGTCCGCGCCGAGGCCGAAGACCCATCCGCAGCAGCGCATCCAGCGCGATGGCGCCGCCCAGCTCATTGCCGTGGACGAGCGCGTTCAGCACCACATGCGGCCCGGGCTCCTCCGCCGACAGGCTGGTGACGTGGTCGATGCCGGTGTTGCCGCGCCGGTAGGGCGCGATGTCCGGCGGCGAGAGTTCGACGGGAGCGAAGAGGGGGTCGGTCAAGCGGCAGGCTCGCCAGCGGTGGGGCGCTCCGGTCAGTATGGCGAACCATGCGACTCCGCGCCAGTCCGGGGCAGGGCGGCGGCGTGGTTTTTTCGGCTGATGCGGGTGGCGCGATGTTGCGGCGGCATGGCAGGATCGTGACAGATTGCCGTCGACTGCGGCTTGACGCTTGGGTTATTAGGATCCGCCGGATCCGTTTCATCGGATCCTCCGGATCAATGAAGGCGGCGGTCGAGCTTGCGGTTATCTCTGTGCTGGCGTCTGGTCGGGGCGGGTCTATGAGCTTCGTGATCAATGACGTTCTTGTCCGCAACGACCCGGTGGGCCATCGCCTGCCGATTCTGTTCGACTCGCCGCACAGCGGCAGCGTCTACCCCACCGATTTCCGCGTGGTCTGCCCGCATCCCCTGCTGCGCCAGGGCGAGGACACCCATGTGGAGGAGCTGTTCGCGGCGGCCCCCGACCATGGCGCCACCTTGCTGTGCGCCTTGTTCCCCCGCACCTGCATCGATGTGAACCGCGCGGTGGACGACATCGACCCGGCGCTGATCGACGGCGACTGGCCGGCGCCGCTCCGCCCGACCCCGCGCAGCACGCTGGGCATGGGGCTGATCCGCAGCATGCTGCGGCCGGGCGTGCCGCTCTATGACGGGAAGCTGCCGGCCGCGGTGGTGGCCGACCGCATCGACCGCTATTACCGGCCCTATCACGCCCAGATGCGGCTGGCTCTGGATGGTCTGGCGGAGCGGTTCGGCGCGGTCTGGCACGTCAACTGCCATTCGATGCCGTCGTCGCTGCGTCCCGACGGGCGCGACCCGCTGGCGGCCGATTTCGTGATCGGCGACCGCGACGGCACCACCAGCGAGGCGGGATTCGTCCATCTGGTGGCGCAGACCCTGCGCGGCTTCGGCTATCGCGTGGCGATCAACGACCCCTACAAGGGCGTGGAACTGCTGGCGCGTTACGGCGATCCGGCCCGCGGCCGCCATTCGATCCAGCTGGAGATCAACCGGCGCCTCTACATGAACGAGGAGACGCTGGCGCGCCACGACGGCTTCGCCCGTCTGAAGGCCGACATCGACCTGCTGATCGGCCGAATCGCCGACTATGCCGGCCAGCGCATCCTGCGCCGCGCAGCGGAATAGGCGGCCCGCCGCCGCTCTTGGTCCGGGCGGCGGGTCCGCAGGACGTGACGGTCCCCGATCAGGTTCGCGTCACATGCTGGCGCGCGATGTCCAGGAAATGCGCCATCTGCTTTTCCACCCGGTGGTCG
The DNA here is from genome assembly GCA_023423695.1 of Pseudomonadota bacterium. GTDB lineage: Bacteria > Pseudomonadota > Alphaproteobacteria > Azospirillales > Azospirillaceae > Azospirillum. The sequence continues at coordinate 101,129 of JAFAFA010000052.1, read as the reverse complement.
GAAATGTCGACTCCGTGGGCGTGCAGGTCGGCGCGCAGCCTGTCCCGGATGTCGTGCGGTCCGGGCATGGCGATGTCGGTGTCCACGATCTCGCGGGCGTAGGCTTCCGCCTCCGCCCCGGTCAGCCCCATCAGGTCGGCGGCCCATTCGCCGGCAAGCCGGTCGCGCCGCGCGCGGATCCGGAAGAGCAGGTCCTCGTCGTGTTGGAACTTGGTCTCGAAGGCCTTTTCGCGGTCGTCGAAGGTCGTCATGATGACCTGCCCTCCTTTATTGGTTTCACTCCCATTTACGAGGATTATATAGCCGGGAAACGGTCGCCGTCACCGTTCCGCCGCGTCGCAGCCCCGGATATTCCGCGGAGTTTCTCCTGTGCGGCGGGATAGCTCCGGACTCCCACGACAAGACGCAACAGCAGACAGGGCAAAGCATGTGCAGCGTGATTCTCCTGCGGCGACCCGACGCAACCTGGCCGCTGGTCGTCGCCGGGAACCGTGACGAGATGGCGGGGCGGCCCTGGCTGCCTCCGGCCCGCCATTGGCCCGACCGGCCCAACGTGGTCGCCGGGCTGGACGAGCTGGCCGGCGGCTCCTGGATGGGGCTGAACGACGAAGGCGTGGTGGCCGTCATTCTGAACCGCTTCGGCACGCTGGGGCCGGAGGCCGGCAAGCGGTCGCGCGGCGAACTGGTGCTCGACGCGCTCGACCATGCGGATGCGGCCGACGCGGCGCGCAGCTTCGCCCATCTCGACATCCGCGCCTACCGCCCGTTCAATCTGGTGATCGCCGACAACCGCGACGCCTTTCTGGTGGTCCACCGCGGCGCCAACCCGCGCCACCGGCCGGAGGTGTCGTCGATCCCCGCCGGCGTCCACATGCTGACCGCCTTCGAACTGGACGACCCGCAGGACCCGCGCACCGCCTTCTACCGTCCGCTGTTCGAGCACGCGACGCCGCCGGCCATGGACGCGCCCGACGCGGAGTCCTTCGCCTGGGGCGGCTGGGCGGATCTGATGGGCAGCCGCATCTGGGAAGGCACGCCGGACGAGCGCGGCGCCATGGACTTCCTGCTGCCCAGCGGCTTCGGCACCTCGTCCAGCTCGCTGCTGGCGGTGCCGAGGGTGGAGCGGCCGGACCTGAACCCCATCTGGCACTTCGCGCCCGGCCGCCCGCATGCGGTGGGCTATGCGCCGGTGGAACTGTGAGGAAGTCGGCAGCCGCACAATCCTGCCCCCAAGCCCCCGTCGTTGTGTTCGTGCACCCGGCTTGCTATATCACTCAGGCACATTCCTGGGCCGGCAAGCTCGCTTGACCGGTCCTTACGTATTTGGACGAAGACGCGATGACACGACGCCGGCGCATCTACGAAGGCAAGGCCAAGGTACTCTTCGAAGGGCCGGAGCCGGGCACCCTGGTGCAGTACTTCAAGGACGACGCGACCGCCTTCAACAACCAGAAGAAGGGCGTCATCACCGGCAAGGGGGTGCTGAACAACCGCATCTCCGAGTATCTGATGAGCCGGCTGTCCGAGATCGGCGTGCCCACGCACTTCATGCGCCGCCTGAACATGCGCGAGCAGCTGGTGCGCGAGGTGGAGATCATCCCGATCGAGGTCGTCGTGCGCAACGTCGCTGCCGGCAGCCTGTCGCGCCGCTTCGGCATTCCCGAAGGCACGCCGCTGCCGCGCTCGATCATCGAGTATTATTACAAGTCGGACGAACTGGGCGACCCGATGGTCTCGGAAGAGCACATCACCGCCTTCGGCTGGGCCGGCCCGCAGGATCTCGACGACATGGTCGCGCTGTCCCTGCGCGTGAACGACTACCTGTCCGGACTCTTCCTCGGCATCGGGCTCAAGCTGGTGGACTTCAAGCTGGAGTTCGGCCGGCTGTGGGAGAACGAGGAGATGCGGATCGTCCTGGCGGACGAGATCAGCCCCGACAATTGCCGGCTGTGGGACGTCAAGACCAACGAGAAGCTGGACAAGGACCGGTTCCGCCAGGATCTGGGCCGCGTCGAGGAAGCCTATCAGGAGGTCGCGCGGCGCCTCGGCATCCTGCCGGAAGGCGGACCGAGCGACGTCAAGGGCCCCAAGACGATCCAGTGACCGCCATCCAGTAACCACCCCTCCACCAACACCGTAAAGCGAGCGGACATCCGATGAAGGCCAAGGTTCACGTCACCCTCAAGCGCGGCGTTCTCGACCCCCAGGGCAAGGCCATTGCGCACGCGCTGCACACGCTGGGCTTCGACGGCGTCGAGGACGTCCGCGCCGGCAAGGTGATCGAGCTGCAGCTCAAGAGCACCGACGAGGCGACCGCCCGCAAAGAGGTCGAGGCGATGTGCAGCAAGCTGCTCGCCAACACCGTGATCGAGGACTACGCCATCGAACTGGTGGCCTGAGCCACAGGTTTTAGGGAAGTGGAGCGCGGCCGATGAGCGTCGAGCATGAACGCTGAGCATCTGGCCGCGCTCGACCCCATTTTCGCGGAATGTTTGCGCGTCGGCGGCCCGGTGATCCGCGACTTCACCCGGCCGACCGGCTTCGTCGGCCTGCTGCGCATGGTGATGGAGCAGCAGCTCTCCACCAAGGTTGCGCTGGCGCTCTGGGCCAAGCTGCAGGACCGGCTGGGCGGCGAGGTCACTCCCGGCTCCATCCTGGCGCTGGACGATGAAACCCTGCGCGCCTGCGGTTTTTCCCGCCAGAAGATCGGCTACGCCCGCGGCCTTGCCGAGGCGGTGGCGAGCGGCCGGCTCGATTTCGACATCATCCATGATTTGCCGGACGAGGAGGCGATCGCCCAGCTCGTCGCGCTGAAGGGCATCGGCCGCTGGAGCGCCGAAGTCTATCTGATGACCACGCTTGACCGGCCGGACATCTGGCCCATCGGCGATCTGGCGATCCAACTGGGCGTCCAGCGTCTGAAGGGCTGGGCGGATAAGCCGACGGCGAAACAGCTGATCGAGGTGGCGGAGCCCTGGCGGCCCTACCGCTCGCTGGCGGCGCGGCTGGTCTGGCACCATTACGTGGCGTTGCAGGAGCAGGCGAGGGCGGCGCGGGTCGGCAAGGGCTTGCCCCCTCCCTAACCCTCCCCCGCTGACGCGGGAGAGGGAACTCCGCCGCAGTTCCGCAAGGCTCCTGCCCCCTCTCCCTCGAAGAGGGGGAGGGATGGGGAGGGGGCCAGCAAGGCCACCGCGTCATCCCACCAACACCGGCAACCGCCATCCCGCCAGCGTGATCTCCACCGGCAGCCGTGCCAGCACGTCGCCGTCGCCCTGCACCGCGTCGGCGAACAGACCATCCCCCGCCGGCCCCTCGATCCGCACGCGCTTCGCCGTCACCACGCGATACTCCGGGAAACGCGCCAGCCGCCCGGCGGTGACGCCCCAGACATAGCGCAGCGCGTTCAGCCGCCCGCCGCGCGGGAACAGGCAGACATGCAGCTCCGGCTGCGTCAGTCGCGCATCGGGCGCGCAGATGAAGCGGCCACCGTAGAAATGTCCCTTGGCGACGATGACCGACGCCACCTCCTGCGGTCGGTCATCGTCCAGTGTCACCCGATAGCGGTGGTCCGGCCGGGTCGCCAACTGCACCAGCGTTTCCGCCACATAGGCGCCCTTGCCGATCAGCCGCTTCACCCGTGGATCGACCCGCTCCACCACCCGCGCGTCCAGCCCGACCCCGGCCATCAGCGAGAACACCCGTCCGTTCGCCAGTGCCGGCCAGATCAACGTCCGCCGCGCGCTGGCAATCGCCGTCGCGATGCGCTCCACATCCATGGACAGACCCAGTTCGGCAGCCAGCACGTTGGCGGTGCCCATCGGCACGATGCCGAGCGCCAAAGGGTGCCCGCCCGCGGCGTGGATCGCCAGCCCGTTGATGACCTCGTTGATGGTGCCGTCGCCGCCGGCCGCCACCACCGCATCGACGCTGCCCGGATCGGCATCGCGGGCAAAGGCCTCGGCATCGCCGCGCTTGCCCGTCGGCTTGACGGTGACGTTCACCCCGCGCGCCTCCAGCCGGGACACCACCGCCCGCAGCAGCCGCGCCCGCCGTCCGCCGGCCGTCGGGTTGTGGATCACCAGCAGCCGCCGCACTTCGGGCGCCGTATCGTCTCCGCCGCCCGCGCCAACCGTCTGGCTTTCGTCCATCAGCACCGTGTCGCGCACCGATTCGCTCTCCCTGACCGGCGCGCGGGGCGCCTTCTGTTGCAGAACCATGAAGGGTATGCGGCGGTTCGTTTGCAGTAAAATTTCATCAACGTGATGAAATCACAAATCGCTATGACGAATAGGTGCGGGTGTTCCAAATCGTTGTCAAGGTATCGTGCTTTCCTTTATACGGCAGTTGTCTTGATGGCCACCGGCCATGGCGACGACGGAGCGGATGATGGACGCCGTCCCAGCGGTCAAGCGCTACCGCAGCATTTGGATATCCGACGTTCATCTGGGAACGCGCGGCTGTCAGGCGGAGCTGCTTCTCGATTTCCTGAAGCACACCGAATCGGATCACCTGTTCCTGGTCGGCGACATCGTCGACGGCTGGCGGCTGAAGAAAAGCTGGTACTGGCCCCAGTCCCACAATGACGTGGTGCAGAAGATCATGCGCCGAGCCCGCAAGGGGGTGCAGGTCTATTACATCCCCGGCAACCACGACGAGGCGGCGCGCGACTATGTCGGCCTGCAGTTCGGCGGCGTGCATGTGGTCGATGAATGGGTCCACACCACCGCCGACGGCCGGCGCCTGCTGATCACCCACGGCGACAGGTTCGACGCGGTGGTGCGCTATGCCAAGTGGCTGGCCCTGCTGGGCGACCATGCCTACGTCACGCTGCTGCACGTCAACACCCTGTTCAACTGGGCGCGCCGCAGGCTGGGCTTCAATTACTGGTCGCTGTCGGCCTACCTGAAGCACAAGGCGAAGACTGCGGTCGAGTTCATCGGCAAGTACGAACAGGCGCTGGGCGACGAAGCCCGCCGCCGCAAGGTCGACGGCGTCGTCTGCGGCCACATCCACACCGCCGAGATGCGCGATATCGAAGGAATTCTCTATTGCAACGACGGCGACTGGGTCGAGTCCTGCACCGCCTTGGTGGAGCACGACAGCGGCGTGCTGGAGATCATCCACTGGGCGGAGGTCATGGCGCGGCGGCTTCCCGCCCCTGGTCCCAGCGCGGGCAAGATCCCGGCGAAGGAACGGGAAGCGGCGTGAACATCCTGATCGTCAGCGATGCCTGGCACCCGCAGGTGAACGGCGTCGTGCGCACCATCGGCACCGTCCGCGACGAACTGGAGGCGATGGGACACAGCGTCGAGGTGATCGGGCCCGACCGCTTCCGCACCCTGCCGATGCCGACGTACCCGGAAATCCGGCTGGCGCTGGGGGCGAAGCGCCGGCTGTGGGCGATGATCGACGGCATGCGGCCCGATTGCATCCACATCGCCACCGAAGGACCGCTGGGCTTCGCGGCCCGGTCCTATTGCCTGAAGCATGGCAAGCCCTTCACCACCGCCTACCACACGCGTTTCCCCGAATATGTCCGCGACCGCGCGCCGATCCCGCTGGGGCTGTCCTATGCGGTGGTCCGCCGCTTCCACCGGCCGTCCTCGGCGGTGATGGTGGCGACCCAGACCATCGAGGACGCGCTGAAGGGCCGCGGCTTCGCCAACATCCGGCGCTGGACCCGCGGGGTCGATACCGAGCTGTTCCGGCCCCGCGACAAGGGCTTCCTCGATCTGCCGCGCCCGGTGTCGATGTATGTCGGACGCGTGGCGGTGGAAAAGAATCTGGAGGATTTCCTGCGCCTCGACCTGCCCGGCACCAAGGTGGTGGTCGGCGACGGCCCGGCGCGGGATGAGTTGCAGCGCAAATACCCCGGCGTCCATTGGGTCGGCGCCAAGCATGGCGAGGAATTGGCGATGCATTACGCCGCCGCCGACGTCTTCGTCTTCCCGTCGCGCACCGACACCTTCGGGCTGGTCCTGCTGGAGGCGCTGGCGTCGGGCGTGCCGGTGGCGGCCTATCCGGTGCCGGGACCGCTGGACGTGGTCGACGGCTCCGGCGCCGGCTGCCTGGACGTGGATCTGAAGCGGGCGGTGGAAGGCGCGCTGGCGATCCCCGGAGAAAAGTGCCGGGATCATGCGCTAGGCTATTCCTGGCGCCGCTCGGCCGAACAGTTCCTGTCCAACCTGCGGCCCTTCCCGTAAAGGCGTCAGGTCAGCGGGGGCGGCGCTTCCCGGTGCCGTCCACCGCCGTTCGTCTTGACCCTCTGGCGCAGCAGCAGCCGCGTCCGCGTCCGCGCGTCGTCCACCATGGGCACGATCGCCAGAAGCACGAGGAGAGCGGCCAGCGGCACCGTCGTGACATAGCCCGCATATTTGAACCCGGCAGCCCCGACCACCCCGCCCAGGCAGAAGGCGCCGAGCAGGGCCACCAGCAGTCCCAGCCGCGGCCAGTTGGTGCGCACCGGCTGGTAGCGCGCCGATTCGGTGCCGAGGTTGATGTAGACCAGCTTGCCCAGTTCGATGCCGATGTCGGTGACGATGCCGGTCATGTGGGTGGTGCGGATCTCCGCATTGGAGATCTTGGTGACGATGGCGTTCTGCAACCCCATGATGAAGCACAGCAGCAGGACCGTCACCGGCACGAACAGCGCCCGGTGGTCGTCCAGGCTGTTGCCCAGCAGCCCGAAGCCCAGCAGCAGCAGCGCCTCCCAGAACAGCGGGTAGGCATAGGCGCTGTGCATCCGGTTGTGCCGTCCCCAATTGACGAGGATGGTCGAATAGGCCGCCCCGGACACGAAGGCCGCCACCGACGCCATCCCCGCCGCCACCGCCACGAGATGCCCCAGCACCAGATTGTCGGCGATGGACGAGATGATGCCGGTCATGTGCGAGGTGTATTGCAGCACCGCCAGCAACCCGCCCGCATTGATCGCCCCGGCGACGAAGGCCAGCGACACGCCGAGATGGACGTTGGCCCGTCTGGTTCGCTTGCTCTCAGAAAGCGTGCGCAGATATGAGACCGGCATGCGGCACCGCGAGGCGGGGGATTTGGATCAGGATAGCGGAGGGACGGGGCAGGGGACAATGCGACGGGATGCGCTTTCCCGTCTTGCGAAAGCTTCCCTTGGCGACGATCCCCCGCCGTGGTTCCATTCGGCTCTCCCATATCGGCGTGAGGTGTCCGCCCATGACCCCCGAATTCCTCATCACTTCCCTGATCGTCGTCGCCTCGCCCGGCACTAGGGTGCTGCTCACGCTGGCGGCGGGGCTGTCGCAGGGCGCGCGGGCCAGTGCGATCACGGCGTTCGGCTGCACGCTGGGGATCGTGCCGCACATGGCGGCGGCCGTGCTTGGGCTGGCGGCGCTGCTGCACACCAGCGCCGTGGCCTTCCAGGGGCTGAAGATCCTGGGCGTGCTCTATCTGCTCTACATGGCCTGGGCGACGCTGAAGGAACGGGGGGCACTGAGCGTCCGGACGGAGACGGAGGCGGCGCGGCTTCCGGCCGGGCGGATGATCCTGCGGGCGGTGCTGGTCAATGTGCTGAACCCGAAGCTGTCGATCTTCTTCCTGGCCTTCCTGCCGCAGTTCGTCAGCGACGCCGATCCGCAGCCGCTCGCCCGCATGCTGGAACTCGGCGGCGTGTTCATGGCGCTGACCTTCGCGGTCTTCGTCGTCTACGGCCTGTTCGCCGCCGCGGTGCGCGATCAGGTGGTCTCCCGCCCGCGGGTGATGGCCTGGATGCGCCGCAGCTTCGCCGCCGCCTTCGCCGCGCTGGGGGCCAAGCTGGCGCTGGCGGAGCGGTGAGAGAGGGAGGCACCGTTCGGTTGTTCTGGCGCGCGGCTTCCCGTCGCACCGGCCCCTGTTACGGAATGCGTGTCGCGTGCTAAGGTGCCGCCGGGCGCGTTGCCGGTGTTCCGTACCAGGGGGACCGGCAACGCGCCCGTTGTCGTCCGTCTCCTGTTCCGGGCCTTGATGCTGCAATCCCTTTACCGTGGCCTGACGACCGTCGCCGGGCCGGCGGTGCGCCTCTATCTCGACCGCCGCCGCGCCGCGGGCAAGGAAGACCCCGTGCGTCAGGCGGAGCGGTTCGGCATGCCCTCGCGCCCGCGGCCCGCCGGACCGCTGGTGTGGATCCATGCGGCCAGCGTGGGCGAGGCGAATTCGGTCCTGGTCCTGATCCGGCGGCTTCTGGACGACGCGCCCGACCTGACCGTGCTGATGACCACCGGCACCGTGACCTCGGCCGAACTGATGGAGCGGCGCCTGCCGGAGCGGGCGATCCACCAATATGTGCCGGTCGATCTGCCGGGCGCCGTCGACCGCTTTCTCGACCATTGGCGCCCAGACGCGGTGCTGTGGACGGAATCGGAGATCTGGCCGAACCTGCTGGCCGGCATCCGCGCCCGCGCCATCCCCGCCGCCCTGGTCAACGCCCGCATGTCGGAGCGCAGCTTCTCCCGGTGGCGCAACGCGCCGGGCTTCGTCGGCGGCCTGTTGTCGACCTTCCAGATCACGCTGGCCCAGACCGAAGGCGATGCGGAGCGGCTGCGCCGGCTGGGCGCCGCGGGTGTCGCCAGCGTCGGCAACCTGAAATTCTCCGCCGAGCCGCCGCCCGCCGCCGCCGATGCGATGGAGCCGCTGCGCGCCGCGCTGGATGGGCGGCCGGTCTGGCTGCTCGCCAGCTCCCATCCGGGGGAGGAGGAGATCGCCGCGGCGGCCCACGTGGCGCTGGCTTCGGCTCTGCCCGGTCTGCTGACCGTCATCGTCCCCCGCCATGCCCATCGCGGCGAAGCCGTTGCCGAGCTGATGCGGGCGCGCGGGCTGCCGGTGCTGCGGCGGACGGACCGCCATCTGCTGCCGGGGCCGGAGCATGCCGTTTATGTCGCCGACACGATGGGCGAGCTTGGACTGTTCTACCGCGCGGCACCGGTGGTGTGCATGGGCGGCTCCTTCATTCCCCATGGCGGACAGAACCCGGTCGAGCCGGCGCAACTGGGATGCGCGGTGCTCTATGGCCCGCACATGTTCAATTTCGCCGAGATCACCCACATGCTGGAGGCCGCCGGCGGCGCCCTGCCGGTCGCGGACGGCGAGGCGCTGGCCCGCGAGATCCGGCGGCTGCTGACCGACAGCCGCGCGCGCGACCGCATCGTCGCGGGCGCGGCGCGGGTGACGGCGGACAATCGGCGGATCATCGACCGGGCGCTGGCGGCGCTGTCCCCGGTGCTGGGCACCGCCGGCATCCCGACCGCCGCCTGAGGGATGAACGTGAGGGGATGATCGGCCCGTGAAGACCCCCGCCTTCTGGTACAGGCCGCCCGGCCTGGCCTCCGCCCTGCTGGCGCCGCTGGGCGCGCTCTATGGGCTGGCCGGACGGCGGCGCATCGCCGGGACCGTTCCGCAACGGGTCGCGGCGCCGGTGGTCTGCGTCGGCAATCTGGTGGCGGGCGGCGCCGGGAAGACCCCGGTCGGGCTGGCGCTGATCGCCGCATTGCGCGGCCGCGGCATTTCCGTTCATGCGCTGACCCGCGGCCATGGCGGGCGGGAGGCCGGGCCTCTGCAGGTCGATCCTGCCAGCCACAGCGCGGCCGATGTCGGCGACGAGGCGCTGCTGCTGGCCGGGGCCGCTCCCTGCTGGGTGGCGCGCGACCGGCTGGCGGGGGCGCAGCGCGCGGTCGCCGCCGGGGCGGGGGCCATCGTCATGGATGACGGGTTTCAGAACCCGGCCCTTTACAAGGATCTGGCGCTGATCGTCGCCGATGGCGCTGTTGGCTTCGGCAACGGGCGGCTGGTTCCGGCGGGGCCGCTCCGCGAACGGGTGGCCGACGGCCTCGCCCGCGCCGATGCGCTGGTGATCCTGGGGGAGGACCGCCATGGCGTCGCGGCGCTGGCCGGCCGGCGCCCCGTGCTGAAGGCATGGCTGGAGCCCGATCCCGATGCCGCCGCCCGGCTCGCCGGCCGCGATGTCCTGGCCTTCGCCGGCATCGGCCGTCCGGAGAAGTTCTTCGCCACGCTGGAGGCGCTCGGCGCCCGCGTGGTGGAACGTGCGCCCTTCGCCGACCACCACCCCTACCGCCCCGCCGAGGTCGCGGCCCTGATCGACCGCGCCGCGGCAGCGGGCGCCTTGCCCGTCACCACCGCCAAGGATGTCGTCCGCCTGCCGCCGGAGCTTCGGGGCAGGGTGGACGTGCTGCCCGTCTCCGTCCGCTGGGAGGATGAGGGGGCGCTCGACGCGCTGCTGTCCACTATGCTGTTGAAAGGAAGCCCCGATGGCCAAGCCGCGTAGCCCGCTGCAGCAATGGCTGACGCGCAATGTCGGCTACAAGCTGGAGGCGGCGCTCGTCTATGGCGTCTGTGGCCTGTTCCGGGCACTGCCGCTCGACCGCGCGTCGGCGCTCGGCGGCTGGATCGGACGGACGGTCGGGCCGTTGCTGCCCAAGAACGCCCGTGCCCGCCGCAACCTGATCCGCGCCTTCCCCGAAAAGAGCGAGGCGGAGATCGACGCGATCCTGCGGGGGATGTGGGACAATCTGGCCCGCACAATCGCCGAGTATCCGCATCTGGAGCAGATCGGTCGCGAGCGGGTGGAGGTGGTCGGCATCGAACACGTCGACGCACTGCGCGAGGATGGGAAGGCCGGCATCATGGTTTCCGGCCATCTGGCGAACTGGGAGGTTCAGCCGGTCGCCGCTCGCATGTACGGGTTGGATCTGGGCGTGGTCTACCGCGCGCCCAACAACCCGATCGTCGGTGACCTGCTGGTGAAGCTGCGCGGGGCGGCGTCCGCGGCGCAGATCCCCAAGGGACCGGAGGGCGCGCGGATCCTGCTGCGCCACTTGGCCAGGGGCGGCCATGTCGGCATGCTGATCGACCAGAAGATGAACGACGGCATCCCGGTTCCCTTCTTCGGCCGCGACGCCATGACCGCGCCGGCCGCCGCCGTCCTCGGCATGAAGATGCAACTGCCGTTGTGCCCCACGCGGACGGAAAGGCTGGACGGCGCCCGTTTCCGTGTCACCGTCCTGCCGCCGGAGGAATACCCGACCAGCGGCGACCGCAACGCGGATGCGCGAATTCTGATGGAACGGCTGAACCGTCTGTTGGAGGATTGGATCCGCGACAAGCCGGCGCAATGGCTGTGGATCCACAGCCGCTGGCCGGACTGACCGCTCCCCTGCCGCCCGAAGGCCCGCCGCCATGACCCTGCCGCTCGACCCCCATCTGCTGCAACTCTACATGATCGCCGTCTGTGTCCTGGTCCTGGCGCCGGGGCCGGATTCGCTGCTGGTGCTGACCCGCAGCATCGCCGACGGCCGGCAGGCCGGGGTGGTGGCCACGCTGGGCATCTGCGTCGGCAACATGGTGCATGCGCTGCTGGCCGCCGCCGGCATCTCCGCCCTGATTGCGGCCTCGACCACGCTGTTCGACCTGCTGCGCTATGCCGGCGGCGCCTATCTGGCGTGGATCGGCCTGCGGTCGCTGTGGAACGTCTGGGCGAGCCGGGGTGCCGAACCCGCGCCGGCCGTCGAAGCGCCGCCCTCGGCCCGCGCCGGCCGGGTGTTCGTCCAGGCGCTGCTGACGAACCTGCTGAACCCGAAGGTCATTCTGTTCCAACTGGCCTTCGTCCCGCAATTCATCGCCCCCGCCCTGGGCCATGTCGCGCTGCAGACCTTCATCCTCGGCAGCATCATCTCGGTGCTGGGCGGCATCTATCTGGCCGGAATCGCCGCGCTCAGCGCCGGTGCCGCCCGCCGCGTGCTGTCCAGCCCGCGGGTGCGCACGGCGCTGGACGGCATCGCCGGGGTGCTGTTCCTGGGCTTCGCGCTGAGGCTGCTGCTGACGGACCGGAAGTTCGCCTGAGGGGCGGCACTCACCCCCCTCACCAAAGATCGTCCTCGTCCTCCGCCCCCGCATCGACATCGAAGGTCGCCGTTTGGCGGACGACGGGGTGGCTGTCCTTCCAGTCCTCGAAATCCGACACCACCGCCGGGCGGATCCCCAGCGCCAGCACCGGGCAGCCGCCGCCGCGGCCGGCATCCAGGCGGTAGAGCAGCTTCTTCATCCAGGTGGTGCTGGCGCCGTATTTGTTCTGGAAGTTCTTCATCTCCACCCGCCGGGCCACCTCGGTGAACAGCGGGATCAGCTCGGCGCTGCGGGTCAGCAGGACGCCTGCGTTGATGATGCCGCATTCGTAGAAGGTGCGGGCGGCGTAGAGATCGCGGTCGAAGGTCTGGTCCTTGCTGTTCCATTCCAGGTCGAAGGACACGCGGCCCTTCACGAAATCGATCTTGTGGCCGTCGATGAAGCCGTTGACCTTGTACAGCTCCTCGCGCTGGCGCTGCTCGGTCACGGTCTGGCCGCGGTTCTTGCCGGCGATGCGGCGCTTTTCCTCATGCGTCACGATCATCTTGGTGATGAACAGGTCGCCGCGGATGCGCGTCTCGTTCCAGCCCAGCGGGTTCAGCATCCGCTCCATCGTCTTGGCGATCTGCGATTTGTTGCCGCCCGACGCCACGATGTCCTCGGTGCGGATGCGGAACTCCATCAGCCGCTCGGTGATCTCGCGGAACTCGGGCGTGCAGGCATAGGCCAGGATGCGCGCGGCGTTGCGGTAGCTGTGCACCTCGTACAGGTCGAGGAAGCCCGGCGGGAACAGGTCGCCCAGGTCGGGATCCCTTGCCTCGATCAGCGGGGCCTTGTCGTGGATGCAGGCAAGCAGGTTCATGACGGCACATGCGCGATGGAAAAGCGGCGCCACCATGGCCGCTGCGGCCGGCCAAATCCACCATTTCCACCTGATGGTTGCCGCCTCATGGCGCCGATCGGGGCCGAACTGGCGGCCTTTCCCGCACCTATGGTAAGGTCGCCCGCGCGCCGGGGTGGAAAAAGCGCGGCAAGTTCGCCGGGGGACCGTGATGAGCGACGAATTCCTGTTCGCGGAGGAGGAGCCTGCCGTCGAGGTGGCGGCCGAGGCTGCCGAACCGGTCGAACCCTGGCTGATCCTGATCGTCGACGACGACCCCGCTATCCACGCCACCACCAAGATGGTGCTGCGCGGCTTCACCTTCGAAGGGCGTCCGGCGCAGTTCCTGTCGGCCGCCACCGCGGCGGAAGCCCGCGGGGTGCTGCGCGACAACCCGGCCATTGCGGTGATCCTGCTGGACGTCGTGATGGAATCCGACGATGCCGGCCTGCGTCTGGTCCGCTACATCCGCAGCGAGTTGAGCAACCGCCGGGTCCGCATCATCCTGCGCACCGGCCAGCCGGGGCAGGCGCCGGAACGCGACGTGATCCTCAGCTACGACATCAACGACTACAAGTCGAAGACCGAGCTGACGGCGCAGAAGCTGTTCACATCCGTCGTCGCGGCGCTTCGCGGCTATCAGGACATCACCGCGATCGAGGATCACCGCGAGGGGCTGGAGCGCATCCTCGACGCCTCTTCCACGCTGCTGGGCAAGCGGACGATGGCGGAATTCGTGCGCCATGCCGTGGCGCAGATCGTCGGCGTCTGTCCGCCCGCCAATGGAATGACCTTGGGGGGGGTGGCGCTGGTCAGCCGCCTGTCCGATGGGCCGCAGCCGGCGGAACCGCTGGTGCTGGGCGGTGCCGGCCGCCATGTCGGGATGGAAGGGACGCCGCTGTTCCTGGCCCTGCCGGACGATGCGGTGCAGGCGGTGACGGCGGCGCTGACCGACGGCCGCAACCGGTACGAGCGCGGGCACAGCGTCCTGGTCTTCCGCTCCGCCACCCGGCTGCACGACACGGCTGTCTATCTCGGCCATGGCCGCGCCCTGACGGCGGACGAACGGCGGCTGCTGGAGGTGTTCTGCGCCAAGGTCGCCATCGGCTTCGACAACGTTCACCTCTATGAGGAACTGACCGAGTTGAACCGCAGCCTGGAAGGCCAGGTGGCGGAACGCACGCGCGACCTCGTAGCCGCGCGCGAGGCGGCGGAAGCGGCGCGCTCGGAGGCGGAGGCGGCCAACCAGGCGAAGTCGCTGTTCCTTGCGACCATGAGCCACGAGATCCGCACGCCGATGAACGGCATCCAGGGCATGCTGGAACTGCTGGAGCACACCAGCCTGACCGGCGACCAGCGCGAACTGGTCACCGTGGTGCGGGAATCGGCCGGCGCCCTGCTGACCATCATCAACGACATCCTGGACTTCTCGAAGATCGAGGCCGGGCGGCTGGACCTGGAACGTGTCCCGGTCGCGCTGGCCGGCGTGGTGGAGGGGGTGGCAGACACGCTGGCCCCCGGTGCGCGGGCCAAGGGCCTGTCGCTGGTCACCTACGTCGATCCCGACCTGCCGGCAGCCGTGCTGGGCGATCCGGTGCGCATCCGGCAGGTGCTGTTCAACATCGCCGGCAATGCGGTGAAGTTCACCCAGTCCGGTTCGGTCACGGTGCGGGTGGAACTGGCGCATTTCGACGGCGACCGGGTCATCATCCGGGTGGCGGTGACCGATACCGGCATCGGCATCTCGCCGGAGAATCAGGTCCGCCTGTTCCGTCCCTTCACCCAGGCGGAGGTGTCGACCACCCGCCGGTTCGGCGGCACCGGGCTCGGGCTGTCGATCTGCCGGCGTCTGGCCGAACTGATGGGCGGCGACATCGGTGTCACCAGCGAACCGAATGTCGGCTCCACCTTCTGGTTCACCTTCGCGGCCGATCTGGTCCCGGCGGAGGATGACGCCTGCCTTCAGCGGGCGCCGCTGCTGGGCGTGACGGTGCTGCTGCTGGCCGCGGATGCGGAGGAGCGCGGCTTCCTCGCCCGCTACCTGAACGCCGACGGCGCCCAGGTGGTGGAGGCGTCCGACGCCGACGCAGCCTTGCGGACCCTTCTGCCCACCGCCGCCTGCGACGTTCTGGTCTCCACGCTGGGCACCGACACTGCGGCGCTGGACAGCGACCCGCGCGGCCGGGTGCGTGGCTGCGTGCTGATCGGCGGCGACGCGATGACGCCCGGCGATGCGGCCGCGCTGGGCTCCTCAAGGGTTGGGGCCGGCGCCGGGACCGTCGTCCTCGGCCGGCCGGTGCGGCGGACCAGCCTGATCCGCGCCGTCCTGGCCGCCGCCGGGCGCATGCCGGCCGGAGAGGGTGGACGGGCCGATCTGCAGCCGGAGCCGGAGCCCGCCGCTCCCGCCGCCGGCCGGCGGCGGCTGCCCACGGTGGAGGAGGCGAGGGCGCAGGGGCGCCTGATCCTGGTGGCGGAGGATCATCCGACCAACCGGCAGGTCATCCAACGCCAGTTGACCCTGCTGGGCCATGTCATGGAAACCGCGGAGGACGGCGCCCAGGCGCTGGCCCTGTGGCGGGCCGGCGGCCATGGGCTTCTGCTGACCGACTGCCAGATGCCGGAGATGGACGGCATCGAACTGGCCCGCAGCATCCGGGCGGCGGAAGCGGCCGGGGGCGGTCCCCGCCTGCCCATCGTCGCCATCACCGCCAACGCGACGGAGAACGAGGCCCAACTCTGCCTGCAGGCTGGCATGGACGACACGCTGGCCAAACCGGTCAGCCTCGCCGATCTGCGCCGCGTGCTCGACCGTTTCCTGCCGCCGGACGGTTACGCGGAAGACTGGGCGGAGGAGGAGCCCGACGAGCAGGTCGCCCAGCCGCCGGAGGCCGTCGAGGCTCCGCCGGTGGAGCCGCAGGCGGCTGACCTGCCGCCGCTCGACATGGATGCGCTGACCGCGCTGTTCGACGGTGACGCCGACTTCGTCCGCCATCTGCTGGGCGAATTCGTCACTTCCAACCGCACCTCCCACCGTTGGCTCATCGATGCGTTGGCGGGCGAGATCTGGGACGAGGTGCGGCAGGCCGCGCACAAGCTGGCGGGATCCTCACGCACCGTCGGAGCCCGCGATCTCGCCGCCGCCGCGGATGCGGTGGAGATGGCGGTGATCGACCGCCGGCTGGACGGGATCGCCGCCATGGTTGCCCGCGTCGGCATCGAGCTGGATCGTGTCGTCGCCCACATCGAGGCAGTCTGATATCGGATTCGCGCGGGCTGTAGCGAACCCGACACGGCGGTCCTCTTGTCGCCTTTGCGACAAGGGCGCGGTGTATCGCATCTCCTGAAAATCATAAGTGCTTCCAGTGGCTTGGCCGGTCTCCGCCGGCTGGCACGCCGCTTGCTGTCCTGGGTGTGTCCCGGCCCGGTGCCGGCCCCAAACCCACATGCGCGCCACAGCGAGAGCGGAAGCCAAGGAGAACGGGATGCACATCGTCGTCTGTATCAAACAGGTGCCCGACAGCGCCCAGATCCGCATCCATCCCGTCACCAACACCATCATGCGGCAGGGCGTGCCCGCCATCATCAACCCCTTCGACCTGTTCTCGCTGGAAGAGGCGCTGCGGCTGAAGGACAAGGTGGGCGCCCGCGTCACCGTGCTGACCATGGGACCGCCGATGGCGGAGACCTCGCTGCGCAAGGCGCTGTCGCTGGGGGCCGACGACGCGGTGCTGCTGACCGACCGCAAATTCGCAGGCTCCGACACGCTGGCGACCTCCTACGCCCTGACCTCGGCCATCCAGAAGCTGGCGGAGGAGGAGCCGGTCGACATCGTCTTCTGCGGCAAGCAGACGGTGGACGGCGACACCGCCCAGGTCGGCCCCGGCATCGCCACCCGGCTCGGCTTCGAACAGCTGACCTACATCACCAGGATCGAAGACCTGAACATCGCCTCCAAGGAGATCGTGGTGCAGCGCCGCTCCGAAGGCGGCGTGCAGGTGCTGAAGACCAAGCTGCCCTGCATGATCACCATGCTGGAAGGCACCAACAGCATCCGCTTCGGCAAGATGGACGACCTGTTCCGCGCCGCCCGCTACGAGCTGAAGACCTGGAGCCGCGACTACACCGGCGCCGAAGAGGGCCGCGTCGGCCTGAAGGGCTCGCCGACCGTGGTGTCGAAGGTGTTCGTGCCGAAGCCGCGCGCCGAGAAGGCCAGGATGATCGAGGCTGCATCCGATACGCCCGACGCGATGGCCGCCGCCGCCATCGACGCCATCTTCGCCGCCCAGCCCAAGCTGGCCGACGACCTGCTCGCCCGCGCCGCGGCCGGGCTTTGACGATACACCCGCGGGAGACCCGACGATGAGCGAACCGATCAAGCCCCAGGGCCGCAAGTTCCAGCTTCCCGAACACCTGAAGGTTTACAAGAACGTCTGGGTGATCGTGGAGCAGGAGCGCGGCATCGTCCATTCCGTGTCGCTGGAACTGCTGGGCGAAGCCCGCAAGCTGGCCGACAAGCTGGGGGTGGAGGTCGGTGCCGTTGTCCTGGGCGCCGAGAGCCCCGACCTGAACCGCATCTGCGGCGAAGCCATCGGCTATGGCGCCGACATCGTCTACAAGGTGACCGACCCGGCGCTGGCCGACTACCGCACCGACCCCTATTGCCGCGTGATGACCGACGTGGTGAACGCCCATAAGCCGGAGATCGTGCTGCTGGGCGCCACCACGCTGGGCCGCGATCTGGCGGGCGCCATCGCCACCACGCTGGCGACCGGCCTGACCGCCGACTGCACCGAGCTGGACATCTACGCCGACAACCGCTCGCTGGCCGCCACCCGGCCGACCTTCGGCGGCACGCTGCTCTGCACCATCCAGACGCTGGCCTACCGGCCGCAGATGGCCACCGTCCGCCCGCGCGTGATGGCGATGCCGGAGCGCGACGATGCCCGCACTGGCCGGGTCATCGAAATCCAGCCGGATCTCCGCGAAGAGGACATCGTCACCAAGGTCCTGAACTTCATCGCCGACCGCGAGCAGAACGAGGCGCAGCTGGCCTTCGCCGACATCATCGTGTCGGCCGGCAAGGGGTTGGGCAAGGTCGAGAACATGAAGCTGGTGTTCGATCTGGCCCGGGTGCTGGGCGGCGAGGTCGGGGTGACCCGTCCGCTGGTCCAGGCCGGTTGGGCCACCAACGACCGCCAGGTCGGGCAGACCGGCAAGACGGTGCGGCCGAAGCTCTACATCGCCGCCGGCATTTCCGGCGCCATCCAGCATCGGGTCGGCATGGAGAAGTCGGACCTGATCCTGGCGATCAACACCGATCCCAACGCGACGATCTTCGACTTCGCCCATCTCGGGCTGGTCGGCGACGCGCTGACGATCCTGCCGGCGCTGACCGACGCCTTCGGTCGCCGGCTCCCCAACAATTATATGGCCGTCAACCGCATGGCCGGCTGACCGCCGGACGAGAAAGGAGCCTGTCGACATGGTCGAAAAGTTCGACGCCATCGTCATCGGTGCCGGCCCGTCCGGCAACGCCGCGACCTATACGCTGGCCAAGCAGGGGCTGAAGGTGCTCCAGCTCGAGCGCGGCGAGTATCCCGGCGCCAAGAACGTCCAGGGCGGCATCATGTACGCCCATGAGCTGGAGAAGATCATCCCGGACTTCCGGGATGATTGCCCGACGGAGCGCCACATCATCGAACAGCGCGTCTGGCTGCTGGGCGACGACAGCTATGTCGGCACCAACTACCGCTCGGAGTCCTTCAACAGCGACAAGCCGAACCGCTACACCATCATCCGCGCCAACATCGACAAATGGTGGGGCGAGCAGATCCGCAAGGTCGGTGGCCTGCAGATTTGCGAGACGACGGTGACGGAGCTGATCCGCGACCCGTCCGGCAAGGTGATCGGCGTCCGCACCGACCGCGAGGGCGGGGAGATCCACGCCGACGTCGTCATCATGGCCGACGGCGTCAACGCCCTGCTCGCCAAGCGCGCCGGCCTCCAGGCCGAAGCGGCGCCGGAGAATGTGGCGCTGGCGGTGAAGGAAATTCTCTTCATCGATCCGGATCTGGTCCAGCAGCGCTTCGGCATCAAGGAGGACGAGGGCGTCGTCATCGAGATCATGGGCAAGGTGACCAAGGGGATGGTCGGCACCGCCTTCCTCTACACCAACAAGGAATCGCTGACGATCGGCATCGGCTGCCTGATCTCCGACTTCAAGAACGGCGATTGCCCGCCCTACAAAATGCTGGAGGATCTGAAGAACCACCCCGTCATCAAGCCGCTGATCGAAGGGGCGGAGATGAAGGAATACGCCGCCCACATGATCCCGGAGGGTGGCTACAAGGCGGTTCCGCAACTCTACGGGGACGGCTGGATGGTGGTCGGCGACGCCGCCCACTTCAACAACGCCGCCCACCGCGAGGGCTCCAACCTCGCCATGGCCTCGGGCCGGATGGCGGCGGAGACGGTGATCGAGTTGAAGGCCGCCGGCAAGGGCTACAGCGCGTCGAACCTGGCCGCCTACAAGAAGAAGCTGGACGACAGCTTCATCATGAAGGACCTGAAGAAGTATCGCGAGCTGCCCGGCATCATGCACGGCAACAAGCAGTTCTTCGGCGCTTATCCCGACGAAATCACTGCGGCGGCCCACAACTGGTTCACCGTGGACAGCGTCGACAAGAAGTCGAAGGAAAAGCAGATCATGAAGTCCTTCATCAAGCGCCGCTCGGTGATGGGACTGGTCGGTGACGCAATCAAGCTGGTGAGGGCCGTGCGATGAGCATCATGGTGAAGGTCGAAGAGAAGCTTTATCAGAACCGCTACATCGTCGATGAAAGCCGGCCGCACATCCAGATCAAGAGCGTGGAGGCCTGCCAGAGCTGCGAACGCCAAGCCTGCACCTTCTGCTGCCCGGCCGCCTGCTACAGCAAGAACGAGACCGGCGGCGTGACGCTGGTGACCGACGGCTGCCTGGAATGCGGCACCTGCCGCGTCGTCTGCCAGGACAAGGGAAACATCGCCTGGGACTATCCACGCGGCGGTTACGGCATCAGCTACAAGTTCGGCTGAGATCGTCTCCGTCGTCTTCCCCCGCCCACTCGACGGCCTCCGCGCAGGACTGCGCGGGGGCTGATTTGTCTGGTGGGGGCAATCAGCTCCCTCTCAACACCCCAGCCGCATGGTCAAGCGCCCGTTGCAGTTCCGTCGGGAAATAGGGCTTGCGGACGAAGCCGAAGGGCTCGCAGTCGGCGGCGCGGTGCCGGGTTTCCGCATCGGCGAAGGCGGAGGTGAAGATGCAGCGGATGCCGGTGCGGGCGCGAATGGCCGCGGCTGCTTCGATTCCGTCGCGGGAACCGAGCAGCCGGATGTCCATCATCACGATGTCGGGGCGCAGCCGCTCGGCCGCGTCGATCGCGGCGTCGGCATTGTCCTCCATACCGATGACGGCAAAGCCCAGCATGCCAAGGACCTCTTCCAAAGCCATGGCGGCGAGACTTTCGTCCTCGACGATGAGGATGCGCAGGGGATGGTCGGAGGCAGGCGGAAGGTCTGTCATCGTACTCGCACAGGTGCTGTCACAAGAATTCTACAGGACCCGCGCAGTCGGCGAACCCAAAAAGCGCAGGATTATGACCAATGGCCCGGTCTGCGCCGGATGCATGGCGAAATGGGCAGGCATGGCCGCAGGACATCTCTGGTGCATGGGGAGAGATTGCACGCCCTTGTTTTTCACCCGGTCGGCGTACCATCTCTATTGCATGACTGTTTTCAGGACCGAACAACGCGGACCTGCGCGCGTCCCTTGCGGACCATTGGCGGGGCCGCGCCCTATTCCATGAGGAGGACGGCGATGGACCTGCGTGTCTGTTTCGAGAATATGGAGAACGTCAACGTCAACGACGCGACGATGATGAAACACTACGCCAAGAGCTACCTGGCGGATTTCGACCCCGAATGGGCCGGATTCATCATGCTGCCCCACGACGAGACCATGCGTGCGACGATGGAGCCCGCCTGGCAGGTTCTGATCCGCGACGCCACGCCGCGGACGGAGCAGGAACTGCTGCGCTACATCGACGAAAACCCGATGGCCGCCTACCACGTCCATGTCTATCGGCGCGACGACGGTCCCAACGAGAGCAAGATCCACTGACGGCAAAGGGGGCGCGACCGGCGCCCCCTCCCGTCAATGTCATGGGTGCCGGCGGCTCAGCCGACCGGCGACCCCAGCAGGCTGTCCAGCGGGACGAAGCGGTCGGCCATCTTGCGCGCCTCTTCCTTGTGGACCTTGAAGGTCTTCTCCGCGATGGCGTTGGACACCATGAAATCCTGGTAGGCGCGTTCCAGATGGAAGCGGTAGCGCGCCGACATGCCTTCGTCGTCGAGCCCCTCCATCCCATGGTCCGCCGACAGGTAGTCGTGAAAGCGCTGCAGGATGTGCAGGCGGTTCACGTTGACCACGCGCTGGTCATAGATGACGTGGAAGAAGCGCAGGAAGTCTTCCGCGGTTTCCAGATCGTCGAGGTCGTCGGTGAAATCGCTCATCGTCGAAGGCTCCTCACGCGTGCTGCTGGCTGGAAGGGGAGGGGCCGCACCCCTCCTGGTCGCAGATGTTGCCACAAGAGCTGCAGGCCACACCGTCCAAACGTATATCGCCCAACCGAAATTCCGAAAGACGGATATTTTTAGCAGGGAACTGTGACGTTCCGGTTGCGGTGTGGGCTTCCAGCCGGGCTTCGATGCGGTTGATGTGGTCGATCAGGCAGGCGATGGCCTTGCCGACCGGATCCGGCATCAGATGATGTTCCAGGTCGATGCCTTGGTCGGACAACTGGCGGCCGGACAACTGGTGGCCGGGCTGCGGGTGCTGGGTCTCCGGCCGCACCACCCTGCCGGGGATGCCGACCACGGTCATGCCCGCCGGCACCGGCTTGGTCACCACCGAATTGGCGCCCACCCGCGCGTTGGCCCCGACGGTGATCGGCCCCAGGATCTTGGCGCCGGCACCGACCAGCACGCCATTCATCAGCGTCGGGTGCCGCTTGCCCTTGGTCCAGGAGGTGCCGCCCAGCGTCACCCCGTGATAGAGCGTCACATCGTCGCCGATTTCCGCGGTCTCGCCGATCACCACGCCGGCGCCATGATCGATGAAGAAACGGCGGCCGATGCTGGCGCCGGGATGGATATCGATGTTGGTCACAGCGCGTGTCACATAGGACAGGAAGCGCGCCGGCCAGCGCAGCCCCCGCCGCCAGGCCGCGTTGGCGAAGCGGTGGAACACCAGCGCATGAATGCCGGGGTAGCAGGTCAGCACGTCGAGGGCGTTGCGCGCCGCCGGATCGCGGTCGAACACGCAACGGACATCCTCGCGCAGCAGGGCGATAATACTGGATTTCGTCATGTCGCCGCCTCCAGGAAGGCGTGCAGTTCCTCGGCGGTCGGCGGCCGCTTGGCGCGGGTGGCCAACGCGCGGACGCGCGGCAGCACCGCCTGTGCCGTGGCGTCGTCGCAGACGATGCCGAGCCGTTCATAGGCCAGCTTCACCGCCGCGGTGCCGGAATGCTTGCCCAGCACGATGCGGTGCTCGCGCCCGACCTCGGCCGGGTCGAAAGTCTGGTAGGTGGCGCGGTCGCGCAGCAGCCCGTCGACATGGATGCCGGCCTCGTGGGTGAAGACGGCGGCGCCCACGATCGACTTGTTGACCGCCACCGGCCGGTTGGAAGCCCGCTCCACCAGATCGCTGATGACGCCGAGCGACCGCGTCTCTACGCCGCTGTCGATGTGGTAGAGGTGCTTCAGCGACACCACCACCTCCTCCAGCGGGGCGTTTCCGGCGCGCTCGCCCAGGCCGTTCACCGTGGTGTTGACATGGGTGGCGCCGCCCAGCACCGCGGCCAGCGAATTGGCGTTGGCGAGGCCGAGGTCGTCATGGGCGTGGATTTCGATCTCCAGGTCGGTCGCCCGGCGCAGCCGCTCGATGCATGTGCGCGTCTGGAAAGGGTCGAGCACGCCCAACGTATCGGCGAAGCGGAAGCGGCGGGCGCCGGAGGCCTGCGCCACCGTGGCGGCGGCGATCAGGAAATCCATATCGGCGCGGGACGAATCCTCGCCGCCGACGCTGACCTCCAGACCATGGTCGCATGCCTGTTTCACCCGGCGCTCGATCTCGGCCAGCGCCCAGGCGCGGCTGCGCTTCAGCTTCCGCGTGATGTGGATGTCGGACACTGGCATGGAGAGATTGACGAAGCCGACGTTGCAGGACAGCGCCGCCTTCAGGTCGGCGTCGTGCATGCGGCACCACACCATCAGCCGGCCCTTCAGCCCCAGCGCCGCCACGGCGCGGATGCCCTCGCGCTCCTCCTCGCCCATGGCGGGGATGCCGATCTCCTGCTCGGGCACGCCGGCGTCGTCGAGCGCCTTGGCGATGGCGATCTTCTCGTCCAGCGTGAAGGCGACGCCGGCGGTTTGCTCGCCATCGCGCAGCGTGGTGTCGTTGATTGTGGCGAAGGTGGTGGGCATGGGGGCACCTTCTGGGAAGTTGTTGCCGCGGATTGCCCCCTCCCCATCCCTCCCCCCGCTCTCGGCCGGCCGAAGGCCGGTCCGATCGCGGGAGAGGGGGTAGGACGCTTGCGGGAATGATGCAAAGGAGCGGCGGCAGTCCCCTCTCCCTCGAAGAGGGGAAGGGTTAGGGAGGGGGCCGAGAACTCCGCCCCCAAGTCAGTGTCGCAGGCCGGGCCGGGGACCCGCCCCGACGGGGTGTCGTCGGGCGGGGTGCCGGGACGGGCCATCGCCCCGGCCTGCGATTCCGGTGTAACGAACCGAGCCGTTACGAATAAACGGGCGCGAATTCCTTCGCCTTGCCGGCTTCCTGCTGCCAATAGGGCGACAGGCTGCGCAGCTTGGCGATGATGCCCGGCACCACGGCGATGACCCGGTCGATCTCCTCCTCCGTCGTGTCGCGCGACAGCGAGAAGCGGGTGGCGCCATGGGCGGCGGTGTAGGGCACGCCCATGGCGCGCATGACGTGGCTGGGCTCCAGCGACCCCGAGGTGCAGGCGGAGCCGGAGGACGCGGCGATGCCGGCCTCGTTCAGAAGCAGGAGGATCGCCTCGCCCTCAATGTACTCGAAGGCGATGTTGCAGGTGTTGGGCAGGCGGTTGTCCGGGTTGCCGGTGACGAAGCAGCTCGGCACCGCGGCCAGGATCGCCTGTTCCAGCTTGTCGCGCAGCGCCTTCACCCGCGTGTTCTCCTCGCCCATATGGACGAGCGCCAGCTGGGCGGCGGCGCCCAGCCCGACGATGCCGGGCGCGTTCTCGGTGCCGGCGCGGCGCGAGCGTTCCTGATGGCCGCCGCGCAGCATCGGGCGGTAGCGCAGGCCGCGCTTCACGTAGAGCGCGCCGATGCCCTTGGGGGCGTGCAGCTTGTGGCCGGACAGCGACAGCATGTCGATGGCGCTGTCGGCCAGCTTCATCGGGATCTTGCCGACCGACTGCACGGCGTCGGTGTGGAAGAGGGCGCCGACTTCCTTTGCCATGCGCGCCAGCTCCTCCACCGGGAAGATCGTCCCGGTCTCGTTGTTGGCCCACATGATGGAGACGATGGCGACCCGGTCGGACAATGCTGCGCGATAGGCATCCATGTCGAGGTTGCCCTTGGCGTCTACCGGGATGCGGTGGACGGTGTAGCCGCGCTTCTTCTCCAGATACTCGCAGAGTGCCAGCACGCCGGGATGCTCGACCATGCTGGTGACGATCTCGCGCTTCTTCGGATAGGCTTCCAGCGCCGACAGGATGGCGGTGTTGTCGCTTTCCGTCCCGCCGGAGGTGAAGACGATCTCGCTGTCATGGGCGGCACCCAGCAGCGCCTGGACTTGGCAGCGCGCCCATTCGATCTTGCCGCCCACCGCGGCGCCGAAGCCGTGCATCGAGGACGGGTTGCCGAAATGCTCGGTGAAGAGCGGCAGCATCTCCTGCAGCACGTCCGGATCGACGCGGGTGGTGGCGTTGTTGTCGAGATAGATGCCCTGGCTCATGGCATTAGGCTCCCACTGGCATGAGGGATGCGGGCTTGACCCGCACGAACTCGCCGAGCTTCTCGACCAGCTTCATTTGCACGCCCATCATCGTGCCGGCCGACTGCGAACAGCCGGAACAGGCGCCGGAGAGCCGCACATAGATGTCCTTGCCGTCGATGTCGACCAGTTCCACGTCACCGCCGTCGCGCTGGATCTGCGGGCGCATCTCCTCGATGGCGCTCATGATCGCCTGCATGCGCTGCACATTCGTCAGCTTGGGCGCCGCGGCCGGTTCCGCCTTCGGCTCCAGCGGCTTGATGGCGTCCAGCCCGACGGTGCCGGGGGCATGCTTGGCGGCGGGCTTCAGCGCGCCGGTCTTCGCTAGAACTTCTTCCAGCACCTCCTCGATCTTCTCGTGGCAGGTCTGGCAGGAGCCGCCGGCCTTGGTGTAGTGGGTGACCTCCTCCAGCGTGGTCAGGCCGTTGACGCTCACCGCGCGCTCGATCATGGCGGCGTCGATGCCGAAGCACTTGCAGACCAGCTCGCCTTCCTCATGGTCGTCTTCCCACGCCTCGCCCTTGTAGTTGGCGATGGCGGCGCGCAGAGCCTCGGCACCCATGACGGAGCAGTGCATCTTCTCAGGCGGCAGGCCGCCCAGATACTCGGCGATGTCGCGGTTGGTCAGGGTTAGCGCCTCGTCCACCGTCTTGCCGATGATCATCTCGGTCAGCGCCGACGAAGACGCGATGGCTGATCCGCAGCCGAAGGTCTGGAACTTCGCGTCCTGGATGATCTGGGTATCGGGATCGACCTTCAGCATCAGACGCAGCGCGTCGCCGCAGGTGATGGAGCCGACCTCGCCGACCGCATTGGCGCTGTCCAGGACACCGGAGTTCTTCGGGTTGAAGAAGTGTTCCTTGACCTTGTCGGTGTAGTTCCACATGTCGCTGCTGCCTTTCCGTGGGGTGCGCGCCTAGGGGAAGAAGTGCTGCCCGAGGGATCAGTGGGTCGAATAGGGGGCCGACGACCCGCAGCTGGACGAGGAGGTCGAGCAGGTGCCGCCGCCCTCGCCGCCGGCCGAGAAGGACTTGCCGCAGCCGCAACTGCTGGTCGCGTTCGGGTTGTCGAACTTGAAGCCGGAGCCTTCGATGCCCTCGACGAAATCGACCACGACGCCGGACAGGAAGGGCTGGCTGTTGGCGTCGACGAAGATGGTGACCGGGCCGAAGCTGAGAACCGCGTCGTCGTCGCCGGCCGCCGCCTCCAGGCCCATCTGGTATTTCAGGCCGGCGCAGCCGCCGTCGGTCACCGCGATCCGCAAACCGGCGGCCGCACCGCCCGACGTCGCCAGGACCCGTTCCAGGGTGGAAACCGCCGCATCCGTCAGAGTCACCATGTCCCGCCTCCTCAAGCCGCGTTGCCGGGGGTGCCGGCCGATCTGACGAGGAGTAGAGCAAGGGGTGTGCCAAATAGGCAAAGCTTTGATTTTCAAAGATCGTCAGGTGGAGGCGGCGTGGCGAAAGTCCGACAAAGTTCCGTGCACGAACCATTTTGTCGGGTTTGACGCGTGTCGGCTTTGCGACAGCCGCGACACTTCGCCGCACAAAAATAATGTGGTTTTCCCCTGTGTCTGCGCGCCTACCATGGAGCGTCGTCGGTGCGTCGGATGGTTGCTTGGTGCAGCAGAAAGTACAGGCAAGGGAAGCGATGAGCGACGAACCGATCGAACTCCGGATGTCGAACGGCCGCATGGCCTTCGGCAACGTGCCGGAACAGATAGACGACCTGTTGCAGGAGGCGGTGAAGGCCCGCGACGTGCCGGACGCTTGCGAGGCGCTGTTGTGGGAGGCGCACCGCAAGGGGCCGCGGGTGCTGCCGGTCTTCTATGCGCTCTATAAATTCTATTTCAACCGCAAGAAGCTGGGGGAGGCGGAGCGGGTCGCCCGCATCGGGCTGGATGCCGCCGCACTCCAGGGCGGTTTTCCGGCGGACTGGTCACAGCTGACCGCGGGCTCCACCGACTGGACGGCGACCGGGCCGGCGCGCTTCTTCCTGTTCACCATGAAGGCGCTGGCCTTCATCGAACTGCGCCGCCACAACCGCGACATGGCGCTGGCGATCCTGGCCAAGATGGCGGAGATCGACCCGGCCGATCAGGTCGGTTACGGCACCATCGCCGCCTTGGCCCGCGGGCTGGATGGAGAGGGCGGGGCGGAGTAGCGGAGCCCCTCACAAAAAAAGCCCCCCGGCCCAGGGGGGAACCGGGCCGGGGGCAGCGGGGATTTGCGTCTCACGACGCTCTCACGACGCGCTCTCACGTCGAGAGCAATTGCGGTCCCGCCGGGGCAGGGGGGCCGCAATCCCGTCAGGCGGCGACGGATTCCAGGGCCGGATAGTCGGTGTAGCCCTTGGCGTCGCCGCCGTAGTAGGTGGTGCGGTCCGGCTCGGCCAGCGGCGCATCGGCACGGAAGCGCACGGGCAGGTCCGGGTTGGAGATGAAGGCTTCGCCGAAGCTGACCGCGTCGGCCTCACCCTTGGCGAGCGCCGCGTCGGCGTCGCCGCGGCTGTAGCCGCCATTCAGGATGAACGGCCCCTTGAAGGCGGCGCGCAGGGCGGACGCCACATGCGGCGCCCCATCCGGCGGAGCCATGTGGTGGCCGGGCTTGCCCTCGATCACATGCAGATAGGCGAGGTTGAAGGGATTCAGCGCCTTGGTGATCGCCAGGAAATGCGGCAGCGGATCGCTGTCCTTCATGTCGTTGAACACGCCGGTCGGCGACAGGCGGACGCCGATGCGGTCGGCGCCGACGGCATGGGCCGTGGCCTCCAGAATCTCCAGCAGGAAGCGGCAGCGGTTCTCCACCGTCCCGCCATACCGGTCGGTGCGGATGTTGGTGCTGTCGCGCAGGAACTGGTCGATCAGATAGCCGTTGGCCGCGTGGATCTCGACGCCGTCCAGGCCGGCATCGAACACCGCGCGCTTGGCGGCATCGGCGAAATGGCGGACCAGGCCGGGAATCTCGGACGTGTCCAGAGCGCGCGGCACCGGGAAGGGCTCCATGCCCGCACCGGTGTAGAGCTGGCCCTTCGCCGCGATGGCCGACGGGGCGACCGGTGCGGCGCCATTCGGCTGGAAGCGCGGGTGGGAGATGCGGCCGACATGCCAGAGCTGGGTGACGATCCGCCCGCCGGCGCCATGCACGGCGTCCGCCACCGCGCGCCAAGCCAGGGTCTGGGCGTCGGTGTGGATGCCGGGCGTGTTGGGATAGCCCTGGGCGGTGTCGCAGACCTGAGTCGCCTCGGTGATGATCAGGCCGGCCGAGGCGCGCTGCGCATAATATTCGGCGGTGAGCGCGGTCGGGCAGTTGCCCTCGCCGGCGCGGCTGCGGGTCATCGGCGCCATGACGACGCGGTTCGGCAGCTCGATCGCGCCGAGGCGCAGCGGGGTGAACAGGTCAGGCTTTGCAGTGCTTTGCGGCATGGCGGGACTACCCCCTGTTGGGCAAATCAGTTTGTATGTATGTGAGTACATACTTGAACTGAAGCCTCCCGCTTGTCAAGTATGTATCTGCATACTTATTATGAAGCCGATGGGACGCACCGGAGAGGGACGGGTTTTGGACGCAAGCAAGGAAGCCGATGGGTGTTGTCCCGGTAACAGCAACGAGGGCGCCTGCGAGGGCGGGGCGCGCAAGCGCGACCGTGCCGCGACGGAAGGCGCGCTGCTCGACGCCGCCAAGCTGGTGTTCGCCGAACGCGGCTTCGATGCGGCGACGACGCGCGAGATCGCCGGGCGGGCCGGGGTCAACGAACAGCTGATCCAGCGCTATTTCTCAGGCAAGAGTGGGCTGCTGCTGGCGGTGGTCGAGCGCTATTGGCGCGAGGAATCGGGCGGCTGCGCCCTGCCGCCGCCGGACGAGGATCTGGAGACCGACCTTGCCCGCTTCCTGCACGCACAGTTGAAGCACAGCTGGGAATGCCGTGACTTCACTCGCGTGGTTCTGGCCCGCGCCCTGGTCGATCAGGCGGTGGCGGACGAGATGGCCCGCACCCTGTCGCAGAGCCGCATTCCCTGCCTGCTGAAGCGGCTGGAGGGGTTCCGCGACCGCGGCGCCATCGCCGCCGACGCCGACCTCGCCAATGTGGCGGCCGGCATCGCGACCCTCAGCTTCGGGCTGGGCTTCCTCGATCAGGTGGTGTTCGGCCGCGACGACGCCGGCATCTGCGCCATGGTCGGCACGCTGGCCCACACCATCGCCCACGGCCTGACGCCGCGGTAACGGTTACTCCGCGGCAGTTGCGGTACGGGCGGCGGCACGGTGGCTGTGCACCGCGTCGGCGGTGAAGACGGCCAACGCCACCCAGATGCAGGCGAAGGTGATGGCGTGGCTGCGGGTGAAGGCCTCGCCATAGACCAGCACGCCCAGCAGAAGCTGCCCGGTCGGCCCGACATACTGCAGCAGCCCGAGCGTGGTCATGGTGAGCCGCGTCGCGCCGATCATGAACAGCACCAGCGGCACCGCGGTCATCGGCCCGGCCAGAACCAGCAGGATGCTCTCGCCCCATTCATGGCCGAAGGCCCCGCTGCCGCCCAGCCACAGCAGATAGCCGAGTGCCGCCGGCAGCAGCAGCGCGGTTTCCACCAGCAGGCCGACCACCGGATCGACCGCCGCCTTCTTGCGCACCAGCGCATAGAAACCGAAGGACAGCGCCAGCGACAGGGCAACCCAGGGCACGGCGCCATAGCTGACGACGAGGCTGCCGACGCCGGCCGCGGCGATGGCGACCGCCAGCATCCGCCCGCGGCTGAGCCGTTCCTTCAGGAACAGCACGCCCAGCAGCACATTGACCAGCGGGTTGATGAAGTATCCCAGGCTGGCCTCGACCAGCCGGCTGTTGACCACCGCCCAGATGAAGACGGTCCAATTGGTGGTGACCAGCAGCGTGGTGACCAGGAACACGCCCAGCCGGCGCCAGCTTCCCACCGCCGCCACGATTGCCGCCGGCCCGCGGGTGGCCAGCACGCCGATGCCGACCAGCACCACCGTCCAGACCACGCGGTGTGCCACGATCTCCACCGCGCCGACGTCGCCCAGAGATTTGAAGAAGACCGGGTTGACCAGCCCCCAGATCAGGTAGGAGGCCAGCGCCGCGACGAACGCCGCGGTTGTGGAGGTCGGGGCCTTGGCGGGCGGCGGGGTCTGAACCATACCGTCCGTTTAGCACATTGTTTGTGCAATCCGGCAGCGGGCGGACGAACATGGCCGGGCTGCGCAACCGGCATCACTCCCGCCCCGCGCCCTGTTCACTCAACAAAAAGCCCCGCCGAAGCGGGGCTTTTCGCTTTGCTCCCTGGAGACCAGGCTGCGTCAGGCGGCGGCGCCGGTGGGGACGCCCTTGTCGGTCAGCAGAGTCTGCAGCTCGCCCGACTCGTACATTTCGCGGACGATGTCGCAGCCGCCGACCAGCTCGCCCTTGACGTAGAGCTGCGGGAAGGTCGGCCAGTTCGAGTATTCCTTCAGACCCTGGCGCAGGCCCGGATCCTCCAAGATGTTGATACCCTTGAACTTGACGCCGGTGTGGCTCAGCACCTGGACGACGGCGGCGGAGAAGCCGCACTGCGGGAACACCGGGGTCCCCTTCATGTACAGCACGACATCGTTGTTCTTGATGTCCTGCTCGATGCGCTCGACGACGTTCTGATCGACCATGACTCGATAACCCTTCCGATTTGGTCCGGCTGTGCCGGGACCATGTCCGTTGCGACTTGTAATCAGGCGCCTTCCGGCATCCGTTCTCAGGCGCCCTCGGGCACCGCGGTGGTCAGCGCCAGCGCGTGCAGTTCGCCGCCCATCTTGCCCTGCAGGGACGCGTAGACCATCTGGTGCTGCTGCACCCGGCTCTTGCCCTTGAAGGCGGCGGAGGTGACGAGCGCGGCATAGTGGTCGCCATCGCCCCGAAGGTCGGCGATCTCCACGACCGCGTCGGGGATGCCTTCCTTGATGAGCTTTTCGATCGTGGCGGCTTCCATCGCCATGGGTCCAGTCCTCGCTCTGTTCAGGATTGCCCCGCCCGGGCACGTGCTTCTCGAGATAGATTAGGTATGACCGGGCCGTTTGTCATCCACCGGCAAGTATTTGCCGCCCTGCGGAAGACGCCATAACGGCCCGGGCCATCACCGGGTCATTCGCCGAAAACACGCTTGAACACCGTGTCGACATGCTTGGTGTGGTAGGTCATGTCGAACATCGGCTCCAGCTTGTCGCGGCCGATATGCTTGGCGATGTCGGGGTCGGCCGACAGCAGATCCAGATAGTTGCCGCCCTTCTCCCACACCTGCATGGCGTTGCGCTGCACCGCCTTGTAGCTGTCCTCGCGGCTCATGCCGGCCTGGGTCAGCGCCAGAAGGACGCGCTGCGAGAAGACCAGACCGCCCAGATCGTCCAGGTTCTTCTGCATGCGCTCCGGATAGACCACCAGCTTTTCCATCATGCTGGTCAGGCGCACCAGGGCGAAGTCCAGCGTGACGGTGGCGTCCGGGCCGATCATCCGCTCGACCGAGCTGTGCGAGATGTCGCGCTCGTGCCACAGCGCGACGTTCTCCAGCGCCGGGACCACCGCGGCGCGCACGATGCGGGCCAGACCGGTCAGGTTCTCCGACAGGACCGGGTTGCGCTTGTGCGGCATCGCCGACGAGCCCTTCTGGCCGGGGTGGAAATACTCCTCCGCCTCGCGCACCTCGGTACGCTGCAGGTGGCGGATTTCCGTGGCCAGATTCTCGATGCTCGAGGCGATCACGCCCAGGACGGAGAAGTAGAAGGCATGGCGGTCGCGCGGGATGACCTGGGTCGACACCGGCTCCACCGACAGGCCCAGCTTGGCGGCGACATGCTCCTCCACCCGCGGGTCGATGTTGGCGAAGGTGCCGACGGCGCCGGAGATGGCGCAGGTGGCGATGTCCTGGCGCGCCTGGACCAGACGCTCGCGCCCGCGGGCGAAGGCGGCGTAATGGCCGGCCAGCTTCAGGCCGAAGGTCGTCGGCTCGGCATGGATGCCGTGGCTGCGGCCGATGGTGACGGTGTTCTTGTGCTCGTAGGCCCGGCGCTTCAGCGCGGCCAGCAGCGCGTCCATGTCGGCCAGCAGCAGGTCGGCCGCCTGGGTCAACTGGACGGCGAGGCAGGTGTCCAGCACGTCCGACGAGGTCATGCCCTGGTGGACGAAGCGGGCCTCGGGACCGACATATTCGGCGAGGTTGGTCAGGAAGGCGATGACGTCGTGCCGGGTTTCCCGCTCGATCTCGTCGATGCGGTCGATCTCCCACTTGCCGCGCTCCCACACCGCCTTGGCGGCCTCCTTCGGGATCACGCCCAGATCGGCCTGCGCGTCGCAGGCGTGCGCCTCGATCTCGAACCAGATGCGGAAGCGGTTCTCCGGCTCCCAGATGCGGGCCATTTCGGGGCGGGTATAGCGGGGGATCATCGGCACTCTCCGGAGGATGCGGGCGCTGGATTGAGGGTGGCTTGCGGATCTCATAGCACGCGCGCGCGACCATAGCGGTGCCGGGATGCGTTTTAAAGCCTCGCGATGCGCCAGTTTCCCCCGCCCGGCCCGGCCCGTTCGCGGCCGCATTAATCTTCGCGGTCGAATCGTTGCCCAGCGAAGGGAATCCGCGCCTAAAGCTCGACAGCCGGATTTCCCTCGATTTCCCTATACACTCGCGGTCGCGCTCCAGACCGGCCATCAGCGGGTGAGGAAAACAGTCAAAGAGTCGCGCCCTGGTGGGTTTGATTCGCTTGCAGTTGAATCCTTGCGAGCATTAAGCAACACTTGAACGGTGCATTGTGGCCGGCCGCCAGCCGGTTTCCGCGAGTTTCATCAGATCAGGCCATCCGAAGGGAGCCCTTCTTGTCCGACCCCGTCGCCGAGCTGGTCCGTGCGCCGTCGCGCTCGTCAGACGAGGCCCGGCTCTACCGCCTGCAATTTCTGGCGTCGATGGCGCTGGTGTCGGCGCTCGTCCTCGGGCTCGGCTTCTATTTCGTCTGGCAGCATTGGGCCGACCTCGAGCACGACCTGCAGCAGAGCGAGGCGCGCTATGTCCAGGAGCAGCATCAGGCCCTGGTCCAGGAGGTCGAGAACGCGCGCTCCTACCTGGCCTACATGCGCTCGCGCGTCGAACCGCTTCTGAAGGAGCATCTGCGCGCCCAGGTGGACGAGGCCTATGCCATCGCCCGCAGCGTCCATAACCGGGAAAAGGACATCCTGCCCGAGGCGGCGGTGAAGGAATCGATCAAGGAGACGCTGCGGCCGCTGCGCTTCTCCGGCGGACGCGGCTACTATTTCATCCATGATCTGAACGGCGAGTCGGTGCTGATGCCGGTCGATCCGTCGCGGGAGGGAACCTCGCCCTTCGCGGCCCCCGATCCGCAAGGAGCCGCGGTGGTTCGCGAGCTGATGCGGGCGGTCCAGGACCCCAGCCTGCGCGGCTTCGCCCGCTACCGCTGGCGCCTGCCCGACGACCCGGTGCAGATGGTCGACAAGCTGGCCTTCGTCCGCCGGTTCGAACCCTTCGACTGGCTGATCGGCGCCGGCGATGCCCTGGGGGCGGTGGAGGCGCAGCTTCAGCGTGAGTCGCTGGAACGGCTGCGCGCCTTCCGCTTCGGGGAAACCGGCTATATCGGCGTGCTGCGCCAGGACGGGCAGGTTCTGCTGTCGCCCACCGCGCCCGCATCGGAGGGGATGAACGCGCGCGACCTGCCGTGGAAGACCGAACGCGATCTCGTCACCCGTCTGCTGGAGCAGGGGCGTCAGGGCGGCGGCGAGGTGCGCTACGACTGGATCCATCCGGTCACCGCACGGCCGACGCCGAAGATGGCCTATGTCTCCGCTCCCACCGTGTGGGGCTGGATCCTGGTCGCCGGCTTCTACATCGACGACGTCGGCAAGGAGATGGAGGCCCGCCGGGCGGAGTTCAGCCGCGGCGTCAACCTGCGCGTCTGGACCACGGTCGCGGTGCTGGGCGTGGCGCTGGCCGCGTCCGTCGGCATGTCGTGGCTGGTCACCGGCTGGATCCGGCGCATCGTCGGCAGCTACCAGCTGCGGGTCCGGCACAGCGACAGCATGCTGCGCGAACGGGCGCGGCAGCTCTACCTCGCCAACTTCTTCGTCGACCATGTGTCGGAGATCGTCGTCCTGGCCGATGCCAACCTGCGCATCGCCTACATCAACCCCTTCGGCTGCAAGGCGCTGGGCGGGACGCTTGAGGATCTGGTGATGGGGCAGGCCGACCTGCTGAAGCGCTTTGCCGCAGAGGGCGAGGACGCGGCCAGCCATTACGAGACCGTCTACCACACCCCGGACGGCCGCAAGCTGGAGCTGGAGGTCACGGCCAGCCGCATCACCTACGAGGGTGAGGTCTACTACTCCGCCATCGCCCGCGACATCAGCGAACGCAAACGGGCGGAATGGCAGCTGCGGCTGTCTGCCAAGGTGTTCGACAACGCTGCGGAGGGCATGTTCGTCGCCAACGGGGACCGGCAGATCGTCGCCGCCAACGATGCCTTCTCCCGCATCACCGGCTACGACCGCGACGAGGTGCTGGGCCGCGGCCCGGAATTCCTGCGCTCCGACCGCAATCCGCCGGGATTCTATGACGATTTGTGGGCGCAGCTGCGCGAAGACGGCCATTGGGCCGGCGAAATCTGGAGCACCCGCAAGAACGGCGAGGTGTTCCCGGAATGGCTGAGCGTCAAGCTGGTGCGGAACGGGGACGGTGCCGTCGCCAACTACATCGCCGCCTTCACCGACATCACCGAGACCCGCGCGCAGGAGGAGCGCATCCGCCATCTGGCGCAGTTCGATTTCCTGACCGACCTGCCCAACCGCTTCCTGCTGCGCGACCGGCTGGACCGCGCCATGCTGGCCGCCGGTCGCCACGGCACCAAGGTGGGGCTGCTGTTCGTCGATCTCGACCGCTTCAAGACCATCAACGACAGCCTGGGCCATCAGGTCGGCGACGGGCTGCTGCGCGAGGTGGCGGTGCGGCTGCTCGCCACCGTGCGGGCCAGCGACACCGTCAGCCGCCAAGGCGGCGACGAGTTCATCATCCTCATCAGCGATATGGACAGCCCCGATGCCGCCGGCATCGTGGCGCGCAAGGTGCTGCACGCCCTGTCCGAGCCCTATGTGATCGACGGGCACGAGCTGCAGGTCACGCCCTCCATCGGCATCGCGATCTATCCCGATGACGGCACCGGCATCGATGCGCTGCTGAAGAGCGCCGACATGGCGATGTACGCCGCCAAGGAGGCCGGGCGCGCCACCTACCAGTTCTTCACGCCGGAGCTGAACCGCCGCGCTTCGGACCGGATGTGGACGGAGAACAACCTGCGCCGCGCCCTGGCCAACAACGAGCTGGAGCTGCATTTCCAGCCGCAGTTCTCGCTGGACGGCCGCCGTCTGATCGGGGCGGAGGCGCTGGTGCGCTGGCGCCAGCCCGACGGCACGCTGATCATGCCCGGCCAGTTCATTCCGGTGGCCGAGGATACCGGCCTGATCCTGCCGCTGGGCGACTGGGTGTTGGGCGAGGCTTGCCGCCGCGCGGCGGAACTGTTGCGCCACCGGAACCTGCTGATCGCCATCAATCTGTCGGCGGTGCAGGTGCGCCGTCCCGGATTGGCGGAGCGGGTGGCCGGCTGGCTGTCGGCCTACGGCATTCCGCCCTCAGCGCTGGAACTGGAGGTGACGGAAAGCGTCCTGATGGACGATTCCGACGTGGTATCGGAAACCTTCTCGCAACTGCGCGAGATGGGGGTGCCGCTCGCCATCGACGACTTCGGCACCGGCTATTCCTCCCTGGCCTATCTGAAGCGCTTCCGCGTCGACAAGCTGAAGATCGACCGCAGCTTCGTCAGCGGCCTGCGCGCCGACAACCCGGACAGCAGCGCCATCGCCGAGGCGATCATCGGCATGGCGCGGTCCTTGCGCATGCAGACGCTGGCCGAGGGGGTGGAGACGGAGGAGCAGTATCACTGCCTCGCCACCATGGGCTGCGACCAGTGCCAGGGCTATCTGCTGGGCCGTCCCATGCCCTACGAGAACTTCCTGGCCTTCGTCCGGGACAATGCAGGCACGGCTCAAGCGCAGTTGGCTGAGGCGGTGAAGTAGCGGACGGGGGACGCGGCCCGCCTTACCCGTAGCGCAGCAGCCGCGTGCCGTTGGCCTTCAGCCAGGCCCGCGGCAGTTCGACGTTCTGCCCGGCGGTCAGGCTGGCGCACAGCGCCCAGAAGCGCGGGGAGTGGTTCATCTCGCGCAGGTGGGCCACCTCATGACCGACGACATAGTCCAGCACCGGCTCCGGCGTCAGGATCAGGCGCCAGGAGAAGGACAGCCGGCCGGTGGACGAACAGCTGCCCCAGCGGCTCTTGGTGTCCCGGATGGTGACTGCGGCAACGCGGGCGCCGATGGACGCCGCCTTGACGCGGGCGCGGATCGAAAGCTCGCGCTTCGCCTCGGCGGTCAGGAAATCGCGGACGCGGCGGGCCACATGCTCCGGCTGGCCGCCGACCAGCAGGGCACCCTCCTCGATCCGGGTCGGGCCGCGCAGGGCGGGGTCGTGGCGGATGACATGCTCGACGCCCAGGTAAGGCACGCTGGCGCCGTCGGCGAAGGGGAGGGACGGCGGCATCGCCGCCAGACGCGCCCGCAGCCAGCCGTCATGCCGGCCGACGAATTGGCGTGCGTCGGTCTCCGACACGCCGACCGGAACGACGACCTGCACCAGCCCGCGACCGGCATCGACGCGCAGGGTCATGCGGGTGGCACGCGCGCTCTCCCGCAGCTCCAGCGGAATCGGCAGGCCGGAAATCTCCAGCGCCCGCGGCGGCTGGGGCGGCCGGGCGGCGGATCGCTTGCGTTTGCGCAAGAGGGCGGGGAGAGAGGGGCGGCGCTGCACCATGCCGTCTTATAGCGCGGCTGCAGCCATATGCGAAAGCGTCCTCCCACCTTGGCGGTAAAGGAGTTACGGTGCAGCCTCGGCTTAAAGCATTAGGGCCTTCGAACGAACCATGGGCCATGGGATCGACTGAGGTCACATTTGACACGATCGATCGGAACACAAGATAAAGCAGTGGTAACGCGGCGGTTCCAGGAACCCCGTTTTCCCGCTATTCAGGACGCCTTTTTCTCCATCGTCAGTCTTCCCCGCAGTTTTGCCGAGTACATGCCGATGCCTCTCATCCAAGGACAGACGCCGACCCGCGCGGACTGGTTCGACGCGCTGATGTCGGCCAACGACGCCCCCCATGCGTTGCTTGGCGAGGACGGGCGCGTGCTGGTGGCGAACCGTGCCTTCGCCGAGGGTCTCGGCCTCGCCCGGGATGCGGTGGAAGGGCGGACCCTGGCGGAGGGCGGGCTGGCGGCAGAGGATGCCGACGCAATCGACGTGCTGCGGCGCCAGGTGTTGGCGACCGGCACACCGGCGAGCAGTGCCGGACCGTTTCCCGGCCTCGGGCGGGCCGTGGCGTTGAGCCCGGTGCGGGATGCCGGCGGCGCCGTCCGCGCGGTGGCGCTGATCGCCGACGCCGGTGCGGCCGCACTGGCAGAGGCGCGGGCGGAGGCTGTGCAGGCGCGTGCCGATGCGGACCGCGCCCGCACCGCCAAGGGCAAGTTCCTGTCGGCGGCGAGCCACGATCTGCGCCAGCCCTTCCAGGCGATGCACCTGTTCCATCATCTGCTGATCGGCCGGCTGACCGATCCGGCCTCCATCGAACTGGCGAACAAGCTGGAGCAGGCGATCGTCGGCGGCGAGACCCTGCTGCGCGCCCTGCTGGAGGTGTCGGCGCTGGAAGCCGGGCTGGTCGCCGCCAATCCGCAGACCTTCCCGGTCGACGAACTGCTCGCCAAGATGCTGGAGGAATTCGGGCCGGAGGCGGAGGCCAAGAGGCTGCGGTTCAACGTTCGTCCGCTAGACGCCCAGGTCACCAGCGATCCCGCCCTGATGGAACGGCTGCTGCGGCCGATCCTGGCTAACGCCCTGCGCTATACCCTGAAGGGCGGAATCCTGCTGGCGGCGCGGCGGCGCGGTGACAGCCTGCGCATCGAGGTGTGGGACACTGGCGTCGGCATCGACCCGGCCAACCATGCCGTGATCTTCGAGGACTTCCACCAGCTCGGCAATCCCGGCCGCGACCGCAAGCAGGGGCTGGGGCTGGGGCTCGCCATCGTGCGCCGGCTGGCGCAGGTGCTCGGGCATCCGGTGACGGTGCGCTCCAGGCTCGGCAAGGGCTCGGTCTTCGCGGTGGAGGTGCCGCTGGCCGGTTCCGACGGCGACCGGTCGGGCGACGATTCCGCCGACAGCGAGCCGGAGCCGGCCGTCGGAACGTCGGCTTCCGCCGATCCGGCGAAGGCCGGCACCGTGCTGGTGATCGAGGATGATGCGATGCAACTGGAAGGGATCGGCATGCTGCTGCGCGGCTGGGGCTATGCCGTCATCCCCGCCCGCGGCATTGTCGAGGCCTGCGCCGAGTTGGACAGTGCCGCCGCCTCCCCGGACCTCGTGCTGTCCGATCTGCGCCTGTCGGGGCCGGAATCCGGCATCGACGCCATCCAGGCGGTGCGCGCCCGTTGCGGCCGGCGCGTTCCGGGCGTGATCGTGACAGGCGATACCGACCCCGACCGTCTGCGCAGCGTCGACCGCAGCGGCCTCCCGCTGGTCCACAAGCCCTGCGACCCCGCGGCCCTGCGCCGCCTGCTCAGCCGCAGCCTGCAGGCGGGGGTGGGTACCGTTCCGGCGGGCGCATTGCTACCGGACCTCACCTGTTCGCGTTAGCCTTTCCGCGCCCGCCCATTTTCGCTCCGCAACATTCCGGCCAGCGGCTTTTGCACGTCACAAAACTGTAATTCCGCGTCTTGACAGAGCCAGCCATGCATGGGCAGTGTGACGATTAGAGCAACCAAACAATTTCGAAAGCGATCATCGAATTATCAGTGCTTTTCGCAAGCGCAAACAGATGGCCAGCACATGGCCCAATGCGTCTGCCACCAAAACTTCATGAAAGCGTCGCGGGACGGCAACCCATTGCCCTCATGACAACCGCGCACCATACCGGGACAGGGAGACCCACCGCATGTTGACCCGCCGCAAGCTTGCCCTCCTGACGGGCGCCGCCACCACCACCGCGCTGCTGTTCGCCGCTCTGCCGGGATCGGCCCTGGCGCAATCGAAGACGGTGATCGATTTCTGGCACGGCCTGCCGCAGCCGCTGGGCGGCCAGCTTGAGCAGATCGTCAAGGACTTCAACGACAGCCAGCAGGCGGTCCAGGTCAACGCCTCCTACAAGGGGGCCTATCCCGAGACGATGCAGGCGGCCATCGCCGCCTTCCGTGCCGGCAACGCGCCGCACGTCGTCCAGATGTTCGAGGTCGGAACGGCAACGATGATGTCCGCCGGCCCGGCGATCAAGCCGGTCTACCAGCTGATGCAGGAGACGGGGGCGTCCTTCGACGCCGACGCCTACATCCCGGCGGTGAAGGGCTATTACTCGTCCAAGGACGGCAAGATGATGGCGCTGCCGTTCAACAGCTCCAGCACCATCATGTTCTACAACAAGGATGCCTTCCAGAAGGCCGGGCTCGACCCGAACAAGCCGCCGGCGACCTGGCCGGAGATGATCGAGGCGACGAAGAAGCTGAAGGCGTCGGGCTCCAGCTGCCCGATGACCACCTCCTGGCCGGTGTGGGCGCAGTTCGAACAGCTGGGCGCCATCCACGACACCCCCTTTGCCAGCCAGGCCAACGGCTTCGGCGGCCTGAACGCCGAGCTGAAGGTCGACGCCCCGCTCTACGTCAAGCATGTGCAGACGCTGATCGACATGCAGAAGGAGGGGCTGTTCAAGTATGGCGGCCGCGACAACAAGCCGGACGCCCTGTTCCCGTCGGGCGAATGCGCGATGATCCACGCCTCGTCGGGCCTGCGCAGCCGCATCCTGAAGGAGGCGACCTTCGCCTGGGGCGCCGCTCCGCTGCCCTACTGGCCGGAGTTCGCCAAGGACGGCCCGAAGAACAGCATCATCGGCGGCGCCGCCTTCTGGGTGATGACGTCGCCCAAGCGCACGCCGGCCGAATACAAGGCGGTGTCGCAGTTCTTCGGCTATCTCGCCCGGCCGGAGATCGATGCCAAGTGGCACATGGACACCGGCTATGTCCCGGTGACGATGAAGGGCTTCGAACTGGCCAAGACCCAGGGCTTCTACGAGAAGAACCCCGGCGCCGACGTGCCGGCCGCCCAGCTGACCCGCACGCCGACCACCGAGAACAGCATGGGCCTGCGGCTGGGCAACCTGCCGGAGATCCGCAACATCGTCCAGGAAGAGCTTGAGAAGGCCTTCCAGGGCCAGCAGGACGCCAAACAGGCGCTGGACTCCGCGGTGAAGCGCGGCAACGCCGTGCTGCGCAACTTCGAGCGCGCCAACAAGGGCTGAGAACCATAAGAGCATCCAGAGTCCCCTCCTCCTCGGAAGGAGGGGACTCTGCGCCCATTGCTGCGCATAACCGACGAAAGACCTTCCTTTGCAGCGTCGCGTGACATTCGACAACCGGCTGCTGCCCTACCTGCTGCTTGCGCCGCAGGTGGCGGTGACGCTGGTGTTCTTCATCTGGCCGGCGGCCCAGGCCGTCTGGCAGTCGGTGCATCTGCAGGACGCCTTCGGCATCCGCAGCGAGTTCGTCTGGTTCGAGAATTTCGAACATGTGCTGACCGACCCGAACTACATCGACACGCTGAAAGTCACCGTGATCTTCAGCGTCGCGGTCACCGTGCTGTCGATGGGAACGGCGTTGCTGCTGGCGGTGCTGGCCGATTCCAAGCTCAAGGGCGCGCGCGCCTACAAGACGCTGCTGATCTGGCCCTACGCCCTGGCGCCGGCCGTCGCGGCGGTGCTGTGGATGTTCATC
Organism: Pseudomonadota bacterium; assembly: GCA_023423695.1. Classification (GTDB taxonomy): domain Bacteria; phylum Pseudomonadota; class Alphaproteobacteria; order Azospirillales; family Azospirillaceae; genus Azospirillum. The sequence goes on along the minus strand of JAFAFA010000052.1, from coordinate 60,417 downwards.
TTCAACCCCGACATCGGATCCTTCGGCCGGGCGCTGAGGGCGCTTGGCTATGACTGGGACTACCGGCTGAACGGCGGGCAGGCGCTGTGGATGGTCATCATGGCCGCCAGCTGGAAGCAGGTGGCCTACAACTTCATCTTCTTCCTGGCCGGCCTGCAGGCGATCCCGCGCTCGGTGATGGAGGCGGCCAGCATCGACGGGGCCGGTCCGGTGCGGCGCTTCTGGACCATCACCTTCCCGCTGCTGTCGCCGACCACCTTCTTCCTGCTGGTGGTCGACATGGTCTACGCCTTCTTCGAGACCTTCGGCACCATCCATGCCCTGACTCAGGGCGGGCCGGGCAAGGCGACGGAGACGCTGATCTTCCGCGTCTACCATGACGGCGTGGTCAACAACGACCTCGGCGGATCGTCGGCCCAGTCGGTGATCCTGATGGTGATCGTCATCGCTCTGACCGCGGTGCAGTTCCGCTTCATCGAGCGCAAGGTCCATTACGCATGAAGCCGACCCGATTCATCGACCTCGTGCCGCACATCGTCCTGATCGTCGGCGTCCTCATCTTCGCCTATCCGATCTATGTGACGCTGATCGGCTCCACCTGGGATTCCGGCACCATCGGCCGCGGCGGTCTGCCGCTGTGGCCGGGCGGGCAGGGGGCGGACAATTACGCTCAGGCCTGGGCGGGCGAGGCGGGTGCGCGTGCCAAGTACACGCCCGTGCGCACCATGATGCTGAACAGCCTGATCATGGCGCTGGCCATCGCGTTGGGGAAGATCGCCATCTCGATCCTGTCGGCCTATGCGGTGGCCTTCTTCCGCTTCCCGCTGCGCATGGCCTTCTTCTGGCTGATCTTCATCACGCTGATGCTGCCGGTGGAGGTGCGCATCATCCCGACCTACAAGGTCGTCGCCGATCTCGGCCTGATCAACACCTATGCCGGTCTGGCCATCCCGCTGATCGCGTCGGCCACCGCGACCCTGCTGTTCCGCCAGTTTTTCCTGACCATTCCGGACGAGCTGCTGGAAGCCGCCAAGATCGACGGCGCCGGGCCGGTGCGCTTCTTCATCGACGTTGTCCTGCCGCTGTCGCGCACCAACATCGCCGCACTGTTTGTCATCCTCTTCATCTATGGCTGGAACCAGTATCTCTGGCCGCTTCTGGTCACCAGCAGCGGCGACATGGAAACCATCGTGACCGGCATCACCAAGATGATCGGCACCGGCGAATCGGCCAACGACTGGAACCTCATCATGGCGACCACGGTGCTGGCGATGCTGCCGCCGGTGGCGGTGGTGGTGTTCATGCAGCGCTGGTTCGTCAAAGGTCTTGTGGACAGCGAAAAGTAAGACGCGGACGAAGGAAAGAAGAACAATGGCAACCGTTGAAATCCGCGACGTCCGCAAATCCTACGGGCCGGTCGAAGCGATCAAGGGCATCGACATCGCGATCCGGGACGGCGAGTTCCTCGTCCTGCTGGGGCCGTCCGGCTGCGGCAAGTCCACCCTGCTGCGCATGGTCGCCGGGCTGGAGGGCATCACCGGCGGCGAGATCGCCATCGGCGGACGCGTGGTGAACAATCTGGAGCCCAAGGACCGCGACATCGCGATGGTGTTCCAGAACTATGCGCTCTACCCGCACATGACGGTCTTCGACAACATGGCCTATGGCCTGAAGATCCGCGGCATTCCCAAGGCGGAGATCCGCGCCCGCGTCGACAAGGCGGCGGAGATCCTGGAGCTGGGCCGTTTCCTCGACCGCCGGCCGAGCCAGCTGTCGGGCGGCCAGCGCCAGCGCGTCGCCATGGGCCGGGCCATCGTGCGTGAACCCGCAGCCTTCCTGTTCGACGAGCCGCTGTCCAACCTGGACGCCAAGCTGCGCACCCAGATGCGGGTGGAGATCAAGCGTCTGCAGGACCGGCTGCGCATCACCAGCCTCTACGTCACCCACGATCAGGTGGAGGCGATGACGCTGGCCGACCGCATCCTGGTGATGAACCATGGCGTGGCCGAGCAGATCGGCACACCGCTGGAGGTCTACCAGCGCCCGGCCAGCCTGTTCGTCGCCGGCTTCATCGGCTCCCCGCCGATGAACGTTCTGGACGGCCGCATCGACGACCGCGGCGAGGCGGTGCTGGTGCCGGGTGGACAGCGCCTGCTCCTGCCGCAGCCGCGCCCGACCGACGCCGGCCGTCCGGTGAAGCTGGGCATCCGGCCGGAGCATATGGCGGTCGCCGCCGAAGGCTTTTCCATCGAAATCGAACTGGTCGAGGCGCTGGGGGCGGACACGGTGGTCTATGGCCGTCTGCCGGACGGCGAGACGCTGCTGGTCCGCATGGCCGGCATCCCCACCGTGCGTGAGCGCGACCGCCTGACGGTCGCCCCGCAGGACGGCGCCCTGCACCTGTTCGACGCGGTGTCCGGGCGCCGGATGGAGTAAGCGCCCGATCAGAAGTCCGAACAGCGCCCCTTGAACTCCCAGTCGCCATAGCGGGTCGGCTCCGGCCCCTTCGGGCCGCCGATCTCGCCGGGCTTCTGTTCGGGACCCTTGGTCTCCGTGGTGTCCGGCGTGGTCTGCTCGGTCGCCGGGTCGGCGCTGGTCTGCTGGGGCTTGGTCGGTTCGGTCATCATGTCCATCGCGAAACTGCGGGCATTTTGGCAGGCATCTTGAACGGGGGCGCTGATCGGGCCCATATCTTTGCCATGTCCGGGGTAGAGGCGGGTTGCCCCGCTTCGGCCCATCCTGAACCGATATGGCGATCATGACCAGCTATCTGAAGACCACCATTCTCCTTGCCGGCCTGACGGCGATCTTCATGGCGGTCGGCTTTCTGCTGGGCGGCAAGACCGGCCTGATCATCGCCTTCGTCGTCGCGCTGGGCATGAACCTGTTCAGCTACTGGAATTCCGGCGACATGGTGCTGTCGATGTACGGCGCCCGCGAGGTCGATGCCTATTCGGCGCCCGAGTTCCACGGCATCGTCGCCCGGCTGGCGGAGCGTGCCGGCCTGCCGATGCCGCGCGTCTACATCATCGAGAACGACCAGCCCAACGCCTTCGCCACCGGCCACGATCCGGAGCATGCGGCGGTAGCCGCGACCACCGGCCTGCTGCAGCGCCTGACGCCGGAGGAGATCGCCGGCGTGATGGCGCATGAGCTGGCCCATGTGAAGAACCGCGACACCCTGATCATGACGATCACCGCGACCATCGCCGGTGCGGTGTCGATGCTCGGCAACTTCGGCCTGTTCTTCGGCGCCTCCAGCAGCGACGAACGGGGCGGCAACCCGTTGGGCATGGTGGGCGCGGTGCTGGCGGCCATCCTCGCTCCCATCGCCGCGACGCTGGTGCAGATGGCGATCAGCCGCACCCGCGAGTTCGAGGCCGACCGCATCGGGGCCGAGATCTGCGGCCGTCCCAACTGGCTGGCCGACGCGCTGACCAACATCCACAACAGCGCCAATCACATCCCCAATTATCAGGCGGAGGCGCATCCGGCGACCGCCCACCTGTTCATCGCCAATCCGCTCAACGGCGCCAGCATGGCCAGCCTGTTCTCCACCCACCCCGACATGGGCGAGCGGGTGGCACGGCTGCGCGCGATGGCGGCCCAGAGCGGCAGCTTCGGCGGTGGGTTCGGCAATGGGTTTGGGGGCGGTTTCGGGGGTGGCCATACCCCGCCGCGCGACGGCCGTTCGCCCTGGGGCGCGCCGGCTCAGGGCGGCAGCGGCAGCCAGGGCGGCTTCATGCCGCAGAACCGCCGCGGCCCCTGGGGCTGATCTCCGACGCGGCCGCTGGTAAAGGATTGCGTGCCGGACGGGTGGGCGACTACCCTTCCGGCCAGCGCTCAACCAAGACGGCCGCCAGGGGAAGCTTGCATGTCCGAAGTCGCGAAGTACCGCCTCGTCACCCGTTCCGATTTCGATGGGCTCGTCTGCGCCGTCCTGCTGAAGGATTTGGGCATCCTCGACGAGATCAAGTTCGTCCATCCCAAGGACATGCAGGACGGCAAGATCGAGATCACCGGCCGCGACATCACCACCAACCTGCCTTACGTCGACGGCGCCCATCTGGTATTCGACCATCACCTGTCGGAGACCATGCGCGTCGGCGACAAGGCGAACCACATCATCGATCCCAAGGCGCCGTCCGCCGCCCGCGTCGTCTATGATTATTACGGCGGCAAGGAGCGCTTCCCCACCATCTCCGACGAGATGATGGCGGCGGTCGATCAGGCCGACTCGGCGCAGTATCAGCGCGAGGACATCCTCAACCCCACCGGCTGGACCCTGCTGAACTTCATCATGGACGCGCGCACCGGCCTCGGCCGCTTCCGCGAGTTCCGGGTGTCGAACTACCAGTTGATGATGGACCTGATCGACTATTGCCGCAGCCATTCCATCGAGCAGATCCTGGACCTGCCGGACGTGAAGGAGCGGGTGGAGCTCTACACCCAGCATGCCGAACTGTTTGTCGACCAGCTGAAGCGATGCGCCACCGTGCGCGGTAACGTCGTCGTGCTCGACCTCCGCCGGGAGGAGACGATCTATGCCGGCAACCGCTTCATGATCTATGCACTGTTCCCCGACACCAACGTGTCGATCCATGTGCTGTGGGGCCTGAAGCAGCAGAACACCGTGCTGGCCTGCGGCAAGTCGATCCTGGACCGCAGTTCGAAGACCGACATCGGCCCGCTGATGCTGCAATATGGCGGCGGCGGCCATCAGGCGGCCGGCACCTGTCAGGTCGACAACGACCGGGCGGAAGAGGTGCTGGAGGCCATCGTCGCCCGCATGCGGGCGGACGGCTGACTTCAACCCACCGGATCTTTAGCGATTGAGCGCCTTTCCTCCCTTCCCCGACGGCACCCTGTTCGACATCGGCTGGCTGTCCGCCCTGTCCGACGAGGTGCCGCGGGCCGAGGCGCTCGACCGCGCCCGCCCGGTGGTCGCCGACGCCATCGCCCGCACCGATGTGGCCGGGGCGGCGGCGCTGGCCCGCATCGACGCGCTGGTGGCCGGGGCGGCGCTCGACGCCATCCCGGCGTTGCTGGCGGCCGAGACCGACGAGTTGCCGGAAGCCGCCGCGACGGCCGAACGCTCCATCCACGACCTGATGAGCCGCGTCGCCTACAAGCGGCGGGAGCTGATGCCGCTGTTCCCGGAACTGATCGAGCGCGTTGCCGCCGTCCATGCCGCGGCGGTGCAGGCCTGCGGCACGGCGCGCTGGCGGTTGATGGCGGCGCGCGCCCGGCTGCAGCCGGGGCGGCCGTCCAGTCCGATCCAGGGTTCCGGTACGCGCTATGTGAAGAGCGACCGTTTCGACGCCCGCGCTGCCGAAAGCCTGCCCGCCATCGACCGCACCCGTGCCGACCGCATCCTGAAGCGGCTGGGCGAGGCGCCGGTGCCGGACGAGCTGGAGCTTCGCCCGCTGGACGGGGGCGGCGACCTCTGGACCATCAAGGCCGGCGGGATCAGCCGCTTCATCCTGCGGGGCGAGCGCGACCGGCGCGGTCCGTTCTACATGGTGGAGGATGTCGGACCGCAGTCGGCTTGGCCGAATTCGGCCTGACGCCTCACGAGGCCTGCCGCAACCGCACCTGCTCCCGATAGAAGATGTAGACGCCGCTGCCGACAATGATGGCGGTGCCGGCGATGGTCGTCAGGCGCAGATCCTCGCCGAACAGAATCAATGCGTAGAGCGCCGCCCATACCAGCGTCGTGTAGCCGAAGGGCGCGACTGTCGCGGCGGGAGCGGCGCTGTAGGCCCGGATCAGGCAGAAATGGCTGATGCCGCCCAGCGTTCCCAGCAGGACCATCAGGGCGGCACCGGTCAGGTCCGGCGTCACCCAGTTGAAGGGCAGGGCCGCCGTACAGACCAGGGTTCCGGCCATGCCGGTGTAGAAGATGGTCGTCGTCGGCGAATCCACGCCCTTCAGCTTGCGCGTCGCGATCTGATACAGCGCGTTGGAGAAGGCCGCGCCCAGCGGCAGGAGCAGCGCCCATTGGAAGGTTCCGCCCACCGGCCCGACGATGATCAGCGCTCCAGCCATGCCGGCCAGCACACCGACCCAGCGCCGCCAGCCGACCTTCTCGCCGAGCAGCGGGACCGACAGCGCCGTCACCAGCACCGGGGCGGCGGCGGCGATGGCCTGTACCTCGGCAAAGGAGATGCTGCGCAACGCCAGGACGGCCAGCAGGGTGGTCGCCAGCAGCAGGCAGGAGCGGACGAGCTGCAAGGGCAACCGGCGCGACACCATCAGATGCGGGCTGCGCCACGCGACGATGCATCCGACCAGCAGCATATGGACGGCGAACCTCGCCCAGGCGACTTCCATCACCGGATAGCTTTGGGCAAGGACACGGGTGGTGGCGTCCTGGGTGACGAACAGCAAGGTGGTCAGGATCATCCAGAGGATGCCGGCGCGGCCCGACCGCCGTTCCGCCAAGGATCGTTCAGCCAAGGATTGCTTCGCCAGCGCGGCGTCACCGGCAGCGGCAGGCGTGCCCGCAACCGTACTCGTCTCCCCCATGCCCATGGCCCCGCTTTTCCCAGGTTGCCATACTAGTATATGCACGACGCATGGTTGCTGCCCTGCCAAGGGCGTGACGTTGCCGTGCCCTGTGCGCAGGGCTGGATGAATCGGCTAAATCCCCGCCACGCCCCACAGCAGCAGCGCCACCAGCCCGACCAGCAGCAGGGCGGCGACGGCGGATAGAGCGAGCGCTCGCCCGATGTCGGCGGGGGTGACGCGCGCCCGGCCGTCGCCGATCCAGCTTTCGGTGATGACGACGCCACCATCGCGGTGCGGCCCGCCAAGCGCGAGGCCCAGCGCACCCGCCATCGCCGCGATCGGCCAGCCCATGTTCAGCGACGGGTGCTTGCGTGCGTCGCGTCTCAGCGTACGGAAAGCGCTGCCGGCCTTGGCGGTGCCGATGAAGGGGGCGGCGAGCGCCAGCAGCAGACCGGCCAGCCGGGCGGGCAGGGCGTTCAGCGCGTCGTCCAGCGTCGCCGCGGTCGACCCGAAGCGGCCATGGCGGACGCCGGGGCTGCCCAGCGCGGCGTCGGCGCCGTCCATGACGGTCCAGACGAACAGGCCCGGCACGCCGAGCAGGGCATAGCCGAAGACCGGCGCCACCAGCTTGCGGTCGAAGGCCCGCGCCGCGGCCTCCACCGCCGCGCGGGCGATGCCGTGCTCGTCCAGGCCATAGACGTGACGGCGGGTCAGCGACTGGATCGCCTCCTGGCCGGGCACCACGCCGCCGCTCTCCAGCGCGCGGCGCACCGCCCGTACGCGGGTCCAGGCCGCCCGCCCGCGCAGGCCGCAGAGCAGCGCCAGCAACTCCAGCATCCAGCCGCGGCCGATGGAGCCGATCCATTCGACCGCCAGCCCGGCCGCCACGGCGATCAGCAGCAGCGCCAGCACCACCAGCGCCCCGCGAAGCACTTGCGCCGAGGCGCCGCGCTCCGTCCGGTTCAACCGGGCGTCGGCGGCGTTGCAGAAGCGGCGCGCCAGCCCCGCCGGGTCGGGCAGGATACGGTCCAGCCAGTCGCCGAACAGCGCGTCGATCCCCAGCGCCAGCAGCAGAAGCAGCAGCGGGCCGGGACCGCCGAAGGCCGAACCGAACATGGCGTCTCCGCGACTAGATGGCGTGCATTACCCGGCGCCGGTCAGCGTGCGCCAGCTTGGCGCAGCAGCGTGCCGACGCGGGCGTTGCGGCTCTCCTGTGCCCAGTTCAGCGCGGTGCGGCCGGTGAAGTCGGAGCGGTCGACCTTGGCCCCGGCCTTCAGCAGCCTGTCCACCACGTCGGCGCGGCCGGCGCGGGCGGCGACCATCAGCGGGGTCATGCCCTCGCGGTTCTCCTGGTCGACCTTGGCGCCCTTCTTCAGCAGCAGGTCGATCAGCTCCGGGTTGCCGTTCTCGGCCGCGGTCAGCAGCGGGGTGTTGCCGGCCTTGTCGGCGCGGTTGACGTTGGCGCCGCCGTCCAGCAGCAGGCCGGCCATCGCCGGGTTGGACCGGTCCACCGCGGCCAGCAGGGCGGTCTTGCCGTGGATGTCGGCTTGGTTCGGGTTCTCGCCCCGCAACAGGGCGCCCTTCACCTTGGCGACATCGCCCTCGTTGACCGCCTGCATCAGCCCGGTGTCCTGGAACAGGCTGATCTGGGCGAGGGCCGGGGCGGCGGAGCCGGCGGACAGGCCGGCGGCGAGGAGGGTGGCGAGCAGGAGCCGCTTCATGGCGGGTGTCCTTCCTTGACAGCAGGGGTGCCGGATACTAGCCAAAAGACAGGCGCCTTTGCCAGATCGGCCTTGCCTGTTCCGTGCGCGCGCCGCATCGACATGAGGACCGCCATGTTCCGAACCACGCTCCGCAACCCGCTCGCCCGCCACATCGCGCTGTTCCTGCTGGTGAAGGCCGCGCTGATCGGGCTCGGCCTCTGGTGGTTCCTGGGCGCCATGCCGGAGCCGCGCGGCGTCGTGCCTCCGCCCGCGGCGGCGGCCCGCTCCTGATCGAACACCTCATCGGAAGCCTTGGCGCAGGTATGGGCAAAGGCACCGGCGGAACCTTGGCCCCGCTTTGCGGTTGGATCCGGATTGTACGGACATCCTGCGAAGCGAAGGGGTGGAGGCATGATCGAGAGCCGCGACCAGAACCCGACCACAATCGATTCCAGCGCCTGGACGGGAGACACCGGAGGGACGACCGACGCCACGGTGCGGGAGGCGGTGGCGATCTTCGACAGCCGCGAATCCCTGCAGAACGCCATCGACGACCTGACGCTGGCCGGTTTCCAGCGCCATGAGCTGAGCCTGCTAGCCAACGACGAGACGATCCGCGAGCGGCTGGGCGGCGTGCCCGCCGATGTCGGCAGCCTCGCCCACGATCCCGACGCTCCGCGGCAGTCCTACATCTCGCCGGAGGACATCGGCAGCGGCCAGGGTGCCGCAGTCGGCTTCCCCGCCTATGTCGGCGCCATCATCGCCACCGGTGCCGTGCTGGCCACCGGCGGGACGGCGCTCGCCGCCGCCGCCGCCGCGGCAGCCGCCGGTGTGGGCAGCGGGGCCGCCGGCTCCTTCCTGTCGCAATGGATCACCGACAAGCGCAACGAGCCGATGCTGCAGCATCTCGACAAGGGCGGCATCCTGCTGTGGGTCAATGTCGGCGACGCCGCCCGCGAACGCATCGCTCTTGAAGTGCTGAACCGCCACGCCACCCAGCCGGCCGAAGTCCACGACGTGCGGCAGACCGGGTCGATGTAAGCACGGGATTTCTCACCCCCGCCGGCCCCGGCGCACCAGGGCCTCGGGGGTGAAGTCTTCCGGCTTGAGCGGAGCATCGAACTGCGGCGGCGGCAGGCCGTTGTCCACGCCGCGGGCGACATAACGGTCGGCGGTCAGGTCGAAGGCGAACTCCACCGTCGGGACCAGGGCCGGAACCTGCCAGTGCGGGACCGGATGCGCCTCGGCGTAGCGCAGGAGTTCGCCCTTGCCGTTGTAATGCTCCGACGCCAGGATCTGCCAGCTGTCCTCGTCCAGGTAATAGGTGCGGTCGGGCAGGGCGTGCTGGAAATTCGGCTTCAGGCGGGCGTCCACCACCCAGACCCGGTGCATCTCGTAGCGCAGGAACTGCGGGTTGGGATGTCCCGGCCACAGGATGTCCCGCACCGTCAGGCCGGGGTTGGTCAGCCGGTGGGCGTTGTAGGGCATGTACATCTCGCGCCGCGTCACCAGCGTGAAGTCGAAACGGTCGAGCGCGCCGCTGAACATGTCCAGCATGTCGGCGGTGCAGATGCCGCCGGTCACCGGGTCCGGCGTGTCATAGGCGAAGTCGGGGGCCGGCACCACCCGGCCGCGCTCGCCCTCCCGCGCCCAGGCGCGGGTGCGCGCGGCGATGGGGTCGAGCGTCGACTGGAGCACGAGACTGCTGCCCGCCTGCTCCTTCGGCTCCAGAATCGTGCGGCGGTAGAGCAGCGGCGGTGCCGCCGCGTCTCCGGCGGCATACGGAGAGAGGAAATCCTCGCGCAGCCGGGTCTGGGTGCGCGCGCCGTCACCGGACTGGACGATGGTCAGGCTGGTGCGGGACACCCGCTCGCCGTGCCAGCGCAGCTTGTGGTTCCACATCGCCTGCAACCCGTTGGCCGGGATCGGGAAGGGCACGCCGACCGCGGCATCGCGCAGCACCAGACCGTTCGCCCCCAGTGTGGCCCGCTCGGCATTCGCCATCGACGCATCATAGATGCGCTGCGGGGCGGCGGCGCTGCGGCGGCAGGGGAACAGCGCCAGTTCGAAGCTCTCCGGATACTTCGCCAGCAGCGCCTGCTGCCCGGCGGTCAGCCGGACCTTGTAGCGCTCCACGTCGGCAGCACCGACGGTGAACCAGCGGACATCCTCGATGTAGGGATCGGGGGAGGGGCGGCCGGGCACATAACCGCGCGGCGCCTGGATCAACCCACCGGTCCAGGCGGGGATCGCCCGCGTGCGGTTGCCGGCGCGCACCGCTCCGAAAGGCGTCAGTTCCTCGCCCAGACGCGGCACTCCGACGTCGGCCGGTCCATTCGGGGTCGGCGCATTCTGGGCCGGCAGCGGTGATGCCGTCGTCGCCACGGCCGCGCCAAGCAGGATGCCCAGCGCTTCCCGTCGGCTGGGGTGGCTAGTCGTGGGATCGTTCATCGTGCCGGCCTCTCCGCTTCGGCCAGCTCCTTGGCGATGGCCTCGCAAGTGGCCGCGAAGCTGCGGCCCAGCCGGTCGGCCGCCTCCGCAAGCCGGGAAAGCGGTGTGCCCTCGGCGGCGGCCTGTTCCAGCACACGGGCGGCCTCGGCCAGCGGCTTGGCGCCGGCATTGCGCGAGGAGCCTTTCAGGTTATGGGCGCAGGCCCGCATCCAGTCGCGGTCGCCGTTGCCCAGCGCCGTGTCGAGATCGGCGACGATCCCGCGGCCGATGGTGACGAAATCGTCGAGCAGTTCCGCCAGCATCGCCGCATCGCCGCCGCACAGCGCGCGCAGGCTGCCGAGTTCGATCGGCGGATCGCCGCCGGCCGGCGGGGCGGACGGCGCCGGAAGGCTCTCCGCCGCATCGGACGAAACCGGCGCCGGCGGCATCCAGCGGGCGAGGGCGACAGCCAGTTGCGACAGCTCCAGCGGCTTGCTCAGCACATCGTCCATGCCGGCGGCGCGGTAGCTCTCGATGTCGGCGGGGGCGGCATTGGCAGTGATCGCGACGATCGGCAGGCGGCTGCCATTATCCGACTCGGCGGCGCGGATGCGGCGGGTCAGTTCGAAACCGTCGATCTCCGGCATCTGGACGTCGGTCAGCAGCAGGGCGTAGCGGCGCCGGCCCTGGCGCATGGCGTCCAGAGCGGCCAGCGCCTCCGCCCCGCCCGGCGCCATCTCCGCGGCATAACCCAATGCCTGCAGTTGCATCAGCAGAACCTTGCGGTTCACCGGATTGTCTTCCGCCACCAGGATCAGGCGCCCCTGGGCCATCGCCTCCTCCAGGCTGGGCGCAGCGGGCGTGGAGGGGGCGCTGTCGGGGGCGCCATCGGAAGCGGCGTCATAGGGGCAGGCGTGGGCGGCGGGCGGGGCGGCGGGCTGGGGAACCAGCCGCCCGGCGGCGACCGCCACCGCGCGCAGCAGCACCAGCCGGCGTATCGGGCGGCTCAGCACCACGGTACCGGGCTCGGCGCCCAGCGTGCCGGGACGGGAGGTGGCGGACGCTTTTCCCCCCGTCTCGTGGCAGAGCAGGACCACCGGCGGCCGGGGCTCGCCGCTGCGGCGGCCGAACTCGTCGGGCGCACAGGCCGCGGCGGGAACATGCAGCGCCTCGTCGATGGTGACGACGCCGACGGCACATCCGGCCTCCCGCGCGACGCGGGCCTGGGTCGCCAGTTCAGGCGGGGAGGCGGCGGGCAGCACTCGGGCGCCGGCCTGTTCCAGATAGCGGGCGAGAAACCCGCGCTCGGTATCGTCGGGCACGCCCAGCAGCACTGTCAGACCATCCAGCCCGATGGCGTCGCTGCCGTCCTCCGCCGGGGCGGGTGCCGCCGCGCGGGCCAGCGGCAGGCACAGCCAGAAGGTGGAGCCGACGCCGGGCTCGCTTTCCACCCCGATCTTGCCCCCCATCAGCGCCGCCAGCCGCCGGCTGATCGACAACCCCAGCCCGGTGCCGCCGAACCGCCGGGTTGTCGAACTTTCCGCCTGGGTGAAGGGCTGGAACAGGCGCTGGCAGGTTGATTCGGCGATGCCGATCCCGGTGTCGCAGACGGCGATGCGCAGCAGCGGCTCCGCGCCGCCATCGTCATTGGCATCCGCGGTTGCGGGCTCGAACTCCGCGCGCAGGACCACGCGCCCGGTCTCGGTGAACTTGATGGCATTGCCGGCGAGGTTGAACAGGATCTGGCGCAGCCGCACCGGGTCGCCCAGCAGGGCCGGCGGAATTGCCGGGTCCACATAGGTCAGCAGCGCCAGCCCCTTCGCCCCGGCGGCGGGCGCCAGCGTTTCCGCCACCCCTTCGACCAAGGCCGGGATCGACAGCGGCACCCGTTCCAGATCCATCTTCCCGGCTTCGATCTTGGAGAAATCCAGGATGTCGTCGATGATCCGCAACAGCGCGCCGGCCGACTCGCGCATGGTGGCGACGGTGTCGCGCTGGTGCTCGTCCAGGTCGGTCCGCTCCAGCAGGCCGAGCATGCCCAGCACCCCGTTCATCGGCGTGCGGATCTCGTGGCTCATGGTGGCGAGGAAGGCCGACTTGGCCCTGGTCGCCTCCTCCGCCTGCTCGCGGCTTTCGCGCAGTTCGCGCGTGCGTTCCGCCACCCGGGTCTCGATCAACTGGATCTGGTCGAAGGCGCGCAACGCCGCGATCACGGCGGTGAACAGGCTTTCCGCCGACAGGTCGGCCTTCGGCTTGTAGTCGTTGATGTCGTAATCGACGATCACGTCGCGCTGCGGCGCCTGGCCCGGCTGGCCGGTGCGCAGGATGATGCGGACGTCGCGGTTGCCCAGATCGTCCCTGATCCAGCGGACCAGCTTCAGGCCGGAATCATCCTCCTCCATCACCACGTCCAGCAGGATCACGGCGATGTCGCGGCGGTGTTCCAGAACCGTGCGGGCGTCCGCCGCGGTGAAGCAGCTGACGAGTTCCAGCCGGCGCCGCTGGAAGGCGACGTCGGCCAGCAGCAGGCCGGTCATGGAGTGGACGTCCGATTCGTCGTCCACCACCAGGATGATCCAGGGCGGGGCGGCCGGGTCGTGCGCGGGCGCGCGCTGGACCGCCGTGGCGCCGGAGCGATCGGCAAGGCCCTCCGCCTCCTCGTCGGCGAACAGGATCTCGTCGTCGTCAAAGGCGGCGCCGGTGCTCATGCGGGGTCGGTCTCCAGCGGGACGGGCGTCGGAAGGGGGAGCGGCTGCGGTTGCGGCTGCGACTGGGGTTGCGGGGCCGCCTGCGGGTTGGCGGCGGTCCGCGGGATGCGCAGGGTGAAGGTAGTTCCATCGCCGGGAACGCTGTCAACCGAGATCCGCCCGCCCAGCGACTGGGTGACAAGGTTGAAGACGATGTGCAGCCCCAGCCCGCTGCCGCCCGACCCGCGCCGGGTGGTGAAGAAGGGCTCGAACACCTTGGGCAGATTTTCCGCCGGGATGCCGACGCCGTCGTCGGCGAAGCGGATCTCCACCTCGTCGTCCGGCACCTCGTCCACGTCGATCACCATATGTCCCTTGCAGTCGGACGGGAAGGCGTGGGTCAGGGCGTTCATCACCAGATTGGTCACCACCTGGCTGAGCGCGCCCGGGAAGCTGTCCATGTGGATGCCGGGCGAACAGGCGATGGCGACGCGGTGGCGGCTCTTGCGCAGGGTGGGGCCGAGCGAGGTCACCACCTCCTCCAGATAGGCCAGCAGGTCGAAGCGGCGCCGCTCCTCGCTGGTCTGGTCGACGGCGACCCGCTTGAAGCTCTGGATCAGCTCGGCGGCGCGGGTCAGGTTCTGCTCGATCAGCCGGGAGGATTCGCTGGCGGTGGCGACATAGGCGGCAAGCTCGGACTTCTTCATCGTCCCGCGCTCGAACGCCTCGGCCAGTGTGCCGGTCCGTCCAGACAAATGGGTGGCGCAGCCGAAGGCGATACCGATGGGCGTGTTGATCTCGTGAGCCACGCCGGCGACCAGCAGGGCGAGCGAGGCCATCTTCTCCGCCTGGACCAGATTGGCCTGCGTCTCCTTCAGGTCGGCGTAGGCCCGCTCCAACTCCTGCATGGCGTTGAAGATTTCCTCGGCCGAGCGCGCCTCCACCGTCACGTCGGTCAGGGTGCGGACGAAACCGCCCTCCGGCAGCGGGTTGGTGCGCACCTCCACGATGCGGCCGTCGGGGCGGCGGCGCTTGAAGGTGAAGGGCTGGTCGATGGTGCCGGCCGGCTCGTTCGACCCAGCGTCGATGCCGCCGATCCCGTAGCTCAGATACAGGTCGGGGTCGTCGCCCATCTCGCCGAATTCGCCCTGGCGGCGCTGTAGGGCGACCACGTCGGCGAAGCGCGGGCTGCCGGCCAGCATGTCCGGCGGGATGTTCAGCAGTTCCGCCGCGCGGCTGTTCGCCATCACCACACGGCCGTCGCCGTCGACCTTGATGATGCCCTGGTCGGTGTTGTCCAGCGTGACCTGCAGGACGTTGCGCTCATGCGCCAGATCCAGTTCCGCCCGCACCCGTTCGGTGACGTCGGACATGGTGCCGGTCAGCCGCCGGGCGCGGCCATCGGGGTCGCGCTGCGCGGTGGCGCGATCCTCGATCCAGGCCCAGCGGCCATCGCGCCGGCGCATGCGGTAGACCGCGGTGTAGGCCATGGCCCGGTCGCGCAGCCGCCGCCGGGATTCGGCCATCACCCGTTCCGCTTCATCCGGATGCAGCAGCGAGGCCCAGGTCTCCGCCGTCATCGCCAGTTCGTTCGGCCCGTAGCCGAGCAGGGTGGGAAACTCCTTCGACCACCAGTATTGCCCGGTCCGCAGGTCGTAATCCCAGACGGAGGAGCGGGTGGCGGTGATGGCCAGCGCCAGCCGCTGCTCGCTTTTGCGCAGGGCGGCTTCCTCCTGCCCCAGCCGCGCGAGCATGGCGTTGTGGGCCTGGATCACCCGGCCGAGTTCGTCGGAGGCGCGCCACTCCACCGGCTGAAGCCCGCCGCCGCGCTCCGATTCCAGGATGGAGGCGATCAGCCGCCGCAGCGGCCGTCCCACCGTCAGCCGAAGCGCCGCCAGAGCCGCCGCGATGGTGCCGGCCAGCATCAGCAGAAGGAGGACGGCGGTGTTCACCACCTCCTGCCGCAACTGTTCACGCGCGACCTTGTGGTCGTAGTGCAGGGTGATGGTGCCGACCTGGAGGTTCTGTACCCGGATCGGGCGCCGTTCGATGTTGGCGTCGCCGCTCAAGGGGCAACTCGGCCCCGGCCAGGCGAACAGCCCATCGGCCAGATCGTCCGTCACCTCGACGCAGACCAGCTCGCGGTTGGCGCCGATGGCCTGGATCACGTTGCGGATCGCCTGGACGTCGAAAGTCCACAGGTTGTTGGACAACGCCGCCGCATTGATGTCGGCGATGGTCGCCACCTTGTCCCGCAGGGCCGCCTGCAGATCCTGATAGCGGTCGTAGAAGAACAGGGCGGAGAACAGCGAGACGGTGACCACCAGGGTGGGAACCAGGATCAGCAGGAATTTCGCCGATACCAC
Organism: Pseudomonadota bacterium; assembly: GCA_023423695.1. GTDB lineage: Bacteria > Pseudomonadota > Alphaproteobacteria > Azospirillales > Azospirillaceae > Azospirillum. Next base: position 44,721 of record JAFAFA010000052.1, on the reverse strand, counting down.
CGGCACGCGCCGCCACGCCTCAACGATCCTGGTCATGCACAGCCGTTCCGGACGTTCTTTGGTGCGGCACGCAGCGCGCGGGCGCCCGTACACACGTTCTACCCTGTTGACGGCGGTGCGTCCATGGGGGTGACCCCGGAGTGTCGCGCTGGGGAAAAGTGTCGCGCCACGGCGAAAGGAGCAATCTATAAGGCATCCTGACTTGAGACATGGATATGGGTTGGACTACTGTGAATAGGCGGATGCCCGGTGTTCCGCGCGCATTCGTATGAGAGCCGTCCGGACTGCACACGCATGTCCGGCCAGCGACCGATGGGTGAGGGGAAGTATGGAATTCAAGACGATCAGAGCCGATGCGGGGGCCGAGATCCGGCTGTCCGGGCGGATGGAGTTCACTGACCACGACCGTCTGGTCGAAATCGTGATCCAGTTGCAGGACCTCGGGGGCAGCCGGGTCGTGCTCGACCTGTCGGGGCTTGAGTTCATCGACTCCGCCGGTCTCGGCATGCTGCTGATCCTGCAGGAAGAGGCGGAGAACCTGAACACGAAGCTGATCGTCCGCGGGGCGACCGGTGACGTGCGGCGGTCGATCGAGCTCGCCCGCCTGTCCGAGATCATCACTTTCGAACATTGAACATCCGGCAGCCGGCCTCCAGCCGCCGAAAGCACCGGTCCCTTGCACTGGGGAAATTGCCGCCATGGACGTCGCCCTTCCCGACAGCCCGGCCGAACCGGCGCTCCGTGCCTTCAGCGTGCTGCGCGACCGCGTGCCGGCGGACATGGCCGCCCGGGTTTTCTCCCGCTTCGACGGCACCGGGGTGGGGACGGACGGCCTGCGGGAGGCTGTGGAGGCCGTCCGTCCGGCGGTGGAGGCGCAACTGCTGGAGCGGGCGGACCGCGACAGACTGCGCGCCGCCTTCGACCGCAGCCCCTTCCTGACGGTCGAATTGGCGGAGGGAACCGACGAGTGCGCGGCCCTGCTGGATGACTGGTCGGGTGCGCCGGCCGCGGAGCATCCGCTCCAGCGCGGGTTCTACCTGTCGCTGACCACCGGCAGCGCCTATGGCCTGCAATGTTCCGTGCTGGTCTGCGACGAGTTGATCCGGCGCGGCGCGCTGGACCCGCAACGCCGTTCCAACGTGGAGCTCTGCCTGCACGAGGCCATCGCCAACGCCATCGTCCACGGCAACCTGGGCCTGTCGAGCGCGGTGAAGGGCGAGCCCGGCGGCTACCGCCGCTTCAGCGAAATGATGCGCGACCGGCTGGGTGACCCGGCGGTGGTCCGGCGGCGGCTGGACATCCTCTGCCGCTGGAACGACGGCAGCATCGCCATTGCCGTGGTCGACCAGGGTGGAGGCTTCGACGGCGAGCTGGCGCCGGCGACCACCGGCAACAAGGCGCGGTCGGGACGCGGCTTCATCTTCATGCGCACGCTGGCCACCCGCGTGACGGTGACCGATGGCGGGCGCTGCACCGTCCTGCAGTTCGACCGCTGACGGAGCCCGCATGCCGGTGCCAGCCCTGCCGCTGTCGGACTGCCGTGTCCTGATCGTCGACGACAACGAATTCAACCGCAAATCGCTCGCCCTGGTGATCCGCCGCGCCGGCATCACCGACATCGCTTTCGCCGAGAACGGCCGGGAAGGGCTGGCGGCCGTCGACCGCTTCCGTCCCGACCTCGTCCTGCTCGACGTCGACATGCCGGTGATGAACGGCTGGGAGATGTGCGAGGCGTTGCGCCGCAACGCGACGCATGAGGAGTTGCCGGTCCTGTTTCAAACCGCGCTGGACAGCGACGAGGAGCAGGTGCGCTGTTTCGAGGCCGGCGGCAGCGATTTCATCTCCAAGCCGATCAAGCCCGGCGAATGCGTCGCCCGCGTCCGCCATCAGCTGGAAAAACGCAAGCTGTTCAGCGATCTCGCCGCCTTCCGCGAGCGGGTCCAGCGCGAGCTGTCGCACGCCCGCGCCATGCAGACCTCGCTTCTGCCGGAAAGCCGCCGGCTGGCGGAGGTGGCCGACCGCTACGGCCTGACGCTGGACGCCCATTTCGAGACGTCGTCGGAACTGGGCGGCGATTTCTGGGGGCTCTACCCGCTGGGCGACCGGCGGCTCGGGCTTCTGTTGGTCGATTTCGCCGGGCACGGCATCACCGCGGCGATCAACACCTTCCGCCTGCACACGCTGATCGACCGCTTTCCCATGCACCATGTGGCGCCGTCGCAATGGCTGGCGCAGTTGAACGCCGCGCTGAAGGACGTGCTGCCGACGGGACAGTTCGCCACCGCCTTCTTCGGTATCCTCGACCTTGCGACCGACACGCTGACCTTCGCCGCGGCGGGGTCGCCCAACCCGGTGCTGGGCACGCCATCGGCCGTGAAGGGCGATGGGCCGGATATCCGGCTGCTCGATTCGGCGGGTCTGGTGCTGGGCGCCTCGCGGCGGGCACAGTATGTCGACCGCAGCTTCCGCCTGCCGCGCGGGGGCTTCCTGTTCCTCTACAGCGACGCGCTGATCGAATGCGGCGGCGACGAACTCGGCCCGCTGGGGCAGGACGCCGTCCCCGACTTCGTCCGCGATGCACTGGCCAAGGATCGCGTACACCCGCTGCGCCCGATGATGGACAGCTTCTACGCCCGCACCCGCCTGCCCCTGCGCGACGACCTGACCGCGGTGTGGGTGGCACGTCGGGCGTGAAAGGGGTGAGGGGTCAGGGTGCGAACTGCTCCTTCAGAATGCGTTCCTCGAAATTCAGCTCCGGGTCGAACAGCAGGGTCAGGCCGACCTCGCGGCATTCCTGAACCTCCACCTGCAGAACCTCGCGCACCTCGGTGAAGTCGGCGACGGCGCTGACCGGGCGCTTGACCTCTTCCATCACGTCGAAGGTGATCCGGGCGGCGTGGGGCAGCAGGGCGCCGCGCCAGCGCCGCGGGCGGAAGGCGCTGATCGGGGTGAGGGCCAGAACCCCGGCGTTCAGCGGCACGATGGGGCCATGAGCCGACAGGTTGTAGGCGGTGCTGCCGGCCGGTGTCGCCACCAGGGCGCCGTCGCAGATCAGCTCCGGCAGCCGGACCACCCCGTCGATGGTGATGCGCAGCTTAGCCGCCTGCCGCGTCTCGCGCAGGAGCGACACCTCGTTGATGCCCAGCGCCTCCACCCGTTCGCCATTCACCCTGGTGGCGATCATGCGCAGCGGGTGCAGGCGGACATGCTGGGACGCCACGATGCGTTCCGCCAGATCCTCCTCGCGGTAGGCGTTCAGCAGGAAGCCGACCGAGCCGCGGTTCATGCCATAGACCGGTGTCGGTCGCTCGCGGTCGCGGGTGAGCGCCCGGTGCAGCGTTTCCAGCAGGAAACCATCGCCGCCCAGCGCCACGATCACATCGGCCTCGTCCGCCATGGCGTTGCCGTAGCGGTGGACCAGCCGGGTGCGGGCGGCGCGCGCCTCGTCCGTGTCGGCGCAGGCGAAGGCAATGCGCAGCGCATCTGGCGCGGGCAGTAAGGGGGCCTGCGCATCCGCGGACTGCTGGGCGGCGGACTGGATGGCGGCGGACTGCATGGCGGCGGGATCGGTCATGGTGCCGACCATAGCGCAGTCCGGCGCTCGCGCAAAAGTATCGCGCGGTGACGAGACGATGCAAATGAGCGCATCCGCCGGGAGGACAATAAAAAGGGGGCCGCGGACGGCCCCCCTTTTTCACGATATGGAACGGGAAAGACGAGTTACTCGACCATCTCCGATACCATTTCCTCGTCGTCGTCGCCGGACGTGCGCTTCGGCCGGTTGCCCTCGGCATACTCGAAGGCCGGCTTGTCGTCCTTCACGGTGACCTTGACCAGACCGCCCTTGCTGAGCTTGCCGAACAGCAGCTCCTCCGCCAGCGGCTTCTTGATGTACTCCTGGATCACGCGGCCAAGCGGACGGGCGCCGTAGAGCGGGTCGTAGCCCTTCTTGCCCAGCCACTCGCGCGCCTCCTCGTTCAGCTCGATGGACACGCCGCGGTCTTCCAGCTGTGCTTCCATCTGCATGATGAACTTGTCGACGACGCGGTTGATGACCTCCTGCGTCAGCGGCGCGAACGGGATGATCGCGTCGAGACGGTTGCGGAACTCCGGCGTGAACATCTTCTCGACCGCTTCGATGTCCTCGCCGACCCGGCGGTCACGTTCGAAGCCGATGGCGGGCTTGGCCATGTCGGCGGCCCCGGCGTTCGAGGTCATGATCAGGATGACGTTGCGGAAATCGACGATCTTGCCGTTGTGATCGGTCAGCTTGCCGTGGTCCATGATCTGCAACAGGATGTTGAACAGATCCGGATGGGCCTTCTCGATCTCGTCCAGCAGCAGGACGCAGTGCGGGTGCTGGTCGATGGCGTCGGTCAGCATGCCGCCCTGGTCGAAGCCGACATAGCCCGGCGGGGCGCCGATCAGGCGCGACACCGTGTGCCGCTCCATATACTCCGACATGTCGAAGCGGGTCAGCTCGATGCCCAGCGTCATGGCGAGCTGGCGGGCCACCTCGGTCTTGCCGACACCGGTCGGGCCGGTGAACAGGTAGTTGCCGATGGGCTTCTCCGGCTCGCGCAGGCCGGCACGGGCCAGCTTGATCGCGGAGACCAGCGCGTCGATCGCCTTGTTCTGGCCGAAGACCATGGTCTTCAGGTCGCGTTCCAGGTTCAGCAGCGTTTCCTTGTCGTCGCGGCTGACCGACTTCGGCGGGATGCGGGCGATCTTGGCGACCACCGCCTCCACGTCCTTCACACCGATCTTCTTGCGGCGCTTGTTCTCCGGCAGCAGCATCTGCGCCGCACCGACCTCGTCGATGATGTCGATGGCTTTGTCGGGCAGCTTGCGGTCGCCGATATACTTCGCCGACAGCTCCACCGCGACGCGGATGGCGTCGTTGGTGTAGGTGACCTTGTGGTGCTTCTCGTAGTAGGGCTTCAGGCCCTGCAGGATCTTGATCGCATCCTCGACCGACGGCTCGTTGACGTCGATCTTCTGGAAACGGCGGACCAGCGCCCGGTCCTTCTCGAAGTAGCTGCGGTATTCCTTGTAGGTGGTCGACCCGATGCAGCGCAGCGAACCGGAGGCCAGCGCCGGCTTCAGCAGGTTCGAGGCATCCATCGCGCCTCCCGAGGTGGCGCCGGCGCCGATCACCGTATGGATCTCGTCGATGAAGAGGATCGCCCCCTCCGTCGCCTCAAGCTCCGACACGACGGCCTTCAGCCGCTCCTCGAAATCACCGCGATAACGGGTGCCGGCCAGCAGCGAGCCCATGTCGAGCGCGAAGATGGTGGCGTTGCGCAGCACCTCCGGCACTTCCTGCTGGACGATGCGGCGGGCGAGGCCCTCGGCGATGGCAGTCTTGCCGACACCGGGGTCGCCGACGTAGAGCGGGTTGTTCTTCGACCGCCGGCACAGGATCTGGATGGTCCGTTCGACCTCCTGCTCCCGGCCGATCAGCGGATCGATCTTCCCGCCGGACGCCTTCTTGTTCAGGTTGACACAGTAAGCCTCGAGCGCTTCGCTGCCTTTTTTCACGACCTTCTCCGCCGCCGCCTCGTCGTCAGCGCCCGAGACACGCTTTGTTTCCGAGCGGCCCGGAGCCTTCGCGATTCCGTGAGAGATGTAGTTGACCGCATCGAACCGGGTCATCTCCTGCTCCTGCAGGAAATAGACCGCGTGGCTCTCGCGTTCAGAGAACAAGGCAACGAGCACATTTGCTCCCGTCACCTCCTCACGTCCCGACGACTGGACGTGGATGGCCGCACGCTGCAGAACCCGTTGGAAACCAGCCGTCGGCTTGGCGTCATCGGGCCTGTTCGTGATAAGGTTCGCAAGTTCGTTGTCGAGGTAATCCGACAGTTCCGCGCGCAGTCGGTCGAGGTCGATCCCGCAAGCGCGCAAGACGGCAGTAGCATCGGAGTCTTCGGTCAACGCGAGAAGCAGATGTTCGAGCGTCGCGTATTCATGCCTGCGCTCGTTCGCGTGGGCCAGGGCTCGGTGCAGCGTCTGTTCCAGGTTACGCGACAGCATGTGTGGGTCTAATCCTTTTCTAACGTGCATTGCAGCGGATGCTGGTGCTGGCGCGCAAAGTCCATCACCTGCGTGACTTTCGTCTCCGCCACCTCGTAGGTGAACACGCCGCACAACCCCACACCCCGCCGGTGCACATGCAGCATGATCTGTGTTGCTTCCTCCCGCGATTTGCTGAAGAAGCGTTCGAGAACGAGAACGACGAACTCCATGGGAGTGTAATCGTCGTTCAACATCAAGACCTTATACATCGACGGCTTTTTGGTCTTTGGCTTGGCCTTTACGACCACGCCGCTGTTCGTGCCGTCGTTGCCCTGCTTGTCAGAGTCGGCCATGGTCCCAGTCGAATGTCATCGCGATGCACTGTCTATGTGAATGATATGGGCATTTCGGTCGCGGTGGGAAGGGGCCGTTTTCAGTCACCCTCCATTTGGCAGACCCTCCTTTGGTCCGCCGGTCGTCCCGCTACCCCGTAATAGGAGACATTGCTTTCGGTCGGCCTGCAATCGGCGGGAAACCCTAGGCCGTTGCGCGGCGTCGTCGGGGCAGGGGGCCTTCGGACGCAAAACGGCCCGGCACCCCTGTCCGGGATGCCGGGCCGACGCGATGCGGTCCATCAGGTGGGCAGTGACTGCCCGCCGGTCAAGCCGGGGCGGTCTTGGCCCCGGCCGGCGCCTGCCGATCAGGCGGCGACCGGCTTCTTCGACAGAACCTCGACCGTGGCGTTGACGCGGGCGCTCAGCGGGGCCAGCGCCTCGTTGGCGATCTTGACGGTCAGCTCCTGCATCTTGGTGCTTTCCGACACCAGCGCGTCGATGCTGGCCTTGGCATAGGCGTTCTGCAGCTCGACCAGTTCCTGGATCGTCTTTACCGCCAGCATGGCCTTGGCGTTCGACACGCTCTTCTCCAGCGACGAATGGGTGAAGGCGGCGACCTGCTTGCCGGCCTCTTCCGCGCCCTTGGCGACGACGGTGCCGGACTTCACGAAGGCATCGACGTTCTGCTTGGTCAGCACGGTCAGATCGTCATAGCCCTTCAGCACCTGGGCCGAGGCCTTTTCGATCTGCTCCTGCTGCGCCTTCACGAGGCCTTCCAGGTTCTGCTTGGCGGTGGCGATGGCGTCTTCGACGGACTTGGTGACGGCGGCGATCTGTTCGGACATGGCTATGCTCCTCGCGCTCTCTCAGGGGTCAACCGCGCGGCCCCGACGATGCGGCGACCGGGTGCGGACCGGGTTGAAACCCTCGGACCCCGTCAGGGCGGGCGCCCGAGACATGCTGCACTGCAACATAAGGGGAATGTATGGAGCGCGGTTTCGGGAGTCAACGGTTTATTGTGCGCTGCACAAAAATTATGGCGTGCAAACAAGCCCCCTCGGACGAAAACGGCCCGGCAACCGCATGAAGGTTGCCGGGCCGTTTGCGAAGCCGGGGGCCAATGCCGGACCCCGGCCGTCAGGATCTGTCGGATCGGACCGATCAGGCGGCGATCGGCTTGGAGAAGGTCTCCACCGTCGCGGTGACGCGGGCGTTCAGCGGGGCCAGCGCCTCGTTGGTGACCTTGGTGGTCAGCTCCTGCAGGCGGCTGGTCTCGGCCAGCATCGCGTCGAAGCTCGACTTCAGGAAGTCGTTCTGCAGTTCGACGACTTCCTGCAGGGTCTTGGCGGCCAGCAGGGCCTTGCCGGTGGTGATCGACTTGTCCAGCGCCGATTGGCCATAGGCGACGACCTCGCGGCCCAGATCCTCGGCACCCTTGGCGGCGATGGTGCTGCTGGCGATCAGCGCCTCGACATTGGCCTTGCCGGTGGCCTGCAGGTCCTCGTAGCTCTTCAGCAGCTGGGCAGTGGTCTTCTCGAACTGCTCCTTGGCGGCGGTCGCGGTCTGCTCGAACTGCTTGACCGTCTGCTCCTGGCCGGCCTTCACCAGACCCTCATACTGCTCCTTGGCCTGGGCGGCGACGGTTTCGAGCGACTTCGGCGTGAACTGGTTCATGACGCGCGTTCCTTCCTGGCTGATGCCGACGTTTGGACGATAGGCCCGGCCGCCGCAGAGCGGGGCGCGATGCCTGCCGGCAGCGGTTTGCGTTGCGTTTATACGTTGTGCATCCGGCGCGGCCGGTCCCCGGAACCGCAATCCGGCCCCAAGAATGCTGCACTGCAATATGAGGATTTTATGGACTAAGCAGGGGGCGCTGTCAACAGTCCGTTCGGCAAGTATCGGCCTGGATTTCTGCGCCGCACCATACCCCGACCGCGTGAATTTCCGACGAACACGACGTCGCGGACGTTGCCGGCGGGCGCTGTGGTCGCGGAACCGGCGGCAACTCGTTGATGAAGCAACTCCTTAACGAAGGATTTACCGGCGGTGGGACAAGTGTAGCGTGGCCGTGGGCGTGAATCGCCTCGGCCAATGGTCAGGTGCGGCGCTTGGACGCGGCGCTCCCGGCCGTCCGCTCTCCAGGCCGCATCTTCGGGACCTTTCGATCATGACCTATTGCCTTGGCATCAAGACACGCGACGGCCTGATCGGTCTGTCGGACGGCCGCATCACCAGCGGGTCGCAGCTTTCGTCGGCCCGCAAGGTGACGATGATGGGCAGCGGCGGCGACCGCTTCTTCATCATGAATTCCGGCCTGCGCAGCGTGCGCGACAAGACGCTGGCCTATCTCCGCCGCGACATGCAGAAGCGCCGGGGCGAGGCCTATTCGACCATGCTGGACGCCGTGTCGGCCTTCACCGCCTGCCTGCGGCAAGTCGCCGCGGAGGACAAGGAGTCGCTGGAGGCGTCGAAGCTGCACTTCAACCTGCACGCCATCATCGGCGGCCAGCTGGCCGAGGACCGGGAGCCCTACATGTTCCTGGTCTATCCGGAAGGCAACTGGATCGAGGTGGACGAGCGCACGCCCTACCTGTCGATCGGCGCCACCGCCTATGGCAAGCCGATTCTGGACCGAGCCCTGACCTACGGCACGGACATGCAGACGGCGCTGAAGCTGGCCTACCTGTCCTTCGACAGCACCCGCTTTTCCAGCAACGACGTCGGCTTTCCCATCGACATGGTGTCCTACCATGCGGACTCGCGCAGCTGGCGCCAGTCGAATTACGACTACGACGATCTCAGCGAACAGCGCCAGTGGTGGAACCGCAACCTGACGGAACTTGCGCGCCGCATGCCGGACGGTCCGTGGGTCGAGACGCTGGTGCCCGACAGCCTGCGCCCGCGCCTGATCGCCGAAGAGCCGGCCTGAGCGGTTCAGTCCTCCGGAAGGGCGCTGAGCACCAACGCCCCGAAGGGGGCGGTCGGGCCGACCAGCCCATGACGGCCGACTTGTATTTCGAAGAAGACGCCGCCCTCCGCCAGCTGGCCGGAGCCGGGCAGGGTGCGCGGCGCGTCTTCCGGCTCCGGCAGCCCGGGAAAGGCCACGCCGGTGGGGTCGATGCCGCGCAGCAGGTCGGGGAAACCGGCATCTGTGAAGCGGCTGGACGGGTAGGGGTAGGCTGTGAAGAACCACTGCCCGGCGCGGCAGCCGTTGATCAGCCAATAAAAGCCGTTCGATGGCAGCCGCAGCCCCTGCGGCGGCGGGTCGAACGCCCCGTCTTCGCGCAGGCGGCCGATGAAGCTGTCGTACTGCGCGGCGCTCAGTTGCAGCGTCGCCTTGCGGCCGCGGGCGGCGGAAAAGGGATCGGCCGGCGTGATGCGGGCGAGGTCGGTCGCCTCGATCACATGGGCCTCCACCGCGGCACCGCCGCGTTCGGGGTCGCCGACGACGTCGTATGTCCGGACATGACGGTTGTAGTCGGCGTTGAAGACCAGGCGGAAGCGGTCGGTCCCGTCCTTGCCGCAGCGCGACCTCAGGTCGTCGCCGTTGAGGTAGCTGAACCAGGTCAGCTTTCGCGCCACCGGGTTGTCGGTCGGTCCGGCGGAGGTGCAGCCGGCGAGCGCCAGCAGGGATGCCGCCACGGATGCAGCGACACGGGCCGCGGTTGCACGGCGGGAGCGGCCGCGGCGAAGGCAGCCGGGGGAAAAGGCGTCGGCCGGAACGGTTGCTCCCGGTACGCTTGTGTCCGGGACGCTTCTTTGATGACCACGGCTCATTGTCGCTTGCCTCGCGTCAGCGGCCCCTGGTAGGTGGAGGGCGCAGGTCGCGGCGGCAAGCCCGATCGCCGGGCCCCGGCCGATCGGAGGGCGCCGGTAATCCGTCTGCCCCCATGCCGTAACCCCTCCGCTTGCGTGCCGTCCTCCGCGGTCTTCCCCGTCATCCTCCGTCAGCCAGGACCTGCCATTTTGGTCACAGACACTGCCAAAAGCCAAAGCAAGAAATTAACGAATTCCTGCTAGACACTGATTTCGCACGAATTTACCATTGAACCAAGCACCAAAATCTAGCGGTTGGCGGGGCCATCATGAGTGTAACGCGCAACACCGTTCGTAACGGATTGTTTCCGTTCGCCTTTCGCGCAACGGACACGGCCGGCGGGCGGAGTTCGGCGGGTGTGGGGCGCCATTTCCTCGCGGCGGCCGCGCTGCTGGGTATGGTGGTCGCCGGGTCGGGCCTCACTGCGGCCGAAGCGCTGGCGGCGAAGGCCGCGGCCATCGTGGTCGATGCCCGTACCGGGCAGGTGCTGATCGACCAGGACGCCGACGCCATCGTCCATCCGGCGTCGCTGACCAAGATGATGACGCTGTACCTCGCCTTCGACGCGCTGGAGGACGGTCGCCTGGCGCTCGACCAGCAGTTGCCGGTTTCCTCCTTCGCGGAGAGCATGTCGCCGACCAAGCTCGGCCTGCGCGCCGGCCAGACGCTCAAGGTCGAAACCGCGATCCTCGGCCTCGTCACCAAATCGGCTAACGACGCCGCCGTCGTCCTGGCGGAGGCGCTGGGCGGCACCGAGTCCCGCTTTGCCGAGATGATGACGCGCAAGGCGCGCGAACTGGGCATGCGCCGCACCGTCTACCGCAACGCGTCGGGCCTGCCGAACATGGAGCAGGTGACGACCGCCCGCGACTATGCCGCCCTGTCCCGCGCCCTGATGCGCGACCATGCCAAATACTATCCCTATTTCAGCCGCCGCAACTTCGTCTATGGCGGCCGCACGCTGGCCAACCACAACCACCTGATGTCCCGCTACGAGGGCATGGACGGCATCAAGACCGGCTACACCGTCGCGTCGGGCTTCAACCTCGCCGCATCGGCGGTGCGGGATGGGCGCCGTCTGGTCGGCGTGGTGATGGGCGGCAAGTCCGCCGGGTCGCGCGACAACAAGATGGCGGCGTTGCTCGACCAGGCCTTCGGCCGCGCCAGCCATGGCCGTGACGAAGGGCCTGTGATGGCCAGCCTCGACACCACGCGCTCCGACGCCGTCGACGCCGAGGGGGATGACGACGAGCCGGTGGTGAAGGCCAAGCCGGTGCGCGCCGCCGTGCAGATGGCCGCGGTCCCCGCCGCGCCGGCGCGGGAGAGCAAGGCCGCCCGCGAGGCCGGTTCGCATTGGGGCGTCCAGGTCGGCGCCTTCTCCAGCCGCGCCGCCGGCAACAAGGCGGTGAGCCAGGCGGTCAAGCAGGCTCCCTTCATCCTGCGCGCGGCCAAGGCCAGCGTGGTGGAGGCGAAGGCCGGCAAGGACACCGTCTATCGCGCCCGCCTGACCGGTCTCGACGAGAAGGATGCGCGCAAGGCCTGCGCGGTCCTGACGAAGCACGGCCACCATTGCGTCGCCGTGTCGCCCGGCGAGCGCGGCTGACCGGCGGACAGCCGCGGAACGGGGCGGGGGGATCACCCCCGCGCCGCGGCGGCGCATCGTTCCAAAAACGCCAGCGCCGGCGCCATTGCAGCGGCCAGATCGGCCATCCGCCGCGGCAGGTCGTCGGCAGCGCCGCCGTCCTCCAGCGCCGCCTCCAATGCGCGGGCGGCGCGGCGCAGGGCGAGGCAGCCATACTGGCCGGACACCCCGGCGATCTTGTGCGCCATCGCTCCGGCAGTCGTCCGATCCCCGTTCCGCACAGCTTCGCCGAGCGTCCGATCGCGCTGGCGCAGCACGGCCGCCGTCTTGGCGATCAACTCGGCGGTGCGGTCGGGCGGCAGCATGTCCCGCATCGTCGCAATGGCGCTTTCGTCGAAGTCCATCTCGTCCACCGGCGGTGCGGCTTGCGGCGACCCGGCCAGTGCGGCGGCCAGCGCGTCCAACCTCAGGGGTTTCGCCAGGATCCCGTCGGCGCCGCAGCCGGCGCAGCGGTCGCGGCCATCCGCGGTGATGCTGGCCGTCAGCATCATGATCCGCGGGGTGCCGCCGCCCGGCCGGCCGCGGATGGCGCGGACGGCCTCGTCGCCGGGCAGGCCGGGCAGTCCCAAATCCATCAGGATCAGGTCGAAGCCGATCTGCGCGGCGGCCGCGACGGCGGCCGGGCCATCCTCCACCGCCACCACCCGATGGCCGGCACGCTCCAGCAGGGCGCGGGCGGCAAGGCGGGTGACCGTCTCGTCTTCCGCCAGCAGGATGTGCAAGGGAATCATGCCGGTCCGCTCTTCCCGGTTGATGAGAGGACGGCAGTCTAGCCGGTTCCCCGGCGGCGCGCACCCACACCATGAGACAGTGTCGGATTGGAGCGCCGTCACACGGTGGGAGAGGCCTGGGTGAACATTGGATCCTCGATCCGGTGCAGGCGACCGGCGCCGGTCATCGCCGCGCGCAGCAGCAGGGTCTTGCGGCGGGCGGCGGCCAGCTTGCTGACCGGCGCCTCGCGCAGAACCTCGGCGCCGTAGGCGTCGGCGACCATCAGCCCGCAATCCTCCGGGATCAGCTCGGTCGGGAATCCGTCATCGACGGCGAAATAGAAGGCATCGCACCATTCACGATACTCCTGCCATTTCTGGTCGGACCGGAAATCGGGAACGCCGCTCTTCACCTCTACGATCAGGATGCAGCCGGACTCGTCGATGGCCAGCACGTCGGCCCGCCGTCCGCTCGCCAGCCGGAATTCGGTCAGGGTGGCATAGCCGCGCATCGCCAGCGCCCGCCGCACGCCACGGAAGATCGGCACCGCTCCGCCGGCGGACGGGGCGGTTCCACCATTGGAAACCGGTACGGCAAGGTCGTCGCTCATTGGCGCTGTGCCACCACTGGAAAATAGAACGGTTAGGGAACGATGCGGACACAATGCCGCTTCGGTCCTGCGGCGCCAAGAGGCAAAAAGAGTATGACGGGCAGCGCCCGGTCCGGAACCGGACTCAGTCCGGAATGACGACCGGGGGCAGGGGTGCCGGCCGGCAACGGTCGCGCGGCAGGCTGCGGTCGGCGGGAAACACCAGAACGGCGGCGGTGCCGACTCCCGGCTCGCTGGTCAGCTCCAACCGGCCGCCATGCATTTCAGCCAGCCGCTTGACGATCGGCAGACCCAGCCCGGTCCCGCGGGAATTGCGGGCGATGGTGGAATCCTGCAGCTCGAACGGGTGGAGGATGCGGGGAAGCTCGGCGGTCGGGATGCCGATGCCGGTGTCGGCCACCATCAGTCCGATCCCGCCATCCGGCATCAGCTGCGCCGTCAGCACCACCTCACCGCCCGGCCTGGTGTGGGTGACGGCGTTGGACAGCAGATTGGTCAGCATCTGGGTCAGCGCCTGGGCGTCGCCCTGCAGAAGCGGAAGGTCGGCCGGCACGTCGCGGCGCAGGCGCACCTCGCCCTCGGCCGCGACCTCCTGCAGCGCCGCGGCGACCTTGAGCGACAGGGCGTCCAGATCCACCCCCTCCTCGGCCATCGGCATGGTGCCGTCCAGGCGCGACAACTCCAGGATATCGTCGATCAGGGCCAGAAGATGACTTCCGGCATCGCGGATGTCGCCGGCATAGCTGCGGTAGCGCGGGTTGCCCAGCGGCCCGAACGGCTCCGACAGCAGCATCTCGGAAAAGCCCAGGACGGCGTTCAAGGGCGTCCGCAGCTCGTGGCTCATCTGCGCCAGGAAGGCGCTCTTGGCGCGGCTGGCGCTTTCCGCCTCGCTGCGGGCGGCGCGGGCCTCCGCCTCGCGGACGCGCATCCGCTCCTCGTTCAGCTTCAAAGTGGTGACGTCGGTGTAGTGGACCAGCACGCCGCCGGGCACCGCATGTTCGCGGCTGAGCAGCCAGCGCCCGTCGGGCAGCGGCACGACCACCGGCGGCTCCAGCCGGCGATGGCGCTCCAGCCGTACTCTCAGCCAGGTCGCGCGTTCCTCCTCCGTGGTCAGGCGGGGGTCGGACAGGGCGAAGCCGCGGGCCAGTTCCTCGAAGGGCACGCCGGGCACCAGCCGGCTGGCCAGTCCGGGCAGGTCGCTCTTCAGCCGGCTGTTGGCGTGGACCAGCCGGTCGTCATGGTCGAACAGGGCGAAGCTCTCGGCGCTGTGCTCCAGCGCCGCGGTCAGGCTTTCGGCAAGCGCCTCGGCCACGGAGGGCGCCTCCGGGCCCAGGTCGGTCAGGATCGCGCTGAGGCCGCCAGGCGCCGGGGCCGCCACCACCTGCCAGCGCACGGGAATGCCGCCGCGCCGCGCCGCGACCGTCCGCTCCACCGGTTCAAGCAGGGCGTCGGCCAGCACCGCGAACAATCCGGGGCAGGTGGCGTCGGTCGCGCCGCCGCGCAGCCGGCGGCCGGCCAGAGGTGCGGTGCCCAGCAGTTGTTCCGCCGCCGGGTTGGCCGACCGCCATTCCAGGTCCGTCAGCGCGCCCGTGCAGTCGCGGTGGGCCTTGAGAAGGGCGACCGCGATCGGCAGCCGCATCATTGCGGACAGGAAAAGATCATCGGGCAGGACTTTTCCGGCCGCCACCCGGCCGCTTTCCCCATCGTCACAAGTCTGCGCGTCGCATTCCATCCGATCATTATTGCTGCCCATTCCTAAAAATCGCTGAAGGCCTGGCTCGAAGTGACGGTGATTATTTGTCGAATTGTAACAGAAAGCCTTCTTTGCAGGTGGACTCTGTCGGATTTGCCGAAAAAGCAACAAAAGGTTTGATTGCGTGGAGCGTTATGATCTTCGCGTGCACTCTGCCCAATGGCGGGCTTTGCAGCGGGCTATCGCTTCCATACTCTGGTAACTCCACAGCGTGATCGGTTCCGGGGCGTTATGGTTTGGATGCAGGTGTTGCCATGAACGGCAGCCAAGACGATGCCGATGGCTCGGCGCCGCCGATTCTGGTGTTCGGCGTAGACGGGCGGCTGACCGACTGGTCTCCGGCGGCCGAAGCTTTGCCATGGCTTGCCGGTCGCCTTGCGGCCGGGATGCCGTCCGCCGACCTGGAGGAGCAGGCCGGGCCCGGGCGCATGGTCGTCCCGCTGGCCGGTGGCGGGGCGGTGTGGCGGCTCGCCAACCTCACATCCTCCACCACCCACCCCGTCTCGTCTTCCGCATCCGTGGACACTCTCACCCAGGTGCCGGCGGTACAGCCGATGCGGGACCCGGCGGGGCGCCTGTTCGCGGCGGCGAGCCATGACCTGCGCCAGCCTCTGGCGGCACTGTCCCTGCTGATCGGCACGCTGGACGGCCGGTTGAAGGAGGGCCGCACGGCTGCGGCGGAGCCGTCGGCGCGCGACCTGCTGCACTCGATGGCCCAGGCGGTGGAGTCCATGCGCAGCATGGTCGATGGTCATTTCGATCTGGTCCGCCTGGAAAGCGGTCTGGTCGAACCGGACGTCCGCACCCACGCCGTCAACGGGGTCCTGATGCGGTTGGCGCTGGACGTGGCGCCGCGCTTCGCCGACCGCGGGGTGCGCTTCAGCGTGATGCCCTGTTCGGCGGTGGTGCGGACCGACTCCGCGCTGCTGGAGCGCCTGCTGCACGGGTTGGTCGCCAATGCTTTGCGCGCCACGGTACATGGCCGGGTTCTGGTCGGCTGCCGCACCCGCGGCGACCGCCTGCGGATCGAGGTGTGGGACAGCGGCCGCGGTCTTTCCGCGCAGCGGCTGGAGGCATTGAGGGCGGAACTGACGCGCCCGGCCGGGGAGGGCTCCGGCACGCTGGGGCTGGACCTGACGCTGGTCCGCGGTCTGGCGCGCAAGCTCGGCTTCGGGCTGGAGGTGTGTTCGGCGGAGGGGCGGGGCACCGTCTTCGCGGTGATCGTTCCACGCTCCGTCGAGGCGGCAGACAGCGCCGGCAAGGAGGAACCGCCTGCTGCAGCCATGCCGGACAGCGGTGCGGCGGACATCAGCCGCACCCGCATTCTGGTGATCGAGGACGATCCGATGGTGCTGGCGGCACTGGAGGCGCTGCTGTGCCAATGGGGGTGCAGCGTGGTCGGTGCGGACTCCTATGACGCCGCCGTCGAACGGATCGGCCCGACGCCTGACCGATTCGACCTCATCATTTCCGATCTGCGGCTGAAGGGAGCGGCGAATGGCATCGTCGCCATCCGGCAGATCGCCAAGCTGTTCGACCGTCCGGTGCCCGGCATGATCCTGACCGGCGATACCGATCCGAAGCGGCTGCGCGAGGCGCGTCTGTCCGGCTATCCGCTGCTCCACAAGCCGGTGGCGCCACTCGCCTTGCGTGCGGCCGTCATCCGCCTGCTCGGGCACGATCCGCTCTGATAATATCGACTCTAAACCGGCAGTGGAGTCGGCAAGATGGAAAAAGGGCAACGGAAAGGAATATTGATCGTTTCTGCCGCGCAATGACTTTTCTGAAACAGAGACCGCGGCAATGCGGCAAAATGCGACACGAATCCCTCGCTGAACCCTACTCCCGCCGCTTTCTTGTCCCCTGATGGTTAGGGAAAACCCCCTCTTTCGTTTGGTGCGGATCTTTCTCATACCCATTTATGTCTTTCTCTCGCTATGATCGGGTATGGGTGGGACGGAGGGCCATCGGATGAACCGGCGATATCGGGGAGACGGACGGGCGGGCACAGCGGTTCCAACCATCGTTTTTGCCGGCCTGTTCCTGTCCCTCAGCGCTTTTCTTCTGATCCGTGCCGCGACCGGCGATGCCGAACATGCCTTGGCCGACCGCCAAGCCATCCAGCTCCACGATGAACTCAAGACCCGCTTCGACCATCAGAGCGTCCTTCTGCGCGCGCTGAGCGGCCCCCTGGCCGGGCCGGAACCGGTGACGGAGGCGAGCTTTTCCTCGGCGGCCGAACCCCTGCTTCCGCTTTACCCCAATCTCCGCGCCGTCGTCTGGTCACGGCGGATAGCCGAACGCGACCTGCCGCTGCTGGAGCGGGCGATGCGGTCGGCCGGCCACACCTCCTTCGCCGTCCGGAACGCCGGGGACGCGGACCTGCAACCCGGTGCCGACCGGTTCGTGAATGTGCTTGCCGAGCCCAAATCGGCGGCCGGCCTGATCGGTCTGGATATGGCCAGCCTGCCCGGTCAGCGCGATGTGCTGGTCCGATCCTGTGCCGCCAATCGTGTGGTCGCGGCCGAGGGCGAGCCCCTGCGGGCGGAGTTCGGCCCGGATTCCGTGCTGATCTACCTGCCGGTCTATTCGCGCGACGTCGATGCCGGAGAGGAGCGTTTCGCCGCCCGTACGGTCTGCGATGACCTGACCGGCTTCCTGTGGACCAGCTTCGACGTCGGCCGGTTGTTGCGTGATGCGGTTCTGCGGGTGGGGCTGACCGTCGGTGACGCCTATCTGCTGGACCCGAAGCCGGGAGCACCGCGGCTGCTTGCCGCCGAAGGGGCGTTGAGCCGTCCCGGCGAGCTTCCGCATCCTCCCACCCTGCCGCTGACGGTGGAGGAGCTGAACGGGGAGGCGGCAACGCGGGCCATCATCCGCGACATCGCCTATGGCGGGCGGGTGTGGCGGCTGTACGTGGTGCCGGGACCCGTGCGCCTGTTCGGCTCCGAAGGCTGGCTGGCCTGGGCCATGCTGGTCGGCGGGTTCCTTCTGACCGCCGGCGCCGCCGTCTATGTGCTGCGCGAGGCGCGGACGAAACGCCTGCTGCGCATCGAGGCGCGTGCCCGCGCCGCCATGGCCCGCGCGCTGCGCGAAAGCGAGGAGCGGTTCCGGATGGCCCTGCGCCATTCCAAGGTGACGCTGTTCACCCAGGACCGCGACCTGCGGCATCTGTGGGTCTATTGTCCGCAGCCGGACTTCCGTCCGGAACGCATGATCGGCCGGACCGATGCCGAACTGTTCCCGCAGGATGCCGACCGGCTGGTTCCGCTCAAGCGTTCGGTGATTGAAAGCGGGGTCGGCACCCGGTGCGAGGTGGAGATGACCTACAACGGCATCCGCCGCGCGCTGGACCTGTCGGTGGAACCGATGCGCGACGACACCGGGGCGGTCTGCGGCATCATCTGTGCCGCCGTCGACATGACCGAATCGGTGGAAATCCGCGAGGCGCTGGCCCGCGCCCATGCCGAGGCGGAACGCGCCAACCAGGCCAAGAGCCGGTTCCTGGCCGCCGCAAGCCACGATCTGCGCCAGCCCTTCCAGGCGATGAGCCTGTTCCACCACATCCTGTTGAGCAAGCTGGACGATCCCCAGCAGGTGGAGGTGGCGAACAAGCTGGGCGAGGCGCTGAGCACCGGCAACACCTTGCTGTCCACCCTGCTCGACACCTCCGCGCTGGAGGTCGGCAACGTGAAGCCGCGGGTCGTCGATTTCGACGTGCAGGACATCCTCGGACGCCTGTCCCTCGAGATCGGCGATCAGGCTGCCGACCGCGGGCTGGAGTTGCGGGTGGTGCCCTGTTCGGTCCGCGTGCGCAGCGACCCGATCCTGCTGGAGCGGATGGTGCGCAACCTGCTGGTGAATGCCCTGCGCTACACCACCGAAGGGCGGATCCTGCTGGGCTGCCGCCGCCGTTGCGACGGCGTGGGCGGCGACCGCCTGTCCATCGAGGTTTGGGACACCGGCCCCGGCATCGCCGAAGCCGATATGACGGCGATCTTCGAGGATTTCTACCGCTGCGGCACCGACCAGCGCGACAGCGGGGGCGGCCTGGGGCTCGGGCTGTCGATCGTCCGCCGCATGTCCCAGATGCTGGACCATCCCGTCACCGTGCGGTCGCGGGTGGGGCAGGGCACCGTCTTTGCCGTCAGCGTCCCCCGCCTCGTGCAGCAATGCCCCTGCGCGGCTGCCGCGGAGTGAGCGGGCGGCCAGGCACCGGCAGTCCGGTCCTTTCCATCGCATCGGCCATGCCGCAGCGCGCAATGGTGGCAGTTTTTCCCACCGGTCCGCTTTTCTCGTCCGCGGATGCGCAAGTTTCGGTTATGCTGCGGCCGCTCACTGCTCCGAAACGAACCCAGTAACCCAGCTGCAACAATAGCTTGGTAACTTTATTGATGTAGGTCATTGGGTCCCCTGCCCATGGGGGCTATTTCTTTCGCGCAAGCACACTCCTTGGAAAATCCTTGGAGAGTGAAGGTTCCGCTTCGGCGGAACCCAACAAGACGGGTTCCGGCCCGCCGCCGTCGGCCTGCCCCAGCGGGCGCCGCGGCACGGGAACCGGGATCGGGAGGATACGGCCTGCCGCGGCGACGGGTGCCCCATTCCAGGGGCATCCGTCCCGGTTTCCGGCATACGGGTTTGCCTGCGGACGGGCTTCCGTCTGTCCGGCGGTCCGTTGGTCGGGCGCCGCGATCCTTTTGAGGAGCTTTGAGATGGACACCGTCACCGCCGCCTTCTCCGCCGCTCCGGCGGGCCGCAGCGGCATCGTTCCGACCGGTAAGAACGGCAGCCCCATGATCGAAAACGTCACGTTCGAGGAAATCCGCATCGGCCAGCAGGCCAGCCTGTCGCGCCGGCTGACCATGTCCGACATCGAGCTGTTCGCGACGGTGTCCGGCGACCTCAATCCGTCCCATGTGGACGAGAACTACACCGCCGACCACAAGGTGGTCGGGCACGGCATGTGGTCCGGCTCGCTGATCTCCGCGGTTCTCGGCACGCTGCTGCCCGGTCCCGGCACCGTCTATGTCGGCCAGGACCTGCGCTTCGAGCGTCCGGTCCTGCTGGGCGACATCGTCACCGTGACGGTCACCGCCAAGTCCAAGGATGCGGAGCGCAAGACGGTCGTCTTCGACTGCATCGCCGCGAACCAGGACGGCAAGACGGTCGCGACCGGCGTCGCCGAGGTGATCGCCCCGACGGAGAAGTTCTGCCGCGCCGCGGCGGAACTGCCGCAGGTGCAGGTGATCCGCCATGACGGCCACGAGCTGATGCTGAAGAAGTGCGAGTCGCTGCCGCCGGTGCCGACCGCCGTCGTCCACCCCTGCGACGAAAGCTCGCTGCGCGGCGCCGTCGAGGCGGCCGAGGCCAACCTGATCGACCCGGTTCTGGTCGGTCCGGAATCCAAGATTCGCTCCGTCGCCGACGCTTGCGGCCTGGACATCTCCCGTTACCGCATCGTCGACGTCGCCCACAGCCATGCCTCCGCCGAGACCGGCGTTCGCCTTGCCCGCACCGGCGAGTGCGAGGCGGTGATGAAGGGCAGCCTGCACACCGACGAGCTGATGGGCGAGGTGGTGAGGAAGGAGACCGGCCTGCGCACCGGCCGCCGCCTGAGCCATGTCTTCGTGATGAACGTCCCGACCTACCCGCGTCCGCTGCTGATCACCGATGCGGCGATCAACATCTACCCGACGCTGGAAGACAAGGTCAGCATTGTGCAGAACGCCATCGACCTCGCCAAGGTGCTGGGGACCGAGGTGCCGCGCGTCGCCATCCTGTCGGCGGTCGAGACCATCAACACCAAGATCGCCTCGACGCTGGAAGCCGCTGCCCTGTGCAAGATGGCCGACCGCGGCCAGATCACCGGCGGCATCCTCGACGGCCCGCTGGCTTTCGACAACGCCATCAGCCGCGAGGCCGCCATCACCAAGGGCATCAAGTCCGAGGTGGCCGGTCAGGCCGACATCCTGCTGGTCCCGGACCTGGAAGCCGGCAACATGCTGGCCAAGCAGTTGTCCTTCCTGGCCCATGCCGACGCCGCCGGCATCGTTCTGGGTGCCCGCGTCCCGATCATCCTGACCAGCCGCGCCGACAATGTCCGCACCCGCCTGGCGTCCTGCGCCGTGGCCGTCCTGTCGGCCGCTGCCCGCCGCCGCGGTGCCGCCGCCGCGGCCGAGTGAGGAGGGCAGGGCACATGTCCAACGCGATCCTCGTCATCAATGCCGGCTCCTCCAGCTTGAAATTCTCGGTGTTCCGGGATCATGGCGGCGGGGATCCGGTGGTCACCATCAACGGCCAGATCTCGGGCATCGGCACCCAGCCGGTGTTCGAGGCCAGGGACGCCCAACGCCGCCCGCTCGCCGAAAAGAGCTGGGGGGCGGGTGAGGCCAGCGACCGCACGGCGCTGCTGTCCTACCTGCTCGACTGGATCGAGGAACGGCTGGAAGGGGCGACGCTGATCGCCGCCGGCCACCGGGTTGTGCATGGCGGCGTCCGCCACGCCGCCCCGGTGCTGCTGACCCCCGCGGTGCTGGACGAGCTGGACGGCTTGGTCCCGCTCGCCCCGCTGCACCAGCCGCACAACCTCGCCGCCATCCGCGCGCTGGCCGAGGCGCATCCCGAGCTGCCGCAGGTCGCCTGCTTCGACACCGCCTTCCACCGCAACCAGCCCTGGCAGGCGCAGACCTTCGCCATCCCGCGGGAGCTGACGGAGGAGGGCGTACGCCGCTACGGCTTCCACGGCCTGTCCTACGAGTACATCGCCCGCCGCCTGCCGGAAATCGCGCCGGAACTGGGCGATTCGCGGGTGGTGGTCGCCCATCTCGGCAGCGGCGCCAGCATGTGCGCCATCCATGGCGGGCGCAGCGTCGACAGCACCATGGGCTTCACCGCGCTGGACGGCCTGCCGATGGGCACCCGCTGCGGCACCATCGACCCCGGCGTGCTGATCTACCTGATGCGCAAGGGCATGGATGCCGGCGGCATCGAGAAGATGCTGTATAACAAGTCCGGCCTGCTCGGCGTGTCGGGCATCTCCAACGACATGCGCGCGCTCTTGGACAGCAGCGACCCGCATGCCCAGGAGGCCGTGGAGCTGTTCTGCTTCCGAATCGCCAAGGAGACCGGCGCGCTTGCCGCCTCGATGGGCGGGATCGACGCCGTTGTCTTCACCGCCGGCATCGGCGAACGCTCCGCCCCGGTGCGGGCGCGGGTCGCCGACAAGCTGGCCTGGATGGGCGTGGACATCGACGCGGCGGCCAACGAGGCCAATGCGGCGAAGATCTCTACGCCGGGAAGCCGTCTGCCGGTCTACGTCATCCCGACCGACGAGGAACGGATGATCGCGCTGCACACCCGCAAGGTGCTGACGGGGCGGTGAGGGGTGTAGCATCGCGGCCCCCTCCCTAACCCTCCCTAACCCTCCCCCGCTAACGCGGGAGAGGGGACTGCCGCTGTACGTCTGCAAAGCTCCTACCCCCTCTCCCGCGAAGCTCTCGCACAAAGCTTCGCTTTGTGCTGACGCGACAGGCGGACCGAAGGTCCGCTGAGAGCGGGGGAGGGATGGGGAGGGGGCCCCCGAAGCCGATACGCCCCCACATCCCCCTGGCCCCCACCCGCCATTCGGTGCTAGCACGCCCCCGATACCCAAGCATCCGTCCGGGGAACCCGTGGTCCGCCCCTATCTGCCGCTGAACGCCTTGCGCGCCTTCGAGGCGTCGGCGCGCCATCTCAGCTTCACCCGCGCCGCCATCGAGTTGTGCGTCACCCAGGCCGCCGTCAGCCATCAGGTCAAGCTGCTGGAGGAGCGGCTGGGCGCCAGCCTGTTCCATCGCCTGCCGCGCGGCCTTGCCCTGACCGACGAGGGAAGGGCGCTGCTGCCGACGCTGGAGGAGGCGTTCGACCGCATCGGCGGGCTGCTCGACCAGTTCGAGGGCGGGCGCGTCCGCGAGGTGCTGACGGTCGGCGCTGTCGGCACCTTCGCCGTCGGCTGGCTGCTGCCGCGATTGACGCGCTTCCGCGAGGCGCATCCCTTCGTCGATTTGCGCCTGTCCACCAACAACAACCGCGTCGACATCGCGGCGGAGGGGCTGGACTACGCCATCCGCTTCGGCGACGGCGCGTGGCACGGCACCGACGCCGTTCGCCTGTTCGACGCGCCGCTGTCGATGCTGTGCGCGCCGGAGATCGCCCGCCGCCTGCGCGACCCCGCCGATGTCGGGCGCGAGACCCTGCTGCGCTCCTACCGGGCCGACGAATGGCCGGGCTGGTTCGCCGCCGCCGGGGTGGAGTCGTCGGCCATGCCACCGGTCAAGGGGCCGGTCTTCGACTCCTCCTCCCTGATGGTGGAGGCGGCGATCCAGGGGGCCGGGGTGGCGCTGGCCCCGGTGTCGATGTTCCGCCGGCCGCTGGCGCTTGGCCTGATCGAGCAGCCCTTCGCCGTAACCGTGTGCAAGGGCGCCTATTGGCTGACATCGCTGAAGTCGCGGCCTGAGACGCCGACCATGCGTGCCTTCCGCGACTGGCTGTTCGCCATGGTCGCGGAAGACGGCACGGACCGAGCGGTCAGGACAGGGTGACGCGGCGCGGCGCCTGGTGCCGTTCCTCACGACGCTGCCAAAAGCGCAGGCGCATCCGCGGCGCCACGAACCACGCGATGGGAGCCGCAAGGATGATGCTCAGGATTACCACGGTCGGCATCAGCGTCATCGCCTGCTCGGAAAAGCTGGGGACCGCCAGGACCAGGACGGTGCCGATGCCGAAGACCACACCCTGGATCATGCCGTAGATCAGGATGGCGAGGCGTAAGCGCGTGGACATGGGGCTGCTCCGGTGAAGAGGGTTGGTGAAAGACCGTTTCCCTCTTCAACCGGAACGCCGTCGCATTGTTCCGAACGCCATCGGGGGGGAGTCTGTCCCGCCCGACAACGTTCGCATACATACAATTACTTGGCGTAAGCTGAACCGTCTCTTACCGGTGCGCCCGCCACCACGCCATCAGTCCGGTGGTGGAGCTGTCATGCGCCCCCTCGGCTGGGCCGCTCTCCATCTCCGGCAGGATGGTGCTGGCCAACTGCTTGCCAAGCTCCACGCCCCACTGGTCGAAGCTGTTGATGTCCCAGACGATGCCCTGGACGAAGACCTTGTGTTCGTACAACGCGATCAGGGCGCCCAGCGTCGCCGGGGTCAGGCTTTGGATCAGGATGGTGTTGGACGGGCGGTTTCCGGGGAAGACGCGGTGGGGGACCAGCGCCTCCACCTCCGCCGCCGGCTTGCCGGACTTGGTCATCTCCGCCCGTACCTCGTCGGCGGTTTTGCCGCGCATCAGCGCTTCGGCCTGGGCGAAGACGTTGGACAGCAGGATGCGGTGATGGGCGCCGGGCTCCGCCCCGATGGGGTTGTGGGTGGTCGCCGCCGCCACGAAGTCGCAGGGGATCAGCGAGGTGCCCTGGTGGATCAGCTGGTAGAAGGCGTGCTGCCCGTTGGTGCCGGGCTCGCCGAACAGCACCGGGCCGGTCTGGTAGTCCACCGGCTCACCGCCGCGGGTCACCGACTTGCCGTTGCTCTCCATGTCCAACTGCTGGAGATAGGCGGGGAAGCGGTGCAGGTACTGGTCGTAGGGCAGCACCGCGTAGGACGAGGCGTCCCAGAAATTGCGGTACCAGACGCCGAGCAGGCCCATCAGCACCGGCATGTTGCGTTCCAGTGGCGCGGTGCGGAAATGCTCGTCCATCGCATGGGCGCCGGCCAGCAGCTCGGCGAAGCGCTCCGGCCCGATGGCGATCATGATCGGCAGGCCGATGGCCGACCACAGCGAATAGCGGCCGCCGACCCAGTCCCAGAAGCCGAACATGTTGGCCGGGTCGATGCCGAACTTCCGCACCTCCGCCTCGTTGGTGGAGACGGCGACGAAATGCTTGGCGACATGCGCCTCGTCCTTCGCGGTCTCCAGGAACCAGCGGCGGGCGGAATGGGCGTTGGTCAGCGTCTCCTGCGTCGTGAAGGTCTTGGACGCGATGACGAACAGGGTGGTCTCCGGGTCCAGCCACTTCAGCTGTTCGGCCAGATGGGTGCCGTCGACGTTGGAGACGAAATGCAGGGCGACATGGGCATGGGCGAAGGGCTTCAGCGCCTCCGTCGCCATGACGGGGCCAAGGTCGGAGCCGCCGATGCCGATGTTCACCACATCGGTGATCGGCTGGCCGCTGTAGCCGCGCCATTCGCCGTCACGCACCGAATTGGCGAAGGCGTCCATCCGCTCCAGCACCGCGCGCACCGCCGGCATCACGTCGCGGCCATCCACCGTCACCGGACGGTCGGAGCGGTTGCGCAGCGCGGTGTGCAGCACGGCGCGCTTTTCCGTCAGGTTGATCGGCTCGCCGCCGAACATGCGGGCGCGGGCACCCTCGACATCCTGCTGGCGGGCGAGGTCGAGCAGCAGGCCGACCGTGTCCGGCGTGATGCGGTTCTTCGAATAATCGAGGAACAGCCCCGCGGCCTCCAGCGAGAAGGCTTTGAACCGGCCGGGATCGGCGGCGAACAGGTCACGCATGTGCGTGCCGGCCATGTCCTGGCGGTGCTGGGCGAGGGCGGCCCAGGCGGGGGAACGGGTCAGCGCGGTCATGATGCTTTGGACTCCTTGACGTCAGCGGTCCTTTGACGCGGCCCATCTGCGGGGCGTGCGGAGCCTAGCACCGACACTCGGCAACGGCCACGGGCCAAAACGCGGCAGTCGGCGCGGCTTAACGGCCTATGCGTGCCGGCCAGGGGTGCAACCGGGTGGGGGGCCGGGGTGTTGTGGATTGGAGGATACGCAACAGGAGGACGCCATGTCGGACAAGCCTGTCACCCCGCCATTGGAAGAGCGCGAGGAGCAACGCGACCGCGACGATGCCGCGCGGCCGGATCAGGGCGGGATCATTCCGGGGAAGGTGCCGGGGAACCCGGTCGATCCGAGCGATCCTCGCTTTCCGGGGAGCCAGCCGGATTTGGCGTAGAGTCTTGGGGAGTTAGACCCCCACCTAACCTCCCCCGCTGGGCGGGGGAGGGACTGCCGCCGCCCTTGCAAACAAGCGCTGAATCCTCTCCCCCGCCCAGCGGGGGAGGGTTAGGTGGGGGCAATCGAAGCCGATGCCCCTCAACTTCCCCCGTCGACCGTCCGCGTCGGCGTCACGCCTTCCGGCTTGCCCACCAGCACGGTCAGCAGCTTGGCAGGGTCGAGCAGGCGCTGGGCGACGCGCTTGATGTCGGCCTGGGTCACCCCGTTGATGTAGCGGTCGCGCTGGTTCAGGTATTCGATGCCCAGATTGTCCCGCTTCACCTGCAGCAGGACGCGGGCGATGGCCTGGGTCGAGCCCAACTGCAGCGGGAAGGAGCCGGTCAGATAGGTCTTGGCGTCGGCCATCTCCTGATCGGTAAGCCCGTCCTTTGCCATGCGCGCCCATTCCTGGCGGATGATGTCCAGCGCCTGTCCGGCTTTCGCGTTGACGGTGGAGCCGCCGGCCATCACCACGGCGGCATGGTCCATCGGAATCAGGTAGCTGTAGACGCCATAGCTCAGCCCGCGCTTCTCCCGGACCTCCTCCATCAGGCGGGAGCCGAAGCCACCACCGCCCAGCACATAGTTCATCACCGTGGCGGCGTACCAGTCGGGATCGTCGCGCTTCACGCCCGGCTGGCCCATCAGCATGACGGTCTGCGCCGTCGGGCGCGGCAGCAGGATGGTCTCGCCAAGCCCGGCCATCGTCACGTCGGCGATGGCCGGCGCCTCGGTCTTGGCCGGCAGCGTGCCGAACACCCGGTCCAGCGCCTTGCCGAGGTCCTCAGGCGAGATGTCGCCGGCGGCGGCCACCACCAGCCGGTCGCGGCCGAACTGGCCCTTCACGAAGGCGCGCAGATCGTCCGGCGTGACGGTGGGCAGCGTCTCCAGCGTGCCGCGCACCTCGCCGCCATAGGGATGGCCGGGGAAGGCGGTGGCGTAGAACTGGCGGCGCGCGACATAGTTGGGGTCGGCGAGGTCCCGCTTCAGGCTGGCCATGATCGACGCCCGCATGCGGTCCAGCGCCTCGGGCGCGAAATGCGGCTCGGTCAGGGCGAGCCGGGTCAGGTCCAGCGCCTCGTCGCGATTTTCGGTCAGGGTGCGCAGCGAGCCGCTGAACCCGTCGCGCCCGGCGTCGAAGCCCAGCGCGATGGCCTTGTCCTGCAGCCGCGCCTGGAAGGCCTGCGAGTCATAGGGGCCGGCCCCCTCGTCGAGCATGGTGGAGGCGAGGTTCGCCAGCCCCTCCTTGCCCTTGGGGTCGGTGCCGCCGGCCCCTTCGAAGGCCCATTCGATCGCCAGCACCGGAACCTTGTGGTCCTCGACCAGCCACGCTTCGATCCCGCCGGGGCTGACCACGCGCTTGATGTCCATGGCGTGGGCGGGCAGGGCAATGGCGACAAGGGTGAACAGGAGCGCGGCGACGCCCGTCCGCATGGAGAAGTGACGCACGCTCATCCTCAACTGTCCTTTCCGGTCGGGGGCAGCAGCAGGCCGGTGACATGGTTGGTCTGGCTCAGCACCGCGCGGGCGGCGGCGTTGACCTGATCGGCGGTGACGGCATCGATGCGCACCGGCCAGCTTTCCACATCGTCCAGGCTCTGTCCGGTCGCCAGCGCGGCGCCCAGAGTCTGGGCCGGGCCGGTCAGGCTGTCGCGGGCATAGGCCGCCGCGGCCAGCATGCGCTTGCGGGCGGTCGCGACCTCCTCCTCCGTCACTCCGGACTTCAGCAGCTTGTCGATCTCGGCCCACAGCGCCGATTCCAGCTTGTCCATCGGCACCCCGGCGGCCGGGCTGGCGCCGACGCCGACCGTCGCCATGTCCCAGGCCGTCGGTCCATAACCGAGCCAGGCGGAGGTCGCGAGCTTCTGGTCCACCACGAGGCTGCGGTAGAGGCGGGAGGTGGTGCCGCCGCTCATGATCTCGGCCAGCACCTGCAGCGCATATGCCTGCCCCTGGGGATCGAGGCGGTAGGACGGCGCGATCCAGGTGCGGCGCACCGACGGCTGCCGCACCTCCTCGTCACGCAGAACCACCTGTCTCGCGGCAGTCATCGGCGGTTCGCTCACCCGCTTGCGCTCCGGCACCGGACGGGCGGGGATGGCACCGTAATAGCGCTCGGCCAGCGGCTTCAGCTCTGCCGCGGTGATGTCGCCGGACACCACCAGGATGGCGTTGTTGGGCGTGTACCAGGTCTTGTAGAAGCTCTCCGCCATCTCCCGCGTCAGCCCCGCCATCTCCTGCGGCCAGCCGATCACCGGGGTGCCGTAGGGGTGGTGGACGAACATGGTGGCGTTGATCTGCTCGCCGATGCGGTCGGCCGGCTCGTTCTCGACGCGCTGTCGCCGCTCCTCGATGATGACGTCGCGTTCGGGATAGACCACCGCGTCGGTCAGCTTCAGGTTGGCCATGCGGTCGGCCTCCATCCGCATCACCATCTCCAGCCGGTCGCGGGCGACGTTCTGGTAGTAGGCCGTATAGTCGTAGCTGGTGAAGGCGTTGTCGCGCCCGCCGTTCTTGGCGACGATGCGGCTGAACTCGCCGGGCGGGATCTGGTCCGTCCCCTTGAACATCAGGTGTTCGAGGAAATGGGCGATGCCGGACTGGCCGCGCTCCTCGTCGGCGGCCCCCACCTTGTACCAGACCATGTGGGTCACGACCGGAACGCGGTGGTTGGGGACGACCACCACCTGCATGCCGTTCGACAAGGTGAAGCTCTCGGGGAAGAAAACCCCCTTTTCCGCCGCAAGGGCGGGCGGCGCGGCGACCGGCGCCGGCATCAGGGGGGCGGCGACGGTCATCGTCAGCGCCAGGAATCCGGCCGCGGCGAGGCGGCGGGCTGGGAGGTAGGCGAGCATGAGGGCTCCCGGATCAGGAGGTCCGAATCGAAAGGGGCGCCCTTCGCTGGGAAGGGCGCCCCCCGAAACTGGTGTGATGTCGCGCCCGCGACAAGGTTCGAACCATCGGGGCGCAGACGGGTCCTGCTTAGAACAGGCCTTCCAGCGGCGCCTTGCGCTTGCGCTCGATGACCGGCGTCGCGGCGCCGTCCACCGACTTGCCCTGAGCCTGGGCCTCGCGCAGGCGCTGCTGCTCCTTGGCCGGGTCGACGAGCGAGTAGGGCTGCTCCTGCTTCTGCCAGAACAGCAGCGAATCGATCCAGCTCTTGTCGGCGATGATCAGCTGGGTGGTTTCCTGATCGACCTTGGTGCGGATGTTGGGGTCGATGCCGTCGCGCGCCGCGGCCTGGGCGACCAGCGACTTTTCGCCGGCGGTGGAGCCGGCGACCGCTTTGGCGGCGCCGCGCGAGGAACCGCCGAACACGGCGCCGGCGGCCACCTGGGTCGGCGTGTTGTCCTGCGGGCGGGCGGCACCGGGGCGCGGCTTCGGCAGGTCCTGCAGGCTGGGCGGCAGGGTCAGCGGAGCGCGGGAAACGACGGAAAACTCGTCGGGGCTCTGGCGGTCGAGACCGATGGAGCGGCGAACATCCGAGCAGCCGGCGAGCGTCAACGCCGCAAGCGCCAGCCCAAGCAGAGGAAGCCGGGTCCGGGAGAGGGAGAGGGCGGAGGAGATGCTGGTCACGTTCGGAGGATCCCGTCGTCTGTCACGTCGTAGCGACCCGGCCCGGAGGCCGCGGCCGCATGGTCAGCGCCGCCGGTGGTTATAACGCCACCGGCGACGGAACTCTTACGACTTTTCGCGGTCGGCGAACAGTCCGTCGATCAGCAGCAGGACCACGCCGACGCTGATTCCGCTGTCGGCCACGTTGAAGGCCCAGAAATGCCAGCCGGCGTAATGGAAATCGAGAAAGTCGACCACCGCGCCATGCAGCAGCCGGTCGGCGACGTTGCCCACCGCGCCGCCGATGATGAAGCCCAGCGCCAGCGCCGCCAGCCGGCTTTCGGCCTGCCGCATCCAGAGGACGAGGCAGACGGCGATCACCGCGGCGATGGCGCTGAGGATATAGGGCATCATCGCCCCGCCGCTGGCGAAGGTGCCGAAGCTGACGCCGTAGTTCCACACCAGCACGAGGTTGAAGAAGGGCGTCACCTCGATGACATGCGGCACCGGCTGCATGACATGTTCGAGGATCAACCACTTGCTGCCCTGGTCTAGCACGACCACCACCACGGCGACGATCAGCCCGAACAGCCAGTAGGACCGGGATTGGTTGGCGACGAAGGTGTTCATGTGAACTCCGGAAGCTGCCGCCCCCTGCCCCCACCCCGACCCTCCCCCGTTGAACGGGGGAGGGGGATTGGTTGTCGGGCGGCGGAGTTCCCTCCCCCGCCCAGCGGGGGAGGGTTAGGGTGGGGGTGACGCCTTGCCGGCCTCATGCCACCGCGTCGGAGCAGCGGATGCAGAGCGTCGGGTGGTCGTGGACGGTGCCGACTTCCTCCAGGACCTTCCAGCAGCGCTCGCACTTCTCGCCTTCGGCGAGCGCCGGGGCAACGGCGATGCCGGGAAGGTCGGGCAGGGTGAAGGCCCCGTCCGGCGCCGCGGCGTCCGTCACCTCGATGGCGGAGGTGATACAGACGTCCTGGAAGTCCACGTCGGCCAGCAGGGCCTTGGTGGCGGCGTCGACATGGACTGTCGGATCGGCCTGCAGCGACGACCCGATGGTCTTGTTGGCGCGCTCCAGTTCCAGCGCGCCGGTGACGACGCGGCGGACGTTGCGCACCGCCTCCCACTTGGCGGCGAGAGCGTCGTTGCGCCACTCGGCCGGCACCTCCGGGAAGCCGCGCAGATGCACGCTCTCGTCGGTCCAGCCCTGGCCGCCGGTCAGGCCTTCCGGCCGCGCCAGCCACGCCTCTTCCGCGGTGAAGCAGAGGATCGGGGCGAGCCAGGCGGTCAGGGTGGAGAACAGATGCTCCATCACCGTCCGCACCGACCGGCGGCGCACCGAATCGACCGGATCGCAATAGAGGCTGTCCTTGCGGACGTCGAAGTAGAAGGCCGACAGCTCCACAGCACAGAAGTTGTGCAGGGCCACGAACAGGGCGTGGAAGTCGTAGGCCTCGACCTTCTCGCGCACCAGCGCGTCCAGCTCCGACAGGCGGTGCAGGACCCAGCGCTCCAGTTCCGGCATCTCAGCGGCGTCGATCCGCTCGGCCGGGGTGTAGTCGGCCAGCGCACCCAGCAGGTAGCGCAGCGTGTTGCGCAGGCGGCGGTACAGGTCGGCCTGGGTCTTGATGATCTCTTTGCCGATGCGGAGATCCTCCGAATAGTCGGAGTTGATGATCCACAGGCGCAGGATGTCGGCGCCATACTGGTCGCAGACCTCCTGCGGGGCCACCACGTTGCCCAGCGACTTGGACATCTTGCGGCCCTGCTCGTCCAGAACGAAGCCATGGGTCAGCACCGCGTTGTAGGGCGCCCGGCCGCGCGTGCCGCAGCTTTCCAGCAGCGAGGAATGGAACCAGCCGCGATGCTGGTCCGAGCCCTCAAGATAGAGGTCGGCCGGCCAGGCCAGCTCCTCCAGCCGCTGCTCCAGCACGAAGGCATGGGAGGAGCCGGACTCGAACCAGACGTCGACGATGTCCCGGACCTGCTCGAACTCCTCGGCGGCATAGCCGTTGCCGAGGAAGTCCTGCGGGTCGCGGGCGAACCAGGCGTCGGCGCCCTCCTGCTGGAAGATGTCGGCGATGCGGGCGAACACCGCCTCGTCGCGCAGGATCTCGCCGGTCGCCTTGCGCACGAACAGGGCGATCGGCACGCCCCAGGCGCGCTGGCGGCTGATGCACCAGTCCGGGCGGCTCTCGATCATCGAGCGGATGCGGTTCTCGCCCTGGGACGGGATCCAGCGGGTGTCGGAGATCGCCTGCAGCGCCACCTTGCGCAGGTCGTTCGTCTCCATCGAGATGAACCACTGCGGCGTGGTGCGGAAGATCAGCGGCGCCTTGGAGCGCCAGCTGTGCGGATAGCTGTGCTTGATGCGGTTGCTGGCCAGCAGCGACCCGGCTTCCTCGAACGCCTCCAGCACCGCCTTGTTGGCCGGGCCGGGCTTGCCCTGGTCGGTGTAGACGGCCAGACCGGCGAACAGCGGCACATGGGCGTAGTAGCGCCCGTCCTCGCCGACCGTCTGCGGCACCTCGATGCCGTTGGCCTGACCCAGCCGGAAGTCGTCCTCGCCATGGCCGGGGGCGATGTGGACGAAGCCCG
This sequence comes from Pseudomonadota bacterium, assembly GCA_023423695.1. Taxonomy (GTDB): domain Bacteria; phylum Pseudomonadota; class Alphaproteobacteria; order Azospirillales; family Azospirillaceae; genus Azospirillum. Next base: position 12,641 of record JAFAFA010000052.1, on the reverse strand, counting down.
AGCCGGCGTCGGTGGTGACGAAATCGCCGGCCAGCAGCGGCACCTTGAAGTCGTAGCCCTTGCCGTTCAGCGGGTGGCGGCAATAGGTGCCGGCGAGGCGCGAGCCGGGGAAGCGGTGCAGCTGCTTCCACTCGGTGACGCCGGCTTCCTTCAGCACGCCCTCGGCGACGCCGGTGGCCAGCACCAGACGCTCGCCGACCACGGCCTTGGACCCGTCGGCGACCGCAGTGACCTTGAAGGTGGCGTATTCGATCTCGTCGCCATAGGCGATGGCGCGGTTGGCCGGCAGGGTCCAGGGCGTGGTCGTCCAGATGACGATGCTGGCCTCGTCCACTTCCGGCGCCGACGACCCCCAGACGGGGAAGCGGGCGAAGACGGTGGTGGAGGTGTGGTCGTGGTATTCCACCTCGGCATCGGCCAGCGCGGTCTTCTCGACCACCGACCACATGACCGGCTTGGAGCCCTTGTAGAGGCCGCCGTTCAGCGCGAACTTGTGGATTTCACGGACGATCTGCGCCTCGGCCGGGAAGGTCATGGTGGCGTAGGGGTGCTTCCAGTCGCCCTCCACGCCCAGCCGGCGGAACTCGGCGGCCTGGATGCCGACCCATTCCTCGGCGAACTGGCGGCATTCGGCGCGGAACTGGATGAGCGGCACGTCATCCTTATTCTTGCCGGCCTTGCGGTACTTCTCCTCGATCTTCCACTCGATGGGCAGGCCGTGGCAGTCCCAGCCGGGGACATAGTCGGCGTCGAAGCCCTGCATCTGGCGGAAGCGGACGATCACGTCCTTCAGGATCTTGTTGACGGCATGGCCGATGTGGATGTTGCCGTTGGCATAGGGCGGGCCGTCGTGCAGCACGAACTTCTTGCGGCCCTTGGCGCTTGCGCGCAGCTTGCCGAACAGGTCCATCTCGGCCCAGCGCTTCAGCAGCTCGGGCTCCTTGGTCGGCAGGCCGCCGCGCATGGGGAAGTCGGTGCGGGGCAGGAAGACGGTCGATTTGTAATCGCGGGTCATATCGGATCCCTGGGGGAAAGCATCACCGTCGGGCGGCGGCCGGCAGGACTGGCCGTGGCGCCACCCGGAACACAGCAGGTCTCTATCCCGGCCCTCCTCAGAGAGCCGGGCCGGTAATTCGCGCGCGATGCGCCGGAGCGCACATCATCGGGATCCGCAGTGAGACGTCCATGGCGCGGGATATTAGCGGCGTGTGCGGTGCGGTCAAGGACGGCTCACGCCGGTTCCAAGCGCGGCAGGGTCCGAAAATACCGCTGGTCACGGGACTGCTGCAAATCTAGGGTGTTGCCGCCGGAGTGTCCGGCACAGGGACCGTTCGCGGCAGGCAGTACGCGCAAGGGCATCGGCGGGCATGATCGATCCACGGACAAGCGATTTCCTGGCCGAATTCCTTTCTTCCGCCAACAGGGATCCGGCGCTCCTCGACCGTTTCCTTCTGCATGGTCCGGATCGCGGCGGCCGCGGCGCCCGCCCGCGGTTGAAGATCGCCTTCTTCGACTTCTGGCCGGAGTTCAATCCGTCCGCGAACTTCTTCGTCGAGATCCTGTCGAGCCGCTTCGACGTTTCCGTCGTCGACAACGACTGCGACCTCGCCATCGTGTCGGTGTTCGGCACCCGCCACCGGGAAGCGCGGACCGCCCGCGGGCTGTTCTTCACCGGCGAGAATGTGCGGCCCCCGCTCGACGGCGTCGACATGTCGGTGTCGTTCGACCGCATCGACGATCCCCGCCATTACCGCCTGCCGCTCTACGTCATGCATGCCTGGGACCACAGGCGCGAGGGGGCGACGCCGCATTTCTGCCATCCGGTTCTGCCGCCTGTTCCGCCGACGCGGGAAGAGGCGGCGAAGCGGAAATTCTGCGCCTTTCTCTACAAGAACCCCAACTGCGCCCGGCGCAACGACTTCTTCCGGATGCTCTGCGCCCGACGCCATGTGGAGTCGGTGGGCTGGCTGCTGAACAACACCGGCAGTGTCGTGAAGATGGGCTGGTTGCCGAAGATCCGGGTCTTCTCGCGCTACCGCTTCGCCTTCGCCTTCGAAAATGCGAGCCATCCCGGCTATCTGACCGAGAAGATCCTCGACGCCTTCCAGGCCGGTGCCGTGCCGCTCTATTGGGGGGACCCCGGCGTGTTGCGGGATGTCGCCGCCGGCAGCTTCATCGACGTGTCGCGCTATTCCTCCGACGAGGAGGCGATCGACGCCATCCTGGCCGTCGACGACGATTACGACACCTATCGCCGCTACCGCAGCACGCCGCCCTTCCTCGGCACGGAGGATTTCTACTTCGATGCCTTTCGCTTGGCCGAATGGATCGAAAGCCGCTTGTGAGCGGCCCTGGTGAAAGGGCCGCCTTGCAGCGGCGGAGGAGTGGGCGATGAAACGCGTGCTGCTGAACTATGCCGACGGGGCCTTCACCACGGCGCAGAAACACAACGCCAGGACCGGGCTGGACGTCGGCGGTTTCGACGACGTGGCGATGATGGGGCGGCACCGCATCGATGCCGTCTTCGCCGCCCGCAACCGGCATATCCTGGAGCAGCCGCGCGGGGCCGGTTATTGGCTATGGAAGCCCTATTTCATCGACCTGATGCTGCGCAAGCATCTGCAGGACGGCGACATCCTGTTCTACAGCGACAGCGGCGCCCATTTCGTCCACAGCGTCGACCCGGTGATCGAACTCTGCCGACGGCGGCGCGACCTGCCGGTCCTGCTGTTCACGCTGGAGGACCATCACAGCAACCGCGTTTGGACGAAGCGCGACTGCTTCCATTTCATGGGGCAGGACCAGCGGGCCTACACCGACGCGCCGCAGATCCTCGCCAGCTTCATCGTTTGTGAGCGCGGGCCGGAAAGCATGGACTTCATTTCCCAATGGCTGCGCTATGCCCAGGATGCCCGGCTGATCACCGACGCCCCCAACGAATGCGGCCTGCCGAACTATCCTGAGTTTCGCGACCATCGTCATGACCAGAGCATCCTCAGCCTGCTCGGCCGCCGCCACGGGGTGACCGCCATTCCCGACATCTCGCAATGGGGGGATGGCCGCCGTCCCGCCGAAATTCCCCGCATCGTGGAACACACGCGCTGGCGCGACTGAGGTCGGCTGTGGCAGACAAATGCCGGACCCGTCACCGTCAACCGTCAGTAGCGATCGGCAGAGCATGACCAGCTTCACCCGCGCCGTGGCGGCGGAAAACGCCGGCAATCTGGAGGAGGCGAGGGCCCGCTACCTCGAAGTCCTGCAGGCCGAGCCGCAGAACCCGGCCGCCCTGCACCGGCTGGGCGTGGTGGAGTTGCGGCTGGGCCGCGCGCGCGAGGCGGTGATCCTGTTCCAGAAGTCGCTGGCCATCGCCAAGGACCTGGAGGTCTATCTCGATTTCGGTGCGGCCATGGCCGCCATGGCGCGCTGGGATGCGGTGGCGACGGTCTATGCGGCGGCGCTACGGGTCGCCCCCGATTCGGTCGATGCGCATTACGGGCTTGCGCTGGCCCTGCACCGGCAGGGACGCCCGCAGGATGCCGAGCCCCATTACCGCAAGGTGCTGGCGACCCACTCCCATTTGGGGGAGGTCCACAACAACCTCGGCGTCGCCCTGCAGGACCTGGGTCGCTTCGCGGAGGCCGTCGCCGCCCACCGTGAGGCGGCGCGGCTCGGCCCCGCCGATGCTGCGTCCTGGTCCAAGCTGGGCGTGGCGCTTCACCGCATGGGCCGTAACGCGGATGCGGAAGCGGCCTTCCGCAAGGCGCTCGCCTTCGCGCCCCAGGATGCGGAGAACTGGCACAACCTGACCGGACTGCTCGACGCCGCCGGCCGGCCCACCGAGGCGCTCGCCGCCGGCCGTCTTGCGGTGGCGCTCGATCCGGCCGGCGCACGGAACTGGCTGGCGCTCGGCAACGCCGCCCGTGCGGCGCAGCACCGAGAGGAGGCATGGCGTGCCACGTCGGCCGCGGTCCGGTTGGAGCCGTCCGACCCGGCGGCGCGCAACAATCTCGCCAACGTTCTGCGGGAACTCGGTCGTCCGCAGGATGCCGTGGCCCAATACCGCGCGGCGCTGGACCTGCGGCCCGATTTTCCCGTGGTCGAGGTCAATCTGGCCCTGCTCCTGTCGAGCCTGCGCGATGCGGACGGCGCGCTTGCGGTCCTCAGGGCCCTGCTGGCCCGCCAGCCGATGAGCGGAGAGGCTTGGCGGCGGTTGGGCGGGGTGCTGGCGGAGGCCGTGCGTCCCGATGCCGCCGTCGCCGTCCTGCGCAATGCCGTCGTCATCGATCCCGGCGAGACCGACGCCCATGCCGATCTGGCGATGGCCGCCGCAATGGCCGGTTGGAGCGCGGTGTCGGCGGACGCCTGCCGACGGGTGCTGCGGCTGGTTCCGGACCATGCCGCGGCCTTGGGCCAACTCGTCCATCAGCAGAGGCTTCTGTGCGACTGGCGCGATCTGGACGGGCTGGAGGCGCAACTCCTGTGGCGGGTGCGCGAGGGGACGGAGGGGGTGTCGCCCTTCGACGTCCTGTCCTGCGCCTCGACCCTGGCCGACCAGCAGTCGGCTGCAACCCTCTGGGCGGCGGCGAAGGCCCGCGGCGCCGTTCCGGTGACCCGGCCGGTGGCGGCAGCAGCAGCCGCCGCGCGCGACGGGCGCCTGCGGATCGGCTATCTGTCGGCGGATTTCCGCGAGCATGCCATGGGCCATTTGATGGTCGATGCCCTGGAGACGCATGATCGCTCCCGTTTCGCCGTCACCGCCTATTCGACCGGCATCGACGACGGCAGCGCGCTGCGCCGACGGTTCGAGCGGGGGATCGAGCGTTTCGTCGACCTGCGCCGCCACACCGACGCGGATGCGGCGCGGGCCATCTTGGCGGACGGAATCGACATCCTGGTCGATCTGACCGGCTTCACCAGCTTCTCGCGCAGTTCGATCCTGGTGGCCCGGCCGGCTCCGGTGCAGGTGAACTGGCTGGGCTATCCCGGAACGCTGGGGGCGGAGTTTGTCGACTACATCGTCGCCGACCCCACGGTGATCGCGCCGGGCGAGGAGGGCTTCTTCACCGAGCGGGTGGTGCGGCTGCCGGATTGCTACCAGCCCAACGACCGCCGGCGCGTCATCGCCGAGGCCACGCCGACGCGTGCGGACTGCGGGCTGCCGGCCGATGGTTTCGTCTTCTGCTGCTTCAACAGCGCCTACAAGCTGACGCCCGCCCTGTTCGACGGCTGGGCGCGCATCCTGGCGGCGGTGCCGGGCAGCGTGCTGTGGCTCTATGCCGGGAACCCCCAGGTGGTCGCCAACCTGCGCCGCGAGGGCGCGTCCCGCGGTGTGGATCCCGATCGGCTCGTCTTCGCCAAGCCCTTGCCTCATGCCGAGCATCTGGCGCGGCACCGGCTGGCGGACCTGTTCCTCGATACGCTTCCCTACAACGCGCACACCACGGCCAGCGATGCCCTGTGGGCCGGCCTGCCGGTGCTGACACGGTGCGGGACGACCTTCGCCGGGCGCGTGGCGGCCAGCCTGCTGCGGGCGGCCGGACTGCCCGAACTGATCGTCGACGGGCAGGAGGCCTATGAGGCTGCGGCCGTGGCGCTCGCCCGTTCTCCCGAACGGCTTCGCGACCTGCGGCATCGGCTGGTGCGCAACCGGCCGGACTGCGCGCTGTTCGACACGCCCCGTTTTGTCCGGCATCTGGAGGCGGCATACCGGGAGATGTGGAAGATTCACCGGGCCGGCGGAGCGCCGCGGCCGATTACAATTGCGGCCGACGACACCGGCGGTCCGAAATCCGCCTTGCAGGAAGAAGGGGAGGCCACATGACGACCGCCGACAGCGCAGGGGCGCGGCTCCACATCGTCGTTCCTTACCGGGATCGCGAAAGCCATCTCCGGCAGTTCGTCCCGTGGGTGAGCGCCCATTTCGACCGGCTGGTCCCGCGGATCGACTATCGCGTCACCATCGTGGAGCAGGAGGCCGGGCTTCCCTTCAACCGGGGGGCTCTGATGAATGCCGGATTCCTGCTGGGCGAGGAACGGAGCGACTACACCTGCCTGCACGACATCGATTACCTGCCGGTCGATGCCGACTATTCGTCCGCCGACTGCCCCACGCCAATCCTGTGGTACGGGGCGGAGCAGCGGCCGGTCGCGCCGGGACGGTCGGACCGTACGGTAACAAGCAACCTGGAAAGTACGATGGGCGGCGTGCTGCTGATGCCGAACACGGTCATGCGGCAGGTCGACGGCTACTCCAACGTCTTTTGGGGCTGGGGCTACGAGGATTTCGATTTCTCGCTGCGCATCCGGGCACGCCGCATTCCCACCGGCCGGCGCAAGGGGCGCTTCAAGCCGCTCGACCATGACAACGACGGCTTCACGCCGGATGCGACGCCGTCCCCAATCTCCCTGGTCAACCGTCGTCTCTTTCAGGAGCTTTGGTCCACCGGCAAGATCCCGGCGGGCGACGGGCTGTCCACACTGTCCTTCGACGTGCTGGACCGCCGCCCCTGCGACGGCGGCACCGCGGGAGCGCAGGAACGGTGGGAAATCGTCCGGGTCCGGTTCAACCACACTCCGCGTCCGGAGCAAGAAGCGGCCGTCGCTGCGCACCGGGCTTCCCGCACCGGATGAGGCCGGCACCGGACCTTTGAGGATGCCCGAGGGGAGGCGGCGCGGTGCCGCTCCCCCGTCTGCGTCACATGCTCGACTTGCCGCCGTGGGACGAGGACCAACCCACCGGGTCGTTCAGGAACTTCTCGACCTCCGACAGGGTGTTCTCGTCGAAATAGCGGTTGTCGCGGGCGACCTTCAGGACGTCCCACCAGGTGCACAGCGCATGCAGCCGCACGCCGATGGCGTCCATGTTGACCTTCGACTGCGGGAAGATGCCGTAGTGGAAGATCACGAAGGTGTCGGTCACCTGGGCGCCGCCGTTGCGCAGCGCGGTGACGAAGTTCTCCTTGCTCTTGCCATCGGTCGCCAAATCCTCGACCAGAAGGACGCGCTGCCCCTCGGTCAGCAGGCCTTCGATCTGGGCGTTGCGGCCGAAGCCCTTGGGCTTCTTGCGCACATACTGCATCGGCAGTTCCAGCCGGTCGGCGATCCAGGCGGCGAAGGGAATGCCGGCGGTCTCGCCGCCGGCCACCGCGTCGATGGCCTCATAGCCGATCTCGCGCTCGATCGTCGCGACCGCGAAGTCCATCAGCGCCTTGCGGGCGCGCGGGAAGGAGACGATGCGGCGGCAATCGGTGTAGACGGGGCTGGCCCAGCCGGAGGTGAAGATGAAGGGCGTTTCGGCGTTGAAATGCAGCGCCTTGATCTCCAGCAGGATCTTGGCCGCGGTGGCGGCGATGGTGGCCTGATCGGGCAGGGTCGACATGACGGAAGGCTCCGGAAAACGGGATGGCTCGCGCGGTGCCCCTTGTGTAGCGGCGTGATCGCGGAATCGCAACGGCGGGAGGCAAGTCCGGAGTTGCCGGCCGAGGGTTTCAGACCGGGATATCGCCGAACACCCGGCCCGCCGGTTCCGCCGGAGCGCCGGGGGTGGTGCTGCCCTTCAGCCAGCGTGCGAACTGGCGGTCGGCGGTGTTGATGTGCAGCATCAGCCATTGCGGCAGGAATTCCGCCAGGCTGTTGCGAACCTCCTCGTCCGCCACCTCGCCGGAGGCGAAGGCATGGACGCGGTCCCAGGCGAGCTGGTGCTGGGCGAGATGGTCGTCGAGGAAGGGATAGCCCGCCTCCTCCATCACCTGCTGTTCGTCGGCGAAATGAGAATCGGTGTAAGCGACGGCGGCGGCCAGGGTCCTGCGCATCTCCTCGGCCGAATGGCCTTCGGTGACGGCGCGCTCGAAGGCCTGGACCAGGGCGATCCACTCGCGATGCTGCTCGTCGATCGACGCGATGCCCAGGACCAGATCGTCGCTCCACACGAGGCGGCCGTAATCGACGGTGTCGGCACTCTCGCTGTCGCTCATGTCGGCACTCTCGCTGTCGCTCATGGAGCTGTCGATCATGGCGGAACCCCTGCTGGTCGGAGGTGCATCCGGCGGATGGTGCGCGCGGGACGTGTGGCGGCCGGACTCTCCTAGATTTCCCGGCCGCCGGCCGCAAGCGTCGGCGATGCTACCTATTGCCGCGTCCCCGCCTCATGACCGCTGGTGTCAGACGGCGCCGCGGACGCTGCCCAGGAAGCGGTCCACCTGACTGCGCAGCAACTCCGCCTGCTTCGACAACTCGCCGGAGGAGGAGAGCAGGCGGGAGGCCCCGCTTCCGGTCTCGGACGCCGCCTGCAGGACGCCGCCGATCGACGAGGACACCTCGTTGGTGCCGGCCGCCGCCTGCTGGACGTTGCGGGCGATCTCCATGGTGGCGGCGTTCTGGCCGTCGACCGCCTGAGCGATGGTGCCGACGATGTCGTTCACCTCGCCGATCGTCGCGGCGATGCTCTGGATCGCCTGCACCGCGTCGGCGGTCGCCGTCTGGATTTCCTGGATCTGCTGCGAGATGTCGCCGGTCGCCTTGGCGGTCTGGTTGGCGAGGCTCTTCACCTCGCTCGCCACCACGGCGAAGCCCTTGCCCGCTTCGCCGGCGCGGGCGGCCTCGATGGTCGCGTTCAGCGCCAGCAGGTTGGTCTGTCCGGCGATGGAGCTGATCAGGTTCACCACGTCGCCGATCTGGTTCGCCTTGGCGGACAGGCCGTCGACGATGCGGTTGGTGCCGTCCGCCTGATCGGCCGCGTGTCTGGCCTTGCGGCTGCTCTCGCCGATCTGGCGGCCGATCTCGGCGATGGAGGCGGCGAGCTCCTCTGCGGCGGCGGCGACGGTCTGGACATTGACCGACGCCTGTTCGGACGCGGCGGCGACGGTGGTTGCCTGGGTTTCGGTATGGTCGGCGGTGGTCGTCAGCGACTGCGCCAGTGTCCGCACCTCGGTCGAGGAGGTGGAAACGCTGTCGACCACGCCCTTCACCTCGCTCTCGAACCGGTCGGCCAGCGCCGCCATCTCCGCCCGCTTGCGCTCCTCGGCGGCGTGCTCCGCCTCGGCCTGGCGGCGGCGGAAGGCGTCGGCCTCCACCGCGTTGGCCTTGAACACCTCGACGGCACCGGTGATCTGTCCGATCTCGTCCCGGCTTTCGGAGGCCGGCACCGTCACGGTCAGGTCGCCTCTCGACAGGGTCAGCATCGCGTCGGTCAGCCGGCGCAGCGGACGCAGGGCCGCCACCGTCCACAGCCCGAAACCCGCGGCAAGCAGCAGGGCGGCGCCGCACAGCGACAGCATCAGCGTCTGGAAGCCGCTGGCGACCTCGCGCGTACGGGCGGCGATCTGCTGGTTCTTGCGCTCCTGCAGGTCGATGAAGGCGTTGATGCGCTTCAGCCATTCGTTGAAGGCCGGGCGGGCGTCCTGCATCAGCGCCTTCTGCGCGCCTGCCATGTCGTCGGCCTTGCGGGCAGCGACGACCGACTTGAGCGCCGGCAGGGTCTTCGCCTCGATCTCCTTGATGCCGGCGAGCAGCGACCGCTCCTCCGGCTCGATGTCGGCCATGCTCGCGAACATGGCGTCGAGAGGTTTGGCGGATTGCTCGTAGAAGGCGGCAAGCCGGTCGATGTCGGCGAGCGCCGCGGACAGGGTCGTCGGGTCGGTGGCCAGCACCACGTCGCGCAGCGCGATGGCGCGGTCATGCACGCTGCCGCGGAAGTTGATGGCGTAGCGTTGCTTGACGCTGTTCACCTCGTTGATCCGGGTGAGATCGGCGTCGATCTTCCGCACCTCGCGGACGCCGATCACGGTCAGGCTGATCAGGAGAAGAAGCACCACGCCGAAGCCGAGGAACAGCCGCGTGCGGATGGTGGCATGCCGGGAAAGGATCATGGCGGCGCATCCCGTCGAATATGGCCCGATGGGCGAGGAGCTTATCTTAACCCGAAAGAGTTGACGCTTTCGGTAGGAGCGACATGTGGCGCTGAGCGCGCTTGGCAAGCCTGCGGCCGACAAATTGCCGGCAGGGGGCGGGTTGCGGATCGGTGCGGGGGCCGCAATATGCGGCGGGCCAGCAACCGTTCGGGAGTTTCCGTCTTGGATCCGTCGATGCCGCCCCCATCCTCCGCCCGGCCGCTGCGACGGCTCCGTTCCCCATCCGCCGGTCTGGCTCTGGCGCTGCTGCCGGCCCTTCTGGCGCCGCTCGCACCCGCTTCCGCCCCCGCTCAGGACAGGGCGCAGGACAAGACGGAAGCGGCGGATGCCGCCAAGCCGGGTGATCGGGCCGAGGACCGCAAGCCCGAGGACCGCAAATCCGGGGACCGCAAGACGGACGATCTCCAAGGCTTCGATCCGCAGCGCAGCGTGACCCGGCACAGCCTGCCGCTTCCGGGAGGGGCGCTGGCCTATGGCGCGACGGCGGAGTTCCTGCCGCTGCGCGACGGCGCCAAGGAGGAGCTGGCGGCCCGCATCTTCACGGTTTCCTACACCGCCGAACCGAAGAGCCCGGCCGATGGGCCGCGGCCCGTCACCTTCGTCTTCAACGGCGGGCCGGGCGCCGCGTCGGCCTACATGCATCTGGGGGCGGCGGGACCCAAGGTGGTCGCCTTCGGACCCGGCGGCACCCTGCCGCCGCCGCCCGCCGCGCTCGTCGACAATCCGGACAGCTGGCTGGCCTTCACCGATCTGGTCTTCGTCGATCCGGTCGGAACGGGCTTCAGCCGGGCCGTCAAGCCCGACGAGACGGAGAAGCGCTTCTGGTCGGTGGATGGCGATGCGCGGGCGATGGCCGAGATCGTCCGGCTTTGGCTGACCCGCCAGGGCCGCTGGTCGTCTCCCACCTTCCTGGCCGGGGAGAGCTATGGCGGTTTCCGCATCGCCAAGATGGCCGAGGAACTGATCGATCAGGTCGGGCTTGCGGTGAACGGGCTGATCCTGGTCTCTCCCGTGGTCGATTTCGCCGCCATCGACGAGGACGGCATCCTCGGCCCGGCCTGGAAACTGCCGTCCATGGCCGCCGCCGCCGCCGCTCTGGGGCGCCGGCCGGGTACGCCGGAGCAGGCTGCCGAAGCGGCGGAGCGTTTCGCGCTCGGCCCCTATCTCGCCGGGCTGGCCGGGCTGGATTATGGCCGGCTCGATGCCGGGCAGGACGTCTTCGCCGAGGTCGCGCGCATCACCGGCCTGCCGGTGGAGACCGTGCGGCGTCAGCGCGGGCGGGTGCCGATGGGCGTCTTCACGCGTGAGCTTCTGCGCGACCAGGGGCGCATCCTCAGCATCTATGACGGCACCTTCACCGCGGCCGATCCCGATCCGGGGGCGGCCCGCATTCCGTTCGATCCCTTCCTGAAGGGGACGATTCCGACCTACACGACGGCCTTCGCCGCCTACGTCCATGACGCTCTGGGAGTGCGGACCGACGTGCCCTTCCGGCTGCTGAGCGACCGGGTGAACCGGAACTGGGAATGGCCGCGGATGTCGGTGCCGAGCGCCGTCGACGCGCTGCAGACGGCGCTGACCCTGCAGCCGGCCCTGCGGGTGCTGATCGTCCATGGCCGCACCGACCTGATCACCCCCTACATGGCCTCGCGCTGGGTGGCGTCCAGGCTGGAGTTGCCGACGGGCGAGCGCGACCGGGTGGCGGTGACGGTGCATCCGGGCGGGCACATGATGTACACGCGGGGCGAAGGCCGCGCCGCGCTGGCCGCCGATGCGCGGGCCCTGGTCGAGGAGGCCCTGCGCAGGCGCTGACGAGGCGTGCCGGCAAGGCGTCTTGGAATGGCGTTTTGAAAAGGCCTGAGAGGGCGAATCGAAAAGGGGCGCCCCGGCGGGAGCGCCCCTTTTCGTGTGTCCGTCCCTGGTCGGGCTTAGAACAGACGCAGGATCGACTGCTGCGACTGGTTGGCCAGCGAGAGGGCGATGGTGCCGAGCTGCTGACGGGTCTGCAGCATCAGCAGGCCGGCGCCTTCCTCGTTCTGGTCGGCCAGCGTCAGCTTGCTGGCGCCTTCCGTCAGCACGTCGCTGAACTCCTTGGTGAAGCTCTCACGGGTCGTGATGATGTTCAGGTTGGTCGACAGCGACTGCGACGCGGAGCGGATCGTCGCCTTGGCGTGATCCAGACCGGCCACCGCCTTGTCGATGTCGGCGCGGTCCATCCAGTCGTTCTGCGCACCATCCATCCGCAGACCCTGGCCGCTGGTCGAAAGGTTGACTGCGTTCACCGTGATCGAGTTGGTGTTGCGTTCGTTCAGTTGGACCGTGATGTCGTTCGACGTGGTGGCGTCGGAGATCTGCTTGGTGACGATGTTGGCCGAGCAGTTGCCCGCCGCCGCCTGCTGGATCGTCGTGGCGTCGATGCCCAGCCGCACCGTACCGGTGTCGAAGGTGAAGGACTGTTCGCCGCCGTTCAGCTTGCCGTCGCCCCGATCGCTCATGCCATCGCGGGTGACCTGGGCGCCGCTGGAGTTGGTCACCTGGATCTGCAGGTCGACCTTCTTCTCGATGGTCGAGACGCCATTGCCCTGGTTGTTCGCCGCTTCCAGCAGCTTGCGGTCGACGGTGAAGGACACCACCGTGCCCGATGCGAAGCTCTCCGAGATCCTCTTGGTCAGCGCGTTGGTCGTGCTGGAGGTCACGGTGAAGTCGCGGGCCGTGCCGGTGGGGGACTGACCG
>JAFAFA010000053.1 GCA_023423695.1 Pseudomonadota bacterium | reverse complement strand
CCATGGCGAGAGCGGTGCGCAGCGTCTCCTGGGCCTGGGTCGGGCCGACGGAGACCACGACGATCTCGGTCGCCTTGCCGGCTTCCTTCAGGCGCACCGCCTCTTCGACGGCGATCTCGTCGAAGGGATTCATCGAGAATTTCACGTTGGACGTCTCGACGCCGCTGCCATCCGCCTTGACGCGGATCTTCACGTTGTAGTCGACGACCCGCTTCACGGGCACCAGCACCTTCATGATGGCGTGTCTCCTCTCGGATGGTGTTCTTGTTTCGACTCAGGCGGCGGGCAGGCTTTGCCCGCGCAAGGCGGCAACCGCGTCGGGGACCGGTGGGGAGGCGGCGGTGCTGCCCAGTGCGGCGAGAACTTCGGCCGGAGGGACCACGCCATTGGCACCGACGAAAGCACCCTGGACGACGGCCAACGCCGCCAGCCCGCCCCGCGTTTCCATGCGGTGTTCGATGAAGATGTACTTGTCGTCCCAGCACAGCACCCGGCTGACCAGAGTGAAGCGCTGGAACGGCCGCAGCGAGCGGCGGTAGCGGATGGTGGCCCCGCCCAGCACCGGCTGCCACCGGTTGCGCAGGATCGCCGGCCCCAGCCCGACGCGGATCATCAGGTCGGTCCGTCCCAGATCCATCACGCTGAAGTAGCGTGCGTTGGTCATGTGCAGGTTGATGTCAAGGTCGGTCGGCCAGACCCGGAACCGCAGTGCGGACGGCTCCAGAAGCCCGGCGCTGCGACCACGCAATGCTGCGAGGATGGCGGCGGCGGCAACCGTCAGCAGTCGGAAGATCAGGTTCATGACCGCTCTCCCGCATCATCCGGGAGGAGGCCGGCTGCCCACCGAAGCCGAGACTGTCCCTTCATGCTCCGATCCCCCGTCAGGACCGACCGGAGCGCGTCGGGCGCCCGGCCGGTCAGCTGTCCTTCGCGGCGGCCTTGAGGTCCGCCAGGGTGTTGGTGACCTGCACCTCGATGTCGTGCAGTTCCTGCACGGTGGCCTCCAGATCCTCGCGCTGCTGGGCAAGGTCCTTCAGCCGCTTCTGCACACGCTTCAACAGGTTTTTCTGCTGCTCCACCCCGCCATTGACGTTGTAGAGGTCGAGATATTCGCGGATCTCCGCCAGCGAGAAGCCCAGGCGCTTTCCGCGCAGGATCAGCTTAAGCCGGGCACGGTCACGCTTCGTATAGACCCGGTTGTTGCCGACACGGTTGGGCGCCAGCAATCCCTTGACCTCGTAGAAGCGCAGAGCCCGCGGCGTGATGCCCAGCTCTTCCGCAAGCTGGTTGACCGTGTAGAGCTGTTCCATCCCCGGGAAGACCTTTTGTTCGTGTCCGGCACAATGCGCCTGTCGTTTGGTAGCACAGCTGCCGTCGCGTGATAAGGCTTCCCTTTACGTCCGGGTCAGGATGGTGACTTCGGGTCATCTTCCATTCGGTAGAGCCTGCTGCGCCTCGGCGATCAGCTCCTTCTTCGACAGCTTGCCGACGGCGGTCTTCGGCAGTTCCTCGCGGAACTCGATGGCGGTCGGCATCTCGATGCGGGAGATCTTGTCGCGCAGGAAATCGCGCAGGGCCTCCGCGGTCAGGGTGGCGCCCGGCTTCAACTGCACGAAGGCCTTCGGGGTCTGGCCGCGGTAGTCGTCGGGCAGGCCGATGACGCAGGCGGCGACCACGTCGGGATGCTGGTAGATCGCCTCTTCGATCATGCGCGGATAGACGTTGTAGCCGCTGCAGATGATGAGGTCCTTTAGCCGGTCGAGCAGGAAGACGTACCCGTCCTCGTCCATCGTTCCGACATCGCCGGTCAGCAGGAAGCCGTCGATGACGGTACGGTCGCTCTCCTCCGCCCGGCCCCAATAGCCGGCCATGACGTTGGGGCCGGCAATCGCCACCTGACCCTTCTCGCCGATGCCGAGCTTGCGGGTCGGGTCCTCCAAGTCGCGGATTTCGATGGTTATGCCGGGCAGCGGCAGGCCGATCGAGCCTTCCTTGTTGACGCCGTTCAGCGGGTTGGCGGCACAGACGGGGGAGGCTTCCGACAGGCCGTAACCCTCGATCAGGACGCAGCCGGTGGCCGTCTCGAACTGGCGCTTCAATTCCATCGGCAGCGGCGCGCCGCCGGAGATGCAGTAGCGGATCGAGGTCATCGGATAGCGGGCGACCTGCGGGTGGCCCAGCAGCGCCTTGTACATGGTGGGCACGCCGGGGACGAGGGTCGGCTTGCGCTTGGAGATGGTCTTCAGCACCTGTTCGGTTTCGAACCGCGGCAGCATGATCAGCTCCGCCCCGCAGGCCAGCCCCATGTTCAGCACCACGGTCATGGCGAAGACATGGAAGAAGGGCAGCACGGCCAGCATGCGCTCCTGCCCCAGCGCCACGGTGGGGAACCAGGCCTGCACCTGCCGGGCGTTGGACAGCAGGTTGTGGTGGGTCAGCATCGCGCCCTTCGGCACGCCGGTGGTGCCGCCGGTGTATTGCAGCACGGCGACATCGCGCAGCCCGTCGATGCGCACCGGGCGCAGCGTGCCGTCATTGCCCAGCAGGCTGTCGAAATCGAGGTGACGGCCGTCGCGCGGCACCGCGGCGATCTCGCTGCGCTTCAGCACGCGGAACAGCGCGCTCTTCACCGCCGGCAGGATGGTCGGCATGCGGCAGACGACGATCCGCTTCAGCGGGGTGCGGTCCAGCATCGCCGCGACGCGCGGATAGATCTGCTTGAGGTCCAGCGTCACCATGATCTCGGTCTGCGAGTCGGTGATCTGGTGCTCCAGTTCCCGCTCCACATAGAGCGGGTTGTAGTTGACGATGGTCCCGCCCGCCTTCAGCACCGCGAAGTAGGAGATGACGTAGGTCGGGCAGTTGGGCAGGCACAAGCCCACCCGTACCCCCGGCCCGACGCCCAGATCCTGGAATCCGCGGGCGGCGCGGTTCACCAGATCGAGCACCTCGGCATAGCTGAAGCGGCGTCCCAGGAAGTCGAGGCAGGGGCGGTCGGAGTAGCGCCCGGCGGCCTCTTCGAACAGCATGTGCAGCGGCATCGGCGCGAAGTGCTGGTCCCAGGCGATCCCCTCGGGATAATGCGCCAGCCAGGGACGGGCGCTGTTATCGGCGGCGGCGGGCGGGTTGGCGCTTTGCGCCAGCGGCTCGGGCATGGTTCGCTCCCCTTGGCGGTGGCGCGTTCCGGATCGCCTGACAGCCGGCATCGAACGGTCGGCATCGAGGGGCGGCGGGCGTCTGAAACGCTTTCGTTATGACGTTGACGTAAACGTAATGCGCGCCTACTGTCAAGGCCAGTCCTACGAACAATCCTGAGGGCACGCTTTCATGGTCGACGACATTCTGCAGGAACTGCGCAGCCGCAGCGGCGATCTGCGCTCGCTCAACGCCTCGGTCCGTTTCCTGCTGGGCAAGGAAGGCGAGGTGATCCGGGTCGATGGCCGAGCCAATCCGATCAGCATCAGCCGCGAGGATGCCGAATCCGACTGCACCATCCGCATCTCGCCGGAAAACCTGCAGAAGCTGATCAACGGCAAGCTGAACCCGATGCTGGCCTTCACCATGGGCAAGCTGAAGGTCGAGGGATCGATGGGCGTCGCGATGAAGCTGGCGCAGCTGCTGGACGACTGAGCGGCCGCAAGAGCCGCCGACCGCACCAAACCGGGAGGAAACACATATGACGACGACGCGCAGCAAATGCGCCACCCTGTCCGCTGCCCTGGCGGCGGCCTCGCTGCTGACCGGCCTGCCGGGCACCGCCGCCACGCAGGGCGGCGCCCAAGGGCCAGCACGGACGCTGACCTACCAGATCCTGATGGGCGAGGATCCGATCGGCAGCGAACAGGTGAAGATCGAACCGCAGGGCGACCGCACCAAGGTCACCGTCACCGCCACCACGCGGGTGAAGGTGCTGTTCATCAACTTCCGCTATGACCACAAGCGGGAGGAGCTGTGGAAGGGAGGCGTTCTGGAATCGATGACCGCCACCACCGACGACGACGGCACGCCGCACAAGATTGAGATGGCTCGCGAAGCCGCCGGCTATCGCCTGACGGTGGACGGCAAGACCCAACAGGCGCCCGCCGGCACCCTGCCGCTGACCCTGTGGACACCGCAGGTGCTGAAGCACACGCAACTTCTGTCGGTCATCGACGGCGCCCCCTACAAGGTCACGGCGCGCAAGGTCGGGGCTGAGCCGGTAGAGGCCGGCGGCAAGACCGTAGAGGCCGCCCATCACCGCATCGAGGGCGATGTCGAACGCGACCTGTGGTTCGCGGCGGACGGCACGCTGCTGAAGACGCGCTTCAAACGCAGCGGCTATGATATCACCTATGTCCTGAAGTGATTCCCGCCCTTTGAGGACCCGATGCCCATTTTCCTGTTTCCCGACGAGCCCTTCTGGAACGAGGAGGCCGACGCCGTGGAGTTTCCGGTGCAGGTCGGGGAATATCTGGGCCGGGTCTTCGTCACCCGCCGCACCCTGCAGGGCATCGTCGGTCATACGCCGAAGCCGGACGAGGCGGTTCAGCAGGTCTGCATGAACCGCCCCCTGTTCGAACGGGCGACCGAACAGCGCATCATGGCGCGCGCGCTCGATCCCGACGCCAACATCCACCTGACCGGCCGCGACCTTCACCGCGCGGCCGGGTAGGGGGATTTCGCTCTCAGCCCAGACGGGCGTAGCGGCCGCGGAAATACAGCAACGGGTCGCCGTCCTCGCGCGAGGTCAGCTTGCGCACGCGGCCCAGCACGATGACGTGGTCACCGCCGTCCAGCAGATGCTCGCGGTCGCATTCCAGCGTCGCGAGGCAGCCGGTCAGCAGGCGGACGCCGCCGCGGCCGGTGGTGGTCTCCAGACCGGACCAGCGCTCCTGCAGGTCGCGGCGGGAGAAGCGGTTCGAAAGCTCCTCCTGATCGGCGGCCAGGATGTTGACGGCGAAATGCGGTGCGATGTTGAAGGCTTCGAAGGACATCGCCGCCCGGCCCAGGCAGAACTGCACCAGCGGCGGATCGAGCGACACCGACGAGAAGGAATTCACCGTGACCCCCAGCGGCAACCCGTCGGGGGCGATGGTGGTGATGACGGCGATCCCGGTGGCGAAGCAGCCGAGGGCGGAACGGAACGCGAGCGGATCGATCGGCTGTTCGGTGGTCATGACGTCCTGTGATGCGGGGCAAAGTGGAGGGGACGGACAGGGCAGGGCAACCGCCGACGGCCTTGGAGCCGCCGAAGATGACACTCAAAGTAGGAAATACCGGGAATTAGTCCAGCGCGCCACCCGGTGCAAGCCGCATCTCGGCCGTGCGCAACGTCGTTAAACGGATCTTAATGAAACCCCGTCAGGGTTTTGCCGCGGCGGACGGCCGCTGCTTTCGTCGCGGCATCCATCGGGGCGCCGCGTGCGGAAATCGGCCTTCGGGCCGCGAACCATTCGCCACGGCCAGGGCATGAGCGGGAATTCCGGCGGCAACGAGCGGCCGATCATCATCAAGAAGAAGAAGGGCGGGCACGGCGGCCACCATGGCGGCGCGTGGAAGGTCGCCTATGCCGACTTCGTGACCGCGATGATGGCCTTCTTCCTGCTGCTGTGGCTGCTGAACGTCACCACGTCGGACCAGCGCAAGGGCATCGCCGACTATTTCTCGCCCGTCTCGGTCAGCCGGGAACAGTCGGGGTCCGGCGGCATGCTGGGCGGCAAGACCATCACGGTGCCGGGCGCGCAGATCTCCCCCAGCTCGCCCATGTCGGCCGACGTGCCGGTGTCGGGACCGCCCGGCTATTCCTCGCAGCAGACCGAGGACGCCGACGACCCGACCGAGTCCGCGACCGGCCCCGGCCAGGGCACCGGTCCCGGCCAGTCGGGCACGGAGGCCGCCGCCAACGGCGCCGCGGCGGATGCCGATGTCGCCGACCAGAAGCCGAACGAGACCCGCGCCGAATTCCAGAAGCGGATGGAGGAACTCGCGAGGCAACTGGGCATTCCCGGCCAGAAGCCCGGCGAGAAGCTGTCCGATTTCGGAGAGCGGGTGAAGGAGGCGATGGAGAGCCTGCAGGGGGCGGCCAAGGAGGCCCGCCAGTTCCAGCAGGCCGCGACCGAGATCCGTCAGGCCATCCAGTCGGTGCCGGAGCTTGAACCGCTGGCCCAGAACCTGATGATCGACCAGACGCCGGAAGGTCTGCGCATCCAGATCGTCGATCAGGACCGCGTGTCGATGTTCCCCGGCGGGTCCGGCCAGATGTATCCGCAGACCCGCCAGCTGGTGCAGCAGGTGGCCAAGGCCCTGTCCAAGCTGCCCAACAGGCTGTCGATCAGCGGCCATACCGACTCCACCCCATTTCCGGCAGGGTCGGGCCGCGACAACTGGGATCTGTCGACCGAGCGGGCGAACGCCACCCGCCGCGCGCTGCTGGCCGGCGGCATCGACCCGGCGCGAATCCAGGACGTCGTCGGCAAGGCCGACCGCGACCCGCTGGTCGCCGACCAGCCCAACAGTCCGCGCAACCGGCGCATCACCATGGTGCTGCTGCGCGAAACCCAGGCGGCGCCGGCCGCCGGGGGCCAGTCCGGCAATGCCGCCGCTCCCAATGCTGCGGCGGGCGCGACCAAAGCACGATAAGACTTTCGCGCCACTGGTACTTTGGCGCTAATTTCCGGAAGCCTCTGCGTCCGAATTCTTGCTTTGTCATTGCGTCGCACAACGGCGCACGCGTTTGCCCTGTTCAAAGCGCGCGGCGATGGGTCATACTTCCTGCACAATGCGACATGGCCGGGGCGATGCCGCCCGGCCCGCGATGATCGGTCAGATACAAGCGCGGGGGAGTCTGTGAGCGTACCCGAGGGCAAACCGTCCGACCTTTTGTCATCCTACAATCCTGGCCTGTACTTCGACGAGCTGTTCGGAGCCATGGACTTGCCGGCCGAACATACGGCGCTGATCCGCCAAAGGCTGGCAGCACTCGACTTCGATGAACTGCGCCGACGCGCGCAGGATGCGGAGCGGGAGCTTTACAATCTCGGCATCACCTTCATCGTCTATTCCGACAAGGACGCCGTCGACCGCATCCTGCCGTTCGACGTCATCCCGCGGGTGATCTCCGCACCGGAATGGAAGCATCTGGAGGCAGGCGTCACGCAGCGGGTCGCCGCGCTGAACCTGTTCCTGCACGACATCTATCACGACCAGAAGATCCTGAAGGACGGGGTGATCCCGCGGGATCTGGTCGAAGGAAACCATAACTTCCGCCCGCAGATGATCGGGCTGGACGTTCCCTTCAACACCTACATCCACATCATGGGCACCGATCTGGTGCGCGACCGCCATGGCACCTTCCGGGTGCTGGAGGACAATGGGCGCGTGCCGTCGGGCGTCTCATACGTCGTGGAAAACCGCCATATGATGCAGCGGGTCTTCCCCGACCTGATGCAGGACATCGGCATCCGCCCGGTGGACAATTACGGCCACAAGCTGCTGGACGCGATGGTGGAGATCGCGCCGGTCGACGACCCCCAGGTGGTTCTGCTGTCGCCGGGCACCTACAACTCCGCCTATTTCGAGCATATCTTCCTGGCGCGCGAGATGGGCGTGCCGCTGGTCGAGGGGCGCGATCTGGTGGTGGACAACGACCGCGTCTTCATGAAGACGACCAACGGTCTGGCCCCGGTCCACTCGATCTATCGCCGGCTGGACGACGCCTTCCTCGATCCAAAGGCCTTCAATCCCGACAGCCTGCTGGGCGTGCCCGGCATCCTGGAAGCCTACCGCAAGGGCAACGTCGCGCTGGCGAACGCCATCGGCACCGGTGTGGCCGACGACAAGGCGGTGTACTGCTACGTCCCGCGGATGATCAAATACTACCTGGACCAGGACCCGATCATCCCCAATGTCGACACCCGCATCTGCCGCGAGCCGGACGCCCTGCGATACACGCTGGACAATCTGGCCGATCTGGTGGTGAAGCCGGTGGGCGAGGCCGGCGGCTACGGCATCACCATCGGTCCGCGCGCCAGCAAGGCGGAACTGGAGGATTGCCGGGCCAAGCTGCTGGCCGACCCGTCCAACTACATCAGCCAGCCGGTCGTCGACCTGTCGGTCTGCCCGACCGTCTGCGACGACGCCATCGAGCCGCGCCACGTCGATCTGCGCCCCTTCGCCATCACCGGAAAGAGCACCTGGGTCCTGCCCGGCGGCCTGTCGCGCGTGGCGCTGAAGAAGGGCACGCTGATCGTCAACTCGTCCCAGGGCGGCGGCTCCAAGGACACCTGGGTTCTGGAAGGTGGTGCGGCATGAACCTGCTCGCCCGTTACGCCGAGTGCATTTTCTGGATGGCCCGCTACATGGAGCGGGCCGAAAATCTGGCCCGCATCCTGGACGTGCACGAGACCTTCGCGCGCGACACCCGCGGGGCCACCAACTGGTTCTCCATCGTCCAGCTGAATGCCGACGAGAAGGACTTCTTCAGCCGCCACGAACGTCCGACGGCCGAAGCGGTGATCCACTATTACATGTTCGACGCGCAGAACCAGAATTCGCTGCTGTCGATGCTGCGGATGGCGCGGGAGAACGCGCGGACCCTGCGCCCCTGGATCTCGACGGAGATGTGGACGCAGATCAACGTGTTCCACAACAAGCTGCTGGAGATGTCGGTCAAGGACGTGGCGACGCAGAACCTGTCCAAGGTCTGCACCTGGATCAAGGAGGAATGCCAGACCCACACCGGCATCACCGAAGGCACCTTCTACCGGGACCAGGGCTGGTACTTCTACCAGATGGGCAAGTACATCGAGCGGGCCGACCAGACCACGCGCCTCCTCGACATCAAGTACCACACGCTGCTGCCGTCGCCGGTCGAGGTCGGGTCCACGCTGGACGTCAGCCAATGGACCACGGTGCTGCGCTGCACCGCCGGCTACCATGCCTTCCGCCGTGTCTATCCCCGCGGCATGTCGCCGGCCACCGTCGCCGGCTTCATGCTGTTCAACGAGGGGTTCCCGCGGTCAGTGGTGATGTGCGTGCGGCAGATCGACGGAGTGCTGACGCGGATGCGCTCCCGCTACGACCTGCGCGGCGGGTCGGCGGCGATGGAGCGGGTGGACGAGTTGCTGGGGGCCCTGCTGTCCCGGCCGATCGACGCGGTGCTGCGCGACGGCCTGCATGAGTATCTCGACTGGATCCAACTGCAACTGAGCGTCATCACCACCGAGATCGCCCAGGCCTTCTTCGGCGTTCAGCCGCCTCTGGCGGTTCAGAGCCAGTCGCAGTAAGCTGCGGGTCCGGCGGAGGGGCGGCGACGCTCCTCCGTATCGTCCTCACTGTCGTGGTGGTTGTCGGTCAGAATGTCGGTCATCCAGCCGCCGCAGCGTCCATTGCAGCAATTCTTCCGGTCGGGGCCGATGCCCTGTCCCTACCTGCCCGGACGCGTGGAACGCAAGCTGTTCACCCGCCTGATCGGTCCCTACGCGACCGAGGTGAACTCCACTTTGTCGCGGGCCGGCTTCCGCCGCAGCCACGACATCGTCTATCGCCCGGTCTGCCCCAACTGCCAAGCCTGCGTGCCGGTGCGCGTTCCGGTGGTGGAGTTCGTGCCGTCGCGGTCGCAGCGGCGGGTTCTGAAACTGAATGCCGAGGTGACGCTGGCCGAGCGGCCGGCCTACGCCACGTCCGAGCAATACCGGCTTTTCTCGCTCTACCAGAATTCCCGCCACGGCGATTCCGACATGGCGCGCATGGCGATGGGCGATTTCGCCGCCATGGTGGACGAGGGCAGGGCGGACACCACATTGCTGGAGGCCCGCGACGACCGCGGCCGACTGGTGGGCTGCATGCTGACCGACAGGCTGTCGGACGGCTATTCGGCGGTCTACAGCTTCTACGATGCGGCGCAGGATCGCCGCAGCCTCGGCACCTTCATGATCCTCGGGCTGATCGAACGCGCCCGGCTCGCCGGCATGCCCTATGTCTATCTCGGCTACTGGATCGCCCACAGCCGCAAGATGGCCTACAAGGCGAAGTTCCATCCGTTGGAATGCCTGGGCGAGGACGGCTGGCGGACCGCGGAGATCCCGATGGACGAGGAGTAGGCCGGGACCAGCTTCCCCGGTCCGCACCGCAATCGGATCTACGGGTTTCTACGTAGCTCCAACGTAGCCCTTGCCGGTGAATGCCCGGAAAGGAATAGTCCCGTCCAATCCTATCTTTTGGTATACCCTCCGTCCGAGAGAGGGTTGCGACCTGTCGCGTCTATGCGGCTGCAACAAAAGCAAAAGGGGACGGCCAAGGCCGCGCCCCCTGCAACAGGGAGGTTTCTCCTTTGAGAGGTCTGCTCAAACTCAGCGGCCTGATCGACGCCGTGAATGAGGGCATCGGCAAGCTTGCCTACTGGCTCGTGCTGGTTGCCGTCGTCGTCAGTTCGGCCAACGCGGTCATCCGCTATGGGCTCAACACCAGCTCCAACGCTTGGCTGGAGCTGCAATGGTATCTGTTCTCGGCCGTGTTCCTGCTTTGCGCCGGCTATACGTTCCTGCGCAACGAACATATCCGCATCGACATCGTGATCGGCCGCTTCTCCAAGCGCGTCCAGGCCTGGGTCGACATCTTCGGCATCCTGGTCTTCATGTTCCCGATGACGATCCTGATCATGGTGCTGTCCTGGCCGATGTTCGTGGACAGCTTCGTCACCCACGAGATGTCGAGCGATGCCGGCGGCCTGATCCGCTGGCCCGCGAAGATTC
>JAFAFA010000006.1 GCA_023423695.1 Pseudomonadota bacterium | reverse complement strand
CGTGAAAAGCCTCCGCGCCAATGGTACTGCGTCTTAAGACGTGGGAGAGTAGGTCGCCGCCAGGTCACCCAGGCTCAAGAGACGCCAAACCAAAGCTCATCGCAGGCATCGTCACGATATCCATCGCCCCATCTGAGGAACATCCGCGGGGTGGAGCAGCCCGGTAGCTCGTCAGGCTCATAACCTGAAGGCCGCAGGTTCAAATCCTGCCCCCGCAACCACCGACACTCAGCGCCCCGGTTCGAAAGAGCCGGGGCGTTCGTGCGTCTGGGCCTTGCTCATCCGAGCGGCGCCCTTGCAGACCGCCTGCACGCCGGCCAACTCGCCGTGCAGGCCGGCACCCAACCCCGCCCTGGCAGGGGAGGGCGTCAGGACCACACGGTCGATCTGAGCTGATGTGGTGGACGGCCCTTCCACCTTCTGGAATCGGTGGCAAGCTGATGCCGTCGAAGAAACCAGCTCAGAGAGGCCGTCCATGGGAGAGGTGGTAACGATCGGTCTGGATTTGGCGAAAGATGTTTTCCAGGTTCATGGGATTGCCGCGAATGGAAAGATCCTGGTCCGTCGGCAACTGCGCCGGGGCGAGGTTCTGAAGTTCTTCCAAAGCGTGCCGCCATGCTTGGTTGGGATGGAAGCCTGTGGCACGGCACATCACTGGGCCCGGGAGATTTCGGCGTTGGGGCATACGGTGAGGCTGATGCCGCCCGCCTACGTCAAACCGTATGTGAAGCGGGGCAAGACCGACGCCGCCGATGCCGAGGCGATCTGCGAAGCGGTCACGCGGCCGACTATGCGCTTTGTGGCCGTCAAGACCGTGGACCAGCAGGCTGCGCTGATGCTGCACAAGACGCGTGACTTGCTGGTGCGGCAGCGAACGATGCTGATCAACGGGTTGCGCGGGCACCTTGCAGAGTTCGGGATCATTGCGGCCAAGGGGCCTGGAGGCGTGAAGGTAGTGACCGAGGCCCTCCATGAGACCCAGGATCGTCTACCGGAGCTGGCGCGCTTGGCTTTGCACGGCATCGTCGAGCAACTCCGGCAGCTTGAGGCCGAGATCGAACGGCTGGAGAAACACATCCTTTCCTGGCATCGGGCCAGCGACGTCAGCCGGCGCTTGGCGACCATTCCCGGTATCGGACCGATCACCGCGAGCGCCATCGCGGCGGCCGTGCCGGACGGCACGATGTTCCACTCCGGCCGGCAGTTCGCCGCATGGCTTGGACTGACACCGAAGGCCCACAGCAGCGGTGGCAAGGAGCGCCAAGTTGGCATCAGCAAGCAGGGCAATGGTTATCTCCGACGTCTGCTCGTCGTCGGCGCCACAGCGGTAATGCGGCTGGCCCGCAAGGACAACGCCAGTCGCAGTTGGGCGACGAAGCTGCTGGAGCGCAAGCCGGCGAAGCTGGCCGCCGTGGCTCTGGCCAACAAGACCGCGCGGATCGCCTGGGCGGTGATGACGCGGGGAGTGACCTACGCGGCGCCTAGCGCAGCGTAGAAAGCATTCATCTCGCCGGGTTTGGATAGCTCGGCGGGGTGGGGGCAAGGGTGGTGAGACGTGATGACGAACCGGCAGGGCCGGGGATCGGCCAAACCCACGGGGACCAAGCGCCACCGAGCGCGATGAGGTGATTTGGGCGTCGATCCGCGGAATTCATCAAGGCCAGCAGCCAGTGGCTGCGACAACAGGCCGGACACATGGATGCATCCTTCTCGGCCAGTCGGAACAGCTTGGCTCGGCCGATGAAGGACGGACCCGATGAAGGGAAAGCGGCATTCGGCGGAATTCAAGGCGAAGGTGGCGCTGGAGGCGATCCTATCTTCGGTGATCCGCTGGGTGGCCCGTGCGCGGAACAGGGAGAGGATGATCCGCCCCCGACCGATCATCATGAACGGCCGAGCCCACTGAAAAGGCCGGAGATCGCACGAACGACGGTGCGGTCGAGGTCGGCAGCGAAATTCCCGTCCAGGTCGAACACATCACGAAAGCGATCGGCCTCGTACCCGCCCTCCAGCACAGCTCCGTCGGTAGGAACGTAGAGGCATGGCCCGGCCAGATACCCAGTGGCGATGTGCCGTTCCGACAGCAGGGGGTGGAGACGGGGAGCCCACTCACCGATCATTTCCCCCGTCATGGCGACGATCCCGCACGCATCACCGAAATCCAAGCGCATCACGTCGAGGGCAATGTCGGGTCTACCGCTGGACGGGCGGGTGAAGAAGACGGAAGTGGAGCGGGTGCTTCGATGGAACACCGTCGCTTCGGTGCGCGTCCGCCGGGTGGCGTGCACGCAGGCCGTGGCTGCGGCGCCAATCCTGTCGGTCCAGGCACGGTAGGAACCCGGTGTGAACCACGGAAGAATGGGATTGAACGGGAGCGCAATGCGGACGAGATCGCCGAAGGAGCGCGGTACCGGGAAGGAGATGTCGGGAATTGCCGATCCAGCCAGGCCGGGAAGGTAGATCACCGGGCAGTTGGCCCCCAGCGTCTCGCGCAGATGCGCCCGGACCGATCCGGGAAAATCCGCCGATACATGGTTTGGAAAGGGATAAAAGGCCGGATGGCAGGGAAAGGACCAGAGGATAGCCTGGATCCTCTCGAAGCCGTCGCGCATGACGATGGATTGCAGCGTCCGCTCGATCAGGCCAGCACGATGCGGTGCCAAGGCGATGGACTTGCCGAAACGCCAACGCCTCTCACGGCGCAAGGCGCCATAGTCGAGTACCCACGCCGGTCGACGACGGTTGATGTTGAACGGCGCAGCCTGCCGGGCATGTCCCACCGACACCGACATCGTCCGCCCACGGGCGAGTTGTCGGATTGCCTTGCCGACGCGGCGGATCACCATCCCGCCGTAAGCCGCGTCGTACCGGCCGAGCCGGGGGACCTCCGGGGCGAGGGATGGGGCATTGTGTGTGTGGGTGGACACCAGAAGCAGCCGGCTTCTGGGAATCCCGGCGACCGCGGCGATCGCCTCCACGATTGTTTCACCGATGAAGAGAGTGTCCAGGCTTCCCAGAACCACGGGGGCACCGTCGCCGTCGGCCAGGACGATGAGGTTCGCCTCCAATCGGGAGTCAACGTAAGCGAAGGGCTCTTTCCTGGCCGCGTAGCCGGCGAGCGGGATGGCACAGGCGGGGGTGATATCGACCGTCAGAAACCCGGCGCGCATCCTCAAGGCCTCCGTGGCTATCGTGGAACCGCAGATCGGCGCGGTTGCGATCAGCGGGTTGGATTGGCCATCGGCATCTGTCCAGTGTCGGTGCCTCCGGCCCGCGCCCGGATCCGCCGAATGGCGATGGCGTTGAGGGCGAGCAAGCTGCTGTCGGCGACGATGTTGGCCAGGCTCAGTGCAACGACGCAGCCTATAGCCGACAAGTCCAGCCACCAGGCGAGGCCGAGCCCGCCACCGACCAGGACCAGCCGGAAGGTTTCCCAGGCCGGCATCCAATGGTTCAGCCCGTAGACGTGAAGGCTCTCCGTGCCATGCGCTGCGAGGCCGACGAAGCTGGACAGAGCGATGATCGCGGCGAATTGCCCGGCCTGCCCCCAATTGGGACCGAAGATCCAGACGAACAGGTCGCCGGGGAGCCAGAGAAGCACCACCGCCGGCGCCATGACCGCGAGCAGGCCGGCGTTGAAGAAGACGAAGAGCAGCCACAACCGCTTCGGGTTCTCCCATTGCAGCCGCGCCGCGTTGCCCCAGAAGACCTGGCTGACCGCCTGCCCGATGAATGCGGTGGGCTGCCAAAGCACGCGTTGCGCCAGCGACCATTGCCCCGTCATCACCATGCCGTAAAGCGAAGGCAGGGCCAGATTGGGGACCTGCGAGCTGACGCCGCTGACGATGCTCGACGGGGTGGTGAGCAGGGGAAAACGGCGGTATTCCAGGGCGACGCGGCCCAGACGACCCAGATCGATGCCACGGACGCTGTCGAGCAGGGCATCGCGGCACTGATGAGCCGCCCGAATAAAGCCGAGGAGATAGCCGCCGATCAGGCCGAGAAGCAGGCTCGACGCATCGGGAACGAGCGCCGCGAAGCCGATCTGACCGGCGACGACGCCAAGCAGCGTGATGAAGCGCACGCTTGCCACCTGTTGGAACATCTGGTGACGCACCAGCCAACCTGTCATCACCTCGTGCAGGCCGGTGACCAAAAGGGCCGCGGTCAGCAACCAGATGTCCGTCACGGTCACGAAGATCCAGCCGGTCAGCGCCTGTTGCGCCGCCATCCCCAGCGTGGCGACGACGGCTGAAGATGCGGCCGTCACCACCAGGCACAGGACCAGAATCTCGCGTGCGGCGTGGTCATCCTTGGGAAGTGGTAAGGCCCAATTGTAACGCAGCGTGATGAGCGGCAGCAGGATGTTCACCAGGGCGCCCAGCACAGCGAAATGGCCAAAGGCTTCCGGGTCGTAGAGCCGCGTCAGCAGCGGCGCAGCCGCGAAGGCCAGAATCTGGGCCAACCCGATGGCCCCGGAGATGCGCATCACATCGCCGCTGACGCGCCCGAAGAAAGCACCGTTCCCCCGGAAAACCTCCAGCAAACGAGCCGGCACCTTCGTGCGCGTGAAAATCCGGTGCATCATGCCCCCTTGACCGGCGTTTCCCTGGCGCGCCTCTTTTTATCTTATTGGCCACACGCCGGCAGGCAGAATGCCACAGTGAAAGCAAAAGACGAAAGGCCCACAAGGGACTACTCCGGCATGGAGAGGGGCCTCCATGCCGCCAGGGCCGTTTCTCGGCCATGAACCCTCGGTCGACCGTTACGGCGCTTTGCTCAGGGCGAGACGACGCGTTTGCTTTGCCTGGTGGAACGTACCTGGCGAAGGCGGGAGTGTTCGGACGTGCGGGCGCGTTCCAGCTCTATTCGGGTGCGTGCGGCTACCCGCATCAGGCGGTCGGTCGCGCTAAGCAGCTGGTCATAGGTTTCCGGCGAGCTGTCGGTCAGAAAAGAATCGAAAACCGCGAGGAAAGATGCAATTTCGCTGCTGACTCGCCAGCGCAGATCGGCGTCGAAGCCGTGCGCCGCCGCCGCGGCTTCGGAAACGCCGCCGGCCGCATCGGGGCGTGCGCCGCCCGTCGGCATGGGAACCGGCGCCTTCTGATCCACGGGAGCGGCCTCCACGACCGGCCGCTGGTGGCTGTCGGGCAGGTCGCCGTCCTGCGGCGGCGGAGCGGCGCTGGGAGTTCCATTGGTGTCGGTTGGACGATTGACGATGTAGCGGATGGCCGGTCCCGTGCACCCGTAATCCCGAGCGATGCTCGCAAGCGATTGGCCCGCCGCGTGACGCGACCGGATCGTCGGCCATTCCGTGTGAGGAATTTTCCCTTTTTCGCGTGGCTTGACCATCGTCCTCGTAGTCCAAGGAAGGTTCCGCAACTCTTGTTGGTAGCCGCCCCTTTCGAGGCATCCCACGTCCGGTGCGGCGCCTTCGCTCCATCCCTGTGCAATGTAACCAATAACGCACGGCCAAGGTCTTTTGGCAAGATCATCTCGCTGCCGGAGGCATGCAGCATCGCGCTACCTTGGCACTTTTCATTCACCGAAATACCCAAGCGATGAGAAGCAGGCTGTTTTTCTGATTTTGCTTGCGAAATAAAAGACGCGCATCAAACGGAGGGACGTGGCGTCGCTGCCGATTCGTACGACAATTGCCGGCGCGCGTCGGGACCAAGATTGAACAACGCGTCCAGAACGCTCAGGCCGGGAACGAACCCGTCATGGATTTGGCGATAGGGCAGGGGCTTGTAAGGGCGCACCTGCAAATCGATGCCGGCCGCCTCAAACTTCTCCAAATGCTGGTAATTCTGCCCGCCAGCGCCGGAGATGTAAGTGTCGCCACCAACAGCCTGGACCAGAGCGATCAGGCGGTCGTCGCTGACGGCGGTTACGCCGAAGGTGCTGGCCACCTCGAACCGGCAGTCGAGATCAAGATAATCGCTCACCGAGGCCACCGCGTTCATGTTGAAGCGGCTGAGACTGTCGGTATCGAAAGCGAATATTCCGTTCAGCATGGCCATGACCGGATCGAAAAAGGGAGCTTTTCGGTACGTGTGAAGCAACGTCATCCGATGGCGGTGACGCCAGTTCTCGTCGGCGAAGCGCACCTCCTTGATCGGTTGCCGTTCTTCCCTGCGGATGGGGGCCGACATCCAGACCCCGCCCGCATTTCCGTGGATCATCGTACGGTGAACATAGCTTCGCCCCTGCGGCAGCTGGACGTCGTCGAGAAAGATGAAGATGTCGGCTTGGGCGATCTTGGCGAAATAGCCAAGCCACGGAAAATAATTCGGCTGATGGATGGCGACGTTCATGGCGGATCTAGCCCAGTTTTGCGGAATTTTGCTTAGATCAGCGCTAAATTGGGTGTTTCGCCTCATTTTGACTCAGCACTCCGGCGAACACCTTGGGGAAATTGCCGAGCATGTAGCGGCGGAGTTGGTCGGACCGCCGGTCGCTCAACAGCGTCCAGAACTGGTCGATGCTTGAGACCTCGCGCCACCATTCCGGATGCAGCAGCAGTTGGACGTGCGGTCGCCCCTGCGTGATCCAGTCCGTCAAGGTCGCCAGGAAGGCGAGGCTGCGGCGTGAGTCCGACAGATAGGAATCGGCGTCGAACACACGATCGTCGTAGGCGTTCATGAAGGTGGCGTAGCGGCGGCCCAGAACCGCCGCCGACGGACGGTGGAAACTGACCGCCCGATCGATCGTCACGACGTGCTCGACCACCCAGTCGAGCGTGTGTTCGATGGCGCGCTCGTCGGAACCGATCAGCAGCTCGTCGATGTGAAGGCCGACACAATGCCCCATGCCCCGCAGATCACGAATCATTTCCAGCGTTTCCGGGGAGAAAAACGAGTAGGTTTCGGCATTGATCTGGAAGAAAAAATTACCTGTGACACCATACTCCTCCTCGATTTCGCCAAGGCGCAGGGCCATGGATGGCGAAATGTCGACATCGTGGCGCAAGTGGAATATCCGGCTGCTTTCCAGGGAGGGTGCGTCCACGGGTTCGTCGAGCCGCGAGAACAGGTAACCACCGTCGAGTACAGCGTCGAGAATTTTGCGGAAGCTGTCTTCTCCGAACGTCGCATGGTTCAACTGGTTCGGCAGCGCCATGCAGCTGTTTCCGTTCTGTCCAACGTTCATGTTCAACTCCCCGTCTGTCGATGAGTATTCTCGGATCGCCAAGCCCGGTGCCGTCTCGCATGGCCTCCAGTCCGCATCGAAAAGAAAAGCTGCGCGATCTCCGCGTTATTTCTGGAAAGCGATAGCATAGCAACTATGCGCCGCCACCGAACGGGCAATCAACACGTGCGAAAGGGGACCGCCTTAAGGAACAACGCGGTGTGGCCCGGTCGGCGTGTTCCGCGGGGATAGCCGGATCGCCTGCCGGCTGGAAGGAAGCCGCAAGCAGCAAAAGAAAGAAAGCACCCCTTTAGCAGGACGCCGGAAAAGATCGTTTTTCGGTCCTGTAAACCCTGGCAGGATGAGCCTCTTTCCGTCCGATGCCGGAGATGACGGGTGCCCGCCGCGGCATTGAAACGTCTCCTCATCCGTCCGGACGGTTCTGCCAGCCGGAGACTGCTTCATGGATCGAGGACCGAGCGGCGCTTTTGGAAAGCAGGCGCTGGCCTGCGTCATGGGCAGCATGAATCTGCTGAGGCCGATCGGCCTTGCCGGCGTGCGCTGCGTGGCGGTCGCTCCGCCGGACGGTCCGACCGTCCATTCGCGCTTCACCGAGACGACCCTGCCCTGGAACGACTTCTCGGTGGATGCCGACGGTCTGGTCGGGATGCTGCTGCGGTTCGGCGCGGTCCAATCCGAACCGCCCGTGCTTTTTTACGAGGAGGACACCCAGCTTCTGATCGTTTCGCGCCATCGCAACCGATTGGCGCAGCATTTCCGCTTCGTTGTCCCAGACGCGGAACTGGTCGAGGATCTTGTCGATAAGATACGGTTCCAGGCATTGGCGGAGCGGCTGTCTCTGCCGGTGCCGGCGACGCGGCGGCTGCGTCCGGCCGTCGGCCCGACGCCGCCCGACCTCGATTTGAGCTTTCCGCTGATCGTCAAGCCGGCGACGCGTGGCCGGAACTGGAGCGGCATCGGCATGGCGGGCAAGGCGCACCAGATCGACAGCCCGGCGGCGCTACGGGAGCTTTGGCCGCGTCTGGCGTCTTCGGGTCAGGATCTGCTGGCCCAGGAACTGATTCCAGGGCCGGAAACCTGCATCGAAAGCTATCACGTCTATGTGGACCGGAGGGGCGACATCGCCGGAGAATTCACTGGACGGAAGATCCGCACCTACCCGCAAGCCTATGGACACACCACCGCCCTGACGATCACCGACGAGGCGGACGTCCGGACGCTCGGTCGTTCGCTGACCGAGCGGCTGGGCCTGCACGGCGTGGCCAAGTTCGATTTCAAGCGCGGACCCGACGGCCGGCTCCACCTGCTGGAGATCAACCCCCGCTTCAACCTCTGGCACCTGCCGGGCGCCTTGGCCGGAGTCAATCTGCCGGCGCTGGTCTACGCGGATCTTGCCGAGCTTCCCCGGCCGGCGGTAGCGCGCGCGCGGCCGGGCGTGTGCTGGTGCCATGCGCCCAACGATTTCGTCGCCGCCCGTGCCTCCGGCGTGCCGCTGTCGGCGTGGCTGCCGTGGGTGATGCGGTGCGAGGCGAAATCCACCATGGCGTTGGACGACCCGATGCCGCCGCTGTGGATGCTGGTCCGCGCAGTCCGGCGCCGCTTTGGCGGGCGGGCGGCGAGCGGCGCGGCGGCGCACCCGCTGCCTGCCGACCATGGGGGGAAGGAATGAGGATCGCGATCATTTCCGACATCCACGCCAACGAGGAGGCGCTGCGCGCGACCCTGCTGGCGATCGAGGAGGCGGCGGTGGACCGCATCCTGTGCCTTGGCGACATCGTCGGCTACAACACCAACCCAGCCGAATGCGCCGCCCTGCTGCGGCGGGCCGACGCACTCTGCGTCGCCGGCAACCATGACCGGGCCGCTACCGGGCAGATCGGGACGGAGGGATTCGGCCTGACCGCCGCCCGCGCTATCGCCTGGACGCAGCGGCGGCTGGACGGCGACCTCCGTGACTTCCTGGCCGGTCTGCCGCTGAAACTCGGCATCGACGGGCAGGTCGTGGCGGTGCATGGCGCGCTCCATCCCGACCACGGGTGCGAACTGGTGCGCCTCGACAACGACGAGCGCCGGTTGTTGAGCTTCGAGGCGTTGGCCGCCCATCCTTCCGGCGCACGGATCTGCGCCTATGGGCATACCCACCGCGCCGGGGTCCACGAATACCGGGATGGCCAGATCCGGTGCCTGTCCGGCGACGAGATCGCGTTGCGCGACGATGCGTATTATCTGGTCAACCCCGGCACGGTTGGAGAGCCGCGCACCGGAGATCCCCGTGCGAGCTTCGTCATTCTGGACATGGCGGACCGTCGCATCTCGATCCGCCGCGTCGCGTATGACCGGTCGGTGCCGCTCGGGAAGACGCGGAAGGCCGGTCTGGCCCCCCCGCTGTCCTTCCTTCCCGAGCCTGTCCGCGCCGTTCTGAAACGGGGTCTGCGCGTCTTCGGCCTGCACGGTGCCGCACGGGAAACGCTTCGCCGCCTGCGCCGCTGATCCGAGGAGACGTTCGGCTCCGCCGGGCGAACCCGGCTTTCAGGGGCGGACGACCTCCAGTACGCAGTCGCAGACATAGTCCGCCTCGTCGTCGGTGATCTCGCCGCAGATCGGCAGGCTGAGAACCCGCGCCGCCGCACGTTCCGCATGCGGCAGGCTTCGGTCCCCATGCAGCGGGCGGAAGGCCGGCTGCCGATGCAGCGGGCACGGGTAGTGCACCCCGGTTTCCACGCCCATCCCGGCCAGCTGGGCCGCCACGGCGGGGCGGTCGTCCACCTCGATGACGTACAGGTGATGGACCGGATCGGCGCCCGGCGGCGGCGTGATGGTCTTGATGCCGGCGGGCCGCAGCCGCTCGTCGTAAAGGCGGGCGACCCGACGGCGCCGCGCGGTCCAGCCCGCCAGATGCGGCAGCTTGACGCTCAGCAGCGCCGCTTGCAATCCATCGAGCCGCTGGTTGTAGCCGATGATGTCGTGTTCGTACTTCGACAGCCGTCCATGGTCGGCAAGCTTGGCGACGCGACGCGCCAAAGCCTCGTCCGACGTCACGACCATTCCGGCGTCGCCCAGCGCCCCCAGATTCTTGCCGGGGAAGAAGCTGAAACTGCCGGCGGTGCCGATGCCCCCCACCATGCGCCCGCGATAGGCCGCGAAATGAGCCTGCGCGCAATCCTCGATGACCGCCAGATCATGGTCGGCCGCGATGGCCAGCAGCGAGTCCATGTCGCAGGGTGTGCCGTAGAGATGCACCGGAACCACCGCGCGCGTGCGCGGGGTCAGGCACCGCTCCAGGTCGCGCGGATCGATGGTGTAGCTGTCCGGATCGACGTCGCAGAAGACCGGCGTGGCGCCGACATGGCAGACCGCCTCGCCCGTGGCGAAGAAGGTGAGGGACGGCACCACCACCTCGTCGCCGGGGCCGATGCCCGCCGCCTCCAGCGCCAGCGACACCGCTGCCGTGCCGTTGGCGCAGCCGACGGCATGGGGAACGCCAATGGCCTTGGCGAAGGCGATCTCGAACGCAGCGACATGAGGCCCCTTGATGAAGGCCCGGCTGTCGAGCACCACCTCGAACATGGCGATCAGGTTGGGCCGCAGATGCTCCAGTTGCCGGCCGAGATTGACGAAGGGGACGCGTTGCCGCGTGGTGGTCGTGGTCATTTGCCGGACACTCCCGCCACGGACAGTCCCGTACCGCACAGCCCAAGGCGGGACACGCGGGGGCGGAAGCGCAGCCGGACCTCCTGCTCCTGGGCGATGGATTCATAGATGGCCGACAGCAGGACCAGCGACTTGTAGCCCTCCAGCCCATCGACCAGCGCCCGGCAGTTATGCTGAATACAGTCCACGACGTTGCTCAGATAATGCTTGTGCCCGAATCCGTAGACGTCCGGCGGCATTTCCCGGCATTCGCGCAGGATGGCCTCGTCCTCCGGCCCCTGGTCCACGAAGTTCCAGATCTTCATCTCGTTCACGGCGAAGCCGCCGATCTCGACCGTGCCGCGTTCGCCAAGGATGGAGATGGAACCCTCCAGATCCTTCGGCCGCGTCGCCGTCGTCGCCTCGACCACCCCGATGGCTCCGCTGGCGAAGCTGATCAGGGCGACGCCGGTGTCTTCCGCCTCGATATCGACCAGGGCCGTGCGCGCCTTGGCGAAGACGCTGTCCGGTTCGCCCAGCAACCATTCCAGCAAATCCACATGGTGGCTGGCCTGGTTGGCGAAGACGCCGCCGTCCATCGCCAGCGTGCCGCGCCACGGATCCTGGTCGTAATAAGCCTGGGGACGCGACCAGCGCACCCGCACCGTTCCCATGACGATCTTGCCGAACCGCCCGGCCTCGATGGCCTGCCGCAGGCGGATCACCGGCAGGTTGAAGCGGTTCTGCTTCACCACGAACAGCTTGACGTTGGCGAGGTCGCAGGCCTCGATCATCGCCTCGGCGTCGGCCGGCGTCAGCGCCATCGGCTTCTCGACGACGATGTGCTTGCCGTAACGGGCGAGATCGATGGCGTGGCGGGCGTGATTGCCGCTTTCCGTCAGCACCGAAACCACGTCGATCCCGTCGCCCAACGTCTTCATCATGGTATGGTAATCGGCGAATCCGGGGACGCCGTATTCCCTGGAAAAGGCCGCGCGGCGCTCATCCTTGATCTCGGCCACGGCCGCCAGGGTCGCGCCCGGGACGTGCCCGCCGGCAAGAAGATCCGCATGCCGCTTGGCGATGCGCCCGCAACCGACCAACGCAAATGCCGTCATCCGGTGCCCCTCCCATTGTATAGCGCGAAAAAAAGTATGACCTTATGTTTTCTTCTCATGTAAGCATAAGAAGCATGGCGACGGACATGGAAAATTAGGGATGTCCAAGACGCGAAAATAACGTGGTAGGGAGGCGCGTCACCCGCCCATGAACGGCACCCGGTCATACCCTTATGGGAGTTTCCCGTAGGCGCTTGGGACCGGGCTTCGTCTTCTGCGCGATTCAACGGGTGCAGCGGCGGCGTTAGGGTAAGACAACATCACCGGTCTTTCCGAAGAAAATTTCCAAAACGCACCGTGACGCGAACCGCCGGAGCACCGCCGGGCCGCGCGGCCGGAAAGGATACGATCGTATGGCGCACGCACAGCCCGACCGCATCAGGATCGTCCATTTGTCGTCCACCCACCTCGCCGACGACGCCCGCATCTTCACCAAGGAATGCATCAGCCTGGCGCGGGCCGGGTACGATGTGTCGTTCGTGATTCCCGACAACCGCCACGTCACCATCGACGGGCGGGCCATCCGGCGGGAGGATGTGGACATCGTGGCGGTGCACCGCCGGTCCGGCTTGGTGAGGCGGCTGCTGATCACCACCACGGCCGTCTTGCGCGCCGGGCTGAAGCGCAAGGCGGACGTCTATCATTTTCACGATCCCGAGCTGATTCCCGCCGGGCTGCTGCTCCGCGCACTGGGAAAGCGCGTGGTCTACGACGTCCACGAGGATCTGCCGCGCGACATCCTGACCCGCGCCTGGATCCCGCCCGCGCTGCGCGCCTCCATCGCGTCGGTGGCGTCGGTCGTGGAGTGGACCGCCGGGCGGACCATGTCCGGCGTCGTCGCCGCCACCCCCACCATCGCCCGGCGCTTCCCCGAAGATCGGACGGTTCTGGTGCAGAACTTCGCGCTGTTCGCCGAATTCGCGGCCGAGTCCGCCATTCCCTTCGAACGGCGCCAGGGCGTCGCATTCGTCGGCACCATCTGCGCCGACCGCTGCGCTACGGAGATGGTCGACGCGCTCGGGCTGGTCCGGAACTTCCCCGACGCCCGTCTTCTGCTGGGCGGCACCATCGAAACGGTGGCGCTGCGGCAACGGATGGAAGCCTCGCCGGGGTGGCCGCGCGTGGATTACCGCGGCCGGCTGGATCGTGCCGGGGTGCAGCGCCTGCTGGGCGAGAGCAAGGTCGGCATCGCGCTTTACTACCCGACCCAGAATTATTTCGACACGCAGCCGGTGAAGCTGTTCGAATACATGGCCGCCGGCATACCGGTGATCACCGCCGACTTCCCCTACCACCGCGGCATCGTCGAGCGGCACCGCTGCGGGCTGTGCGTGCCGCCCCAGAACCCCGCCGCCATTGCCGCCGCCATCGAATGGCTGTTCGCGCATCCGGCCGAGGCCGAGGCCATGGGCAGGCGTGGCCGGGAAGTCGTGAAGACGCTGTACAATTGGACCAACGAGGAACGCGAACTGATGAGGCTCTACGAAAGGGTCGCCCCGCTTCAGCGGCGTGCAGCCTCCCAGCCCGCCGGCCTGCCCTCGGAAGGGCGGGCCGCAGCGGGCGGGAATGAATGAGAATAGGGGGGCGGGGCCGCGCTACACCGCGCACAGTTCGGTGTTTTCGAACACATGGTCGCGGTACCAGTCATAGGTCAACCGCACCCCGTCGGCCAGATCGACATGGGATCGGTAGCCGGTCGCCGCGATGGCCTTGGTCATGTCGGGAGCACGGCGGGACGGCGAGCCCGGCGTTTCCGGGGCCGCCACGACCGGGTTGCTGCGGCCCACGCGGTCCAGGATCACCTGCGCCAGATCGCCGATCCGCACCTCGGGCGACTGCGTGCCGATGTTGAAGGTATCGTTGGTGCAGGCGGGCAGGGTCGCCATGCGCAGCAGATGCTCCACCGCGTCATCGACGTAGCAGAAAGACCGGCGGTGATCGACGCTGGCCACCACCAGCGGCTCTTCCCCGTCGGGCAGGCGGTGGGCCTTCTCCAGCAGTTGCGGTATGACATGCGACATCCCCATGCGCGGACCATAGACGTTGTGGAAGCGCACGATGGTGAAGGGCACGCCGGAGAAGCGGCACAGCGCCTCGCCATACAGCTTCGACAGCATGTAGGAGGTACGCGGTTCGGCCAGATCGCCGGCGGTCAACGGCGTGCTCTCCGGCGTCGGGATGGAAATGCCGAAGGAGTGGAGCGTACCGGCGTAGATCTCGCTGGTGGACGCGAAGACGAAACGGCTCAGATGATCCTGTCGGCGGGCCAGGGCCAAGGCGGTTTCCAACATGGCGACGTTGGCCGTCAGCACCTCGTACGGGCGGGCGCGGACATGCGCGACCCCGATGATGGCGGCGAGATGGACGATGATGTCGTAATCGCCGTCCAGTTCCCCGGCAAGGCCGGGGCGGCACAAATCGGCCTCCAGCATCCGTATGTTGGGCCGGGCCAGAAGCTCCAGCAGGGCGCCGTCGCGCACGCCGCGCCCATGATTGTCGAGGATGTCCACCGCGTCGCCGCGCGCGGCCAGGGTGCGGGCGAGGTGATAACCGATGAAGCCGGCACCGCCGGTCACGAGGAGCTTCCGCATGATCAACCCCGTCCGATGCTGGTGAAGCCGCGACCCGATTCGCGCAGTTGGCGGCGCTGTCCGTCCGTCAGAACGTTGTTGGCGTCGATGATCTCCACCGCCGCCCCCTCCAGCCACGCCGCGAGGTCGAGCCGGCGGTAGGTGTCGGATGGCTGGGCGAAGACGACCGCATCGAATTTCCCGGCCTGCGGCAGTTCGCCCGGTACAGGCCTGTCGAGTTCGGCCCAATGGGTGACGAGCGGATCATGCGCCGTCACCACGGCGCCCTCCCGCTCGGCGGCTTCGACGAAGATCTGGGAAGGCGCGTGGCGGGTGTCGCCGACATCCTCGCGGTAGCTGATGCCCAGCAGCAGGATGCGCCGCCCCGCCAGCGCGCCGCCGAACCGCTCGCGCAGCTTGCCAAGGGCCACCAGCGGCATGGCGTTGTTGATGCGCACCGCGTCCGAAGAGAAGGGGAAAGCCAGATCCGGCCGGTCGAACAGGGTGCGCGCCGCCACCGCGCCGAACAGCGGATCCTTGGTCAGGCAATAGCCGCCGACGCCGAAGCCGGGCTGACGCATATTGGCGTGGGTCGGGCGCTTGCGAATGGCGGCGACGACCTCGTGCAGGTCGATGCCCACCGCCTCGGCGAAGCGGCCCCATTCCTCCATGAAGGCGATGGTCGTCGCCCGATAGGCGTTTTCCAGCACCTTCGCCGTCTCCGACGCGGTGGTCGAACCCAGCCGGGTCAGCGGATAGGCGTCGGTGTTGATGACGGTGCCGAGGAAGCGCCGGCAGGCGTCGGCGGCCTCCGGCGTCATTCCGGCGTAGACCCGCCAATAATTTACGATGGAGTTGTAATATTGCGCGCCCGGCATCACCCGCTCGTAGGAATGGGCCAGCAGGATGGCATCCTCCGGCAAGCCGCGCGCCTGCAGCGCCATGGCGAGGCGCGGGGCGATGACCCGCTCGCAGGTGCCGGGCGGGACGGTCGTTTCGACGATGACCAGCGCGCCGGGGCGCAGGCGGGTGCCGAGATCGTCCATCGCGCGCAGCAGGGGACCGAAACGGACCTCCGGCAACGGCGCCGTCCAGTCGATGTCCAGGTTGATGTCCACCAGCACGATGTCGGCCAGACGGAACACCTCCGGATCGTTTGTGGCGCTCAGGTTTCCCGCCTCGTGCGCGCGAGCCAGGGCGGCGTCCAGTTGCGGATCGCCGCCGGGAAAGGGCATCTCTCCCCGGTTGATGGCGGCCGCCCGCTGGCGTCCGGTCGTGGTCGGCAGATCGACGCCGATCACGGAATACAGCGGCCCGCCGCCGGCGCGACCCGCGCGCGCGTTGGCGATGGCGATGGACATGGCGGAGCCGACGAACCCCAGCCCTTGCACGCAGACCACCGGGCGGCTCGTGTCCGCGTCGACATCCAAGGCGGCGACCGTGTCGGCCGGTTTGGCATGATAATTCATCGGTCTGGTTCCTCGCTTGCTCCCTCGATTCCCGAAACTGTCTTCCTCTCGATGAACGCCGGCGCCTTGTTCCAAGGCGGGGCGACGGCCGGTCAGGCCGGACCCAGCGCGGCGATGAACCGGGATGCGATGATCGGATAGTCATGGTGCTGTTCGACGAAGCGGCGCCCGTTCTCTCCCAGCCGCAGGCGTTCGGACTGGGGCAGGAGGCTGAGTTGGCGAATGGCGTCGGCGTAGGCGGCGGGGTCTTCGGGCGGCACGGTGATGCCGCACTGTGCGTCCCGCACGAGGTCGTTGCTGGCGTCGCAGCTCTGGACGATGGGCCGACCGGACAGCATGTAGTCGAACATCTTGTTCGGCGACACGCCGTAGCGGTACAGCGGGCTGCGCCGCCATGGCATGCTCAACGCATCCATTTCCGACAGGAAGCGCTGCACAGTCCATTTCGGGATCGACCCGACCATGTGGAAATTGTCCAGTCCCAACCGCTCGACCCTGGCGCGAAGCTCCGACGCCGACGCACCGTCGCCGACCAGGATGAAGGACACCGGTTCTCCGGCCAGCAGAACGGCGCTGTCCAGGATCGCCTCGACCGGGTTCGACGGATTGATGCCGCCCGCATAGCCGACCAGGAAGCGGCCCCGCGCGCGTTCCTCCGCGATCCGGTCGGCAATGGAGGGCGGCAGTTCGTCCGGGATGGCGGCTTGCAGCGCCGCGATCGGGATGCCGTTCGGGACATGCGCGAATTTCGCCGGGTCCAGTCCTCGCTCCACCATGTAGCCGCGGGCGTCGGGCAGGATCGACACCACCCTGTCAGCGTTGCGGCAGGCGAAATCCTCGGCAGCCTGAAGCAGCAGGATGTAGGGGTGCCGCCGCGAATAGCCGCCGAGCAACACCGGCGTCAGCGGCCACAGATCATGCACCTCGAACACCAGCCGGGCCCGCGCCGCCCGCGCGATCCGTGCGCCGGGATAGATGTCGAGCGGGTAGGTGGAGGAGCAGATGACCACGTCCGGCCGCTCCTCTAGCGCGATGCGCCGGGCGTAAGTCAGCAGCTTTCCCACGAAGGTCAGCATGTTGGCGACCCGGCCGGAGCCGTTGCCCTGATAGGGGCGGGTGCGCAGCCAGCGGAACCGCACGCCGTCCTCCACCGTCACGTCATGGTCGGCGCGGACCTCCGGCTGGATCCGGCGCAGGTGGGAGAAGCTCGCTCCCAGCACCGTCACCGCATGACCGTCCGCCGCCCATTCACGGGCGAGATAGAAGGGCCGGTATTCCATCCCCATGCGGTCGGAGCCGGCATAATGGTTGATGAGCAGGATCTTCATGCCGATAAGGCCGGTTTGGGGGTGGGGTCGCCGATCATTCGGCAGCCGCTTGGGCGGCAGCCACGTGAGCGGCCGCCGGAACGGCGCCGAGGCTGGCGGCGACATGGCGCAGATCCTCGTCCGTCAAATACGGGTGCATGGGCAGGCTCATCACCGTGGCGGACAGCCGCTCGGTCACGGGCAGGGCGCCGCCGGCCATCGGATAATGCCGGTAGGCCGTCTGCCGGTGCAGCGGCGTGGCGTAGTAGACCGCCGATGGCACGCCCTGTTCCTTCATGCGCGCCATCGCAGCGTCGCGCCCCGCCGTCCGCACCGTGTATTGCGCCCAGGCGGAGGTCGTGCCGGGCGGCAGGGCCGGACGTTCCAATCCATCCGGCAGCAGTGCGGCGTAGCGGTCGGCGATCCGTGCGCGGGCCTCAAGCTCCGCCGGGAAGATGGCGAGCTTCTCCAGCAGGATCGCCGCCTGGAGCGTGTCCAGCCGGCCGTTCATGCCGATGCGGACATTGTCGTATTTGTCGGCGCCCTGGCCATGGACGCGCAGCGACCGCAGGACCGCGTTCGTCTCGTCGTCGTCGGTGAAGACCGCCCCGCCGTCGCCATAGCAGCCCAGCGGCTTGGCCGGGAAGAAGCTGGTGGTGGTGATGTCGCCGATGGTGCCGACCGGACGGCCCCGATGCATCGCGCCGAACGCCTGCGCCGCATCGCAGACCAGCCACAAGCCGTTCTCGCGCACCAGAGGTTCGATGGCGTCGTAGTCGGCGGGCCGACCGAACAGATCGACCGTGATGACGCCGGCCAGCGTCAATCCCTGCTCTCGCGCCGTGCCGATCGCCTGCTTCAGACTGTCGGGGTCGAGGTTGAAGCTGTCCTCCGTCACGTCGGCGAAGATCGGCACGCCGCCCAGCGCGCACACCGCCTCCGCCGTGGCGCAGAAAGTGAAGCTGGGGAC
This sequence comes from Pseudomonadota bacterium, assembly GCA_023423695.1. Lineage (GTDB taxonomy): Bacteria > Pseudomonadota > Alphaproteobacteria > Azospirillales > Azospirillaceae > Azospirillum. Next base: position 126,213 of record JAFAFA010000006.1, on the reverse strand, counting down.
GATGACCGCCTCGCCGGGCTTCAATCCCAGGGCCATCAATGCCAGCAGCAGCGCGTCGGTGCCGTTGGCGCAGGTGATGGTGTGACGGGCGTCGCAGAACGCGGAAAGCCGGCGTTCCAACTCCGCGACCTCGGGTCCCATGATGTACTGTCCATGGTCGAGGACACGGGCGATGGCGGATTCGAGCCTCGCGCGGATGCCCCGCTGCTGCCGGGCAAGGTCGATGAACGTGACCGGACGGCGCATGGCTGTGGAATCGGTCATGCCGTGTCCTCCCCTTTCCGGTGATCGGCTCTTCAGGCGATCCTGCTGGTTTCGACGATCTCGACCAGCTGGCCCTGGCCGTCGAGACGGTAGCGGGTGCCGGTGCGCGGGCAGACCAAGTCGTCGCCCAGCCGTTCGCCGGCGTGGCTGACCCAGCCGATCCGGCGGGCCGGGTTGCCGACCACCAGCGCGTGCGGCGGCACGTCCCTGGTCACCACGGCCCCCGCCCCGACGAAGCAATAGGCGCCCAGGCTGTGGCCGCAGACGATGGTGGCGTTGGCGCCGATGGTGGCGCCCTGTCCGACATGGGTCGGGCGGAATTCGTTCTTGCGCTCGATCTCGGCACGCGGGTTGTTCACGTTGGTGAAGACGCAGGACGGCCCGCAGAACACGCCATCCTCCAGGATGACCCCGGTGTAGAGGCTGACGTTGTTCTGGATCTTGCAGCGGTCGCCGACCGTCACGTCGGGGCCGATCATCACGTTCTGGCCGATGATGCAGTCGCGCCCGATCGCCGTATTCTTCAGGATGTGGCTGAAGTTCCAGATCTTCGTCCCGGCGCCCACCGCCGCCCCGTCATCGATGCAGGCGGTGGGATGGGCGAAATAGGCCGGTGTTTCCGGTGCCGCCGCCTCGTCCTTCAGCGTGACCCGCATGCCGGACATCATGGACCGTCGCGCGGCGTCGAGGACGCTCAGCACGCCGATCGCTTCGGCCACGTCGGTGCGCGGGCGCTTGTTCTCGCGGATGCATTCCAGGAAATGCAGGCATTCCAGGCGCAGCGGTTCGGCGGGGAGGACCTCGATGGGGTTGGCGTCGGCCTTGGCCGGCTCCGGCATGCCGTTGCGCCAGGCGACCTTGTGCGGGTAGTGGATCAGCTTTTCCGCCCAGGGCCGGGAATCGTCGAACACCGCCATTCCCGAATCACCGACGACGACGAGCTTCTGATCCTTGTAGGGGTGCAGCCACGACACGAAGATATGGGCGCTGATGCCGTTGCCGAACGTCATGTGCGTCGTGGTGACGTCGGCGATGCCGTTGTAGAGATAGCTGTGACCAACCGCCTGGACGCTATCCGGCCGGTCGCCGGCAAGCGTCAGGATCATCGAGATGTCGTGAGGCGCGAAGCTCCAGAACACGTCTTCCTTGTGGCGGAATTTCCCGAGGTTCAGACGGTTCGAATAGATGTAGCGCAGCCGCCCCAGTTGGCCGTCGGCAACCAGCTGCTTCAGCCGCAGGAACGCCGGGTGGTATTGCAGCAGATGTCCGACCATCACGACGCGGCCGCGCGCCTTGGCCGCGCGACGCACCTTCCCGGCGTCCTCCTCGGCCAGCGCCAGCGGCTTTTCCACGAAGACGTGCTTGCCGGCGTCGATGGCGCGCAATGCCAGGGCGGCGTGGGTCTCGGCCGGGGTCGCCAGTACAACCGCGTCGATATCCGGCGAGGCCAGGATCGCTTCGAACGACAAAGCGGGGACGCCGAACTGGCCGGAGATTTCCGCCGCGCGGGCCGGCGCGGCCTCACTGATCGCGGCAAGCACGCCGATGGCGTGGACGTTGCGGACGAGGTTGATGCCCCAATAGCCGCAGCCGACCACCGCGACGCGCGGGGGGGATGTTTCCATCATCGCTGTCATGCCTTGACCATCACGTTGCGGAAATCGACAAGTCCCAGCGCGCCGACGGCGTTGCGCGTGTCGAGCACCAGTTTGGACAGGCGCAGCAGCTTGGAGTAATCGATGCCCGTATGATCGGTTACGATCATCGCCGCGTCGTAGCGGGTCAGCGTGTAATCCTCGAACGGCACCGAGGCCTTGCCGGTAAGATTGGCGTGCTGGCGCGTCGGCGGGATCACCGGGAAAAACGGGTCGTAGTAGTCGACCTTGGCTCCGGCGGCATCCAGAAGTTCCATGACCGTCAACGCCGGGCTTTCCCGCAGGTCGGACACGTTCTTCTTGTAAGCCAGCCCGACCACCAGGATACGCGCCCCCGTCAGACCCTTGCGGAAGCGGCGGTCGAGCTCCTCGCGCAGGCGATGGACAACGTAGGCGGGCATGTTGGCGTTCACTTCGCCCGCCAGCTCGATGAAGCGGGTGCTGATGCCCAACTCGCGCGCCTTCCAGGTCAGGTAGAAGGGGTCGATGGGGATGCAGTGGCCGCCCAGCCCTGGACCGGGATAGAAGGGCATGAAGCCGAAGGGCTTGGTCTTGGCCGCCTCGATCACCTCCCAGACGTCGATTCCCAGCCGGTCGTAGACGATCTTCAATTCGTTCACGAGCGCGATGTTCACCGCGCGGAAGATGTTTTCGGTCAGCTTCACTGCCTCCGCCGTCTCCAGCGAGGAGACGGGCACGGTGCCGACCACGAACTGGTCGTAGAGCGCCACCGCCAACCGCAGCGCCGCGTCGCCGTCGCCCGCCACCACCTTGGGGATCCGCGCCGTCTCGAAGTCTGGATTACCGGGATCCTCGCGCTCGGGCGAGTAGGCCAGGAAGAAATCGACGCCGGCCACCAGCCCCCCGGCTTCCAGGATCGGCTTCACCACGTCGCGCGTTGTGCCGGGATAGGTGGTGGATTCCAGAACAACCAGATGGCCAGGGCGGAGATGCGGCGCGATGCTGCGCGCCGATGCCTCGACATAGGTCAGGTCGGGTTCGTGGTGGGGGCCGAGTGGGGTTGGCACGCAGATCAGGATGGCATCGGCCTCGGCGAAGCGTGCGTCTTCCACGGTCGCCATGAAGCGTCCGGCGGCGATGGCTTGGCCGATGCGGGCGTCGGCGATATGGTTCAACGGGCTGTGCCCGCTGTTCAGGCGATCGACCGTGGCCGCGTCGATGTCGTAGCCGAGGATGCGGTAACCGGCTTCGCAGGCGGTGAGCGACAGCGGCAGGCCGACATAGCCGAGCCCCACCACCGCGACTATGGCCGTCCGGTTCAGGTATTTTTGCATCAACCCGTCGATGTCGGGACTCTGCGCCGCCTCCCGCTGGCTGTACATCCGCAGTTGGGGCTGACAGCGTTCGTGAGCGTCGGTCGTTGGGTTGTCCAACTGGTACATCATCACCCCCCATCGATGCGCATGCCTTGTCTCAGTCAAGAAAGGCGACGTATATCGCTCAATAAAGAAAGCAAAAGACGCGGTCGCGGCGACGGGCTACCCCGGCCGTCGTTCCAGATCCGGCGACCGGATCTGCGGGTTTCTCAAACGGTTCAGGACCTGCTCGGCCGGTAGGCCGATGCCGAACACGGCGAGAACGCCCCGGATGACCCAGACGATGTCCTGATCAAGGCGGCGGCGCGGGAAATACTCCAGATCGGCGCGTGCCTTTGCCGGGAAGAGAACCGTGCGATAGAAGACGTGCGGGTCGGTGTTTTCAGGATACAGCCGGCATTCGTTGCGAAAATAGACCTGATTGGGGCCGAAAATGCCGGGCCGATGGTCGAGAATGGCGGCAAAGGGACCATCGAAGCAATCCGCGAAGTCCAGCGTTTCCGGGCGCGGCCCGACCACCGCCATGTCGCCGCGCAGCACGTTCCAGAGCTGCGGCACCTCATCGATCTTGGTGCGCTCCAGAAAACGGCCGACCCGCGTCATGCGGTCGTCGCCCTTCAGCGTCACCGCCCGGCTGTGGCAGCCGTGGCGGAATTTGCGGAACTTGTACAGACGGAACAGGCGTCCGTTCTGTCCCAGCCGGTCCTGGGAAAACAGGATCGGGCCGGAGGAGTCCAGACGGATGGCGATCACCACCGGAATGAGAATCGGTAAGAAAGCAATAAGTCCGGTCAGCGCCACCACTATGTCAAAGATACGCCTCGGAATGGCGGCGGCGGGGTTGGTCGGGGTGGGTGAGGCGAGGGCGGCCGTTCTGGCCGCGGTCTGGAAATTGCTGATCATCGCGGCACCGTCTCGCGTTGTTTGGCCAGCACGCGGGCCAGCGCCCGCGCGACCCTGTCGACGTCGTCATCGTCCATGTCCGGGTGCAGCGGCAGGCTCAGCGCGCGCCGTGCGAACTCCTCGGTCAGCGGCAGACTCACCTTGGGGAAGCGCTGGCGGTAGAATGTGAACTGGTGGACCGGCGCGTAATGGACGCTGGTCTGGATCCCCTCGGCGCGAAGGTCGTCCATGACGCCCTGGCGGTCGACCGCCGCCGGCAGCAGAACCGGAAGGATGTGGTTTGCCGATGGACGCGGTTCGGGAAAGGGTAGGGTGAGGTCGGGGCAGTCGGGCGCCAGCACCCGGCGATACCGCTCCGTCAGCGCCTGGCGCCGGGCGTTCCATCCCGGCAGCTTGGCGAGCTGCACCAGCCCGATGGCTGCGCGAATCTCGTCCATCCGGTAGTTGTAGCCCAGCATCGTGACGTCGTAGCCGCTGGCGTGCCCAGTCAGCCGTTGCCGTGTGCCGCTGGTCATCCCATGAGCACGCAGCATGCGGACGCGGTCCAGCATCGCGTCGCCGCGGGCGACGATCATTCCGCCCTCGGCGGTCGTCATGTTCTTGTTGCCGTAGAAGCTGAAGACGGCGGCCTCGCCGATGGTGCCGACCTCCGGCAGCCCGACGGCGTGCGCGGCGTCTTCGATCAGTGTCACGCCGTGCGCGTGGGCGAAGGCGCGCCAGCGCTCGCGGTCCGGAAGATATCCCGCGTAATGCACCAGGATCGCCGCGCGGGTGCGCCCGGTGCATTTGGCGGCGGCGTCGGACAGCGACATCAGCGGCAGGTCCAGCCGCTCGATGTCCACGAAAACCGGTGTCGCCCCGACATGCAGGACGCTGGCAGCGGTCGCGACGAAGGTCATCGCCGGCACCAGCACCTCGTCCCCCGGCCCCAGACCCAGGGCGGTGAGCACCAGATGCAGGCCGGCCGTGCAGGAAGTCACCGCCACGGCATCCCGCACGCCGTGCGCGTCGGCGAAGGCCCGTTCGAAAGCGCGCACGCGGTCGCCCATGGTGATCCAGCCGTCCTCGATGACAGCGGCGAGCGCGGCCTTCTCCTCCTCGCCCAGGATGGGCTTGGCTACCAGCAGCATGACGTCACTCCGGGTTCCGGGATTGCGGGCCGGCGGCTTGCGCGGTCTTCAGCGCGCGGCGGTCAGGCGGCCATCACGCGACGGCGCGGGTCTCGAACGCCGACCACTGCTCGTCCCACGTCATTTCCTGAACCTTCTGGAAGTCGTCGACCCGGCCGATGTCGAGCCACAGTCCGCCATGCTGAAAAGTGGCGACAGGTTCGCGCGCCGCCATCATGCAGGACATCAGATTGTCGAACCCGAACGGCACGCCGACGGGGATGTAGGACAGCACGTCGGGCTCCATGCAGTAGACACCCATGCTGACCAGATGCGACAGAGACGGCTTTTCCTGGAACCGGGTGACGAAATTGCCGGATTCCTCGATGATGCCGAAATCGGTCTGAATGGTCCTGCTCGATGTGGCGATGGTCAGCATCGCGCCCTTCCGCCGGTGGTGGTCGGAAAAAGCGTCAAGGTTGAGATCGGTCAACACGTCGCCGTTGATGACCAGGAAGGTTTCGTCCAACTGCTCCTTCAGGAGTTGCAGCGCCCCCACCGTTCCCAGCGGTTCGATCTCTTCGGTGTAATGGATATTCATGCCCCACTGGCGGCCGTCGCCGCACACGGTGCGGATCAGGTGGCCGAGATAGCCCGTGGTGATGTAGACGTCCTTCACGCCGTTGCGGCGAAGCCACTTCAGCAGAAGCTCAAGGACGGGTTTCGAACCGACGGGCATGAGTGGCTTGGGCAGGACCATCGTGTAGGGGCGGAGCCGCATGCCTTTTCCCCCACATTGAATCACTCCCTTCATGCTTTCCTCCATTGGCGCCCCTTTTTCGGCCCCCTGGTGCGGCCTGGCGCCATGAGCTGTTGTTATCCCTCAGATTTTTGGAAGGCACTTTCACCCATGGGAGCGCCGGCAGGCGGACATTCCCGTTTGGCTTGTCCATGTTATGTTATGCTTTCGATTTCTGTAAACATAAGCATCCTCGCGGATTCTGGAAAATAAGGATGCCTGCCAGCCGGAAAGAAAGAGTTAGGGCGATTCTGGTGCGGAAACCATCCCCACATCGGACGCCGCCTCAACCGACCGGGTGTATCCGGGTAACGCCGTTTTTTGGGTTTGCAGTGCTTCTTTTGGAAGTTTATGTTTTGCTGTATCCAAGAAGATCGGCTTCCGGATCCAGCAACCCGAGCCGGCACCCGTCCCATTCCGATGAGCGTGAGCCCGTTGAACTCGGGTTTGTCGACTGTGGGCGTGCTGAGTTCGGAATGGATAAGAAAACAAATCACACGCGGTGCGTGGATTGGCCCTGCCGGCCGGCGCTGCGCCCCTTCAGGCATGGTGAAATGGGGAAGGTCATGAACAAATACGAGATCGTGCACTCCGAAGTTCGCGATCCGGCACCGTACATCCGGCAAGAGGGAGAGGGCGCGGCCAGGGAGATCGATACCATCGGCGCGTTGAAGCGACGCCGTTTCATGATCCTGCTTCTGATCGGCACGGCGATGACCGCCACGTTCCTCGTCGCCCGGCTGATGACGCCGCTCTACGAGGCCGAAGCCGACATCATGTTCAATCCGCGCGAGTTGAGCTGGATGGGCGACACGACCCAGCCGGGGGCGCTGCCGCCGTCGGAGGAATCCGCGCGCAAGAATGAAATCGCGATCGTGCAGTCGCGTGTCCTGGCCGAAGCCGTGGTGGATCGTCTGGAGCTTTACCGGATCGCCGAATTCAACCCATCCCTGCGGCCCAGCCTGTCCAATCGGCTGCGTACGCTGGTGGCCGGCTGGGCCGGGCCGGCTCTGTCGCTGTTGCCGTTCGAAGCGTCCGCTTCGGAATTCTGGCGGGCAGAGGCACTGCATCGGAACACCCGCGACGAAATCGTCAACAGCTTCCAGCGCCGGCTGGAGGCAACGTCGAGCGATGCATCGCGCGTCATCAGCATCCGGTTCCGGTCCGAGGATGCGCAGCGCGCCACGTTGGTCGCCAACGCCGTCGCCGATCATTTCATCGCCCAGAAGCGTGACCAGGAGGTCAGCGCGGCCGAGACGCTGGGCCGGAGCCTGACGCAGGAGATCGCCGACCTGAACCGGGACATTCGCGACGCGGAACGTCGGCTCGAGGAAACGCGGATCGCGCTTGGGCTGCACTCCGATTCCAACATCAAGGCGCTGGCCGACCGCATGACTGAACTCAACCGGCAGTTGATTGGCGCAACCGCCGAGCGGCTGCGCGCCGAGGCGCAGTTCGCCGAAGCGCAATCGGTGCGGAGCAGCGGGTCGGAATCGGCGGCGCAGGTGCTGGATTCGCCATTGATCCAGCGGCTGCAGGAGGCGGCGGCGGTCGCCAGCGCACAGGTCGGGCAGCTTTCGATCCGCTACAGCAACAACCACCCGGCACTGATCGCGGCGCGCTCCGAACTGCGCGACCTGCGTTCCCACATCAGTGATGAGGTACAGAAAATCCAGAATTCACGCTTGAACGCAGTCGCCATCGCCAAGACGAACGAAGAGGGCCTGCGTCAGCAGGTCAATCTTCTGAACGAGCAGATGGCCAAGGCCAACGCGTCGGAAGTCGACGTCCGCGTCATGGAGCGCGAGGTGGAGGCAAAGCGGACCCTGCTGCCGCAACTCGCAGCGCGTCTGAACAACGCCAACGCGCAGATCGATTATCTGAAGCTGCACGGCCCGGACATGCAGGTGATCTCGCGCGCCGTCGTGCCGCCGTTCGCCAGCTTCCCACCGACCCTCGCCATGCTGGCGACCGCCTTCGTGCTGTCGGCGGGCGGCGGCGGCGTCCTGGCCCTTCTGCTGGAACGTGCCGACAACACTGTCCAGAGCCTGTCTCAGATCCGCCGCATGACTCCGGTGCGCGTCGTCGGCGCCCTGCCGATCGCCGACCGCCGGCGTTGGCGTTGGGGCCACCGGCCGCCGGCGGAGCATGTGGTGGATGAAACCGACAGCATGTTCATAGAGCATCTGCGTTCCCTGGCGCTGCGCACCGGGCTGGGCGAGCCGACGACGAAGGTTCTGCTGTTCACCTCGTCGGTCTCGGAGGAGGGCAAGAGCAGCGCCGCCTCCTCGCTCGCGCGCATGCTGGCGCTGTCGGGGCGCAAGACGGTGATCATCGACGCCGACCTGCGGGCGCCCACCGTGCACCGGATCTTCGGGATGAACCGTGGTCCGGGGTTGACGGAATACGTCATGGGCGGGCACAGCCTGAACGAGGTCATACGGACCGACGCTGCGTCGGGCGCCGAGATCATCACTGCCGGCCAGAATGTCGCCTCGCCCTCCGACGTCCTCCAGTCACCGCGCCTGCAGGAGCTGGTCGGCGATCTGGCGGTGATGTTCGACGCGGTCATCATCGACTCGCCGCCGGTGCTCGCCGCCTGTGACGCGCACATTCTGGCGCGGCTCGCCGACCGGACGCTGATGATCGTGCGGTGGCGCTCCACCCGGATCTCGACCTTCGTCAGCGCGATGCAGCGCCTGTCGGATGACCGCATCCCGGTGGACGGCATCGTCCTGTCGCAGGTGGATGGGCGCAAGTACCGGCTCCACGACTACGGAGATTCGGCCATGTTCTCGGCCGGCTTCCGGAAATACTACACGAGGACGTAAACCCGGCCATCATCTTACAGCGGGCCATCTCACAGCGGGAGAGTCGCGCATCATGTGCGGGATCGCAGGAATTGTCGGGTTCAGCGGGAAAATCGACATCGGCAGCCGCATCAGGGAGATGACGGACGCCGTCCGCCACCGAGGTCCCGACGGCGAGGGATTCTACCGCAACGGCCGGGTGGCGTTCGGCCACCGTCGGTTGGCCATCGTCGATCTGTCGCCGGGCGGTCACCAGCCGATGACCTCCGCCGATGGTTGCCACACCGTCACCTACAACGGCGAGATCTACAATTTCGTCGAGCTGCGCCAGGAATTGGAGGCGCTGGGCCACCGGTTCCGCAGCCAGTCCGACACCGAGGTGCTGCTGGCGGCCTACGCGGCCTGGGGACCCGACTGCCTGACGCGGATGAACGGCATGTGGTCCTTCGCTCTGCACGACACCGACAAGGATCTGATCTTCGCCGCACGCGACCGTTTCGGTGAAAAGCCGTTCCACTATGTGCGGACCGAGGATTGCTTCGCCTTCGGATCGGAGATCCGGCAGCTTCTGCCCCTGGTCGGGACGGTCAGCGCGAATCCGTCGGTCGTGTCGGAGTATCTGCTGGCGGGCGTGCCGTTGCAGTCGGCCGAAACCTTCTTCAGCGGCGTCCTCAACCTTGCCGCCGGCCATTACCTGATCCACGACCTGAAATCCGACCGCTGCACGATCCACCGCTATTACAGTCTGGCCGACCGGTTGAGCGGGGTCGGGGACCGTGACGGGGCGGAGGCGGTGGAGGAGTTCCGCCGGGTGTTCGAGGATTCGATCCGCCTGCGGCTGCGCTCCGACGTGCGGGTGGGAACGTGTCTCAGCGGCGGATTGGACAGTTCCAGCGTGTCGCTGCTGGCCGCGCGGCTGAACGGTGCGGGAAGCAGCATGCCCTTCGGCGCCATCACCGCAATCAGCGAAGATCCCGCCAACAGCGAGGAGGTCTATGCCGAGGAGGTGGTCCGTGCCGGCGGGTTGAACTGGATCAGGACGCGGCCGGCCTACGAGGATTTCCGCGATACCCTGCCGGCCGTGATCCGCCAGCAGGAGGAGCCCTTCACTTCGCCGTCGGTATGCATGCAGTCCTTCGTCATGCGGGCCGCGCGCGAGAACGGCATCGTCGTGCTGCTGGACGGGCAGGGGGCCGACGAGATCCTGCTGGGCTACGACCGCTATTATTGCGCCTACGGATTGGCCGTGTGGCGCCAGCAGGGCGCGCGCGAGGCCTTGCGCTGGCAGCGCCGGATGGTGCGCAACAACGTCAACATGACCAGCCTGCGCTTCGTGGCGCTGGCCGTGCGGGATCTGTCGCCGGCGTTGCGCTATCTCCACTATCTCGGGCGCTCGCGGCATCTCAGCCCGCGCCCGCCGATGCCGGACTGGGTGCGGCAGTACGCGCGGGCCTGCCTGGATCTGCGCAGCCTGCAAACGCTGGAGGTCGAGAACACCGGCCTGCCGCCGCTGTTGCGGTTCGAGGACAAGAACGCTATGGCACATTCCGTCGAGACGCGCCTGCCTTTCCTCGACCACCGTCTGGTCGAGCACAGCATCGCGCTGGCGTCAGCCCTGAAGATGCGCGACGGCTGGTCGAAATGGGTGGTGCGGCGGTCGATGATGGACGTGCTGCCGAAAAACATCGCGTGGCGCCGCAACAAGATCGGCTTCGCTGCGCCGGACGCGATGTGGCTGTCGCGGCACGCTAGCGTTATGGAGCGGATGGTCGAGCGTTCGCCGCTGGTCGGCCGCTTCTGCGACCGGAACCGCGTCCGCGAGGGTTACCGCCGCCTGGACCGCGGCGGCCAGTGGCGCCTCTACTGCCTGGCATTGTGGGAGGAGCAATTCGGGGTGTCGTGAGACGGAAGCCTCCGTTCCCGACCCCGGCGTCCGGGATCGTGCTGAGCCCGGAAGGTTCGGCGCCGTCGATAAGACGTCACTCCGGCGTATTCAATTTTCCAGTCTCTTTCGTGCTTTGTGCATCGCGACACATGATGTCATCCGGGAAGCGGCGATCCGGTGACTGGGGAGGAAGGCGGCGCATGGAAACGACGTTGCACGCGGGCCTTCGGCCGAACGGCCGGGCGGAGCCGGTTCACCTGCTGCTCCGCGATCTTCTGTCCATCGAGGCGAGCCTCGTCCTGTTCATCTTCTCCGGACGCTTCAAGTCGTTGCCGGAACTGCAGTCCTTCCCGGTCGACGCAACCCTGTTCTTCTTCGCCCTGACGTTCGCCCTGATCGTCGTCCGCCGCATCACCGGCCATTTGAAGCCGCTGCCGATGGACGCGCCCGATCTGCTGATGCTGGGCTTCTGCGCCCTGGGCATCGTCAGCGTGTTCTGGTCCAGCCTCGAGCCCAAGAACATCGATAAGACGTGGCGCTTCGCCCTGGTCGGCATGACCGGTTATTTCTTCGTCAGCATCCTGGCGCAGGACCGCGAGCGCCGGGCACGCATGTTGCGTCTGATCATCGGATTCAGCGGGCTTCTTCTTCTGTATTACTCTTATCATCGCTGGGTTGTCGGCGTGGATATGCGTGAACTTCAATTCACCGGTCGAATACAGGGTAACAACTATATCGAATACGCCACTCACGCCAGCTATCTGTTCTTCGTCTGTCTGCCGCTTGCCATTTATGGGCCGGCCCGGCTTTTGCTCCCGGCGATCGCCGGCGCGGTCGCGTCCTTGTTCGCGCTGACGCTGATCGGCGCGCGTGGTCCTCTGGTCTTTTCGGTGCTCAGCATCCCGGTGGCGGCCGTTGCGCTTCTTTTGCGCCCCAACCAGCTGGGCCCCGGCACGAGACGGCTTCTGTTGTTCCTGGTGGTGCTGGTCGGCACCGCTTGGGCCGGCTACATCGGCCTTGTGGCCGTCAAGGGCTTCGGCGGTGCGACGGAGCAGCTTTACACGCTCGAACGCCTGTCGCTTCAACTCTCCCATGAGAGCACCAACTCCCTCGACGTCCGCTCCGATGGGCGGGAGCTTGCCTTTCGGCGCTGGCTGGAAAAACCGCTGTTGGGCTGGGGCATGGGTGAGTTCCGCCTTCAGCACAGTTCGGACTTCCCGCACAATCTGGCGCTGGAAATCCTGATGGAAATGGGGTTGGCCGGGGCAGTGCTTTTCTTTCCCGTGCTGGCCATGGCCGTGCTGGCCTGCTACCGCGTCGCCCGGAACCGGCAGTCCGACTGGGTGGACGCCGCCATCGCCCTGATGTTCTTCATGGAGTTCCTTTCGCACACCACCGTGCAGGGCTATCTCGCGGAAAGCCGAATCTATTTCGCCATGCTGGCGCTGATGATCGGGTTGCAGCGCACGATGCCACGCCGGATCGATCCCGACCGGGTGCCGTCATCCTGATCGATCGGTCCCGGCGGCATCCGCGGGCATCCTCTTCTTTTGCGCAGCTTCAACGCCCCAGTTCCCCGAAGTACAGTAAGAAAACAAAATCGACGGTCTTTTGTCCCGGAGGGCGGGGCCGCGGAACAACGGAACGACGCCATGATGGCCGACCTGATCGCCGATCTGTACGTCTCCCTCAACGGTTCCGATCTCAACACCGGCACGCTGGGTTCGCCGTTCCGGAGCATCGCCCGCGCCTCCGAGGTCGCCCGACCCGGCACCACGGTGCATGTGGCGCCGGGGATCTACATTGGTGGCTTCCAGACCAAGGCGAACGGCACGACCGAGGCGCCGATCCATTACCGCTCGGTGGTGAAATGGGGCGCCAAGATCATTCCGGAGGATGGCAACGCCAAAGTCGAAGCCTGGGACAACCGGGGCGATCACGTCATCATCGACGGCTTCGAGATCGACGGCCGCAAGTCCAAGGGCGGCATGCGCTGGCTTTCGGGCATCTACACGACCGGCACCGGCTCGGTGATCCAGAACAACAAGGTCCACGACATCGTGCGAGATTCCGTGGCGATCAATGCCGCCCAACGCGGCAACGTGGGCGGCGGCGGCATTCTGGGCGACGGCTACTTCGGCAACACCGACATCAGCGTGACCGGCAACGTCGTCTACAACATCGGCCCACCCAGCCGCCCCAACGGTCTGGTCCATGGCATCTATATGTCGACGTCCGGTCAGGTGCAGAACAACTTGGTGTATCAGGTATCGGGCGACGCAATCACCACATGGCACGATGCCCGCAACGTCAAGATCATCAACAACACGGTGTTCGCAAGCCGCACCGGCATCATGATCGGCGGCGGCGATTATTACCACACGAGAGGACCGAACGATAATTCGCAGGTTTCCAACAACATCGTCTACGACAACGACGCCGGTATCCTGGAATATGGCGACACCGGCTTGAACAACATCTACAGCAACAATCTGGTCTTCCGGAACCGGATGAACCTGCGACTGCGCAACGGGCTGGTGCCGACCGGCACGGTGAGCGCCGACCCGAAATTCGCGCGGTATGACGCGTCGGGAGCTGGCGACTACCGCCTGACCGGCGACTCCCCGGCGGTGGACGCCGGACGAAGAACCGATGCTCCGACAACCGATCTCGACGGCGTGACCCGGCCGCAATGCGGAGAGATCGACATCGGCGCCTACGAATGGGTGCCGCCCGGTGCGCAGGGCTGCCCCCGCGGCGGGCGGCCATGACTGCCGACCGCCGCCCACCCCATGGAGGAATCATGATGTCGGACACCACGCTTCCCAAGCTGCTGAACTTTCCGGGGGGCCAGATTTTCCTCCAGCTCGGGCGCCGGCTCAACCGGTGGGGGTCGCCGAACGCCGGCGAGGAACGTTTCGCGTGGCGTCATCTGTCGTCCTGTCGCCACGTTCTCGACGTGGCTTGCGGCATCGGCGATTTCATGAGCTTGCGGCCGCAGCAGACCATCGGCATCGACCTCAACCCCTGCAACATCGAGTATTGCCGGGAGCGCGGTTTGGACGCGCATGTCGGTGATGCTCTCGATTTGCCCTTCGATGCGAACTCCTTCGACGGCGTTCATTCAGCGCAGGTCATGTTCGCCCTGGATCCGGGCAGGGCCACCCAATATCTGTCGGAGTTGTTGCGGGTCACCCGTCCCGGCGGAACGATTGTCATTTCTAACCTGTGCGACGTGCACGACGTATTTCAATATCCCGAAGTGGCGCGGCCCTATCCACCGGAAGCCCTGTTCCGCATGATCCACGCCGCGTCGAGCCCCAATGCCGAGTTGGGAACAAGGCTCACTGGCGCCAGCCTGAAAGCCATCCGTTTCCGCCGCCCTCCGCTGCTCAACATCCGGCTGGCCGGTTCGGAACGGGCTTGGCATCTGTCCACTGTGCTGAACGCGCTGCAGTATGGCTGCGGACTGCGCAAGTTCTGGACCATGCAGGGCTATACCGTCGTCCTCACCAAGAACTCCAACTCCTGAGAGATGGGCATGATGAACGATTTCCGTCCGCTCATCGAGGATTGCTGCGGTTGGAACCGGAGGATCTGGGCCGATGCCGTGGCGTTCGCGGTCACCTCCCTGCCGACGACGCTGGAGGGCAAGAAGGTTCTGGAAATCGGTGCGGGGAAGCACTCCTCCATCGCGCCGGCCTTCGCGGCCAAGGGTGCGACGGTGTTCTGCTCCTACTATGGGCAGCCCCGTCACGAGGTCGAGAATGGCCGGCTCCGGCTCATCTCGGAAAAATACGGGCTGAAGGGCATCGCGCTGCTGGAAATGGACATGCACCGCCTGAGCGGGCGCTACGACGTGATCGTCCTGAAATCGGTCCTCGGCGGCATCTGTCGGGGCGACGATTACAAGAGGATGCGCAACGTGATCGACGGCATGATGGACCATCTTACGGATGATGGGGTCATCCTGACGATCGACAACGGCTACGTCGGTCCGTTCATCCGGTTTTTCAGGCTGGCCGGCGCCGGAAAGAACCGCTGGACCTATTTCAAGCAGGACGAACTGCGGGCCGCCCTTGCCGATTACCACATCGAATCGCAGGGGTTCGGGTTCCTGAATTTTGGCGCGGCCCGCTTCCTGTTCCGCCGTGACCTGGAATTCCTGGAAACCGTGAACGATGCGATCCACACGTTCGATACCGCGTTGCTTCGTCTGTTCAACCCCCGCCAGCGGGCCGTCCTGTCCACGGTAATCCGCAAGAAGACGGTTGGCGATCACACCGACGCGCGACCGGCACGGCAACCCCGCATAGCCTGGAGTTGAGACAGCCGACCACTCCTTTCGCATCGTGACATGAATGACGAAGAGTCAACTAAAAGGAATGGTTCATACTGTCAAAGACTATCGATGAATCAAGCAGAAGTAGCATAAGACATGATCAAGATGTTGCGACAGTGCAACGCGCGGCAAAAATGAAACATATTTTTCAGCATTTTTCCCAAACATGTCCTACTTTGGCCCCAACGATTGAGACTATGGTTCATCCGTCAACGGGGCGGTGTCGGCGCTTGACCAGCGCTTGGAATGCGACGGCCTATCGGACGATAGACGAGCGCCGACTGCCAAACCGTTTGGGTGAACATGAGGGAGATGTTGGCAATGCCGACAAGAATAGGATTCTTACTGTAGCTTTCCTTTGATATCGCTCTCTCTCCATTGTCGAGTGCCCTGGCGCGTAAGTGCTGCCGGCGACGCACTCCTGACCATGAGCGATCGGAAAAGCCAATCCCGACCATGATCGACCGTGGAAGGCGCCATCCCGGCGCCGCCCCGTCGAATCATCAGCCGGCGTTCACCAAGGGCGCCGCACGGATCGCGTTTGCCTGCTTGCGAGCGGCTTCACGATTCTTACCCAGCGTGCATACAAGGAAATCCAATCTATGGCCGACATCTACGTTTCGACCACCGGTTCCGACTCCAACTCTGGTGCCCAAGGCTCGCCGTTCAAGTCCATCCTCAAGGCGTCCCAGGTCGCCCAGGCCGGCACCACGGTCCATGTCGCGCCGGGGTCCTACATCGGTGGATTCCAGACGACGAAGAGCGGCACGGCCGACGCGCCGATCCATTACGTGTCGGATGTGAAGTGGGGCGCCAAGATCATTCCGGGGGCCGGCAACGGCAAGATCGAGGCCTGGGACAACCGGGGCGACAATGTCATCATCGATGGCTTCGAGATCGACGGCAGCAAGCCCCAGGGCGGCACGCCGTGGCTTACGGGCATCTACACGACCGGCACCAACTCGGTGGTCCAGAACAACAAGGTCCACGACATCGTGCGCGATTCCGCGGCGATGAACGCTGCCAACAGCGGCGGCCAAGGCGGCGGCGGCATCCTGGGCGACGGCTATTTCGGCGACACCAACATCAAGGTGAACGGCAACGTCGTCTACAACATCGGCCCGGCCAACAGCACGACCGATCTGGTCCATGGCATCTACATGTCGACGTCCGGTCAGGTGCAGAACAACATGGTGTATCAGGCGTCGGGTGACGCCATCACCACATGGCATGACGCCCATCACGTCAAGATCGTCAACAACACCATCTTCGCCAGCCACAACGGCGTCATGATCGGCGGCGGCGATTACTACCACACGAGCGGTCCGAACGACTACTCGCAGGTTTCCAACAACATCATCTACGACAACGACACCGGCATCATGGAGTTCGGTGACACCGGCAGCAACAACATCTACAGCAACAATCTGATCTACGGAAACGGCACCAATCTCAGCATGAACAACGGAAAGGTCACCGGCACGGTGAGCGCCGATCCGAAATTCATGAAGTATGACGCATCGGGCAATGGCGACTATCGGCTGGCCTCCGATTCCGCGGCCGTCAATTCCGGCACCAGTTCCGGTGCGCCGACGCTGGACATGAACGGCGGTTCCCGTCAGGGCGCCGTCGACATCGGCGCCATGGAGTACCGGTCGACCGTGTCCACGGCCCCCGCCGAGACGGTGCCTCCGACCTCGTCCGTGCCCTCGACGCCGGCCTCCTCTGCGGCTACGGCGAAGATCGTCCTGAACGTGGACGGCACGCCGGCGGGCGGCATCAACGCCCACTTCAACCTGTTGATCGACGGCAAGAAGATCGGCGAGGGTGTCGCCGGCACGGCGGCCAAGGATTTCGTCTTCACCACCAGCGTGGCTGCCGACCAAGCTCATAAGGTGCAGGTGCAGTATGACAACGATGGCGTTGTCAACGGCCAGGACCGCAATCTGAGCGTCAACAAGATCACGATCAACGGCAAGGCCGTGGCGCCGACCGCTTCGAACGTGACCTATGATAAGGGCGCTCTCGACGGCAAGGACGTGGCCCACGGCCAAGTGGACATGTGGTGGAACGGCACGCTGGTGGTCAACGCCAACAAGAGCCTCTTCGCTTCGGCCACCACGGCTCAGGCGGCGGCATTGCCGGACGGCACCGACCAGCTCGACGTTCATCACTACATCTCCACCCAGGCCCCGACGATCACGGCAGACAGCCCGATCGATACCAACGGGACGGCATTGGTCGATCATTGGGCCTCGACAGCGGATCTGTTCGCCACGACCACTCATCTGTCGGATGCGTGGCACCAGTTCGACGCGGCCTAACCTTAAAATACGGGGCCGACGGCCTTTTGAGATGCGAAGGGCGCTTTCGGGCGCCCTTCGCATCCCTTTTCCGTTTCTTGGGATTGGTCGGATAGCCAGTGCGGAGGAGCCTCAGACCAATCCGGTGGTTAGGGACATTCCGTCTTGTGCAACTCGGTTATGCGATGGTGATGGAACACCATTCGTTTTAACCATAGTCCTTGCCCGGCGCTTCCGAAGGGAATGCACACTGCCCGAACTCGGTAAGCACCCTCTATTCACCTGCGTCCTGATCCCTCAGATTATGACCTGTCCTTTTCCATGGTCTCTCGGTACAGTGAAGAGAGTTCGGGTAAAGCGACCTGAGAAAAAACATAATCAAAAATGCTCTTCTGAATAAAAAATAGAAAACAATTTCAATATCTTTTTTCGCACATTCACATCAATCCCTGCATTGGTCCTTTTGATATCTCAAAAAATCATGGAGATATGGATATTTGCTGACGCCGTTCGAAAATTATCCGCACAATCCGCATAAATAGAAACAGCACACGCCGGCGGGCATCCTCCACGCGGGGATCGACTGTCGGGTTGGTGTTGATCAGGGAGGTCTCTATGCGAATCAGCAATGCATGGCGCTCAGACTATCCTGAATCCGATCCCGTATCGGACAGCGCCATATGGGACAACAGCATGGTGAAGGCCAGCATGCGCGGTGTCTCGGTGCTGGAGGCCGAGCATGTTCTCGCGAATGTCTGGCGTCGTATCGAGGAGTATGGCGTCAGCGCACCGCACGTGCACTTCGATTTCATGCGCGACGGAAGCATCAGCCTCCGCTTTACCTTCACCGATCCGGTGATTGCCGCGCTTGTTCTGAATGGACTGCCGCGCGTTGTCTGGAGGCGCCGGAGGCTGGACATCAGGCGTTGGTGCGCAATTCGGCGTTCAGGCAGAGTCCACAGTGGTGCAGCTGTGATCAGGCGGCTTTGCGGGAGACCGGCATGCCCACCCTGGTCGTGAGATTCATGGCCAGCGTGGGCATGCCGGCCACCTGCAGGGTCACCTGATCACCACTGGGTGAAGGCCGTCTCCTCCCTCGACCCGGTTTGCGCACCGGGGTCGATGCTTTTACCTTATGGACGCGCCGATACCCAGCCCACCTCGTTGCACTGAGGACAGCCACCCCCATCACAGGTTGGACAGAGAATCCAATCGTCGTTGCTCCATCGGATAACGACTTCGCCATCGCACCGGCCGGAAGCAGTCTCGGTCATGCATCCATCAAAAACAGGTGCCAGCGCGTAGTATGGTTTTCCACACGCAAGGCAAACAGCTATTGGCTGGTTTTTCGTGATCATTGCAGCCTCCAAGCATTCGGACTGCATTATTGGCGAATATGCTGACTCCAGATGCGGTGGCTGTCCACGAGCATGATGTCGCAGGCCGTTGTATGCAGGTCATCCTCTTCGGCTGTTCGGATTGCCGGCCGATCGACGGATGCGAAAATATATGTGTCCATTCAAATATTTAAGCAATCTTGGCGGTGTGCCGCTCTATTGTGATGTCGTCGTTCTAAGTTGCGGAGCGCAGATCACGTTTCAGGATCTTGCCGATGATCGACATGGGCAGAGCCGAACGGAACTCGACCGTCGATGGTCGCTCGAAACGGGATAGGCGGGGAACAAGGAAGGCGTGCAGGTCATCCTTCGACAGCGCGGCACCGGGCATCAGGACGATGAACGCCTTGACCGCTTGGCCGCGGACCGGATCGGGTTCACCGATCACGGCCACATCGCTCACCGCCGGGTGTTCGCGGATAGCCGCTTCGACGACGCGCGGGTAGACGTGTTGGCCACCGGCAATGATGAGCTCTTTCAAGCGATCGACGAGGTGAAGATAGCCGTCCTCATCGAGAAAGCCGATATCGCCGGTGTGGAGGTGCCCACCGGCCATTGCTTTCGCGGTCGCGTCGCTGTCGTTCCAATAGCCGGCCATGAGTTGCGGGCCGCTGACGCAGATTTCCCCGACCCTGCCCACCGGCTGCAAGGTCCGGCCGTCTTCCACGGATACGATCTCGACGACGGTACCCGGCAGCGGCAACCCGGCCGATCCCGGTTTGGTGGCGCCTTCGTAAGGGGTGCAGGTGACGACCGGTGAAGCTTCCGTCAGGCCGTATCCCTCGACCAGCCTGCTGCCGGTCATCGCCTGGAAGCGCTCCTGCAATAGCGGTGGCAGGCTGTCGCCGCCCGAGATACACAGCCGTAGCGACGAAAGGTCGTGGAGGGCTGCGGTAGGGCAGTCGACGATCGCCTGGAAAAGTCGTGGAACGCCGGGCATGAAGGTCGGGCGCTTGCTTTGGATGGTGGCGAGGATCTCCCGCACGTCGATCCGCGGCAGCAACACCAGTTCCACGCCCAACGCGATGGCGAAGTTCATCGCCGCGGTCATGCCGAATACATGGAACAGCGGCAGCACGGCGAGGAGCCGCTCCTGTCCTGCCACGCTTCCGGTGAACCACTGCTGGCACTGGCGGGCATTCACGTAGAGGCCGGCATGCGTGAGAACAGTCCCCTTCGGCAGTCCGGTGGTGCCGCCGGTGTACTGGATGACGGCCGGTGCGTGCTGCGGATCGACCGACGCCGGCACATAGCGGCCGTCGTTGGCGAGAAGGCTGGAAAAGGAGAGATGGCGCCCATCATCCGGAAACTGCGCCATATCCCCGCGGTGTAGCAGCGGGTATAGCCAGTTCTTCGGGAATGGCAGGCTTTCCGCCAAAGAGGCGACGATGATCCGGCGCAGCCGGCCCGGCCATCCGACCGCTGCCATGGTGGTCTGGAATCTTGGCAGATCGAGCGTGATCAGGATCTCGGCGGAGGAATCGACGATCTGGCGTGCGAGTTCGAGTTCGGCATTCAGAGGGTTGGCGTTGACCACCGTCCCTCCGGCCTTGAGGATGGCGTAGAAGGCGATGATGAAATATGGGCAGTTTGGCAGCAGCAGCATGACCCGGGTGCCCTCGTCGACACCCAAATTTTGCAGTCCCTTGGCGGTCCTTTCGACAAATTCGAGGGTTTCGTTGAAGGAGTGGCGCCTCCCGAGGAAATCCATGCATGGGCGGTTGGGGTGGGTCGCGGCCGCCTCGTCGAGCAGGGCGGTCAGGGGCCGCGCCGGCGGTGGGCGATGCCAATCCAAACCGGGTGGATAGCTGTGCTCCCAGGGATAGGTGATCCCATGCGGGTCTGCTTCTGTGTCGGCGATCGACCTGATCATGGCCTTGGTTCCTCACCGTTCCAGAACATAGTGTCCCGGTGCCGGGCACAGCGGCCCGAAACCGCGGCCCCCCGAACCGACGGGCGGCGCCGAAACGGCCTCCGCATCGGATTGCCGGTCCAGCCAGTCCGCCCAGGGGCGCCACCACGACCCGGTGCAGGCAGGGGTGGACTCCAGCCACAGGTCGGGATCGACATAGCGCTCGTCCGGTCCGCGCTCGCTCATGCGGTACTGACGGTCCTGACGGTCGGGGCCGGCGACGATGCCGGCGTTGTGGCCGCCGTCCGTCAGCAGGAAGACTGTGGTCGTGTCGCTCTGCAGATTGATCTTGTAGACCGACCGCCAGGGCGCCACATGGTCGCGCCGCGTCCCGACGGCGGAGATTGGTGCCCGGATGTCGGACAGGACCACAGGACGGCCGTCCACCCTGTACCGCCCCTCCGACAGGTCGTTGCCCAGCAGCAGTTGGTGCATGTATTCCGAATGCATGCGGTAGGGTAGCCGCGTTCCATCGGCGTTCCAGGCCATCAGGTCGGTCACCTCCGGTCGCCGGCCGCGCAGATATTCCTGGACCACCTGCGACCAGATCAGATCGTTCGAACGCAGCATCTGGAAGGCCCCGGACATCTGGGTGGTGTCGAGGTATCCCGCCTCCCACATGATGTCCTCCAAGTAGGCCACCTGGCTTTCGTTGATGAAGAGCATCAACTCGCCCGCCTCGGTGAAATCGGTCTGGGCGGCCAGCAGGGTCAGCGTCTTCAGACGCCGGTCACCGTCGCGCGCCATCGCGGCGGCGGCGATCGTCAGCAGCGTGCCGCCCAGGCAATAGCCGCAGGCGTGGATCGGCGGCGGTCCCTTTCCCGTGCCGCAGATCGCCCCGACGGCGTCGAGCGCCGCCATCACGCCCAGCCGCTGGTAATCATCGAGGCCGCAGTCACGCAGCTCCGGCCCCGGATTGCGCCAGGAGATGATGAAGACGGTGAAGCCGCGCCCGACCAGATAGCGGACCAGGGAATTCTCGGGCGACAGATCGAGAATATAGTATTTCATGATCCAGGCCGGCACGATCAGCATCGGCTCTGCATGAACCGACGCGGTGGACGGCGCGTACTGGATCAGTTCGATCAGTTCATTGCGGAAAACGACGCTGCCCGGCGTCACCGCCACGTCGCGGCCGACCTGGAACGCGTCCAGCCCCTTGGGCCGGCGTCCGGTCATCATGCGCAGGGCATCTTCCGTCCAGTTCGCCATGCCATAGACGAAGTTCATCCCGCCGGTTTCGATGACCGTGCGCAGGGTTTCGGGATTGGTGAAGGGGGTGTTGGAGGGGGCCGCCACGTCGAGCAGTTGCCGGGCGACGAATGGAACGATGCGGGCGTTGGCCTGCGACAGGCCGGGAATGCCGGTGGTCGCATTGTGCACCCATTGCTGGGCCAGCAGGAAGGACTGGGCGTAGAGCGTGTAGGGAAACAGCTGCCAGTCGGGATGGGCGAAACGGCGGTCGCCCGGCAGCGGCTCGATACAGGGCGGGGTGTCGCGGTCGATGGCTGCGGCGCCGGCATAAACCATCAGCCGCACCATTTTGCGCACCGCCTTGTCGACCAGAACGGCCTGCTTGCCCGGTGCGTTTCCAAGATGCATCGCCCAGTCGGCGAAGGCCAGCGTCACGGCCGAGGGGGAGATCGACAGCGTGAAGCGCCCCTGCCACGCATGCACCAGCCTGTCGATGATCTCACCGCCGAAGGGCAGGTAGGGAAAGCCGTAGGCCGGACTGCGAATCGCTTTTCTGGGATGGGATTCCGGAAAGTCCATCGGAACGGCCGCTGCGGGCACGGCTTCAGGCAACGGGGAGGCGACGGGGAGTTCGGTATTCGGTTGGGCCATCGGCATGGCTCTTCTCCTTCCCTTCGACCGCGTGCCCGGAACCGACTGGCCAGGGTTGGCCGGTACCAACGGGTGACGCGTCCCGCCATCCCAGCATCGTGCGACGAGTTGGGCCTTAACGTCGGTTAAGGGCCCGGCTTTCGGCGAAGGCAAATGCCGGATGCTCAATGTGCATCAAGGGCGCACAGCGGGGCTTCCGCAGCAACCTTCGACTCGACCGGTATGGCTGCGGGACTTGATTCAGATGCTTCAGGATGTCCTTCCGCGCCGGCAGACTCCGGCAGCGGCTTCGGCAGTTCGTCCGCAGTCAGGGTTTCCCGTTCCAGCAGGCGTTTTGCCCCTTGCTCCAGCACGGCATGGTTTCTGCGCAGGATATCCGACGCCCGTGATGCGGCGGCTTCGACCAAAGCGCGGACCGCCGCATCGATGCGGCTTGCCGATGCCTCACCGTAATGCCGGGGTTGCCAGAAGGCGCCCTGCGGTTGGCCTAGGAGATGGCCCGGCTCGGTGTCGTAGCAGACCGCTCCCAGCGTTTCGTCCATTCCGTACCGCATCACCATGCCCCTGGCGATGTCGGTGACCTTGGCCAGATCGTCGGCGCCGCCCGTCGATACCTCGCCGAATATGAGTTGTTCCGCCGCACGCCCGGCCATCAGGACGGTCATTTTGTCTTCCAGTTCGTGGCGGCCCATCAGGAACCGGTCCTCGGTCGGACGCTGGATGGTGTAGCCGAGCGCCCCGATGCCGCGCGGGATGATCGATACCTTCTGGACGGGATCGCTGCCTGGAATTGCCGTCGCGACCAGGGCATGCCCCATTTCGTGATGGGCAACGATCGATCGTTCATGCAGGCTGAGAATGCGCGACTTCTTTTCCAATCCGGCGACGATCCGTTCGATGGCGGCCTCGAAATCCTCCGTCGATACGGCGCTGGCATCCCGCCTCGTCGCGATCATCGCCGCTTCGTTGACCAGATTCGCCAGATCGGCGCCGGTGAAGCCCGGGGTCAGGGCTGCCAGATGATCCAGGTCCACTTTCGGAGCGAGAACCACCCGTCTGGTGTGGATTGCCAGGATTTGCGCCCGTCCCGATTTCTCCGGCCGATCCACCAGAATCTGACGGTCGAAGCGGCCCGCGCGCAGCAGGGCCGGATCGAGGATCTCCGGTCGGTTGGTCGCCGCCAGCAACACCAGCCCGGCGCTGGGGTCGAAACCATCCAACTCGGCCAGAAGCTGGTTGAGCGTCTGTTCCTTCTCGTCGTGTCCGCCCAGCATCGGCAGTGACCCGCGCGCGCGGCCGAGCGCATCAAGCTCGTCGATGAAGATGATCGCCGGTGTTCGGGACCGGGCGAGCGCGAACAGGTCCCGCACCCTGGCGGCCCCGACCCCGACGAACATCTCGACGAATTCCGATCCATTGGTGGATATGAAGGGAACCTTGGCCTCGCCGGCGACGGCCCTGGCCAGCAGCGTCTTGCCGGTTCCGGGCGGGCCGACCAGCAGGATCCCCTTGGGCACATGGGCGCCCAGGCGAGAGAACTCTCCCGGATTCTGCAGGAAATCCACCACCTCCCGCAGTTCCTGCTTCGCTTCGTCGACGCCCGCGACATCGTCGAAGCGGATGGAAATGTCGGTCTCGGCGAACAGCTTGGCCTTGCTGCGGCCGATCGACAGCAGGCCGCCGCCCGTCCGCATGCCGGACAGCCCGGCCAGACTCCAGACGGCGAACAGGATCAGGATCCAGCCGAACCAGCCGACGATGCCTGATGCCCACCCGGATTCGGTCACACCGCCGAAGGGGATATGACGGGCCGAGAGGTCGCGGGCGATGTCGGGCGCGACACGGACGGTCTCGAAAGTCCGCAACCCGTTGGGCAGGGCTTCGCTCAGGGTCCCGGTCAGGGCGGTTTGGCCCACCATCACCTGCTCGACCTTGCCGTGATCCAGCAGATCGAGAAACTGGCTGTAGGGAATCGTTTGGACCTGCCGAACGCCGGGGAGCGCCCACAGCAGGAACAGCCCGACGCCGATCGACAGGGCCAAGGAAAGCCACAGCAGCAGGTCGGTGCCCCGGTCACTGTCCTTCTTGTCGTTCATGACGCCTCCCGCTGCGATCGAAGCCGTCCGCACGCCTTCATCCCGGTAAGGCTGCGGGTGAGTCGGCGTCCTGTCCTTTATTCAGGTTAAGGTCCCCCTCGGGAAGCCATGGCTCAATGGCGGCATTCTCCCGCTGCGGTCGCACGAAGGCCGTTCCGGGAGTCCGCCGAAGGAGACCGGACCGCCATGGCCAAATTTGTCCCTCCCCAGCCGGCCCCATCCGCCGAGCCGGTGCCGGAACTGAACATCGGGTTGCAGAAGCTGTGCTACCTGATCGTCAAGGCTCGGGAATTCGACGCCAAGGTGGAGCCGTCCGATCTGGATGAGGGCTCGAACCCGAGCGACGACGGTATGCGGGCGGTGCTGGAGGATTACGCGGACGATCCGACGTTGGCGGAATTGAAGGATGCCATCGACGGCCTCGACGACGACGAGGTGGTCGATGTGATCGCCCTGGTCTGGATGGGGCGCGGCGACTTCTCAGCAGATGAGTGGGTGGACGCTCAGGCGCTGGCGCGGGAGCGCCATACGGGCCGGTCGGCCGAGTATCTGATCGGTATTCCCAACCTGGGAGACTGCCTGGAGGAAGGGGCCGCCCAGCTTGGCTATTCCTGCGAGGAATTCGAAATCAACCGCCTGTGACGGCGGGAGCGATGACCTTCAAGAATGCGGAAATAAGGGAGAGCTACCATGGTCATCACATTTGAAGACTGCGTCGGCATGAGTGGGCTGACGAAGGAAGAGATCGATGCGATCGCCGCGCACGAGCATCTGCCGGAGATCGTCGCCGCCGAACTGGGCAGCTATCTGGTCGCGACAGAGGCCGGGCAGAGCGAGATACGCCGCATGATCGAGGATGACATCGCCGAGGCGAAGGCGCACGGCCAGCATCAACGGACCGCGGTGCTCAAGCTCGCGCTGTGCCATTTCCTGCAGGAACATGCGTCCGCCAGGATCGTCAAGCCCTGACGGTGCGCTCCGCACCAGCAGAGTCAGGTCGGCATGGAGGCTGTGTCGTCAGGCGTGTTCCCCGCCCGGACCCGCCGCAGCGACCCGTCCTTCCGGCGGACCCAGACATCGACATCGTATCCCAACTCCCGAACCCGCACCGCATCATGCAGCGCGGACTCCAGCGCTGCTCGCCGCGACGGGTATTTTCCACAATCGTCCCCCGGTGCGAAGCCGACTGTCCAGTGATTTTCGTTCTGGGAAACGATGTAGCTGAGGTGAGGTATCGGTGCCATGGCCTGACCTCCCAAGGCTCTTGTCTCGTTGCTCGTGTCTCGTCCGGGCAGTATCCAGCAGGTGTCCGTTCAGCGCCTTTATCAAGGTTAAGGCCAATGCGCAGTCGGCCTGGGCTTTGGGGGTAGGGGCGGGATTTCAGCGCGCGCTTCAGCATCGAACGAGCACGACCACGGATCGCGCCTCCACCCTCTGGCGCGGTTCGGTCGCCGGTTCCACATCGTCCAGGGAAACGATGTCATCGGGGCTGTCGCGGGCCGTGTCGATGACCCGCCGCCAGCGGCTTGGCGCCGGGTCCTCTGGCACGGGAGTCTGGATCAGGAAGTCCTGCTCCGCCGCCGAGCCATTGATCATGACGTAGAGATCGACATCGCCTTGCGTGTTGCCGCGCAGGTGGAAGGCGAGGGTGCCGGTGTCGACCGACGGGTCGAGGCTGCCGGTCGGTCCAAGCCACGTCACGTCCTCGCGCCAGCTGCGGCTGCGGCCCAGTGAGGGATGGGCCTTGCGGAATGCGATCATGGCCTTGCAGAAGCGGTGGAAGCCGGCGTTGGTTCGCAGCAGATCCCAGTCGAGCCACGTCGTCTCGTTGTCCTGGTTGTATGGATTGTTGTTGCCGCACTGCGTGTTCAGAAACTCGTCGCCGGCCACGAACATCGGTGTGCCGTTCGCCAGCATCAGCAGGCAGAACAGGTTCTTAGCCTGTCGCCGCCGAAGCCGGAGGACCGCCTCCGGCACGCCGTCGTCGCCTTCCCAGCCGCAGTTCCAGGAGCGGTTGTCGTCGCTGCCGTCCCGGTTTCCTTCGCCGTTGGCCTCGTTGTGCTTGAGGTCGTAGCTGACCAGATCGTACAGGCAAAAGCCATCGTGGCAGGTCACGAAGTTGATGCTCTGGTAGGCGTGGTAGGCGTCTTCGGGCGTGTCGGGGAAGATGTCGTCGCTGCCGCCGAGACGGCGCATCAGGCCGGTGACGACTCCCCGGTCCCCACGGATGAAGGACCGCACCTCGTTGCGGAAGGCATCGTTCCATTGCAGCCATGTGGTTCCGGGAAAGGAGCGGCCGAGTTGATAGGCGACCATGTCCCAGGCCTCGGCGATCATCCGCAAGCGCGCCAGATCGGGATGGGTCTGGATCGCGCTGAAGACCGGCGGCTCTTCGAGATCGATGGAGCCGTCGTCCCGGCGCGTGAACAGCGAAGCGAGGTCGAAGCGGAAGCCGTCGATGCGGAACTGCCTCGCCCAATGATGCAGGCTGTCCATGACCATGCCGGAGACGTAGCGGTTGGCCGTGTGCAGGACATTGCCGGTGCCGCTGTCGTTACGGTACCGGCTGCGGTCTTCGGCCAGGAGGTAATAGGTGGTGTTGTCCACGCCGCGGAAGCTGTAGGTAGGGCCGGCCCCGTCGCCTTCGACGGTGTGGTTGTAGACCACGTCGAGGATGACTTCGATGCCGGCTGCGTGCAGCGCCTTGACCAGCGTCCGGAACTCGTCGAGCCGGCCGGTCGGCTCCGGGTGCGCCGCATAGGCGTGGTGTAGGGCGAAGAAGTTGAGCGGCATGTACCCCCAATAATTTCCTTCCTGGGGATCGAACTGGAAAACCGGCATCAGTTCGACCGCCGTGACGCCGAGATCCTGCAGGTATGGAATTTTGTCGATCAGACCGGCGAAGGTGCCCCGCCGTTCGGCCGGAACGCCGGAATTCGCCCGCCGGGTGAAGCCGCGGACATGCAGCTCGTAGATGATGGTGTCGTGGGAGTGGTGCGGGGCATGGTCGCCGGACCAGTCGAAGCTGGACGCCGTGGCTCGCAGAACGCCGAGAGGGGCGCGGCCGGGATTGGGTCCCGGATGGCGGGCCGCCTCGCGGCTGAAGCCGGGCGGAAAGAAGACCGCCGTGGCATAGGGGTCGAGCAGGTTCTTTTCGGGATCGAACCGCTGCCCGTCGGCCAAAGCGCGTGGTCCGTAGACCCGATAGGCATAGTAGGCGGCGCGGTTGATGGTCGCCGCAGGAAGCCGGCAGTGCCAGATGCGTCCGCTCTTGTTGCGTCGGGGATCGAAGGGTTGAACGGCAATGGGGTCGACCGGATTCTCTGCGGAGAAAAGCAACAGAGTGACGGCCGTCGCGTGTTTGGAATAAATGGCGAAGTTGTAAGCATCTTCGTCGGGAACGAAGGAAACCCCTAGCGGCGAGGGTGAGCCTTCGCATCTTGTCCAATCGTCCATGGGATCATCGCACCCTGTTTCATGGTGTTTTTGCCGCAATGGCCGGATCGGCCATGAGATAGGCGACCGCCCCATCGAGCGTGATCAGCCGCGGATAATCGACCTCGGGGATTGCGACGCCCAGCTGGCTGTGCAGTGCCGTCACGAAGTTCAGGTGATCCATGGAGTCGATGTCCAACGCCTCCCGAAGGTCGGCCGCCGGATCGAGACGGGAGAGGTCGGCCTCGGGGGCGATGTTGCTCAGCTCCTCCAGCACCACGCGTTTGATGTCGTCAGGGGTCATAGGGCTCCCGGCTCCTGCAGCAGGCGGTCGATTTCGGAAAGGAGAAGGGCGCCGCGATGGCCGTCGCTGACCCGGTGATCGGCCGCGAGGGTCGCCGTCATCACGGAGCAGGGAACGACGTGTCCATTCACCACCCAAGGCCGCTCGACCGGTTTGCCGAAGCCGACGATGGCGACCTGCGGCGGGTAGATGACGCCGAACACACCCTCCACGCCACGGTCGCCGAGGCTGGTCACCGTGATGGTGGAGTCCGCCAGTTCCGAGCTGCGCAGCCGCCCGGAGCGTGCACGGGCAACCACATCGCGCAGGCCTGACATCACCTCATCCACGGTCAACCGGTCGGCGTCGTGGATCGCGGGCGCGACGAGGCCGCCACCGCGGATCGCCACCGCGGTGCCGATGTGGATACCCTCGGCAGGGCGGAACGCCCCGTCGATGCAGTATCCGTTGAACTCGGGCAGGCGCCGCAAGGCCAGTGCTACGGCTTTCAGCTGCAGCGCCGCCAGGAGCAGCCGCTGTTCGGGCGGGCGCTCCGTGTTCCGGTCCGTGAGCCAGGCGTTCGCCGTGGTCAGGGCCACCGTGGTGCTCAGGTAGTAGTGGGGAATGTCCTGGTTGGAGCGCGCCATGGCCGCAGCGATCGCCCGCCGCATTTGCACCACATCCAGCCCACGTGCCTGCGAGGCGGCGGACGGTTTGGCGGCGGCCCGCTCGACGTCGGCCAGAAGCACCGCTCCTCCTGGCCCGCTGCCGGCAATGGCAGTCAGGGCGATGCCGCGCTCGTCCGCCAGCCGCCGTGCCGCCGGCGACGCCGGCGGATGGGCGGTCGCCGCCGTGACCGGAGGGGACGGAAGCGGCACCGGCGCCCGCATCGGCGGGGGAGGGGGCACCAATGGCTGCGGCTCGAAGCTGGGCAGCACGACGGTCTCGCCGGCTCCGGTGAGCAGGGCGAGCGGTGTGCCGACCGGAACCGTGGTTCCGGGAGTGACGAGCAGCCGTTCGATCACGCCGGCCTCGAAGGTCTCGACCTCGATGGCGCCCTTCTGCGTTTCCACCACTGCGACGATGTCGCCGCGGGCAACGGCATCGCCCGGGCGCTTGAGCCACTCGACCAGGATTCCCGCCTCCATGTCGGCGCCCAGAGACGGCATGCGGAAAATGCCCATCACGCCCCCATCAGCGCCTTGACCGCCGCCACGATGGCGGCCGGTTGCGGAAGCGCCGCCTGCTCCAGATGCCGGGGGTATGGGATCGGCACCTCGGCCGTGCAGACCCGCGCCACCGGCGCGTCGAGCGACCAGAAGGCCCCCTCCATGATGCGGGCGCTGACCTCCGCGGCGAAGCCGCCGGTCCGCCAGCCTTCGTCGACGATCACCGCCCGGCGGGTGCGGGCGACCGAGGCAAGCACGGTTTCGGCATCGAGCGGCCGCAGGCTGCGCAGATCCACCACCTCTGCCGACACGTTGTCGGCTGCCAGGGCTTCCGCGGCGGCGAGCGTCTTGAACAGGCTTCCGCCATAGGTGATCAGCGTCACGTCCCTGCCGGCCCGGCGAACCACCGCGCGGTCGATGTCGACCGGACCGGCCGCGGCATCCAGGGTGCCTTCCATGTTGTAGAGCATCACATGCTCGAACATCACCACCGGATCGGGATCCTGCAGTGCCGTCCACAGCATGCCGCGCGCGTCCTCCAGGGTGGCCGGCGCAACCACCCGCAGGCCCGGCACATGGGCGTACCAGCCCTCCAGACTGTGCGAATGCTGCGCCGCGAGCTGCCGTCCTGCCCCGGTCGGAATGCGGAAGACCACCGGCACGTTCACCTGCCCGCCGGACATATGGCGGAGCGTCGCTGCGTTGTTGACGATCTGGTCGAGCGCCAGCAGGCTGAAGTTGACGGTCATGATTTCGACGATCGGACGCATGCCGTTCAGCGCGGCGCCGATGCCGGCGCCGACGAATGTGGACTCCGACAGCGGCGTATCCCGGATGCGGTCCGGTCCGAACTCGTCGTAAAGTCCTTTGCTTACGGCGTAGCATCCGCCGTAGCACCCGACATCCTCGCCCATCAGGAAGACCCGCTCGTCGCGTTGCAGCGCCTCGCGATGGGCCTCGCGCAGGGCATCGCGGTAGGTGATCGTGCGGCTGGCGGCCGCGACGCTGGTGTCCGCATCGGTCATGGGTGCTCCTCGCGGGTATAGACGTTTTTCGTAAGATCCTCGACCGGCTCCCATTGTCCGGCCTCGGCGAACGCGACCGCCGCCTCGATTTCCGCTTCGGCGTCCCGTTCGATGGCGGGGAGATCGGCGTCGTGCAGCATGCCGGTGTCCCGCATCCAGCCGGCCAGCCGGGCGATGGGGTCGTGACGCTTCCAATCCTCGACCTCCGCCTTGTCGCGGTAGAGCTGCGGGTCGAACATGGAATGGGCGCGGAAACGGTATGTCCGGCATTCGAGGAACTGCGGCCCGGCGCCGTCGCGTATCGCATCGGTCATGCGCCGCGCCGCCGCCTCCACGGCGACGACGTCCATGCCGTCCACGGTCTCCGACGCGACCTGATAGACGGCGGCCTTGAGGTGCAGGTCGGTCTGCGACTGCGCCCGGTCGAGGCGCGTGCCCATGGCGTAGAGGTTGTTTTCGCAGACGAACAGGACCGGCAGTTTCCACAGCGCGGCGAGGTTCAGGCTTTCGTGGAACTCCCCCTCGGCGACGGCGCCGTCGCCGAAGAAGCACGCGGTGACCTGCGGCCGGCCACGCATGCGGTCGGCCAGCGCCATGCCCACCGCCAGAGGCAAGCCGCCGGCGACGATGGCGTTGCCGCCGAAGAAGCGGGCGCCTGCGTCGAACAGATGCATCGATCCGCCGCGCCCGCGGCTGCATCCCTCGGCCTTTCCGAACATCTCGGCCATGACGGCTGTCATGGGAACGCCGCGCAGGATGGCGTGCCCATGTTCGCGGTAGGTGGCGACGACGGCGTCGTCGGGATGCAGGCACGCCATCACCCCGGCGGCCACCGCCTCCTCGCCGATATACAGGTGAAGGAATCCGCGGATCTTTTCCTGCTGGTACAGTTCGCCGCACCGTTCCTCGAAGCGGCGGATGCGCACCATCTGCCGCAGCAGGCCAAGCAGATGCTCGCGGGTCAGGCGCGGCTTCGTATGAGGCGCCGGAGACTGTTCGGTCATCGCTCGTCCCTTTCCAGCGTCGACAGGTCGCCTTCGGGCAAGCCCAGTTCGCGCGCCTTCAAAAGACGGCGCATGATCTTGCCGCTGCGCGTGCGCGGCAGGGAGGCCCGGAAGTCGATGGCTTTCGGGGCGACCGCCGGGCCAAGACGGGCGCGGCCATGCCCGAGCAGCTCCTTGCGCAACGCATCCGACGGCGTCCAGCCCGGCTTGAGTGCGACGAAAGCCTTCACCATCTCGCCGGCGACGGGATCGGGCACCCCGATCACTCCGGCTTCCGCCACGGCCGGATGCTCCATGAGGGCGCTCTCGACCTCGAAGGGGCCGATCAGATGGCCGGCGGACTTGATCACATCGTCCGCACGGCCGACGAACCAGAAATATCCGTCGGCATCGCGCGTGGCGAGGTCGCCGCTCAAATACCAGCCGTCGACGAAA
This sequence comes from Pseudomonadota bacterium, assembly GCA_023423695.1. Lineage (GTDB taxonomy): Bacteria > Pseudomonadota > Alphaproteobacteria > Azospirillales > Azospirillaceae > Azospirillum. The sequence goes on along the minus strand of JAFAFA010000006.1, from coordinate 94,205 downwards.
CAGCGCCGATAGCGTTCCTCTTCGCCCAGATAGCCGCGGAACATGGAGGGCCAGCCGGGCCGCAGGGCCAGTTCGCCGACGGTCATCGGTTCCGTCACCGCAAGGATTCGGCCGTCGGGAGAGCGCGCGACGACCGCCGCCTCGACGCCGGGGACCGGACGGCCCATTGACCCCGGCTTCACGTCGGCGGAGGCGTAGTTGGCGATCATGATGCCGCCGGTTTCGGTCTGCCACCAATTGTCATGAAAGGGGCGGCCGAACGTCTCCTGGGCCCATGCCACCGCCTCGGGGTTGAGCGGTTCCCCCACGCTCGCCATGAAGCGCACCGACGACAGGTCGTAACGCCGCGCCACCTCGGCGCCCACCTTCAGCAACATGCGGATGGCGGTGGGGGCGGTGTACCAGACGGTGACGCGCTCCCGCTGGAGAATGCCGTACCACCTCTCGGCGTCGAACTCCGCTTCGTCCACCAGCAGCGTGGCGCCGATGGTCAGCGGTGCGATGATGCCGTAGGACGTGCCGGTCACCCAACCGGGATCGGCGGTGCACCAGAACACGTCACCCGGCCGCAGGTCGAGGGCGAGCCGGGCGGTGACATGGTGGGCGACGACGGCCTCATGCACATGCACGGCCCCCTTCGGGCGACCGGTGGTGCCGCTGGTGAAGTGGAGAAGTGCCATGTCGTCCGGTGTCGTTTGCGCACAGGCGAAGGCCGGTGCCGCTGCCGGAAGTGCGCGCCGCAGGTCCAGGACACCGCCGTCCGGCCCGATTCCGCCATCGACGAGCAGCACATGCCTGAGGCCGGGAAGCTCTTGGCGCCAGGGTTCGATCTTGCGGCGGTACAGCGCCTCGCTGGTCACCAGCACCCGGCCGTCGCCCAGCGACAGGCGCGTTCTGATGGGCTCCGGACCGAAGGCGGAGAACAGAGGCGAGAAGACGCAGCCGCACTTCAGCGTGCCGAGGGCGGCGACATAGAGGTCCGGCTGGCGACCGAGCAGGCTGAAGACGCGCTCGCCCTTGCCGACGCCCAGCGACCGCAGCAGGTTGGCAAAGCGGTCGGACTGTTCGGCCAGATCACGATACCGGAACTCACGGCACGTGCCGTCCTTGGCCAGCCAACGCAGAGCGATCCGGTCGCCCCCGCCATGTATGACGTGCCGGTCCACGGCTTCGTACGCGATGTTGAGCCCACCGTTCGGCAGGCCGTCCAGATCGGCACGCGCGGCCGACCACGTGAAGGCGGCGCAGGCCTGATCGTAGTCGGTCAGGACGGCGGCAGCCTTGTCCTCTGATCCTTTGCGAATGGTCTCCCAGGCCATGGGCGCACCTCGTCCCAAACGCGCACCGTCCGGCGAACTGGCGCCGATCCTGGCGGGTATCACGCGGCATGGTACGGCTGTGCCCAAGGGGCGGGCTTAACCCAGGTTAGGAACCGCCGGAAAATTCACTGCTTTGATGTCTCGGAGAAGCAAGGGCCTCCATGTCGACGGGCGTCAGGCGGCATGCCGGCCGAGCGTTTTCATGATTGCCCGATCTGTGGATGTTTGGCCGCTCTGCACAAAGTCGATCAGACAGGATGAGGAGGTTTGGATGGAAAGAGTCGAGCCGAAAGGCGTTGCCGGTCCCCAGCAATCTGCGGCTCCGTCTCCGTTTCCCGCCGATGGAAGCCCTGCGAGATGAGGTGAGCAGGATGCCGCGATGCTTCCGGTTGGGAGACAGGGACCATGGAGAACGGGCTCGACAGCGTTGCCCTGGCCAGCCGGCCGCTTGCCTCGCTTCTGGGTGAGATCGGCAGCACGGCGGACGGGCTGGGTGAGGGCGACGCGGCGGCACGGCTGGCCCGCTGCGGGGCGAACGACTTTTCGGCCGTACGGCGACGGCCGCTGTGGCTTCAGTTCCTCGATCGCCTGCACAACCCTCTCCTGATCATTCTGCTTCTGGCCAGCGGCTTCTCGGCGGCGGCCGGCGATCTTTACAGCTTCGCCATCGTCGTAGTCATCGTCCTGGTCAGCGTCGTTCTCGACTTCGTGCAGGAGCTTCGCGCCAACACCACGATCGACGATCTTCGCCGCTCCGTCGCGCTGCGGGCCAAGGTGCTGCGCGACGGCCGGGAATGCGAGTTGCCGGTCGAGCGGCTGGTTCCGGGCGATGTCGTGCGTCTCGTCGCCGGCGACCTCGTGCCGGCGGATGGGCGGCTGATCGAGGCGCGCGATCTCTTCGTGAACCAAGCGCTGCTGACCGGCGAACCCTATCCCGTGGAAAAGCGGGCGGCCGACCTGCCGCGTGCGGTCGATCCCGGTGGGGCGACCAATACGCTGTTCATGGGAACCTCGGTCATCAGCGGGACGGGGCGGGCAGTGGTCCTGCGGACCGGCAGCGCCACCCTGCTCGGCGGCATGGCCCACAGCCTGACCGCGCCCCCGCCGCCCACCGATTTCGAGATCGGCGTGCGTCACTTCGGTCTGCTGATCCTGCGGGTCACGGTGTTCCTGGTGCTGTTCGTTCTGCTCGCGAACGTGCTGTTCCACAGGCCCTGGCTCGAGTCCCTGATGTTCGCGGTCGCCCTTGCGGTCGGGCTGACGCCGGAACTGCTGCCGATGGTCGTGACGGTGACCCTCGCCCGCGGCGCCCTGCGGCTTGCCGAGCGCAAGGTGATCGTCAAGCGGCTGACGGCGCTGCACAATCTCGGGGCCATGGACGTCCTGTGCACGGACAAGACAGGCACCCTGACCGAGGCGCGCATCCAGCTGGTCAGGCACATCGACGTCCAGGGGCGGGACAACGAGGAGGTGTTCCGGCTGGCCTGGCTCAACAGCCATTTCGAAAGCGGGATCCGCAGCCCGCTGGACGACGCGATCCTGGACCATGGGCAGCCGGACACGGTCGATTGGCGCAAGTTCGACGAGGTGCCCTTCGATTTCGAGCGCCGGCGCGTCTCCGTGCTGCTGGAACGCGGCGGCGAGCACCGGCTGATTGTGAAAGGGGCGCCGGAGGACGTATTGAGCCTCTCCAGCCATTACCAACCGGATGATCAGGGAGAGCCGCGCATCTTCGATGCCGAGGCCAGGAAACGGGTCCAGGATCTGTTCGAAAAACTGGGTGAGGACGGCTTTCGGGTTCTTGCCATCGCATCGCGTGTGGTCGGCCCGGAGCAGAGGGAGGCGCGGGTCACGGACGAAACCGAACTGGTCTTCGCCGGCTTCGCAGCCTTTCTCGACCCGCCCAAGGCCGATGCGGCGGCGGCTTTGCACGCGCTGGCGCAGGCCGGGGTCATCGTCAAGATCCTGACCGGGGACAACGAGCGTGTGACCCGCCATGTCTGCCGCGAGTTGGGCCTTGCCGTGACCGGGCTGATCAATGGCGACGAGATGCGGGGGATGAGCGAGGAGGCCTTGCGCGTTCGGCTCGCCACGGTCAACGTGTTCTGCCGGCTCTCGCCGCCGCAGAAACAGCGGGTGCTGCTGGCGCTGAAGCAGCGCGGCCACGCCGTCGGATTTCTCGGCGACGGCATCAACGACGCGGCGGCGCTGCACGCCGCCGACGTCGGCATCTCCGTCGACGCCGCTGCCGATGTGGCCAAGGATGCGGCGAGCCTGATCCTGCTGGAGCATGACCTGTCCGTGATCCATGGCGGCGTGATGGAAGGCCGCCGCACGGTCGAGAACGTCACGAAATACATCCTGATGGGCAGCAGCTCGAACTTCGGGAACATGCTGAGCATGGCGGGCGCGGCGCTGGTCCTGCCCTTCCTGCCGATGCTGCCGATCCAGGTGCTGCTGAACAACCTGCTCTACGACGCCTCGGAGATCGGCATTCCCTTCGACCGCGTCGATCCGGAAACCATCACCCGACCGGTCCGCTGGAACATGGTGCTGATCCACCGCTTCATGCTGGTCCTGGGGCCGGTGAGCTCCCTGTTCGACTTCCTCACCTTCTACGTCCTGCTGACCATGTTCGGCGCCGGGGAGGCGCTTTTCCAGACCGGCTGGTTCGTCGAATTGCTGGCGACCCAGGTGCTGATCATTCTCATCATCCGGACACGGAGATCCCCCCTGGACAGCAGGCCGCACCCGCTCCTTGCGACCTTGTCGGTGGGGATGGTGCTGCTTGGGGCGGCCCTGCCGCTGAGTCCGCTCGGACCGTTGTTCGGCTTCGTGCCATTGCCGCCCGCCTATTTTGCATTCCTGGCAGTGGCCGTCATTGCCTATCTGTTTCTGGCAGAAGGGATCAAGCGCCTGTTTTACCGCCGGTTCGGACGGCCAAACCCGATGAGGAAGGGGGAATGACATGGCATCGCCGGCGGCGGGATCGTCCGTCGGCGATGCCGGTCTTCCAATCGCCGCAGCCGCCTAAAGCTTGGCGATCTCGATGTTGCGCTTGCTGGGCTTGCTCGGCTCTGTCTTCGGCAGCACGATGGTGAGCACGCCGTTCTTGACGGTGGCGGTAATGCCGTCCGCATTCACATTGGCCGGCAGCCGGAAGGACCGCGCGCACATGCCATAACGGCGTTCGGAGAAGTAGCGGTTCTTGCCCTTCTCTTCCTTCTCCTCCTTTTTCTCGGCCTTGATCGTCAGGACGTCGTCCTGGAGGCTGACCTCGGCGTCCTTCTCGTCCATACCGGGAATTTCCAGCGTGACCCGGTACTCGGTCTCGCGCTCGTCCACCTCGGCCGGCGGGACGATTGCCTCCAGATCGGCTTCGCTGCGCAGCAACGGCTCCAAACTGAACATGGGGCGTCGGCTCCACGGAAAGCGCAGCATGGACGACGCCTCATCGAACAGGCGGTCGAACTCGTCGCGCAAGGCGAACAGCGGGTGGCGATTGTGCTCGGCGACTTGCCTTGCGGCCAAACCGGTGCCCGCGAGTTCCTGCTTCGGCTTCTCGCTGGCGTTTGTATCGGTCATGGTCATGGCATCCTCCTGGATTACCCTGGTGACGCCATGGCTTTAGCATCCGGCGGGACCGACCGACTTTATCTGGATTAACGTGGGAGGCGTTTCATCGGGGGCACGCCGCGTGAAATGCTGAAACTGACTGCAATAGGTGGAAACAAAAGCGGGCAGGTGAGAAAATACCTGCTTTTTCAGGGCCGGGAGGGGCCATGGCCGAGGAGGTGGTCGACGGACTGCTTTGCCCGGCTGACCGGAATGGCGAAGCCGATGCCGCTGTTGCTGACGGCTGATCCAATCAGACTGTCGTTGATCCCGACCAACTCTCCCCTGAAATTCACCAGGGCTCCACCCGAGTTGCCTGGATTGATCGCGGCGTCGGTCTGGATGAAGGGACCCTCGGGTTCGGCAGGGTTCCTCGCCCCGATGCCGCTGACGATCCCCAGCGTCGCGGTCTGGGCGAGGCCGAACGGATTTCCGATCGCCACCACATAATCGCCAACCCGCAGGGCATCGGAATCCCCCAGCGGCACCGCGACGAGATCGCGTGCCTCCACCTGTATCACCGCGATGTCGCTGACCACGTCGGAGCCGATCATCCGGCCGGACAGCTGCCGCGCGTCCGCCAACGTGATGGTTATGTCCTCGGCTCCGTCGACGAGGTGATGGGTGGTGACGATGGTGCCGTTGGCCGCATCGATGACGATGCCGGAGCCTTGCACGAGAAAGCGACGCTCCTCCGGCTGCACGCGCTTGGGCAGGCCGAACATGCGGCGGAATTCGGGATCGCGGAGCAACCGGATCTCCTCTGCCGACAACTGGCCGCTTACGGCAATGCTGACCACACCCGGAAGCACCCGTTCCAGCATGGGGGCCAAAGTGGGCATGGCTTCCGTGGCCGTGTCATCCTTCGGGTTTTCGGCCCTGTCGAGCGCGCAGGCGCTGATGCTCATGACCATCGCCAGAGCGATTGCCGAGTGTCGGACCAGACTGACGATCCTGATTCCGGTGTGTCGAAGCATGCGCTCTGCCCCTGTCAGGTGACGCCGCAATCCTGCCGCGTCCCCGCGTCCGGGCGGCCGAGCCTTTCAAAGGAAGTATACCCGTCCCAATGCGCCAGAACGCCATTAACCTGGATTAAGTGGAGACGAAGTTCCCCCCTTGTATACCTCTCGGAAAACCCGGTGAGGCGGCGGAAAAATCGGTTGATTGAGGAGGACTGTCGATGAAGAGCCAAGCGCCACGCACACATGCAGCCCCCCGATTGGTGAACGAGTTTTCGGCGTGGACCTCCAGCAACCTTGTTCAAAACACCTTTCTTCAACGGACGGAAGCGATCCTGCGAATGCAGTCCAACCTGTTTGATGGTTTCGAGAACCTGAGCCGGAACTGGCTTGAGCACCGGCAGGACGATATCCGGTCGGCACTGTCCACTGTGGAGCGGATGGGAAGGATCGAGGATGCAGCGGAACGATCCTCGCTGTGGAACGACTGGATGGCGGACCGCATGAAGCGTTGGTCTGATGAGGCATCCGCCATGGTGGAGCAGGCGCAGAGCGTTTCCCGCACCATCGCCGATCAGGCGTCGGCAACCGTCGAGCGGTCATTCCAGGCGAATGACAGGCGCTCCGGCGACCAAGGGGCGCGTCGGGACCGCAGAAGCGAGGAAACACACAGCTGAAGCCCGGAGATGCCGGGAGGGAAAATGGTTCATCGGCTGGAGAATAGAGGAACGGATCACCGTCCGGCCCTGTTCAGGGACCGGGCCGATGCCGGCAGGCGGCTGGCCGACAGGCTTCTGCCTCTGCGGGACCAGGGCCCGGTCGTTCTGGCGCTGCCACGGGGTGGTGTCGCGGTGGCGGTGGAGATCGCAAGAGGTCTTCACGCCCCGCTCGGGCTTGTTCTTGTGCGCAAGTTGGGGGCTCCTCATCAGCCGGAATTCGCGATCGGCGCCATTGCCAGTTGCGGGGCAAGTTGCGGGACGGGCGGAAGCGAGGCGATCGAAGCCGTGATCAATCCGGCTTTCGGTGGGTGTTCGCCTCAATCCTGGCCCCGATCCTGGATCACCCGGGAAACTGACAAACAACTTGAAGAGTTGGAACGTCGCCGCAAAACCTATCTCGCTGGTCGGAAGCAACCTGCCATTGCTGGCCGCATCGCCATTCTGGTCGATGACGGCATCGCGACCGGAGCGACCATGCTTGCCGCCCTGCAGGCTGTCCGCAAGGAAAAGCCGAGAGCGGTCGTGGTGGCGGTTCCGGTGGCGCCGGCGGATCGCTTGGCGGAATTTGCCGGGTTGGCCGACGCAACCCTATGCCTGGAAACTCCCATCGACTTTCAGGCGATCGGACCCTGCTACCGCGACTTTGACCAACTCGACGACATGGACGTTATCCGGCTGCTCGATCGCGCAGGCAAGACGACTCCCGCGCCTGAAGCGCAGGGACCGCATCACCGGATTTCCTGATTTCCGTTCTGCAGTGCGGTTGGAGCGTCCAGCCGCAGCGGTGACTGGGAGGAGCAAACATGGCCACATTCATCATGTTGACGCGGCTCATCCAAAGTCAAAAGGGGCCACCGCTGTCAACGGAGGCATTTCAACAACAGCTTGTCGAGAGGATCGGCCAGAACTGTCCCGATATCGAGTGGCGAGGCAGCTTCGCGGTGCTTGGACCTTATGATTTCCTCGACATCTTCTCCGCTCCGGATATCGACGCGGCGATGCGGGTGGCGGCCACGGTTCGTGGAACCGGCCATGCCCACACCGAAATCTGGGGGGCGGCCGAGCTGCATCGCATCAAGGATAACATCAGATCGATTCACCCGCTGGCGGGATGAAGAGCCTTGAGCAAATCCCAGGTCCGGGCCGGTTCGGCGATCCGCACCGGCCCGGACAATGACGGCTACTTCTCCTGAATCGTCTGAATATAATAGATCAGTTCCAGTATCTTCCCGCGCACCACCTGCTCCGATCCCCAGGGCCAGAAATCCTGAACCGATTCCGTCCTGAACACCTCTCCCCAAATCGGCATGTCGCGCGTACCGTGTGCCGCGATCATTTCGCGACCGTCGATTACCTTGTACAGGTATTCGAGCGGGAAGATGCCGTGGTTGCGCTCCCGGATCGTGGTCAGCGTCGCCGGCTTCCTGGTGAGGTAGCCGGCATAGGGACCGTCACCTTGCCCGCCGGCACCATGGCACACGGCGCAGTTGGCCAGATACGACGACTGGCCGATCGGCTCCCCGGACTTTCCGGTGCGCGATTGTGCGAAGCCCGGCGAGCACATCATGACGATGCCGGTTGCGACGACGCCGAGAGCGAAGAAGCGCCCTCCCGTCAGGATAGACCCCATGGAACCCTCCATCGTCGGTTTGGCTCTCAAGATGGCGGGAATGCGCCCTGCAGGCCTTAACCGGGATTAATGCCGGGTCGTCTGCGACATCGGATCTTGCGTTCGGGAACGCTCGGCTCCCGACCCGCGGAGGGATGGACCATGTACCGCAAGATCCTTGTTCCTCTGTCCAATGCGGCTTTCAGCATGGCGGCAGCCCTCGACGCCGCCATTCACATCGGGCGCATCTTCGGCTCTGAGGTCGAGGTGCTCCATGCGCGTCCCGCTCCGGAAGCACTGACCCTGGTGCTTGGCAAGGGCTTTGCCGGAACAATGTTGGAAAGCGCCCTCCGCGAGGTGCAGGCGAAGATCGGGAAGGACTGCGAAGCGGCGCACGAGCGGATGCGACGGATTTGCGGCCAAGCCGGCAGTGCCGCTGATGACGATGCGGCATCCCGCCCATGCCCGCAGGTCTTGTGGCGGGAAGTGGAGGGACCGGCCGACAGAATGACCGGCATTGCCGCGCGCTTTGCCGACCTCATCGTGTTCGCCAAACCCGAAACCGGCGATGTGACGGACAGCGTCTGGAGATCGATGTTCGACGCGGCATTGTTCGCATCCGCACGTCCGGTGATCCTGATGCCATCGCTACCTGCGCCGCTCCCAGCTTCCAGAATCATGATCGCCTGGAATGGAACCCCGCAAGCAACCAGAGCGGTTGCCGCGGCACTTCCCCTGCTGCGTCGAGCACAAAGTGTTTTCATCGGGACAGCCGGACTGGATGAAGACCTGCAAAGGGATGCTGAACGCTTGAAGGAATACCTTCTGCTACATGAGGTGGATGCACAGGTGGAGCATTTGCCGAAAAGTCTGCGTGAAACTGGGAGCGTTTTGCTCGGCATGGCGTCGCAGTTCGAAGCCGACCTCCTCGTCATCGGCGGGCATGGCCGTAACCGCCTGCGGGAATGGACGCTGGGAAGCACGACATCCCATGTGGTGGACCTTGCCACCATCCCGGTATTCCTGGTGCACTGACCTTAAGGCGACACGACCGCCTCGTCGGGCATGATCAGCGTTTCTCGATGCAATCGAGATAGCGGTCAATTCTCTTGAGCCAATGTTCGCGTTGGCCGGCGGTTGCGTCATCCAGTCGGCATGCGGCAAGACGGATGCGGATGCAGGCGCGGAACGTTCGGTAGAATGCGATCAGGCGGAGATCGGGACGGTCGCCGCTGAGCAGCATGTAGCTTTTCAGGATGCGGTCGCCGATCCAGCCCGCCCCCAGAGCATCGCATTCAAGAGCAAGATATGAGAGTTCATCGACCGGGTCGAGCAGCCGGAGGGTCCGGTCGAATTCAAGACAGTCTATGATTTTGGGAGGACTTTCCAGAAATACATGTTCGGGGCGAAGGTCACCATGCCCTTCAATAATCCGCCCTTCTGCGGCCCTGCTCCGCAACAGGCTGCGCTGTGTCTTCAAGAAGGTCCGTTGCCAAATTGCAGCTTGGCTTGTTCGCTCCCGCATGCCCTTGGGCAGTCTGGTTCTGACCGCCTCCTGATTTTCCTCGACGTTCTGCCTGAAGTGGCCGAGATACCGGTCCGTTGACATCGGTACGGGTGGGCTGAAGCGGTAGAATCGCCAGAGTATGACCGAAAGCTTACGGACGTCGCTTGGAAGCAGGGCTCTGGAGCGGATCAGTTCGTCCATCCGCCGCTCCGTCGGAAGACGCTGCATCCACACCACCCAGTCGACAACCGTGTCTGTTGGCTTGGGTCGTGCACACAAGCGGAGGATCCCATTCGCCTGGAGGGCGAGGCAGAGGACGCCGTGATAGACAGTGGGGGCAAGGCGGCGGTTCAGCCGCATTTCGGTCAGGCAATTCGCGCGGCGTAAAGCCACCGTCGAGAGGTCGAGTTCGGGCAACTGCCGAGGTTTCTTCAGTTTGAATGCATGGCGCTCCGTCAGGAATACCCAGGAGAGGCGTGTCTCGATTACCTCAACATGGCGGGCATGGTCGAACCGATAGGCATCCGGAAGCCGCAAATAGTTTATCTTCGCTTCGAGCGGGCAGTCCGGCTCCGGTTGTGCAACGGGTGGTCCGCCTCCTCTGCTAGAGAAGGTCACTGAGGGAACCGCCGGCATGCAGGCGGGCAATGGCTTCGGCGAACAGTGGGGAAGTGTCCAGGATCGTGAGCTTGCGTATCGATTCGCCATCCTCCAATCGCCAGGGCGGCACCGTGTCGGTTACAACCACGCTGTCGAAAGCCGGCGACTGCAGCATTTCGACGGCACCCGGCGCGAACACCCCGTGGGTCGCGAGCGCCGTCACGGAGACCGCACCGGCTTTCCGGCACGCTTCGGCGGCCCGCAGCATGGTCGTTCCGGTCGCAATAAGGTCATCCAGGATCAGAACCCTGCAACCGTCGACATCGCCGACCAGTTGGCCACCGCCAACGATGCCGGCGCTGCGGGTCTTCTCCATGAACGCCAGACCGATCGGATGAGGAAGGCTGCACGCCAGTGTTTCGTAAAGTTGCTCGACCCGTTTCATACCGCCGACGTCAGGCGACACCACGACAATGGCGCCACCCTCCACTGTCGACCTGACATGTTCGGCGAAGAGGGGCCGTGCCAGGAGATTTTCGGTCCGGCAACGGAAAGCATTCTCGAAAGCGGCCAGATTGTGAACGTCGATCGTGACCACGCGGTCGGTTCCAGCCGCCTCGAACAGGATCGCCAGTTGGCGCGTCGCGACCGGGTCGCGCGGCTTGGTGCGGCGGTCCTTGCGGCCGTAAGCGAGGTATGGGGCCACGACCGTAATCCGCCGGGCGGACGAGTCCCTCAAAGCCCCGATGAAGAGCAGCAGTCGCCATAGCTTGTCATGCACGCTGTCATGGGCATCGCCCAGCAGCGATTGCACCACGAACACATCGCGGTCCCTGACGCCGACCAGTGGCCGGACCTTCATTTCGCCGTCTTCGAAGCGCCTCTCCTCATGGGGAGAGACGGGAATTTCCAGATGTGTCGCGATCCGGTGGCCATGACGCCAATTTTGGTCCAGATCGAACAGCATCAGCTCTTTTTGCGGCATCGATACCTCCCATGCCGGACGACCAGTGATGGCGGCATCAGTGCGCCATCAGGACCGAGCAGCCGAGTGCGGTTTCCAGCACATAGCGGGTCGCACCGCCGAGAACCATTTCCCGGAACCGGCTGTGTCCATACCCACCCATGACCAGCAGGCCTGCACCGATTTCCTTCGCCCGGTCTGCCAGCAATTCCCCGGTCGGGCGGCCATCCTCGTGAAGCACGTCGACCGCGGCCGAAATACCATGCCACGCGAGATGATCGGAAAGGCGCGTGATCATCGGCGCCGTGGGGCCGGTGACGTCATTGCTGCCGGCGATCGTCAGCAGTGTGGCGGTTCGCGCACGCCACAGGAGCGGCATGGCCGCGGCAATCGCCCTGGCCGCCTGTCGGCTGCCGTTCCAGGCGATCGCAACCGACGACACCGCTTCGGCGTCCATGCCCGGTGCCGCCAGCAGGATCGGCTGACCGGTTTCGAACAAAGCCGTCTCCAGCCGCATGACGTTGGGGGGAGCGTCGACGGGCTGGGCGAACAGGATCAGGTCGGCACATCGTCCCCGCTGGAGGAGAATATCCTCGGACAGCCCCATCACCTCCCGCCATGTCGCGGTGATCGAACCGGACGTAACGGCGATATCCGGATCCGGATAACCGACGCTGTGAACGCCGGCGGCGGCGATGGCCGAATTGAAGCTGTGCCGGGCTTGCGACGCCCTCTCCTGATCGGCCTGCTCTGCGTCCCGTATCAGGCGCTCCAGCATGTCGGATGAGAAGCCTTCGGCAACCAGCGGAATCGCAATCCGTGGGTCGGTCCGTATATGCATGGCATCCACATGCCCATTGAACAGCTTGGCGATGGCAAAGGCGGCGTTCAGCGCCCGCTCATCCGCAGCGGCGCCATCGAGCGGGACCAGAATATGCTTGATCATGAACCGTCTCCTGGTGCGGAGGGGAGGTTCCATAACATTTGCGCGAAGGGCGGCACCCGACCTTGATCCAGATTAACCTGGCCGACCCAAGGGGCTGATCGTCAGCGCAACTCTCGGCCGATCACAGCCGGGTTTATCCAGGTTAAGGCGGCGTGTGACCGACATGCGAGCATGGACGGTGAGCATACCGGCCATTCGCCCATGGGGGAGGAACCCGCCATGACACAACGGCATCGGGACAATGGTCCCGTCCGCGATCACCGCCCACAACCCGAACGCCGCGACCGGCTGATTCAGGAGCATGAACACGATCCCTACAAGTCGGCTCTCAAACCCGCCGATCCGAGCGTCTGTCCGCGTTGCCACGCGATCTACCAGGATGGGCGCTGGCGGTGGGGCGCAAGGCCGGCCGAAGCGTCCGAAATGGTTTGCCAAGCCTGTCAGCGCATTCACGACGGCATCCCGGCCGGCATCCTGACGATGAGCGGCGACTTCGTGCAGGCTCATCGGGCGGAAATCCTGGCGCAGGTCCGTCATCAGGAGACGCTTGAGAAAGCCGACCACCCGCTGAACAGGGTCATGGACATCAGCAACACCGCCGATGGGATGACGGTAACCACCACCGATCTGCATTTGCCGCGGCGCATTGCCGAAGCTCTTCGGAGTCATCACCAGGGCGTGGTCACATGGCATTACGATGATGGCGAGTGCTTTTTGAGGGTGAATTGGCAGGCCGACTGAACGACCGGATCGGGCACTGCAAACGCCAGCCGTCGCAGCAGACCCGTATCGGGTCGACTGGTAGACGAAGGGCTGAACCGCGTGGTCGGCATGGCGAAGATGGGGAGCCGGATCCGTCGGCCATGAACGGAGAATGGGCCGGGCGGGTGGCCGGGCGGAGGGGCCCGTACGACAGGGTCACGTCGACCTGTCGTGGGCTGACCTTGTGCCCCAGTCTGTCATTTTGCGCCAAGCCCCTTCTTTCCATGCCTCATGTGCAGGTGGAGGGCGCGGAAGCAGAAAAGGTGAATCGGGAGCCCAAGCTTCGGTCAACTCCGCGAGTTTTGCCAACCGCGACCAATCCATAACGCGCAGGCGCCCCTTCAGGAAACTCAGCAACCCGGCTGCGCGCATCTCCTTCAAGGTCCGGCACACATGCACCGATGTGAGGCCGGTGGCATCGGCGATCAACGTCTGGGTGATGGGAAGTGCGAATTCTTCTTCACAGGTGTCGAAGGCATGACTCTGGCGCTGGCAGAGCGCAAGGAGAAGTCGGGCGATCCGCTCGGTTGCGTTGCAGGTGCCAAGCCCCCCCAACAGGCGCCAGTCCGCGATCGTCTCTGCCGCAAGAAGCGATGCCATCCGCAAAGCCAGTTCTGGCGCGGACTGACAGAAGCGCATCAGCGACGGGCGCGGGATTGGACAAACGGTGAGGTCCGTCACCGCTTCCATCGTGCAGGGCATGCAGCCATCGGCGGTCGTCTCGAATCCGACCATGCTCCCCGGCATGGCGAAGCGGAGCACTTGGCGACGCCCATTCTCATGAAAGGCGGAAGCGACCGCCCAACCGCGGCGGATGATGAACACCATGTCGCTGGCATCCCCTTCGGCGAAGACGCAGCCTCCCGCCTGCACATGCCAAAGCGGGTGTTTGATGTTGCCCAGCGCAATGAGTTGCGCATCGGAAGCGCTGGCGCACAACCCGTCGCGTCGAACCGGGCAGGATTGGCATTCGGGCCGCATGGGGAGCCTTTCTCACAAATCTCAATGCCTTGGATCACTCCGATTCGTGGGGAGCAGTTGGGCCTGGGCGAGAGAGTCGATCAGGGCTGAAACGATGATGTGGCTCCCGACCGGTCCGTCGGAGGCCTCCTGCGCTGCATCAAGATACCCGTCGAGACGACAGGCCACCGATAGCTTTACAGCGACACCCAGAGGGGTTCGTGCCGGCGTGCTGATGAGAGATCGCAACAACCATTTTCTTTGAACCGCTTCGCCGCCTTCTGCTTCCCGATAGTGTTTGTGCAGCAGCAGCAGAGCATGGTCGCTGTGCGTCCCACTGGCCAGTGCGGCAATAGCTGAACTGAAGAGTTCTGCGTACAGCGCTTCGCTTCTTGAAAAGCCATGCGATGACGACATGGTCATCTCCACGGAGCTGAGGTGAACCTAACGGCGATTTCGGGAGGCTCGTTCAGCACCTAGACTTGTCCCATCATAGTGGATGGCGATCTGATCTGGATCAATTTCATGTGAACCCATACCAATGGGCCGGCAGGCAACTCCAAATAAATGGGGCGAAACTATGGGGCCGGAAATGTTGCCGGAAGGACATTGCTCCGGCGAGAGGACGTTGGGGTATAAATCAGTTGAGAGTTGGAGGCGTCTGGGGTGGCGAGGTTCCGATACAAGACCCTGATCGGGTGCAGCCTGAGTGCCTGGACTCTCCACGACCGGAGCGATCCCCGCCCAAGCGCGCGCTGTATGCGGATCTCGTCGTGAGAGGCGCCTATGGCCATTCACCGGTCTTCGAAGGCGTCCTCGGCGGCGTGCCCAGTACATGCTCGATCAGGCCGCCCGCCCTGTGCTGCCATCGCATTAACGTCTGTCGGAGGAGGGTCATCATGAACAGGATTGCGCTCGCCGCTGCTCTGGCCGCTGTCGCATGGGCCGCGGCGACCGGCACGACGTCGGCCCAGGGCCGGCCGGCCGATCAGCCGCCCCCGCAGGCGCAGCAGAAGCAGGAACGGATTTTCGGCAGCCAGATGATGACGCGCGAGGAACGGGACGAGTACCGCCGCCGGATGCGCGCTGCCAAGACGCAGGAGGAGCGCGCCCGCATACGCGACGAGCACCACGACCAGATGGAGGCCCGCGCCAAGGAGCGCGGGATCACCCTTCCCGCCGAACCGCCGGCCGAGCGCCCGCGGGGACCTGGAATGGGCGGCGGAATGGGGGTGAGGCCCATGGAACCGCCCATGGGACCGGGGGCGGGCGGACCGAGGCAACCGCCAGGATGAGCCCGACCGGAATCCCCCCGGCATGGTCCCCACCATGGGCTTTCAGACCTTGGAACGCCAATGTGGAACGGCGCTCCTTTGTCTGTAGAGAAGAGGTGCACCGTCCGCAGTCTGAGCCCCGCCCGCCATCCTCGGTCGGGAGCGCCCGAGACAGTTCGGCGAACCACTCCCTCATTTGCTCATCGAGGCCATGGAGGGTGTGGAGCAGCCGCACCGACGCCAGAGCGTTGGCCACGATCTGATGCTCGGCCCGTCCAGGGCGTCGATCCCAGCGGAAGCTTCGCGGCAGCCTGCAGACTTACGATCCGGGCGTCGTGCTGCTCGGCCGCTGCACAACGGTGACCTCGGGTCCTTGGAACCCATGTCCTGCGAGTCGGCTCGGCATCCGGATGAAATTCGGAATGCTGCGGGTCGATGTTTGTTAGGATGGCTCCGGGACCATGAGGAGCCGTTTCCTTGAGCACAGGACTGATCGCACTGCTTGACGACGTGGTCGGCTTGACCAAGGTCGCAGCCGCTTCACTGGACGATGCCGCCGGGCAGGCCGCGAAGGCGGGAGCCAAAGCCGCCGGCGTGGTGGTCGACGACGCTGCCGTCACGCCACGCTATGTCGTGGGATTCACGGCGGATCGTGAATTGCCGATCATCGGCAAGATCGCCGTCGGTTCCTTGAAGAACAAGCTGATCCTGCTGTTGCCGGCCGCCCTGGTTCTGAGCCTCGTGGCGCCCTGGGCCATCACGCCGCTGCTCATGATGGGCGGCGCCTTCCTTTGCTACGAAGGGGCGGAGAAGATCTTCGAAGCCATCTGGCCGCACGACGCTCATGACGGCCATGGCGCAGAGGGCATGGCCGACCGGCAGTCGGCCCGGCAATTCGAAGATTCCAAGGTGAACAGCGCGATCAAGACCGACCTGATCCTGTCCGCCGAGATCATGGCGATCACGCTGTCCGCCGTCGCCGCGGAGGTTTCCTCCTTCTGGATGCAGGCACTGGTCCTGGCCATCGTCGGGGCCGGCATCACCGTCGCGGTCTACGGCACGGTGGCCCTGATCGTGAAGGCCGACGACGTCGGCCTTTCCCTGGCGCAGAACGACCGGCCCGTTTCCAGCATCTTCGGGCTGCGGCGCCCGGCCCCCGGCGCACCGGGCGGGGCGGACCGGATGCTGCGCCCGCTGACGCAGGGGCTTGGCCGCGGTCTCGTCTATGGAATGCCGCTGTTTCTCAAGCTGCTCAGCCTCGTCGGCACCGCCGCGATGCTCTGGGTCGGCGGCGGCATCATCATCCATGGTCTGGAGGGCTATGGCCTGGAGGAACTCGGGCATGCGATCCACGACGCAGCCGTGGCGGTCGGCCATGCGCTTCCGGTAGGGGCGGCGGTGATGGAATGGCTGGTGGCCGCCGGGATCGCAGGCATTGTCGGGCTTCTTCTCGGCGCGCTGCTGATCCCGCTGGTCCACCGCGTCGCCATTCCGGCCTTTGCGATGCTGAAACGCTGACGCGGCTCCGTGGCGGGAGCCGCGTAGCCCGACCATCCTCAGCGGGCAGATTGACGGTCCCAGCTGTCATGCACGGCCGCCGGCAGGCGGTGCTTCATGATCCGCTGGCTGGGCGTGCGCTCGAACTCCTCCACCACCGCGATGTAGCGGGGGTTCTGATAGGGAGCCAGCTGCCGCCCGAGCCAGTCGGACAGGGATGGGATATCCAGCGCGGCTCCCGCCTTGGGCTTCACGAACAGCTTGATGTCCTGTTCGCCGATCTCCGCCGTCACGCCGATGACGGCGCAGTCCTCGATGGCCGGGTGGGTGGCGGCGATATGCTCGATCTCCCAGGCGGAGACGTTCTCCCCCTTGCAGCGCATGCTGTCGGTCATCCGTCCGTGGAACAGCAGGGTGCCGTCGGGCAGCAGGGAGCCGAGGTCGCCGGTGTGCAGCGCACCCCCCCGCAAAGCCCGCGCCGTCGCCTCCGGGTTGCGGAAATAGCCGGTGAACAGCGCGCCGGGCACGCTGGTGCGGACCACGATCTCGCCGCGCTCGCCCTGGGGAACCGGGTTGCCGGTCTCGTCCAGCAGCTGGACGGAGAACCAGGGCATCGGCCGCCCGACCGCGCCGACGGTGCCCTCGTCGTTGCAGGTGGTGATGCTCGACGCCTCGGTCATTCCGTAGCATTCGCGGATCTGGACGCCGAACCTCTCTTCGAAAGGCGTCCAGGTCTCCTTGGGGCAGCCGCCGCCCCAGGCGATGCGCACGGGGTGATCGCGGTCCCGCGGGCTCGGCGGCTGCTTCAGCAGGATTTGCAGGATGCCGCCCAGGTGGTGGATGTGGGTGGCGCCATAGTCGCGGACCTGATCCCAGAAACGGCTGGCGCTGAAGCGGTCGACCATCGCCAGCGACACTGCCCGGATCAGCGGGAGCACGATCATCTGGGCGCCGCCGATGTGATAGAGCGGTTCCCAGACGAACAGGACGTCGCCATCGCGGGCGGCGGACACGCGGGCCACCGCCTCGCCCGCCAGCCGCATCATGCGGTGGGTGACCAGCGCCCCCTTCGGCCGGCCGGTGGTGCCGGAGGTGTACATGATGGCGAAGGGATCGTCGGGGCCGGGAAGCGCGCCCTCGAACCGCGCTCCGCTGTCCAGCATCGGCTCCAGCCGCAGGGCGCCAGCAGGAGTATCGGTTCCGGCTCCAGCCCCGGCACCGGCCACGACCAGCGGCTTGCCGGACAGGTCGGCGCCGCATTCGGCGATCACCGGCACGAGGTCGGCGTCGGCCAGCACGGCGGCGGGATCGGAATGGTCCAGGATGTAGCGCAGCCCGTCGCCGCGCTGCTGGGCGTTGATCGGAACCCACACCAGTCCGGCCTTGGCGAGGCCGAACAGCGTGGACAGAACCGCCGGGCTGTTGCGCTGCATCAGCGCCACCCGGTCGCCGGGAACCAGCCCCATCCGCCGAAGCTCCGCCGCGACGCTGTCCGACTGGCGGTCGAGCGCATGGACGGTCAGCGGATTGCCGTTGTAGCGGGCGAACAGGCGCTCGCCGTCGGTCCGTGCGGCCTGGGTCAGCAGGCCGGCGAACCCGGTGTCGAAATCGGACATGATCAATGGATCTCTGAAGGGGTGATGGGGGTGGCGTCCTGAGGGCGGCGTCTTGAGAGTTGCGTCTCAGCGGCCGGAGCGGCGCAGCCGTTCGGCGATCAGCAGGAGCGCCATGACGATGACGAAGACGACGACCGACACCGAGGCCAGAGTCGGGTTCAACTGCAGGATCATGTCGTCCCACATCTGCTTGGGCAGGGTGGTCTTGACCCCGCCGCTGACGAAGATCGCCACGGTCAATTCATCGAAGGAGGTGATGAAGGCGAACAGGAAGGCCGCCACCAGACCGCCGCGGATCAGCGGAACCGTGATCCGCATCAGCGTCTGCACCCGGTTGGCGCCGAGCGTCGCCGCAGCCTGGTCCAGGCGCCAGTCATGTCCCTTCACCACGGCGGCGATGGCGACGAAGGCGAAGGGCAGGGCCAGCACGGTATGGCCGATGATCAGGCCGAGGTCGGTGGCGACCAGCCCGATCTGGGCGAACAGGTAGAACAGCCCGACGGCGATGACGATGCGCGGAACGATCATCGGCGCCAGGAACAGGGCGAAGATGGCCCCGCGCCAGCGCGAGGTGGAGCGGGCGAGCGCCAGGGCGGCCAGTCCGGCCACCAGGGTCGCCAGTATGGCGGTGGCGAAGGCGACGCCGAAGGAGCGCAGGGTGGCGCCCAGCCACAGGTCGGATCCGAAATAGACCTCGAACCATTTCAGGCTGTAGCCCGGCGGCGGGAAGTCGAGGAAGGGCGAGCTGGTGAAGGCGATCGGCACCACCACGACGGCCGGCGCCACCAGGAAGACCAGCACCAGCGTCGAATAGATCGCCGGAAGCCGGTCGCGGCCCCGCTCGCCCAGCACCGGCGCCGTCACCCGCGCCGCCGCGGCGGTGAGCGCTGCCAGGGCCGACAGGATGCGCTGGCCGGCCTTGCGCATGCCGCCGCCGCCCGTCTTGCGCCGGGATCCCTCGCCCGACAGGGTGGACAGGCCGAAGACGCGGTCGTAGACCCAGCAGGTGACCAGAGCCGCCGTCAGCATGAATGTCGCCAGCGCGCCGGCGAAGGCCCAGTTCAGCATCTCCTGGATCTGGGTGATGATCAGCTGCGCCAGCATGGTCTGCTGCGGTCCGCCCAGCAGGGCCGGGACGATGAAGAAGCCCAGCGACGAGATGAAGGTCAGCAGCCCAGCCGCCGCGACACCCGGCAGCGACAGCTGGAAATAGACCAGCCAGAAGGCGTGGCCCGGCGCCGCCCCCAGCGTTTCGGCCGCCTGAACCAGCCTGCGGTCGATCCCGGTCATCACCGGCAGCATGGTCAGCACCGCCAGCGGCAGCATCGCGTGCACCATGCCGACCATCACGCCGAATTCGTTGTGCAGCATCTCCGGTGTCGGCAGGCCGCCGGCCGACAGGATGCCGTTGATGACGCCGGTCCGTCCCAGGATCACCATCCAGGCGAAGGTCTTCACCAGATAACTGGTCCAGAACGGGATCATCACCGCCAGCACCATCGCGCCGCGCCTGCGCTCCGGCAGTTGCGCCAGCCAATAGGCCAGCGGGTAGCCCAGCAGAAGCGAGAACAGCGCCGTCAGCCCGGCGATGCGGAAGGTGCCCATCAGGACGCGGAAATAGACGCCGGTGTCGACGATGCGGGCGTAATGGTCCCCCGTCCAGGCGCCGGTGTCGGCATCCTGGACGCTGAGCCCGAGCAGCCGCAGGACCGGATAGATGAAGAAGACCGCCAGAAAGGCGATGCCGGGCGCCGCCAGCCAGAGCGGGCCGAAGCGCAGACGCTGCCTCAAGCCGCCCTCGGCGGAGCCGTGCAGGATGGCGGCGCTCATGACACCAGCACCCCGGCGTCGCTGTGCCAGCGCACGGCGACCCGGTCGCCCAGCGGCGGCGGGGACATGCCGCGCCGCAGCCGCACGGTGATGGTGGACTGGTCGCCCAGCGCCACCAGCACGCGGGTTTCCGACCCGGCATAGACGGTATCGACCACCTGGCCCGACACTTCGTTGTCGCCCTCGCCGTCGAGGTCGAGCTGCTCGGGGCGGACGATCAGCGACGCCTCGCCCTGGCCCGAAGCGGCGGCCGACAGCCGGAAGCGGCCTCCGCCGGTCACCAGGATCGGGGCGCCGCCCTCGTCCTGCTGGATATGGCCGCGGAAGATGTTCGAAACGCCGATGAAATCGGCGGCGAAGGCGGTCTTCGGGCGGGCGTAGATGTCGTGGGGGGTGCCGATCTGCTCGATGCGCGCATGGTTCATCAGGCAGATGCGGTCCGACATGGCCAGGGCCTCCTCCTGGTCATGGGTGACGTAGATGATGGTGGCGCCGGTCTCGCGGTGCAGCCGCTTGATCTCGTACTGCATGTGCTCGCGCAGCTTCTTGTCCAGCGCCCCCAGCGGTTCGTCCATCAGGATGACGGAGGGCTGGTAGACGAAGCAGCGCGCCAGCGCGACGCGCTGCTGCTGTCCGCCCGACAATTCCTTGGGGAAGCGGTCGCGGAGATGGCCAAGATGGACCATGTCGAGCGCGTCGCGGACCCGGCGGTCGAGGTCTGAGGCCGCGACCCCCCGCATGCGCAGGGGGAAGCCGATGTTCTCCGCCACCGTCAGATGCGGGAACAGGGCGTAATGCTGGAACACCAGCCCGATGTCGCGCTTGTGGACGGGGGTGCGGGTTTCGTCGCGGCCGTCGATCAGGATGCGCCCGCCATTCGGCTCCACCAGCCCGCAGATCATCTGCAGAAGCGTGGTCTTGCCGGAGCCGGAGGGGCCCAGCAGCGTCAGGAACTCGCCCGCCGGAACCTCCAGGCGGGTGGGTTGCAGGGCGACGACGGAGCCGTAGCTCTTGGTGAGGCCATCGACCAGCAGTTTGCAGGCGGGAGGGGCCGTTCCGTGGGAGGGGGACATGGCGGCGGGTCTCCTGTGATGGTCGTCAGCCGAGGATCCAGGCGTTGAACCGCTCGCTCATCTTGGACCGGTTGGCACCCCACCAGTCCTCGCGCGCGATGGTCATCCGCTTCAGGTTCTCGGGGAAGGTGGGCAGCGCCTGCGCGCGCTCCTTCGGGATGCTGTCATAGGCCTTGAGGTTGGTCGGGCCGTAGGACAGCGCCTCGGTGAAGATCGCCTGGCGCTGGGGATCGGCGCAGAACTTGATGAATTTGCGGGCGGCATCGGCGCGCGGGTTGCCGCGCGGGATCCCCCAGCCCTCGATGGAATAGAGGCCCTGGTTCCACGAGATCTTCACCGGCGCGCCGCCGTCGATGGCGGCCTGGGCGCGGGCGTTCCAAAGGGCGATCATGTCCACCTCGCCGCTCTGGATCAGCTGGGTGGACTGGGCGCCGCCGGTCCACCATGCGGCGATGTGCGGGCGGATGCGCTCCAGGCTCTTGTAGGCGCGCTCGACGTCCAGCGGGTAGAGCTGGTCCAGCGGCACGCCGTCCGCCAGCAGGGCCTGTTCCAGCGTATCGATGGCGTTCTTGCGCAGGGAACGGCGGCCGGGGAACTTCTCGACATTCCAGAAATCGGCCCAGCTCTGCGGCGGGTTGGACGGGAACTTGTCGGTCCGGTAGGCGAGGATCGTCGAATAGACGTCCGTTCCCATCCACTGGCCGGTCAGCGCGTCCGGCATCAGCCCCGGAGCGTCGGAGGCCGGGAAATCCAGGGATTCCAGCAGGTTCTGGCGGGCCAGGATGTCGCGGGCCGACAGGGTCAGGGTGCAGACGTCCCAGCTGTAGGATTTGGTCTCGACGATCGCCTTGAACTGGGCGGTCGGTTCGGCCTCGCGGGCGACATTGACGACCTTGATGCCGGTCGCCTTCTCGAACGGATCGTAGAACGCCTTGCGGAAGGCCGGGCTGTAGGGGCCGCCCGGATCGGCCACGGTGATCTGGGTCGTCTGCGCCATCGCCGGACGGCTCATTCCGGCCGAAAGGGCGACCGGCAGCGCGGCGCCCAGCGCGGTGCCCGCCGCTCCCGTCACTGCGGTGGCAAGCAGGCTGCGGCGGTTGATGGTGAAATCGTCGGTCTTGCCCATGCTCTGAATCCCTGTTCGCTGGCCGGGTCTTGTGGTCGCCCGGTTGATGGAGAAAGCTTCGAAGGGGGCAGGGACGGCCATAGGCCGCCCCATGTCCGTGTTGGGCGGATGCCCTGTCAGGCCGCCGTCTTGCGCGCGGCGCGCTTTGCCAGGAACTCCTCCATCATCCGCGCCGGCTCACCCGACGCGTAGGCTTCGCGTTGGATGCGCACGCCGGCGGCCAGGGAGTCGCGGAAGCCGGCCTCGGTCATCTCGCGGAAGCGCTGCTTGTCCAGGCGCATGGCGACCGGGGGCTTCGCAGCCAGTTCGCCGGCGAGTTCCAGCGCTTCGGCCATCACGCGCTCCTGCGGGACGAGACGGTTGATCAGGCCGATGGCATGGCATTCCTGCGCCTCCATCAGCCGGCCGGTCAGGGTCAGGTCGATGGTTCGGGCCAGCCCGATCATCTCCTTCATGATCCAGGGGCCGGTGGTGCTGGCGATGCCGGAATTGATCTCCGGCTGGCCCATGCGGACGCCGGGATGGCCGACGCGCAGGTCGCCCAGAAGCGCGACCTGGAAGGCGGAACCGGCTGCCACGCCGTTCAGTGCCACCACCAGCGGCTTCGACAGGGTGCGCATGCGGTGATAGAGCCGCTCCCACTCCGCCACCCATTCCTCGGCGCGCTCGGCATCGAAGCTCTTGGTTTCGTTGAGATCCTGTCCCGCACCGAAGGCGCGGTCGCCGGCCCCGGTCAGGATGATGGCGCCGACGGCGCCGTCGGCCTCCAGCCGGTCGAAGGCGACGACCAGGGCGTCGCGCATCGCCTTGTTCCAGGCATTCAGCACCTCAGGACGGTTCAGCGTGATGACGCCGACCGGGCCGCGGGTCTCGGTGAGGATGAAGTCGGTCACGGATGCGCTCCTGTCGAACGGCAGGGCAGTCCGGGGCCGGCGCAACTCTGCGCCCACGGCCGGATGCCCCGCGGGAAAAGGGGGTCGAAAGCGGCATCGCCGCGCGCTGTATTGAATAGCAATACTTTGTATTGATTAGCTTGGCTTGCTTTCGGTACGCTGTCAACGGTATCTCTCACCGCGCACTTTCAGGACCGACCGACATGGCACCGCGCCGATCCACCACCTCTTTATCCAAGGCCGCCGGCAAGGCGAATGACGGGACTGCCGAGAGCGCGCCCGCAACCGGTTCCCCGGCCGGGAATGCGCCGCACGACGGCGACGGGCAGGAGGGCAGGGCCGCCGATCCCTTGATGGTGATGTCGGTGGACAAGGCGTTCCGCGTGCTGCACGCCTTCGATTACAGCCGTCCATCCATGAGCCTGACCCAGGTCGCCGCCACCGTCGGCATGGACAAGAGCGCCGCGCAGCGCTTCACCTACACGCTGGAGAAGTTGGGCTACCTGCGGAAGGATCCGGTCACCAAGCGGTTCGAGTTGACCGTCCGCACGCTGGATCTCGCGCATCACTATCTTCGCAGCAATGCGATGCTGGAACGTGCGATGCCGTACCTGATGCATCTCAGCAAGACGACCGAGGAGACGATCAACCTGACCGTCATGGACGGGCCGGAGATCGTCTTCGTGTCGCGCTTCATGAGCCGGCACGTTCTGAACACCGACGTCATCGTCGGCACGCGGATGCCGGCCTATTGCACCGCTCCGGGCATCGCCATCCTGTCCCGTCTGCCGACGGCGGATGCGGCGGCCCTGATCGACCGGATGGATCTGAAGCCCTATACCCCGCATACCACCTGGCAGAGGGAGGCTCTGCTCGCGAAGATCGCGAAATCGGCGGTCCGCGGCTATGCCACCGCGTTCGAGGAATTCTATCACGGCGACCTGTCGGTCGCGGCGGCGATCACCGGGCCGGGGGGAGTGCCGGTGGGAGCGCTGAACATCGCCGTCTCCCGCGCACGCTTCACCCCGGAGGAGATGGAGGAGCGGTTCGCTCCGCTGGTCGTGGCAGCGGCGGGGTCGGTCTCGCAACGCTGACGGGCCATCCGCCGGGGCCGCCCCGCTGCAAGCAAACTCCGCAATCCGGCGCGCTAATCGGGGTGGATGCCCTCACTCCGCTTGGCATGTGCCGGAGCCCTCGCCATTTCGGCCAACAGCCTGGCCGTCGCAGCGGCGAGTTGGTTTTGCGTGTATGGCTTGGCAAGCCGCGGCAGGTCGGCGACGACGCCCTCCGGCAGATCGGCGTATCCCGTTGCCAGCAGAACCGGCAGGTCCGGGTCCATGGCACGGGCCGCATGGGCAAGCTCGACGCCGGTCATGCCCGGCATCGCATAGTCCGTCAGCATCAGGTCGACCGCCTGGCCACAGCGCAAAATCTCCAGCGCCTCGGTGCCGGAACTCGCTTCGAGGACCGTGTGCCCAAGATCGGCCAGCATATCGACGGTGCTCATGGCGATCAGCGCGTCATCGTCGACCACGAGGACCACGGCGGGAGACACGTCGACCGTCGGGGCCGGCGGCAACTCGGCCGCCTGGGCTGCGGTGGTGGCCTTCGGCAACCACAGCTCCACGACCGTCCCCTGGCCCGGAACGCTCGACAGCCGTAACGCGCCGCCGGACTGCACCGCCAGTCCGTGGACCATCGACAACCCCAACCCGGTGCCCTTGCCGATGCCCTTGGTGGAAAAGAACGGCTCGATCGCCCGCGCAAGCGTTTCCGCATCCATCCCCATCCCGGTGTCCCGCACACTGACATAGGGGTAGGAACCGGGCGGCAGTCCCGAAGCCACGGAAACCGGCGCCTCGTCCACGGTCACGGTGAGCGTGCCGCCGTCGGGCATGGCATCGCGGGCATTGACGGCAAGATTCAGGATCGCGAGTTCGAGCTGGTTGGGATCGATCAGGGCCGGCGCCGTCGCAGGCGGAGCATCGATGCGGATGACGACGCGCGGGCCGACGGACCGTTCCAACAGCGTCTTCATGCCGTCCAGCAGTCCGGCAAGGTCCACCGCCTGCGGCTGCAGATCCTGGCGGCGGGCGAAAGCCAGAAGCCTTTGGGTCAGCGTCGCTCCGCGTCGGGCTCCCTGCATGGCGCCATCGAACAGGCGCTCGGTCGTCGGATCGGCGGGAAGGCGTTTGCGCAGCAATTCGAGATTGCCGAGCACCGCCATCAGCAGGTTGTTGAAGTCGTGCGCGACGCCGCCGGTCAGTTGGCCGAGGGTCTCCAGCTTCTGGGTCTGGCGCAGTTGCTCTTCGGCGCGTTCGCGGTCGCGGATCTCGTCGCGCAGTTGTTCGAGCGTCGCCGCCAATTCCCGGGTGCGTTCCTGCACCTTGGATTCCAGCGTCTCCGTAAGGCGACGAAGCGCCTCCTGCGCCGCCTTCTGGTCGGTGATGTCGACAATGACGGCCAGCGCTCCGGCTGCCTTGCCGGTGGAATCCCGCACAGGCACGCCACTGACACGGGTCCAGACCGGCTGACCGCCGGCGGGACGATGGATGAACTCGATGCCGGTGACGGTCTCGCCGCGCAGTGCACACGCTCCGGGATAGCGATCGCCTGACAGACGGTGGCCATTCGCGTCGTAGCCGATCCAACTCTCCGCACCTCCCGGCTGCCGGGAGGGAATGACACTGTTCGGAAGAAAGCTCCGGAAGGCCGGGTTGGACAAAATGGTCCGGCCGTTCCGGTCCATTAGGTTCACCCCCACCGGCAGGTGCTCCACCAGTGTTTCGAAGCGTGCCCGTTCGTCGGCGAGATCCGCCAGCAGACGCTCGCGCTCCACCAGCCTCGCCCTCGCCTCATACTGCCTGCGCCGGCCGCGCAGGCAGGTCCGTACGACGCTGATCAGGGTGGTCGGGTGGAAGGGGCGCTCCACGAAGGTGACGTTGCCGAGCAGTTCGGTCAGGCGCGCGGCCTCGGGCGTGCGCTCGGCACCGTCTCCCCGCAGGGTGAGCAGGATGACGGGAAGGTCCGACCATGGCGGCTGCGCGCCGATCCAGGCAACAAGCCCCTGGAGATCGGCGGTGCGCACCGCCTCCTCCGCCAGGATGAGCAGTCCAGCTCCATCGTCCAGCGCAGTGCAAAGCGCCGGCAGGTCTGGACAGGCGTGCGCAGCGATTCCGACCTCGCCCAGCAAGGCCGAAGCGACGGCGGCATCCCGTCCATGCGGCGCCAGGATCAGCGCCCGCTCCATAATGGCGGATTCGCTCAAGCCGGATCGTCCTGCATCAGAGGTCCGCCTTGGCCGATATAGACCGGCACGCCGCGCAGCACCCCCTGGAACGCGTCCAGCGGCGGCCCGAGGCTGATGCCCCTGTCGTTGACCCGGTACTCGCGGATCGTGTCCTCGTGCGGCCCGGCGCGCTTCTTGATCACCGAGATCGCCCGCCGGACCCGGCCCAACGCCTCGAAATAGCGCAGCAGCACGACGGTGTCGGCCAGATAGGTGACATCGACCGGCGCCTGCATGTCGCCGATCAGCCCATGCTGCGCGATGGTGAGGAAGGTCGTCACGCCCTGCCGGTTCAGGTACAGAAGCAGTTCGTGAAGATGCAGGACCAGAAGCTGCTCTTCCGGCATCGCCGCCTGATAGCCGTTGAGGCTGTCGATCACCACGGTGCGGATCTGGTGGTCGTCGACGCAGGCGCGGACCCGGTGGGTGAACTCGCCCGGCGCCAGTTCGGCCGCATCCACCTGCTCGATCACCAGGCTTCCGCGATCGCGCATGGCTTCGAGGTCGAAGCCCATTGCCCTGGTCCGGGCGAACAGCAGACCAAGCTCCTCGTCGAATACGAAAAGCGCCGCCCGCTCTCCCCGTGCGATGGCTGCCACCGTGAACTGAAGCGCCAGCAGCGACTTTCCGGTCCCCGCGGGGCCGATGATCAGGGCGCTCGACCCACGCTCCATGCCGCCGCCCAGCAGCGTGTCGAGCTCGGCGATGCCGCTGGCCAGCCGCTCTCCGGCGAAGCCGGTCCGATGCTCCGCGGCGATCAGCCGGGGGAATACCCTGAAGCCGCCGGTGGTGATCGTGCAATCGTGGTAGCCGCCGCGATAGGCCTGCCCACGGTATTTCAGCACCCGCAGGCGCCGCCGCTCCGCGCCGTAGGCCGGCGTCAGCATCTCCAGACGGATCACGCCGTGCGCGATGCTGTGGACCGTCTTGTCCATGGTGTCGGTGGTCAGGTCGTCGAGCAGCAGCACGGTGGCGCCGTGGCGGGCGAAGTAATGCTTGAGGGCGAGGATCTGGCGCCGGTACCGCAACGAGCTCTGGGCCAGCAGGCGGATCTCCGACAGGCTGTCGAGGACGATCCGGATCGGCTTGCTCCGCTCGATCGCGTCGAACATCAGCTTGGTCGTCTCGCCGAGTTCGAGGTCGGAGGAGTAGAGCAGACTCTGCTGGTGCCCCTCGTCGAGCAGGCTCTCCGGCGGAACCAGCTCGAACACCGTGATTTCCTCGCCGAGCGTCCAGCCATGGGTGGACGCGGCGTCGCGGAGTTCGCCTTCGGTTTCCGACAGGGTGATGTAGAGTCCGGTTTCGCCGGCCGCCGCGCCGTCCAGCAGGAACTGCAGGGCAATGGTGGTCTTGCCGGTACCGGGGCTGCCCTCGAGCAGGAAGACACGGTCGCGGGCGAGACCGCCGGCGAGGATGTCGTCGAGACCGGCAACGCCGGTTCGCGCCTTGTGCGGCAATTCAGAGGGTGCGGGCATGGCGGGCAAGAATATCCGTCTTGAGGGTGTCGGGCAGCGCGTGCGCCGGAATGCGGTCCAAGGTATCGGCAAGGGCACGCTGCGCATGCCACAGGTCATGCGCCAGTTGAAGGTCGAGCCAGAAATGGGCGGACAAGCCGCAGAGCCGGGCCAGCCGGGCAGCCATCTCGGGCGTGACGGCGGCGGAGCCTGCAAGCACGCGATGGAGCGTCTGCCGCGCAATCGCCAGTTCCTGGGCGGCCTGGGTCACCGTCAGCCCAAGCTCGGGCAACACGCGGGCGCGCAGCACGGCACCGGGATGAGGTGGAGGATCAGTGAGCGGAGAGTATTCTGCAGACATCGATCCTGACCGGAAAGCACGGCCGGCCAAATGTAACGCGTCGCGCGACAGAGTGCAGCCTGCGCGATCTTCATCGACCCTTTGGCATAGAGGCGGAGAAGACACACTGACAACTTTGGTTCTGGATGCCATTTTACTGGTTTCCGGATTTTGTTTGCGGCATGGCCGCTGCGGGGGCGGACTGGTCGCACAGCCGGGTCGCTTCGCCCTGCATCGCATCGGCGATGCCGTGGCGAGCCGCGATCCCCATGCTTCGATCTTCGATCCCTACCGCCTGTGCAGCCAGCTTTGACAGAAATGGAACATGCCTTGGCTCGGGACCCGATCACAGGAGCTTGTCGAGCGTGATCGGAAACTCCCGCACCCGCCGTCCGGTGGCGTTGTGGATGGCGTTGGCGACGGCGGCCCCGGTGCCGGTGATGCCGATCTCGCCGATGCCGCGGGCGCCCATCGGGGCATGCGGATCCGGGATGTCGGTCCAGATCACCTCGATCTCCGGCACGTCCAGATGCACGGGAAGGTGATAGTCGGACAGGTTGCGGTTCATGATCCGGCCGTTCCGCCCATCGAACTGCGTCTCCTCCATCAGGGCCAAACCCAACCCCATGATGATGCCGCCGCGGAACTGGCTCGCCGCCGTCTTCGGGTTGAGGATGCGGCCGCAGTCGAAGGAGCCCAGGAAGCGGCTGACCCGCGTCTCGCCGGTGATGGCGTTGACCCGCACCTCGCAGAACATCGCGCCGTGGGAATGCATCGACCAGTGCATCGTCTCCAGCGGCATCGGCGCGTTGCCCTCCACCACCAGTTCGCTGCGCCCGGATCGTGCGAGGATCGAGGCGTAGCTCTCGAACCGGCCGGGGTCATCCAACTTGCGCAGGCCGCCGTCGGCACACTCCACCTCGTCGGCGCCGAGGCCGGCCAGCGGTGAATCGTTGCCGGCGAGCTTCAGCAGCTCCCCGACAAGTTCCTGGTGGGCCATCATCACGGAGAGGCCGACGGAAGCCGTCTGCTGCGACCCTCCGGCAAGGATGACGCCGGGCAAGGAGGAGTCGCCGTAGCGGACCGTCACCGCCTCCAGCGGCAGGCCGAGCCGGTCGGCGGCGACCTGCGTGTGGGTGGTCGCGGTGCCCATCCCCATCTCGTGCGCCGCCACGTCGATGCGGGCATGCCCGGCGGCGTCCAGCGTGATGCGCGCCGCGCCGCCGGGCATGCGGTGATAGGGATAGGTCGCGGTGGCGCACCCCATGCCGACGAGCCAGTCGCCCTCCCGCCGCGACCGCGGCACCGGGCTTCGCCGCTCCCAGCCGAAGCGCTGCGCACCGGCCCGCCAGGCCGCCACGATGTTGCGGGCGGAGAATGGGCGGCCGGAGAGCGGATCCTTTTCCGGTTCGTTGAGGATGCGCAGCTCGATTGGATCCATGCCGAGCTGCTCGGCCAGTTCGTCCATCGCGCATTCCAATGCCACTGTGCCGACCGCCTCGCCGGGTGCGCGCATGAAGGTGTTGGCGACCATGTCGAGGTAACAGGTCTGCACTTCCAGCGCGAAGGTTTGGGCGGCGTAGGCGCTCTGGGTCGGCAGGATGAAGGGTTCCGGCATCGGGCTGTGGCGCGTCTTCGGCGTCACCCCGCGATGGATGATCGCCGTCAGCCGCCCGTCGGCATCGGCGCCGAGCGCCACCCGCTGCTCCGTCGGGCTGCGGCCGCCGACGATGCGGTACACGCCCTCGCGCGACAGGGCGATGCGGACCGGGCGACCGGCCAGCCGCGCCGCCGCCGCCGCGAGGATCTGGTGTTGCCACAGTCCCTTGGCGCCGAAGCCGCCGCCGACGAAGGGGGAGCTGACATGGACCTGGGCCTCCTCCAGGCCGAAGATCTGCGCCATCGACCATGCGGTGTGCGCGACCGCCTGCGTGGCGTCATGGATGAACAGCTCGTCTCCCCGCCAGACCAGGGTGGCGCCGTGCAGTTCCAGGGCGTTGTGATTGTGACCCGGCGTGGTGTAGACCGCCTCGACCTTATGCTGAGCGGCGGCGAAGGCCGCATCGGCATCGCCGGCCATGGCACGCAACGGCTCGCCCATGAAGGTCCCGACCTCGCACCCGTCGGCCGTCGGCAGGGAGGTCGCCGCCGGCTCCTCCGCATAGGTCACCCTGATCAGCGAGCGGGCGTGGTCGGCCTGCTCCTGGGTTTCGGCCAGCACCAGGGCGATCGGTTCGCCGTTCCAGCGCACGCGGTCGTCCTGCATGACCGGCGAATCGTCGCCCGCTGCCGCCTTGTCCCCGCTGAGGAATCGCGGCGGCGGGTTGAGGCGCGGCGCGTTGCGGTGGGTCATCACCAGGACCACGCCCGGCGCCGCCTCCGCCGCCCCGGTGTCGAGGCTGTCGATGCGGCCCTTGGCGATGGTGCTGTAGGCGAGTGCCGCGTAGACCATGCCGTCCAGCGCGATTTCCGCCGCGAAGGGGGCGGCACCGCGCACCTTCAGCGGACCGTCGACCCGGCTGACCGGCTTGCCGATATGGCCGTGCTGGCGCCGGATCAGCGGGTCGGGCCGGCCGCCCGGCAGGAGGGCGCCGGGCGCCAGCTCGACGGCCTTCTTCATCACCGATTGCGCGATGCCCTGCGCCGCTTCCTTGCCCTTGTCGACGATGCTCATGCCCCGTCTCCCGCCAGCCTGCTTTCCGCCAATTCGCCGAGCACGGCGACGATGACGCGTTGCGCCAGTTCGATCTTGAAGGCGTTGTCCCGCAACGGCACCGCCTCCGCGAGTTCAGCGGCGGCCGCCGCCTGGAAGGCAGCCTCGGTCGCGGGCTGGCCGCGCAGCGCCTGCTCCGCCTTCGCTGCGCGCCAGGGCTTGTGCGCGACGCCGCCGAGCGCCAGCCGCACCTCCGTCACAATCCCGTTCTCCACCGCCAGCGCCGCGGCGACCGAAACCAGGGCGAAGGCATAGCTCGACCGGTCGCGGACCTTGCGGTAGGCGGAGCGCGCGGCCGGCGGAAGGGCCGGCAGTTCCACCGCCGTGATGAGGTCGCCCGGCTCCAGCACCGTGTCGCGGTCGGGCTCGTCGCCGGGCAGCCGGTGCAGGTCCGCGAAGGGCAGGCGGCGTTCGCCCTGGGCGCCGGTCAGGTGAACGGTGGCGTCGAGGGCCGCCAGCGCCACGCACATGTCGGACGGGTGGGTCGCGACGCAGGAGGGAGAGGCGCCGAGGATCGCATGCATGCGGTTGAAGCCGTCGATGGCGTCGCAGCCCTGGCCGGGCTCCCGCTTGTTGCAGCGCGACCCGGCCCGGTCGTAGAAATAGGCACAGCGCGTGCGCTGAAGGATGTTGCCCGCCACGGTCGCCATGTTGCGGATCTGCGGGGAGGCGCCGGCCAGGATCGCCCGCGCCAGCACCGGATAGCGGTTGCGGACCAACCGATGCTCGGCAAGGGCGGTGTTGCGCACCGCTGCGCCGATCAGCAGGCCGCCGCCGTCGGTCTCCGCGATCACGCTCGACAGCCCGGTGACGTCCACCAGCGCCGTGGGACGCTCGATGGTTTCGCGCATCAGGTCGACGAGGTTGGTGCCGCCGCCCAGATAGCTGGCGCCCGGTTGCCGGTTGCCGGACTGACCGGCGATCAGGCGGACCGCAGTGTCGGCATCGGCCGCCTGGGTGTAGGTGAAGGGCGTCATTCCGCGGCCTCCCGCTGTGCATCGGCCGGATAGGTTTCGACGATGGCGTCGATGATGCCGTTGTGCGCGCCGCAGCGGCACAGGTTGCCGCTCATCCGCTCGCGCAGCTCGTCGCGGCTGTAGGGGATCGAGGCGGCGTCGAGCTCGGCGGTGACGTGGCTGGGCACGCCACGCCGCAACTCTTCGATCATGCCGATGGCCGAGCAGATCTGGCCGGGCGTGCAATAGCCGCACTGGAAGCCGTCATGCTCGATGAAGGCCTGCTGCAGCGGGTGCGGCGTGCCATCGGCGCCGATGCCTTCTATCGTGGTGACGGAGCGCCCTTCATACTGCACCGCGAGCGCGAGGCAGGAGAGGATGCGCTGGCCGTCCACCAGCACCGTGCAGGCGCCGCAGGCACCCTGGTCGCAACCCTTCTTGGTGCCGGTCAGATGAAGCTTTTCACGAAGCAGGTCGAGCAGCGAGACGCGTGGATCATCCGGCAGATCCACATTGGTCCCGTTCACGGTGATACCCATCTGTTCCTCCCGGACAACCAGGGTCGGCCACAACCAGGGTCGGCCGGAGGACCGGCCGCCGCCTGAAGCGGGATAACAGACGAACGGCGATTTGGTGCCGGTGGTGGTTACGGCGGGGTCAGTCGTCCGGCTGCGACGGAATGCCGTGTTTGCGCAGCTTGGCATACAGGTTCGTGCGCGACAGGCCGAGCCTGCGGGCGGCGTCCAGCTTGTTCCCCCGGCTGTCCTCCAGCGCTTCGAGGATGAGCGCCCGCTCCAGCTCGTCCACCGCAGCGGCCAGGGAGCGTTTGCCGTCGGGCGGGGGAGGAGGGGGCTGGATCGCGGTGCCCGGAAGGATGTCGGCGAAATCCTCGGCCAGGATGCGCTCGCCTTCGGTGCGCACATAGACCTGTTCGATCACGTTGGCCAGTTCACGGACGTTGCCCGGCCAATCATGCTGCCGCAGCGTGTCGAGCGCCGCAGGCGTCAGTTCGCGCATCGGCTGATCGAGGCTGATGGCGATCTTTTCCGAAAAGAGGGAGGCGAGGATCTCCAGATCGTCCTTGCGGTCGCGCAGCGCCGGCAGCTGGATCGGAAAGACGTTGAGCCGATAATAGAGGTCCGACCGGAAGGCGCCGCTCCGCACCATGTCGGCCAGCGGCCGGCTGGTCGCCGCGATGATGCGGACATCGACCTTGACGACCTGATTGGACCCCAATGGTTCGACCTCGCGCTCCTGCAGGGCGCGCAGCAGCTTGGCCTGCAATGGCAGCGGCATGTCGCCGATCTCGTCGAGAAACAGCGTCCCACCATGGGCCAGCTGGAACTTGCCGGGGCGCGTCTGGCGCCCTGCGCCGGTATAGGCTCCCGGCGCGACGCCGAAGAACTCCGCCTCCAGGAGATTTTCGGGAATGGCGGCGGTGTTGACGGCGACGAAGGGGCGATGCACCCGGTCCGAGGCCGCATGGATCGATTGGGCCACCAGTTCCTTGCCGGTCCCCGTCTCGCCCAGCAGCAGGACCGCCGACCGGATCTGGCCCGCCCGGCGCACCAGCCGCTTGACCTGAAGCATGGGCGGGCTGAAGCCGATCAGGTTTTCGACCGTGTATTGGGAGGCCCGGCTGGCCGCCAGTTCCTGTTCCACGCGGGTCAGGCGCGATTGCAGCTTGTTGAAGCGGTCGGCGATGGGCCGAAGATAGGTCAAGCTGTTCTTCAGGGCGAAGGCGAGGGCGCCGATGACCTCCCCCCGCTCGTCGCGCAGAGGCAGGCGGCTGACCAGCAGCGTGTGCTCGCCATAGCGCATGATGTCGAGCGGCAGCGACCGGCCGGTTTCCACCACCTCGCGCATCCGGCTGTGCGGGATGACACGTTCAACCGGCTGGCCGATCAAATCCGCGGTCGATCGCAGTCCGAGCTGCGCCATCAGCTTGTCGTTGAACCAGACATGCTTGTCGTTGGACCAGACGATGCGCGCATCGCGGTCGACCAGTATGGCGCCGTCGATCATCTCGTCGATCATCACCATCAGCGCACGCGCCGCGGCGAAGTGACCGGCTGGTTCCGACTGCATCCGACAGACCTCCGCATCACCAATTGTCAAGATACTGGACATTGTCTGTCAGAAAAGTGAACACGGCGAAAGCGCCGATTTGCAGGGGTGGCCGGCCGTCGCGGAGAGCGGACTGTCTGAAATCAATGTCTCCTGGGTATCCATATCGCACATCGCGGAATCAAAATCCTTTTCTTTCAATTGGTTGACCAACTGGCACGCGCGTTGCTCTTCAGTCTTCCGCAAAGTGGCCCAACGAACAATCCGCTCAACGCCTTAAGCGGGGCGGATGACGGGGCGGGGGCTCCGGTCAGGCAGAAGGGGGATATGCACGCGCCATGACAAAGCAGCGCATCGCGATCATCGGCGGCGGATTGATGGGGCACGGCATCGCGCAGGCCTTCGCCGCCGCCGGGCATTGCGTCGCGATCCAGGAACCCGATGCCGACCGCCGCGCGGCGATCCTCGGCCATATCCGCCGCAATCTGCAGCTTCTGGGAGAGGACAGCGCGGTCACCGACCTGATCCACCCGCAGGAAATGCTGGTGGACGCGGTTGCCGGCGCAGACATCGTCATCGAAGCGGTGCCGGAGGATCTGGCCCTCAAGCAACGGGTTCTCGCGGCGGTCGAGGCGGCGGCTCCCGCCCACGCGCTTCTGGCCAGCAACACCTCGGTCATCCCGATCACCCGGATCATGGAGCCGCTCGTCGACAAGACCCGCGCCATGGGCACCCATTGGTGGAACCCGCCCCATCTGATCCCGCTGGTCGAGGTGGTCCAGACCCAGGACACCGATGATGCGGCGGTGGAGGCGATGATCGGCCTGCTGGCCTCCATCGGCAAGACGCCGGTGCATGTCCGCAAGGATGTTCCCGGCTTCATCGGCAACCGCCTGCAGCATGCGATGTGGCGCGAGGCCATCGCCCTGGTCGAAAGCGGCGTCTGCGATGCCGAAACAGTGGATACCGTGGTCAAGGCGAGCTTCGGCCGGCGCCTTGCCGTGCTGGGGCCGCTGGAGAACGCCGATCTCGTCGGCACCGACCTGACACTGGCGGTGCACGGGCATGTCCTGGCCGATCTCGACCGCAGCGCTGGCCCGCAGACTCTCCTGCGCGATCTGGTCGCCTCCGGGCGGCTCGGCATGAAGGCGGGCGCCGGCTTCCGGACCTGGACCGAGGCCCAGCGGCAGGAGGTCGCCGACGGCCTCGCCGCCCATCTCCGCCGCCTGGATGGCGTCTACCGCAACTGACCACCGGCACGGCTTTTTTGCCGACGCTCAAGCTTCAATCGTCCGCAGCCTGCCCGGCCGGACCAGAACAGGAGGGCCATGCATGGCCGCAACACGGAACAAAGTCATCATCAGCTGCGCGCTGACGGGATCGATCCACACCCCCACCATGTCGGACGCCCTGCCGGTCACGCCCGACGAGATCGTCGAGCAGGGCGTCGGCGCGGCGGAGGCCGGGGCGGCGATCCTGCATCTGCACGCCCGCGATCCCCGCACCGGCCAGCCGACGCCGGACCCCGCCGTGTTCATGCAGTTCCTGCCACGGCTGAAGCAGTCCACCGATGCGGTGTTGAACATCACCACCGGCGGCTCGCTGAACATGACGGTGCAGGAACGGCTTGCCGCCCCGCTTCTGGCCAAGCCGGAGATGTGCTCGCTCAACATGGGATCGATGAATTTCGGCATCTACCCCCTGGCCGACCGTTACAAGGACTGGAAGCACGATTGGGAAGAGCCCTATCTGCGCAGCACCGACGACTTCATCTTCCGCAACACCTTCCGCGACATCGCCTATATCCTTGAACATCTGGGCGAGGGCTGCGGCACCCGCTTCGAGTTCGAGTGCTACGATGTCGGCCACCTGTACAACCTGGCCCATTTCCTCGATCGCGGATTGGTGAAGGCGCCGCTGTTCATCCAGACCATCTTCGGCATCCTGGGCGGCATCGGGGCGGAGGAGCGCAACCTCGCCTTCATGCGGGAGACCGCCGACCGCCTGTTCGGCAAGGACTACCAATGGTCGGTTCTGGCCGCCGGCCGCCACCAGATCCCCTTCACGACCATGGCCGCGGTGATGGGCGGCAATGTCCGCGTCGGGCTGGAGGACAGCCTCTATCTCGCCAAGGGCCGGCTCGCCCGGAACAGCGCCGAGCAGGTGGCGAAGATCCGCCGCATCCTTGAGGAGCTGTCGCTGGAGGTCGCCACCCCGGCGGAGGCGCGCGCCATGCTCGACCTCAAGGGCGCCGACCAGGTGGCGTTCTGAGCCGTACCATTTCCTGATCGAGGGACGATAAATGCAGAACAGAAACGCCGTCGTCACCGGCTCCACCAGCGGAATCGGGCTGGCGACCGTGCGGGAACTGGCCGGCCGGGGCTGCAATGTGATGGTCAACGGCTTCGGCGACCGCGCCGAGATCGACCGGACCTGCGCCGGGATCGCGGAGCAAAGCGGAACCCGGATCGTCTATTCGGGCGCTGACCTCAGCCGGCCGGATGAGGCCCGCGCCATGATGGCGGAGGCCGCGGACCTGCTGGGACCGGTGGACATCCTGGTGAACAACGCCGGCATCCAGCATGTCGCCGCCCTGCACGAGTTTCCCGACGACAAATGGGACCTGCTGCTGGCGGTCAACCTGAGCGCCGCGTTCCACACCATCAAGGCGGCCGTGCCGGCGATGCGGGAGCGGGGCTGGGGACGCATCGTCAACACCGCCTCCGTGCTGGGTATGGTGGGCGCCCCGCACAAGCCCGCCTATGTCGCCGCCAAGCATGGCATCATCGGCCTGACCAAGTCGGTGTCGATCGAACTCGCCCCGCATGGCATCACCTGCAACGCCGTGTGTCCCGGCACGGTGCTGACCCCCATCATCGAAAAGCAGATCGCCCAGCAGGCGCAGGTCACCGGCCTGCCCGAGGATCAGGTCCTGAAGGCGGTGTTCCTGGAAAAGATGCCGACCGGCCGGCTGATCGGGCCGGAGGAGGTCGCCGCCGCCATCGCCTTCCTCTGCTCCGACGCCGCGGCATCGATCACCGGGGCGGTCATTCCGGTGGACGGCGGCTATACCACCCATTGAGCCTTCGTCCCGAGAGTCTCCGGGCGCCACCGTGAGCGGCCGCCCCAAGCACCAAGAACTGTCAGAATTGGGAGTGAAACATGCGCAAGTTCCTTCTCGCCGGCGTCGCCCTCGCCACGCTGGCTTCAGGCAGCGCCTATGCCCAGATGTCCGACAACGTCATCAAGATCGGCATGCTGTCCGACCGGTCCGGCATCTACGCCGACATCAACGGTGAAGGATCGGCCATCGCCGCAAGGATGGCGGCCGAGGAGTTCGGCAACGCCGTGAACGGCACGAAGATCGAGATCATCGTCGGCGACCACCAGAACAAGGCGGACATCGCCGCCAATCTGGCGCGGCAATGGATCGACACCGAAAAGGTCGATGTCGTCGCCGACGTGCCCAATTCCGCCGCCGCCTTGGCCGTCCAGGCGATCACACGGGACAAGAAACGCCTCTTCCTGATGTCTGGCCCCGGTTCCACCGACCTGACGGGCAAGGAATGCAGCCCCTACGGCTTCCAGTGGACCTGGGACAATCACGCCGTGGCGTCGGCCACCGCGCGTGCGCTGGTCGAGCAGGGCAGGAAGAGCTGGTACTTCATCACCGCCGATTACGCCTTCGGCCATTCGCTGGAAGCCGAAGCGGCCAACACCGTCAAGCAGCTCGGCGGTACGATCAAGGGCAGCGTGCGCCATCCGCTGGGTGCGTCCGACTTCTCGTCGTACCTGCTGCAGGCACAGGCGTCGGGTGCGGATGTGGTGGCCTTCGCCAATGCCGGCGGCGACACCATCAACGGCGTCAAGCAGGCCGCCGAGTTCGGTATTCCGCAGGGCGGGCAGACCCTGGCCGGCCTGTTGCTGAACATCAACGACATCCAGGCGCTCGGCCTCGAGACCTCGCAGGGGCTAATGCTGGCGAATTCCTTCTACTGGGACATGAACGACGAAACCCGCGCCTGGTCGAAGAAGTTCGAGGAACGGACCGGCCGCAAGCCGTCGATGAACCAAGCGGGCGTGTATTCGGCCGTCCGGCATTACCTGAAGGCCGTGCAGGAGGCCGGCACCGACGATGCCGACAAGGTGGCCGCCAGGATGCGCAGCATGCCCATCACCGACATGATGATGAAGGAGGCGAAGATCGCCGCCAACGGCCGCATCTTCGACGACATGTATCTGGCCCAGGTCAAGACGCCGGCCGAATCCAAATACGCCTGGGATTACTTCAAGATCGTCAAGACCGTGCCCGCCGCCCAGGCCTACATCGACCCGAAGGACAGCGGCTGCCCGCTCGTCAAATGAGTGGAAAGGGGGAGCGCACGCGCTCCCCCTTTGCTCTGCTCTGTCAGTGGAGCGTCGTGGGTGCCGGCTGGGGGGCGGTGCGGGCGGTCTCGCGCGAACGCCCGATCCCGAGCAGCTGATAGAGGCCGAGCGCCGCGATGGTCGCGGTGCCGATGCCGCCGATGGAGAAGCCGCCGGCGGAAATGGTGAAGTTGCCGGCGCCGAGAACCAGCGTCACGCCGACGGTGATGAGGTTGCGCGGATCGGAGAAGTCGACGCGGTTGTCGACCCACAGGCGTACCATCGCCGCGGCGATCAGGCCGAAGACGACCGTCGCCAGTCCGCCCAGCACCGGTGCCGGGATCGTCCGCAGCAGGGCGCCGAACTTCGGCGAGAAGCCCAGGAAGATCGCGGCGACCGCGGCGACGACGAAGATGAGCGTGGAGAAGACGCGGGTGACCGCCATCACGCCCATGTTCTCGACATAAGTCGTAACGCCGGTGCCGCCGCCGCTGCCGGACACGATGGTTGCAATGCCGTCGCCGATGAAGCCGCGGCCGATGTAACGGTCGAGGTTGCGCCCGGTCATGGCGCCGATGGCCTTGATGTGGCCGAGATTCTCGGCGACCAGGATGAAGGCGATGGGGGCGACGAGGGCCATGGCGCCGGCATCGAAGCTGGGCGTGCGGAACTCCGGCATGCCGAACCACGGGGCGGCGGCCAGTTCCGCGAAGCTGACCGGCGGCAGCAGGCCGAACCCGTTGGCCAGCACGAGATAGAAGACATAGCCCGCCGCGATGCCGGCGAGGATCGAGAGCCGCCGGATGGCGAGCGGGGCATAGACCGCGATGAGGGCGGTGGCGACCAGGGTAAACAGGGCGACCAGGGTGTGCGGACCCGTTCCCTGGATACCCTGGACGGCGACCGGGGACAGGTTGAGGCCGATCGCCGCCCCCACCGCGCCGGTGACCGCCGGCGGCATCAGCCGCTCGATCCAGTTGGTGCTGGTGTAGGTCACCAGCAGGCCGATGAGGACATAGAGCACGCCGGCCGCGATGATGCCGCCGAGCGCCGGCCCGATGTTGGGGTTGGGGCCCTGGCCGCTGTACCCCGTCACCGCGATCACCACGGCGATGAACGAGAAGGACGAGCCGAGATAGCTCGGCACGCGCCCGGCGGTGAGCACGAGGAAGATCAGCGTGCCGATGCCGGAAAACAGGACTGCGAGGTTTGGATCAAACCCCATCAGCAACGGCCCGAGGATGGTCGAGCCGGACATGGCGACCAGATGCTGGATGCCGAGCGTCATCGTCGAGCCCCAGGGAAGGCGCTCGTCCGGCTGGACGACGGGGCCGGTCGCGAGTGGCCAACGCGGGAAGAAATCTGCCATGGAGGTTCTGTCCGAAGCTGTGTGGAAAGGCGCCCTTGCCGGGGGGCGCCTTCCGTGGGAACGACGCCCGCTTTTTGGCGCCCGCGACGCCGTTGCGCTAGATCTTTGTGCAAACCGCCGCTCTTGCGGGGGCGCAAAGCATCCGCGACACGTCGCCCCACCACAGCCCGGTCACCCGACATGGTTTGCCGGAAGAGGCGCATCGTCGGGTAGCAGGACGTGCGGTTGAACAGGCCATGGAGGCAAGCGCCCGCCGCAGCCGACTTGAGCTGTGGCATAATGAATAGCAAAAACTGTGGAGACTTCCTGAAGTTTTCAGCGCAATTTGCAAAAATTGGTAACGAATAGACGCGCGCAATCGATTGGTAAGGAGCCGTTGGGAGCAAGCACTTTTGCATAGCGTCCATTGAAAATTGTTTTGTTGATCACCAATTGGAGTCCGCTGGAGCCGCTCCAGGCTTTTTCACTTTTGCTGCGGTCCGCAAACCCTGGACCCTTCCTGGTGTGACTCGATCCGGGCGGCATGACCGCCGGCAATGCCGACACAACCGGCCTACATCGGAGACCACCCCATGGATGCGCGCACAAGGCTTGCCTTCTTCATTTTGCAAACCCGCGTCGGCTGGATCGTCCGTGTGGACGGGTTCGTCTATCCGCCCTGCGCCAGTCAGGCCGATGCGCTCGCCAAAGCCATTCGCGAAGCACAGGCGGCGGAACGGCTCGGCTTCGCCAGCGTCGTGCTGGCGCAATCGGCGGCAGGGGAACGCTGCCATGTCCGCTGGTGCTCTGCGGCCATCGGCGGAGAGGCCGGCGGAGCGTCGCAGGCGAACACAGGCTCACCGCATCCGGCGGTTCCAGCCATGGCGGACCTCCTGAAGTCGACATCCGCATCGGCAACATCCACACCGACCACATCCATGCCGGAGGAACGCCCATGACCGCCCCGTTCCGCTCCATCGAAGGGCGTTGCCCCCATGGTGCCGACGTGCTGCGCGAACAGCTGCGCTGGACGAATGCCGAGCGCCGTTGGCATCCGGCATTCCAGGTCACGCCATCCGACCTTCTTCCCCCCGCTTTTTCGCCGCCAGGACAAGCCAGCCTGATGCGAGGGGCTGTGCTGACCCGTCTCACCATGGCCTGCGCCGTGGCCGGCGCACCCGCCTGCTAGAACTGTGACCTCATGTTGTCTGTCCATCCGGCCCATGACGGCATTCCCCCGGAGCCCGATCACATCCACATCGCTCCGGCGGGCTAGATGCCGACCATGGAGGCCGGCCACGGACTTTCAACGATGACGCTGATGGTCTCGACCATGCCGACAGAACCGTGCGGCGACGGTCCATTGTGAATCCCATGTCTGTGTCAGCGCACGAGGAGATGCTGGACCGCAAGGCCGCCGTGGTTCACCCGTTCGCCGCCGGCTGATCGGAGGGACGCTGACCGGAGGAGAAGCGGGCGAGCGTCCCGGCGTCGAGGCGCCGGTCGTGAAGCGCGCTGGCCACCAGCACGGCATCGGCACCCTGCGCGGCCAGCGCGTCCAGATCCGCCGCGTCGCGCACGCCGCCGGCTCCCCACACCCGGACCCCTGGGCGTCGGACAGCCAGCGCGGCGATGCGGTCGAGGTCCGGACCCTCGCCCGACCCGACGCGGTCCAGCGTCATGGCGATCACCCGCTTGGGCCAGCGGGCGGACTCCTCGTGCAATGCCGCAGGCCCCAGCGATTCCCCCCGCCGGACATCCAGCGACAGCGCCACCCGGTCGTCTCCGGCGAGCGCCAGCGCCGCTTCCAGCGTCGTGCCGTCCGTCTGGCTTTCGCTGCCGATCACCAGATGGCGCATCCCGGCATCGAGCCAGCGGCGGCAATCGTCCGGCGTCGCCAGACCGGCATCGACCCAGAACGCCACCTCCGGCCAGCGGGCCTGCAGCGCCGCAACGGTGGAGCGATGGTCGCCATTTCCCCTGATGGCGTCGAGATCGGCGACATAGCAGGCGCGGAAGGGATGCAGCGCCAACAGCGCGGCCACGATATCTTTGGGTGCCGATCCGGCGGTCAGCGCGCTTTCGATGGGGCGGTAGCGGTCGCGCTCCCCGCGCTTGGCATGAACCACCTGCTCGCCCAGCAGGTCGATGACGGGAACGATGTCCATGGAGAACAGCCTTCGTCGGGTTCTGGTCTGCGAGTATGTCACCGGCGGCGCGCTGTGCAACGGGCCGCATCCCACGGACCTGATGGCGGAAGCCAACGCGATGGTCGCGGCGCTGGTCGGCGACCTGATCGCGCTGGAAGGAATCCAGGTCATTCTGTGCTGGGACAACCGCCTTCCTCCACCCCTGCTTCCGGCAGGCAGAGTCGCCCTGTTCCCGGTGGCGCCGGGTGACGACGGGGAGTCGCGCTGGCGGGCGGCGGCGGCCCTGTGCGACGTGGTCTGGCCGATCGCGCCGGAAAGCGACGGGCTGCTGGGTCACGTCGCCGCTCTGTTCCGCGGCACCGGCCTGCCGGTGGTCGCCTGCACCGCCGACGCCATCACGCTCGCATCGTCGAAGACGGCGACGGCGGCACGGCTGGCCGCCCACGGCATCGCGGCCATTCCCACCGTTCCCTTCGGCGCCCCGCCGCCGCCCGCCGCCCGTCATGTGGTGAAGCCGGACGACGGTGCCGGCTGCCTCGACACCTTCATCGTCGACGACATCGCCGCCTGGACGCCGCCGCATGCCGGCCGCTGGATCGTCCAGCCGCTGGTCGATGGCGAGGCGTGCAGCCTGTCCATGCTGGTCGATGCTGCCGGCGTGGTGCGGCTCCTCGGCTGCAACCGCCAGAAGGTGGAGCGCGGGAAGGACTGCTTCAGCTTTCATGGTGTCGATGTCGGGATGATGGAGCACCGGCGTGCCGCCTGGGAGCCGCTGGCCCGCGCCGTCGCCGCCGCGATCCCGGGGCTGCGCGGCTATGTCGCCGTCGACCTCATCGACCGTCCCGACGGTCCGGTGGTGGTGGAGGTGAACCCGCGCCTGTCCGTCGGCTATGTCGGGCTGTCGCGCGTGCTGGGCTGGAACCCGGCTGGCGAAATCCTGGCTCTGTTCCAGACGACATCCGCCGAGGGGGGCAGGGGGGATGCGCCTGTCTGACAGCTGTGGATCGACCCCACAGGATCTGCACGGATCTACACTGATCGGCTGGGACAAGAGCGCGCGCACCTGAAGGCCGCCTTGGCGGAGAACGGCCTGCTACGCGGTTTGCGGGGCCGGGCAGCGCTTCGGCATCCCCATGGCACCGAGACGATGCACGTCCTACAAGGGCTACATCATCGTCGGGTGCCAGTTCGTGGACGAGGTGGAGACAGTCGCCATCGACCGCGCGAAGAGGTTGCCCGACGCCGGCGCTCCAATCGGCACCGGCGTCGGACAGCCAAGTCTGCTTTACTTCATGGACGGGAAGGAGAACTGGGCGCCTTCGCGGACGCCGCCGGTCGGCCAGCGCTGGGTGATGGTCTTGCGGCGGGTGTAGAAGCGCACGCCGTCCGGACCATAGGCGGACAGATCGCCGAACAGCGACCGCTTCCAGCCTCCGAAGCTGTGGTAGGCGACCGGCACCGGCAGCGGCACGTTGATGCCGACCATGCCGACCTTGATCATGTCGCTGAAATAGCGGGCGGCTTCTCCGTCGCGGGTGAACAGGCAGGTGCCGTTGCCGTACTCGTGGGCGTCGATCAGGTCCATGCCTTCCTGCATCGACTTGACCCGGACGAGGCAGAGCACCGGGCCGAAGATCTCCTCGCGATAGATCGTCATGTCCGGGGTGACGCGGTCGAACAGGCAGCCGCCCAGGAAGTTGCCGTTCTCATGCCCCGGCACCACCAGCCCGCGGCCGTCCACCACCAGTTCGGCACCCTCGGCGACGCCCTGGTCGACGTAGGCCCTCACCTTGTCATGATGGGCGCGGGTGACCAGCGGTCCCATCTCGCAGCCGGCCGAGGTGCCGGCGCCGACCTTCAGGTCGCGCAG
Organism: Pseudomonadota bacterium; assembly: GCA_023423695.1. Classification (GTDB taxonomy): domain Bacteria; phylum Pseudomonadota; class Alphaproteobacteria; order Azospirillales; family Azospirillaceae; genus Azospirillum. The sequence continues at coordinate 50,384 of JAFAFA010000006.1, read as the reverse complement.
CGCCGCCGACAGCTTGTCCTTCAGCCGGTCGGCCACCTCGTCGCCCACCGCCACCACGACGGAGATCGCCATGCAGCGCTCGCCGCAGGAACCATAGGCCGCACCCATCAGCGCGCTGACCGCGTTGTCCAGATCGGCGTCGGGCATGACGATGGCGTGGTTCTTGGCCCCGCCCAGCGCCTGCACCCGCTTGCCCTTTGCGCTGGCGGTCGAATAGACATACTCGGCGATGGGGGTGGAGCCGACGAAGCTGACGCCCTGCACCCGCGGATCGGTCAGCAGCGTGTCCACCGCCTCCTTGTCGCCATTGACGACGTTCAGCACGCCCGGCGGCAGCCCGGCCTGCTCGGCCAGTTGGGCGATCAGCAGGGCGGAGCTGGGATCGCGCTCCGACGGCTTCAGGACGAAAGTGTTCCCGCAGGCGATGGCGATGGGGTACATCCACAGCGGAACCATCGCCGGGAAGTTGAACGGCGTGATGCCGGCGACGACACCCAGCGGCTGGAACTCCGACCAGCTGTCGATGGCCGGGCCGACATTCTTGGAGAACTCGCCTTTCAGCAGCTCCGGCACGCCGCAGGCATATTCGACATTCTCGATGCCGCGGGTCAGTTCGCCGAAGGCGTCGTCCAGGACCTTGCCGTGTTCCGCCGTGATCAGCGCGCAGATGCGGTCGGCATTCTCCTCCAGCAGCTGCTTGAAGCGGAACATGATGCGGGCGCGCTTGGCCGGCGGCGTGGCGCGCCAGGCCGGAAACGCGGCCTCGGCGGCGGCGATGGCCTCTTCCACCGTGGCACGCGACGCCAGGGCGACTTGGCCCGCCATGTCACCGGTGGCGGGATTGACGATGTCGGCGGTGCGGGTGCCGGCAGGGGCGTCGGTCTTGCCGCCGATCAGGTGGGCAACGATGGTCATGGGGGGTGTCCTGGGGGAGATTATGGAGTGCGGAGTGCGAGTGCCCCCTCCCTAACCCTCCCCCACCTGCGGTGGGAGAGGGAACTGCCGCCGTTATGCGAATCCCCCTTCTCCCGCGATCGGACCGACCTTCGGTCGGCCGAGGGCGGGGGAGGGAGGAACCCGCGGCGAAGCCGTGGGAGGGAGGGGGCTTCGTCCGTGGCGCCCTTACGCCGTCGCCTGGATGGCGTCGGCGACGACGTCGAACAGGCGGTCGAGGTCGGCCGGTTCGCTGTGGAAATGCGGGCCGAACTGGAGCGTGTCGCCGCCGAAGCGCACGTAGTACCCGGCCTTCCAGCACTTCTCGCCGATATCGTAGGGCCGGCGGGCCGGCTCGCCCGGAAGCGGCGCGATGGTGACGGCGCCCGTCAGGCCGTAGTTGCGGATGTCGGCGACGTTCTTCAGCCCCTTCAGCCCATGGATCAGGTTTTCGAAGTGCGGCGCCAGCGCTGCCGCCTTTTCCCACAGCTTCTCCCGCTCGAAGATGTCGAGCGCTGCCAGACCGGCGGCGCAGGCGACCGGATGGGCGGAATAGGTGTAGCCGTGCGGGAACTCCACCATGTATTCCGGCCCGCCATTGTCCATGAAGGCCTGGTAGATGTCGCGCTTCGCCACGACCGCCCCCATCGGGACGGCGCCGTTGGTCAGGCCCTTGGCGACGTTCATGATGTCCGGAACCACGCCGAAGGCATCGGCGCCGAAGGGGGCGCCCATACGGCCGAAGCCGGTGATGACCTCGTCGAAGATCAGCAGGATGGAATGCTTGTCGCAGATCTCGCGCAGCCGCTGCAGATAGCCCTTCGGCGGCGGCAGCACGCCGGCCGAACCGGCCAGCGGCTCGACGATCACCGCGGCGATGTTGGAGGCGTCGTGCAGCGCCACCAGCTCCTCCAGCGCGTCGGCCAGGAAAGCGCCTTCCTCCGGCATGCCCTTCACGAACAGGTTCTGCGGCAGCAGGGTATGGGGCAGGTGGTCGGCATCGACGCCGGTGCCGAACAGCTTGCGGTTGCCGCCGATGCCGCCCAGGCTGGTGCCGCCGAAATTGACGCCGTGATAGCCCTTGGACCGGCCGATCAGCTTGGTCTTGGTCGGCTGTCCCTTCATCCGCCAATAGGCCCGCGCCATCTTCAGCGAGGTGTCGGCGGCCTCGGAGCCCGAACCGACGAAGAAGACATGGTCGAGGCCGGCCGGAGTCATCGACGCCAGCTTGTGCGCCAGCTTGAAGGCGGCCGGATGCCCGTGCTGGAAGGCGGGGCTGTAATCCAGCTCGGCGATCTGGCGGGCCACCGCTTCGGAGATCTCGCGGCGGCAATGGCCGGCGCCGCTGCACCACAGACCTGACAGGCTGTCGTAGATCTTGCGGCCTTCGGCGTCCCAGTACCAGCTCCCTTCCGCCTTCACGATCATGCGGGGGTTGTTCTTGAACTGACGGTTGCCGCTGAACGGCATCCAATAGGCGTCGAGTTCCTCGCGCGTCAGTCCGGCAGCGTTGCCGAGGGCGCTGACATGATCGTTGTCCAGGGGGGCCATCCGCTGTTCTCCCGCATCTTGTTGGGCGTGCTGTCGGCGGTGAGTGTGCGCGCTTCCTGGTTGCGATTAAATCCAAACTATAAGAACTTCACATAACCCGGCGCTTAACTATCCTGCCCCAAAACCATGGTCCCAGCATGAGCAAGCCCACCCGGCCCCCCACCCGCTCCCTGGCCCCGATCGGCGATGCCGACATCCGCCTGCTGCGCGTGTTCCGGACGGTGGTGGAATGCGGCGGTTTTTCCGCTGCGGAGGTGGAACTGAACATCAGCCGGGCGGCGATCAGCCAGCACATGGCGGATCTTGAACGGCGGCTCGGCCTCACGCTCTGCCGGCGCGGGCGGGCGGGCTTCCGGCTGACCGACGAAGGGCATCTGGCCTATGAGGCGAGCCTGCGCCTGCTGGCCAGCACCGAGAGCTTCCGCAGCGAGATCAACACCGTTCACGGCCGCCTGCGCGGTGAACTGAACATCGGCATCACCGACAACCTCGTCACCATGCCGCAGATGCGGGTGACCCATGCCCTGCGCAGCCTGAAGCAGCTTGCGCCGGAGGTCCGTGTCAACATCCGCATGATCCCACCCAACGAGATCGAGCGCGGCGTGCTGGACGGGCAGTTGCACGTCGGCGTCGTGCCGGTCCGCCGGGGCCTGCCGGGACTGGCCGGTCTTCCGCTCTACCAGGAGGAGTCCCTGCTCTACTGCGGCGACGGTCATCCGCTGTTCGACCGTGCCGATGCCGCGGTGACGCGGGAGGAGGTCGAAGCGGCCGACGCCGTGGCGCCGACCCAGGCGCAGCTTCCCCATGAGCTGAACAATACCGCGACGGCGACCGACCGCGAGGGCGTGGCCTTCCTGATCCTCACCGGATGCTATGTCGGCTTTCTTCCCACCCATTACGCCCGGCAATGGGTCGAGCGCGGCATGATGCGGGCACTGCTGCCCGACACCTACCACCATGCGCTGGAGTTTCAAGTGGTGACCAAGAAGGGGGCCCAGCCGAATCTGGTGCTGGAGCGGTTCCTGGAAGTGCTGCGCGGAACCGGAAACGGGGAGGGCGCGGCTGCGGACTGAGGGTCCGCAGGCGGTCATCCATGTGCCGGATTGTCCACCATGCGGGAAAGCCGGCTACCGGATGCGACGGGTGCGGCGGCCGTCGTTCAGACTGGGTCCGGCAAGCCAAGGAGACGAACATGGCACAGCCGTCATCGGCCACGATCTTCCAAAACCCCGCGACCGGCCAGACGGAAGCGGTGTCCAGCAAGGCCGGTTTCTGGGCGTTCCTGGGCGGCCCGTTCTATTTCGCCTCCAAGGGCGAGTGGATGCACAGCGCGATCCATGCGGTGCTGACCGTCGTCGCCCTGCTGCTTTGGCCCAGCGGGGCCCTCATGCTGGTGGGGCTCTGGTTCGGATACGCGTGCGCGACGCCGACCATTCTGGAAGCCCGCTACAAGCGCCTGGGCTGGCAGCGGGTCGCGGCCTGACGGATGACGGTGGGAAGGGTGGTGTGGTGACTTATCGGCCGGTGTGTCTCCCCACGGCTGTCACCCCCGGCCTGCCGAGTGATCGCGCAGCCAACGCTCGAACACCGTCGCCGTCATCGGGCGCGCGATATGGTACCCCTGAACTTCGTCGCAACCCAGTTCGGACAGCATGTCCAAGGCGGTGTGGTTCTCCACGCCTTCGGCGACGACCCGATAGCCCAGCTGATGGATCAGGGAAATCATTGCGCTTACCAGGGTACAGCTGCGGTCCTGATCGCCAAGTCCCTGAATGAAGGAGCGATCGATCTTCACCACATCCGCCGGTATCTTCTCAAGGTAGGACAGGCTGCTGTAACCGGTTCCGAAATCGTCGATTGCGATTCCAAAGCCTGATGATCTCAGCTCTTCCATTCTCCGCAATGCGTTTTCGCCATTGCGGAGAATGGCGCTTTCGGTCAGTTCCAGTTCGATGCGATCCGGTTGAACGTCACAACGCTTGGCCAAATCGGCCAGACGGGCAGGAAAATCCTGTTGGTCCAGGTTCGATGCCGAGATGTTGATGGAAAGCATCAGATCGATGTCCGCGGCTCGCCATGCCGCCAACTGCGACAACGCGGTGCGGGCGACCCACTCGGTCATGCCGTCGGCGAGAGCCGTCTGCTCCACCATGGGCACGAATTCCCCGGGCGGGATTGCGCCGAGAACGGGGTGGGACCAGCGCAGCAGCGCCTCCGCACCAACGCATTTGCCGGTCCGGATGTCCACGCGCGGCTGAAAGACGAGCGCCAACTGGTCGGCCGCGGCGAGCGCCTGGGGAAAATCGGCCAGCAGCTGGAAGCGTCGGCGATGTGCGTCGTCGAGCGACGCGGAATAGATGCCGACCCCTCGGTCCGCCTCGCGGGCATCCTGCAGAGCGCTGTAGGCGGTGCGCAGGACATGTTGGGGGGTGGCCGCGCCCAGCTGGAACGGAGCCACGCCGATGGCCGCACGGATCACCACGGGCGTTTCCTGTGCGCCGGCCGCTTTGCCCAATTCGGTCGGTACTCTCGCCGCGGCCGCCATCATTTCCTGCTCGCCCATGACGGGCAGCAGATAGCCGACATGCGTCGTGCCGATCTGATAGACTCTGGTTTCAGGGCCGACCACCCGCCGCAGACGCTGTGTGGCCGCCCGCACGAGGTCGTCCGTGAAGGCCGGACCGATGGCGCGGAGCGTGGCGGTATGCTGGGCAACATCGATCAGATCGACCAGGATGGCATAGCGCTGCTCCCCCGGATGATCCCGTGCGAGATCCTCGATGTCTTCGATGAACTGCGTGCGGTTCGGCAGGCCGCTGACCGGATCGATCCGTCCCAGGGCATGCTGCAGTTCGATCTGCGCCATCACCATTGCGGCAAGATCCTTGAGCGCCGCCGTTTCCTGACTGGTGATCGCGCGCGGCTCCGTACCGAGCACGCACATCGCACCGAGCGTGTGTCCTTCGCGGGTGATCAGAGGGGCGCCCGCGTAAAACCGTATGCCTGACCGGGCCAGAAGGCTGTCCCGGTAGCAGTCGTCCTTGTCGAAGTCGGGAATGATTACAAAGTCGCAGCTTTCCGCGACCTGACCGCAGGGAGCCTTTTCACGCGGGATCTGCCAGTGGTCGACGCCGACACGTGACTTGAACCATTGCCGGTCCTTGTCGGTCAATGAAACGGCGGCAATCGGCAGGCCGAACAGCTGGCTTGCCATGCGGGTGATGCGATCGAAGCTCTCACTTGGTGCCGTATCCAGCAGGTTCAGCTCGCGCAGCGCTTCCAGTCGGGCGTCTTCCCGGCTCATGACCGTGCACCTTGCCATTGCAGAGACCCATTTAGGCATATCAACCGCAAGTTTATTGCGGAATTTCTGAGGGAGTTCTGTTTCCTGCGCGCCGAATGCGTCATGTTTTTGATGATTGTCTTGTCGTTCATTTCGAGGATTGATAGTGAGGACGCTTCGGTCGAGCAGGAGATTTTCTGCAGAATTCACGAGCAAACCGGGACTTCTCCCAGGAGATGCTGGATCGTGTTCCCTAATAATTTGTTAAGCGCGTCCTGGGATCTGACCGGTGTGGTCGAATATTTGGACTGAAAGCTTGAGCAACGGCGAGCTTCCGGAAATCCAAGCCGTCGATGCCCTGGCGCCGTGGCCATCGGCGGATGATCAGTCCACAAAACAATCCGCTACCACCATTGTAAGCGTTGACCGGCCGGGCGTGGCAGGCGTACTTTTAACCAGCCGGTTAAAACACCGCGGCCGCTCCTTCGGCCGTCCGAGCCCGCCGGCCGGAGAAGACGCATGGAACGTCGCTCACGCTCGGGCGCAGCGCTGCGCCTGCTCAATTCCGACTGGGTCCGCCCCATCCTGCTGATGGTCATCCTGCTGGTGCTGTGGGATCTGTCGGTCCGGCTGTTCGGCGTGCCCGCTTATCTGGTGCCCAAGCCCGGCGACGTCGTGCTGGCGATGATCGACGAATGGCCGCGGCTGCTGTCCGAATCCGTCCCGACCTTCACGGCGACGCTGGGCGGCTTTGCGCTGTCGGTGCTGTTCGGCATTCCCATCGCGATGCTGATCGCCGGATCGCGCACGGTGGAGGCCTATGTCTACCCGCTGCTGGTCTTCTCGCAGTCGATCCCCAAGGTCGCCATCGCGCCGCTGTTCGTGGTCTGGTTCGGCTTCGGCCTGATGCCGAAGGTGATCGCCGCCTTCCTGCTGGGCTTCTTCCCCGTCGTGGTCTCGGCGGTGCAGGGCTTCAAGTCTGTGGATGGCGAGATGATGGACTTGGCTCGCTCGATGAAGGCGTCGCGGCTGCAGACCTTCCGGATGGTCAGCCTGCCGCATGCGCTGCCGGCGATCTTCGCGGGCCTTAAGGTCTCCATCACCCTGGCGGTGGTGGGGGCGGTGGTCGGCGAATTCGTCGGCTCCAACTCCGGCATCGGCTTCGTCCTGCAACGCTCCATCGGCAATTTCGAACTGCCCTTGATGTTCGCGGCGCTGACCGTGCTCGCATTGATGGGCGTGGTGCTGTTCTGGGTCATCGATGTGCTGGAACGCTTCGCCATCCCCTGGCACGCCAGCCAGCGCGACAAGTTCAGCCCCACCGTCTGACGTCATCCGAAAACTCAAATCACCGACAAGAACCCCGACGCCGCACAGCGCCGGCCGACGGGGCGATCCACCACCCATGGGAGGACACCGGTCGTGATGAAGAAAACCATCGTCGCGGCGCTCTGCGCCTTTGCCGCCTCCACCTTGCCGGCGCAGGCCGCCGACAAGGTGACGCTGATGCTGAACTGGTACGTCTATGGCGAACACGCGCCCTTCTACTACGGCAAGGACAAGGGCCTGTACGAGGCGGAGGGCATCGACCTGGAAATCCAGGAGGGCCGCGGGTCGGCGGTGACGACGCAGCTCGTCGCCAGCAAAGGCGTCACCTTCGGTTATGTCGACGTGCCGACCATGATCAAGGCGGCGATGAAGGGCGCGCCGGTGACCTCGCCGGGCGTGCTGCTGCAGACCAGCCCGATGTCGGCGATGGGCTTCACCGAGAAGAACATCCGCAAGCCGGAGGACATCAAGGGCAAGATCGTCGCCATGACGCCGGGCGACAGCATGTCCCAGATCTGGCCGCTGTTCCTGAAGAAGACCGGCCTGAAGGAGCGTGATTTCGAGGTGGTGTCGGGCGACGCCCAGACCAAGCTGAACGCCGTCATCAACGGACAGGCCGACCTGCTGCTGGGCTATGTCATGGACCAGAGCATGAAGATCAAGGACGCCACCGGCAAGTCGGTGACGCCGATCCGTTTCGCCGATTACGGCGTCAACATGGTCTCGTCCGGCATCATCGCCAACACCGACACGCTCAAGGACAACCCCGACCTCGTCCGCCGCTTCATGGCCGCCACCACCAAGGCGGTGGAGGAGGCGGAAAAGGCGCCGAAGGACGCCGTGGCCGCCATCCTGAAGGCCAATCCCAAGGGCGGCAAGCCCGACACGCTGCAGGAAGGCTTCGAACTGACCATCCCGCTCTACCGCACCAAGGAAACGCAGGGGATGCGGCCCTTCCAGGTCACCGACGCCAACATGAAGGAGACGGTGGACCTGCTGGTCGAATATGGCGGGCTGGACGCATCGGCCAAGGAGAACCCCAAGCGCTTCTACAGCCGCGACTTCCTGCCGGCCGACCCTGCGGCGAACGCGGTCAACGCCGCCGTCAAGTGACCGGCATTGGCCCCCGCACGGAGCGACGAGGAGAACATGGCACAGCCTCAGTTGAAACTGGTCGGCGAAGCGGAGACGCAGCGCCTCTCCGGCGAGCCGCTGATCCGCATCGACGGCGTGACCAAGACCTACCGCACCCGCGACGGCGAGGTGCCGTCGCTCCGCCCCATCACCTTCGATGTGCGGCCGGGCGAGTTCCTGGTGGTGGTCGGTCCGTCCGGCTGCGGCAAGTCCACCTTGCTGAAGATGCTGGCGGGGTTGCTGCCGGTCACCAGCGGCACCATCAGCATCGAAGGCGACACGGTGACCGAGCCGCACGACGATACCGGCATCGTCTTCCAGAGCCCGACCCTGCTGGCCTGGCGGTCGGTGCTGCGCAACATCATGCTGCCGGTGGAAATCCGCCGCCTGCCGCGGGAGCGCTATCTGGAGCGCGCCCACAAGCTGATCGGGATGACCGGCCTGACGGGGTTCGAGCACAAATACCCCTGGCAGCTGTCGGGCGGCATGCAGCAGCGCGCCGCGCTGTGCCGGGCGCTGGTGCATGACCCGAAGATCCTGCTGATGGACGAGCCGTTCGGCGCGCTCGACGCCATGACCAGGGAGCGGATGAATGTGGAGCTGCAACGCATCCAGTTCGAGACCGGCAAGACGGTGATCCTGATCACCCACTCCATCCCCGAGGCGGTGTTCCTCGCCGACCGGGTGATGGTGATGTCGGAACGCCCCGGCACCATCGCCGCGACCTACGAGGTCCCGCTGCCGCGTCCACGGACGCTGGACGTCATGGGCGACCCCGTCTTCATCCAGCTGACCCAGACCATCCGCAAGCATTTCGCGGCGCAGGGGCATCTGGATTAGGGGCGCGATCAGGGGCGCCACGTTAGACCCCCACCCTAACCCTCCCCCGCTGGGCGGGGGAGGGAACTGCCGCCGCCTTGCGACCAACTCCCTCCCCTGCCCAGCGGGGGAGGGAAGGGGCCCATGCGTCAGCATGGGAAGGGTGGGGGCAAAACACAGAGGATCTTCACCATGCCCGCCCCCCGTCTCCGCATCCGCGCCATCGAGCTGTACGAGCGGCCCGTCCGTTTCGTGAAGCCGTTCCGCTTCGGCGCGGTGACGGTGGAGGCCGCACCGCAAGCCTTCGTCCGCGCCCTGGTCGCGGTGGAGGGACGAGGCGAGGCCTGGGGTGCCACGGCCGAGATGATGATGCCGAAATGGTTCGACAAGCGTCCGGACCGCAGCCCGGCTGACACGGTGGACGGGCTGCGCCGCACGCTGGTGGAAGCGCGCGATGCCTACCTGTCCGACAGCCGCCTCGACACCGCCTTCGGCCATCATGCCGCCTTCACGCCGACGATGGAGCCGAAGCTGGCCGCCGCCTTCGGCCCGGCGCAGATCGACAAGGCGGTTCTAGACGGGCTGCTGCAGGTGCTGGGACTGACCGCGTTTCAGGGGCTGGGCAACAACGTCGCCGGGCTGGATACGCGGCTGACGCCCGACCTCGGCGGCTTCGACCTGGACGGCTTCCTGAATGGACTAACTCCGTTGCCGGAGGTGGAACTGCGCCACACTGTCGGCCTGCTCGACAGGCCGGAGGGCTTGCGCGCCCTGCTGGTGCGTTCACCGTTGCGTTGGTTCAAGATCAAGCTGGGCGGCCAAGTCTCCGCCGACATTGAGCGCCTGTGCGAACTGGCGGCAGTGCTGGAGGAAGCCGTTCCCGGCCACCGCGCCACGCTCGACGGCAACGAGCAGTACCGCGACGCAGCCCATGTCGCGGAGTTGCTCGACTGGATCGATGCCGCCCCGGCGCTGGCCCGCTTCCGCAAGGCGCTGGCCTATCTGGAGCAGCCCATCACGCGGGAGGCGGCGCTGGCCCGGCCGCTGGGCGCGGTGGCGGACCGCATCCCGGTCATCATCGACGAGTCCGACGACGGCTACGACGCCTTCCCGCGCGCCCGCGCCATGGGCTATCGCGGCGTGTCGTCCAAATCCTGCAAGGGCCTGTACAAGGCGATGCTCAACCGCGCCCGCTGCACGGCGTGGGGGACGCCGCACTTCATCTCCGCCGAGGACCTGACCTGTCAGGCCGGTCTGTCGGTGCAGCAGGACACCGCCCTGGTCGCCTTCCTCGGCATCCCGCATGCCGAACGCAACGGCCACCAGTATGGCGAGGGCTTCGGCAGTCCCGATGAGGGCGCCGCCTTCCTCGCTGCCCATCCCGGTTTCTACGACCGCGACGCCGACGGGACGGTGCGGCTTGCCACCGGCACCGGACGGCTGCCGACGGCGCCGCTGTCCGGCCCCGGCTTCGCACATGCAGCCGATTTTGGAGCCGACCCCGACTGGTCCAGCCTGTCGCCCCTTTCAAACCCGACATCAGCGCTTTCCGAAGGAGTTCCCCCATGAGCACCAAGCGCCTTGGCCTCATCATGCACGGCGTGACCGGGCGGATGGGCATGAACCAGCACCTGATCCGCTCGATCCTGGCGATCCGCGCCCAGGGCGGCGTGGCCCTGTCCGATGGCACGCGCGTCATGCCCGACCCGATCCTCGTCGGCCGCAATCCTGAGAAGATGCAGGAGCTGGCCCGCCGCCACGGCATCGAGCGGTGGAGCGACAATCTCGACGCTGCACTGGAAAACCGCGACGACGTGATCTTCTTCGATGCCGGCACCACCCAGATGCGGCCGACCCTGCTGGAAAAGGCGATCCGCGCCGGCAAGCACGTCTATTGCGAAAAGCCCATCGCCACCAACCTGGACGAGGCGCTGCGTGTCGTCCGGCTGGCGGAGGAAGCCGGGGTGAAGAACGGCACGGTGCAGGACAAGCTGTTCCTGCCGGGGCTGGAGAAGCTGCGAATGCTGCGCGACAGCGGTTTCTTCGGCCGCATGCTGTCGGTGCGCGGCGAGTTCGGTTATTGGGTGTTCGAGGGCGACTGGCAGCCGGCACAGCGCCCGTCCTGGAACTACCGCGAGGAGGATGGCGGCGGCATCATTCTCGACATGATCTGCCACTGGCGCTACGTGCTGGACAACCTGTTCGGCGCGGTGAAGAGCATCTCCTGCCTGGGCGCCACCCACATTCCGGAACGCTGGGACGAGAAAGGCAAGCCCTACAAGGCCACCGCCGACGACGCCGCCTATGCGATGTTCGAACTCGAGGGCGGGGTGATCGCCACCATCAACTCGTCCTGGTGCACGCGGGTCTATCGCGACGATCTGGTGACCTTCCAGGTCGACGGCACCAACGGTTCGGCGGTCGCCGGCCTGACCGACTGCGTGATCCAGCCGCGCCAGGGCACCCCGCGTCCGGTGTGGAACCCCGACCAGAAGCAGACCATCGACTTCTACGACACCTGGCAGCCGGTGCCGGAGAATGCCGTGTTCGACAACGGCTTCAAGGTGCAGTGGGAGTCCTTCATCCGCCATGTGGTGGAGGATGCGCCGTACAGGCACGGGCTGATCGAAGGCGCCAAGGGCGTCCAGCTGGTGGAATGCGCGTTGCAGAGCTGGCGCGAGCGCCGCTGGGTCGACGTGCCGGTGATCGGGGGGTGATGAGCGTCGGCTGACGATGCCCCCTCCCTAACCCTCCCCCGCAATCGGACGGACCTTCGGTCCGCCGAGAGCGGGAGAGGGGACCGCCGCCGCTCTCCCGAACACGCGCCTGCTCCCTCCCCCGCCCAGCGGGGGAGGGGTGGGGTGGGGGCAAGTGGCGGTACCTTCAGTCAGGAATCCATCCCATGCCGACCATCCGCCTCCCCCGCGCAGACCGCAGCATCGAGAGTTACACCCTCGCCCCACCGCGCGGCTTTCCCGCCCGCACCGAGCGGCCGCTGACCCGCATCGCCTTCGCCGCCGCTCATATGGTCGCCGACCCGCTGGCCGAGGGCGATCCGTGGCTGGCGCCGGCCATCGACTGGGACCGGACCATCGCCTTCCGCGAACATCTGTGGGATCTCGGTCTCGGCGTCGCCGAGGCGATGGACACGGCGCAGCGGGGCATGGGGCTGGACTGGCCGACCTCGCTGGAGCTTATCCGCCGCTCACTCGCCGCCGCCAAGGCGCGGGGCGGGGTCATCGCCTGCGGCGCCGGCACCGACCATCTGCCGCCGGAAAACGCCCGCAGCGTCGACGATGTCATCCGCGCCTATGAGGAGCAGATCGAAGCCATCGAGGCGCTCGACGGCCGCATCATCCTGATGGCGTCGCGCGCCCTGGCGCGCGTCGCAAAGGGGCCGGAGGATTACGCCCGCGTCTATGGCCGCATCCTGTCGCAGGTGAAACAGCCGGTGATCCTGCATTGGCTGGGCGACATGTTCGACCCGGCGCTGGCCGGATATTGGGGCACCACTGACATCGATGCGGCGATGGACACGGCGTTGTCGATCATCGGCGACTTCGCGCCCAAGGTGGACGGCATCAAGATCTCGCTGCTCGACAAGGACAAGGAGATCGTCATGCGCCGCCGCCTGCCAAGCGGTGTCCGCATGTACACCGGCGACGACTTCAATTATGCGGAACTGATCGCCGGCGACGGGCAGCACCACTCCGACGCGCTGCTCGGCATCTTCGACGCCATCGCGCCGGCCGCCGCCGCAGCGCTGGCCCATCTGGCCGATGGCGACGAGGCGGGGTTCCACGACATCCTCGCCCCCACCGTGCCCCTGTCGCGCCACATCTTCAAGGCGCCGACCCGCTTCTACAAGACCGGCGTCGTCTTCATGGCCTATCTGAACGGTCACCAGGACCATTTCACCATGGTCGGCGGGCAGGAGAGCACGCGCTCCACCCTGCATCTGGCGGAGCTGTTCCGGCTGGCCGACAAGGCCGGGCTGCTGTCCGACCCGGACCGCGCGGCGCAACGGATGGCGGCGGTGCTGGCGGTGCGGGGGATTTCGTGATGCGCGACTTCTCAGAGGATCACCGCTGGCTGTCGATCAACACGGCCACGGTGCGCAAGCAGGGCGATCTGGTCGAGATCCTCGACGCCTGCGCCCGCCGCGGCATCCGCGCCGTCTCGCCCTGGCGCGATCAGGTGGCGGCGGTGGGGCTCGACGCCGCGGTGCGGGCGGTGCGCAACGGCGAACTGGCGCTGTCAGGCTATTGCCGCGGCGGCATGTTCCCGGCCGACCCGTCCAAGGCGGCGGAGGTGCGCAACGACAACCGGCGCGCGGTGGACGAGGCGGCGGCGCTGGGGGCGGCGTGCCTCGTGCTGGTGGTCGGCGGGCTGCCGCAATATTCCCGCCCCGGATCGGCGGTCAGCAAGGACATCGCGCTGGCCCGCTCGCAGGTGGAGGACGGCATCGCCGAACTGCTGGATTATGCCCGCAACGCCGGCATGCCGCTGGCCATCGAACCGCTGCACCCGATGTATGCCGCCGACCGCGCCTGCGTGAACACGATGGCCCAGGCGCTCGACCTCTGCGACCGGCTGGACCCGGCACGGACCGGTGCGCTCGGGGTGGCGATCGACGTCTATCACGTCTGGTGGGACCCGGATCTGGAGGCGCAGATCCGCCGCGCCGGCAAGGAGAGGCTGCTGGCCTTCCATGTCTGCGACTGGCTGGTGCCGACCACAGACCTGCTGCTCGACCGCGGCATGATGGGCGACGGCGTCATCGACATTCCGCGCATCCGCGGCTGGGTGGAGGAGAACGGCTTCGCCGGCTGGTCGGAGGTGGAGATCTTCTCGCAAGCCAACTGGTGGGAACGGCCGATGGGCGAGGTGCTGGACACCTGCATCGAACGGCACCGCAGTGTGGTTTGAATTCGCCGGCCGACGCTCTACCATCGGGGAAGACCGCCCCTTACCCGTACCGCAGGAGCCGGCTTCCCGCATGGACAGCCTGACCGACGCACCCGAGCCGGTGCCGCCCGCACCGACACCGAACAAAGCCGCCGGGCCGGCCAAGGCGACCCGCGATCCGGAAGGGACGCGGGCCCGCATCATGGCGGCGGCGACGGAGGAGTTCGCGCGCTACGGTCTGGGCGGCGCCCGCATCGACCGCATCGCCGAACAGGCGGGCACCAACAAGCGCATGCTCTACTATCATGTAGGCAACAAGGAGGAGCTTTATCTGGCGGTCCTCGAAGGCGCCTATGCCCACATCCGCGCCACCGAACGCACCCTGAACCTGGAGATGCTGGACCCGCCCGAGGCCATCGCGCGGCTGATCGGGTTCACCTGGCAGTATTTCATCGATCATCCCGAATTCATGGCTCTGCTGAACACCGAGAACCTGCATAGGGCGGAGCTTCTGAAGACCTCGGCCCATATCCAGTCGATGCATTCTCCTTTCGTCCAGTTGATCGCCGACGTGCTGGCGCGCGGGGTGGAGCTGGGGGTGTTCAGGGCCGGGGTGGATGCGGTGCAGCTCTACATCTCCATCGCCGGCCTGTCCTATTTCTACCTGTCCAACGTCCACACGCTGTCCGTCGTCTTCGGCCGCGACCTGCTGGCCGAACCGGCGCGGGAGGAGCGGCTCGCCCATATGGTGGAGCTGGTCCTGACGGCGTTGCGGCCCTAACCATCCAAGCCGGCCAAATCGTCCGGCAGGCCGGGGTCGAACAGGCTGTCGTGGCCGCTGCGGATGCGCAGCTCCAGCGCCACGGTCTCGGGCAGCAGGCGGTTGGCGAAGACGCGGGCGAGGCCGATCCGTCCGTCCAGATAGGCACGGTCGTAACCCTCCGGCCGCCGCGCCGCCGCTGTCGCCATCAGCCCCCACATCCAGCCATAGGTTACCAGCGCCATCAGCCTCAGCGTGTCCGTCGCCGCCGCCGCCGGGGCGAGGGGGCTTTGTGACCCCGCCTCGGTCAGCCAGGCCACCACCCCGCGCAGCCGCTCCGCCGCGTCGCGCAGCGGGCCGGCGAGGTCGCGGGTGAGCGGTTCGGCCTCCAGATCCCTCGCCGCCGCATCGATCGCCGCGAACAGGCGGGCGACCGGCCGGCCGGCGTTCAGCGTCAGCTTGCGCTGCACGAGGTCGAGCGCCTGGACCCCGTTCGTCCCCTCATAGATCTGGGTCGCGCGCACGTCGCGGACCAACTGCTCGACCCCGTTGTCGCGGATATAGCCGTGGCCGCCCATGACCTGCTGGGCCAGCACCGCCGCCTCGAAGCCGAAATCGGTGCCGGCCGCCTTGATGACCGGAGTCAGCAGGGCCGCCCAATCCTCCGCCTCCTCCCTCACGGCGGGATCGGTGGCGTGATGGGCGCGGTCCATCCACAGGGCGGTCCAGGCGGCGAGCGCCCGTCCGGCGTCGGTCAGCGCGCGGGCGGTCAGCACCATCCGCCGCACGTCGGGAAGATGGACGATCGCATCGGCCGGCCGGTCGGGGTTGCGCGGTCCGTCGGGCGCCCGTCCCTGCTCGCGCTCGCGCGCATAGGCGAGGGCGGACTGCGCGGCGCATTCGCCGACGCCGATGCCCTGGATGCCGACGAACAGCCGCTCGTGGTTCATCATGGTGAACATGGCCGGCAGGCCGCGGTGCGGCTGCCCGACCATCCAGCCCACCGCGCCGTCGTAGGACACCACGCAGGTGGGCGAGGCGTGCAGGCCCATCTTCTGCTCCGACGACAGTACCGCCCAGCCGTTGCGGGACCCGTCCGGCAGCCGCTTCGGCACCAGGAACAGGCTGATGCCCCGCGTGCCCGGCGGCGCATCGGGCAGCCGCGCCAGCACCAGATGGACAAGGTTGTCGGTCAGGTCGTGGTCGGCCGAGGAGATGAACATCTTCTGGCCGGTGATGCGATGGCTGCCGTCATCGGCCGGCTCCGCCCGCGTGCGCAGCAGGCCGAGGTCGGTGCCGGCATGCGGCTCGGTCAGGGCCATGGCCCCGGTCCAGTCGCCGGAGATCATCCGTGGCAGATAGGCGTCCTTCAACGCGTCGCCCGCATGGGCCGCGATGGCGCGGATGGCGCCCTGGGTCAGGCCGGGCACGATGCTGAAGGCGAGGTTGGCGGCGCACACCATCTCCGTCACCAGCGTGTCGAGCACCGCCGGCATGCCCTGTCCGCCATAGGCGGGGTCGCCGGCCAGCCCGTTCCAGCCGCCCTCCCTCCAGGCGCGGTAGGCGGCGGCGAAACCGGCGGGCATGCGCACGCCGTCCGCCTCGACGCGCACCCCCTCCTCGTCGCCGGAGCGGTTGAGGGGGAACAGGACCTCCGCGGCGATGCGCCCGGCCTGGGCGAGAACGTCGTCAAACAGGTCTTCCGACATGTCCTCCCACCCCGCGTCCGTCAGCACGGCGGGCGCGTCGAGCACCTCATGGATCAGGAAGCGGATGGATTGAAGCGGCGGCTGATACACGGCCATGGTTCTGTTCCTCAGTTCCGCAGGGGCTTGCCGGTGTCCAGCATGTGCCGGATGCGGGCGCGGGTCGCCGGTTCCCGGATCAGGGCGGACAGGGCCTCGCGTTCCAGCGCGGCGAGCGCGTCTTCGTCGATGGGTGTCTGCGGACCGGCTTCGGGACCGCCGCAGCACGTGCCGGCCAGCCAGTCCGCGACCAGCACGTCATGGGGACTGGCCTGCCCGGCCTCTCGCCAGCCCCGGACGATGGCCTGCAACGACTCCCGCCCCGCCGGACCGGGCAGGACGACAGAACCGACACCGGGCGGGCGGTAGCCCTCGGACAGCGCCAGCGCCCTGGCCTTGGCATCGCCGAGCAGCCGGTCGCGGCCCATGGTGATGCCGTCCTCCGGGCGCAGGTAGCCGAGTGCCCGCGCCTCCAGCGCCGAACCGGTGATGCGCGCCCCGGCGATGGTTTCGAAAGCCGCCCGAGCGGTTCCCATCGAGCCTTCGGGCCGGTCGGACCGGCGGCCCCAGCGCAAAAGCAGCTCAGCCGTGCCGCGCCAGCCCGGAATGATTCCGACCTTCAGCTCGACCAGCCCGATGTAGGTCTCGGCATGGGCCTGGATCGCGTCGCAATGCAGCAGCACCTCGCAGCCGCCGCCGACCGCCAGCCCGGCCGGCGCGCCGACCACCGGAATGGCGGCGTGCTTCAGCGCGCGGAAGGCTGTCTGCCCCTGCTCGACGAAGCGCTCCAGCGCGGCGAAATCCTCCGCCTCCAACCGCTCGACGAAGTAGCCGAGATTGGCCCCGGCGGAGAAGGCGCGGGGATTGTCGTTGTAGAGGACGAGCGCGCGGAATTCCGCCGGCACCCGCTCCGCCGCCTCCGCGACCATGGCGAGGATGCCCTGATCGATGGCGTTCATCTTGGTGTGGAATTCCAGGCAGGCGACGCCGTCGCCCAGATCCCAGACCGACGCCGACCCGTTGCCGGCGAAGCGCGGCCCGCGCTCTTTCACCTCGGCAAGGTCGAGCACACCCGGCGGGCGGCGGCCGGGCGTCCAAGCGCCGGCGGTGGCGCGCGTCTCCCGCCCGGCGGCGGTGCGGCGGTAGAAGCCGCCCTCAGCGGCGGCGGCGGCGAGCAGCGGCGGAACCTCGCATCCCTCCGCCGCAAGCCGGTCGGCGATGGCGGCGCAGCCCACCCGGTCGGCCAACGCGAACGGCCCCTCGACCCAGCCATAGCCGAGCCGCATGGCGGTGTCGATGGCCGCCACGTCGTCGGCGATCTCCCCCGCCACGGCGGCGGTGTAGGCGATGCTGTTGGACAAAACAGCCCAGGCGTAGCGTCCGGCCGCGTCCTCCTGCCGGATCAGCGCCGCCAGATCGCGGTTGGCCGCGGCCTCGGCCTGCGGACGATACTCCCCGCTGGCGAGGTCCAGCGCCTCGCGCGCCTTGCTGTCGGGAGCGAGGCGGTAGAAGCCGCCCTTGGCCTTGCGGCCGATCCGCCCCTCGGCGATCAGGCGGCGGATCAGCGGCTCCGCCGTCAGGTCATGGCGATGGTGGGCGTCATCGGCGGGCAGGGCGCCCAGCAGGCTGCCCCAGACCAGCGGCACCAGATCGATGCCGACGAGATCCAGCAGCCCGAAGATCCCCGTGCGCGGCACGCCGAACGGCGCACCGGCCACGGCGTCCGCCTGTTCCACCGTCAGGCCGTGGCGGAGCGCCTCGATGGCGGCGACCGACATCCAATGGCAGCCCAGCCGGTTGGCGATGAAGGCCGGCGTGTCGCGGCAGTCCACCACGGTCTTGCCCAGCACCCTCTCCGCAGCATCGCGAACCAGGGCGGAGGTTTCCTGTGCGGTGTCGGGGCCGGCGACCAGCTCCATCAGCCGCATGTGGCGCGGCGGGTTGAAGAAATGGGTGATGAGGAAGTCGCGGCGAAAGGCTTCCGATGCCCCCTCCGTCAACCGCGCCAGCGGGATGGTGGAGGTGTTGGAGGACACCGCCGCCCCCGGCTTGCGCAGCGCGTCCAGCCGTGCGAACAGCCGGCGCTTGACCTCCGGATCCTCCACCACCGCCTCGACGATCCAGTCGGCGTCGGCGACGGCGGCCAGATCGTCCTCGATGCAGCCGACCTCGACCAGCGCCGCGGCGGTCGGGTCCATGAAGCCCTGCGCCTTCACCTGCCGCTCCACCCCGGCACGGGCCGGGGCGGCACGGTCTTCGCCGGGGCCGGCGACGTCGAGCAGCAGAACCGGCACGCCGCCGTTGGCGAACTGCGCGGCGATGCCCGATCCCATGGACCCGGCGCCGATCACCGCCACCTTGCGGACGGTTCTTTCCATCACGCGCGCTCCGGGGGAGTGGCGGGCAAGCGGGTGCGGCCCGCGGCGAAGGCGTGGTTCATCGCTTTCGATCCTTGAGTACGGGTGGTCGGTTCGGGCTATCGCGTTTGAAGCTTGAACGGCAACGCATGCCTTCCGGATGCCCTTCTCCCGCAAGGGGAGAGGGGCTTTATCCAGCGAAAAATGACGCTCAGGCGCTGTAGGACTTGCGCAGTTCGCGCTTCAGCAGCTTGCCGGCGGTGTTGCGGGGCAGGGTGTCGAGGAACTCGATCCGTTTGGGCACCTTGAAATGGGCCAGATGCTGGCGGACATGGGCGACCAGTTCCTCCTCCGTCGCGGTCTGGCCGTCGCGCAGAACGACGAAGGCGCTGATCGCCTCGATCCATTTCGGGTCGGGCAGGGCGACCACCGCCACCTCCGCCACCGCCGGATGGGTGTAGATCGCCTCCTCCACTTCGCGGCTGGCGACCAGGACGCCGCCAGTGTTGATGACGTCCTTGATGCGGTCGACGATGTAGAGATAGCCCTCCTCGTCGAAGAAGCCGACGTCTCCGGAATGGAACCAGCCGCCGGTGAAGGCCTCCGCCGTTTCCTGCTCCTTGCCCCAATAGCCGACCATCAGTTGGGGCGAGCGGTGGACGATCTCGCCATGGGTGCCCGGCGGCACATCGTTCATGTCGGGATCGACCACCCGCGTCTCGACGTTCAGCACCGGACGCCCGGCGGAGGCGGGGCGCGCCTCATGCTCCTCCGGCCGAAGGACGGTGGCGAGCGGCCCGATCTCGCTCTGGCCGTAGCAGTTGAAGGCCTGGGCGCCGGGCAGCCGCTGGCGCAGCTCCTGCAGCACCGGTACCGGCATGATCGACGCGCCGTAGTAGAGCTTGCGCAGCGAGGACAGGTCGTGCGCGTCGAAATCGGCATGGCGCAGCAGCCCGACCCAGACCGTCGGCGGCGCGAAGAAGGAGGTGATGCCGTGGCGCTCGATCAGCTCCAGGCAGCGCTTCAGCGCCGGGGCCTGGATCAGCCGCGTCGTCGCCCCGATCAGCAGCTGCGGCATGACGAACACATGCATCTGTGCCGAATGGTAGAGCGGCAGTGCGGCCAGCGAGCGGTCGTCCTGGTCGAGGCGGCAGCTGTAGATGCAGCTTTGATACTCCGCCAGCAGCGCGCCGTGCGTCATCATCGCGCCCTTCGGCGCCGCCGTGGTGCCGGAGGTGTAGAGAAGCTGCGCCACGTCGTCGGCGCGAACCGCCGTCTCGACTTCCGCCGGGGCGGTTTCGTCGAGCGCCACAGCCAGGATGTCCAGGCCGTTCCCATCGCCGTCCGTCAGCGTGCCGAACCGCTCCACCCGGCCAGCGGCGCACACCCCCTCCAGGTTGGCGGCGAGGTCGGGGTCGTGCAGCACCATGCGGGCGCCCGACTGCTCGACGATGTAGGACAGCTCCTCTCCGGTCAGGGCGTAGTTGATCGGCACATGGATGAAGCCGCCGACGGCGCAGCCGAGCCAGGCGATCACATAGGCGTCGGAGTTGCGGCCATAGGCCGCCACCCGGTCGCCGGGACGCATGCCGAGGTCGCCAAGCCGACGGGCCACCCGCAGCGCGGCCCGGTGCAGGCCGGAAAAGCTCCAGTCCCGCTCCTCGTAGGACAGGGCGGTCCGCGTGGCGTTGCGCCGGGCGCTGCGGGCAAGCGCTGCGCCGATGCTGTCGGTCCGGGCCGTGGCGATGCTGTCCATGCGTTCCTCTCCCCTCATTGTTCGCGCCCTCAACATACTTGTTGGAAGGCATGTTACTTGTGAGTAGGATGGGGCAGATTGATGCGACGGTCAACAGTGTGTGTGGCGATCAATCGGCCGCGTCTGCTGTGGCCGTCGGCGCGATGGACGGAAGCGGAGGGGAATGCAAAGGCTGGGGGATGGGCGCGTGCCGGAACGGAGTGATGACGCGATGCAGGAAGCCGCGATGCAGGACAATATGGACAGCGGATCGCCATGGAAGGCAACCTCCGACCGCCAGACGGAGCGGGAGGCGAAGCGCATCGCCGTGCTGCGGACGGCGGCGCGGGCCTTCAACGAGATGGGCTACCACAACACCTCGCTGGACGACATCGCGCGGCGCCTGAACGTCACGAAGCCGACCATCTATTATTACGTCCGGAACAAGGAGGAGATCCTTTTCGAGTGCGTGCGCATCGGGCTGGAGATGCTCGACGAGGCCTCCAACGACGTGGCCGGCCATGACGGCAGCGCCTATGAGGAGCTGATCGCGGTGATGCGCAAATACGCCGAGATCGTCACCATGGACTTCGGCATGTGCGTGATCCGCGTCGGCGAGGAACCGCTCACCGAGGAAAGCCGCCGCACGCTGCGGTCCCTGAAGCGCAGCATCGACCGCAAGTTCCGCCGCCTGATCGAACGCGGCATCGCCGAGGGCTGCATCGCGCCCTGCGATCCGAAGATCGCCGCCTTCACCGTGGCGGGCGCCCTCAGCTGGATCGGCCGCTGGTATCAGCCGAACGGCGGCCTCAGCCCCCACGACATCGCCGCCCAGTGCATCGCCCTGCTGATGAACGGCCTGGGCAAAACCAGAACATCCGGGGAGGACCATGACACCCAATCCAGTGGCTGACCCAGTGGCTGCCCCAGTGGCTGACCCGACCGTGACCGGGTCGGAGCTTCAGGGGCCGGTGGCTCCCGATCCCGACGCGGTCGGGCGCGTCGCCGTCATCGGCGCCGGCACCATCGGCGCCAGTTGGGCGGCGCTGTTCCTGTCCAGGGGGATGAGCGTCGCCATCAGCGACCCCAATCCCGCCGCCGAAGCGACGGTGCGCGGCCTGATCGCCAAGTCCTGGCCGGCGCTGGAACGGCTGGGCCTCGCCCCCGGCGCCGATCCGGAGAAGTGGAGCTTCCACACCGACCCGCGCGACGCGGCGCGCGGCGCCCGCTTCGTCCAGGAGAACGCGCCGGAGCGCCACGAGGTCAAGCGTGCGCTCTACGCCGCGCTGGAGGAGGTGCTGGACGACGACGCAATCGTCGCCTCCAGCACCTCCGGCCTGATCATGAGCGAGCTGCAGCAGGGGTGCCGGGTGCCGGGACGCTTCGCTGTCGGACACCCCTTCAACCCGCCGCATCTGATCCCGCTGGTCGAGGTCGTCGGCGGCCGGGACACGACGGCCGGCACGGTCGACTGGCTGATCGCCTTCTACAGCGCGGTCGGCAAGCGCCCGATCCGCCTGAACCGCGAGGTGCCCGGCCATCTCGCCAACCGCCTGCAGGCGGCGCTCTGGCGCGAGGCGGTCCATGCCGTCGCCAGCGGGCTGGCCAGCGTGGAGGATGTCGACACCGCCATCGCCGAAGGGCCGGGCCTGCGCTGGGCGATCATGGGGCCGAACATGATCTTCAACCTCGCGGGCGGTGCGGGCGGCATGCCCCACTTCCTCGACCATATCGGCCCGGCGATGGAGGACTGGTGGCGGGATCTCGGCACCCCGGCACTGACCCCGGAGCTGCGCGGCCAGCTGACCGCCGGAATGCGGGAGGCGCTGCACGGCCGGTCCCAGACCGATCTGGCGCAGGAGCGCGACCAACTGCTCCTGGCGCTGATCGAGACGCTCCAGCAGGAGCGCCGGGCCCTGCGCACCGGCCCCTGACCGCACTCGACACCACGGAAAAACAAGGGAGAAGACACCCGATGAAGCGCGCCGACAAGGTCATCATCACCTGTGCCGTGACCGGCTCGATCCACACGCCCACCATGTCGCCCCATCTGCCGGTCACGCCGGACGAGATCGCCCGCGACGCAGTGGCGGCGGCGGAGGCCGGTGCGGCGATGCTCCACCTGCACGCCCGCGATCCGGAAACCGGCAAGCCCTCGCCCTCGCCCGACCTGTTCATGGAGTTCCTGCCGCGCATCAAACAGCAGACCGCCGCCATCCTGAACATCACCACCGGCGGCGGGCTGGGCATGACGCTGGACGAGCGGCTGGCCGCGGCCAAGCGGGCGCAGCCGGAAGTGGCGTCGATGAACATGGGGTCGATGAACTTCAACATCTCCGGCGCCGCGTCGAAGTTCGACAGCTTCAAGCACGACTGGGAGAAGCCGTATCTGGAGTCGACCACCGACTTCATCCTGTCCAACACCTTCGCCCAGATCGAGCGGGGCATGCGCGAGCTGGGCGACGTCGGCACCCGGTTCGAGTTCGAGTGCTACGACGTCGGCCATCTCTACACTCTCGCGCATTTCGCCGACCGCGGCATCGTCAAGCCGCCCTTCTTCACGCAATGCATCTTCGGCATCCTCGGCGGCATCGGTCCCGATCCGGAAAACCTGATGCACATGAAGGCCACGGCCGACCGGCTGTTCGGCAACGACTATTACCTGTCTGTGCTGGCCGCCGGGCGCCACCAGATGTCCTTCGTCACGCTGAGCGCCATCCTCGGCGGCAACGTCCGCGTCGGGCTGGAGGACAGCCTCTATGCCGGCCGCGGCAAGCTGGCGACCTCCAACGCCGAACAGGTCGCCAAGATCCGCCGCATCCTGGAGGAACTGAGCCTGGAGATCGCCACGCCGGAAGAGGCGCGCGCGATGCTGCAGACCAAGGGCGGCGACAACGTCGCGTTCTGACCACCCGAAAAACCAATCAAACAGGGAGGACTCATCCATGAAACGCTGGATTCTGGCTGCCGGTGTCTGTTCCGCCGCGCTGATCGCCGGGGCCGCTCACGCCCAGATCTCCGACGACAAGATCAAGATCGCCGTCCTCAACGACATGACAGGCGTCTATGCCGACCCGACCGGCATGGGCTCGGTCGAGGCGGTGCGCATGGCGGTCGAGGAGATGGGCGGCAAGGTCGCCGGCAAGCCGGTGGAGGTGATCTTCGCCGACCACCAGAACAAGCCGGACATCGGCGCGTCGCTGGTCAACAAGTGGATCGACACCGAGCAGGTGGACGTGATCGTCGACGTCCCGACCTCCTCCGTCGCACTGGCGGTGCAGGACATCACCAAGCGCAAGAACCGCGTCTTCCTGATCTCCGGCGGCGGTGCCGCACAGCTGACCGGCGAGGCCTGTTCTCCGACCACCGCCCACTGGACCTACGACACCTATGCGCTGGCCCAGGGCATGGGCAAGGCGGGGGCCAAGATCCTGGGCGACAGCTGGCACTTCCTCACCGTGGACTACGCCTTCGGCCATGCGCTGGAGCAGTCGCTGACCGAGGTGCTGAAGGCGAACGGCGCCAAGATCACCGGCTCCGTCCGCCACCCGCTGAACACCGCCGACTTCTCCTCCTACCTGCTGCAGGCGCAGGGGTCGGGGGCAAAGGTCATTGCGCTCGCCAATGCCGGCGGCGACACCGCCAACTCGATCAAGCAGGCGCAGGAGTTCGGCCTGCCGCAGGGCGGACAGACCTTGGCGAGCCTGCTGATGTTCCCCACCGACGTGCATTCCCTCGGGCTCAAGGCGGCGCAGGGGCTGGTGCTGATGGATGGCTGGAACGCCGACCGCGACGACGACAGCCGCGCCTTCGCCAAGGCCTATATGGCGAAGACCGGCAAGATGCCCAGCATGATCCAGACCGGCAGCTATTCCGCCGTGCGCCACTACCTGAAGGCCATCGAGGCCGCCGGCACCGATGAAGCCAAGGCGGTGGTGGCGAAGATGCGCGAGACGCCGGTGAACGACGCCTTCGCCAAGGGCGGCAAGCTGCGCGCCGACGGCCGCATGGTCCACGACATGTACCTGATGCAGGTGAAGACCCCGGACGAGTCCAAGGGGCCGTGGGACTATTACAAGGTGCTGACCACCATTCCGGGCGACGAGGCCTATCGCCCGATGGACAAGGGCGGCTGCCCGCTGGTGAAGTAACCCGGCAATCCGGGCGGCGACCGCTTTTCCTTGCGGATCAGCCCCTCGCCGCCTGGACCGCTCTCAATCCCACCGCCGCCTCGACGAAGGCGATCAGCTGCTCGGCATAGAGATCCGGGGTGACGCCGCGGCGGCGGTGCTTGGCGCGTTTCACGTACCAGTCCTGCAGCATCGGCTTGATCAGCACCGCCGCCATCGTCACGTCCGGCACCGCGAACAGCCCGCGGGCGACGCCGTCGGCCAGCGCGTCGGCGATCATCGATTCCGTCATCATCTCGCTGCTGACGGCGAGTTCCCGGCCCTCTTTGGGAAATGCCTTCGCCTCCATATAGGCGAAGACGAACCAGGGGTGCATCGCCTCGGTCAGATAGAGGTGCGTCTCCAGGAGCCAGCGCAGCCGGCCGGCGGGATCGGTCGCGAGCGCGTCCGGCGGCCGGCCCAGCACCTCCTCCACCACGCCGACGACCTGCCCCAGGATCATCATCAGCAGCGTGTCCTTGCCGTCGAAATAGGCGTAGAGCGCGCCCATGCTGAGCCCCGACTGTTCGGTCAGGTCGCGCAGGCTCATGGAATGGAAGCCCTTGCGGTTCGCCAGCGTCAGCGTCGTCTCCACGATGCGCGCCAGATTGCCGATGGCGACCGCCGGCTTCTTCACCCGGATGGTCGCGGCATGGCGTTCCAGGATGCGGGCGCACAGCGCCTCCATCGACAGGTCGTGCCGGGCCTGGAACTCCTGAAAGCTGCTCATGCGGTCGGGTCCTATCGTTCGTAACGCTAATCGTTCTTGCACAGGATGGGCGTCAGAGATATAAAGCGAGCGCTCGCTCGATTTTTCAAGAGCGTAGTTCGCAGCGCCTGCGGCGTTTTCCGCAAGGACATCCCAACCACGGCGCAACCACGGGAGGAAGCATGAGCTTCACCATCGACCTGACCGGCAGGACGGCGCTGGTCACCGGCGCGTCGAGCGGCCTGGGCCGCCATTTCGCCGGGGTCCTGGCGCAGGCGGGTGCCCGCGTGGCACTGGCCGCCCGGCGCACCGACGCGCTCGGCGAGACGAAGGCCGCAATCGAGGCGGCCGGCGGCACCGCCCTGGTCGTCGCGATGGACGTCACCGACTCCACTTCCGTCTCCACTGCGGTCGCGCAGGCCTGGGACGGGTTGGGCCGCATCGACATCCTGGTCAACAATGCCGGCGTGACCGCCACGCGCCCCTTCCTCGACATGAGCGAGGAGGAGTGGGACCGGGTGGTCGACACCAACCTGACCGGCTGCGCCCGTGTCGCCCGCGAGGTGGCGCGGCGCATGCGCGACCACGGAGACGGGAAGGGCGGCTCCATCGTCAACATCGCCTCCATCCTCGGCATGCGGGTGGCCGGCCATGTGTCGTCTTACATCGCCGCCAAGGGCGGTCTGGTGCATCTGACCAAGGCGATGGCGCTGGAACTGGCCCGCCACGGCATCCGCGTCAACGCGCTCTGCCCCGGCTATGTCGAGACCGAGCTGAACGCCGATTTCTTCGCCAGTGACGCCGGCAAGGCGCTGGTCAAGCGCATCCCGCAGCGCCGGCTCGGCCGGCTGGCCGATCTGGACGGTCCGCTGCTGCTGCTGGCGTCGGACGCCGGCGCCTACATGACCGGATCGGTCCTCGCCGTCGACGGCGGCCATCTGGTGTCCTCCCTGTAAAGAACGGAGCCGTTCCATGGACTTCACCCTTCCCCCGGAGCTGGACGACTACCGCCGCCGCGTGCGTGCCTTCGTCGAGGAGGAGATCCTCCCGGTCGAGGCCGACCGCGCCAACTGGGACGAGCACGAGAACATCGCCGACGCCCCCTTGGCCGCCCTGCGCGCCAAGGCCAAGGCCGCCGGGCTGTGGACCCTGCAACTGCCGAAGGAGGTCGGCGGGCAGGGGCTGCCGATGGTCGGAGTCGCCGCCTGCTACGAGGAGATGAACCGGTCGATCTTCGGGCCGGTCTGCTTCAACGCCGCCGCCCCCGACGACGGCAACATGCGGCTTCTCAGCATGGTCGGCACGCCGGCCCAGAAGGAGCGCTGGCTCGCCCCCATGGTCGAGGGCCGGGTGCGCAGCGCCTTCGCCATGACCGAACCGCATCCCGGCGGCGGCTCCGACCCGTCGATGATGAAGACCAGGGCGGAGCGCAAGGGCGACCGCTGGGTCGTCACCGGGCGCAAGTGGTTCATCACCGGGGCCGACGCGGCGCAGCACTTCATCCTGATGGCGCGCACTTCGGACGATCCGCGCAAGGGGCTGACCGCCTTCCTGTTCGACAAGGACCAGCCCGGCTGGCGCATCGAGCGCCGCATCCCGATCATGGGGCCGGAGGAACATGGCGGCCATTGCGAACTGATCTTCGACGGGCTGGAGATCCCGGACGAGAATGTGCTGATGAAGGTCGGCGACGGGCTGAAGGCGACCCAGATTCGCCTCGGGCCGGCGCGTCTGACCCACTGCATGCGCTGGACCGGCCTCGCCAAGCGCTGCCTGGAGATCGCCGGATCTTACGTGAAGGAGCGCGAGAGCTTCGGCATGCCGCTGGCCGAGCATGAGGGCGTTCAATGGATGCTGGGCGAAACGGCGATGCAGATCGAGATCGGCCGGCTGCTGACCATGAAGGCCGCGCACGCGCTCGACAGCGGCAGCTTCGCCCGCAAGGAGGTGTCGATGGCCAAGGTCCAGGTCGCCGACACGCTGTTCAAGGCGGCCGACACGGCGATCCAGCTCTGCGGCGCGCGCGGCTATTCCAAGGACACCGTACTGGAATGGATCTACCGCTACGCCCGGCAGGCCAAGCTGGTCGACGGCGCGTCGGAGGTCCACAAGATGGTGCTGAGCCGCAGCTATCTCGCCGAGGGTGACGATTTCTGGGGCTGGCGGTGAGCGGCGGCGGGACCGGCCTGACCGCGGAGCGGAAGGCGGCGCTGGAGTCCTGGCTGGCCGGGCAGGCCGGGGCCAGGGCCGTGACGGTGACGGACGAGGGGCGTCTCAGTGGCGGCGCCATCTCGCTCAATCTGGCGGTGACGCTGGAGATCGACGGCGGGCGGCTGGATGGCCGCCATGCCTGCGTGCTGCGCACCGGCTCCGCCTCCGGCGTGTCGGCCAGCCTCGGCAAGGTCCAGGAGGCGGCGGTTCTCGGCGCCGTCTTCGCGGCCGGCGCCACGGTGCCGGAGCCGCTGTTCGTCGGCTCCGACCCGGCGATGCTGGGCGCGCCCTTCTACATCATGCGGCGGGCGGCGGGCATCGCCGCCGGCTTCCGCGTCGTCAAGAGCGACGCGCCGCAGCGCGACCTCGCCCGCGACCTCGGCCGGCAGCTCGGCCTGATCCACCGCGTGCGGCCGGGAACGCCGGGGCTGGAGTTCCTGCCCCTGCCTGAACCGACGGCGGCGCGGCAGGCCACCAACGATTTTCGCGGCTGGGCCGGGCGGTACGCCGTGACCGATCCGGTGCTGACCTACGGCCTGCGCTGGCTGGAGCGCAATGCGCTTCCCGCCGGCGACCTCGTGCTGTGCCACCGCGATTACCGCACCGGCAACTACATGGTCGAGGATGGCCGGCTGTCCGCCATCATCGATTGGGAGTTCGCGGGCTGGTCCGACCCGATGGAGGATCTGGGCTGGTTCTGCGCCGCCTGCTGGCGCTTCGGCCGCAACGACCGCGAGGCCGGCGGCATCGCCGACCGGGCCGACTTCTATGCCGGCTACGAGGAGACCGCCGGACGTCCTGTGGACGAGCATGCCGTCGCCTATTGGGAAGCGGCCGCCTGCATGCGCTGGGCGGTCATCGCCATCCAGCAGGCCAACCGCCACATCTCCGGCACCGAGCCGTCGCTGGAACTGGCGCTGACCGGGCGGATGCTGCCGGAGATCGAAATGGACCTGTTGCTGCACCTGGACGCCGTCGCGGCGCGCGGAGGTTTCGTATGATCAACGACGATCCCAAGGCCGGCAGCCTCGTCGCCATCGCGCTGCGCAGCTTCCGCGAGTCGATCCTGCCGGTGATCCCGGCCGACCAGCGTTTCACCGCGCTGATGATCGCCAACGCGCTCGGCGTGGCCGAACGGGAACTGGCGGCCGGCAACAAGGGAGAAGCGGAGCTTGCCGCCGCGATCGGGGGGCTCATCAACGCCAAGGGCGATCTGCGGGCGTTGCTGCCCCGGCTCTGCACCGACATCGACGTCGGACGGTTCGATTCCCCCGAGCGGCAGGCGGCCCTTCGCGCGGTGCTGATGGACATCACGCGGGCAAGGCTGGCGGTGAGCAATCCGAAGCGGCTGGCGGCGGAAGTTTCAAAATCCGAAACGCCGGGATTGGGGCGATGAGCCTGTTCGCCCCGCTGGACGGCACCGTAGCGCGGCGGCGCCTGTACCTGCTCCGCCACGGGCATGTCGCCTATTACGATGCCGACGGCAAGCCGCTGAACCCGAAGCTGGCCGCCCTGACCGACCGCGGGCGGGAGGAGGCGCGGGCGGCCGGCAGGCTGCTCTCATCCGTGCCGCTCGACCGCGTGCTGTGTTCCGGCCTCGCCCGGACGCGGCAGACGGCGGAACTGGTCGCCGAACCGCATGGTCTGGCGGTGGAGGACCACCCGGGCTTTCTGGAAATCCGCGCCGGGCGGTTGGCGGGCGTTCCGAAGGAGAACCGCGAGTCCGCCTATGTCTACGGCTTCGACGCCGCCACGGAAGAAGGCAGCTTTGCCGGCGGCGACGGCTTTGCGGCGGTCCGCGACCGGGTGGTGACAGCCATCGAGGTGCTGGTGCGCGAACCGGGCTGGACCCATCTGGCGCTGGCCGCCCATGACGGGGTGAACCGCATGCTGCTGTCCTGGGCCTGTGGGGCCGGGCTGTCCGCCTTGTCGGCCTTCGAACAGGATTACGGCTGCATCAACATCATCGACGTCGATGTGGCCGACGGCCGCGTGCTGCGCCGCCTGATCCGCGCCGTGAACCTGACGCCGGACAACCCGGCAAAGCTCGGCCTGCACCGCACCAGTCTGGAGGAGGCCTTCGGCCCGCTGCTGGATCTGGACTGACGGCGGTGCCGTGCAGGGTGGGAAATGCCGGGCGGTCATGCGCCGCCCGGTGCTCCATCAGTGCCGTGCCGCTTTGTGGTCGCCGTGCTCCCGCTTTTCGGCGGTATCTCGGCCGATCAGCTTGTTGAAGTTGGAGCCCTCCTCATAGAGCAGCGCCAGCTTGGAGTCCTCGAACTGCTGGAAGAACTCGTTCCAGTCGATCTCCTCCAACTCGCCATGGTCGGACTGGCGGGCTTTGGGAAACATCAGGCGCAGCAGGCCGACGCCGGTCTTGCGGTTCTTGCCGCCGCTATGGGCATCGTCATGGGTGCTGCGGACGACGGCGGGCTTGCCGCCGTGGCTCTCGGCCCAGCGGCGGATCTCGTCGTGGTCGGTGGTGGTCTTTGCCATGGGTATCCTCCGGGTCGGTGTCCTGGCAGGACGCGTTCCCGTACCAGAACAGCCGGCGCCGGAAGGCGTTGCGGACCAGCAGATCCGGCGATCAGCCTCCGCCCTGCAGACGGGCGATCAGCGCCGGCACCTCCACTGCGGGGATCGGGCGCGAGACGTGGTAGCCCTGCGCCTCGTGGCAGCCCAGCCGGCGGACGGCGTCGAGCTGCGCCCGGTCCTCCACCCCCTCTGCGGTGATGACGATGCCGAGGTTGCGGCCCATGCCGGCCACCGCCTGCACCACGGCGGTGGAACCGGTGCAGCGCGGCAGGTCGGCGACGAAGCTGCGGTCGATCTTCACCTTGTCGAAGGGGAAGCGGCAGAGATAGCCCAGCGCGGAATAGCCGGTGCCGAAATCGTCCATGACGATGCGGGTGCCGAGCGCCCGCAGCTCCCGCAGGGTGTCGAGGTTGGTGTCGTCGTCCTGCAGAAGGACGGACTCGGTGATTTCCAGTTCAAGACGGCCGGGGGCGAGGCCGGTGTCGGCCAGCGCGTTGCGCACCGCCTGGACAAGTCCCTTGTTGCGGAACTGGACGGAGGAGACGT
This sequence comes from Pseudomonadota bacterium, assembly GCA_023423695.1. Lineage (GTDB taxonomy): Bacteria > Pseudomonadota > Alphaproteobacteria > Azospirillales > Azospirillaceae > Azospirillum. Next base: position 19,660 of record JAFAFA010000006.1, on the reverse strand, counting down.
TGACGCTGACCCCGATCCCGTCCGGCCAGTGCATGGCTTCGCGGCAGGCCGTGCGCAGGGCCCATTCGCCGATGGGGGCGATCAGGCCGGTTTCCTCCGCCACCGGGATGAAGTCGGCCGGGCTGATCAGGCCGCGCCCGGGATGGCGCCAGCGGATCAGCGCCTCGAAGCCGCGGATGCGGCCGTCATCGGTGGCGATCAGCGGCTGGTAATGCAGTTCGAACTCGTCATGGCGGAGGGCGTCATGCAGGCCGAGCTTCAGGTCGTGGAAGGCCTTCAGCCGTTCCGCCATCTCCGGCGCGAAGAAGCGGTGGGTGCTGCGCCCATCGGCCTTGGCGCGGTAGAGCGCGATGTCCGCCGCCTTCATCAGCGAATCGGCGTCGGTTCCGTCGCGGTGGTACAGGGCGATGCCGATGCTGGTGCCGGTCTGGATCTGGGCGCCGTCGACGTCGAAGGGCTGCGCCAGGGCGGAGACGATGCAGCGGGCAAGCTCCTCCGCCTCTCCCGGTCCCCAAAGGCCGGGCTGGAGGATGGCGAACTCGTCGCCGCCGAAGCGCGACACGAGGTCGGCCGGGCCGATGCAGCCGCGCAGCCGGTCGGCCACCTGCCGCAGCAGCGCGTCGCCGGCCGGGTGACCGAGCGTGTCGTTGACCGCCTTGAACTGGTCGAGGTCGATGTAGTGGACCGCCATCATGCAGTCGGGCGTCGCCTCGCGCAGGGACTGCTCCAACCTTTCCTGAAAATAGAGGCGGTTGGACAGGCCGGTCAGCGAATCCAGTCGGGCAAGGCGCGCGATCTTCTCCTGCGCTGCCCGCCGCTCCTCTTCCATGCGGCGGCGTTCGGTGACGTTGCGGAAGAAAACCGACAGCCCCTGCGCGGTGGGGAAGGCATGAACCTCCGTCCATTCGCCGAGAGCCGTGACGAATTCCTCGAAAACCACCGGCTGCTGGTCCGCCATCGCCTTGCGGAACAGCGCGCGGCTGCCGGTCTGCTGCGGGAAGGCGCCGAAGAAGTCGTCGCCCAGCAGGATGCCGCAGCCCTCATGGATGGCGGCGGCGGCCGGGTTGCGGTAGGTGATGCGCCAGTCGCGATCGACGAACACCACGCTGTCGGTCGTGCTCTCCAGCACCCCGGACAGCAGGGCGGTGGACTCGTCCGCCTTCTGCCGGGCCAGCTGGATGTCGGTGACGTCGCGGGAGATCGCCAGCAGCCGCTGCGGCCGTCCATCGGAGTCGGGCAGAGGGCAGACCAGATTGTCCCACCATTTGGGCGTGCCCTTCGCCGTCGGACAGAAGCCGAGGAAACGGCCGGTGCCGCCCTGCCGAGCGGTCTCCACCGACGCGCGCAGTTCCGTCCGACGCTCCTCCGGCCAATTGGCTTCCCAGGGTTGGCCCTCCAGGCAGTCGAAGCTGTCCAGCTCCATCAGGGCGAGGCCGGGGATGCTCATGAAGGTCAGCCGGCCCTCCATGTCCAGGACCTTGACGCATTCCGGCGTGTTGTCGAGGATCTGGCGGGCGAAGGCCTCGCTCTCGCGCAGGGCGGCTTCCGTCATCTTCCGTTCGTGGATGTCCTCGGTCGAGCCGTACCAGCGTATGACCCGGCCGGTCGCGTCACGCCGGGCCGCAGCACGCCCGCGGAACCAGCGATAGCTGCCATCGGCCATGCGGATGCGCTTTTCATGGTCGATCCGCACACCGTTCGCGATGGCGTCGGCCCAATTGTCCAGGGTTTGCCTGAGGTCGTCGGGATGGACGGCGCGCATCCAGCCATGACCCAGCGTCTCCTCGTGGGTCAGACCGACCAGGGCACGCCAGCGCGACGATATCTCAAGAAGCTGGCCGTCGGCGTCGAGCGTGAAGGGGAATTGCGGGTTCAGCTCGACCGAATGGCGGTAATGATCCTCGCTCTCGCGGAGCGCGTCCTCGGCCAATCGGCGCGCGTGGATGTCCTCGTCGGTGCCGTACCAGTGGAGGATGCGGCCATCCCCGCCACGGTGGGCGGACGCACGGCGGCGGAACCAGCGGTAGCCGTCACCGGCTTGTGTCTCTTCTCCGGCGACGGGCAGGCGCAGGTCGATTTCAAGCGGCGTACCGCACTCCAGCGCCACGGCCCAGGCGGCGGCGAAGGGCACGCGGTCGTCGGGGTGGAGTGCGGCGGTCCAACCGTCGGCAGTGGCGGTCTGCCCGGCGGTCTGGCCGATGCGGTCGCGCCAGCGCGGCGTCGTTCGCGGCGTGCCGTCGGGGTCGCTGCACCAGGGATAGAGGTTGCTCTGCTCCAACGTATGGCGATGCAACTCCTCGAACTGCCAGAGGTCGGCCTCCCGCCGCCGCAGCTCGGTGCGATCCTCCACGATGCAGAGGAGAGCGGCTCCGTCCTCGTCGATGTGGGGGTGCAACGCGGCGACCAGGACCCTGTCGGCACCTGTCAGCGCGACGCCCTCGACCACCGTGCCGGCCAGGACGGCCGGCAGGGCGGCGTGCAATGCGTCTTCCGCCTCCGGCCAGAGGCCGGCGAACGACACGCCAGCCATCGAAGAGGATGGCAGCCCCGCCATGGCGCCCATGCGCCGATTCATCCGCAGGCAACGGAGCTGCCGGTCGAGGAACGCGATTCCCACCGGAAGTACGTCGTAGACGGCATCCGCCGGAGCCGGGTTGCGGCCCGGAAGCCAGTCGAACCCGGCTGTCAGCTCGGCGGTCAGGGCTTGGTGCATTGTCCCGGATCGATAAGGATGACGATCACCGGCACCAAAGTGCCAGAGCTCATCCTTATTCGTGAAGCACCGAAGAAAAGGTTAATAGTCTATCCAGGTTGACAGTAGATGCTGATGACAGGGGTATGTTGTTTCAGGGATGTCTACGTCAGAGCCTTGAACTTGGGCGCTATGCTATTGGGGGAAACCCTGATATTTGTCAGGCGACCCCCGATTGCAGCAGAATGGATCGATCCTCCGCCTCGTCGGGGACGTGGGATCAGAAGGCCGACCGGCTGTTCATGGTGCATGCCGCCAGGCTTCCGGTTGGTCGAAACGGAAGCCTGGCTGTCGACAGAAGCTGCGGTTGTGACGGGTTGCCGATCAGGCTTCGGTAAGCTCCATCGGCTTGCGGGCCTGGGTGTCGCGCTCGCGGCCCTGGCGGCTCGGCGCCTCGACCCAGGCGATGCGCAGGATGTTGGTCGATCCCGGCATGCCGAAGGGGACGCCGGCGGTGATGACCAGCCGCTGCCCTTCTTCGGCCAACCCGTGGACGAAGGCCAGCCGGGCCGCCTTGTGCACCATGTCGGAGAAGCTCTGCACATCCTCGGTCAGCACGGCATGGACGCCGTAGGCCAGCACGAGGCGGCGGGCGATGGCAGCCTTTTCGGTCAAGCAGAGGATCGGCACCTCCGGCCGTTCGCGCGCCGCCCGCAGCGTGGTGGAGCCGCTGGTGGTGTAGGTCGCGATGGCCGCCGCCTTGATCGTGTGGGCGACCTGACGGGCCGCGGCGGTGATGGCGTCGGACGCGGTCTGCTCCGGATCGGCGTGCTGCGCGTCCATCATCTTGCGATAGAGCGTGTCGCCTTCCACCCGCCGCGCGATGCGGTCCATGATCGACACCGCTTCGATCGGATACTCGCCCGACGCGGTTTCCGCCGACAGCATGACGGCATCGGCGCCGTCGAACACCGCGGTGGCGACGTCGGATGCCTCCGCGCGGGTCGGGGCGGGGGCGGAGATCATCGATTCCAGCATCTGGGTGGCGACGATCACCGGCTTGCCGGCCAGACGGGCGGCATGGACGATGCGCTTCTGGATCGAGGGCACGTCTTCCGGCGGCATCTCGACGCCCAGATCGCCGCGGGCCACCATGACGCCGTCCGACATCTCGACGATGCGGTCGAGGTGCTGGATCGCCTGCGGCTTCTCCAGCTTGGACAGCAGGGCGGCGCGGCCGCCGATCAGCTTGCGCGCCTCGGCCACGTCCTCCGGCCGCTGGACGAAGCTGAGCGCCACCCAATCGACCCCCTGGTCGAGGGCGAAGTCGAGGTCGGCACGGTCCTTGGCGGTCAGCGGCGACAGCGGCAGCACCACGCCGGGGACGTTGACGCCCTTGCGGTCGGACAGTTTCCTGCCGGAAACCACCACGGTTTCGGCGAAGTCGGCGCCGCAGGCGGTCACCCGCAGCCGCACCTTGCCGTCGTCCAGCAGCAGTTCGGCGTCCGGCACCAGGGCGGCGAAGATCTCCGGGTGCGGCATGCCGACGCGGCGGGCGTTACCCGGCTCCGACAGCAGGTCGAGGCAGAAGGACTGGCCGGCGGTGAGCGTCACCGGACCGTTGGCGAAGCGGCCGAGCCGCAGCTTCGGTCCCTGCAGGTCGGCCATGATGGCGACGGGGCGGCCGGTCTCCTCCTCCAGCGCGCGGATGGCGCGGACGCGTTCGCCGTGGTCCTCGTGGCTGCCGTGACTGAAGTTCAGGCGGAAGACGTCGACGCCGGCTTCGAACAGGCGGCGGATCATCGCGGGCGAGGAGGAGGACGGACCCAGCGTGGCGACGATTTTCGTCTGCCGGTAACGGCGGATCGGCTTGGCGGTGCTCATGGGGGTAACGGGCTCCGAAGAGAAGATGGTGGCCGTGCGGGGCAGGAGGGGGGCGGGCGGCGGCGTCGCCTCAGGCCACCCCGAACCGGTAGACGATGGCCCCGGCATACCATTGGCCGGGGCGCAGCACGGTCGAGGGGAAGGAGGGGATGTTGACGGCGTTCGGGAACTTCGACGGTTCGGCGCAGAAGGCGCTGTGCCTGGTGTAGAGCGTGCCGCCCTTGCCGATGTCGCGGGGGGCTTTGCCCTCCAGGAAATTGCCGGTGTAGAGCTGAAGGCCGGGCTCGGTCGACAGCACCTCCAGCGTCCGGCCGCTGCCGGGGTGGAGGATGCGGGCCTGCAGCGCCGGCGCCGGCCCAGTCGCCGGCTTGTCGATCACGTAATGCAGGTCATAGCCCTTGCCGAGAGCCAGCATGCGGTCGTCGGCGCCGATGCGGTCGCCGAAGGCAACCGGGTCGCGGAAGTCGTGCGGCGTGCCGGTGACGTCCACCACCTCGCCGGTCGGCACCGCATTGTCGCTGAGCGCCAGATAGCGGCCGGCATGGACGGTGGCGACATGGTCGAGGATGGACGATCCGAGATCGCCCGACAGGTTGAAGAAGGTGTGATCGGTGAAGTTGGCGATGGTGGTCTTGTCGGCCGCCACCGCGGTCCAGGCGATGGTGAGGGCGTTGTCGTCGCCGACCGAATAGACCAGCCGCACCGGCAGGGTGCCGGGGAAACCCTCTTCGCCGTCCTGGAAGACGTAGGTCAATTCCAGGCTGGATTCGTCGAGCTGGCGGGCATCGAAGACGCGGAAGCGGGAACCGCGCTGGCCGCCATGCAGGGTGTTGGGCGGGCTGTTCACCGATGTCCGGTGCTCCACGCCGTCCAGCGTGAAGCGGCCGCCGTCGATGCGCCCGCAATAGCGCCCGATGAAGGACCCCATGGAGGGCTGGCCGCCCATCGCGCCATCGATGCCGTCATAGCCCTGGACGACGTCGCCCGGAGCGCCGTCGCGGTCCGGAACCAGGATCTGTTCGATCTTGGCGCCGTAATTGGTGATCCGCACCACCATGCCCCGGCCGTTGCGCAGGGTGAACAGGTCCACCGGCTTGCCGTCGATGGTGGCGCGGTAATCGTCGCGCTTCAGGTCGGTGTAGGTCGCCATGGTCCGGGCATCCCTGTGGGAAAGGTTAGAGAAAACCGAGAAGCAGCAGCCCCAGGATCATCACCACGCGCAGGAGCAGTGCCGTTTCCAATGGGTCCGCGGTCATGGTTTGGGCCTCACCGGAAGCATCATGGCATTATTATACTAATATATCAGAACCGAAGGCAAACCGCTTCGGCGCTTCCAGGGCCGGACGGACAGTTTGCCGCAGGGGGGAAGCGGCAGGACGGGGAATTTCGCGAGATTGCCGGGCGTCCGGCGCGGGGATCGGCTGGCCGGCGCAGTGGTCGACGGCCAGCCGATCCGCATCAGCTCATCGTGGGGGCGCGCTCACGCGCGGCCCAGCACCGTCGCGATGGCGCCTTCCAGCGTGGTCAGGTCGGCTTCGATGTGCGTGCCGGCGGGGAACACATTCTCCGCACCGGGGCGGACGATGCCGATGAAGGGCAGGCCGTTGGTCTGCGCCGCCTCCAGATCGGTCAGGGCGTCGCCGACGAAGACGCTGCGGGTGGGGTCGATGCCGTGGCGGTCGATCAGGTCGGCGACGACGATGGTCTTGTGGCGGGGGCTGCCGGCGACCTCGGCGAACAGCGGCGTCCAGCTGCGGCGCTCCACGATCCGCCGCAATTCCGTCTCCGGCGTGCCGGAGGCGATGAACAGCGGGTGCCGCTCGCCATGGCGGCGGATGAAGTCGAGTGCGCCGGGGATCTCCTCGCAGGCGGTGACGGCGTCTTCCACCATCCCGCCGACGCGGCGGACCATCTCCTCGATCCGGTCCTCGTTCCGCGGCAGGCCCAGCAGCACCTGATCGAAATGGTGGAGCATCTGCTCCCGCGGCAGCCCGCCGTTGCGGTAGTAGAAGTCAGTGATCGCCCGGTCCACCTCCGGGCCATGCCCGCGGTAAAGGCTGAGGAAGGCTTCAAGCTTGATCGCGTTCGATTCGACGATCACACCGTCGAAATCGAACAGGACCGCTTGGCAGGGCAAGGTCATGTCCAGGTCCCGTTTGCAGGTCTTGATGAGGGGGGAGCGTCCGCAGGATGGAAAAGGAAGCCGCCGGCCAAAACAGCACGGCGGGCCTCAAGTCCGAGAGGAGCATCCGAAAGCTGTCCCTGGGACGGTCACCGGAGGCGACCGAAGGGCCAGCGTGCGGCACCGATTGCAATATATTAGTATGGCGATGCCGTGCAAAGCCCGTTCGTCGGCGCCTTTCCCTTCGGCACAGCCGATACCCCGAACGGGGCTGACGATTGGACAGCTACCTCGTCACCGTGAGGCATGTGATAAGTGGCTGCTTCGACTCTGATCATACGCTTGCTTGTGATGGACGCCCAAGGCTGCCCGAATTCCGCCAACGCCGGGCCCCGCCGGTGAGACCGTCATCCGACGTTGCCGTGCCGCCGTCCTTCCTGACCGGAAAGGGCGAGGTGAGCGAGCTCATGCGCAGCCATGACTGGGATGCGACGCCTCTCGGCCCGCCTGCCGGCTGGCCGCCGGAGCTGCGTGCCGCAGTCGGCCTGATGCTGCATTCCCGGCAGGCGATGTTCATCGGCTGGGGGGCGGATGTCACCTTCCTCTACAACGACGCCTATATTGAGATTCTCGGCAGCCGGCATCCCGATGCGCTTGCACGGCCGATGGCGCAGGTTTGGCCGGATGCCTGGCCACAGGCGCAGGGCTTCGTCCGTCAGGTCTTGGGCGGTGAAGCGCTGAGGCATGAGAACTGGACGGTACCGCTCGACCGCAACGGCCATCAGGAGGACGCCTACTTCACATTCTCCTACACACCGATCATGACCATGGACGGCGCGGTCGGTGGCTTCCTCTGCATCGTGACCGAGATGACGGCGGCCGTGCTGGCCCAGCGCCGCATGGCCTTCCATGTCGAGCTGGAGCACCGCCTGCGGGAACTGTCGGACCCGCTCGACGTGGTGGTCGCGGCGGCCGAGGCGATCGGGCGGCATCTCGGCGCCAGCCGCGTCGGCTATGGCACGATGGACGACGCCGAGCGCTTCTTCACCACCGAACGCAACTGGACCGACGGAACGGTGCAGTCCTACCTCGGCACGCATGACCTGATGGGGTTCGGAGATCCCGTTCTGAGGGCATTGCGCAAGGGGGAGGCGCTGGTCATCCACGACGCCGCCCGCGATCCACGCACGGCGGCGCCGGCCCTGCGGGCGGCCTTCGACGCCCTGGAATTCGCCGCCGTCATCACGGCCAGCCTGGTGAAGCAGGGGCGGATGGTCGCCGCGCTCTATGTGCACAACCGGACCCCGCGGCAGTGGCGCGACGACGAGGTGGATCTGGTCAGGGAGGTGGCGGAACGCACCTGGTCGGCGGTGGAGCGGGTGCAGGCCGAAGCAGAGCTGCGCCGCGCCAACCGCCAGCTTCGGGCGGAGGGGGAGCGGTTCCGCGCCCTGTTCCGGCAGGCGCCGGGGTTCATGTATGTCTGGCGCGGTCCCGACCATGTCTTTGAGATGGCGAACGACGCCTATTTCGACCTGATCGGCTGCCGCGACATCATCGGGAAGCCGGCGCGGCTGGCTCTGCCGGAAATGGTCGGGCAGGGCTTCTTCGAACTGGCCGACCATGTCTATGCCACCGGCGAACCGTTCGTCGGTGAAGGGATGCGCGCGAGACTGGCGCGGCGGCCCGGCGCGCCGCTGGAGGACCGCTTCGTCACCTTCGTGTTCCAGCCCATCCGGGATGACAAGGGTCGGGTCACGGGCATGTTCGTCCAGGGCAACGACGTGACCGGGATGAGGCGCACCGAGGACGCGCTCCGCGAAAGCGAGCAGCGGCTGCGCATCGCGCAGGATGCCGGCGGGGTCGGCACCTTCGAACTGCGCGAGGACGGGATGCTGGCGGTGTCGCCGGAATTCTGCCGCCTGTGGGGTATCGAGCCGCGGCCCCTGGTTCCCCTCGAGGAGCTGGTCACCCTCATCCATCCGGCGGACCGGCCGTCCTTGCCGACCCTTCAGCCCGGCCGCGTGCCGGCGGAGGGGCTGGGCTATGTCGAGTACCGCATCCTCCGGCCCGGCAGCGGCGAACCGCGATGGATCGCCCGGCGCGCGCAGGCGATCACTCATGCCGGGCTGCAGGGTGAAGGGAGCATAACGCGGGTGCTCGGCGCCTGCTACGACATCACCGACCGGAAGCGCGCCGAGGACGCCCTGCGCGACCTGAACGCGACGCTGGAACAGCGTGTGGCCGACCGCACCGCCGACCGCGACCGCATGTGGCGGCTGTCGACCGACATCATGCTGGTCGCGCGCTTCGACGGGACCATCACCGCGGTCAACCCGGCGTGGACCGCCCTGCTGGGCTGGCAGGAGGGGGAGTTGCTGGGAACGGTCTTCCTCGATTACGTCCATCCCGACGACCGGGACGCGACGGCGGCCGAGGCGGGCCGGCTGCAATCGGGCCTGACCACCAGGCGGTTCGAGAACCGCTATCGCCACAGGGACGGATCCTACCGCTGGATTTCCTGGACCGCGGTTCCCGACGACCGCTTCATCCACGCGGTCGGCCGCGATGTGACCGCGCGCAAGGAGTCCGAGGCCGCCCTGCGCCGGGCCGAGGAACAGCTGCGGCAGGCGCAGAAGATGGAGGCGGTCGGCCAGCTGACCGGCGGGGTCGCCCATGACTTCAACAACCTGCTCCAGGCGCTCAGCAGCTGCCTGACCATGATCGGCCGCCGCACCGCGGAGCCGCGGGTGACGCCGCTGCTGGAGGCGGGGATGCAGGCGGTTGACCGCGGCAGCAAGCTGGTCCAGCAGCTGATGGGCTTCGCCCGCCGCGACAGCCTGCGCCCGGAGCCCATCGACCTGCGCGACCGGGTTCTGGGCATGGCCGGCCTGCTGGAACGCGCGCTGCGCGCCGACATCCGGGTGGAAACCCGCTTCGCCCCCGACCTTCGTCCGATCGAGGCCGATCCGACCCAGTTCGAGCTGGCGCTGATCAACATGGCGGTGAACGCGCGCGACGCGATGCCCCAGGGCGGTAGCCTGACCATCGCGGCGGAAAACGCGACGCTGGAGCCCGGCGATCCCACCGGACTGGACGGGGAGTTCGTGCGCCTGTCGGTCAGCGACACCGGGACCGGCATGCCGCCGGAGGTGATCGCCAAAGCCTTCGACCCCTTCTTCACCACCAAGGAGGTCGGCAAGGGCTCCGGCCTCGGGCTGGCACAGGTCTATGGGCTGGCCCGGCAGGCGGGCGGCACGGTCTGGATCGACAGCCTGCCGGGGCAGGGTGCCACCATCACGCTTCTTCTGCGTGCCTCCGCCCAGGCCCCGCGGGTGACGGCCCCGCCGGCCCGCATCGCGATCCAGCGCCGGGACGCCGCACGCGTGCTGATGGTGGAGGATGATCCGGTCGTCGCCTCCTCCGTTTCGGCGGCGCTGGAGGATGCCGGCTGGATCGTCCTGCGCGCCGCCACCGCGGACGAGGCGCTGCCGATGCTGGCCGGCGGGGAGCGCATCGACCTGCTCTTCTCCGATGTCGTGATGCCCGGCCGGCTGAGCGGCATCGATCTCTGCCGCGAGGCGATCGCCCTGCGCCCCGGCCTGCCGGTGGTGTTGACCACCGGCTACAGCGAGGACGTGGCGCGGACCGAGGGTATACGGGTGCTGCCGAAGCCCTACCGTGTCGACAGCCTGCTGCAGGCTTTGAACGAGGCGCTGGCCGGAGCGACTCCGTCGGCTGAAATGGCCTGATTGGTTCAGGCCTTACCCGCGATCCTGCGCTGCCACTGGTCTTCATAGCGCCGGCGTTCGGCCGCGGCGGACGGATCGCTGCCCATGGCGAAGGTCCAATAGCCGATCTGGAAGGCGATGTAGCAGGGCAGGAGAACGTCGACCAAATGCTGTTCCAGCCCTGCCGCCGCGTCCACCGCACGGCACAGGGCACCGGCCTGCGCATCGGACAGGTCGAATTCCACGATGCCGCCGGCCACGTCCCAGGCGATGTCCTGGCAACCGATCAGGTCGTGGGCGGCGGCATGGTCCAGCGCGTCGGCCTTCATCAGGCGCCCGTCCGGCAACCGCAGCCATTCCCAGCGATGCAGCCGGTTGTCGGTGACCACCCGGCATACGGCAGTCTCCAACTCTGCCAGTCGTTCCGGCGTCCAGATGTCCAGCGCTGCGGCCGCATCCTTGCCCAGCGCTTCCGCGACGTTGGTGTGGGCCATGGTCAGCAGATCGGGCAGGGCGGCGCCGGAGTCCGGGGAGGCAGGAAAATGCCGGGCGCGGAAGGCGAGATAGCCGGCGAGGCGATCCACGGCGTCCGGCGTGACGTTCGTCAGCGGGCGGGCGTCCTCCAGCCAGCGTTCGGCGAGGAAGCCATGGCGCAAACCCGCCGGTTCGGCGGTGAATCCCCCGGCATGGAGCGCGCGGGCGCGTTCGAGCAGGTCCACCCCGGCACGGCCCAGACCGGCGAACTTCAGCAGCCAGGGCCCGCTGCCGGTGCGCAGAAGGAATTTCCGGCGCTCCTGCTGTGGATTGGCCGGCAGGGCGCCTGTGGAATCGCGCAACCGCCGCCACGCCCCGCCCGACAGGTCTTCCATGGGTGCCAGGGCCGGGCCGAGCAAATCCTCGAACCAGCGTTCCAGCGGCGGGAATGGCCCCTCACCCGACCGGAACAGCGAATCGAAATCGTCCACCGGGCGCGCTGCCGTGGCCCAGCGCCGGCGGTGCAGCTCGGATGCCTGGGGTCCGAGGTCTCCGTCATGACCGGGCAGGAAGGCGATCCGGTCTGCGCCGACCCCGTGTGAGTCCAGCCAATCGGCCACCGCTCCGAAGGAACTGCCGGACAGGCCCGGCCCTTCGTCGACGATGACGTAAGCGGCGCCGGGATCAGCCAGCATCCTGGCGCGCAGACGGTCCGAAATCCGCAGCTCCCGTCGGAACGGATGCCCGACCGGGCGCAGCGTTACCGGTGGACAGGACTTCAGCGCCACCGCCGCCAGGGCCGCCAGCCCGGTGCCGATGCTGCGCAGCCCGATCACCACGGGGGCGTCGGCAAACTCCGGCGGCAATCTCGCCGCGGCTTCTAGATAGGCTTCGGGATAAAGGCTGTAGAAGGCATAGCCCTCGGCCCGCCGCATGCGGATCAGGTCCGGCAGGGGGAAAGCGGCCAAGCTCTCAAGAGGGCGCGGGTCGAGCGGAACCGCGGTCTCCCGTTGCTCCGCTGGCCGCCAGAACCCGGCGACCCGGTGTGCGAGTGCCATGACGACCGCCATGGCCGCCTGCTGCAACGGCGTGCAATCATCCTCGCCGGCACTGTGGAATTCCCAGTCGGCGAGGCCCTGCGCCAGTTCCGCCGCTTCGATGAACAGCGTCACCAGGGCGCCGTGCCGCTCCGCTCCTGGGGGGAGCCGGTCGGCACCGGCAAGCCCCTGTCTCAACCGTGCGATGGTGCGGCGGGGATCCTCACAGGTGTCCCGGTCGCCGTAGACCAGCATGGCTTACTCCCCGCCGGCCGCCGTCACCAAGTCGGGAAGAACAGCAGCAGCAGGGCCATGACCGCGAGGATGCCCAGAATCGTCCACATGGCGGGACGGCCCAAGCCCCGCGAGGTGCCGGCCTTCGGGAGTTCAGTTCCTACTTTCCGGAAAGGGCCAGCCATCTTGTGTGCTCCTGAATTCGTCGATCTGTCGGTAACCAACAGGGCGGGGCCGGCAAAGTTGCCGGTTCCGGATGCGGTTCCCCATCCGGCGCAGGTTCCGCCATGCCGTGCCGAACGAGGTCGACGGAGGAGCTTTCCGTTTTAACGCCAACGGGTTGATTGGAATTCGCGTTTTTCCCGCGGGTGGATGCGAAAAAACCACTTCCCAAGCGCACCGCCAGTGGGCAAACTCTACACAAGAAATAGAAAAGAAAGCACGGATACCACGAAAGAAGTTCGTGCAATTCAGGAGCTACCCAAGGAGACCCCCGCCATGTCGCTTCGCCGCCTGACCCTCCTCGCCGCCGGCCTGACGCTGGGCTGGCTGGGTGTTGCCGCCGCAGATTCCAAGGACGCGCTTCTGAACGTTTCCTACGATCCCACGCGGGAATTCTATGTTGAGTTCAACAAGGCGTTTGCCAAGAAGTGGGAATCGGAAACCGGCCGTGCCCTGACCGTGCGCCAGTCGCATGGCGGGTCCGGCAAGCAGGCGCGGTCGGTCATCGACGGCCTGGACGCCGACATCGTGACATTGGCGCTGGGATACGACATCGACGCAATTGCCGATGCCGGCCTGCTGCCGAAGGATTGGCAGAGCCGCCTGCCGAACAACAGCGCCCCCTACACCTCGACCATCGTGTTCCTGGTGAAGAAGGGCAACCCCAAGGGGATCAAGGACTGGAACGACCTGGTGAAGCCGGGCGTCCAGGTCATCACCCCGAACCCGAAGACCTCCGGCGGCGCCCGCTGGAACTACCTGGCGGCCTGGGCCTATGCCCTGCAGGCCAACGGCGGCGACGAGACCAATGCCAAGGAGTTCGTGTCGCAGCTGCTGAAGAACGTTCCGGTTCTGGACAGCGGCGCCCGCGGTTCCACCGTGACCTTCACCCAGCGCGAGATCGGTGACGTGCTGCTGGCCTGGGAGAACGAGGCCTACCTCTCCCTGCAGGAATTCGGCGCCGACAAGTTCGAGATCGTGGTGCCCAGCCTGTCGATCCTGGCCGAGCCGCCGGTCGCCGTCGTCGACAAGGTCGTCGACCGCAAGGGAACCCGCAAGGTGGCCGAGGCCTACCTGCAATTCCTCTACACCCGCGAAGGCCAGGAGATCGCGGCGAAGAACTACTACCGTCCGCGTCTTCCGGAGCTGGCGACCCAGTATGCGGGACGCTTTGCGGATGTTAAGCTGGTCACGATCGACCAATTCGGGGGCTGGCGTGCCGCGCAAGAGAAGCATTTCTCCGACGGTGGTGTCTTCGACCAGATCTTCCAGAAGGGGCGCTGACCCATGGTCGCCGCTGCCGACAGCGACGACGCTCTGGCGGGAAAGGGGGGCGCGGTGACGGTGCGCGCCGCCGTTCCCCTCTTCCGGAAGCCCAGCGTCATTCCGGGCTTCGGGCTGACGCTCGGCTTCACGCTCACCTATCTCAGCCTGATCGTACTGGTCCCGCTGGCCGCCCTGATCGTCCGGTCGAGCAGCCTCGGCTGGGGCGGCTTCTGGTCGGCGGTTACCACGCCCCGGGTGATCGCCGCGTTCGAGGTCAGTTTCGGCCTCTCCTTCGCCGCGGCGCTGACCAATGCGGTGTTCGGCTTCCTGGTGGCCTGGGTGCTGGTGCGTTACGACTTTCCCGGCAAGCGGCTGGTCGACGCGCTGGTCGATCTGCCCTTCGCCTTGCCGACTGCAGTGGCGGGCATCGCGCTCAGTGCGATGTATGCCCCGAACGGCTGGGTGGGCAAGCCGCTGAACGAGCTGTTCGGCCTTAAGGTCGCCTTCACCCCGCTGGGCATCGCCATCGCGCTGACCTTCATCGGCCTTCCCTTCGTCGTCCGCACGGTGCAGCCGATCCTGCAGGACCTGCCGGCGGAGGAGGAGGAGGCCGCGGCCTCGCTGGGCGCCTCGCGCTTTCAGACCTTCCGCAGCGTGATCCTGCCGGCGATCCTGCCGGCGCTGGTGACCGGCTTCGCGCTGTCCTTCGCCCGCGGCGTCGGTGAATACGGGTCGGTCATCTTCATCGCCGGCAACATGCCCGGCCTGACCGAGATCCTCCCGCTGCTGATCGTCATCAAGCTGGAGCAGTACGACTATGCCGGCGCCGCCGCGGTCGGCACGGCCATGCTGGGCGTCTCCTTCCTCATGCTCCTGATCCTCAACCTTCTGCAGCAGTGGATGAGGTCGCGCCATGCCCGCTGACATGCCCGCCGGTTCCGGCATTTCCGCTCCGGCCTCCATTCCGGTGCCGCCCGCGCAATCGGCCCTGACCGAACCTGCCTGGATCCGTGCCGTCCTGATCGGGGGAGCCCTGCTGTTCCTGGCGCTGTTCCTGCTGCTGCCGCTCGTCGCGGTGTTCGTGGAGGCGCTGCGCCGCGGGTTCGACGCCTACTGGACGGCGCTGATCGAACCGGATGCCGTCGCCGCGATCAAGCTGACGCTGATCGTCGCCGCCATCGCGGTGCCGGCCAACCTGCTGTTCGGCGTCGCCGCATCCTGGTGCGTCGCCAAGTTCGACTTCCGCGGCAAGAACCTGCTGATCACGCTGATCGATCTGCCCTTCTCGGTGTCGCCGGTGATCTCGGGCCTGATCTATGTGCTTCTGTTCGGCATGAACGGCCTGTTCGGCTCCTATCTGCGCGACATGGGCGTCCAGATCATCTTCGCGGTGCCGGGGCTGGTGCTCGCCACCATCTTCGTCACCTTCCCCTTCGTAGCGCGCGAACTGATCCCGCTGATGCAGGAACAGGGCTCCGACGAGGAGGAGGCGGCACTGGTGCTGGGCGCGTCCGGCTGGCAGACCTTCTGGCGGGTCACGCTGCCCAACATCAAGTGGGGCCTGCTCTATGGCGTGCTGCTGTGCAATGCCCGCGCGATGGGCGAGTTCGGCGCGGTGTCGGTCGTCTCCGGCCATATCCGGGGCGAGACCAACACGATGCCGCTGCATGTCGAGATTCTCTACAACGAATACAATTTCGTCGCCGCCTTCGCGGTCGCCTCGCTCCTGGCCATGCTGGCCCTGGTTACGCTGGTCGTGAAGACCGCGCTGGAGTGGCGATTCGGGGACGAGCTGGCGGCGGCCCGGCACTGATCGCCGGACTCTGGAGAGGAATACGCGACCCATGGCGATCGAGGTTTCAGGCATCACCAAGCGCTTCAACGATTTCACCGCGCTCGACTCCGTCGAGCTGGAGGTGAAGTCGGGCGAGCTTCTGGCCCTGCTCGGCCCCTCCGGCTCGGGCAAGACCACGCTTCTGCGCATCATGGCGGGGCTGGAAAGCCCCGATGCGGGCGGCCTTCTGCTGAACGGGGAGGAGGCGCTGGGGCTGAAGCCGCGCGACCGGCAGGTCGGCTTCGTCTTCCAGCATTACGCCCTGTTCCGGCACATGACCGTGTTCGAAAACGTCGCCTTCGGGCTGAAGGTTCGGCCGCGCGGCCAGCGCCTGGGCAGCGCCCAGATCCGCCAGCGCGTGACCGAGCTGCTGGAGCTGGTGCAGCTGTCGCCCTTCGCCGGCCGCTACCCGGCGCAGCTGTCGGGCGGCCAGCGCCAGCGCGTGGCATTGGCCCGCGCGCTGGCCATCGAGCCGAAGGTGCTTCTGCTGGACGAACCTTTCGGCGCGCTCGACGCCAAGGTCCGCAAGGAGCTGCGGCGCTGGCTGCGCAAGCTGCACGACGACATCCACATCACCTCCGTCTTCGTCACCCACGACCAGGAGGAGGCGCTGGAACTGGCCGACCGGGTGGTGGTGATGAACCAGGGCCGGATCGAGCAGATCGGCACCCCGGCGGAGGTCTACGACCACCCCGCCTCCGCCTTCGTCTACGAGTTCCTCGGGCAGGTGAACCGCTTCGACTGCACGGTTGAGGGCGGCGTCGCCCATGTCGGCGGCGGCGCCCTGACGATCCCGACCGAAGGTGGCGTGCAGGGACCGGCGGTGGCCTATGTCCGCCCGCACGACCTCGGCGTGACCCCGGCCTCGGCCGGCCCGGCGCGCATCTCCGGCATCCATGTCGTCGGACCCGATGCGCGGATCGAGATCGACCTCGCCGGTCTTGCGCTGGAGGCGGAGATGGACCGCGAGCGGCTCGCCACCCTCGGCATCGTCGCCGGCGACCGCTGCGCCGTGCACATCGACCGGGCGCGGGTGTTCGCGCGCTAGATAGAACTCAATCGGCGGCCTTCTGGTCGGCGAGTGCCCGGTAATTGCCGTCGCGGTAGGCCTTCAGGCTGAGGTCGACCGCGGCGGTCTCGACCCCGGCGCTGCGCAGCACGAGGCCGGCGAGCTGCAGGCTGGCCTCCATGGTTTCCGGCACGATGGCGGTCGCTCCCGCCCCGGCCAGCGCGGCGCTCTGCCCCAGATCATGGGCGCGGGCGATGATCGGCAGCGACGGGGCCGTGGCGTGGATCGCCTCCACCGCACGGTGGGCGGCGTCCGGCCGGTTCAGCGTGATAACGGCGGCGCGCGCCCGCTCGATCCCGGCGGCCCGCAGGACGCTTCCCTGGCTGGCGTCGCCGTAATAGACCGGCAGTCCGTCGTGGCGTGCCGCGGCAATGCGCTGCGGCTCCAGGTCCAGCGCGACATAGGCGATGTTGTGCTCGGTCAGCAGCTTGGCAACCGCCTTGCCGACGCGGCCGTAGCCGCAGATCAGCACATGGCTTTTCAGATCGCTGGTCTCGATGCCGAACGCCTCCGCCCCCATCCTGGCCTCGATGAACTGGGCAAGCCGCTGGGCCAGGGCGCCGACGGCCGGCGTCACCGCCATGCTCAGCGCGACCGAGGAGGACAGCAGCAGGCCGGTGTGACCCTCCAGCACCGACAGCCCGACCGCCTTGCCGATCAGCACGAAGGCGAACTCGCCGCCCTGCGACAGCAGCAGCCCGATCCGCAGCGATGTTGCCAGCCCCAACCCCGACAGGCGGCAGAGCAGGAACAGCAGAAGGCTCTTGCCGACCAGCAATGCAGCGGTGATCGCGGCGATGGTCTGCGCCTCGGCCATCATCGCCGGCAGATCCAGCGACATGCCCACCGTCATGAAGAACAGGCCGAGCAGCAGGCCGCGGAACGGCTCGATGTCGGCTTCCACCTGATGGCGGTAAGCGGTGTCGGCCAGCAGCATGCCGGCCAGAAAGGCGCCCAGCGCCATCGACATGCCGGCCTCCGCGGTCAGCCAGCCGACCGCCAGCACCACGAACAGGTTGGTGGCGGTGAACAGCTCCGGATTGCCGGCCGAGGCGATGAACCGATAGGCCGGGCGGACGACGAAGCGGCCGAGCAGCATGATGACGACGATGGCCGCCACCGCCTTGCCGGTGGCAAGCGCCAGGGCCAGCGGGATGCTGGCATTGGCGTCCGCCAGCAGCGGCAGCAGGGTCAGCAGCGGCACCACTGCCAGATCCTGGAAGATCAGGACGGCGACCGAAATGCGGCCGAAGCGGGCGACGGTCTCCCCACGCTCGACCAGCAGCTTCAGCACCGTGGCGGTGGAGGAGAAAGCCAGCATGCCGCCGACGATCAGCGCCGCCTCCGGCGTCAGGCCGAGCCACCATGCGACAAGGCCGATGGCGGCGCTGGTCAGTCCGACCTGCATCAATCCCAGGCCGAAGATGTAATGCCGCATCGCCCGTAGGCGTGAGACCGGCAATTCCAGCCCGATCGCGAACAGCAGGAACACCACGCCGAATTCCGACAGCACCTGCGGCACCGCCAGATCGACCACCGGACCCGGAGTGTGCGGGCCCAGCATGGCGCCGGCGACCAGATACCCCAGCACCGCCGGGATGCGCAGAACCTGGAACAGCGGCACCACCAGGATCGCGGCCAGAAGCAGGAACAGGACGTCCAGGAGAAGGGTGAAATCGTGCATGGCCAAATCGCGGTAGGGCAGGGGCGCAACTGTATGGTCTTGCAGTGGCCCCTCCCGCAAGTGCATCCCGCAGATCACCCGGCGAAGCGGAAGCGGAGCGGACGAGGTAGGGCAAAATCGTGGCATGGAGCATTTTGGTCTGGACGATCAGGATCGGCCTGCGTATATAGCCGCTCCTCGGCTGACGGCGGCACCCGGACAGGGATGTGACGGCGGTCGAGGCCCCGATGGATTGGGGCAGGGTCGTTTCAGTTCGATGCTCCGCCGACGCTTCGGTGGAGAGGCCGAAAAAAGGGCTTGACCCGATCGGCCGAGAGAGCTAGAAAAGATGCCTGCCAGCGCGAACCGGTCGGTTTGTGCTTCCCCGATCTGAAATTGATGAGTCATCGATCCGGTTCACCGGGCGATGTTTCGTCGTGATCGGGATGGATCTTGGACATTGTAGATCGTGAAGTCGAGAAGGGATGCGCAGGCGGCGGCAGTTGGTAGCCGTTGCGGCCTTGGGGTGTTGGGTCTCTTCGGGGATCGGCACAATGAGGATCGTCTGTGCATCTTTTGAGCAGAGAAACTGTATCAGTATCGACGTTTCAGGAGATCGCTCAGGCGGTCCTGTCAGTCGTGGATTTCGGTCTGCGATCTGAACCTGAGAGTTTGATCCTGGCTCAGAACGAACGCTGGCGGCATGCCTAACACATGCAAGTCGAACGAAGGCTTCGGCCTTAGTGGCGCACGGGTGAGTAACACGTGGGAACCTGCCTTTCGGTTCGGAATAACGTCTGGAAACGGACGCTAACACCGGATACGTCCTTCGGGAGAAAGTTTACGCCGAGAGAGGGGCCCGCGTCGGATTAGGTAGTTGGTGTGGTAACGGCGCACCAAGCCGACGATCCGTAGCTGGTCTGAGAGGATGATCAGCCACACTGGGACTGAGACACGGCCCAGACTCCTACGGGAGGCAGCAGTGGGGAATATTGGACAATGGGCGAAAGCCTGATCCAGCAATGCCGCGTGAGTGATGAAGGCCTTAGGGTTGTAAAGCTCTTTTACCAGGGATGATAATGACAGTACCTGGAGAATAAGCTCCGGCTAACTCCGTGCCAGCAGCCGCGGTAATACGGAGGGAGCTAGCGTTGTTCGGAATTACTGGGCGTAAAGCGCGCGTAGGCGGCGTTTCAAGTCAGAGGTGAAAGCCTGGAGCTCAACTCCAGAACTGCCTTTGAAACTAGAACGCTAGAATCTTGGAGAGGTCAGTGGAATTCCGAGTGTAGAGGTGAAATTCGTAGATATTCGGAAGAACACCAGTGGCGAAGGCGACTGACTGGACAAGTATTGACGCTGAGGTGCGAAAGCGTGGGGAGCAAACAGGATTAGATACCCTGGTAGTCCACGCCGTAAACGATGATAACTAGCTGTC
>JAFAFA010000130.1 GCA_023423695.1 Pseudomonadota bacterium | reverse complement strand
TACAGTTTCTCTGCTCAAAAGATGCACAGACGATCCTCATTGTGCCGATCCCCTAAGAACCAGCACCCCAAGGCCGCAACGGCTACCAACTGCCGCCGCCTGCGCATCCCTTCTCACAACACGGTATAAACTTGTCAAAGAACCCGCCCGATGCAGAAACCGCGAGCCTCACCGAACCGCTGGGGTTCAGGTGACGAGCGCCGGTTTGTCGGGCTTCCCGTTCGCGTGTCGGTCGCTGCCGGTTCGGCGGCGCCGGCGTCGTTCGCGTCGGGAGGCGTCTTATATGCGGGCTGCCCCGAACCGCGCAAGCACTTTTTTCACCGCCATGCCGTTTTTTGACCGGGCGGCGTCGGCAACGCCTTTCGCCCGCGCCGCCGCAAAGATTGAAACGTCTGACCTTCTGACCATAGAGTTGTTCAAAACCAGCAGCGAGCGGATATGCCGGTCGAGTTCGAGAGCGTCGTCACCGTCAGCGCAGCCAAGCAGATCGCCGACAGCCTGCGTGCCGCCATCATGGATGGACGGCTGAAGGTGGACGAACGGCTGCCGACGGAAGAGGAACTGGCGCAGCGTTTCAAAGTCTCGCGCCCGACCGTGCGGGAGGCGCTGAAGCGTCTGGCGGCGCAGCACCTGATCCGCTCCCGCCGCGGCCCGACCGGCGGCAATTTCGTCGCCAGCCCGGCGCCGGAGGACGCAGCGCGCTCGCTGGCCAACGCCACCACCCTGATGGTCGCGGTCGGCGACATCGGGCTGGACGACATGGCGACCGCCCGGCTGGAGTTGGAAGGCATATGCTGCCGGCTGGCTGCAGCGCGGGACGATGCGGAACTGGCCGCTCCGCTGGCGACGATGCGGAACGAGTTGGCGCGGCAGAGCGAGGCGGCGCTGACCGACGAGGAATTCTGCGCCTCGGACGTGCGGTTTCACCGTGCCTTTGTCGATGCCGCCGGCAATGCCCTGCTGTCCTACCTGATGCATGCCGTGGTCGAGGCGCTGCAGCCGGTCAGCAACATGATCATCTACCGGGTGCGCGAGCGCGAGGCCATCGTCGGTTTCCACGCCCGTCTGTTGCAGTCCCTGGAAACACGGAACGCCGAGGCCGCGATGGCGGCGCTCGGCGATCTGGTCGGCTACACCCGCGACCGCTACCGCGAGGCGCTGGAAAAGCGGGCCGAGCGCGCCGGCTGACGCGCAATCAACTTACCCGGCGATCAGCCGATGGCGCGCAGGTGTCGCACCGGCCGGCCGGGAGACGCCGCCTCCGCCGCCGCGACGATGCCGCGGGAGTCGATGCCGTGATGGCGGTAGAGGTCGGCGATGGTGCCGGTCTGGCCGAAATGCTCCACTCCCAGTGCCCGCGTGCGGTGGCCGGCGACGGAGCCGAGCCAGCCCAGCGTCGTCGGATGGCCGTCCACGACGGTGACAAGGGCGCAATGGGGCGGCACCCCCTCCAGCAGCCGCTCGATATGGCCGCAGGCGTGGGTCAGGCCGCGCTCGCGCGCCCGCTGGGCCGCGCTCCATCCGGCAGTCAGCCGGTCAGCGGAGGTCACCGCCAGCAGGCCGACGTCGCGCCGGTCCTCCCCCAGCATGCCGACCGCCGCGATGGCCTCGGGGGCGACGGCGCCGGTGTAGGCGATCACCACCTGGGCGTTCGGCCCCGGTCGGCGCAGCCAATAGGCGCCGTCGACGATGTCGTGGGCGAGGTCCTCGTCCATCGTCCGGGTCGGCTGCTCCAGTGCGCGGGAGGACAGGCGCAGGTAGACCGAGCCGCCGGTCTCATCGCGCAGCCAGTTGCGCTCGCTGGGCGTCCCCTCCCCGTCCCGCTGCATGTAGTCGAAGGCCCAGCGCATCACCACCGCCAGTTCGTCGGCGAAGGCCGGTTCGAAATAGGCCAGCCCGTCCTGCGCCATCCCGACCAGCGGGGTGGCGATGGACTGGTGCGCCCCTCCCTCCGGCGCCAGCGTGACGCCGGACGGCGTCGCCACCAGCATAAAGCGGGCATCCTGATAGCAGGCGTAGTTCAACTGGTCGGCGCCGCGCATGATGAAGGGATCGTAGACGGTGCCGATGGGCAGCAGCCGCTCGCCGAACAGGCTGTGCGACAGGCCGAGCGCCGACAGCAGGATGAACAGGTTGGACTCGGCGATGCCCAACTCGAGATGCTGCCCCTTCGGCGAGAAATCCCAGCTGTAGGTGGAAGGAATGCGTTCCTTCTTGAACAAGTCGGCCATCTCGCTCTTGGCGAACAAGCCGCGCCGGTTCACCCAGGCGCCGAGGTTGGTAGAGACGGTGACGTCCGGCGCGGTGGTGACGATGCGTTCGGCCAGCGCCGAGCGCTCGCGCCCGATCTCGTTGAGGATCAGGCCGAAGGCGGCCTGGGTCGACAGGCTCTTCTGCGTCGGCGCCTGCAGGGCGGCGGGCACGGCGACGGCCGGCGCCTCGTAGCGGCGGCGGCCCTTCTGGGCGAAGGGGACGCGGCGCAGGAACTCCTCCAGAACGGTTTCCGGCAGGGAGAGCCCCTCGAACCGGTCCCACTCATGGCCGGGGCGGACCTTGTTCGCGGCGCGGAAGCCGTCCATCTGCTCGCGCGTCAGCAGGCCGGAATGGTTGTCCTTATGGCCGGCCAGCGGCAGGCCGAAGCCCTTGACGGTGTAGGCGATGAAGCAGACCGGCCGGTCATGGCTGCGCGCCCGGGTGAAAGCCTCCAGCAGCGACGGCAGGTCATGGCCGCCGAGGTTACCCATCAGCCGGGCCAGTTCCTCGTCGCTACGGCGCTCGATCAGGCGGGTGACGTCGCCCTGGTCGCCCAGATCGTCCATCAGGCGGCGGCGCCACGCCGCACCCCCCTGATAGGTTAGGGCCGAATAGAGCTGGTTGGGGCAGCTGTCGATCCAGTGGCGCAGCCGCTCGCCGCCCGGCTCCTTGAATGCCTCCTGCATCAGGGTGCCGTATTTCAGGATCACCACGTCCCAGCCGAAAGCGCGGAAGATGTTCTCCAGCCGCTCCCACAGCCCTTCGCGGATCACCGCATCCAGGCTCTGCCGGTTGTAGTCGACGATCCACCAAGTGTTGCGCAGGCCGTGCTTCCAGCCCTCCTGCAGGGCTTCGAAGATGTTGCCCTCGTCCATTTCGGCATCGCCGACCAGCGAGACCATGCGGCCTTCCGGCAGGCCGGCGGCCCAGCCCTTGGCCTTCAGGTAATCCTGCACCAGCGAGGCGAAGAGGGTCTGCGCCACCCCCAGCCCGACAGAGCCGGTGGAGAAATCGACGTCGTCCACGTCCTTGGTGCGGGACGGGTAGGACTGGGCGCCCTTATAGCCACGGAAATTTTCCAGCTTCTCCCGCGTCTGGTTGCCCAGCAAATATTGTATGGCGTGGAAGATCGGGCTGGCATGGGGCTTCACCGCCACCCGGTCCTCCGGCCGCAGGGCCGAGAAGTAGAGCGCTGTCAGGATGGTCGACATCGAGGCGCTGGAGGCCTGATGGCCGCCGATCTTGAGCCCGTCCAGATTGGGGCGGACATGGTTGGCATTGTGGATGGTCCAGGAGGCGAGCCAGAGGACCTTGCGCTCCAGCTCGGCCAGGCAGGCGAGATCGGCGGAGGACGGCTGGATCGCGGTCATGGGTCTGCTCCCGGATGGAGGATATGGTTGGATCAGCCTATCATTTGTGATCGGGCAGATGCTTGCAAAGTGGCGACCGTCACAGTTCCGCTTTAGCATTGGATGCCACTACAGCGTGGGAAACGGCAGCCGATGCCAAAGCATCTTCTCGACCGCATAGACCGGAAAATCCTGGCCGTCCTTCAGGAGGATGGCCGCCTGCCCAACAACGAACTTGCGGAGCGGGTCGGCCTGTCGCCCTCCCCTTGCCTGCGGCGGGTCAAGGCGCTGGAGGAGGCCGGGGTGATCGCCCGCTATGTGGCGCTGGTCGATCCGGCTTCCGTCGACCTGCCGGTCAACATCTTCGTCAGCGTCAGCCTGGAGCGGCAGGTGGAGGCCCGGCTAGACGGCTTCGAGGCGGAGGTGATGGCGTTGCCGGAGGTGCTGGAATGCTATCTGATGACCGGCGATGCCGATTACCTGCTGCGGGTCGTGGTGCCGGACCTCGCCAGCTACGAGCGTTTCCTGAAGGAGCACCTGACCCGCATCCCCGGCGTCGCCAGCATCCGCTCCAGCTTCGCGCTGAAACAGGTGCGCTACCGCACCGCCCTGCCGCTGGAGCATCTGGGGGGATAGGGCCTCACCCCCCGGCCACGGCCGGCCTGCTGCGGCGGCCCAGCATCGGCACCAGGAGAGCGGCGAGCAGGCAGAGGGCTCCCGCGATGGCGAAGGCCGGCAGGTAGCTCTGCAAGGCGGTGCGCGACAGGCCGGCACCGAACGCCGCGGCGGCGGCACCCATCTGGTGGCCGGCAAAAATCCAGCCGAAGACGAGGTTGGCCCGCTCCCGGCCGAAGCGTTCCGCCGTCAGGCGCACGGTCGGCGGCACGGTGGCGATCCAGTCCAGCCCATAGAAGACGGCGAAGACCGACAGGCCGTAGAGGGTGAAGTCCGAATAGGGCAGATAGAGCAGCGACAAGCCGCGCAGGGCGTAATACCAGAACAGGAGCCAGCGGTTGTCGTAGCGGTCGGAGAGCCAGCCGGACCCGACCGTGCCGACGAAGTCGAAGATCCCCATCAGGGCCAGAAGGCCGGCCGCCTGCACCTCCGGCACGCTGAAATCGACGCAGAGCGGGATCAGATGGGTTTGGATCAGGCCGTTGGTGCTGGCGCCGCAGATGAAGAAGGTGGCGAACAGGATCCAGAAGGTCCGGGTCGCCGCCGCATCGCGCAGCGCCCCCAACGCCGCCGGCAGGATGGCCCCGGGTGCGGCGGGCGGCGGCGTGCCCGCGGTCTCGCCGACGGCGGAAAGGCCCAGGTCGGCGGGCCGGTCGCGCATCAGGGCCAGCATCGCCAGCGCGGCCACGGCGATCAGGCCGCACAGCAGCAGGATGGCGGTGCGCCAGCCATAGGCTTCCGTCAGCATCGACAGCAGCGGCATGAAGACCAGCTGCCCAGTGGCGGAACTGGCGGTCAGCAGCCCGATCACCAGCCCCCGCCGGGTGACGAACCAGCGCGTGGCGATAGTGGCGCCCAGAACCATGGCGGTCAGTCCGGTGCCGAAGCCGACGACGAAGCCCCAGAGCACAATCAGCTGCCAAACCTCGCGCATCGCCACCGAGGCGAGGAGTCCGCCGCCGACCAGGGCCAGGGAGGACAGCACCATGCGCCGGACGCCGAAGCGGTTGATCATCGCGGCGGCGAAGGGCCCCATCAGCCCGAACAGCAGAAGGCGGATCGCCATGGCGGTGGAGATGTCCGCGGTATCCCAGCCGAATTCCCGCTGAAGCGGCAGGAGGAGGACGCCGGGGGCGCCGACCGCGCCCGCCGACACCAGCATGGACAGGAAGGTGACGGCGACCACGACCCATCCATAATGGATGTCGCGGCGCGCCAGGGCGGCGGCGAGGGGGGCGGACAGCATCGGCCGGTATCTCCGGTAACCAGTTGGACCTGTGGGCGGTTATCGGGCGGTGACGCCGCCGTCGATGTTGATCGACTGGCCGGTGACGAAGCCGGCGGCGTCGGAGCTGAGCCAGAGGACGGCCGACGCAACCTCTTCCGGACGGCCGACGCGGCCGACGGGATGGAGCGGACCCAGCGCGGATTCGACCCGCTCCGCCCCGCCGAAGGAGGCCTGGGTCATCGGCGTCTGGATGATCGCCGGGCAGATGGCGTTGACGCGGATGCCCAACGCCGCGACCTCGATGGCGGCGGTGCGGGTCAACCCCTCCACGGCCGCCTTGCTGGCGGAATAGGCGGCGTTGCCGGCCATGCCGATCTGGCCCAGCACCGACCCGGTGTTGACGATCGCGCCGTGGCCCTGGCGGCGCATGATCGTCAGTTCATGCTTCAGGCAGAGCCAGACGCCCTTCACATTGACGGTCAGGACGCGGTCGAACGTCTCCTCCTCCATCTCCGTCACCGGGCCGACCTGATGGATGCCGGCGTTGTTGAAAGCGGCGTCGAGACGGCCGTGGTCGCGCTCGATCCGCTCGAACAGGGATGCCACCTGCGCCGCATCGGCGACATCGGCCGCCACGAATTGTCCGATCCCGCCAGCACGGTCGATCATCTCCACCGTTTCCAGCCCCTCCGCTTCACGCCGGCCAATGACGACAACGGTCGCCCCCGCCCCGCCGAATGCAAGCGCCGCCGCCCTCCCAATGCCGGAGGTACCGCCGGTGACCAGCACGACCCGCCCGCTCATGTCCGTCGAAATGCTCATGCCCCTCTCCTGTCATTCGGCTGGCCGGTGCGGTCCGCATCGCCAGCGGCTCGTTTTGATGATGGTCATAATGAATATCTTTTTTGATGGCGTCCATCATGAAAATGAACGGTGGAAGTGGAATCTGGGGAGCAGCAGCCATGCAGAAGCCGAATGATGTGGACGCCGCCGGTCGACCTACATCAGCGCAGGAGACAAGGCATGGCATACGGAAGGACCTGCGCCGGCACCCCGCCCCCCCGACCGGCATGTGGTGGCTCCGACACATTCCCTGGCGCATCGGCAGGCATACAAAAGGACACTCTTGACCACCGTGCCGCAACGGATCATGAAAGCGCCGTCCGCACGTTCATGTATACGCATGTATCCGGTGCCGGCAGGTCTTATTCTTTCTTTTGGTTGGGGCGAATGTTGCTTGTGCAGCGCTTGGAAAGCCCAAGACTTGCCATCTCCCATCGGTACGGGTGCCGTCATGCCGGACGGCAAGCATTCGTTAACCATAAAGCGCCACAACATGCGAGCGGCCCATCGCCGCGTTCAGCCGACCGCCGGGACCAGCCGATGAACGGGTCCCTCTGGCGCCACCGCGCTGATTCCCTTTGGAAGGCTGAAACAGCGTGACTCTGCTGACTGCGCGGGCCAACGGCCCGACCGACGTTTCCCCAGCCGGTCAATCGGCGACGTACGCTTCCCGGCCCGCCACTCCAACGATCCCGACGCTGAGCGGCCCCATCGACCCGTCCCTGCTGCGGGACGAGCTGTTGTCCGACATTCCGCAGGCGACCGCCGCGGCGCATCCGGACCGCACGGCCATCGTCTATGAAGGCCGGCGCATCAGCTATGCCGAGCTGGAGGCGCGCGCCAACCGGGTCGCCCGCGGCCTGCGGGCGCGCGGGATCGGCCCCGGCTGCTTCGTCGGGCTGTGGATGGCGCGGTCGCTGGACCTGCATGTGGCGCTGCTGGGCATCCTGAAGGCGGGTGCCGCCTATCTGCCCTTCGATGCCGACGCACCGGCCGAGCGCGTGGCCGTCAGCCTGACCGATTGCGCCGCCCCGGCGATCCTGATCGATCTGGTGACCGGCACCAAGGCGGCGACGCTGGCCGACACCGGCGCCGACGTCCAGGTCCTGCGCATCGGCGACGTGCTGGGCGACGACGACCGTCCGCTCGACCTGCGCGCCGACGGGGTGACGCCGGACAGCCCGGCCTACGCCATCTACACCTCGGGCTCGACCGGCAAGCCCAAGGGCATCGTCATCAGCCACCGCAACATCTGCCATTACCTGCGCGCCGCCAACAGCGTCTACGGCATCACCGCCGACGACGTGGCGTTCCAGGGCGCGTCGGTCGCCTTCGACCTGTCGCTGGAGGAGATCTTCGTCCCCTATCTGGCAGGCGCCACCCTGTGGGTCGCCAGCCGCCAGGTGCTGGACGAAGTGGACCGGCTGGCCGACGTGCTGAACGAGGCCGGCGTCACGGTGCTGGACACCGTCCCCACCCTGCTGGCGATGCTGCCGAAGGACGTGCCGTCCCTGCGCATCGTCATCCTGGGTGGCGAGGCCTGCCCGCCGGCGGTCGCCTCGCGCTGGTGCCGGCCGGGCCGGCGCCTGTTCAACAGCTACGGCCCGACCGAGGCGACCGTCGTCGCCACGGTGGCCGAGGTGCTGCCCGACACCCCCGTCACCATCGGCCGCCCGATCCCCAACTACACCTGCTATGTGGTGGACGAGGCGCTGCAGCCGGTCGCCGCCGGCACCCAGGGCGAGTTGCTGATCGGCGGCCCCGGCGTGGCGCAGGGCTATCTCGGCCGCCCGGAGCTGACGGCGGAGAAGTTCATCGCCAACCCGTACCGCTCCGGCGGAAACGACCCGCTGCTCTACCGCTCCGGCGATGCGGTCAGCCTGGATGCCGACGGCAACCTGCGCTTCCATGGCCGCATCGACGATCAGGTCAAGATCCGCGGCTTCCGTCTGGAGCTGGGAGAGATCGAGGCGAAGCTGACCGACCTGCCGGGCGTCGCCCAGGCAACGGTGGTGCTGCGCACCGACAACGGGCTCGACCGTCTGGTCGCCTTCCTGGTCGCGCAGACCGGCGCCTCCCTCGACAGGACCGTTCTCCGCGACGCGCTGCGCGCCCAGCTTCCCGCCTACATGGTGCCTGCGCATTACGAGCAGGTGGCGGAGCTGCCGCGCCTGACCTCCGGCAAGGCCGACCGCAAGACCCTGCAGGCGATAGCCCTGACCGAGGATGCCGGCGCAGGCGAGCAGGAGGAGCCGCGCACCCCGACCGAGGCCGCGCTGCTGGAGGCCGCCCGCCGCGTCTTCCCCGGCCAGTCGATCCCGCTTGAGGCCGACTTTTTCCTCGACCTCGGCGGTCATTCGCTGCTGGCGGCACGCTTCGTCTCGGCGGTGCGCGAGAGCGCCGGGCTGGCCAGCCTGACCCTGCAGGACGTCTATGGCGCCCGCACGCTGCGCGCCATGGCCGAACGGCTGGACGCCAAGGCGCCGGCCGGTCACAGCGCCGAACCCGCCGACCTGTCCTTCGAGCCGCCGGCGCTGCGCCGCCGCCTGCTGTGCGGACTGGCCCAGGCCGCGGCCCTGCCGGTCATCCTGGCGCTGATGACGGTGCAGTGGCTGGGCGTGTTCGTCAGCTACATGCTGCTGTCGGGCGAGGATGCCGGGCTGCTGGGCGAGATCACGACGCTGTTCGGCGTCTATGTCGTCATCAACATCGCGACCGTCGCCATCGCCATCGCGGCGAAATGGCTGATCATCGGCCGGACGAAGCCAGGTCGCTACCCTCTGTGGGGCGTCTATTATTACCGCTGGTGGCTGGCCCAGCGCTTCATCGCGCTGGTCCACCTGAAATGGTTCCAGGGGTCGCCGGTGATGCGGCTGCTCCTGCGCGCGCTCGGCGCCCGTATCGGCGCCGACGCGATGATCGGCGAGTTCGAATCCGGCGCCATCGATCTGGTCAGCATCGGCCGCGGCGCCTGCACCGGCGGCAAGGTCAAGCTGGCGAATGCCGAGGTGATCGGCAACGAACTGGTGATCGGCACCATCGAGATCGGCGACGACGCCTATATCGGCACCTCCTGCGTGATCGGGCATGACGCCGTCGTCGCCCCCGGCACCGAACTGGCCGACCTGACCGCACTCGCCGCCGGCACCCGCACCGGCGCCTACGAATCCTGGGACGGCT
Organism: Pseudomonadota bacterium; assembly: GCA_023423695.1. Classification (GTDB taxonomy): domain Bacteria; phylum Pseudomonadota; class Alphaproteobacteria; order Azospirillales; family Azospirillaceae; genus Azospirillum. The sequence goes on along the minus strand of JAFAFA010000130.1, from coordinate 49,743 downwards.
CGCCCGCCCGCAAGGTGGGCATGGTCGACCGCGCCGCCCTGCCCCAGGCACCGCGCGCCGGCGCCGTCAAACGGGCCATCCAGGGGCTGGTCTATCTGGTGGCGCTGGTCGGCCTGCCGCCGGTGGCCCTGATCCCGATCTTCCCGGCCTTCTACCTGTTCGACAAGCTCGACGCCTGGATGGGCGGGCTGTTCAAGGTCAACTACCTCTTCTATGTCCCCGCCATCGCCTGGCCGACCGCCATGTTCCTGGTGGCGGTCACCGTCCTGCTGATCGCCGCCGCGCGCTGGGTCGTGCTGCCGAAGGTGGAGGCGGGATCCTATTCGGTCCACAGCTGGTTCTACGTCCGCAAATGGATCGTGGCGCTGGCGACCGAGGTGATGCTGGACACCCTCAGCTCGCTCTACGCCACCGTCTACATGCGGGCCTGGTACCGCCTGATGGGGGCGAAGATCGGCCGCGACGCCGAGATCTCGACCAACCTTGCCGGCCGCTACGATCTGGTGGAGATCGGCGAGAAGTGCTTCATCGCCGACGAGGTGGTGCTGGGCGACGAGGACATCCGCCGCGGCTGGATGCATCTGCAGCCGGTGAAGACCGAGGCCCGCGTGTTCGTCGGCAACGACGCCGTGGTCCCGCCGGGCGCCTCGATCCCCACCGGCACGCTGATCGGCATCAAGTCCAAGCCGCCCGCCAATGCCGAGATGCAGGCCGGCGACACCTGGTTCGGCAGCCCGCCGATCAAGCTGCCGGTGCGCCAGAAGTTCGACAACGTGTCGGCCAACTGGACCTTCGAACCGTCGCGCGCGCGCCGTCTCGGCCGCGCCGTGTTCGAAGCCTTCAGCCTGTCGATGCCGACGATGCTGTTCATCACCTTCGGCACCTTCGCGGTGGAGTTCTTCGCCCCCGCCATCCTCGACGGCCGCTGGGGCACCTTCCTTTGGCAGTTCCTGGCGGTCAGCGTCGCCATCCCGTCGGCGATGGTGCTGGTGGTGGCGCTGGTGAAATGGCTGCTGATGGGCCGCTACGCCCCCACCATGAAGCCGATGTGGTCGTGGTGGGCGATGCGGACCGAGGCGGTGGCTGTGCTGTACTGGGGTCTGGCCGGCAAGGTGCTGCTCGACCATCTGCGCGGCACGCCGATGCTACCCTGGGTGCTGCGCATCTTCGGCACGAAGTTCGGCAAGGGCGTCTACATGGACACCACCGACATCACCGAATTCGACTGCGTGTCGGTCGGCGACCATTGCGCGATCAACGCGCTGTCGGCCCTGCAGACCCACCTGTACGAGGACCGCGTGATGAAGGTCGGCCGGGTGAGCGTCGGGAACGGCGTCACCATCGGCGCGGGCGCCACCGTGCTGTACGACACCCATGTCGGCGACTTCGCCCGCCTGGGTCCGCTGACCCTGGTGATGAAGGGCGAGGAAATCCCCGCCCATGGCGAGTGGGTCGGCGCCCCGGCCGAGCCGGCCGTTCCTGCCCATGGGGCGGTGGACGGGCATGTGAAGGCGGCGGCGTAAACAGCCGACGCCAGTGACGGGAAGAAAAGGCTGGTATTACCATTGCGGTGTGCCGGCCTTTTCTTTTGCCCGTCTTCGGCCAACGACAAACCGTCGCGCGCAGTTACTCTCTCCGATGGTTGTCTCCGCCCCGCAGCGGTGTATAAGGGGGGCCGAGCGCGGCCTGCCCCCTTCGCGCGCCCGGCCGGGCGCGTTTTCGCGGAGGCGAGCGGACGCCATTGGATCGCCACGCCAGGTTCGTCAAAGGAACGCCCCAATGCCCGACGACATCGCCTCAGCCCGCGGCCTGTTTCCGCTCGCCAAGGACGACACGACCTACCGCAAGCTGACCTCGGATCACGTTTCGGTCGTCGAGTTCGACGGCGAGCAGATCCTGAAGGTCGAGCCTGAAGGTCTGCGCCTGCTGGCCGAGGCTGCCTTCTCCGACATCAACCATCTGCTGCGTCCGGGCCATCTGGCCCAGCTCGCCAAGATCCTGGACGATGAGGAAGCGTCGGCCAATGACCGCTTCGTGGCGCTCGACCTGCTGAAGAACGCCAACATCGCCGCCGCCGGCACCCTGCCGATGTGCCAGGACACCGGCACCGCCATCATCATGGGCAAGAAGGGCCGCCGCGTCTGGACCAAGGGCGGCGACGAGACCGCCCTGTCGGAAGGCGCCCGCGACGCCTACCTGAAGCGCAACCTGCGCTACAGCCAGCTGGCGCCGATCTCCATGTATGAGGAGAAGAACACCCGCAACAACCTGCCGGCGCAGATCGACATCTATTCCGAGGGCGAGGACTATTACAAGTTTCTGTTCATGGCCAAGGGCGGCGGGTCGGCCAACAAGACCTTCCTGCATCAGGCCACGCCGTCGGTGCTGGCGCCCGACCGGCTGCTGAAGTTCCTGGAAGACAAGATCCGCTATCTCGGCACCTCGGCCTGCCCGCCCTACCACCTCGCCATCGTCATCGGCGGCCTGTCGGCGGAGCAGAACCTGAAGACGGTGAAGCTGGCCTCGGCCCGCTACCTCGACAACCTGCCGACCGAGGGCGGCGAGGACGCGCACGCTTTCCGCGATCTGGCGATGGAGGCCGAAGTCCACAAGCTGACCCAGAACATGGGCATCGGCGCCCAGTTCGGCGGCAAGTACTTCTGCCACGACGTCCGCGTCATCCGTCTGCCGCGCCACGGCGCCTCAATGCCGATCGGCATCGGCGTGTCCTGCTCGGCCGACCGTCAGGCGGTGGGCAAGATCACCAGGGACGGCATCTTCCTGGAGCAGCTGGAGACCGATCCGGCCCAGTATCTGCCGGAGATCGGCGGCGAACATCTGTCGGACGAGGTCGTGAAGATCGACCTGAACCAGCCGATGGAGCAGATCCGCGCCACGCTGTCGCAGTACCCGATCCGCACCCGCCTGTCGCTGACCGGCCCGCTGATCGTCGCCCGCGATCTGGCCCACGCCAAGCTGCGCGCCCGCCTGGACGCCGGCGAGCCGCTGCCGGACTACTTCAAGAACCACCCGATCTATTACGCCGGCCCGGCGAAGACGCCGGAAGGCTACGCCTCGGGCTCCTTCGGGCCGACGACGGCGGGCCGCATGGACAGCTTCGTCGACCAGTTCCAGGCGGCGGGCGGCTCGATGGTCATGCTGGCCAAGGGCAACCGCAGCCCCGAAGTGACCGCGGCCTGCAAGCAGCATGGCGGCTTCTATCTCGGCTCGATCGGCGGCGCCGCCGCCCGTCTGGCCCAGGACTGCATCAAGAAGGTGGAATGCGTCGAGTATCCCGAACTCGGCATGGAAGCCATCTGGCGCATCGAGGTGGAGGACTTCCCGGCCTTCATCATCGTCGACGACAAGGGCAACGACTTCTTCAAGGAGTTGAAGCTCGCCTGATCCGGGGGGACCTTTGAGAGGGGGCGCGGCGCCTTGCGAGAGGCCCCGCGCCCTTTTTCCTGCCCGCTTGCCGGATGGCACCGGGGGCGCCTATCTTCACTGCATCGGGATCGGGGGAGGGCTTTCCAATGGATGGTGTCTATGACCGGCGCGCAGCGAAGCGGGATGTCACCCTGTCGCTGGACGAGGACATCCTACACCGCGCGCAGTCCCTTCCCGGCGACCTGTCCGAGCGGGTCGAGAAGCTGCTGGCCGACGAGGTGGCGAAGGCAGATCGTGAGCGTCGCCTGGATGACGTAATCGAAGCATGGAACCGCTTCGATGAAAAACATGGTTCTTTCGCGGACCAACATGTCGATGACATCTTATGAGCCAGTTCGACGTCCATAGGAACATTGGTGCTGGCTGTCAGACGACTCCGTTCGTGGTTGTCATTCAATCGGGAAGGTTCGACAGATCGCGCAGCCGCGTCGTCATTCCAATGATCGACAAGCGCGCGGAGCCGCCCATCGATCCCCAATTGAATCCGTCCTTTGAAATCGATGGACGCTCGGTGGTTCTTCATCCACTACAGACCGTGACGGTCCGCACCGAACGGCTCGGCGAAAAGGTCTGCTCCCTCGCCGACGACAGCGACCGCATCATCGCCGCCATCGACCTCCTGATTTCCCGCGCCTGGGGATGAGTTGCCCGTGACACCCGCCCAAATCCAAGACCGCATCCTGTACCGCGACGGGCTGATGCTGATCCTCGACAAGCCCGCCGGGTTGCCGGTCCATGCCGGCCCCGCCGGCGGGCCAAACCTGGAGCGGCATTTCGATGCACTGCGCTTCGGCTTTCCCAAGCCGCCGTCCCTCGCCCACCGGCTGGACCGCGACACGTCCGGCTGCCTGATCCTCGGCCGCCATGCCAAGGCGCTGCGCAAGATCGGCATCCTGTTCCAGAACGGCAAGGTCGACAAAACCTATTGGGCGGTGGTGGCCGGGACGCCGCCGCAGGAGTCCGGGCGGATCGAGCTGCCGCTGGCCAAGGTCTCCAACAAGACCGGCGGCTGGCGCATCGTCGGCTCGCCCGATGGGCAGGCCGCTGTGACGGATTACGTGGTGCGCGGGCAGGCGGACGGGCTGACCTGGCTGGAGCTGACGCCGCACACCGGACGCACCCACCAGATCCGCGTCCACTGCGCCTCCATCGGCTGTCCGCTGGTCGGCGACCCGCAATATGGCGGGCCGGAGGGCAAGCCGCTGCACCTGCACTCCCGCGCCATCTCGCTGCCGCTCTACCCGAAGCGGGACCCGGTGGGCGCGGTGGCGCCGGTTCCGCCGCACATGCGGGCGGCGCTGGAGGCTTGCGGCTTCACCGAGGCTTCATAGCGTCACCGTCGGCCATTGCCGCGATGCGGCAGATGCCCCAATGATGCTGTCTTATGACCGCAATGGGCGTCACGGCCGAGGGGACACATGGACGAGGCATGGGCATGATACCGACCGGCACCACCACAGCGCGCTGGATGACCGTGCGCTATGCCTTGGCGCTGACGCTGATCGCGCTCGGCACGCTGGCCGGCTTCGTCATGACCGAAGGGGTGATCGGCCAGCATGAACGCATGCTGGAGGTCGTCAACGTCTCCGGCCGCCAGCGCATGCTGTCGCAGCGGACCGCCCTTCTGGTCGAGCGGCTGAAGACCGCCACCGACCCTGCCGTGCGCAGCGACCTCGCCCGCCAACTGGCCGAGACCACCGACATGTTCGAGGCGGCCCACCGCCGGCTGAGCGGCCGGGCCGGGCCGGAGGAAGGCCCGCCGACGGGGCCGCCGCCAAACGACCTGTTCCATGGCGGCTCCGACCCGCTGGACCGGGTGGTGACCGGGCATATCGCCGCCCTGCGCCGGGTAATCGCCGCCGCATCCGCCGGCCAGCCCCCCGATCCGGCCGAAGCGGACCGCATCACCTCCCAGGCACTCGGCCCGCTGCTGGATCGGCTGGAGGAAATGGTCGCCCTCTACCAGGAGGAAGGCGAGGCCGGGTTCCATACCCTGCACCGGCTCGGGCTCGCCGCCCTGCTGATCACCCTGCTGATCCTGGCGGTGGAGGCGCTGGCGATCTTCCGGCCGATGACCCGGCAGGTGCGCCGCCAGTTCACCGAGATCCTGCGCATGGCCGAGACGATCGAACGGGCCAACGCCACGCTGGAACAGCAGGTGCGCGAGCGCACGGCCGAACTGCACGCCGCCAAATCCGCGGCGGAGCAGGCCCACCGCGCCAAATCCCGCTTCCTCGCCCATGCCAGCCACGATCTGCAGCAGCCCCTCCAGGCCATCGGCATGTTCACCGGCATGCTGGAACGCCAGCCGCAGAGCGCCAAGGCGGCGGCGCTGCTGACCGACCTGAAGGCAGCGGAGCGGTCGATGCGCGATCTGCTGAACGCCATCCTCGACATCTCCAAGCTGGAATCCGGAGCGGTGACGCCAAGGCTGGCCGACCTGCCGCTCTCCCCGCTGCTCGATCAGCTGGAGGCGGAGTTCGCCGGGATGGCGGAGGCCAAGGGCCTGCGGCTGCGCGCCGTCCCGACCGACGCCGTGGTGCGCAGCGATCCGGCACTGCTGGAGCGCATCGTCCGCAACCTGATTGGCAACGCCATCCGCTACACCGAGACCGGCGGCGTGCTGGTCGGCTGCCGCACCCGCGGCGACCGGCTGTGGATCGAGGTGTACGATACCGGGCGCGGCATCGCCGAACCCGACCGCCGCCGCATCTTCGAGGAATTCGTCCAGCTCGACCGCCCCGACCGCGACCGCAGCGAAGGCATCGGCCTGGGGCTCGCCATCGTCGAACGGCTGGCGCGGCTGCTGGAACATCCGGTGACGGTGCGCTCGGTGGAAGGGCGCGGCACCGTGTTCGCGGTCGGGGTGCCGCTGGCGGGCTGAGATTGTAGCCTCAACAGCAACGATCTGATGCGAACCCGCCGGATTGTTCCTCATGCCGTCCGGTGCCAAATTCCCCTCCAGACAAGGGCACACACCCCAACGAGCACGGAGGGTTCCATCATGATCACCATTCGCCATCGCGACGAGCGCGGGGTTGCCAACATGGGTTGGCTGAACAGCAACCACAGCTTCTCGTTCGGCCATTACTTCGACCCCGGCCATATGGGCTTCCGCGCCCTGCGAGTGATCAACGAGGACCGCGTGATCCCCGGCGCCGGCTTCCCCACCCATGGGCACGCCAACATGGAGATCGTCTCCTACGTGCTGAACGGCGCGCTGGAGCATAAGGACTCCATCGGCACCGGGTCGGTGATCCGTCCGGGCGAGGTCCAGGTGATGAGCGCCGGCCGCGGCATCCGCCACAGCGAGTACAATGCGTCCGACACCGAGCCGGTGCATTTCCTCCAGATCTGGATCCTGCCGGAAGCCAACAACCTGGCCCCCGGCTACCAGCAGGCGGATTTCCCGGCTGCGGAGAAGCAGGGCAAGCTGAAGCTGGTCGGGTCGCGTGACGGGCGTGACGGCAGCGTCACCATCCACCAGGATGTCGATCTGTACGCCGCGCTGCTGGACGGCGAGGAGAGCGCCACCCTGACCCTGCGCCCCGGCCGCCATGCCTGGGTCCAGGTCGCCCGCGGCCGGGTCCATCTGAACGGCACCCTGCTGAAGGCCGGCGACGGCGCCGCGCTGACGGAGGAGAAGGCGGTGACGCTCGACCGGGCCGACGATGCCGAGGTGCTGGTCTTCGACCTCGCCTGACCCGTCACAGCACCTGCTTGGGCACCGACAGCAATTCCTTCCTGATGCGGTTCAGGCTGGGGCGGTTGTCGGTGCCGAAGGCGATGGGGCGGCACAGATGCATGGCGGTCAGCCCGACCCGCGCGGTCAGCAGGCCGTTGATCACCCCCTGCCCCATCCGGGTGGAGATCGCGGCGGCGAGCGAACCGCCCAGCGCCTCCACCGCCACATGATGGGCGCTTTCCGTCACCCCGGCGACGGCGATGTTGGCGAGCATCCGGCGCAGCAGCCGCAGCGAGCCGACATAGCCGGGCCGGGCGCCGTAGAGCGAGGCGATCTCCCGCACCAGCTTCAGGTTGCGCCACAGCACCACCGCGAAATCCAGCAGCGCCGCCGGGCTCAGCGCGGTGGCGACAGCGGTGTCGCGCGAGGCGAGCAGGACCCGCTGATAGGCGGCACGGTCGAGCGGGGCCAGCACCTCGCGGTCCAGCAGCCGCACCACCTCATGCTCGTCATGGGCATCGGTCACATGATCGCGCACGCGGGCCAGCGCCGGGGCCATTTCCCGCCGGTCGGCATAGAGCGCCACCAGCGACCCGGCGAAACGGTCGGCCCGGCCGCCCGGCGCCTCCACCTCCAAACGCCCGGCCTCCGCCCGCAATTCCTCGATCCGCCGAAGACGGCGCAGAGACAGCAGTTCGTTCACCAGCATCGCCACCGCGGCGATGCCCGCGGTCGCCGCCAGCAGCGCCACCAGAACGCCCAGCGCCACGCTGGTGGCGAAGGCCCGGTTCAGCAGATCGGCGGTGTCGAACCCCAGCGCCACCAGAACCAGCGCCGCCAGCGCCCCGATCAGCCAGCGCCCGAGCCGGCGCGTCGTCCGCACCGGCGCCGCCGGGGCCGGCAGCAGCTCCGCCGGGTCGCCCGATCCGGTCAGCAGCGCCGTCTCCTCCTCGACCGAAACCGGAGCGGCGCGGTCAAGCTCCAGCTCCATCGGCGGAACCCAGCCCTTCGAGGCTTTGCGGGTGTCGGCGTCGCGCTCCGTCACAGCAGGTAATCCCCCAGCAGGAATTGCAGGGCCTGATCGACGCGGATGTGCGGCAGCCCGCGCGGGTCGCGGCCGAGGTCGTCGGGCGGACGGAAGGCCAGGAAATTGTAGGGGCGGTCACGGCCCGGCGGAAAGGCCTCGGCATCCTCCGGGATTTCGCCGGGGAACAACACGGTCGGACGGTCGCGCCCCACGGGCACGCCGCGCACGCAGCGCAGCTGCCGGCCCTCATGCTCCGTCACCACGCTGTCGGTGCATTTCAGCGCGGCGATGGCCATCGTCTCGACCTGGGCGCCTTCGAAGCGGATGGCGTTGCGGGCGTCGCCGACCAGCCGGTCGAGCAGCGCGCGCAGCTGGGCATGCTGGTGGGCGGCGATGTGGTCGGCCTTGGTCGCGGCGAACAGCACCCGGTCGATCTTGGTGCCCAGCAGCCAGTCGAGCCAGCCCGACGAGCCGTGGCGGAAGGGCTCCAGGCTCAGTTCCAGCGCCCGCTTCATGTCGGCCATCCCGGCCGGCCCGGCATTCAGCGCGCCAAGCACGTCGATCAGCACGATCTGGCGGTCGAGCTTGGCGAAATGTTCGGAGAAGAAGCGGCGGACGACGTTGGTCTTGTAGGCCTCGTAGCGCTCCTCCATCAGCGCCCACAGGCTGCCGCGCCCCCGCGACCCGCCGGCCTGGGGCGGGGGCAGCGGGCAGAAGGTCAGCAGCGGCGCATCCTTCATGTCGCCAGGTTCGACGAAGCGGCCCGGCTGGATCAGGCTGAGCAGCGTGTCGGCGCGACGGCAGGCGTGGAGATAGTCGGTGTAGAGCGCCGCCCCGCGCCGCGCCGTCTCCTCCTCCGCCGATGCCATCGGATCGATGGTGGCGAGCCAGCCGCGCCAGGAGGCGGACAGCTCGTCGCGCGGCGGCCGGGCGGCAAGCTCCAGGGTGAGCGAGCTCCATTCCGCGAAGCTCTGGCGCAGCAGCGGCAGGTCGAGCAGCCATTCGCCGGGATAATCGACGAGGTCGAGGTTCAGCGTCGCCACCGGCTGCACCGCCCGCTTCAGCGCCGAATCCGGACGGTAGCGCAGGGCGACGCGCATCTGGCCGATGCCGCGCGTCGGCTCCGGCCAATGGGGATCGGGACCGATCAGCGCGGCGAGATGGCCTTCGAAGTCGAAGCGTGGCACGTCCGGGTCGGGCTGCGGCCGCAGCCGCGCCGCCTGGAAGCGGCCCGACGACATCACGTCGAGGAAGGGAAGCCGCCCGGCCTTCAGCAGATTGTCGACAAGTGCGGTGACGAAGACGGTCTTGCCCGCCCGCCGCAGCCCGGTGACGCCGACGCGCACCGTCGATTCCAAAAGAAGCCGGCTGCCGGCATCGTACAGGTCGTTCAGGTGAGGAATACGCACGGGCGGTCGTTCACGTCTGGCCGAGGACCGGCCCTATATGGGGTGGGGCGCCCAAGATGCGAAGGGGCACGCCCGAATACGAAAGGGCCGCGTTCCCTTTCGGAAGCGCGGCCCTTCGTTGCCGAAGATTCCCTCACGCACAACCACGAGCGCGGGCCACCTTCGATGCGGTGGGGCGGCCGATGGCGTCGCTGATGAACGCCCCGGCCGCGATCAGCTTGTCCAGGTCCACCCCGGTCTCGATGCCGAGGCCGTTCAGCATGTACAGCACATCCTCGCTCGCCACGTTGCCGCTGGCCCCCTTGGCATAGGGGCAGCCGCCCAAGCCGGCGACGGAGCTGTCGACCACAGCCACCCCCATCTGCAGGGCCGCCAGGATGTTGGCCAGCGCCTGCCCGTAGGTGTCGTGGAAATGGACGGCGATCTTGTCGACCGGCACCCGCTCCGCCACCGCGGCGATCATCAGCTGCGCCTTGGTCGGCGTGCCGGTGCCGATGGTGTCGCCCAGCGAGATCTCGTAGCAGCCCATGGCGAACAGCCGCTCCGCCACGTCGGCCACCGCCTTCGGCGCGATCTCCCCCTCATAAGGGCAGCCGAGCACGCAGGACACATAGCCCCGCACCGGCACGCCCGCCGCCTTGGCCTGCTCCATGACAGGGGCGAAGCGGTCCAGGCTCTCGGCGATGGAGCAGTTGATGTTCTTCTGGCTGAAGCTTTCCGACGCGGCGCCGAACACCGCCACCTCGTCGGCCTTGGCCGCCAGCGCACCCTCCAGCCCCTTCAGATTCGGGGTGAGGGCGGCATAACGGACGCCGGGCTTGCGGGCGATGCCGGCCAGCACGTCGGCGCTGTCGCCCATCTGCGGCACCCATTTGGGCGAGACGAAGCTGGCCGCCTCGACCACGCTCAAACCGGCATCGGACAGGCGGTTGACCAGCTCCACCTTCACCGCGGTCGGCACCATGGATTTTTCGTTCTGGAGGCCGTCGCGCGGGCCGACCTCCACCATGCGGACGAACTTCGGCAGCTGCATCGGTCAACCCTCCGCGATGTCGAGAACCAGCAGATCGACGCCTTCCGACACTTGATCGCCCGCCGCGAAGTTCACCGCGCTGACGGTGCCCGCCGCCGGGGCCTTGATGGTGTGCTCCATCTTCATGGCTTCCAGCAGCATCAGCGGCGCGCCGGCCTCGACGCTCTGGCCGGCTTCGACCAGCACGCGAACCACGGTGCCGGGCATCGGCGCGGTCAGACGGCCGGAGCCGCCCTCCTGCTCCGCCGCACGGGCGCTGGGGTCGTCCAGCGTCAGGCGCGACACCGCGCCGTCGATCAATACGGTGATGTCCAGCCCCTGCTGCACCACGGTGGCGCGGGTGCGCATGCCGCCCAGCGTGGCGGTCAGCAGGCCGTCCGACAGACTGACGCCTGTCACCGGCATCGGCTTGCCGCCATCCACCGCGACCTCATAGCCATCGGCACGGAAATGCAGCGTCACCTCGCGCGCCGTGTCGCCGTCCATCAGGCGCAGGTCGTAATGGTTCTCCTCGTTCAGCCGCCAACCATTGGCGAGCAGCCAGGGCGAGTAACGATCCGACCGGGCGCGCAGAGCGGCCTGGGCCTCCTCCCGGCGCTTCAGCAGCACCGACAGCGAGGCTGCGGCCAGCGCCTTGTCCGACTCCGGGGCCGGCGGCGGCAGCAGGTCGGCGCGGTGGCGCTCGATGAAGCCGGTGTCGATCTCCACCGCCTTGAAGGCCGGATGGCCGGCGATGGCGCCGAGGAAGCCGACATTGGTGGTGACGCCGACCACCTCATATTCGGCGAGCGCCACGCGCAGGCGGCGCAGCGCGCTGTCACGGTCCTCGTCCCAGACGATCAGCTTGGCGATCATCGGGTCGTAATACATCGTCACCGAATCGCCCTCGCGGACGCCGGTGTCGACGCGGACATGGTCGTTCTCGGCCGGCGGGCGCAGGCGCACCAGCTTGCCGATGGCCGGCAGGAAGTCGCGCTGCGGATCCTCGGCGTACAGCCGCGCCTCGAAGGCATGCCCCCGGCGGGTCAGCTGCTCCTGGCGCAGCGGCAGCTCCGCGCCCGCGGCAACGCGCAGCTGCCACTCGACCAGATCGAGCCCGGTGATCTTCTCCGTCACCGGATGCTCCACCTGCAGGCGGGTATTCATCTCGATGAAGTAGAAGCCGCCATCCTCATAGAGGAACTCGACGGTGCCGGCGCCGACATAGTTCACCGCCTTGGCGGCGGCGACCGCGGCCTCGCCCATGCGGCGGCGAAGGTCGTCGGGCAGGTTGGGGGCCGGCGCCTCCTCGATCACCTTCTGGTGGCGGCGCTGGACCGAGCAGTCGCGCTCGAACAGATAGACGCCGTTGCCGTGGGTGTCGCAGAAGACCTGGATTTCGACATGGCGCGGCCGGCCGAGATACTTCTCCAGCAGCAGGCTGTCGTCGCCGAAGGCGGCCTTGGCCTCGCGCTGGGCGCCGGCCACCGCATCGGCCAACTCGTTGGCGGCGCGCACCACGCGCATGCCCTTGCCGCCGCCGCCGGCCGATGCCTTGACCAGCACCGGATAGCCGATGCGCTCGGCCTCCGCCGACAGGGTGGCGAAGTCCTGGTCGGTGCCGTGATAGCCCGGCACCAGCGGCACCTCGGCATTCGCCATCAGCCGCTTGGACTCCGCCTTGGAGCCCATGACGCGGATCGCCTCGATCGGCGGGCCGATGAAGACGACACCGGCCTCCGCGCAGGCCGCGGCGAAGCCGGCATTCTCCGACAGGAAGCCGTAGCCGGGATGGATGGCCTGCGCCCCCGTGCGCTTCGCCACGTCGAGGATGACCTCGCCGCGCAGATAGCTTTCGCCGACCGGAGCCGGGCCGATGCAGACGGCCTCGTCGGCCATCTGGACATGCATCGCCTTGGCATCGGCCTCCGAATGGACGGCGACGGTCTTGATGCCCATGCGGCGGGCGGTGCGGATGACCCGGCAGGCGATTTCGCCGCGGTTGGCGATCAGGATCTTGTCGAACATTGCCATTTGGGACATTGGATCAGCTCCGCCAGGACGGGGTGCGTTTGTCGAGGAAGGCGCCGACGCCCTCCTTGCCTTCGGCGCTGGCGCGCTGGCGGGCGATGCGCTCCGCCGTGTCGCGCACCACGTCGTCGGTCAGCGGCCGGCGGGCGACGGCACGAATCAGCTCCTTGGCGGCGGTGACCGCCGTGGGGGCGCTGTCCATCAGGTTTTTGACCGTCCTCGCCACCGTCTCTTCCAGCCCGTCGGCATTGGTCAGCTCATGCAGCAGGCCGATGCGGTGGGCCTCCGCCGCGCTGAACCGCTCGCCGGTCAGGAAGTAACGGCGGCAGGCGCGCTCGCCGATGGCGGCGATGACATAGGGGCTGATGGCGGCGGGGATGATGCCCAGCCGCACCTCCGACAGGGCGAAGGTCGCGGTCTCGACGCCGATGGCGATGTCGCAGGCCGAGACCAGCCCGACGCCGCCGCCGAAGGCCGGACCCTGCACCACGGCGACCGTGGGCTTCGGGCATTCGTCCAGCGTGCGCAGCATGGTGGCGAGGCCCATGGCGTCGGCCAGATTCTCCGCGTGGGAATAGCCGGCCATCTTCTTCATCCAGGATAGGTCGGCCCCGGCCGAGAAGCTCTTGCCCACGCCGCGCAGCAGGACGACGCGCACCGCCGGATCCTCGCCCACCCGCCGGAATGCGGCGGTCAGGTCGGCGATGACCTGTTCGTTGAAGGCGTTGTGCACGTCGCCGCGGTTCATGGTGACGGTGGCGACGCCGGTGTCGGCAACCTCGACCACAATATCGTTTGGCAGAATATCGCTCATGTCCGCCCCCCTCACATCCGGAAGACGCCGAAGGGCGTCTTCGGCACCGGGGCGTTCAGCGAGGCCGACAGGCCGAGGCCCAGCACCATGCGGGTATCCGCCGGGTCGATGATGCCGTCGTCCCACAGCCGGGCGCTGGCATAGTATGCGTGGCTCTCGCGCTCGAACTGGGCGCGGATCGGCGCCTTCAGCGCCTCCTCGTCCTCGGCCGACCACGGCTTGCCCTGGGCCTCCATGGCATCGCGCTTGACCTGGGCCAGCACGCCGGCCGCCTGCTCGCCGCCCATGACGGAGATGCGGGCGTTCGGCCACATCCACATGAAGCGCGGGCTGTAGGCGCGGCCGCACATGCCGTAATTGCCGGCGCCATAGCTGCCGCCGATGATGACGGTGAATTTCGGCACCTTGGCGCAGGCGACCGCCGTGACCAGCTTGGCGCCGTCCTTGGCGATGCCGCCGGCCTCGTATTTCCGCCCCACCATGAAGCCGGTGATGTTCTGCAGGAACACCAGCGGGATGCGGCGCTGGCAGCACAGCTCGACGAAATGGGCGCCCTTCAGGGCAGATTCGCTGAACAGGATGCCGTTGTTGGCGATGATGCCGACCGGATAGCCGAAGATGTGGGCGAAGCCCGTCACCAACGTCGTGCCGTAGAGCGGCTTGAACTCGTCGAAGCGCGATCCGTCGACCACCCGCGCGATCACCTCGCGTACGTCGAAGGGCTTGCGGGCGTCGCTGGGGATGACGCCGTAGAGTTCACGCGGGTCGAAGGCGGGTTCCTCCGGCTCGCGGAGATCCAGGTCGATGTGCTTGGCGCGGTTCAGGTTCGACACCACGCGGCGCGCCATCGCCAGCGCGTGGGCGTCGTTCATCGCGTAATGGTCGGTGACGCCCGAGGTGCGGGAATGCACGTCGGCGCCGCCGAGATCCTCGGCCGACACCACCTCGCCGGTCGCGGCCTTCACCAGCGGCGGGCCGCCCAGGAAGATGGTGCCCTGGTTGCGGACGATGATCGCCTCGTCCGACATCGCCGGGACATAGGCGCCGCCGGCGGTGCAGCTTCCCATCACCACGGCGATCTGCGGGATGCCCTCGGCCGACATGTTGGCCTGGTTGTAGAAGATGCGGCCGAAATGGTCGCGGTCGGGGAAGACCTCGTCCTGGTTCGGCAGGTTGGCCCCGCCGCTGTCGACCAGATAGATGCAGGGCAGGTTGTTCTGCTGGGCGATCTCCTGCGCGCGCAGGTGCTTCTTGACCGTCAGCGGGTAATAGGTGCCGCCCTTCACCGTCGCATCGTTGGCGACGATCATGCACTCCTGCCCGGCCACGCTGCCGATGCCGGCGATGATGCCGGCGGACGGGATGTCCTCGGCATAGACGCCGTCGGCAGCCAGCTGCGATATCTCAAGGAAGGGCGAGCCGACGTCGAGCAGCTGGCGGATGCGCTCGCGCGGCAGCAGCTTGCCGCGGGCGAGGTGCTTTTCGCGCGCCTTGGCGCCGCCGCCCTGCTGGATGGCGGCGACCTTCCGGCGCAGATCGTCAACCAGCGCCTGCATGGCGTCAGCGTTGGCCTGGAACTCGGCGGAGCGCGCGTTCAGGGCGCTCTTCAGGACGGTCATGCCGTCTTCCTCCCGGTTTGGCGGTCTTGATTGCGGACTGTGTTACTGAACGAGCGCGCGGCTGATCACCAACCGCTGGATGTCGCTGGTGCCCTCGTAGATCTGGCAGACCCGGACGTCGCGATAGATGCGCTCGACCGGGAAATCGGCGAGATAGCCGTAGCCACCATGGATCTGGATAGCGTCGGAGCAGACCTTCTCCGCGATCTCCGAGGCGAACAGCTTCGCCATCGCCGCTTCCTTCATGCAGGGCACCCCGGCATCGCGCAGGGATGCCGCATGCAGCACCATCTGCCGCGCCGCCTCCACCCGCGTCGCCATGTCGGCGAGGCGGAAGGCGATGGCCTGATGCTGGATGATCGGCACGCCCATGCTCTGGCGCTCCTGGGCATAGCGGATGGCGTGGTCCAGCGCGGCGCGTGCCATGCCGACCGACTGAGAGGCGATGCCGATGCGCCCGCCCTCCAGGTTCGCCAGCGCCACCTTGTAGCCCGCCCCTTCGGCCCCGAGCATCAGCTCGGCGGGAACCCGGCAGTCCTCGAAGACGATCTGGCAGGTGTCGGAGCAGTGCTGGCCCAGCTTCTCCTCCGTCCGCGCCACCTGATAGCCGGGCGTGTCCGTCGGCACGATGAAGGCGCTGAGGCCCTTCTTGCCGGCGGCGGGGTCGGTCACGGCGAAGACGATGGCGACATCGGCCTGCGAGCCCGAGGTGATGAACTGCTTGGTGCCGTTCAGCACCCAATGATCGCCGTCGCGCCGGGCGCGGGTCTTGATCGCCGAGGCGTCGGACCCCGCCTGCGGTTCGGTCAGGCAGAAGGCGCCCAGCATCTCGCCGCGCGCCATCGGCTTGAGGAAACGCTCCTTCTGGGCGTCCGTGCCGAACTTCAGGATCGGCATGCAGCCGACCGAGTTGTGGACGCTCATGATGGTGGAGACGGCGCCGTCGCCGGCGGCGATCTCCTCGATGGCGAGCGCGTAGGCGACATGATCAGTGGCTGCGCCGCCATACTCCTCCGGCACCAGCATGCCCATCAGGCCGAGTTCGCCCATCTCGGCGAGTTCGGCCTTGGGAAAGGCGCCGCTGCGGTCGCGCTCGGCGGCGGTCGGGGCGAGCCGGTCCTGCGCGAAGGCGCGGGCCATGTCGCGGACCATGGTCTGTTCTTCGGTCAGGTGCATCGGGCGTTTCCTCGGGCGATGGTTCTTTGTTTGGTGCTTTGTTGGTGGCGTGCTGTGCCGTGCCCCCTCCCCATCCCTCCCCCGCTTCGCGGGAGAGGGGGTAGGAGCTTTGCGGGAGTACGGCGGAGTTCCCTCTCCCGGGAAGCGGGGGAGGGTTAGGGAGGGGGCAAGCGCCTGCCCTTACACCCGCTCCACCGCAATCGCCGTCGCCTCGCCACCACCGATGCACAGCGACGCCACGCCGCGCTTGAGGTCGTACTTCTCCAGCGCCGCCAGCAGCGTCACGAGGATCCGCGCGCCCGACGCGCCGATGGGGTGGCCGAGCGCGCAGGCGCCGCCATGCACGTTCACCTTGTCGTGCGGCAGGTCGAGGTCGCGCATCGCCGCCATGGTCACCACGGCGAACGCCTCGTTGATCTCGAACAGATCGACGTCGCGGGCCGACCAGCCCACCTTCTCGAACAGCTTCTGCATGGCGCCGACCGGAGCCGTCGTGAACAGCGCCGGCTGCTGGGCATGGTTGGAATGGCCCTTGATCTCGGCGATCACGCGCAGGCCGCGCTTTTCGGCCTCGCTGCGGGTGGTGACGATCAGCGCCGCGCCGCCGTCGGAGATCGACGAGGCATTGGCCGCCGTCACCGTGCCGTCCTTGGCGAAGGCCGGCTTCAGCGTCGGGATCTTCTTCGGATCGCCCTTGCCCGGCTGCTCGTCAGTATCCACCAGCGTGTCGCCCTTGCGGCCCTTGACCAGCACCGGCGCGATCTCCGCCTTGAAGGAGCCGTCCTCCACCGCCTTGCGGGCGCGGTTCAGGCTCTCGATGGCGTAGTTGTCCTGCGCCTCGCGGGTGAAGTTGTAGCTGCTGGCGCATTCCTCGGCGAAGGTGCCCATCAGGCGGCCCTTCTCGTAGGCGTCCTCCAGACCGTCGAAGAACATGTGGTCCAGCACCTTGCCGTGACCCATGCGGTAGCCGGCGCGGGCGCGGTCCAGCAGGTAGGGGGCGTTCGACATGCTCTCCATGCCGCCGGCCACCACGACCTTGGCCGAGCCGGCCTTGATCACGTCATGGGCGAACATCACCGCCCGCATGCCCGAGCCGCAGACCTTGGAGATGGTGGTGCAGCCCACCCCCTTCGGCAGCCCGGCGCCCAGCGCCGCCTGACGCGCCGGGGCCTGGCCCAGACCGGCCGACAGCACGTTGCCCATGAACACCTCGTCCACCGCGTCGGCGGGCAGGCCGGAGCGCTCCAGCGCCGCCTGGATGGCGACGGCGCCCAGCTGCGGGCCGGTCAGGCCCATGAGGTCGCCCTGGAAGCCGCCCATCGGCGTGCGGACGGCGGCGGCGATGACGATGCTGTCGGTCATGGTGGTCGGTCCCTTTCCCTCGGTCTTTTCCGTCCGGCCTCAGGCCGTTTCCTTGAACAGTTCGCGCCCGATCAGCATGCGGCGGATTTCGCTGGTGCCGGCGCCGATCTCGTAGAGCTTGGCGTCGCGCAGCAGGCGGCCGGTCGGGTACTCATTGATGTAGCCGTTGCCCCCCAGCGTTTGAATGGCCTCCAGCGCCATCCAGGTCGCCTTTTCGGCGGAGAACAGGATCGCGGCGGCGGCATCCTTGCGGGTGGTCTCGCCACGGTCGCAGGCCTTGCACACGGCGTACACATAGGCTTTGGCGGCGTTCATGATCGTGTACATGTCGGCCAGCTTGCCCTGCATCAACTGGAACTCGCCGATGGACTGGCCGAACTGCTTGCGGTCGTGGACATAGGGGATGACCACATCCATGCAGGCCTGCATGATGCCGAGCGGACCGCCGGACAGCACCGCGCGCTCGTAATCCAGGCCGGACATCAGGACGTTCACGCCACGGCCGACGCCGCCCAGGATGTTCTCCTCCGGCACCTCGCAGTCCTCGAACACCAGCTCGCCGGTGTTGGAGCCGCGCATGCCCAGCTTGTCCAGCTTCTGCGCCACCGAGAAGCCCTTGAAGCCCTTCTCCACCAGGAAGGCGGTGATGCCGCGCGGGCCGGCGTTGATGTCGGTCTTGGCGTAGATCACCAGCGTGTCGGCGTCGGGGCCGTTGGTGATCCACATCTTGGTGCCGTTCAGGACGTAACGGTCGCCCTTCTTCTCGGCCCGCAGCTTCATCGACACCACGTCGGACCCTGCGTTCGGCTCCGACATCGCCAGCGCGCCGATGTGCTCGCCGGAGATCAGCTTGGGCAGGTAGCGGCGCTTCTGCTCCTCGGTGCCGTTCTTGCGGATCTGGTTGACGCAGAGGTTGGAGTGGGCGCCGTAGCTCAAGCCCACCGAGGCCGAGGCGCGGGAGACCTCCTCCATCGCCACGACATGCTCCAGATAGCCCATGCCGGCGCCGCCATACTCCTCCTCGACCGTCACGCCGAGGATGCCGAGGTCGCCCATCTTGCGCCACAGCTCGTTCGGGAACTCGTTGGTCCGGTCGATCTCGGCGGCGCGGGGGGCGATCTCGTTGGCGGCGAAGCTCCGCACCGAATCGCGCAGCATGTCGGCCGACTCACCGAGGTCGAAATTCAGGCTGGGGTACTGGTTGGACAGCATGGACGTATCGCTCCCCTGGGAAATCATCCGTTCTTTGACCATACGTTACCGTATGGCAGGGCGCGAGGCAAGGGGTAGCTGAGGGCTGTAAAAACCTGCACTTCCTCAAGGGATTAAGGGCCGACCGCCGTTGCGTATACACTGCCGCATCGCGGAAACGCGGCGAAAAAGATAATCATTTCAAGGCTGCCATGCGCACCGGTGGGCTGGGTGCGGCATAGTCGCGCTTTCATATTGCTGCGGTGCAGGGGTAGTTTGGATACCGTATACCTGGGACGCCGTATTTGGAGGAGCCTGCAACGATGATCCGCGTACCGCGCCCGAACATGGATGGTTTCACCATGGCCCTGGTGGCGACCGTCGGGCTGGCGACCGTGCTGCCGGTGCAGGGCCAGTTGGCCCAGGGGGTGAATTGGCTGGCGGAGGCGGCCATCGCGCTGCTGTTCTTCCTGCACGGCGCCCGCCTGCCGCGGGAAGAGGTGGTGGCGGGCCTGTCGCACTGGCGCCTGCACCTGCTGATCTTCGGACTGACCTTCGCCGCCTTCCCGCTGATCGGTTGGGCGGTGACGGCGGTGCTGCCGCACAGCCTGCTGCCGCCGGCCCTGGCGGTCGGGGTGCAGTTCCTCTGCCTTCTGCCGTCCACCGTCCAGTCCTCCATCGCCTTCACCTCGATGGCGCGGGGCAACGTCGCGGCGGCGGTGTGCAGTTCCACCCTGTCCAACATCTCCGGCATCCTGATGACGCCGCTGCTGGTGGCGCTGTTCCTGAACGTGCAGGGGGGCGCGCTGTCGCTGGACACGCTGCAGACCATCGCGGCGCAGCTTCTGCTTCCCTTCGTCGCCGGACAGCTTCTGCGGCGCTGGGTCGGCGCCTGGGCGGCGCGGCACAAGACGATGCTGAAGTTCACCGACCGCGGGTCGATCCTGCTGGTCGTCTACATCGCTTTCAGCGAGGCGGTGGTGAACGGGCTGTGGCATCAGGTGCCGCCGGCGGCGCTGGGCATGGTGGTGCTGATCGACTGCGCGATCCTGGCGCTTTTCCTGGTCGGCACGACCCTGCTCAGCCGCCGCCTGGGCTTCTCCCGCGCGGATGAGGCGGTGATCGTCTTCTGCGGTTCGAAGAAGTCGCTGGTCAGCGGCGTGCCGATGGCCGGCGTGCTGTTCGCCCCGGCGACCGCCGGCTTGGTGCTGCTGCCGGTGATGGTGTTCCATCAGATCCAGCTGATGGTCGGTGCCGTCCTGGCCCGCCGCTACGCCGACGAAGAAGAGGCGCGCGACGCCCTTCCGGCAGCGTCGTGAGAAAGCGCCCTCTCCCCCCGGGAGAGGGAACCCCTACCCCCCATCCCCCGCGAACTCGCCCGTCGCGGCCATGATGGCGGTGCGGAGCCGGTCCGCCTTGGCGGGGCCGGCGACCATTTCCAGCAGGCGCAGGGCGTAGAAGAGGTTGATCTCCGCCGTCTCCGCGTCGTCCGGGTGGACGGTGGCCTTCGGATACTGCGCCAGCAGGGCCTGAGCCCGCTCCAGCAGGCCCTTTTCCATCGATGCCATGGCGTCCTTCAGCGGCTGGTGCAGGCCGAGCGCGTCGGCCAGCCCCTCGCACCGGCGCAAGGCGCGGGCGTGGTCCTCCGCCGCCGTCTGGGCATCGTCGTCCACGGCAACCGGTCGGCCATTGGCGGTGGGGGCCGGCACCGCAGTCAAAATGCCCTGGGGCGCCGTGTCGAGAACGCTGCCGGTCACCATGGTCCGCACCGCCGTCTTCACCGCGTCCAGCCGCTCGCGATAGACCGGCTCGGCCAGGAAATCCATGACGGCGGAGGTGGTGTGGACGCTGGCGATCAGTCGTTCGGCGATGGCGATGGCCTCTTCCGGGGCGATGGCGGCCCCGCCCGGCCCGGCGCCATCGCTCTTGCCCTTGCCGGTGCCTTTGCCGTCCAGCCGGGCGGTCCGCTCCTCCAGATTGGTGACCACCAGACCGCTCAGTTGGGCGAAGATCACCGGCTGCTCCCGCCGCGCCTTGCCGAGGTCGATGTCGTTCAGCACGGCCAGCAGGTCGGCCGGGTTCGCCATGCGGGAGGCGGCGGCCAGCAGCAGATAATAGACAAGCGTCGGCGATTGGCGCGCCGCCGCCTGGGCCGCCTGCTCGATGGCCTCGACATGGTGGTCGTTCAGCGTCGGCAGCGGCTTGGGCGCCAGCGCGTCCTTCAGCGCCTCCACCGTCAGGCCGATGTCGAGGAAGGCGGCGACATCCAGTACCTGCCGCCGCAGCTCCTCGTCACCGTGCAGCAGCAGCCTGACCACTTGGCTCGATCCGTCCCGCTCCACCGCCCCGCGGATGGCCTCGGCGGCCATCGGCCATAGCCGGCGCCCGATGTTGCGCAGCGCGTTGATGTTGCCGGGCGCGGTTTCCTGCACCTGACGGTCGAGTTGGTCGATCAGTGCGGTATCGCCGCACTCCGTCACCAGCCGCCAGACCGGTTCGATGACCCGCCGCTCGATGCGGCCCAGCGGCACGTCAACCCCGCTGAAGCTCTCCAGCACATCCTCGAACGGCATGCACAGGACACGCTTCATTGTAGGGCGGCGGTCGGGCCGCACCTGGACCAGCCGTGGGCGGATGGCGGCGAAGGTCTGGCGCACGTCGGGATGGTCGCGCACCCGCTCCAGCAGGCGGACGACCTCGATGAACTTGTCCTCGGGAATGTCGAACAGCCGGCTTTCCAACCCCGGCAGGCGGTCGGCCTTGCCCTGTCCGGATCCGTCCGCCCCCTTCTCCACTCCTGGGCCCTTCATGGCGAGCGCGCCTTCACCGCCTCGATCCGGCGGATGGCGTCCATGTCCATCTGGCCCGTGCGCCAGTCCTCCAGCATACGGACGGAACGGCGCTGGGCCTGTCTCACCTGCTTGGAATCCTCCACGAAGTCGCGGCTGGACTCCTTCCTCGGCAGCAAGGGGAGGATGCGGAACAGGTCGTTGACGGTCGCGGCCTGCTGGTGGTGGTCCTCGGTCTGCGCCACTTCCCAGGCCCCGGTGATGTGGCTCCAGCCGTCGAGCAGCCACGCCATCCGCGCCGCCTGGGCGCGCACGCGGACGATCTCGCTGTCCCAATCGCGCATCAGCGGTCCGATCGCCTCGATGCGGCGATGGAAGTCGCCCAGAACCTTGTCGCCGATGGCGATGGTGTGCTGCGCCACCTCCGCGCAGAAGGCGGCGACCGGGGCGGCCTCGCTCGGCACTTCGCGCGCCCAGTCGGTCAGGCTGTCGCGGAAGCCCTTCAGGTCGGTCAGCCCGCGCACCAGCCGGCCCGGTTTGGGCGAGTGCGCCAGCCCGACCGGGGCGGCAACCGCGGCGACGTCGGCCAGCCGGGAATAGAGCAGCGTCGCGTCCATCCGCAGGCTTTCCGCCGCGCGGGTCATCAGCTGGCGGGTCAACCGCTGCCCTTCGTCGGTGTCGATGCCGGCCTTCAGCATGTCCGGCGATTCCAGCCCGACCGCCTTCAGGATCGACAGGATCAGCAGGTAATGGGTGAGGGTACTCTGCTCCTCATCCTCCTCCAGCGCGAGGCGGGCAGCCTGCGCCGCCTTCGGCCCGGCCAGCCCGCGCCGCGCCGCCTTCAGCGTCGCCCGGCGGATCTCGTGCGGGGAACAGGCGTCCTCCTTCACGATCAGGTCATGGAGATAGCGGTCGTGCATGGTCATCGACACCATCTCGGGCACCGATTTCCAGGAGACCACATAGATGCCCATGCCCTGCGACAGGCTGGGGATCAGCACCTCCAGCTTGGACCGCTCGCCGCGGCGCACGCGGGTCTGGGACAGCAGCGGCGTGGTGAAGGCCACCGCGGCCCCCCGTTCCTCGAAGGTCGACGGCGCGTATTCGATCGCACCCTTCAACATGATTGCCGTTCCGGATTCGCCTGACCGATCTGTTACGACCGCGCCGCCCTGCAGGCCGGGACCGGCGCGCGCCATACCCACTCATTACTACATGGTCGCAACACAAGCGGCGGCGAGCGATTTGTACCGATTTGTAGCACGCTGCGACGGCCTGCCGCAGTTGGGAGCGAACCGTATTCAAAGCCGGACCTTGACCGCAAACGGTTATCCTTCGCCGAAGCCTTGATGCGGTGCGGCGGGAGACAGTCCGCCCATGAAAATGGAGCGCGAAATCTTCCATTGGTCAGCGGAATTTTTCGTACAGGTGACGCCCCTTGCGCTTTGCCCGGCGACGCGACAGTTTGGGCGCAGGTTCAGACCGTAATACTTCAGACCGCCGGACTTCAGGCCGCCAATCAGGGGAGAGACAGAGGGTGAGCAACATCGGCATCGTGCTCGGACGGTTCCACCGTAAGGAAGGGGAGGAGATGCTGGACGAGGCGCGCGCGGTCGCCGCCCGCCGGGGTCTCGGCATCGTCGCGGAGGTTTGGGTTCCCGGCTCGATGGAAAAGCCGCTGGCGATCAAGCGCCTGCTGATGCGCGACGACGTCGCCGGCGCGGTGGCTCTGGGCATCATCGAGCGGGGCGAGACCGAGCACGGCAACGTCATGGGCCATGCGGTGATCCGCAGCCTGATCGACCTGCAGCTTCAGTTCATGAAGCCGGTCGGCGTCGGCATCCTCGGCCCGGGCATCAACCCGTCGCAGATCCCGGCGCGCATCCGCCCCTACGCCGCTGCCGCGGTGAACGCCTGCGCCGACCTGATCGAGCAGGGCTGAGGCCTCATCCTCCGGCGGGGCGCCGCCGGTGCAGCAGATGCATCGCCCCGCCGAACGGCAGGAAGGGCGCAGGCCCGGTCACTGCACCCCCAACAGCTCGCCGAGCGCATGGCTGAGCTGGCGCGGCGTCACCGGCTTGTGGATGATGCCCAGCCCATGGGCGGAGGCGTCGCGTTCGCATTCGGGGCCGGTCTCGCCGGTCAAGATCAGGCCCGGAACCGGCGGGCCGCCCGCCCCCTCGAACAGCGCGCGGATGCCGGCGACGGCTTCCGTCCCGAAGCGGCCTTCGCGCAGCCGGTAGTCGGCGACGATCAGATCGGGACGGCGGCCGCTGCGCCGCAGCGCCTCCACCGCCTTTTCGGCGGAACCGGCGACCAGCACCTCATAACCCCATTCGCGGAAGATCGTCTCCAGCCCCAGCAGAACGATGGCGTCGTCATCCACCACCACGGCGAAGCGGCCGTGGCCGGTCGTCGCCGCCTCCGCCGGGCTGAGCGGCCTCTCGATGGTCCGGCCGAGCGGCAGGGCGATGACGAAGCTGGTCCCCTGCCCCGGCTTCGACTGGACGTCCACCGGATGGTTCAGCAGCTGCGACAGCCGCCGCACGATGGCGAGGCCAAGGCCGAGGCCGCGGTTGCGGTCGCGTTCCGGATTGCCGACCTGATGGAACTCCTCCCAGATGCGCTCCAGATGGTCGGGCGGGATGCCGATGCCGGTGTCGCGCACCTCGATCAGCAGGCGGCCGCCGGCCTGTCGGCATTCGATGTCGATCCGGCCGTTCTCGGTGTAGCGCAGCGCGTTCTCCACCAGATTGCGCACCATGCGGGTCAGCAGCGTGCGGTCGGTGCGGGCGGCGGCGTTGCAGGACAGCACATGCAGCTCCAGCCCCTTGGCCGCCGCGACCGGCCGGTAGGACGCGGCGATGTGGTCGAACAGGGGAACCAGGGGCACGGTCTCGATGTTCGGCTGCACCACCCCGGCGTCGAGCCGCGACATGTCCAGCAGGCTGTCGAGCAATTCCTTCAGCGCGTCCAGCCCGCGGCCGAGATGCATCAGCGCGTTGGCGCCCTGGCTGCCCTGCACATGGGGCTTCAGCACGTCGACGAACAGTAGCAGCGCCTGCAGCGGCTGGCGCAGGTCGTGGCTGGCGGCGGCCAGGAACTTGCCCTTGGCGTGGTCGGCCGCCTCCGCCGTCTCCTTCGCCTGCATCAGGGCCTGCTGCGCCTGCCGGCGGGCGGTGATGTCGCGGAAATAGACCGACAGCCCGTCCGGACTGGGATACATGCTGATCTCGATCCAATCGCCGAGGATGGGCGACTTCACCTCGATGGTCATCTCGCGACCTTCACGCACGGCCTGCTTCTGCGCTTCGAACGCCTCGCTGCCCAGCACCTTGGGGAAGGCATCCCAGATGCGCCGGCCCAGCAGGGTGTCGCGCGACCGGCCCCATAACTGTTCCGCCTTTCGGTTGATGTAGGTAAAGCGCCAGTCGTGATCGACGGCAAAGAAGGCGTCGCTGATGCTTTCCAGGATCATGACCGCCCGCTCGTGCGAGGCGCGCGCCTCCTCCTCCGCACGCTTGCGCATGGTGATGTCGCGGGAGAAGCAGCCCACCCCCTCCGCCGTCGGCAGGATGCGAATCTCCAGCCACAGCGTGGTGTCCTCGCCGTCCAGGCGTTTCTCCATGCTGGTCGGCACCCGCTCCGTCATGGTCTTGCGGCACAGCGCCTCCAAGTCGGAGCCGGCGAGCTGGGGCCAGATCTCCCACAGGCGGCGGCCCCGCATCGCCGACAGCGGCTGATGGCCGATTTGCTCGGACCGCCGGTTCTGGTAGATCACCCGGTAGTCGCGGTCGAGCGCCACCAGCGCCTCGTCGATGCTGTCCAGGATGTCGCTGGCGCGCTTGCGCGCGTCGGCAATGGCCTCCTCCATCCGCCGCTCGTCGGAGCGGTCGTGCAGGATCCACAGGTAGCCCTCCTCGTCGCCCTGCAGCGGCAGGATGGTCAGCGCGCCCCAGACCATGGCCCCGTCGCGGCGACGGAAGGCGCGCTCCTCCTGGATGCGCCCTTCGGCCAGCGCCCGCAGCCTCAGCGCGTCGGGCACGCCGGTCACGACATCCTCCGGCGGGAAGAGGAAAGCGACCGGTCGGCCTTTCGCCTCCTCCTCCGTCCAGCCCAGGATGCGGACGGAGCCGGGATTCCAGCTGGTCACCCTGCCGTCCGGCGCCAAAGTCAGGATGGCATGGCCGACGGCGCTGTCCAGGATGGCGCGCAGCCGCCTTTCACTGTCGGCATGGGCGGCGCGGCTGTGCTCCAGGGCATCGAAGGCGGTTCGGAGATCCTCGTTGAGCGCGGTGACAGTCAGCAGGTCGTCGCAGCCGGTACAGGCGGTGGCGAGGGCGGCCCGCAGCCGCGCATTTTCCCGCTCCAGCTC
Organism: Pseudomonadota bacterium; assembly: GCA_023423695.1. Classification (GTDB taxonomy): domain Bacteria; phylum Pseudomonadota; class Alphaproteobacteria; order Azospirillales; family Azospirillaceae; genus Azospirillum. The sequence continues at coordinate 23,806 of JAFAFA010000130.1, read as the reverse complement.
TTCCACCCGCGCCGCCATCAGCGCATCCGGTCCGCTTCCCGATCGGACGTTCGGCTGAGTGATGGAACGAGCGTTCGGTTGGGTATTCGGGTCGGGCCCGCCCCCCATCCGGCTGGTCGCGGGCTCGTCCGGGACAGGCTGCGGCTTGGTCATAGGCGCTCAAGAAAAACGAAAGTCTCAATAAGCGAGAGTGCGCAAGACCGAAAGCCCCTGTAAACCCTCCAAAGGAAATAGGCCTGATGATTGGCAAAATGAGCAATTTTACCCTTATCAATACCGCATATCTATAATTGCTCTTACCATTGCCTGCACACCGGGATCGGGCAGTTTGTCACGCCGCAACACCAACCCAAGCGTGCGGACCAGCGGCGGAGTCAGCGGTTGGACTGCGAAGCGGTCGCAGTCTCCCGGTCCCTGGACGGTGACCGACGGCAGGATCGAACGGCCGAGCCCGGCGGCGACGAGGTTCTTGATCGCCTCGACATTGCCGAGTTCCATCGACGGGCGCGGCTGCACGCCGCCGGCCATGAACCAGCCGTCGATCACCGCCCGCATGGTTCCGCCACGTTCGTAGAGGATCAGCGCCCCATCCGCCAGCGCCGCCGGCGCGATGCCGGCTGGCGCCGGCCCGCCCCCGTCTCCGGCCCCGGTTCCATCCGCTTCCAGCGGGCCGACGCAGACCAATTCCTCGCTGCACACCGGTTCGATGGACAGGCCGGCGCGGACGGCCGGCAACGTGACGAGCGCGAGGTCAAGCCCCCCGGCCTCCACCGCGTCCAGGATGTCGGGCGTGTTGCCGGTGACGACGATGATCTCCAGTCCCGGATGGGCGGCACGCAATGCGGTCAGGATCGGCGGCAGGCGGTAGATGCAGGCAGTGGCGCCGGTCCCGATGCGGACGCGTCCCGCCTGCCCGGCGCGGTGGCGTCCCATGGCGGCGGATGCCGCCTCCCCCTCGTCGCGGATGCGGCGGATGAAGGGCAGCAAATCGCGGCCGGCCGCCGTCGGCAGGGCGCGCTTGCCGACCCGTTCCACCAGCCGCACGCCGAACCGCTCCTCCAGATTGCGGATCTGCATGCTGACCGCCGGCTGGGTCAGCCCGAGCCGGCCTGCCGCTTCGGTGAAGCCGCCATGTTCGATGACGGTGGCGAAGGTGATGAGCTGGTCGAGATTCAGGCTGCGCATACCCACAGCTTTCCTTATGATTCCCATCAAATCAATAAATTTGCCTTTTCCACGGCGGTCCGCGACGGTGGGGCCATGACCGCCACCGCCATCTCTACGCCGGCCCCTTCCCCGGCCCCCTCCTCCACATGGCTCGTGCTGCTGTGCGCCAGCCGCTTCGCCACGTCGCTGTCCTTCATGGTCTATGCCGGCGCGCTCGTGCCGGCGATGCAGGCCTGGGGCATGTCGGCGGGGGAAGCGGGGTCGATCCAGACCGCCTTCAACATCGGCTACGCCCTGTCGCTGGTGGGGTCCTCCTGGTTCGCCGACAGCCTGGGCGCCAAGCGCGTCTTCCTGTGGGCGAGTTGGGCGACGGCCCTGACCGGCCTCGCCTTCGCCGTCTTCGCCCGCTCGGCGGAAAGCGGGCTGTTGCTGTTCGCGCTGATGGGTCTGACGCAGGGCGGAACCTACGCCCCCTCCATCATGCTGGTGGCGCAGGGCGTGCCGACGGCGCGGCGGGGTGCGGCGGTCGGCTGGCTGCTGGCGGCGGGGTCGCTCGGCTATTTCGCCTCCATCGCGCTTGCAGCATCGCTGGCGGAGCGGTTCGGCTACGAAGCCGCCTTCATCGCCTGCGGGCTGGGGCCGCTGCTGGCGGCGCTGCTTGCCACGCCGGGACTGCGCGGGCGCGTCAATCTGGTCGCCGGCGGGGGCGCGCGGCGACTGCGCGGCGCCTTCCGCTTCCTGGCCGACCGCCGGTCCTTTCTGCTGACCGCCGGCTACACCACCCATTGCTGGGAACTGCTGGGCATGTGGGCCTGGCTTCCCGCCTTTCTCACCGCCAGCCTTGCCGGTTCCGGAGGGGAAGATTCGGGCGGAGCCGGCGTTCGCGGGCTGTGGATCGCGGCGGCCATCCATCTCTCGGGCTTCCTGTCGTCGCTGATGATGGGGCGGGCGTCGGACCGGCTGGGCCGGCGGGCCGTTCTGGTGGCGATGGGTCTGCTGGGTGCGGCCTGTTCCTTCACCATCGGCTGGATGGACGGGATGCCGCTGGTCCTGGTGCTGGCGGTGGCCGCCCTCTACGGCTTCTCGGCGCTGGGCGACTCTCCCGTCCTGTCCACGGCGATGACGGAAGCGGTCGAGCCGGGCAGCCTGGGGGCGGCGCTGGCCGTGCGCTCCATCCTCGGCTTCGGCGCCGGCGGCGCCGCACCGCTGGCGGTCGGGCTGGTGCTGGACCAGGCCGGCGGCATGGGGGGTGAAATGGGCGGCTCTCCCTGGGGCTGGGGTTTCGCGCTTCTCGGCGTCGGCGGCGGGTTGGCGACCGTCTGCGCCCTTCTTCTTCCCGCCGACCGTCCTCACCGGAGTTGATTCCAATGCCTTCCCTCAACGGGTCCGCCATCACCGTGCGGGCATCCACCGACGCCGACATCCCCGCCATCGCCGCGATCTATGCCCGCCATGTCCTGCACGGCACCGCGTCGTTCGAGGAGGTTCCGCCGGACGAGGCAGAAATGGCGCGCCGCCGCGCCGACATCCTGGCCCGCGGCCTGCCCTATCTGGTGGCGGAGTGCGAGGGGCGGCTTGCCGGCTACGCCTATGCCGGGCTCTACCGCACGCGCAGCGCCTACCGCTTCACGCTGGAGAATTCCGTCTACGTCGCCGACGGCATGGGCCGGCGCGGCATCGGCCGGGCGCTGATGGAGCCGTTGATCGAGATCTGCGAAGCGGCGGGATACCGCCGGATGATCGCGGTGATCGGCGAAAGCGCCAACCACGGCTCCATCGGCCTGCATGCCGCCTGCGGCTTCCGCCCGGTCGGGGTGCTGCCGGCGGTCGGCTTCAAGTTCGGCCGCTGGCTGGACAGCGTTCTGATGGAACGCCCGCTGGGCGAGGGGAGCGACGGGCTGCCGGTTGAACGGCCGGCCGGGCGTTAGGGGCACCCTCGGTCATGGCGCCTGCGAAACGCCGCGGCGGTACTGCCCCGGCGTGACGCCGAAGGCGCGCCGGAAGCAGCGGCCGAGATGGCTCTGGTCGGAAAAGCCCGTCTCGGCCGCCACATCCGCTAGCGGCTGCCCGACCCGCAGCAGGCGGCGCGCTTCGTTCAGTCTTCCGGACAGCCGGAACATCTGCGGCGGCATGCCGTGCAGCCGACGGAACCGGCGGGAGAAGCCTTCGCGGCTCATTCCGGCAAGCCGGGCCGCCTCGTCCACCCTTTCCCAGCGGACGCCCGTCATGTCCACCGGGGCGATGTCCGCCGAAGGCTGCAGCGTGGCCGGGATTCCGCACCGATGCTCCTCGACGACCGACGCGAGATCCTGCCAGCCCATGCGCCCCTGCGACCGCCACAGCCGCGCCAGTCCGGAAAACAGCTCCGCAGCCATGTAGGCACCGGGCGAGGTGTAGAGGTTGAAGCAGACGACCTCCGCCGGTTCGGCCAGCGACCGGTGCGGGATTCCGGCCGGAATCCTCACCCCCTGTCCCGGCCCGATGTCGAGCAGGGTGCCGTCCATTACGAAGCGGCGCCGTCCGGACAGAACGAAGGTCAGCTGGTCTTCGTCATGGAAATGCGGCGGCAGCGATACGTCCTGTCCACGGACGATGCCCAGTTCGACGATGCCGCTGCCTGACGGCCGCCAATAGTGCCAGGCGCCGCCGAAACTCATGCCCTCCGGCCGCATGCCGTCAGGAAATTGAAGCGTTGCCGCCATCACACTCCCCCATCCGCGATTCCCCTGCACAGCATCGCCGAGCACGCCGTGATCCGCCAGCAAGCCGTGTTTCCCGCCGGCCGGTCACATCCGTTCCAGACCGCGGCCGCCCCGGCCTGCTATCCATCGGCTGGAAACCGCCGCATGGATGCTCCGCCTTGCGGACCCGCACTCCGTCCAGGGAGCCCGGCATGACCGCCGCCTTGTCCGTATTCTCATATCTTCTGGTAATCGGCGCCGGGGTGAGCGTCGCCCTGCAGCAGGTCCTGAACGCCAACCTGCGGGCGGAGCTGGGCTCCCCCTGGTGGGCCGGCTTCGTCAGCTATTTCGTCGGCATGCTGGCGATGCTGGCGGTGGCGCTGACCGCGCCCGGCCCCCGTCTGGCCGGCAATGTCGGCGGCGTTACCTCATGGCTGTCCTGGACCGGCGGTCTGTTCGGCGCGCTGTTCATCGGGACGGCCATCCTGATGGTTCCCCGCCTGGGTGCTGCGACCGTCCTTGCCCTGATCGTCGTCGGCCAGATGCTCGGCTCGCTCATCTTCGACCATTTCGGCCTGCTCGGGCTTTCGCCACACCCGGTCAGCCTCACGCGTCTGGCCGGTGCCGCCTCGCTGATCCTCGGCGTCATCCTGATCCGGTTCTGACACGCCCGGCTCCGCCTCAGTCCGCCCCCAGCAATTCGTCCCGGCGCGGGCTGGGCGCCTTCGCCATCGGCACCGTCCGCGGCACCTCCACGCCGGGCAGTTGCCAGTCCACCGGCGGTGCCGATCCCGGCGTCGGCCGGTATTGGTCCAGCACCGCCAGCAGGGTCAGAAGCGCCAGGGCCAGCGCCACCACCAGCAGCCGGCGGTCCACCCCGGCCATCGGGCCCTTTCCGTCGTTGGGACCGGCATTGTCGCGATCCAGCAGCGCCATGCTCCGTCCTCCCTTCCCGTCCGCCTCATCGTCTGAAATCAGCTTGAACGATGCGGCGGATCGTCACAATGCGGCTTTGCCGCAGCCAGCCTTCGGCCGAGGCGAAGGCTGGCTGCGGCCCATAGGCCTATGAAGACAGGAGTGATGGAGGTCCCCCGGTGCCGCCTCACGGCCGGTTGATCCGTACGGTCAGAGCCGCCGCCGCTTTGCCGGACAGCGGAACATCGGCCGGCACCACCACGGCCTCCGGTGCCGGGCGGCCTCCGGTCCTGCCGAGCCGTCCAGTCACCCCAAAGGCCACCCAGACCGCGGCGATACCGAAAAGTACCGATCCCGCCGCCTGTCCGATCAGCACCCCCGGCGCCCCGCCCAGCCAACCGCCCGCCGCTACGAACGGCATGGTTCCCAGCGTCGCCCTGCCCCAATTGAACCCGGTCGCCAGCAGGGGAAATCCCAAATTGTTGAATGCGGCGTTGCCGACGAAGAGGAAGCCGACGAACAGGAACCCGCCGGCCACAACGGTGCAGAACAGGCGGACCAGTTCGGCCGACACGCCTTCGGCGGAAAAGGCGATCACCACCCAGTCGCGGGCAAGGAACAGGCCCAGCCAGACCGCCAGCACCCAGACGACGATCAGCGCCAAGCTGGCCAGCAGGGTCGCCCGTACCCGGTCGAGACGGCCTGCGCCCAGATTCTGCGCCAGGATCGGGCCGACCGCGCCGGTCAGGGCGAAGATCGTGCCGAAGGCGACCGGAACCATGCGGTCGACGATGGCCGCCCCGGCGATTGCCGCATCGCCGAAGCGGGCCATGCTGGTGGTGACGTAGACACCGGCGACCGGGGTGGCGAGATTGGTGAGGACCGCCGGACCGGCGATGCCGGCCAGGGTCCTGGCATCCTTCACCAGCCCGGTCCAGCCCGGGGCGGCGAGCAGCCGGTGCACCCGCGCCACACCGTGCCAGCCGACGGCGGCGAGCAGGCAGCGCGACAGCACGACCGTCACCGCGGCACCGGTCAGGTCCAGCCGCAGGCCGAAGATCAGAACCGGGTTCAGCGCCGCGGTGAACAGTGCGGCATAGAGTGTGACGGTCATGGCGCGGCGCGCATCGCCCTGCGCCCGCAGCATCGCCGAACAGCCCATACCGAGGCCGAGCAACGGCAGGGTCGGTGACAGGATGGTCAAATAGCCGACAGCCAGCTCCTTGGTGGCCCCCCTTGCGCCCAGCAGGTCCATCGCCGGCCCCAGCAGCGGCAAGCTCAGCAGGCCGACCAACGCGGCGACCAGCGCGGTGAGGATCAGGCTGGAGCCCGCCAGCCTCTCCGCCTCCGCGCGCTGGCCGCCTCCTATCGCGCGTGCGACCAGCGCTCCGGCGCCAATCGACAATCCGATGCACAGCGAAGATTGCAGGAACAGGACGGTGCCGGCGAAGCCCACCGCCGCCGCCAATTCGCGTTCGCCCAGCAACGAAATGTAGAACAGGTTCAGCAGATCGACCGCGAACACCGCGATCAGCCCGACCGAGCCGGTGGCGGTCATCACCATCACATGGCGAAGCGGCGAACCGGTGGTGAAGCGGCCTACGGCGGTTTCGGCCATCGGATCGGTCTCCTGTTGGGCGGTCCCGGCCGCTCATGCGGCCGAAGCCCGACCGGCGAATGAGGTTATGTAAATCCAAAGCGAATGCAAATTCGCTTTGAGGTGGCGGATGGTCCGCCGCCTCTCCCGTCTGTCGTCCCCGGCAACCGACTTCCTTGGATGGAGCGGAGGGTCATCCTGTGACCCGGCAGAGTCTACGCTGCGCATCGCCACGATACGTGAAAATTCTCCACTGCTGTGGTGGCGCAACGTCTGCCGGTGCGCTGATCGACATCGAGGGCGCGGCCTGCCGCCCAGGCCGACAATCAGCAGACCGATCAGCGCTCCTTCTCGCGTCACTCCGATCCCTCAGGACGGCCATGTCCCGGCCGGTGGTGCTGAAGCCAAGTCCGACCGGAGCCACCGCCGAGAGCTCGCTATGACGCTCCAGAGTCCAGATCCTCGTGTCGTCGCCAGTTCAGTTCCTGATGTCGTTTGACAGCCTTTCCTCGCGTTCAGGTCATGCGGCCGAACCGCGTGAAGATCCCCCAGGTCCGCGATGGCCTCGTCACAAGAACGCGGACAGGTGGCTGCGGGCGATACTTGTGCATGGCAAATAATCGGCGCATTGTATTATGCGTGCGCGACGCGCGCCCCATGAATACATGCGTATGCCAAGTGAGCGCGTGCCGACGGCGCGCGCAGTTGCGCCATCTCCATATGAGGAAAAAAAGCGGAGGGGTATCCATGACCAAGAACACGACATCGTCAAAGGTCCACCTCTGTGCACAACCGCCCGCGGTTCCACTGGTCCTTCCTCAGGGTTTGGTTCCCGAGCGCGAATATCTCATACGTAAGACCAAGAACAAGTGGGTCGGCGGCACCGTGCTGCGCTACTATTTTCTCGAATCTTCCGACTGGAATTGGCCTGATGCGCAGAAGGACGTGGTCCGATGGGCGTTCAATGTCTGGAAAGCGGAGGGAATCAGCCTTGTGTTCCGGGAGACCGATGATGAATCGGAGGCTGAGATCCGTATAGGTTTTCTTCAGGATGGCCGGTCCTGGTCCTACGTCGGTACAGACATCCTGAAATACCAGGACCGCGGCCGGACCATGAATTTCGGATGGGACTTGACCACTGCTTGGGGACATGCCACGGCGCTGCACGAGATCGGTCACACGCTGGGTATGCCGCACGAACACCAGAACCCGCTCGCCGGCATCGTCTGGGACGAAGAGAAGGTCTATGCCGAGTTCGCCGACGATCCCAACAACTGGGATCGCGAAACGACTTACCAGAACATCATCCGCAAAATCCCGAAATGGGAAGTCGAGGGGTCGAACTGGGATCCGGTGTCCATCATGCACTATCCCTTTGACCCGGGCCTGATCAAAGCGCCGAAGCCCTACGACAAGAATGGCATTCCCAACAACACCGTGCTGTCGCAACAGGACAAGGATTGGGTGCGGCGCTTCTATCCGGTCGGCTCCGAGCCCCTGCCGATCACCCCTTTGCAACTCGAACGGCTCGGCCGTTCGGGCGAGCAGCGCGATTTCGTGTTCGAGCCGGCCGCGACGCGAGAATACAGGATCCAGACCGTAGGCATTTCCGACTGCAAGATTGTCGTCTTCGAAGAGCGGAACGGTGAGCCCAGGCACATGGCTGCCGAGGACGACTCGGGCAGCGACGGCAACGCCCTGATCGCGACAAAGCTGATCAAGGGCCGCCGCTATCTGGTCCGGGTGCGGGTCCACTACGTGTCGTCGCCCGACGGCGCAGGTTTGCTGATCACGTGAGCGGCCCGGATCCGGCCGACGGCGAACCGGCGGAGGGCGCCGGTTCGGCCGAGCTGCGGGCGATGAGCGGGCACCAGCAGCACGTGCTGGCCTGGATTTGGCCAAGAACGCTCTCCACATCCATGCAACATGGCTACAGCGACGCCGCCGCGTTCACGAACCCGAACCTCGGCAAACGGGAAGCATCTTCCAAGGGCGTAACGCCGAATCAGGTCGGCGGGAGGCCAAGGCTGGGGACGGTGTGGCACTGCCTCGCCTTTGGCTGGCCCGTGGGTCGCTCGACCGGCAACACAGTCGCCCATGCGTCGGTCCAAGCCACGTGACCCGCCCTCTCAGCGCATGATCATGCTGTGCGGCAGCCACAGCACAAGGCCCGGCCACGCAACCAGCACGGCGATCACGAGGATGTGGGCGATGAAGTGCGGCAACGAGCCCTGGAAGATCTCCTGTACCGGCCGCCCGGAATAGCGCGCCACGACAAAGCAGTTCAACCCGATCGGCGGCGTGATCATGCCGATCTCGGCGGTGACGATCTTGACGATGCCGAACCAGAGCGGATCGAACCCCAATGCCTTGATCAGCGGCAGGACGATCGGCACCGTCAGGACCAGGATGGCGATCTGGTCCATGAACATGCCGAGCACGATGTAGCCGCACAGGATGATCGTCAGGATGATCCAGCGCGACACCTCCAGCGCGCCGACGAAAGCGACGAGATTCTGGGTGACGTGGGTCAGGGTGAAGAAATAGCCGAAGATGTAGGCGCCCAGCAGGATCATCATGATCATGCAGGTGCCTTGGGCCGAACGGCCCAGCACCCGCAGCAGGGCCGCGCCGGTGACCTTGCCGTACCAGGCGGCGATGGCAAGCGCGCCGGTGGCGCCAAGCGCCGATGCCTCGGTCGGGGTGGCGATGCCGGTGTAGATCACGCCGGACACGGCGCTGAACAGGAAGAGCATCGGACCGACCACCCGCAGCCAGCCGATCTTCTCCCGCCAGGAGACGCGGCGCGCTTCCGGCGCGCGCGACGGGTCGAGCAGGACCAGGACGTAGACCGTCGCCATGATGGTCAGCATGACCATGATGCCGGGGATGATGCCGCCGATCAGCAGCGCCCCGATGTTGACCTCGGCCAGAAGTCCGTAGATCACCAGGGCGACGCTGGGCGGGATCAGCATGGCGAGCGTTCCCGAGATCGCCACCACCCCGCCCGCCATCGCCGGTTCGTAGCCCTGGCGCAGCATCGCCGGCAGGCTGGTGGCCGACAAGGTCGCCGCCGAGGCGGTGCTGGTGCCGCAGATGGCGCCGAATCCGGCCCCGGCCAGCGCGGTCGCCATGGCGAGCCCGCCGCGGACCCGCCCCATCCATGCGGCGGTCGCCTTGAACAGGTCGTCGGCGACGCCGCTCAGCAGCACCAGCTCCGCCATCAGCAGGAACATCGGCACCGTGATCAGCTCGTAGGCGCTGACGGTGGACAGCGGGGCGGTCTGGAGAATGCCGGCCAGCATCGGCCAGCCCCCGATGAGGTAGAGACCGAGCGTGCCGGCGGCCGCCATGGCGAAGCCGACCGGTGCTCCAATGGCCAGCAGGACGAACAGCATCCCGAGCCCAGCGAGGACGATCATTCGAACCCCATCCCGTGTCCGTTGGCGACACCGACGGGGTGAACCTCCCGTCCGGCAGCCAGATTGATCAGATGAGCGGCGAGACGGAGCGTCAGCCGCAACGTCAGCAGGGCGCAGCCCAACGGCACGATGGCGAGCGCCGGCCAGGTCGGCCACGCGATGGCCCCGGACAGGACGTCGCCGAGTTGGAACGCCTCGACGGCGCGCAACGCGCCGACATAGGTGATGAGCGCGAACACCACGATCCCGACGGCGCAGCTGACCACTTCCGTCACCTGGATCGCAGCCCATGGCAGCTTTTGCTGCAGGATGTCGACGTTTACGTGGGCCCCGGCCGAATAGGCGCCGGAGAGCGAGAAATAGAACACGGAGGCGACCAGATAAATGCCGATCAGGTCGTACGCCCAGGACAACGGGCTGTTGAGCAGATAGCGAAGGATCACGTCACAGAAGACGACGCACATGATGGCGATCAGCGCCCCGGCGGCGACCCAATCGAAGACCTTTTGAATGTGCGACAGTGCGCGACTGAGAAGTTGCATGTCCTACCCCCCGATGGACGTGGTCCGCACGGTTCGGTCTAATTCTGGAGAGCGGCGCGGAACTCGGCGAGCGCTTCGGTTCCCTTCTTGCCGCGGGCGTCGAGGCCCTTGGCCCATTGGGTGGAGACCTCCTCCAGCCGGGTGGCGAACTTCTTCTCCAGCGCGTCGGGCATGGCGAGAAACTGGATGCCGGCCCCTTGCAGCTTCTGCCGGATCTCGGCGTCCTGCTGCTCGACGGCGACGCAGGCCGACGCGTTGACTTCGTCGGCCACCTGCATCATCACCTGCTGGACCTTGGGCGACAGCTTGGCCCAGGCCTTGTCGCCGATCGAGTAGGCGACGATGAAGCTGCCGAAGCGGCCATTGGCCGTGGAGTGCTTCAGCAGCTTGGCGATGTCGTAGGCCACCACGCTGTCGAGCGGAAACAGCACACCGTCGAGCGTCCCGCGGGAGAGCGCCTCGTAGGTTTCGGGAGCCGCCATGCGCACCGGGATGGCACCGATGGTGCGCAGCGTCAGGTCCTGGGCGCCCCCGGTCGAACGCAGCTTGACGCCCTTGACGTCGGGCTCGTCCAGCACGGGCGCTTTCGTGGTCAGGATCTGGTACTGCGGCAGCGCGATGGCGAGCAGCAGGCGGATGCGGTTGGGGGTGTAGTCCTCGCGGCCGACGACGCCGTTGCGGGCGACCTGCAGATAGGCCCTGGTGCCCTGGCAGCTGGTGTCGAAGGCGCCGGGCAGCATCGCCACCTCCGACGCCACCATCTTGTCGGAGACGTAGGCCGGGGCGACATACCCGATGTCGGCCACCTCCATCTGGGTCAGGGCCAGCATGTCGCCAGCCTTGCCCAATTGCTGACTGGGGAAATGTTCGAAGGTGATTTCGCCATCGGTGCGCTTGGTCACCTCGGCCATCCAGGGCTGGAGCAGAAGCCGGACCAGGTAATGGCTGCCCGGAAACGAGTCGGCGATGCGCAGTTTCCTGGGCTCGGCCTGGGCGGGTCCGGAAAAGAAACCCGCCGTGGTGGCGGCGAGCGCCAAGGCGAAGACTATCTTACGCGCTGTCATGAGATCTCCCCTGACCGGCGCGGCTTCCCGCGTCCGTTTGATTGCACAATCCGGTCTGCCTGCGAAGCTCCGTCTTCAGGATTTTCCCGTAGGAGTTCTTGGGCAGGGATTCGAAGAACAGGTACCGCTTCGGCCGCTTGAAGCGGGCAATGTGCGCCTCGCACAGGCGGTCGAGTTCCTCGCGCGGCAGTTCGCCGCCGCCGCGCAGCGAGACGGCGGCGACAACCTCTTCGCCCCAGTCGGGGTGGCGACGGCCGAACACGGCCACCTCGGCCACGCGGTCGTGGCGCAGCAGCACCTCCTCCACCTCGCGCGGGTAGATGTTGGTGCCGCCGGAGATGATGACGTCCTTCGACCGGTCCCTGAGCGTCAGCAGACCATCGTCGTCGAGCGTGCCCATGTCGCCGGTGTGCAGCCAGCCGTCGCGCAGGGCGGTGGCGGTGGCCTCGGCGTTGTTCCAGTAGCCGGTCATCACGCTGTCGCCGCGCACCAGAACCTCGCCGACCTCTCCGGGCGGCAGGGGGGTGCCGCCGGCATCGGCGATGCGCACCGACACCGCCGCCTGCGGATAACCGACCGAAGCGAGCCGGCGGTCGAGCCGGCCGTCGCCGAAATCGGCATGAAGGGTGCGCGGCAGCACCGAGATGGTCATCGGGCTCTCGCCCTGGCCATAGATCTGGACCAGCCGCTGCCCCAGCACGGCCAGCGCGCGCTTGCTGTCCTCGACATACATCGGACCGCCGCCATAGACGACGGTCTTGAGTCCGGCCCGCTCGGCATCGCCGACGACACCGGCGTCGATCAGGCGGGTGACGATGGTGGGGGCGGCGAAGAAGGCGCAGCCGCGATGGTGCCGCAGCAGCATGGCGATTTCGGCCGGTTCGAACCTGCCGCTCTCCGGCACCACCTGGGCCGCCATCGCCGCCACATGCGGGATGGCGTAGATGCCGGAGCCGTGCGACAGCGGCGCCGGGTGAAGAACGCAGTCCTCCGGCACCGTCGCGTCGACCTCCGACAGGTAGCCGAGCGCCATCGTCATCAGGTTGCGGTGCGACAGCATCGCCCCTTTGGGCCGGCCCGTGGTGCCGCTGGTGTAGAACAGCCACGCGGTGTCGTCGGGCTGCGCGTCGTGGACGGTGCCCGCATCGGCGTCGGCCAACGCCCGGAAATCGGCACCCGACACCTCGATCACCGCAGGTTGCGCCCCTTCCATCGCAGCGAGCGCGCCGCTGACCGTGGCGGCCAGATCGGCGGTGACGAACGCCACGCGGGCCCCGGAATTGTCCAGGATGTAGGCGACCTCCATCGCGTGAAGCTTGGCATTGACCGGCACGCAGACGAGGCCGGCCCGCCAGCAGGCGAAGAGCAGGGCGAGGTAGTCCGGGCAATTGCGCATCACCAGCGCCACCCGGTCGCCGGGCATCAGGCCATGGCGCGCGGTGAGCCCGGCGGCGATGCGGGCGGCATGGCCGGCCAGCTCACGATAGCTCCAGACCGGTCGGGTACCCTCGTAAACCGCTGTCCGCTCGGAACGGACGAGGGCCGCACGGCTCAGCAGGGATCCGATGTTCATGCCGTCATTCCCAGATAGGCGGCCCGCACCAGCGGGTTGTCGAGAAGCTCCTCGGAGGGTCCCTGGAGCACGACCTCGCCCTGTTGCAGCAGATAGGCGTGGTCGACCGAGCGCAGGCTGAGCTGCACGTTCTGCTCGACCAGCAGCAGGCTGAGGCCGGTGCGGGTCAGGGTGCCGAGGATCTCGAAGATCTCCGCCACCACGCGCGGCGCCAGTCCGATCGACGGTTCGTCCAGCACCAGCAGGCGCGGCCGGGTCATCAGCGCCCGGCCGATCGCCACCATCTGCTGCTCGCCACCGGACAGGGTGCCGACGCGCTGGCGGGCCCGTTCGGCGAGGCGCGGGAATAGGCCGAAGACGCGGGCCAGCCCCTCGTCCCGCTGCTCGCGCGCCTTGCCGAAGGTGCTGGCGGCGACGAGGTTCTCGGTCACCGTGCAGTCGGGGAACAGCAGGCGGCCCTCCGGCACCGTGCCGATGCCGGCGCGAGTGCGGTCGGACACCGGCATCCGCCCAAGCTCCCCTCCGTCCCAGGTGACCCGGCCGCGGCGGGTGGCGACCAGCCCGTTGATGGTCTTGACCACCGTGCTCTTGCCGGCGCCGTTGGAACCGATCAGGGCGACCCGCTGGCCGCTCCCGATGACCAGGTCGATGTCACGCACCACGTCGGCCTTGCCGTAGCCGGCGGAGACGCGTTCCAGCGTCAGGCAGGTCATGCCGCGGCACTCCCGAGATAGGCGTCCTGCACCCGCGGGTCGCGCAGCACGTCCTGCGTTGCGCCCTCCGCCAGCAGGGAGCCGAAGTTGATCACGACGGACCGGGCGCACATCCGGCTGATCACCGGGACCGAATGCTCCACCATCACGATGGTGATGCCCCGCCGGTTGAGTTCGACGATCTGGTCGCACAGGGCGCCGGCCTCGGTGGCGGTCAGACCGGCCAGCATCTCGTCGAGCAGCAGCAGGCGCGGTTCGGTGGCGATGGCGCGGGCGATCTCCAGCCGGCGCATGTCGGCGACGCTCAGCCGCTCGGCGTCGGTCCCGGCCAGATGCTCCATGCCGATGGCGCGCAACGCCTCGAACGCGTGGTGCTCGGCATCGGCCGAGGCCGGGTAGCGGCCGTAGGAGGCGACCATGACGTTCTCGATCACGCTCATGCCCTGGAACGGCCGCACGATCTGGAAGGTGCGGGCGAGACCCCGCCGGCAGACCTCGTGAGGCCGCAGCCCATCGATGCGCCGCCCTTCGAACAGGATGCGGCCGTCGTTCGGCTTCAGCAGGCCGGACAGGCAGTTGAACAGGGTTGTCTTGCCGGCGCCGTTGGGGCCGATGATCCCGAACACGGCGCCCGCCGCCACCGCGAAGCTGATGCCCGTCAGCGCCCGCAGCCCGCCGAAGGACTTGCCGAGGTCGTGGACTTCAAGGATCGGAGCGGTCATCGGGCGGTGTCCTCCTGCCGGAAAGCGGTCCCGGTTCGCAGTTGCGGACGCGGTAGCCGGGTCTTCAGCAGGCCGCCCAGCCCGTGCGGCAGCATCAGGGCCATCACCATCAGAAGAACCGAATAGGCGACGATGTTGACCCCGGTGAAACCGCTCATCGAGGTCCGCAGCACCTCGCCCAGCGGGATCAGCAGCGCCGCCCCCAGCAGCGGTCCCCACAGCAGGCCGAGCCCGCCGATGATCGAGAACACCAGAAGCTGGATCGACAGGTCGACGCCGAGGGTCGAGCGCGGATCGACGAAGGAGAAGGTGCTGGCGAAGAAGGCGCCGCCCACCGCGGTCAGCACCGCGCTGACCACGAAGGCCAGCAGCTTGTAGCGCATCACCGGGACGCCCAGCGCCTCGGCCGCCCCCTCGTTGTCGCGGATGGCGCGCCAATAGGACCCGGCACGGCTGCTGGCGAAATGCTGGCCCACGATCAGGGTCGCCGTCAGGAATGCCAGGACGATCAGGCCGTAGGGCCATTTTTCCATGAACTGGAGGTAGCGTGCCGCGTCGTCCTCGGTCGGCATCATCATGCCGTCGGAACGTCCCAGCCACGGCGTGGCCGACACCAGCAGGAACGCCACCTCACTGAAGGCCAGCGTGGCGATCGCGAAGAAATAGCCGCGCAGCCCGTAGCGGAAGCACAGCAGCCCGATCACCAGCGCCACCGCTGCGGCGAGCGCCGCGGCCAGCGGCCAGGTCAGCAGCGGCTCCAGCCCGAAGCCGATATGCCCGTAGGCGACGACATAGGCGCCGATGCCGAAGAACAGCGAGTGCCCGAGCGAGATCAGCCCGGTGAACCCGGCCATCAGGTTCCACGCCACCGCGATGCTCCCCATCAGCGCCGTGAGGATGAAGATCTCCATGAAATACGGATCGCCGAGGCAGATCCCGTAGAGGACGGCGGCCAGCGCCGCCGGCACGAGAGCGGGCAGAAAGCGTTTCATGCGCGCGCCCTCCCGCCGACCGGCATCAGCCCCTCCGGCCGCACCAGCATGACCAGGATCAGCAGCGCGAACGGCACCGCCGCGGCGACCGAGGCGGTGGTCAGCACACCGGCCACGCTCTCCGCCACCCCGACCAGCAGGGCGCCCAGCAGAACCCCGCCGAAGCTGCCCATGCCGCCGACGATGACGATCACGAAGGCTTTCAGGGTGAACAGGGAACCGACGTGCGGGTTGACGTAGAGCACCGATGCCATCAGCGGCCCGGCGACGCCCAGTGTCCCAAGTCCGATCCCCATCGCCCAGCGATAGGTGCGACCGATGTCGATCCCCGACAGCGCCGCCCCGTCGCGCGATTGCGAGACCGCGCGCATGATCAGCCCGAAATCGGTCCTGCGCAAGACGAGGTAGAGTCCGAGGAGCAGGACGATGGCGGCCCCCGCGGCGATCGCGTGCGGCATCTGCAGCAGCGCCGGTCCGATCCAGACGCTGGCGGTCGACCGGTCCTGAACGATCAGCCGGTTGTCGGCGCTGAAGCTCATCAGGGCGAGATACTGGAGCAGAAGCGACAGCCCCAGCGTGACGGCCATCTGGTTGATCTCCGGCACCTTCATGGCCGGACGGATCAGGCTCTCGAACAGCCCGACGCCGAACGCCAGCAGCACCGGCACCACCAGCACCACCGCGATCACCGGATCGACGCCGAGATGCGCCCAGGCGAGATAGCCGCCGTACATCGCCAGCATGAGGAACTCGCCATGCGCGAAGTTGACCACGCGCATGACCCCGAAGACGAGGGTGAGGCCGACCGCGACCAGCGCATAGATGGCGCCGTTGGTCAGCCCGCTGAGCAGGGCCTGGAGGAGGATGGTCGCTGACATGAGATTCTCCGGCGCCCGCCGGCCCCGCGTCGGATGCGCGGCCGGCGGAAGGGGGACCGACGTCACCCCTGGAACGGGGCGGGCGGCTGGGCGGCGACCGCTTCGGGCCAGACGGTGACGAACTTCCCGTCGATCACCTGGACGATGACGCAGGTCGCCGGCGCCTGCCCCTGCTCGTCGAAATACAGCTCCGGCGCCGGCAGCAGCGAGGCCGGCCCGTCCTTGATCCGCAGGGTGCGCAGCGCGTCGCGGATCTTGGTGCGGTCGGTGGAGGCCGCCGCATCGGCCGCGAGCGCCAGCGCGTAGGTCGCGGCGAAGGCCTGGGCCTGGTTGCTCAGCGGCACCTCGCCGGGATAGCTCTCGGCGAACGCCTTGACGAACGCCTCGCTGGCCGGCTTGCGCAGGTCCGGCGCCCATTCCACCACGCCGAACGTCCGCTCGGCCGGCTTGCCCGAGGCGGCCACCGTCTGGTTGACGTGGGCGCCGCCGAAGCCGATGTAGAGCGGCCGGTAACTCTGCGACGCCAGCGCCCGCAGCAGCACGGTGGAGTCGTCGGCGTAGGCGACGCTGAGCACCGCGTCGGCGCCGCTGGTGCGCAGCTTGGTCGCCACCGTGCTGAAATCGGGCGAACCGGTGCGGAAGGTCTCGTCGGCCACCAGGGGGTAGCCGCGATCCGGCATCACCGACGCGTAATTGGCGTGCACCGACTGGCCGGCCGGACCGTCCTCGGTCGCCAGCGCCACCTTGTCGATCGCGATGCCCTTCTTCTTCAGGTCGTCCATGAAGTCGGCGACGAACCGGCCGAACCATTTCGCCTTCACCGCGGTGCGGAAGACGTATTTCTGCCCCTGCTCGGTGATGCTGTCGGTGACGGCGCTGGTCACCATGAAGGGGGTCCGGTTGCGGTCCGCCACCTGGGCGGCGGGGATCGTCGAGGACGAGGCCCAGGCGCCGGTCAGGGCGCTGACGCCCTCGCGGCTGATCAGCCGCTCCGCCTCGCTGCGCGACACCTCGGGCTTGGATTGGATGTCGCTGACCACCAGTTCGACCTTGGCGCCGCCCAGTCCCTTGAGGCCGCCGCTGTCGTTGATCATCTTGGCGGCGAGCTGGTGGGCCTTCAGCATGCGCGCGCCGTCGGAGGCGTGCGTGCCGGTGAGCGGCACCAGGACGCCGATCTTCAAAGTGCTGCCCTGGGCCGACGCGCCGAAGGAGAAGAGTCCAGGCGCCGCCATGGCCGCGCCGCCGAGCATCAGCGCGTTCCTGCGAGTGAGTCCCGTCATGTGTACTCCTGGAAAGGCGGATTGCGGAGTTGTCGGCCGTCAGGGGCAGAGCACGGCCCGGCCGACAACCAGACCGTTGCGCAGGGCGACCAGCGCGTCGTTGGCGCGGTCGAGCGGCATCCGGGTGACGGGGATCGGCTGGATGCGGCCGGCCCGCGCCAGCTCCACCAGTTCCCGCGTCTCGTCCAGATTGCCGACCAGGCTGCCGAGAATGCGGGCGGCCTTGATCGGGACCAGCGGCAGCGACCACGGCGTGGTGCCGCCGAACAGCCCGACCATGACCAGCGTGCCGCCCTTGGCCAGGGCATCGAACCCGAGTGCCGCCGATTGCGGGCTGCCGACGAGGTCGAGCACGCAGTGGGCCGGACCGCCGGCTGCGTCCATCACGAGGGTCGCCGCGTCCGGGGTGCCGCCGTCGATGGCGGCAAGCGCGCCGGCGGCCAGCGCCGCTTCCCGCTTGGCGGGATCGAGATCGACGACGACCGCGCCCTTGCCGCCGAGCGCGCGCAGGATCTGGAGGGACATCTGGCCGAGCCCGCCGCCGCCGATCACCACGACCGGGTGGTCGGCGATCCGGTCGCCGAACTTCTTCAACGCGCTGTAGGTGGTGACGCCGGAGCAGGCGAGCGGCGCGACCTGGGCCGGGTCGAGGTCGCCGATCGGCAGCAGGTAGCGCGGGTGCGGCACTCGGACATACTCGGCATAGCCGCCATGGAGATGGACGCCGATGTAGGTCGCCTTGGCGCAGTAGTTCTCGTACCCGTCGCGGCAGCTCTGGCATTCGCCGCAGCCGATCCAGGGATAGACGAGGTAAGCGGCGCCGATGTCGACCCCGGCGGGGGCCGCCGCTGCGACGTCCGGCCCGACCGCCACCAATTCGCCGGCGGTTTCATGGCCCATGGTCAGCGGCAGCGCCACGCCGCGGTCCTTGAGCGACAGCTTGCGGCCGAGCCCGAGGTCGTAGCCGCCGTCCCACAGGTGGAGGTCGCTGTGGCACACCCCCGCCGCCTGGACCTTGATCAGCACCTCGGTGCCGGAAACCTCCGGGATCGGCCGGTCGTCGCCGACCAGCGGCTCCCCGAAGGCGTGGATGCAGTAGGATCGCATGGCCGCCTCACCGCGACAGGTAGCCGCCGTCGACCGGCAGCGCCACGCCGGTGACGTAGGAGCTGTCGTCCGACGCGAGCCACAGGCCGGCATGCGCCACCTCCGACGGCTTGCCGACCCGCCCGAGCGGGATGGCGCCGACCAGCTTCCTCTCATTCTCCGCCGCCTGCGCCTTGTCATCGCCGCGGGCGACGAAACCGGGGAGCATAGGGGTGTCGATCGGGCCGGGGCAGACCACGTTGACCCGGATGCCGTCGGGGGCGAAGCGCTGGGCCAGCGACTTGGTCAGGCCGACCACGCCGAACTTGGCCGCCGAGTAGACCGGGCTGAACATCGAGCCGACGAGGCCCGACACCGAGGCGGTGAAGATCAGCGAGCCACCGCCGCGGGCGCGCATGTGCCGGGCCACCTCGCCGGCCGCGACCACCGCGGAGGTCAGGTTGAGCGCGATCGCCAGATCGTACTGGCCGAGGTCCATGTCCTCGACCGAGGCCGGGCCGGGTGTCCCGGCATGCGCCCAAAGGACGTCGATGCCGCCGAGGCGCTCCGCCGCCGCCGCGATGCTGGACTTGACGCCGTCCACCGTGGACAGGTCGGCGGCGACCGGAATGACGGCGGAGCCCAACGTGGCGGCGAGGTCATGCAGCGCGCCTTCGTTGATGTCGACCGCCGCCACGATGGCGCCTTCGCGCACGAACAGCTCGACGCTGGCCTTTCCCATGCCCGACGCCGCGGCGGTGATCACCGCCAGTTTGCCCCTGAGGCGCATGTTTCCCTCCCCGTTTTATTGTGCGTAGGCGTCTGCGAACCGGCCGGTCGTGCTGATGACCGTGGTGCGGGCCTCCAGGTAGTTGTCGAGCGCTTCGATCCCGTTCTCGCGGCCCCAGCCGCTTCCCTTGAAGCCGCCGTAAGGGGTTGACCAGCGGATGAAGCGATAGGTGTTGACCCAGACGATGCCGGCCTCGATCCGCGCCGACACCCGATGGGCGCGGCCGGTGTCGCCGGTCCACAGGCCGGCGGCGAGGCCGTAGCTGGTGTCGTTGGCGAGCGCCACCGCCTCGTCCTCGCCGTCGAAGGGGATGATCGCGGCCACCGGGCCGAAGATCTCCTCCCGCGCGATCCGCATGGAGTTGTCCACCTCGGCGAACACGGTGGGCTCGACGAAGAAGCCGTCGCCAAGCTCCCCGGCATCGAGCCGCCGGCCGCCGGCGACCAACCGCGCCCCCTCCTGCCGGCCGATGTCGATGTAGGACAGGGTCTTGGCCAGCTGCTCGCCATGGGCCTGCGGTCCCATGTGGGTCGCCTCGTCGAGCGGCAGGCCGACCCGGACCTTGGCCGCGCGCTCGGCGAAGGCGGCGACCACGCGGTCGTAGACCGGCCGTTCGACCAGCACGCGTGAGCCCAGGGCGCAGCTCTGTCCGCACACCGACCAGGCCGACGAGGTGGCGGCGTTCACCGCCTGCTCCAGATCGGCGTCCTGGAAGATGATGTGGGGCGACTTGCCGCCCAGCTCGAAGGAGAAGCGCTTCAGCGTGTCGGCGCCGTTGCGCAGGATCGCCTTGGCCGTGCTGCCCTCGCCGGTGAAGGCGATCTTGTTGACGCCGGGATGCGCCACCAGACGGGCGCCGGTGTCGTGGCCGTAGCCCGGCACCACGTTGAACACGCCGGGCGGCACGCCGGCCTCATGGGCCAGCCGGGCCAGTTCCAACGCGGTGACGGGGGTCTGCTCGGCCGGCTTCAGCACCACGGTGCAACCGGCGGCCAGCGCCGGCGCCAGTTTCCAGGCCGTGGTCAGCATCGGCGCGTTCCACGGGGTGATCGCACCCACCACGCCCACCGGCACCCGCGTGGTGAAGCAATGGACGCTGTCGTCGATCGGGATGGTGCGGCCCGACAGCTTGTCGGCCAGCGAGGCGAACCAGTGATACCACTGGTGATGGGCGCCGATGTCGGCGCGCGTCTCGCGGATGGCGCGGCCGGAATCGCGGGTCTCCAGCACCGCCATCTCCGGCGCGAAGTCCCTGTACAGCTCGGCCAGACGGCGCAGGATCGCCGCGCGCTCCCAGCCCGGCATCCGTCGCCACGGCCCCTCGAACGCCTCGCGCGCCGCCTGGACCGCGCGGTCGATGTCCTGCGGTCCGCCGAAGGCGACGGCGGCCCAGGGACGTCCGGTCGCGGGGTCGATGCTCTCGACCATGCCGCCGTCGACCGGAGCCACCCATTCCCCGCCGATGAAGAGGTGCGGATAGCGGCGCAGTTCGCCGTCGCCAGAGCCGCTCTTGAACGCGTTGGTCACAGACGGGAACCTCTTATCCAAGGTGATGAACAAAACGTACATGTGCACGAACGAGCCTGTCAAGTTGCTTTTCCATCAATCAGTCATACTGATGGTTATGGATAAAGGGCTGATTTAGCGTCTATTTTCGCCTCTGTCTTCGTTAGAGCCGTGCGTTTTGCGGCGCGATATTTGCGCTGCGGCGCAATATCGACCGCCAGGGATCTGCCGACACGTGATGCAAATTGCGCTTGAACCGGGACATTTTTTCTCTGTATATGGACATATCGGTCGCAGGGGCGGACGCCCGCGCCTCAATCGTGAACATCTTGGAAGGAATGGGAATGGGGCCGTTGGCAGGAACCAGGATCCTCGACCTGACCTCTGTCGTCATGGGACCCTCGGCGACGCAGATGCTCGGCGACATGGGTGCGGACGTCATCAAGGTGGAACCGCCGGAAGGCGACGTGGTGCGGCAGATCGGGCCGCAGCGGAACGCTGGCATGGGCGCGTACTTCCTGAACGCCAACCGCAACAAGCGGAGCATCTGCCTGAACCTGAAGGATCCGGCGGGGCTCGACGCCCTGCTGCGGCTGGCCGACACCGCCGACATCCTGACCTACAACATCCGCCCGCAGGCGATGACGCGCCTCGGCCTGGACTACGACACGCTGGCCGCGCGCAACCCGCGGCTGATCTATGCCGGGCTTTTCGGCTTCGGCCAGGACGGTCCCTATGCGGCGCGCCCGGCCTATGACGACCTGATCCAGGGCGCCTCGGTGATGTCGGCGCTGATCGCGCAGGCCGGCGACGGCACGCCGCGCTACGTTCCCTCGGCGGTCGCCGACCGTGTGGTCGGGCTGGCCGCGGTGGGGGCGATCTGCGCCACCCTGGTGAACCGCAACCAGACCGGCCTGGGTCAGCGGGTGGACATCCCGATGTTCGAGACCATGGTCGGCTTCGTGCTGGGCGACCATCTGGGCGGGCTGACCTTCGATCCGCCGCTCGATGGCGGCGGCTACGCCCGCCAGCTGTCGCCGGAGCGCCGGCCGTACCGGACGCGCGACGGCCATATCTGCGCCGTGATCTACAACGACAAGCAGTGGGGCAATTTCCTGCAGGCGATCGGCCGCGAGGATCTGCCGCGCGACGATCCGCGTTTCGCCACCTATGCCGACCGGCAGAGCAACGTCGATTTCGTCTATGGCGAGCTGGGGCGGATCTTCGCCGAACGCACGACCGCCGAATGGATGGACCTGCTGGACCGCGCCGACGTGCCGGCGATGCCGATGCATGATTTCGACAGCATCTTCGACGACCCGCACCTCAAGCAGACCGGCTTCTTCGAACGGGTGGAGCACCCGACCGAGGGGCCGGTGCGCAACATGCGGCTGTCGGCGAGCTGGTCCCGGACGCCGGCGGCGACCCGGCGACTGGCCCCCCGGCGCGGCCAGGACGGCCCGGCCATCCTGCGCGAAGCCGGTTTTATGGACGACGAGATTGCGGCGCTGGCCGACCGGCGCGCCCTGACCATTCCGGCCGAAGCGGCCGGCTCTGACACCTGACGGGAGCACTCCGCACCATGGATTTCCGGCTGACCGACGACCAGGAGGCGCTGCGCGACGCCATCGCCGCGATCTGCAAGCGCTTCGGAGACGATTACTGGCTGGCGCGCGACCGCGACGGCGGCTTTCCCGACGATTTCTATGCCGCCTTCGCCGACAACGGCTGGCTCGGCATCTGCATACCGGAAGAGTATGGCGGCTCCGGCCTCGGCGTGACCGAGGCGGCGATCATGATGCGCGCGATCGCCGAATCCGGCGCCGGCATGTCAGGCGCGTCCTGCCTGCACATCAACATCTTCGGCCTCAACCCGGTGGTGGTTCACGGCACCGAGGAGCAGAAGCGCCGCATGCTGCCGCCCATGGTGCAGGGACGCGAGAAGGCGTGCTTCGCCGTCACCGAACCCAACACCGGCCTCAACACCACCCAGCTCAAGACCCGCGCGGTGAAGAAGGGCGACCGTTACGTCGTCGATGGGCAGAAGGTCTGGATCTCGACCGCCCAGGTCGCCGACCGCATGCTGCTGCTCGCCCGCACCACCCCGCTGGAGCAGGTCGACAAGCCGACGCACGGGCTGAGCCTGTTCTACACCGCCTTCGACCGCAGCAGGATCGACGTCCGCGTCATCGACAAGATGGGCCGCAAGGCGGTCGATTCGAACGAGCTGTTCATCGAGGGGCTGGAGATCGCGGAGGAGGACCGCATCGGCGAGGAGGGGCGTGGCTTCGAATACATCCTGCACGGCATGAACCCGGAGCGGGTGCTGATCGCGTCCGAGGCGGTCGGTCTCGGCAGCCTGGCGCTGTCCCGGGCGACCGCCTACGCCAAGGAGCGGGTGGTGTTCAACCGGCCGATCGGCCAGAACCAGGCGATCCAGCATCCGCTCGCCCGCAACTGGATGGAGCTGGAGGCCGCCTGGATGATGATCCTGCGTGCGGCCTGGGAGTACGACAGCGGGCAACCCTGCGGCGCCAGCGCCAACGCCGCCAAGTATCTGGCGGGCGAGGCCGGCTTCAACGCCTGCCAGCAGGCGGTGATGACCCACGGGGGCTACGGTTATGCCCGCGAGTACCACGTGGAGCGCTACCTCCGGGAGGTCATGATCTCCCGCCTCGCGCCCGTGAGCCCGCAGCTGGTGCTGTGCTTCATCGCCGAGCGCGTCCTGGGGCTGCCCAAGTCCTACTGAACGCCGGCGCAAACGATTCCGGCGCGCGGGATGTCGCAAACTGCTCTATCATCGCGGTCCGCTGAACGGCAGCAACGCGAATGGCCAAGTACGACGAGCAAAGTATCAAGGTTCTCAAGGGGTTGGAGC
>JAFAFA010000105.1 GCA_023423695.1 Pseudomonadota bacterium | reverse complement strand
CGAACGTCGATTTCTATTCGGGCATCATCCTGAAGGCGATGGGTTTCCCGACCAGCATGTTCACCGTGCTGTTCGCGCTGGCCCGCACCGTCGGCTGGATCAGCCAGTGGAAGGAGATGATCGAGGACCCGGTGCAGAAGATCGGCCGTCCGCGTCAGCTCTACACCGGCGACACCAAGCGGCCGTTCGTGCCGCTGGCCGAGCGTGGCTAACCGGCCCACAGCCCACATGGGAATGGGCGGCTCCAACGGAGCCGCCCAGGACCCGACTGCGTACATCGTTCCGGCCCGGCGCGTGCGCCTGCGCCCGCCGGCCAACGACAACCGGGCACCGCTTGGCTGGCGGGTGCGCCGGATGATCGTCTATCTGCTGATCCTGGCGCTGATCGCCGGGATCGTGTTCATCTGAGGCAATCGCTCAGCTCCCGCTTTCCAGCGCGAAGCCCTCGTCGATCCAGCCCGTCGCGCCGCCGATCATCAGCTTGACCCGCCTCCCGATCCGCGCCAGCCTCAAGGCCGCGCGATCCGCGCCGTTGCAATGCGGACCGGCGCAGTAGACGACGAACAGCGTTCCCTCCCCCCATTCCTCCATCCGCCGTTCCGTGATCTTGCCATGGGGCAGGTTCAGCGCCCCCGGCACATGCCCTTTGGCGAAAGCAGCCGGACCGCGCACGTCGAGCAGGACGAAGTCGGGACTGCCGGATCTCAGTGACTCATGCACATCCCAGCAATCGGTCTCCAACGACAGCTTGCGGGCGAAATGGGCGGCGGCCTCTGCCGGCGATGCGGCCGGAATATCGATGACGAGACTGGCCATGAGGCTCTCCTGATCAGGGTTCGGCCGCATCATTTCAACCAGCGCTTCCGCTGGAAAGTGGCGTGACTGCCAGCTATCGTTCAGATCATGCCAAACGCCACGCCACCGCTTGCCGTCGCACTCGCCTATGACGGCCTGTGCACCTTCGAGTTCGGCGTCGCCGTCGAGGTGTTCGGACTGCCGCGCCCGGAGCTCGGTCCCGACTGGTATCGCTTCGCCGTCGCCGCGCTCGACCCCGGACCTCTGCGAGCGGTCGGCGGGATCCGCATCGAAGCCGATGGCGGGCTCGACCTGCTCGACCGGGCCGACATCATCATCATCCCCGGCTGGCGCGGCGCCCGCGAACCCGTGCCCTCCCAACTGATTGAGGCACTGCGCGAGGCGGACGGCCGGGGTGCGCGCATCCTTTCGATCTGTTCCGGTGCTTTCGTGCTGGCCGCCGCCGGTCTGCTGAACGGCCGCCGAGCGACCACCCACTGGCGTTATGCCGCGACGCTTGGTGAACTCTATCCCGACATACGCGTGGTGCCCGACGTTCTCTATGTGGACGAGGGCAACATCCTGACTTCTGCCGGAAGCGCCGCCGGCATCGATCTGTGCCTTCATCTGGTGCGCCGAGACTTTGGACCCGAGGCCGCCAACAGCGTCGCCCGCCGTCTGGTGGTCCAGCCCCACCGCGAGGGCGGGCAGGCGCAGTTCATCGAGGCACCGGTGCCCATCGCCCGCGAGGGCGCCCGCTTGGGACCATTGCTCGACCATCTGCGGGAAACTCTGGCGGAGAATCATAGCCTGTCCAGCATGGCGTCGCGCGCCGGCATGAGCCTGCGCACCTTCCTGCGCCGGTTCCAGGCGCTGACCGGCACCACGCCCGGCGAATGGCTGGCGACGGAGCGGCTGAACCGCGCCCGCGACTTGCTGGAACGCGGAAGCCTGCCTGTGGAGGAGGTCGCGACCCTCGCCGGATTCGGCTCCGCCGCCACCTTGCGGCACCATTTCCGCCAGCGTCTGGGGATCAGCCCGGCGAGTTACCGATCACGCTTCCGCCGCGATCCGGCACCGGCATCCACCCATAGGGAAAGGGCGCAGCCGTTGCCGGCCACGCCCCTGTCCTGAACCGATGACCGGCGGAACGGTCACTTCGTCTCGATCAGTTCAACCTTGTAGCCGTCCGGATCCTCGATGAAGGCAATGACGGTGGTGCCGTGCTTCATCGGACCCGGCGGGCGCGGGATCTTGACGCCTTCCGCGGCCAGCTTCTCGCAGGTGCCGTAGATGTCGGGAACGCCGAGCGCGATGTGGCCATAGGCGGTGCCGATCTCGTAGGGCTCCTTCTGGTCCCAATTGTGGGTCAGTTCCAGGACCGCGGTGTCGGATTCCTCGCCATAGCCGACGAAGGCCAGTGTAAAACGGCCGCCCTCATAGTCGTTGCGGCGCAGCAGCTTCATGCCGAGCAGACGGGTGTAGAAGTCCAAAGACTTCTCCAGATCCAGCACGCGCAGCATCGTATGCAGCAGACGGAATTCGCTCATGGTCTCTATTCTCCCGCTTGGCGGTTAACTGGGCGGTTGTTCAGCCGTCTTGGAACGGTGTTCCGCGACAACGTCCAGGATGGTGCGGGCGGCACGTTCGCTGGGCGGAGTATCGCCCTGTCCCAGCCAGCGGGCCACCTCCGCAACGCCGTCGATCTGCGCCCGGCGGGCCGCCGGATCGTCGAGCAAACGCCCCAACTCGGCCGCCAGTCTATCGGGCCTGCAGTCCTTCTGCAGCAGCTCCGGAACCAGCATCCGATCGAGCATCAGGTTGACGAGATTGACGTACTTCACCCGGATCAGCCGTCGATAGAGTGCGACGGTGACAGGATTCAGTCGGTAGGCGATGACAGTCGGAAGTCGCGCGAGCGCCAGTTCCAACGCCACGGTGCCCGATGCGGCAAGAGCCGCCTCCGCCGCCGCGAAGGCATCGTACTTCTCGGCGTCCCCTTCGACCAGGAGGGTGCGAAGCGGCCAGTCGGCGATTGCGGCGGCAACACGGTCGCGCACCGTTGCCACTGTCGGCACCACCGCCACCAGATTGGGATGGGCCGGCCGCAACAGGTCCAGCGTCGCGCGAAAGTCGGGCAACAGACGCGACACCTCTCCCTTACGGCTGCCCGGCAGCACGGCGACGATCCGCTCGGCCGGTCCGATGCCATGCCGCTCGCGGAACGCTGCGCCGTCACCCTTCCCCGCTCCGCCCTCGACAACCGAATGGCCGACGAAGGTGCAGGCCAGCCCCTCCTTCTCGAAGTACGGGGGTTCGAAGGGGAGAACCGCGAGGAGATGGTCGTAGATGGCGGCATATTTGGCCGCCCGCTTCGGCTTCCAGGCCCACACTGTGGGCGCCACATAGTGAATCAGCGGAACGGCGGGCTCCGCAGCGCGCACCTTCTTCGCCACGCGCACGGTGAAGCCGGGCGAATCGATGCCGACCACAGCGTCGGGGCGCAGTCGGACGATTTCGGCAACCGTCTGGTCGATGCGGCGGATCAGGTTCGGCAAATGCGGCAGCAGTTCGAAGATGCCGAACAGGGTCAGTTCGCCCATGGGAAACAGGCTGACCAGCCCCTCCGCGGTCATCTTCTCGCCGCCGATGCCCGCAAAGCGCACCTTGCCGGCGGTCAGCCGCTTTGCCGCCGCCATCAGCCGCGCGCCCAGCGCGTCGCCCGATGGCTCGCCGGCGATCAGGAACAGGGTCGGGACGCCATCTGCCACGTCGGTGAGGTTCATTGCGGACTCTCAATGCCGGTGACGAACAGACCGAGCCGGTCGGCCGTCTCCGCCACCGCAACGCGGTCGACCAGCAGGCTGCCACCGGCCTCAACCGCGATGCCGCGCAGTCCGGCGGCTGCGGCCTTTTCGACGGTCGTGACGCCCATGGTCGGCAAATCGATCCGGCGGTCCTGCTTCGGCTTCTTCATCTTGACCAGGACGCCTCCTGGGCCGGGCCGCGACAGGCCGGCACAGCGATCGAGCATGGCGTCGGTACCCTCGATGGCTTCCACCGCCAGGACGATGCCCTGCTGGACCACCGCGCCCTGCCCGACGTCGAGCGCCCCCAAGACACGGGCGACCTCCACCGCACGGGCGATGTCGCGCTCCGCCTCCGCATCCGGGAGCAGACGCCCGACCGGACCGGGCGTGGTCAGCAATTCCTTCAACAGGTCATGCAGGCCGACGACGCGGAAGCCATCCTCCTCCACCTCGCGGACCACGGCGCGCAGCAGCCCGTCGTCACCGAGCGCCCTCGTTCCGACGCGGGCAAGGAAGCGAGCGGTGCGCCAGTCCGGCATCAGCTCCGTAAAGGACGGACGCTTCACCGGCCCGGCAAGCACGACCTCGCCCACGCCTTCCTCATGGAGACGGCGCAGGATGCTGCCGGCGGCGCCGAAGCGGCTCCACAGATGCGGCAGCCCGGCAACGGTTTCCGGATCGGTGTGGCCGTCGAAGGCGACGACGAAGACCTCGCGCCCCTGACCGCGCACCGCGCTTGCGATGCGGGCCGGCAGCGTCCCGCCACCGGCCAGGATCGCAAGCTTGGGACCGCGAGCCTGAAGGGTATCGGCCATCGGCCGGCGGCCTCAGCTCTCGCGCGGCTGACAGAGGGAGCGCGCTTCCTTGGCACGGATGAAGGACAGCACGTCGGAAATCAGCGCACGGTCGCCGAAATCGCGACCGACTTCCTCCACCCGCTCGGCGAAGGTGCCCTCCGGCCCGAACAGCATGCGGTAGGCTGCACGGAGGGCATGGATATCGTCCTTCCCGAAGCCGCGCCGCTCCAGCCCGACGAGGTTCAGGCCGGCCAGGCGGGCGCGGTCGCCCATCACAAGACCGAAGGGAATCACGTCGTTCTCGACGCCCGACATGCCGCCGATCATGGCGTGCGAGCCGATGCGTACGAACTGGCGCACCGCTGACAGCCCGCCGATGATGACGTAATCGCCCAGAGTCACATGGCCGCCCAAGGTGGCGTTGTTCGCCATGATCACATGGTCGCCGACGATGCAGTCATGAGCCACGTGCGAGCCCATCATGAACAGCCCGTCATTGCCGACGCGCGTGATCATGCCGCCGCCTTCGGTGCCGGGATTCATCGTCACATGCTCGCGGATCTGGTTGCGGGCACCGATGACGAGTTCGGACGGCTCACCATGGAACTTCAGGTCCTGCGGACGGTGGCCGATGGACGCGAAGGGATAGATGACGGTCTCGGCGCCGATGCTGGTGCGCCCGTCGACAGCCACATGCGAAACCAGCCGAACGCCGTCGCCCAGCGTGACGTCGGGGCCGACGACGCAGAAAGGACCGATGTCGACCCCCTCGCCCAGCTTGGCCGCGGGATCGACGATGGCGGACGGATGGATGGTGACGGTCATTTTTCGTCCAGGATCATGGCGGAATAGATGGCTTCGGCGACGAGGACGCCGTTGACCTTGGCCTCGCCCTTGAACTTCCACACGTTGGCGCGCTGGCGCTGTTTCGTCACATGGATGTGGATGGTGTCACCGGGGGTGACCGGGCGGCGGAAACGCGCCTCGTCCACGGTCATGAAATAGACCAGCTTGCCTTCGGCATCGGGTCCGAGCGTGGCGACCACCAGCACGGCGGAGGTCTGCGCCATCGCCTCGATGATCAGCACGCCGGGCATCACCGGACGCGACGGGAAATGGCCCTGGAAGAAGGGCTCGTTGATCGTGACGTTCTTCACGCCGGTGGCGCCTTCGCCCAGCGTCACATCGATCACCCGGTCGATCATCAGGATCGGGTAGCGATGCGGGATCATCTTCATGATCCGCGTGATGTCGATGTCGTCGATCTTTTTGCTTTGCGCGTTGTTGTCCGCCGTCACGTCCATAGTCCGGCCGCCCGCCTTTCCACCAACCGATAGGGTTCACCATTCTCCGTTCCCGGAGAACTGGCGCCGCCGCCCCAACGGGAAACGTCGGCGCCTTTTTGTTCGTTCCGCCTTCTTGCCCCATTTCCGCGGCGACCGCAACCGCCGAACCCGGAAACGCAACAGGGCCGTCACCTTCCCCGGTCGGGACGGCGACGGCCCTGTTCAGACAGGCATCACTGCTTGGGGACGTTCAGCGCGACCTGCGGCAGCTTCTTGTTCACCCGCTCCATCACCGTGTCGGTGACGTCGAGCTGGGTGTCGACCAGAACGAACTGCTGGCGGGCCAGAACGAGGTTCGCGCCGCGCTCGCGGGAGATTTCGGCGACCACATCGACCATCGTCTTGTGAACGACGGCCATCGCTTCGTTCAGGCTCGTCTCCAGCGCCCGCTTGCGGTTCTGGACCGTCTTCTGGACGTCGGCGACCTGCTTTTCGAAATCCCGGCGCTTGGTGGCGAGCGCTTCCGGCGACAGGACGGTCTGCTGCTTGCGCAGTTCGTCCTCGGTCTTGCGGAGCTTGTCCTCCAGCGTGGAGATTTCCTTCTGATAGGAATCGCGCAGCGATTCGAAGGATTTGGTAATCCCCTTCGAAGCGGTGGATTCCTGCATGATCTTCTGGACGTCGATCACCGCGATGACCGGCGCCTTCAACTCCGCACCGGGAGCCGGAGGCGTGGCCGTGGCCGACTTGGGGGCTTCGGCCTTCG
Source organism: Pseudomonadota bacterium (assembly GCA_023423695.1). Lineage (GTDB taxonomy): Bacteria > Pseudomonadota > Alphaproteobacteria > Azospirillales > Azospirillaceae > Azospirillum. The sequence continues at coordinate 207,492 of JAFAFA010000105.1, read as the reverse complement.
GAGCCTCGGCCTTCGGCTGGGTTTGCGCCTGCGCCGACGTGGTGGCGAACAGGAGGCCGGCGACCGTGACGGCCGACAGGACAGCGACGCGGAGCGGCGCCTTCGACTGGGTGAATTGCATCTTAGAACCTGGTTCCGAAGCTGAAGCGGATGAGCTCTTTCTTGTCGTAGCCTTCCTTGCGGATCGGCAGCGCGACATCGAGCCGGATGGGCCCGAACGGCGACTTCCACGACACACCGGTGCCGATGGAGACGCGGATGGTCTCGTCATCCTTCACGTTCGGATCACTGATGTCGACCTTGCCGAGCGTGCCGACATCGGTAAAGGCGTGGCCGAGCAGGCCGAACTCTTCAGGCAGGCCGAAGGGGAAGCTCATTTCCACCGAGGCGCGGGCATAGCGGGTGCCGCCCAGCGCATCGCCGGTGGAGATATCGCGCGGACCGATACCGGCGGTGTTGAAGCCGCGCAGCGTGTCGCCGCCGATGAAGAAGCGGTCGCCCAACTGCACCTTCTGGCCGAGGCCGTGGATATAGCCGATCTCGCCCGTGGTGCTCAGCACCCACTGGTCCTCGCCGAGCGGGATGTAATAGCCGCCGGCCAGCTTGTTGCGCAGGAAGCGCACCGAACCGCCGAGACCGGCGATGTCGTTGGTCAGGCGGATGAAATAGCCTTCGGTCGGGGTCAGCTTGCTGTTGCGGACGTCGTAGGTCAGTTCCTGGCCGATCAGCGAGGTCAGCCGTTCGCCGCGCTGCTCCTGGATGTACTTCGATGCTGTGATCGGCACTTCTTCGATCAGCGTGTCCTGCAGCTGGTAATAGACGCGCTGGCGCAGGTGCTCGGTCAGCGGATAGCCCAGGCGCAGAGCGAAGCCGGTGTTCTTCTCGTTGAACGAGCTCTCGTCCTGGTAGTTGTAGCGGGTCCGGAAGACGTCGACGCCGGCCGACAGGTCCCGGTCCATGAAGTACGGCTCTGTGAAGGAGAGGTCGTACAGCTGGCGCCGGCCGGACAGCGTGGCGCCCAGGCGCAGGTCCTGGCCGCGGCCGAGCAGGTTGCGCTCGCGGATCGAGAAGTCGCCCAGCGGACCGTCGGAGGTCGAGAAACCGGCGCCGATCGAGATTTCACCGGTAGACTGCTCGGCAACATCGACGTTCACGACGGTGCGGTCGGGCGCGCTGCTCTCGGCGGTGGTGATGTTCACACGCTCGAAGAAGCCCAGATCCTTGATGCGCTGCTCGGACCGCTTCAGCTTGGACGCGTTGAAGGGGTCGCCTTCGGACAGCAGCATCTCGCGGCGCACCACCTTGTCCAGCGTGCGGACGTTGCCGGTGATGTCGATGCGGTCGACGAAGGTGCGCGGTCCCTCGTTGATCTCATAGATGATGTCGATGGTGCGGTTCTCGCGGTTGCGCGAAATCCGCGGCCGGACATCCACGAAGGCATACTGCAGGTCGCCGACGGCGTTCGTCAGCTTCGTGATGGTGTCTTCCACCTTCTGGGCGTTGTACCAGTCGCCCTCGGTGGTGGTCACGCTGTTCTGCAGCACGGTCGGGTCGAGCTGCTTCAGCGAGGTGTTGATGTCCACCTTGCCGAACTTGTAGCGCTCGCCTTCCTCGATCGTGAAGGTGATGAAGAAGTCCGACTTGTCGGGCGTCAACTCCGCCACGGCCGAGACCACTCGGAAATCGGCGTAGCCTTCCTTCAGGTAGAAGCGGCGCAGCAGGTCGCGGTCGTAGTTCAGACGGTCCGGATCATAGTTGTCGTCGGACGACAGGAAGCGCCACCAGGCGGATTCCTTGGTCTGAACGGCCTCGCGCAGAGTCCCGTCGGAAAAATGCTCGTTCCCGATGAAGGTGATGCCGCGCACGCCGGTGCGCACGCCTTCATTGATCTCATAGACCAGATCGACGCGGTTCTGGTCGAGCTGGATGATCTTCGGCTCGACCGTCGCGGCGAACCGGCCCTGGCGCCGATAGATTTCCTGGATGCGCTGTACATCGGTCTGAACGCGGGTGCGCGTGTAGACGACGCGGGGGCGCAGCTGGATTTCCTTCTCCAGCGTCTCCTTGTCGATGCGTCGGTTCCCCTCGAACGCGATGCGGTTGATGATGGGGTTTTCGGCCACCGTCACCACCAGCGCATCGCCCTCGCGCTTCAGCACCACGTCTGCGAACAGGCCGGTGTTGAACAGCGCCTTCAGCGACTGGTCGATCCGGTCAGGATCGAACTGGTCGCCGGGCTGGATCGTCAGGTAGGAGCGGACCGTGGACGGTTCGATTCGCTGGGTGCCTTCGACCCGGATATCGCGCACCGTACCGCCGCTGAACACCTGGGCGACCATGGACCCGGAACCCGCAGGCGCCCGTCCGGGCGAGGCGGCGGTTTGGGCGTGGGCGACAGACACCGTCGTCATGGCGCAGCCGGCCAGCAGGCCCGCCACCAGAACTTTGCTCGACACCGGCAAATCACGCTCCCTGGCAAGGGGCTGGAGTCAGGAGACCAGTCCCCGGAAGAAATCGACCACGCGCAGTTGAACCAGGTCGTTCCACGTGGCGAAGACCATGAGCGTTAATACCAAGGCCAATCCAATTCGGAAACCGTATTCTTGCGCTCTCGCTCCGAGCGGCCGGCCGCGCAGCTTTTCGAAGGCGTAGAACAGCAGGTGGCCGCCGTCCAGCATCGGCACCGGAAAGAGGTTGATCAGCCCCAGGTTCACCGACAGGAAGGTCATGAACCAGATCAGCGGATACCAACCGGATTGCGCCACCTCGCCCGACATCTGGGCGATGCGCAGCGGCCCTCCGAGCTCTTCCGTCCCGCGCGATCCCTGGACCATCTGCCCCAGCGCGGTGAAGGTGCCGGTGATCATGCCTGCGACTTCTCGTCCCGCCTGCCAGACCGCGGTCAGCGGGTCGTGGCGCATCATTCCCACGCTGCCGCGGCTGATGCCGAGCAGGCCGATCTGATGGCTGTTGCCGAGTCGGTCGGTGACGGACTGGGAATCCGGCGTTGCGGTGACCGTCATCACCCGGCCGTCGCGCTTCAGTTCGACCGCCAGAGGCTGGCCCGGCCGGATGGAGACGATCTGCCGGATTTCCTCGAAGCGCTGCACCCCGGTGCCGTCGACCGACAGGATCAGGTCGCCGGGCTGGATGCCGGCGCGCTCGGCGGCGCTGCCGGGCTGGACGCCGCCGACATCCGGCGGGGTGAAGGACTGTCCCGCCGTCATGAACAGCACGGCCAGCACGACGATAGAGAACAGGAAGTTGGCGATCGGCCCGGCGGCGACGATGGCCGCGCGCTGCCCCACCCGCTTGTGGTGGAAGGAGACAGCCCGCTCCTCCTCCGTCATGCCCGTCAGGTGGGCGCCGGGCGTGCTGGCCGGGTCGGCGTCGCCGAACATCTTGACATAGCCGCCGAGCGGCAGCGCGCTAAATTTCCAGCGCGTGCCGGCGCGGTCGGTGAAGCCGAACAGCTCCGGTCCGAAGCCGATGGAGAAGGTCTCGATCCGCACGCCGTTGCGCCGCCCGACCAGATAGTGACCAAGCTCGTGCACGAAGACGAGCACGGTGAGAACCAGCAGGAAAGCCAGCACCGAGGTCCAGAAACCGCCGATTACGTCCATTTCAACCCTTGCGCCTTCCAGCGCCTCGAACGCGGATCATCGGCTGCCAACCGTCGTCGCACCGATGGCCTGAATGCGGCCGGCGGCATCCCGCCTGGCGTCCGCGTCGGCCTCCCGCACAGCGGCGAGATCGCGCAGCGGGCGGTGGGGCAACGCCGTCAACGTCTCCTCGACGATCCGTTCGATGTCGAGGAAGCCGATCCGGCGGTCGAGAAACGCCTGAACAGCCACCTCGTTGGCGGCACTGAGTATAGTAGGAGCGCCCCCACCGCTTTGCAAGGCGGCCCGGGCGAGCCGAAGTGCCGGGAATCGCACGGGATCCGGCGCCTCGAAGGTCAGCGTCGCCGCCTTGACCAGATCCAGCCGTTCCGCCGGGGTGGCGATGCGGGCGGGCCAGCCCAGCGCGTAGGCGATGGGCGTGCGCATGTCCGGCGTGCCGAGCTGCGCCAGCACGGAGCCGTCGACATACTCGACCAGGGAGTGGATGACCGACTGCGGATGGACCAGGACGTCGATCCGCTCCTCAGGGATGCCGAACAGGAAATGGGCCTCGATCAGCTCCAGCCCCTTGTTCATCATCGTGGCGCTGTCGACCGAGATCTTGGCGCCCATGTCCCAGGTCGGGTGCGCCACCGCCTGCTCCCGCGTTGCCGCCGCCATGAAGGCGCGGTCCCTGGTGCGGAACGGCCCGCCGGATGCGGTGAGGATCAGGCGGGCTACGCTGTCGGTCCGCTCGAAATCGAAGACCTGATAGATGGCGGAATGCTCGCTGTCGACGGGGAGCAGCGTGGCGCCATGCGCCTTGACCTCCTCCATCATCAGGGCGCCGGCGCAGACCAGAACCTCCTTGTTGGCAAAGGCGACGATGGCGCCGCGGCGAACGGCGGCGAGCGTCGGCTCCAGACCGGCGGCGCCGACGATGGCGGCCATCACCCAGTCGGCCGGGCGCTCGGCGGCCGCGGCCACTGCTTCGGCACCGGCGGCAACCTCGATGCCGGTGCCGGACAACAGGTCCTTCAACTCCGCATAGGCGGCATGATCCGCGACGACTGCAAGACGGGCCTTGAGGTCGCGGGCCTGCTTCGCCAGAAGGGCGACGTTGCGGTTGGCGGTCAGCGCCTCCACCGGAAAGCGCTCCGGATCGCGGGCGACGAGGTCCACGGTCTGCGTGCCGACCGAACCGGTGGAACCGAGGATCGTCACGCTGCGCGGCGCACCCGGCACCGCCTCCGCCTTCACCACCATGAGAGAACCGTTCCAACGGCCGCGTGGAACAAGGCCAGCACCGGGGCCGCGGCCAGAAGCCCGTCGATGCGGTCGAGGATGCCGCCATGCCCGGGAATGAGCTGGCCGCTGTCCTTCACATTGTAACGCCGCTTGACTGCCGATTCGAACAGGTCGCCGGCTTGCCCCACCACCGCGACCGCGGCCCCCACCAGAACGGCGATGTCCGGGCGCGCCGCGCCGAAGGCAACGGCCACCAGCCAGCCGAACAGGGCGGAAGACAGCATGCCGCCGATCAGGCCGGCCCAGGTTTTCTTCGGGCTGATACGGGGCGCCAGCTTCGGCCCCCCGATGCTGCGGCCGGCGGCATAGGCGCCGATGTCGGTCGCCCAGATGGCGAACAGGACGAAGAGGAACAACGACAGCCCGGCGTCCGGCAGATCGCGCAACCAGATCAGCCCGGCCATGCCGGCGGCGACGTAGAAGACGCCGAACCCGAGCAGGCCGCGGTCACTGCCGCCGCCGACGATGGCCGTCAGAACGGCGAAGGCCGCCGCCACACCCAGCCCCGCCGCCGGTCCTGCGGCGATCTGGGCCATCAGCGCGACGGCGATGCCGATCGCCGCCATCAGCCGTGCAGGCAGGCGGCGGGCGCTGGGGACAATGTTGGTCCATTCGGAAACGGCGACAACCGATCCGAAGGCAATGAGGGCATGGAACACCCAGCCGCCGAGCCAGACGGCCCCCAGCACGACAGGCGCCATGACAAGCGCCGACAAGGCGCGGACCTTCAGGTCCCCCGCCCTGGATGGTTTTACCGGCGGAGTGGCCGAAGCCGAAGGCTCAGCGGGACCCGGCGGTGGTGGCGCCGAAGCGGCGTTCCCGTCGGTGGAACTCTTCAATCGCCGCCTCCAGATCACGCTTGGTGAAATCGGGCCAGAGGGTGTTCACGAAGACCAGCTCGGCATAGGCCGCCTGCCACAGCAGGAAATTGCTGATCCGCTTTTCGCCGCTGGTACGGATGATCAGGTCTGGATCGGGAATGTCGGCGGTGTACAGCCGGGCCGACAGCGCGTCCTCGTCGATGGCGTCGGGCGACAGACGCCCCGCCACGACGTCTTCGGCCAGCCGGCGCGCCGCATGGACGATCTCCAGCCGCGAGCCGTAGCTGAGAGCGACGACCAGCGTCATCACCCGGTTGTCGCGGGTCAGACCCTCGGCATTGTCGATCAGACGGTTGATGTCGTCCGACAGGCGGTTGCGGTCGCCGATCACCCGCAGGCGGATGCCAGCCCGGTGCAGTTCGGCGACCTCGCTGCGCAGATAGAAGCGCAGCAGACCCATCAGGTCGCTGATCTCCTCTTCCGGCCGGCGCCAGTTCTCCGAAGAGAAGCTGAAGATCGTCAGAGTGCCGATGCCAAGTTCGCGCGCCGCTTCCACGGTGCGGCGGACGGCGTCCACGCCCTTCTTGTGACCGGCGGTGCGCGGCAAGCCGCGCGCCTTGGCCCAGCGCCCGTTGCCATCCATGATGATGGCGACATGCCCTGGGGCCGTGTTGGACCGGTTGTCGTCCGCGTCGCGCATTCCGGATCAGACCTGCATGATTTCCTTTTCTTTTTGCGCAAGCGTGTCGTCGACCAGCTTGATGTGCTGATCGGTCAGCACCTGCACCTTGTCCGCCTGGACCTTGTGCTCGTCCTGAGTGATCTCGCTGGCCTTTTCGGCCTTCTTCAGGCCGTCCATGCCGTCGCGACGGATGTTGCGGACGGCGACGCGGCACTGTTCGGCGTATTTGTGGGCGACCTTCGCCAGTTCGGCGCGGCGCTCCTGCGTCAGGTCGGGCAGCGGCACGCGGATGACCTGACCTTCGGCCTGCGGGTTCAGGCCCAGGCCGCTGTCGCGGATGGCCTTCTCGACCGCCTTGGTCATGCCGCGGTCCCACACCTGCACCGAGATCAGGCGCGGTTCCGGAACGGACACCGTCGCGACCTCCCGCAGGTGCATGCGGCTGCCGTAGGCCTCCACCATCACCGGTTCGAGTAGGCTGGACGAGGCGCGGCCGGTGCGCAGACCGCCCAGTTCCTTGCGAAATGAGTCGAGCGCGCCTTCCATGCGGCGCTTCAGATCCGATAGGTCGGGCGCAGCCACGGGCCTACTCCCTTTCTTCCGTTATGATGGTGTGCTTGCCACGCCCCTGCATCACTTCGGCGAAGGCGCCGGGCGTGTGGATCGAGAAAACCAGAATGGGAATGTGGTTCTCGCGCGACAGCGCGATCGCCGAAGCGTCCATCACCTGCAGTTCCTTGGTCAGGACATCCATGTAGGTGAGGCGTTCGTAATGCTGGGCCGACGGATCCTTCTTCGGATCGGCGGTATAGACGCCGTCGACCTGCGTGCCCTTCAGCAGGCCGTCGCAACCCATTTCCGAGGCGCGCAGCGCCGCGGCGGTGTCGGTCGTAAAGAAGGGATTGCCGGTCCCGGCGGCGAAGATAACCACCCGGCCCTTTTCCATGTGGCGGACGGCGCGGCGCCGGATATAGGGCTCGCAGACCGTCGACATGGGAATGGCCGACTGCACGCGGGTGCTCACGCCCATCCGTTCGAGAGCGCTCTGCATCGAGAGCGCATTCATCACGGTGGCGAGCATGCCGATGTAGTCGGCCGAGGCACGCTCCATGCCGCTCGCCGCACCCTTGACACCCCGGAAGATGTTCCCCCCGCCGATGACCAGACTGACCTGGACGCCGAGCGCGATGACCGCCTTCACCTCGCTGGCGATGCGGTTCACCATCTCCGGGTCCAGACCATAGTCGCGCTGACCCATCAGCGCCTCGCCCGACACCTTGAGGAGGACGCGCTTGTAGCGGACGCCCTCTGTCGGCGCGGTGGTCCCGGTGGTTTCGGCCATGGGGGGAACGCTCCCTTGCTGTTTCGGAATGCGGCGTACGGACCTAGGCGTTCGACCTTACCGGTCTCAGCCCTGACCGCCGGCGGCGGCGGCGACTTCGGCGGCGAAGTCCGACTGGGCCTTCTCGATGCCCTCGCCCAGCGCGAAGCGGGTGAAGGCCGTGACCTTGACCGGAGCGCCGATGTCCTTGGCGGCGTTCTCCACCACCTTGCGGACCTTGGTCTCGCCGTCGATCACGTAGGTCTGCTCCAGCAGGCAGACTTCCTCGTAGTACTTGCGGACGCGGCCTTCGACCATCTTCTCGATGATGTTCTCCGGCTTGCCCGAAGCGCGGGCCTGCTCGGCCAGCACGTTGCGCTCACGCTCCAGCGACGAGCTGTCGACATCGGCGATGTCCAGCGCGTCCGGACGGGCGGCGGCGATGTGCATGGCGATCTGCTTGCCGAGATCGGCCAGCTTGGCGGTGTCGCCGGTCGACTCCAGGGCGACCAGAACGCCGATCTTGCCCAGGCCCGGCGCGATGGCCGAGTGGACGTAGCTGACGACCACGCCGGCGGAGACCGACAGGGTGACGGCGCGGCGCAGGTTCATGTTCTCGCCAACGGTGGCGATCAGGCTGGTCAGCTCGTCCTGGGCGGTGTGCGAGGTGCCCGGGTAGGTCGCGGCCTTCAGGGCCTCGACATCGCCGGCGCTCGTCAGGGCCAGCTCGGCGGCCTTGGCGGCGAAAGCCTGGAACTTGTCGTTGCGGGCGACGAAGTCGGTCTCGGCGTTCACCTCGACGACGGCACCCTTGGTGCCGGCGGTGGCGACGGCGACCAGACCCTCCGCGGCGACGCGGCCCGACTTCTTGGCGGCGGCGGCGAGGCCCTTCTTGCGCAGCCAGTCGACGGCGCCCTCGAGGTCGCCCTGCGTCTCGTTCAGCGCCTTCTTGCAATCCATCATGCCCGCGCCGGTCTTCTCGCGCAGTTCCTTGACGAGCGAGGCGGTAATCTCGGCCATGTTGCGCCCTCTTCCTTCCAAGCGATCCGGCAGGCGGATCGGATTGAGTCACAAAGTCAAAACGGGTGGCAACCCATCAAAAAGGCAGCCCATAAAAAAGGCAGCCGGGCCATAGGTCATAAGGCCCGGCTGCCCTTCAACCGTCAGGGTCAGGCCTGGGCGGTCTCGGCGGTCTCTTCCTCCGGCAGCTGCTCGGCCGGGGCGTCCTCGGCGGCGCCGACGTCGATGCCGGCGGCGCTCATCTCGGCCTGCAGGCCGTCAAGCACGGCGCCGACCGTCAGGTCGCAGTACAGCTCGATGGCGCGCAGCGCGTCGTCGTTGCCGGGGATCGGGAAGGCCACGCCGTCCGGATCGGAGTTGCTGTCGAGGACCGCGATGACCGGGATGCCCAGCTTGTTGGCTTCCTTGACCGCGATCGACTCCTTGTTGGTGTCGATGATGAAGATGACGTCCGGCAGGCCGCCCATCTCCTTGATGCCGCCCAGCGCGCGCTCCAGCTTGTCGCGCTCGCGGGTCAGCTCCAGGATTTCGCGCTTGGTCAGGCCCGAGGTGTCGCCGCCCAGACGCTCTTCCATCTCGCGCAGGCGCTTGATCGACTGGGAGATGGTCTTCCAGTTGGTCAGCATGCCGCCGAGCCAGCGGTGGTTGACGTAGTACTGGCCGCACTTGGCCGCAGCCTCGGCGATGCGCTCCTGCGCCTGGCGCTTGGTGCCGACGAACAGGACGCGGCCGCCGCCGGCGACGACGTCACGCACGGCCTGCAGGGCGCGGTGCAGCATCGGGACGGTCTGCTCGAGATCGATGATGTGCACGCCGTTGCGGACGCCGAAGATGTACTGGTTCATCTTCGGGTTCCAGCGGCGGGTGTGGTGGCCGAAGTGGACACCGGCTTCCAGCAGCTGGCGCATGGTGAAGGTGGGCATGGTCATGTGGAAAAAATCCCTTTTTCCGGTTGCTCCGCCGCGGGCATTGTCGAGAGCGCATGGAAACCATGGCCCACGACACCGGATCGGGCCATCGGGGTAAAACCGAGGGTCCGCCAGCCCGCGTGAGGTTTTGACGACGGCGCTTACATAGCTCTCTTGCATCACTTTGGCAACAGCCACGCGGCCGGGAATAGCCTTTTTGTCATGCGTGCGGTCGCCCCAGCCGCCGGCGGAACGGCAGCAACGTATGTTAAGGCTTGAGCGCGAACCCGGAACCGTGGCCGCCGGTTCGACCTCACAACGGCAACCGGCGGAACTCGAGGCATCTCAAAAAATGATATCACGTTGATCGATTGCAAATTTTTGGCGTACCGTGTGAGCGTCATTCTTATTTTAGTGGATTAAACAAATGAGCTTGGATCCGAGAGCTTTGTCCGTGGTGAACGAGGCCGCAGAACAATATGTGGCGGCGCAAGGCATCCTGATGTCCGCGGTGGCGAAGTTGGGAAGTACTGTCGACGGTGCGATGGATCTCCTGCCCGAAGCGATCCGTGGTTCGCTGCACGAAGCGCTTCGTTCGGCGCTGGAACGTGCATTCGAGGTCGCAATCCTGAACATGGATGAGGAAGCGGGTAAGGAAGCATCGACGGGGCTTTACAAGCTGCTGGGAGCGGCCACCGGTGCGGCAGGCGGTTTTTTCGGAGCTCCCGGTATCCTTGCTGAATTACCTGTGACCACAACAGCGATTCTTCGGTCCATTGCCGACGTGGCTCGCTCCAAGGGTGCGGACTTGAAGGACCCGGCTACGCAAATGGCTTGTTTGCAGGTGTTTGCGATGGGTGGCCCACTGGACGACGACGACGAAGTTGACGCTCTGTTCTTGGCCTCGCGAGTCGGTGTGAATATTGCTGCGCCTCGACTTGCGGAAATGATTACGACCATCGCCAGCCGCTTTGCAGTAACGCTCTCCCCTAAGATCGTTGCTCAATCGGTGCCAATCGTCGGAGCCGTGGCAGGAGCCGGACTCAATGTGACGTACATGTCCTTCTATCAGTCGATGGCCGGCGTGATGTTTACACTAAAGCCTGTTGAAGCGGAGTTCGGTCGGGAAGCAACTCAGCAGAGCTTCATTGAAGCAATCAAGAATGTTAATGCCAAGAAAGTGACTGGAAAGACAAAGCTCCTTCCTTGAAAAAAAAAGGGCCGCGCCCGAAAGCGCGGCCCTTCTTATCGCGGTGGATGTGCCCTTACGCTTGCGGCGCCGCCGGGGCCGCGACCTTCGGCTTGGGCAGGTCGAGCTTCAGGTGCAGCTCCCGCAGGCGGGCGGTGTCGACCGGCGCCGGGGCCTGCATCAGCAGGTCTTCCGCACGCTGGTTCAGCGGGAAGGCGATGACCTCGCGGATGTTCGGCTCGTCGGCCAGCAGCATGACGATGCGGTCGATGCCCGGGGCCGAGCCGCCGTGCGGCGGGGCGCCCAGCTTGAACGCGCTCAGCATGCCGCCGAATCGGGCTTCCAGCTCCTCCGGCGGATAGCCGGCGATCTCGAAGGCCTTGTACATCACTTCCGGCAGATGGTTGCGGATGGCGCCGGACGACAGCTCCACACCATTGCAGACGATGTCGTACTGGTAGGCCTTGATGTCGAGCGGGTTCATCGTCTCCAGGGCCTTCAGGCCTCCCTGGGGCATGGAGAACGGGTTGTGGCTGAAGATGACCTTGTTGGTCTCCTCGTCCAGTTCGTACATCGGGAAGTCGACAATCCAGCAGAAGCGGAAGGCGTTCTTCTCGATCAGGTCCAGTTCTTCGCCGATGCGGGTGCGGGCGAAGCCGGCCAGCTTTGCCGCCGGGCCCGGCTGGTCGCAGACGAAGAAGATCGCGTCGCCGTCCTCGAGGCCGGCCAGTTCGCGCAGCTGGGCCTGGGCCGCCTCCGGCACGAACTTGGCGATCGGTCCCTTGCCGCCGCCGGCTTCCATGACGATGTAGCCGAGGCCGGGAGCACCCAGACCGCGGGCCCAGTCGTTCAGCTTGTCGAAGAAGCTGCGCGGACGGTCGGAGACCTTCGGCGCGCGGATGGCGCGGACGACGCCGCCCTTTTCCAGCGTCTGCTTGAAGGCGCGGAATTCCACGTCGTCGCGCTTGAACACCTCGGTCACGTCGGTGATGACCAGCGGGTTGCGCAGGTCCGGCTTGTCGTTGCCGTACTTCAGCATCGACTCGGCGAAGGAGATGCGGCGGAACGGCAGGCCGTCGATGGCCGGCTTCGAGTCGCGGCGGAAGCCGCCGAACTCGTCGAAGAGGCCGTGCAGCACCGGCTCGATGGCGGCGAAGACGTCTTCCTGGGTGACGAAGGACATCTCGAAATCGAGCTGGTAGAACTCGCCCGGGCTGCGGTCGGCACGGGCATCCTCGTCGCGGAAGCAGGGGGCGATCTGGAAATAGCGGTCGAAACCGGCGACCATCAGCAGCTGCTTGAACTGCTGCGGAGCCTGCGGCAGGGCGTAGAACTTGCCGGGATGGTTGCGGCTGGGCACCAGATAGTCGCGCGCACCCTCCGGCGAGGAGGCGGTGAGGATCGGCGTCTGGAACTCGGTGAAGCCCTGATCGATCATGCGGCGGCGCGCCGAGGCGATCACGCGCGAACGCAGCATGATGTTCTCGTGGATGCGCTCGCGGCGCAGGTCGAGGAAGCGGTAGCGCAGGCGCACGTCCTCGCCGGCATCCGTGTCCTGGTTGACCTGCAGCGGGATCTGCTCAGCCTCGCCCTCGACGGTGAGTTCGGCGATCTGCAGCTCGATGCGGCCGGTGGGCAGCTTGTCGTTGATGGTCTCGGCCGTACGCTTCACCACCTTGCCGGTGACTGTGATGACCGATTCCAGCTTCAGCCGGTTCGCGACCTCGAAGGCCGGGTTGGAGGTATCGACCACGCACTGCGTCAGGCCGTAATGGTCGCGCAGGTCGATGAACAGCAGCTGTCCATGGTCGCGCTTCCGGTTCATCCAGCCCGACAGGCGGACGGTCTCGCCGGCATTCTCTTCACGAAGCTGGCCGCAGGTGTGCGTGCGGTAGGGGTGCATGGGTCGAAACACCTTGAAAAGGTCGGATTCCGGCGGAAAAAGCGGTCCGACACACCACACCGGACGCGCGCGAAAGTCAAGCCGCGATAGGGTGGAGCGTGCGTCCGCGGCGGTCGAAATGGAACGTTTGAAACGCCGTGGAACGCTTTTCGACGCCCTGTTCACCTGTTCAACATCCGCTTCCCGACCGCCACACCGCCAAGCCGGCCGCAGTTTAACACCGCTGCCGCGCGGCAATAAGCGCGGGAGGAAAATCCGCCCGCGGCGCCCCCTGCCCTGCCGCCCCCGCTCTCCTTTTTCAGCATGCGGCGTCCCGGCGCTTCGGCGGACTTTCAAGCACCCGTTCGCTCGTGTATGAAGCAACCATGACGCTCATCACGACAACCGACGCCCTTCAGGCCTTCTGTCAGTCGCTGGCAGGGGCCGAGTACATCACGGTCGACACCGAGTTCCTGCGGGAAAAGACCTATTGGCCGCAACTGTGCCTCGTGCAGGTCGGCGGACCCGACGGCGCGGTCGCCATCGACCCGCTGGCCGAGGGCATCGACCTTGCGCCGCTGTTCGCGCTGATGAGCGACCCGTCGGTTCTGAAGGTATTTCACGCCGCCCGCCAGGACGTGGAGATCTTCTGGCACCTGTCCGGCCAGATCCCGCATCCGCTGTTCGACACCCAGGTCGCGGCGATGGTCTGCGGCTTCGGCGAGAGCGTCGGCTACGAGACGCTGGTGACCAAGCTGGCCGGCGCCCGCATCGACAAGTCCAGCCGCTTCACCGATTGGTCCCACCGCCCGCTGACCGAGCGGCAGCTGACCTACGCCCTGTCCGACGTCATCCACCTGCGCCCAGCCTATGAGAAGCTGAAGCGCCGCCTCGCCCGCTCCGGCCGCTCGCACTGGCTGGAGGAGGAGATGGCGATCCTCACCGATCCGGCGACCTATCAGGTCGATCCGGAAAGCTCGTACCTGCGGCTGAAGGTGCGGACCAACAAGCCGCGCTTCATGGCGATCCTCAAGGAACTGGCGGCATGGCGCGAGCGCGAGGCCCAGCGCCGCGACCAGCCTCGCTCCCGCGTGCTGCGCGACGAGGCGCTGCTGGAGATCGCCGCCCACGCCCCCACCACCGTCGACGACCTCGCCCGTACCCGCGGGTTGGGCCGCGGCTTCGCGGAGGGGCGGCAGGGCTCCGACGTGCTGGCCGCGGTGCAGGCGGGGTTGGACCTTCCGGACAGCGCCTTGCCGCGGGTCGAACCGCGCGAGGAGCCGCCGCCCGGCCTGCAACCGATCGTCGAGCTTCTGCGCGTGCTGCTGAAGATGAAGTGCGACGAGAACAATGTCGCGGCGAAGCTGGTGGCCTCGTCTTCCGAGTTGGAGGCTTTGGCCGCCGATGACGCCGCAGACATTCCGGCGATGCACGGATGGCGGCGCGAGCTGTTCGGCAATGATGCGCTTGCCCTGAAGCACGGAAAGATCGGACTTGCGGTCATAGATCGTCGCGTCCGCATCGTTCCTGCCGGAGAACCGCGCCCGTCGGACGCGCCGGTCGATTCGGAAACTTGACCTTTTCGAATGGCGTCGCTTCGATGATTGCCGCGCCCCAAAGGCGCTTTTGGGACGCCTTTGGGGCTCTTGGCCTCGGTTCGGGCTCGTCCGCGTCCGGACTTTGGCTTTAAGAGCTTTTTAAAGAAAGTTACCGTTAAAATCGGTTCGGCTACGCAGGATTCGCCGGATTCCCGGCGCTTGCGAAGCCACGGTTCCGGCCGGGCACAAGGCACCGGACCGGACATGAAGGCTGCCGAACAACGAGCGGCCGGGGATACGGGTGGTTGGCAGGCGTGACGCTTGTTGTGGGAGTGAGCATCGTATGAGCAGGTTTGGCGGCAGACCACCCATGGGACGGGACCGTGTCCGGCTTTCCACCACGGAAAAGCAGGCCGCCGTCGCCGCCGCCAAGGACCAGAAGCCGGATTTCGACAACGACAAGCTCCTGAACCTGCTGCGGTCGGCGAAGAACGAACTGCAGGGCATGCGGCTGATCCACATGCACCTGTCGCTGCTGAAGGACCGTGACCCGACCAGCCAGATGATGGTGCGCTCCATCATCCAGGAACTGGCGACCAAGGCGTCCTACCTGCAATCCTTCAACATCTCCAACGGCGACGTCATCGTCCTTTACAAGGGATTGAAGCTGACCGGCGTCACCGACGTCTGCCAGACGGTCGAGCAGGTCTTCCTGTCCAAGACGACGCTGACCGGACCGAATCCCTACAAGGAATATTCGCTTTACTCGATCATGGAACTGGCGTTGAACTTCATCAACGTCATCCGCTTCATCGAAGAACTGCAGGCGAACGAAACCGGCCACCACGTCACCGAAACCAAGCCGCCGATCACGCTGGAGGAATTGGGCAAGCTCGAACGCTCCATGCAGATGTTCGATTTGTCGCCCTTCCTGTTCAACCAGGGCATCGCCAACATCGGCAGCGGCGAAGCGGAGATGGAGTATTATGAGCTCTACATCTCCATCAAGCTTCTCCAGGAGCGGCTCTGCCCCGATTACGACATCACTGCCAACAAGTGGCTGTTCAACTATTTCACCGCCAACCTCGACCAGTCGGTCCTGCGCGCGCTGAACCATGGGCTCAGCTTCATGCGGGGGCGGCGGATCGGCATCAACATCAACCTGTCCACCGTCATCTCCACCGGCTTCGTGAAGTTCGACGAACGCCTTCCGATCGATTTCCGCGGGCAGGTGGTGCTGGAGGTGTCGAAGGGCGACCTGATCGAAAACCTGCCGCTGTTCAACGAGGTGGTGGAATTCGCCCAGGACCGCCGTTACCAGATCGCAGTGGACGGGCTGAACCCGTTCTGGGTGACGAATTTCGATCTTGAGTACCTGAACGCGGACTACGCCAAGATCTTCTGGTCGAACGACATGCTGGAGATGGATCCGTCGTTCGAGAAGTTCTTCCGCGATCGCATCGCCGAGCAGGATCGTTGCAAGTTCATCCTTGCCCGTTGCGACAGCGTGTCCAGTCTGGTCTATGCCCACAAGATGGGGATCAATCTGGTTCAGGGCCGCGCGGTGGACAATATCATGCGCAAGGGCGTCAGCGTCCGCGAGGCAATCGCCCACGCCAAGGTGGATTGAGGGCAGCACTCACGGCTTGCGCGGTGCGCGCCGCAGCGGACCGTCGGTCCAGGACGGCGGCAGCAATGCCAGCAGCCACACCGCGGCCATCATCGGCCACGGGAAGGCGATGCGCGCCGCATTGCGCTCCAACCCCCGGCGGATGACGCGGGCGGCGGCGTCGGTCTCCATCAGGAAGGGCATGGGGAAGCGGTTGACCGCCGTCATGCGGCTCTTGACGAAGCCCGGGCAGATGATCGAGACACCGATCCCCTCCCCTGCCAGATCGCCACGCAACGCCTCGCCATAGACCCGCACCATCGCCTTGCTGGCGCAATAGGCCGGCGCGCCGGGAAGGCCGCGGAAGCCGGCCAGCGACGCCATCAGGGCGATCTGCCCGCGCCGCCGCGCCCGCATCGCCGGAAGCAGCGGATGGATGCTGTTCAGAACCCCGTCGATGTTGACCGCCAGGATGCGCCGGGCCTGTTCCTCCGTCTCGCCGCCATCGCCGGTCCCGGCCGACATCCCCGCATTGGCGATCAGCAGATCGACCGGATCGGCGGCATCGACCCGCGCCAGCCACTCCGCCATCGCCGCCCGATCCGCCACGTCGATCACCGCCGTGTCCACACGCGCGCCGGCGGCCCGGCAGCGCTGCGCCACCGCCTCCAGCCTCGCGGAGTCGCGGCCGGTCAGGGCGAGGGCCACGCCAGGGGCGGCATAGAGGAGCGCCAGGGCCTCGCCGATGCCGCTGGACGCGCCGGTGATGACGATTGAACCGGGGACGAAACGGGGGGTGGATCGCAGCTGCTTCATGAAATCTCCGCCCTGCTCGTCGGTCCAATTCCGGTACCGAAGCTTGTTGTGGGGTGATGTCGAGTTTATAAGCACGACACCAACCGACACCGCTTTTCAAGTGAGGCCGCCTTGTCCGCCCATCGTCCCGTCATTGCCAGCATGACCGGTTTCGCACGCGTCGACGGGCACGGCGACGGCTATTCCTGGACCTTCGAGGCCAAGAGCGTCAATGGCCGCAGCCTGGACCTGCGTTGCCGCCTGCCGTCGGGCTTCGACAGCATCGAGGCTGTGGCCCGTGCGGAGCTGCCGAAGCGGCTTGCCCGCGGCAACGTCAACCTGACTCTGACCGTCAACCGCGCCCAGGCGGTGTCGCAGCTCCGGATCAACCGGGAGCTTCTGGCCCAGGTTCTGGAACTCGCCCGCGAGATCGAGGGGGCCGGCGCCGCCGCGCCGCGGCTCGATTCGCTGCTGGCCGTCCGCGGCATCATCGAGCCGGTGGAGGAGGATGAAACCGAATCGCGCGAGCGCGTCGAATCGGCGCTCAAGGCCGACCTCGCCAAGCTGATCGACCAGCTGGTGGTCAACCGCCTTGCCGAAGGCGCCCGCATCGCCGAGGTGCTGAACGGCCATCTGGACGAGATCGCCCGGCTGGTCGATGCCGCCTCGGCCTGCGCCTCCACCCAGCCGGACGCCCTGCGCGAGAAGCTGCGTGCCCAGGTCGCCGCCATCCTCGGTTCCTTCCCGGCGCTGTCGGAGGACCGGCTGGCACAGGAGGCCGCCATCCTGATCGGTAAGGCCGACGTCCGCGAGGAGTTGGACCGCCTGCGCGCCCACATCCAGGCGGCGCGCGACCTGATGGCGGAAGGCGGCGCCATCGGACGCCGGTTCGACTTCCTGTGCCAGGAGTTCAACCGCGAGGCCAACACGCTGTGCTCCAAGTCTGCGGACGTCGAACTGACCCGCATCGGCCTCTCGCTGAAGGCTTCCATCGAGCAGCTTCGCGAGCAGGTCCAGAACATCGAGTAATCATCAACACCGAGTGAGCGCCATGGCTGCGACCAACACCCCCCTGATCCACCGGCGCGGCCTGATGCTGGTGCTGTCCTCCCCCTCGGGCGCCGGCAAGACCACCATCGCCCGCGGCCTTCTGGAGCGCGATGCCGGCATCACCATGTCGGTCTCGGTGACCACGCGGGCGATGCGCCCCGGCGAGGCCGAAGGGCTGGATTACTACTTCATCGACCAGCAGCGCTTCGACCGCATGGCGGAGACCGGCGACCTGCTGGAGCATGCCCGGGTTTTCGGCAACTGCTATGGCACGCCGCGCGTGGCGGTGGAGGATGCGCTGGGCGCCGGCCGCGACGTGCTGTTCGCCATCGACTGGCAGGGCGCGCAGCAGTTGGCGCAGAACGCCCGCGACGATCTGGTCAGCGTCTTCGTGCTGCCGCCGTCGGTGAGCGAGTTGGAGCGCCGCCTGCGCGGCCGTGGCCAGGATTCGGAAGAGGTCATCGCCAACCGCATGGCCAAGGCGTCCAACGAGATCAGCCACTGGCCCGAATACGACTACGTCATCGTCAACCACGACGTGGACGAGAGCATCGCTGCGGTGGAGTCGATCCTACGCGCCGAGCGGCTGCGCCGCCGCCGCCAGGTCGGCCTGCCGGAGTTCGTGCGCAGCATCCAGGACACGCTGTAGTTATTTGATAGGAAACGGCTTCGCCCGCACCTTGATTTCATGGTCGGGCGGGCCGTCGCCGCCGTCCGGCCTCTTGCCGCGGTAATAGCCCTTCTGCCAGCGCTCCTGTGCCGCAGTGCTGCCGGGGGTCTGGAGGTCGGCATTGAACTGGCTGCGCGCGGCCGCCCAGGTGCGGTACTGCGCCGCCATTTCCGGATCGCTGTCCAGATCGCGGACCTCCGGTTCCAGGCTTTCCACCAGCCCGCGCTGGATCGGCATCAGATGGGCGAAGGGTTCGCCCTTCTCCCAGGTCACCGGCACGCCGGGCGCGGTGAATCTCCAGTTCATCGTGAAGGGATAGGGCGACCAGTCGGTTTCGATGATGCCGGACAGGCCGAGAATCCCGTGCTTCGGGTGGTTCAGCGGCCCGGTGACCATCAGGTTGACGCCCGGCGGCGTCCGGAACAGGGCTGCGACATGGAAGGTCAGCACGCCGCTGCCGAAATGACTGGCCGGCAGCAGCGGGTGCGGTTCGTCAGCCGTGACGGTGATGGCATCCACCCCCGTGCCGCCATCCCAGACCGCCGTCACCCGCACCGGGCAACAGACCTCCCAGCCATGCATGCTGGCGATGTTCAGCGGCAGGCAGCGGTAGCCGTACTGCTCCGGCAGGGCGTCGATCCAGTCGCGCGTCGGGCGTGCCGGGCGGATGTCGGGCATGGCTCCCGACAGGGGATAGGCGATCAGTGTCATAGTGCCGCATCCTGCCAGATTTCCCGCCCGGCGTAACCCGGCGGATCGCGACGATCACAACCGGTTCCCCCTTTGTCAGGATTATCCCTATCCCTCCGTTAGGGATTGCATCAACGCCCGATACCCCAGTATGAGAGCACAATTCATTAGGGGCTGATCATTCACGCGGGACGCGATGCGCCGGAGCTTTCCGGCGGCAGCAGAGTTGCGCGTGTGGGGGACGAGGCGATGATCGACAAACTTCACAGCATCAAGGCAAGGCTCCTGATCCTTCTGGGGCTGTTCCTCGTCACCGTCCTGGTGGCCGGCATCTGGTCCGCGACGTCCAAGCGCGAGACCATGGTGGAGGGATATCGCAACTCGATCCAGGCGGTGGTGCAGACCTCGCTGTCGATCATGAAGTCCTACGACGCCCGCGCCGCCAAGGGCGAGTTCAGCCGGGAAGAGGCGCAGACGCAGGCCAAGGCCGCCCTGCGCGCGCTCCGCTTCTTCGGCAACGAGTACATGTTCGGTTACGAGTTCGACGGGACCAACGTCTTCCACGGCGTGCGCCCCGATCTGGAAGGCACCCGCAAGCTGGCGGACTTCAAGGACAGCAACGGCGTCCTGGTGATCCGCGGGCTGATCGAGTCGGCGAAGGCCAATGACGGCTTCCTGATCTACAACTTCCCCAAGGCCAGCGGCGGCGATCCCGTGCCGAAGCTGGCCTTCGCCGCGATCTACGAGCCCTGGGGCTGGATGATCGGCACCGGCGTCTACATCGACGACGTCGATGCCGCCTTCCGCAGCACGCTGCGGGACACGCTGGTGGTCACGCTGGCCGCTTCGGTCCTGCTCGGCCTGTTCGGCTTCCGTCTGGTGTCGCGCATCTCCAAGGGGCTGGACGGGATCAGCACCGCGACCGGCCGCATCGCCAAGGGCGATCTCACCACGCAGGTCGGCGGGACGGAGCGCCGTGACGAGGTGGGCGCGCTCGCCCGCTCGGTCGAGACGCTGCGGCTCAGCGCCGTCGAGGCGGAGGATCTGCGCCGCCGCCATGCAGCCCTGGAGCAGGAGGCCGAGCAGGCCCGCCGCGCCACCATGCTCCGCCTTGCCGACGAGTTCGAGAACACCGTCGGCGGACTGGTCCATGCGGTCGCCGACTCTGCCGGCCAGCTGACCCACACCTCGGGCGCGATGAGCAGCGGGGCGGAGCAGACCACACGCCTGATGGACGGCGCCGCCCGCTCGGCGCAGACCACGTCGGGCAACGTCCAGGCGGTGGCCGGCGCCACCGAGGAATTGGCGGCGTCGATCCGCGAGATCGCCCAGCAGATCGCCGAGTCGACCACCGGATCCGCCCGTGCGGTGGAGGATGTCCGCCGCACCTACGCGCTGATCGAGCAGCTGGACGGCGTCGCCCGGCGCACGGTCGAAGTGGTCGACCTGATCCGCTCCATCGCCGAGCAGACCAACCTGCTGGCGCTGAACGCGACCATCGAGGCGGCGCGGGCGGGTGAGGCCGGCAAGGGCTTCGCGGTCGTCGCCAGCGAGGTGAAGAATCTCGCCAACCAGACGGCCAAGGCAACCGACGACGTGCAGGCGCAGATCGCCGCCATGACCGACGCCACCTCGTCGGTGGTGGAGGCGATGCGCGGGGTCGGCGGCGCCATCGAGACGGTGAACAGCGTCGCTTCCAGCATCTCCGCCGCCATCGAAGAGCAGGGTGCCGCCACCCGCGACATCAGCCAGAACGTCAACGAGGCGGCGCAGGGCGTCAGCTCGGTATCGGACAGCCTGAACCTCGTCTGCAGCCACGCCACCGCCACCGGTCAGGCGTCCACCGAGGTGGCTGCCGCCGCCCGCGCGGTGGGCGAGCGTGCCGACCGCATGCTGAGCGAGGTTTCGGCCTTCGTCGCCCGCATCCGCCAGGGCTGACCGGCCGGACGGCGCGCCCCGGGGGGAGGCGCGCGCCGGGTGCATTCCGCAACAATCCGCGCTATGGATTGAGTCCTGCGAAGCGCTGCCACACGGGACCTCATGACCTCCCCCATCCCCGCCGCCTCCCACTCCATCGCCGCCCGGCGCGGTTGGCTCGACGAGGCGCTGCGGCGCATCGAGGCGGACGTGAACCGGTCCGCCGACACCCATCTGCTGCGTCTGCCGATCCCGTCGGCGCCGGGGATCACGCTGTACCTGAAGGACGAGTCGACGCACCCGACGGGCAGCCTGAAGCACCGGCTGGCGCGGTCGCTGTTCCTCTATGCGATCTGCAACGGCTGGGTGCGCGAGGGCACCACGGTGATCGAGGCGTCGTCGGGCTCCACTGCCGTGTCGGAGGCCTATTTCGCCCAGTTGCTCGACCTGCCCTTCGTTGCGGTGGTGCCGCGCAACACCTCTCCGGCCAAGATCGCGCAGATCGAGTTCTACGGCGGCCGCTGCCACATGGTGGAGCGCGCGTCCGAGGTCTGTGCCGAGGCGCAGCGGCTGGCCCAGGCCTGCAACGGCCATTTCATGGACCAGTTCACCTATGCCGAGCGGGCGACCGACTGGCGCGGCAACAACAACATCGCCCAGTCGATCTTCGAACAGCTGGCGCAGGAACCCCATCCCGTGCCGGACTGGATCGTCTGCGGCGCCGGCACCGGCGGCACCTCGGCCACCTTCGGGCGTTATGTCCGCTACCGCCGGCTGCCGACCCGCATCTGCGTCGCCGACCCCGAACATTCAGCCTTCTTCGAGGGCTTCCGCGACGACAACCCGAAGGCCGATGTCGGCCGTGGGTCGGGTATCGAGGGGATCGGCCGGCCGACGGTCGAGCCGTCCTTCCAGCCGACGGTGATCGACCGTATGATCCGCGTGCCCGACGCCGCCAGCATCGCCGCGATTTGGGTGCTGCGCGACCGGCTGGGCCGCGCCTGCGGCGGCTCCACCGGCACCAACCTCGTCGGGTCCATCGAGCTGATCGCCGGAATGAAGAAGGATGGCCGGCAGGGCAGCGTCGCCACCCTGATCTGCGACCCCGGCGACCGCTATATGGGCACCTACTTCAACCGCGACTGGCTGGCCTCGACCGGACTGGACATCGCCCCGTGGTGCGAGCGGATCGACGAGTTTTTCCGCACCGGCGCCTGGAGCGGCGACGGGCTGGAAACCGCCGAACGGTGACGGGAGGATCGCGGCGATGACGCGCATGCGCATCCGCATCGATTTCGACAGCGGCGGCTCGATCGGCCCCGGCAAGATCGCGCTGCTGGAGAGGATCCGCGAGACCGGCTCGATCTCCGCCGCCGGGCGGGCGCTGGGCATGTCCTATCGCCGGGCATGGCTGCTGGTGGACGATCTCAACCGTATCTTCCGCGAACCGGTGGTCAGCGCCGCGGTCGGCGGAAAGCATGGCGGCGGCACGGTGCTGACCGCCTTCGGCGCGGAGGTCATCGACCATTACCGCGCTGTGGAACGCGAGGCCCACGTGGCGACCGCCCATAGGCTGGCGGCGCTGGAAGCCGGCACCAACCCGGATTACGGAGCGGACAAGCAGGCCGACGACGGCAGCTTCGCCAATGATCCGGGACTGAAGCCGGGATGCGGGGCGGGGTGACCGCTCCCGCCTCCCTCAATAATCCTTCTCGTAAGTCAGGCCGAATTGCGTGTCGGAATTGGCGCCGACCGCGGCGGTTCCCTTCAGGTTTTTGGTGATGTCGAACTCCACCTTCGCCCGGCTCTGGTTCGCGCCGATGCCCTGCTCGACGCCGACATAGACGCGGTCGCTGACATAGCGTCCGGCCTGCACCGCGCCGCCCTTGCCGTTCTCGCCCTGGGTGAAGTCCAGCCGGTCGACGCCGAGGCCGCGGCGCACGCGGTCCAGGATGCCGCCGCCACCGCCGCCGACACCCGCCAGCGCCGCCGCCGACTGGGCGAGTTGCACCGCCTCCGCCGCGCTCAGGTCGCCCACCGACTTGCCGAACAGCACGCCGGCCAATACCTCGTCCTGAGGCAGTCCCTGGGGCGAGGTCAGCTCGATCTTCGGTTGCCGGGCGGTGCCGCTGACCACCACGTTGGCGGTAATGCCGTTGGCCGTCGCCTCGGCCAGCAGGTCGAGACGCGGATCAAGGCCACCGTCGAAGTCGAAGATGCCGCGCTTGAACTCGAAATTGCGGGCCAGCAGGTTCAGGCTGCCCTTCAGGATGCTGAAGCGGCCGGTCAGTTCGGGTGCCGCGGCGGTGCCGCCGACGCGCAGATTGCCGCCCAGTTCCGCATCCAGCCCGCGGCCGCGCACGAAGATCTGGTTGGGCGCGTTCACCGTCATGTCGAGCGCCAGCACGAAGGGAGTCGCCGGCGGCGGCGCCTCCGCCGGCTGCGGGACCCGGCGGGTGCCGCTGGCGGTCGAGACCTGGGTGGTGCCGCGGGCGCGGCCCTTGCCGACCTCCGTCACCTTCAGGTCGACGACGCTGGCCGGCATGCGGTCGGGGATCTGGATCTCGGCACGGCGGATATCGACCGGCCCGGCCAGCCGGGCGTTGGCGAAGCCGCCGGTCAGCGTCAGGTTCGCCCCGATTTCCGCCGTCGCGAGGTCAATCTCCACCAGCCGGGCGTTGTCGGCCTTCAGCGCGATGTCGAGCTGCCGGTCGGCGGGCGCCGCCGGGCGGATCACTCCGCTGGCGCTGATGGCGCCGCCGTTGCGGGTCCGGCCCTGGAAACTCTGGATGGTGAAGACGTCGCCGTCCCCGACCAGACGCGCCTGGATGTTGCTGATGACGGCGCCCGAGGCCCGGTTCTCGTAGCGCCCATTCGCCAGCACGACGGAGCCGCCGAGCGACGGCTTCTCCACCGTGCCGCCGGCCCGCACGTCGAGTTGCAGCGATCCGCGCGCCCGGTCGCCCGAGGACGCCAGAATGTCGTTCGCCAATGACAGGTCCAGCGTGCCGTTGACCGCCGCCTCCAGCGCCCCGTTCGGCGGCAGGCTGACGGCATACGTGTCCGGGTTCATCACCAGCGGCACGGCGGCGTTGGCGGTCAGGGTGCCGGCATTCTTCGGCATGGCGACGCGGCCGGTCATCGACAGCCGGCGGTCGCGCCACTGGGCGTCCACAGTGGCATCGATGCCCGGTAGGCCGGCCTGCGTCGTCTGCTGCGCCTTCAGCCCGCTGACGCGCAGGGTGGCGTCGGCGCGCGGGCTGCGCAACGTCCCGCCCAGCGAGGCGCGCGCGTTGGCGACGCCATCCAGCCGCAGGGTCGGGCTGGCGAGCTTGGCCAGGGCAAGCGGCAGGCGGTCGACGGTCAACTCGCCGCTCAGACGGTCGCCGTTCAGGCCGAGATCGGCGGCCAGCCGGGCGTTGCCCGACGACAGCCTCAGTTCCTTCACCTCATAGCGGCGCTCGGCCAGCAGAATGGTGGCGGGGGCGGTCATCCGCAGATCCTCGCCGGCATAGCGCGCCTGGAGCCGGTCGAGCCGGACGCGCGTCGCCTCCCCCTCCCGCGCCAGATTGCCGGCGAGGTCGAGGGCGACCGGCTGGGCGCCGGCACCCGTGGCGTTGGCCTGGAAGGAGGCCTTGGCCAGAGACCCGTCGACCGAGGCGGTGACGCTGCGCAGGTCGTTGCCGGCGGCGTTTCCGTCGGTCATCTCCACCCGCGCCTTGCCGCTGGGGGTTCCCAGCGCGTCGGCGACATCGGCCCGTGCGGTCAGGCGGCGGGCGGTCAGCAGCGGGCCGCCTTCCCCCTCCACCCGCAGGTTGGTGGCGTCGGCGGTGAGGTTCGCCGCCTGTTTGCCGCCCTTGCCGTCCAGCGCCAGCGCGAAGGTCGCCCCGCCGCCGAGCGGCATGCCGGCCAGCGCCGACAGGCCGTTCAGGTTGGGCAGCGCACCGTCCAGCTTTCCGGTGGCGAGCAGCGTGTCGAGCGCGACCTGCACTTGGCCGGTGATGCGGTTCGCCCCATTCGCGACGGTCAGCCCATCCAGCCGCAGGGTCTGCTCGCGCAACGCATAGCGTCCGTCGAAGGACAGCGGCGTCTTGTCCAGATTGGTACGGGCCGACACCGTGCCGTTCGGGGTCGCCGGCAGGCCGGCTGCCGTCGCCTGCACGTCCGTGGCGCCGAGACGGCGGCCTTGGACCACGAGGTCGCGCGCGTTCAGCTTCGCCTGCGCCTCGATGGCGTCGAGCGGGCCGCGGGCGGTGGCTTCCAGCGTCGCCGACCCCTCCATCGGCGTGCCGAGCGCGCCGCCCAGCGGCTCCAGCTTCGCCACCGTCAGGGTGGTGCGGGCATCGACCCGGTTGTCCGCCAGCGCGGCGTTGCCGGTCAGCTTGCCGTTGCGGCCGTCGATCGTCAGGTCGGTCAGGCGCATGGCGCCGTCCGGCTCCATCCGCGCCGCCAGCGCCAGCGTCGCCTTGTCGCCCAGCACCGCGTCGGCCGGGGTGCCGGTGGCAAGGCGGTCGAGGCTGCCGGTCAGTTCGGTGGTCAGCACGCCGTCGGCACCGCGCCGCACCGGACCGGAGAGAGCGACCGCCCCCGCCAGAGGCCGGCCGGCGAGGTCCGACAGCGGGGCGAGGTCGTCGGCGCCGGCGGACAGGGTGAGGTCGGCGGTCCGGCCCCAGCCGCCGATGGTCCCCTTCGCCTCCGCCCGCGCGGCGGCAGCATTCAGCGCCAGCGTTTCAAGGCCGACCTGCCCGCTGCCGACGTCGATCCGGGCGCGGGCGGCCAGGGTCGTCTCCGGTCCGGTCAGGCGGGACAGCGCCGGGTCGTCGGCGGCGAGATCGCGCAGCGTGGCGTTGACTGCGACGTTCAGCGCGTTGAGCGCGCCTTCGGCCGAGCCCTCAACCACGCCCTCGCGCCAGGACAGCGGGACCAGCGGGTGCAGGGTGGAGTCCGGACCCGCCTGCAAATTCCAGCGCAGGTTCAGGCTATTGTAATCGGCGGCGATGTCCCCGTTCACCGTCGCGGTCGCGGCGGCGACGGTCAGGTCCAGCGGACGGACGGTGATGGCGCCGCTTGGCGCCCTGAGCACGCTGGCGTTCAGCGTCGGGTTCGGGCCGATCAGCGGCGTCACCGTCTCCCCCGCCATCCCGGCGATCAGCGGAGCGACGTTGCCGCCGGCCGCCAACGTCAGGGCGTGGCCCTCCGGCACCTTCTTGATGGTGGCGTCGGCGTTCAGGGTGCCGGCGGGGGCTGCGGCCTCGCCGGCCATGGCGGTGAGCTTGCCGGTCCAGTCGTCCAGAGTGCCGTTGCCGTTCAGCGCCACCTCCACCGGCGGCAGGCCGGGGATCGACAGCGCACGGGCCATGACGCCGCCGGCCGGCTCCGAGGCATTGACCGACAGGGTCAGCGTGTTCTCGTCCGGCTTGTAAGCGGCGGCGATATCGGCCTTGCCGGGCTTGTCGTCGATGCGCGCCACCGACAGGGTGGTGTCCAGCGCCCCGCCGCTGTGCTCCAGCAGCAAGGCGCCGGCGATGCGCAATACCGCCTGTTCACCGAGAAGCGCCGGTGCCAGTTCCAGCCGCTCCACCACCAGCTTCCTCAGGTCGATGTCGACCGGCAGGCTGGGCAGCAGCGGGGCGTTGGGATCGGACGGTGCGGCGGGCTGGGTGCTGATGGGCGCGCGGGTGACGACGACGGAGGCCGCTTCCAGCGAGTCGATCTTGGCGCTGCGCAGGAACAGGGCGGACGGCGACATCACCACATGCAGCCGGTCGATGGTCAGCCAGACGCCCTGGCTGTCGGCCAGCGTGACGGTGGTGATGGTGAAGTCGGTGGGGATGCTGCCCTCGATTGTGCCGAGCTTCAGATGCATGTCCGGCGATTCGACGGCGCCCTCGATCTTCTCGGTCAACCACTCGCGGGTGGAATCGCCGAACAGCGAGAAGGCCCTTGCGGGCTGCGGACCGGCCAGCAGGCCGGCCAGGATCGTCAGACCGACCAGAAAAATGCGAACCGCCGTCACACCACGCCCTTTCACCAGCACGACCACCCCAACCGGGCCAACTTTGTCTCAACCGCAATAGACGGTCATCGTCCCGAAGGATTGGGACGATTTTGCGCCATCAGAACGCCTGCCCCAGGCTGAGATACAGCTGCCAGCGCGCGTCGCCGCTGACCGGGTTGAGGGGAATGCCGACGTCCACGCGCAGCGGCCCGAAGTCGGTGTAGTAGCGCAGGCCAAGACCGGCGCCGACGCGCAGCGGCTCGCTGAAGTCGGGATAGGCCGAATCATAAACGGTCCCGGCATCGACGAAGGGAACGACGCCGATGCTCTCCGTCACCTTGATGCGCAGCTCCGCTCCGATCTCGAACAGCGACCGTCCGCCGACGGGATCGTCGTAGCGGTCGCGCGGCCCCGCCTTCTGGAAGCCGTAGCCGCGCACCGACCCGCCGCCGCCGGCATAGAAGCGATGGTCGGGCGAAATGTCGGTCAGCGAGGTGCCCAGGATGCTGCCCAGCCCGATTCGCGCCGCGGCGACATAGCGCCCATCGTTGCCGAGGTCGTAATAGGTGGAGCCGTTGAGCAGGATCGAGGTGAAGGGCGACTTGGTGTCCCCGCCCACCGGGAACCACGGTGTCACCTGCAGCGAGGCCCGCTGGCCCGAGGTGGGGTTCAGCAGGTTGTCGGTGCCGTTCCAGGCCGCCCCCAGCGGCACGCCGATGAAGGAGGTCTGGTAGGTGGTGTCCTCCGTCCTCACCCGGCCGCGTTCGCCGGTCACGCCGTAGCTGATGGTCAGCTGGTCGGTCAGCGGCCGTTCGAGCTTGACCGTCAGTTCCGAGGCGACTCGGCTGTAGGCCGGCGGCTGGTCGTTGACCACCGCGAAATTGACCACCAGAGACTGCTTCACCGCCAGGAAGTCGGGCTTGCGGAAATTCACGCTGAAGCGCAGGTCCGGGAGGTCGTTGCCCTTGCTGGAGGTGCCGCCCGACGATCCGGCGACGCGTCCGACATCGACGCCGACGCGCAGCTGCTCCGCCCCGCCGAACAGGTTGCGGTGCCCCCAATAGGCGTTGGCGCCCAGCCCGTCCTCGGTCGAGAAGGTGACGCCGCCGCCGATGAAGCGGCGCTTGCGCTCGCCCACCGTGACGATCACCGGCGTGACGCCGTCCGGCCCCGGCTCGTCCGCCATCCGCACGCGAACGGTGTCGAAAACCTGCAATGCTGCGATGTCCTGGCGCGCCCGGTCGGTGGCGCCAGGGTCGTAGACCTGCCCCTCCTTCCAGGCCAGCCGGCCGCGTACCAGATCCTCGTCGACCTTCTCCAGCCCTTCGATTCGGGTGGCGCCGTAGCGGGTCAGCGGGCCGGGATCGACGGTATAGGCGACGTCCATCGTGCGGTCGGAATGGTCGACCACAACCTCGCGGTCGGACGCCTTGGCGAAAGCGTAGCCGCGCTTGGCGAGCCGGGCGACCAGCTCCGATTCGGCGTCAAGCACCCGCTGCGCCACCGCCGGCGCCCCGGCGGCGAGGCCGAGGTCGTCGGTCGCGACCTCCGCCGGCAAATTGGTGGCACCGGTGGAGGTGGTGGCGCCGCGCACCGTCACCGTCTTGATGTGGTAGAGCGGGCCCGGCGTCACCGCGACCGTCACCTTGATCGGCGGCGCCTCCCCACCCGCGGGCAAGGTACCGGTGGCCGCCGGATCCTCGATGCGGATATCCAGCCGCGCGTCGTAATAGCCGGCGGAGCGCAGTGCCGTCTGCAGGCGGTCGCGGTCGCTGTCCGCCCGCCGCTCCAGCCCGATCAGCGAGGGCGGCCTGTCGTCCTTCAGCTCCACCAGCGTCGAAGCGTCGTTGAGCGTGCCGCGCAGGCCGTCATCCTCGACGCCGGTGATCTCGACCTCATAGCGGATGCCGGCCGGCCGCACCTCCTCCACCGCCGGGGCTTCGGGCTGGGCGCCGTCGGGAGGGCCGGCGGGCACGGCGCCGGGACTGCTGCCGTCCGGCGAATCCTGGGCGCGGCCGGCGCCGGACGGCCCCAGCAGCAGCAGGGCGGCGACCAGCGGAACGGCGACGGGGGCCTTGAAGGGCGCGGCTGCAATCCGGGTTGCGGCTGCCATTCTGCGGCGGGAAGCGGAAGCGAAGCGGATCATCGCCCACAATGTAGGCTGCGTTCACGCATGGCTCCATCCCGGAAATTCGCGTTAGACCAAAGGGCACGGGACTTGCGTTTTGGCAGCAGTCCCATATATTGCGCCGCAACAGTTTCCCCGACAGCGCCCACGGAGCAATCTTCGTCGGGCCTTTTTGTTGTTTGTGGCATGACGCTGCTGCGTGTCGGGGGTGCCATTGCGAGACCGAAGGCTCCATGAATCTCCGTAACGTCGCCATCATCGCCCACGTCGACCACGGCAAGACCACGCTGGTCGATCAACTTCTCAAGCAGGCCGGCTCGTTCCGCGAGAACCAGCAGGTCGCAGAACGCGCCATGGACTCCAACGACCTGGAGCGCGAGCGCGGCATCACCATCCTGGCCAAGTGCACGTCGGTCCTGTGGAACGACCTGCGCATCAACATCGTCGATACCCCGGGCCACGCCGATTTCGGCGGCGAGGTGGAGCGCATCCTCTCCATGGTCGACGGCGTCGTCCTGCTCTGCGACGCGGCCGAAGGCCCGCTGCCGCAGACCAAGTTCGTGCTGGGCAAGGCGCTGAAGCTGGGCCTGCGCCCGATCGTCGTCATCAACAAGGTGGATCGTCCCGACGGCCGTCCGCACGAGGTGCATGACGAGGTGTTCGACCTGTTCGCCTCGCTCGACGCCTCGAACGAGCAGCTGGACTTCCCGACCCTGTTCGCCTCGGGCCGCAACGGCTGGGCGACCACGGACCTGGAGAACGGCGCCCGCGAGACGCTGACCCCGCTGTTCGAGCTGATCCGCGACCATGTCCCGGCCCCGAAGGTCGAGGAAGACCTGCCCTTCAGCATGCTGGCGACCACGCTGGAAGCGAACCCCTATCTGGGCCGCATCCTGACCGGCCGCATCCTGACGGGTTCGGTCAAGGCCAACATGGCCGTCAAGTCGCTGAGCCGCGACGGCAAGCTGATCGAGAACGCCCGCATCAGCAAGGTTCTGGCCTTCCGCGGTCTGGAACGCGTTCCGGTGGACGAGGCCCATGCCGGCGACATCGTGGCGCTGGCCGGCATGACCAACACCACCGTGGCCGACACCATCTGCGCCCCGGAAGTCACCGAGCCGCTGGCCGCCCAGCCGATCGACCCGCCGACCCTGGCGATGACCTTCTCGGTCAACGACAGCCCGCTGGCCGGCCGCGAGGGTGACAAGGTCACCAGCCGCATGATCCGCGACCGCCTGTTCCGCGAAGCCGAAGGCAACGTGGCGCTGCGCATCTCCGACACCGAGGGCGGCGACGCCTTCGAGGTGGCCGGCCGCGGCGAACTGCAGCTGGGCATCCTGATCGAGACCATGCGCCGCGAGGGCTACGAGCTGGCGATCAGCCGTCCCCGCGTGCTGTTCAAGACCGACCCGCTGAACGGCCAGCGCCTGGAGCCGATCGAGGAAGTCGTCGTCGACGTCGACGAGGAGTTCTCGGGCACCGTCGTCCAGAAGATGTCGGAGCGCAAGGCCGACCTGATCGAGATGCGTCCCAGCGGCGGCAACAAGACCCGCATCGTCTTCCACGCGCCGTCGCGCGGTTTGATCGGCTATCAGGGCGAGTTCCTGACCGACACCCGCGGCACCGGCATCATGAACCGCCTGTTCCACGGCTACGCCCCGTTCAAGGGCGCCATCGCGGCGCGGCGCACCGGCGTCCTGATCTCCAACAGCGACGGCACCGCGGTGGCTTACGCCCTGTGGAACCTTGAGGATCGCGGCCCGATGCTGATCGATCCGGGCGTTCCGGTCTATCAGGGCATGATCATCGGCGAGCACACCCGCGGCAACGACCTCGAGGTCAATGTCATCAAGGGCAAGCAGCTGACGAACATCCGCACCACCAGCAAGGACGAGGCGGTCCGCCTGACCCCGCCGATCCAGATGACCCTGGAAAAGGCGCTGTCCTACATCGCCGACGACGAGCTGGTGGAAGTGACGCCGAAGTCGATCCGCCTGCGCAAGCGCTACCTCGACCCGAACGAGCGCAAGCGCCACTCGCGCGCCGCCGAAGCCAGCTGATAACGGTTCGCATATAGGCTAGAGTACCGGCGGCGTTTGCCCCCCTACCAGGGAGCAAGCGCCGCCTTCTTTTTGAACCACTGCGAGGATGTTTCCGCATGGCGATGGCGACCGACGCGAAGTCCCCCGGCTCTCCGTCCTTCTCTCCTCGCCGGCTCTGGTCGCGGGTCGGCCCGACCGGACTGTTCGCCCTGATCCTCGCATTGCTGATCGCCCTGCCGATCCTCGCCGTCTTCGTCCAGGCGGCCGGCGTCTCCACCGATCTGTGGGGGCACATGGCGCGGACGGTTCTTCCCGGCTACATCCTCAACACGCTGATTCTTCTGGGCATCGTCGGCGTGGTCACGCTGGTGACCGGCGTCGCCTGCGCCTGGACCGTCACCATGCACGACTTCCGCGGACGCGGGGTGCTGCAATGGGTGCTGCTGCTGCCGCTGGCTATGCCGGCCTATGTGCTGGCCTACACCTACACCGACTTCCTGCAATTCGCCGGGCCGCTGCAGTCCTTCCTGCGCGCCAGCTTCGGCTGGCGGCGCGGCGACTACTGGTTCCCGGACATCCACACCGCCTGGGGCGCCGGTCTGGTGCTGTCGTCGGTGCTCTATCCTTACGTCTATGTGCTGACCCGCGCCGCCTTCCTGGAGCAGTCGGTCTGCGTGCTGGAGGCCAGCCGCACGCTGGGCTGCACCCAGTTCGGCGCCTTCCGCCGCGTGGCGCTGCCGCTGGCGCGCCCGGCGCTGGTGGCCGGCGTCGGCTATGCGCTGATGGAGACGCTGGCCGATTTCGGCGCGGTGCGCTACTTCGGCATCGACACCTTCACCGTCGGCATCTACCGCACCTGGTTCGCGCTGGGCGACCCGGCCGCGGCGGCGCAGCTGGCCGCCGTGCTGCTGCTGGTGGTGCTGGCTCTGGTCGGGCTCGAAAGGCTGTCGCGCGGCAAGATGCGCTTCCACCAGACCACCGGCCGCTACCGCGCCCTGCCCGCCCCGCGCCTGTCGGCCCGCGGCACGGTGGCGGCCTGGATCGTCTGCCTGACGCCGGTGCTGTTCGGCTTCCTGTTGCCGGGCGCGGTACTGATCCGCATGATCCTGCGCGGCGGCACGGAGCTGACGCTCGCCCGCTTCACCGACCTGACGGTCAACACCTTCATCCTCGGCGCCAGCGGTGCCGCGCTGGTCGTCGTGGTGGCGCTGATGGTGATCCATGGCGTGCGCCACGACCGCAGCGGGCTCGCCACCGGCGCCGCGCGGCTCGCCTCGCTCGGCTACGCCACACCGGGAACGGTGATCGCGGTGGGCATCCTGATCACCGTCGGTCTGACCCGCGACTGGACCGGCTGGCCGGTCGGCGCCGTCCTCGGCGCCACCATCGCCGGCATCCTCTACGGCTATCTGATCCGCTTCTTCGTGGTGGCCTACGGGCCGCTCGAATCCGGCTTCGCCAAGATCGGCCCGAACCTGGAGGGCGCGGCGCGTTCGCTCGGCCACACGCCGCTGCAGGTGCTGCGCCGGGTCCATCTGCCGCTGCTGCGCCCCAGCCTGCTGAGCGCCGCCATGCTGGTGTTCGTAGACATCACCAAGGAGCTGCCGGCGACGATGATCCTGCGGCCCTTCAACTTCGACACGCTGGCGATCGAGGCCTTCCGCATGGCCTCCACCGAACGGCTGGACGACGCCGCCCTGCCCGCCCTGGTGATCGTGCTGGTCGGCCTCGCCCCGGTCATCTATCTGAGCCGCACCATCGCCTCGTCGCGCCCCGGCCACCACGGGTAAGCAGTCTCACGCCTGGCCGCAGCGGCTCTGCCCCGATCCGCTAGTCCGCCGGGCGCCGCGCCCGCAGTTTCTCCCGCTCCTTCCAACGGCGGAAGGCGTGCTCGTTCCACCATCCGTGCATCCGGCCGCCGATGTCGGCGACACGCTGGTAGAGCGGCCGGCGGCGGCTAGTGACGCGGACGGGTTCCAGCGCCAGCCCAACCGAGGTGATGGTGTCCTCGTCCATGTCGCGGACGATCAGCTCGACACCGCCCATGCGCACCCGGTCGCCCAGTTCGCAGGAGCCCCCGAACTCGTTGCGCAGCAGGTCGCTCAGAGTCAGCCGGGCGTTGGACAGCGACAGCGGCAGGCCGTACATCTCGGCGATCTGCTCCACCGTGGCGTCGGGGCTCAGTACCAGATCGCCGTAGAACTCGCGGTCGGACTGGTCGAGCGCCCGGCTTCCGCCATAGAGCTTGTCGATCAGCGGCAGCCGGTGCTGCGGCGTGAACAGGTAGACATGGTCGCCGGGCTGCAGCGGCTTGGCCTTGTGCAACGGCACCACCGCGCCGGCGCGGATGACCAGCGACGGCTTGGCCCAGCGCGGCATGCGCTGACCCCGCGCCGCCGGACTCTTGCCATGGACAGTGTAGGCGACCAGCTCCTGGTCGGCATTGCCGGGCAGCTCCAGCTCCACACGGTCCACCGGGCCGCGGCGGGGCGGGACGATCAGCTCCAGCGCGCGGGCCATGGTGCCGATGGTCCAGCCCTGAACCAGCAGCGAGACGACCACGACGACAAAGGCGGCGTTGAAGATCAGCTGCCCGTTCTCCAGCCCGCCCAGCACCGGCACCAGCGCCAGCAGGAGCGAGACGGCGCCGCGCAGGCCGACCCAGGCGATGAAGCTGGTCTCCCGCACCGAGAAGCGGTAGGGCAGCAGGCACATCCACACCGCCAGAGGCCGCGCGACGACGATCAGCACCAGCGCCACCCCCAGCGCCGGAAGCAGCATGCCCGCGAACTCCCGCGGGGTGGCGAGCAGCCCCAGCATGACGAACATGACGATCTGGCTGAGCCAGGTCAGGCCGGAATGGAAGCGCCGCAGCTCCAGCGCGCCGCGCAGCTTGACGTT
Source organism: Pseudomonadota bacterium (assembly GCA_023423695.1). Lineage (GTDB taxonomy): Bacteria > Pseudomonadota > Alphaproteobacteria > Azospirillales > Azospirillaceae > Azospirillum. The sequence goes on along the minus strand of JAFAFA010000105.1, from coordinate 173,421 downwards.
CCCGGCATAGAGCCCGGCGGCATAGACGGCCAGATAGCCGCTGCCGCCCAGCACGTTGGTGGCGGCGAAGATGAACAGGGCGAAGGTCAGCGTCACCACCGGGTTCAGCCCGGTCTCGAAATTCGCCTTGTTGATGAAGGCCACCAGCAGCCAGCCGCCCGCCAGCCCCATCACGCCGCCCAGCGCGAAGGCCAGCACCAGTTCGCCGACGATGGCGGCGGGGGATGCCAGCCCGTGGGTCGCCGCCTCCACCAGCAGGATGGTCAGCATGATGGCGACCGGATCGTTGCTGCCCGATTCGATCTCCAGCGTCGAGCGCACGCGGTCGCGCAGGGTGATGCCGCCGACCCGCAGCAGGAAGAAGACCGCAGCCGCGTCGGTGGAACTGCAGGCGGCGCCGACCAGCAGCGCCTCCCCCCATCCAAGATTCATCAGGTAATGGGCGGCCACCCCGACGACGCCGGTGGTCACGCCGACGCCGACGGTCGCAAGCGTCATCGCCGGCCAAGCCGCGGCGCGGTAACTGGCGAGTTTGGTGTCGAACCCGCTTTCGAACAGGATCACCGCCAGAGCCATCGACCCGATCAGGAAAGCGGACCCGGCGTCGTTGAAGGCGATGTGGCCGATGCCGTCCTCCCCGGCCAGCAGGCCGATGCCGAGGAAGATCAGAAGCAGGGGAGCGCCGATGCGCAAGGCGAGGTAGCTGGTCAGCACGCTGACGATCAGCAGCGTGGACCCGATGAGAATGATGTAGCTGACCGCCTCCATATGCCTCACACGCCGTTGGCATCAGGCCGCCACTTGGCGGAACCCCTTGATTTTGACGGCAACCCTGCACATCCGCAAGGCGTAGAAGCCGGAGGCGGCCATTCGGAAAGGCTGTACGCTTACGACACCAGCTTCCAGCTTCCGTCAGCCTGACGGCAGGCGGTGCCGCGCGCGACCTCGGTCTTGCCCTCGATGACCACGGTGTGGTTGTAGTCGCGGCAGGTCTGGCCGTTGTTGCCCTGATACGTGCGCACCGGCTGGATGGTGCCGCTGTTGCCGGACTGCGGGTTGTTCCAGGTGATGGTCTGGTTGTTGGCGACCGCACGCTCCTCCGCGTCCGATGCCTGATTCTGGTCGGCGGGGCTGAAGTGGCGGGCCAGCTGCTGGCCGGCATAGGCGCCGAGCAGCGTGCCGATGGCCGTGGTCGCCAGCTTGCCCGCCCCGCCGCCGAAGCGCGAGCCGAGCAGACCGCCGGCAACGGCGCCGCCCAGCGTGCCGACCGTCTCCGTGGTGTTCATCCCGCCGATGCCGCCGCTGTTGCCGGTCTGGCAGGCCGCAAGGGACAGGGCCGCGGTGGCGGCGATGGCGGTTGCGCGCAGGCGGGTGGTGATGCGCCGCATGGTCGTTCCCCCGTATCAACGTTGAAAGGTCAAAGTCCGGTCAACGCTTGTGGGGTTAAGAGGTTCCCCCCAAGGAGTCAGAACCAAAAGATCGGAGAGCGATGGAAGCAAAATGCGATTCCGCGTGTTTAGACATCGAACAGTCAACACGAGGAGGGTTGCATGATGTCCCGTTTGCGTATGATCGGTGCGGTGTTCGCGCTTCTTTCCCTCACCGCCTGCTCGACTGGCGGCGTGGTCGGCGGTGCGGCCGGCGCGGCCGGCGGTTACGCGGTGGACGGCACCCGCGGCGCCGTGATCGGTGGCCTGGGCGGTGCGGCGCTTGGCACGGCCATCGATCACTAACGCCAAGTACCATCCCGAAGCTATCCGCGCACCGGCTCGCGTATCGATTTCCGCGGGCCGGTCGCGAAGGGGCTGGCGCGTCGTGCAGTTGCTGCAGGATGCGCCAGCCGCCTCCTATCCGCGGATGCGGCAACCGGGCGGTTGTCGCAGAGCAGGCTCTTTCCGTTTGCAAAACTCCGGTCCGACCGCTTTGGATCTCCCCGGCGGCACGGGCATCCGCGATGCCGATAATCCGACACCCATCAAGACCGCTTTGAAGGGAGCTTGAAACCGCAGCCAGGGTTGCCGCGCCGACCGGTGGACAAAGCCGAAGCCCATGGGCTAAGCCATCCGCAACGGACAAGAGATCGGATGCGACCGTGACGAACAAGAGCGGCAAGCCCCTGCGCCTGGATGCGGCGACCGAACGGCTGGCGGCACGGATGTGGCGCGAGTGGGTGCGGCCCTACCGCGGCAAGCTGATGCTGTCCTTCCTGCTGATGGCGGTGGTGGCAGCGACCACCGGCGCCTATCCGCTGCTGATCGACCAGTCCTATGCCATGTTCTCCGCCCAGGACCGCGGCATGCTGCTGGCGATCCCCTTGGCGATCGTCGCGGTGACGGTGATCAAGGGCACATCGCTCTACACCCAGACCGTGGTGACCAGCGACATCGTCCAGCGCGTCATCGCCGACATCCGCCTGTCGATGTTCACGCATCTGCAGACCGCCGACATCGCCCAGCTGCACGCCACCCCGACGGGGGCGCTGACCTCGCGCTTCATCAACGACGTCGACCTGATCCGCAACGCGCTGACCCGCACGCTGACCGGTCTGGTGCGCGACATCCTGACGGTGATCGCGCTGGTCGGGTCGATGTTCTACCTGGACTGGCTGCTGTCGCTGATCGTCTTCATCATCTATCCCATCGCCGCGGTTCCGATCGTGCGCATCGGCAAGCGCCTGCGCCGCGTGTCGCGCGACACCCAGGCGCAGATGGGCGACATGACCTCACTGCTGACCGAAAGCCTGTCGGGCGCGCGCATGGTCAAGACCTACAATCTGGAAGATTACGAACGTGCCCGCGCCGGCCGCGCCTTTCACGAGAATTACCAGCTGACCATGAAGGCGGTGCGCGCCCGTTCGCGCATCGACCCGATGATGGAGGTGCTGGGCGGCGTCGCGGTGGCGGGGGTGATCGCGTTTGCCGGCTACCGCATGACGATGGGCGAGGGTTCGGTCGGCGCCTTTTCCGGCTTCGTCGGCGCGCTGCTGATGGCGGCCCAGCCGGTGCGCGCCATCGGCACGCTGAACGCCGCCCTGCAGGAGGGGCTGGCCGCCGCCCAGCGCATCTTCGAACTGCTGGACCAGCAGCCGACCATCCTCGAGCGGCCGGACGCCAAGCCGCTGGCGGTGACTGAGGGCGCGGTCGCCATGCGCGGCGTCCGCTTCTCCTATGAGGAGGGCGGCGACACGCTGAAGGGCATCGACCTCGACGTGCCGGCCGGCAGCACAGTGGCGCTAGTGGGACGCAGCGGCGCCGGCAAATCGACGGTCTTCAACCTGATCCCCCGCCTCTACGACGTGACGGGGGGCGAGGTGCTGGTCGACGGCCAGGACGTGCGCGGCGCCACTCTACGCAGCCTGCGCGGTACGGTGTCGATCGTCAGCCAGGACACGGTGCTGTTCAACGACACGGTGCGGGCCAACATCGGCTTCGGCCGGCTGGATGCCGGGATGGACGAAATCGTCGCCGCAGCCAAGGCCGCCGCCGCCCATGACTTCGTCTCGAAGCTGCCGGAGGGCTACGACACGGTGATCGGCGACCGCGGCGTGAAGCTGTCGGGCGGCGAACGCCAGCGGCTGGCGCTGGCCCGCGCCTTCCTGAAGGATGCGCCGATCCTGCTGCTGGACGAGGCGACCAGCGCGCTGGACAGCGAGTCGGAGCGTCTGGTGCAGGCGGCGCTGGAACGGCTGACGGAAGGGCGGACGACGCTGGTGATCGCCCACCGGCTGGCGACCGTGCGCAACGCCGACCGCATCGTGGTGATGGACGGCGGCCGGATCATCGAACAGGGCACGCATGAGGCGCTGCTGGCCGCCGATGGCGCTTATGCCCGGCTGTGCCGGCTGCAGTTCGGTGAGGATGAGGTGCGGGCGGGAGCTTGAGGGGTTCTTGCACCGATTGCCCCCTCCCCATCCCTCCCCCGCCCTTGGCGGTGGAGGGGGTAGAACGCCTGGTGAGGTTTGGCAAAGGAGAGGCAGCAGTCCCCTCTCCCGCGAAAGCGGGGGAGGGTTAGGGAGGGGGCACCTGCCCCGACAACTCCCTCACTCCGCCGGGAATACCATCACCCGCTCGGCCGCCATCGCAGCCGACAGTTCCTCGCCCGCACGCACGTCCACATGCCCCGGCAGGCGGGCATGGATCTCGGAGACGCCGCCCGGCACATCCAGGCAAACCCGCGTAGCCGGCCCCAGGAAGCTGGAATGGCGGACGCGCACCGGCACTGCGTCCGGGCGGGCGCCGAGCGGCACCAGTTCCAGATCCTCGACGCGGCAGGCAACCTCCACCCGGGTCCCGCCGGGCAGGTGCGGCGCCTGGATGCGGCCGAGCGGGGTGACGATCTGGCCGTCGCGCACCGTCGATTCGAAGCGGTTGACCTCGCCGAACAGGCGGGCGACGAAGCTGTTGGCCGGGCGCTGGTATAGGTTCACCGGCGTGTCGGCCTGGACGATCCGCCCGGCCTCCATCACCACCACGCGGTTGCCCATCTCCATCGCCTCTTCCGGGTCGTGGGTGACGACGATGGTGGCGATGCCGCTGGCGCGGATGATCCGCACCACCTCCTCCCGGACCGAACGGCGAAGCTGCTCGTCGAGGGCGGAGAAGGGTTCGTCCAGCAGAAGGACCTTGGGGTCGCGCGCCATGGCGCGGGCCAGCGCCACCCGCTGCTGCTGCCCGCCCGACAGGGTGTGCGGGTAGGCGTCGGCGTAGCGGATCAGCGCCATGGTCTCGAGCAGTTCGGCCACCCGCCGCTTGCGCTCGGCGCGCGGACGGTCGGTCTGGCCGAAAGCGATGTTGCCCGCCACCGTCAGGTGCGGGAACAGCGCGAAATCCTGGAACATCATGCCGACCGGCCGCTTTTCCGGCGGCAGGGAGCGGTCGGCGGTGGCGAGCGGCACCCCGTCCACCGTGATCGTGCCGGCCTGGACCGTCTCCAATCCGCTGATCAGGCGCAGCAGGGTCGATTTGCCGCAGCCCGACGGGCCGACGATGCAGACCACCTCCCGCGGGGCGACCGACAGCGACACGTCGTCGACGGCGGTCAGCGGCCCGTAACGGTGGGTGATGCCCGTCAGGACGACAGACGAAGGAGAGGGGACGGACGATTTCGCGGTGAACGGGGCGTCGGTCATCTTACTTCCAGCCGGCACGGTCCATGATGCGCAGCGCCTGCGGGGTGTAGGCGGCGAAGGCGGCGGCGTTGACGTCGGCGGCCTTGAAGGTGCCGAGCTTCACCAGCTCCGGATGGGGCTGGACGGCCGGGTTCACCGGATACTCCATGTTGCCGTCGGCGAACAGCCGCTGCGCCTCGGGGCTCAGCAGATATTCCAGCAGCTTGCGGGCGTTCTCCTGGTTCTTGGAGGTCTTCACCACGCCGGCGCCGCTGAGGTTCACATGGGTCCCGCGGTTGTCCTGGTTGGGGAAGATCACGCCGATCTTGGCGGCGACCTCGCGGTCCTCCTGCTTGGCCGAGGTGATCAGCTTGCCGACGTAATAGGTGTTGGCGATGGCGACATCGCCCTCGCCCACGGCGACCGCCTTGATCTGGTCGGTGTCGCCGCCCTGCGGCTGACGGGCGAGGTTGGCGACCAGCCCCTTCACCCACTCCTCGGTCTTCTCCTCGCCCTGCGCTTCGATGATCGAGGCGGTGAGGGCCAGGCTGTAGGGATGGGTGCCGCTGCGGGTCAGGACGCGGCCCTTCCACTCCGGCTTGGCGAGGTCTTCGTAGTTCTTGATCTGGTCCGGCTTCACCCGATCACGCGCGTAGACGACGATGCGGGCGCGGCTGGACAGCCCCCACCAGGCGCCGTTCGGGTCGCGCAGGCTGGCCGGAACCTTGATGGCGTCGAGCGCGGGCGAGGTGACCGGGGCGAGCAGCCCCTCCTTCGCCGCGGCGGCCAGACGGCCGGCGTCCACGGTGATGAACAGGTCGGCCGGGCTGCTGGCGCCCTCCGACTTGATCCGCTGGATCAGTTCGTCGTGGTTGCCTTCGATGATGTTGACCTTGATGCCGGTCGATTTCGTGAAGTTTTCGTAGATCGCGCGGTCGGTGTTGTAATGCCGCGAGTTGTAGATATTCACTTCCTGGGCCTGGACGGAGAAGGCGGTCAAGGCACCGACGGCAAAAGCGATCCCGGCAAACTTGTCGATGAACATTCCTCACTCCCGAACTGCGAATGACTCTCAAGGTCGTGAGAATGGATATCAGTTGCAGCTGATGCTGTCGAGACGGGAATTATCCGACGGAGAGCGCCGCCTGCGCCCGCACCATGTCGGCCAACACATCCGGCGCCATCGGCCGGCCGAAGAAATAGCCCTGCATCATGTCGCAGCCGACCGACACCAGAAAATCGCGCTGCTCCGCCGTCTCCACCCCCTCGGCGACGGTGGTCAGGCCCAGGCCGTGCGCCATGCCGACGGCGGCGCGGACCAGCGCGTTGTTCTTCGGGTTGTCCGGAACGTCGATGATGAAGGCGCGGTCGATCTTCAGCTTTGCCACCGGCAGCTGCTGCACATAGCTGAGCGAGGAATAGCCGGAGCCGAAATCGTCGATGGCCGCCTGGATGCCGAGGTCGGCAAGCTCCCCCAGCGTGCGCACCGCCACCTTCAGATCGCGCACCGCCGCCTGTTCGGTGATCTCCAGCCCCAGATGGCTGCACAGCGACGGATGCCGCCCCAGCAATTCCTCCAGCCGCAGCGTCAGGTTGCCGCGCAGGAACTGCTGGCCGGAGATGTTGAGGAACACGCGGTCGGGCAGCACGCCCTCCTCCTCCCAGCGCGACATCTGGGCGACGGCGGTGGACAGCACCCAGTCGGTGATTGGGACGATCAGGCCGCTTTCCTCCGCCACCGGGATGAACTCCCCCGGCGAGACCGGCCCCAGCGCATGGTGGGTCCAGCGCAGCAGCGCCTCCACCGACCGGATGCGGCCGTGCCGGTCCACGATGGGCTGATAGACCAGATGCAGCTCGTTGCGTTCGATGGCGTGGGTCAGATGCATGGTCAGCATCATCCGCCGCGTCGCCGCCGCCGCCATTTCCGGCGTGTAGAAACAGATGGCGTTGCCGCCATTGTGCTGCACCGCCTGGAGCGCGAGCTTCGCCTTGGCGTTCAGATCCTCCAGCGTTCTGACAGAGTCGTCCTGTACCGCCGCCCCGACCGACAGGCGCAGCCGGACCCAATGGCGGTCGGCATAGATGGAGGCGGTCAGCCGGTCGTGCAGAACCCCGGCCAGCGTGCGCGCATGCTCGCTATCGGTCACCCGTGACAGCGCTGCGAATTCATCGGCGGCGATGCGGCAGACGATGGTGTTTGGCGGCAGAACCTCCATCACCCGGCTGACCATGGCCTTCAGCGCCGCGTCGCCGACATGGAAGCCGAAGGCCTCGTTCACGTCGCTGAACTGATCGACGTCGAGGGAGAAGAGCGCGAACAGACCCTCGCCCGCCGCGCCCCCGTCCGCGGTGCCGTGACCGGCGAACAGCGCCTCGCAATCCTCCAGGAAGGCGGTGCGGGTGAGGACGCCGGTCAGCGGGTCGTGCCGCGCCAGATATGTGGCGCGCTGTTCGGCGGCCAGACGTTCGGAGATGTCGCGGATGATGCCGACGAAGGTCGCCTCCTCCCCCAGCCGCGCCCGGCCGACGCTGAGATGGATGGGGAACACGGTGCCGTCCTTGCGCTGGCCCAGCGTGTCGCGGCCGATGCCGATGATCTTGGCTCGGTCCGTCTTCATGTAGGTGTCGATGTAGCGGTTGTGGTCGCGCGAGAAGGGCGGCGGCATCAGGATGGTCATGTTCCGCCCGAGCAGCTCGCCCTCCTCGTAGCCGAACAGCTGGCAGCAGGCGCGATTGATGGAGCGGATGATGCCGCTGCGGTCGGACACGATGATGCCGTCCACCGCCGCGTCCAGCAGGGTCGCGATGAAGGTATCGCGGCAGGTCACGAACTCCGCGATGCGGTCAGGGTCGCCGGTCTGGTGGAAGGTGCCGAGATACCCCACCGTCTCCCCCGCGGCGTCGCGGTGGGCCAGCACGCTGCCGCTGAGGATCGAGCGGCGGCCGTCGCAGCCGGCCGTCAGGCAATCGAGCGGAGCCGCAGTCCGCGACGGCGATTGGCCGACCCTCGCGATGGCCGTCGTCAGCGCTGCGATCGCCGGATGATCGAAGTCGGCAAGCGGGTGGCCGACGAGGTCCGCCGGTTTGGCATCCAGCACGGCGGCGAACCGCGGGTCGGCATGGCGGAGCACGCAGTCGCGGTCGACATAAACCAGCACCGCCCCGCCACGATCGAGTGGACTGGAGGCCAGCAGGCTCGAGGCCAGCGAAGACAGGAAGGCCGGATCGCGCGGCAGCGCGGCGACATCGCCTTCCCAGGCGGAAGCATCGCCGCCGGGACCGCTGATTTCGGAGCCGTTCATCTGATCCGCCGGTTGTAGGTTCACGAAGCGATCCGTCTTCTCTGCAGGTCTCTGTCTGCCGGCCTGCCGGCCTGCCGCAACAGGAGTGGGCAACTCATATTATCAATCGAACACCCGACCGAGGTATTATGACCCCAATCGGTGAGTTTTCCAACGTTCGGCCAAGCTGAGGCATACCGATCATTCGCGTGGCCGCCGGACCGTGATACATTCGCACTCTAACGGTTGAAGTCGGATGCGCGATTGACATGGTTCAATGCGCAGTGCGGTTCCCGGGAATAATCGGCCGCCGCCCGACGCACCGCTACAGCTTTTGCGCGTATCATCTGCGACAATTCGGTGGCATTTCCCACTTGCACCTGGACCTGCGGCGGTGTTCCCCGCAGGATATTCGCGGACAGGAGCGTGCTGGCCGGAACGGCTGCAAGCCGCCTCTCCCCAGTGGTTTTCGACCCGCGTGCATTCGATGGAGGAATAAACCGGACCTTCCAGGCGTTCGTCCGATATCGGCATCGGCAATGGCTGCCGCCGTCACGTATCGAATAAGTCTGCGGTCCGCCGCTCAAGAATATGGATAGGGAGCACCGTGACATGACCAATGCATTCAGCCAGATCCGCCATGCCGACGGACGTGCATACTACCAGGGCACCCCACTGTCCCTGGCCGAAGCGCAGATCATGCTCAACGACGACATCCTGCGCGGCCGGGTGCGCGTCGGGGCGTATCTTCAGGTGGATGGCGGGCGTCTGGTTCTGGTGAACGGCCCTGCCCTGCGGCGGTCGGTCAACCGGCCGGTCCCGCCCTCTCTCAGCCCGCGCGGGGACCAGCGAGGATAATCGCCGCCCCGGCCAGACAGACAAGTGCGCCGGCCGCGTCCCAGCGGTCCGGCCGCGCTCCCTCGACCAGCCACAGCCACAGCAGCGACGCGGCGATGTAGACTCCGCCGTAGGCCGCATAGGCCCGGCCGGCGAAATCCGCGTCCGCCCGCGTCAACAGCCAGGCGAACAGGCACAGGCTGGCCACTCCCGGCAGCGTCCACCACAGGCTGCGATCCAGCCGCGCCCAGGCCCAGAAGGCGAAGCAGCCGGCGATTTCCGCCAGCGCCGCCGCCCCGTACAAGGCCAGCGTCGGCCACACCACCCGCTCCATTCATCCCCGCAGCGCCGTCGTCAACGATCGCGGCGATGCTGCGGCGTGCGCGTGGCCGCGTCAACGGGCCGTGTGTCGATGAATCGTGTGTCAACGGGCTTTGTGTCGATGCCGAAAGGCCGAATCGTTGCGTCGCGGCAGATCGCGCCACAGCTCGTTTCAATTTGCACCGCCACTATTACAGCCTGTTCATGGACTTGGCCGCGGGTGCGACATAGATTTTTCGGGAGTGGAGGCATAGCGAAATGTTCATAGACGCATCCAATCCCATGCAGGACGCTTTGGAAACCATCCGGGTCACCGATGTGATCTCGGAGGCGAAGAAGCATGCGCTGCGCCAGGGATTGGAGGCGCTGCGCCGCCTGCATTGCCCGCAGCATCTCCAGGCGACCGGCGGCTGCGACGACTGCGTCACCCGCCATCGTTGCCTGGCGGCGGTACTCGACCTCCTGGGATCCTGAGCACCATGGCGCAGGCGTGTCGATGAGCCTTCCGCCCGGCAACTGCCCGCTCGACGGCAGCGCGCTCGAAGACGAAGCGACGCTCTGCTCCATCGAAATCCTGGCGGAAGCGGTGGAGATGGCCTTCGTACCGGGCATCCTGGAACTGCGTACCCTGCGCGACGCGCTGCAGGAGGCGCGACGCACCCGGTCTCCCGCCGCCGTGAGGCTGGCATACAGCGCCTTCAGCCGGGTGGACCGCGAGTTCCGCAACCGTAAGTTCCGCAACCGTATCAGCCACCACGCGCTGACGCTGGCCACGCTGCGCCGCCGCAGCGCCGGCCAGATGACCGTCGGAACCCCGGCGTCGGAGCGGTCGGCCGGCCACGGCATCGACGGGCCGCGCCGGGCCCGATGGCCGACACTGTCCAGGCTTGCCTTTCGTGTATTAAATTTAATGGAGCCTTTCTCCTTCAGGTCTGTTGTCCAGGCATAACCAATTCACAGGAGGTTGCCACCATGGATAAGGATCGCATCGAGGGCGCCGCCCGTTCCGTCAAGGGCTCGATCAAGGAAACCGCGGGCAAGCTGACCGGCGACAAGAAGACCGAAACCGAGGGTCAGGCCGACAAGGCCGCCGGCAAGGTTCAGAACACGATCGGCGGCGCCAAGGATGCCGCCCGCGACGCTCTGAAGTAATCGTCGAACCTCAACGACCGAAAGCCCCGGCGCCGTATCGCATGCGGCGCCGGGGCTTTGTCGTGCGAAAAGACCATCCGCAAATCGCCCTCCCGGAAATCGAGCACGCGGAAAAGGGCTGTTGCCGCCCCACCCTCCCCTATCTATGATGCGCCGCCCCGGCCGGATGGCCGAACGACGCGCTTAGATTCGGGTCCCATGCTCCAGTTCATCCGCAATTTCGCCGGCTCCTGGGTCGTCAAGATCCTGTTCGTGCTGTTGATCCTCAGCTTCGGCGTTTGGGGTATCGGCGACGTGTTCCGTGCCTCCACGCCCACCACCGTCGCCGAAGTCGGCAAGGTGGAGATCGGGCAGCAGACGCTGGACCAGGAATTCCGCCGGCAGATGGAACGGCTGCGCCCGATGCTGGGCGGCACCCTGACCACCGAGCAGGCCAAGCGCTTCGGCCTTCTGGACCAATCGCTGCAGTCGCTGATCCAGCGCACGCTGTTCGATCTCGCCGCCACCGACATGGGCATTTCCGTCGGTGCAGAGGTGGTCCGGCTGCGCATCGCCGACGAGCCGGCCTTCCGCAACCAGCAGGGCCAGTTCGATCCCAACATCTTCCGTTCGGTGCTGCGCAACAGCCAGCTGACCGAGGACGCCTATGTCGCGATGATCCAGCGCGAGACGGCGCGCCAGCTGGTCGCTGGTGCCGTCGCCGCCGGCCTGACGCCGCCGCAGCCGCTGGTGCAGGACCTCTACCGCTTCCGCGGCGAAAAGCGCGTGGCTGAGGTCGTGACCCTGCCCAACGCCGCCATCGGCGATGTCGGGGTGCCCGACGATGCGGCGATCAAGCAGGCCTATGACGACCATCAGGTCCGCTTCACCGCCCCAGAATACCGGTCGCTGACCGTCGCCCGCCTGTCGCCCGACGTGCTGGCCAAGGACATCAAGATCGACGATGCCCAGCTGCGCAAGGCGTATGAGGAGCGGGCGAGCGAGTTCGGCGCGCCGGAAAAGCGCACCGTCCAGATGCTGGTGGTCGATGACGAGGCGAAGGCCAAGCAGATCGCCGAGGCCGCCAAGACCAAGGGGCTGGCCGAAGCCGCCAAGGAAGCCGGCCAGGAGCCGGTGACGCTCGACAACATCGCCCTCACCGACCTGCCGGAGATCGGCGATGCCGCCTTCGCGCTGGAACCCGGCAAGACCTCCGATGCGGTGAAGAGCTCGCTCGGCTGGCACGTCCTGGCCGTCACCGGCGTGACCCCGGCGACCACCCGCAGCTTCGAGGATGTGCGCGACCAGCTGGCGAACGACCTGAAGAAGGAGCAGGCGCTCGATTCCGTCTTCTCCATCGCGAACCGGGTCGAGGACCAGCTCGCCAGCGGCGCATCGCTGGACGAGGTGGCTCAGGCCCAGGGGCTCGCCCTGACCAAGGTCGCCGCCATCGACAGCACCGGCAAGGCGCCGGACGGCCGTGATGCCGCTCCCGATCTGGCCGGGCTGAAGGCGCTGCTGCCCGCCGCCTTCCAGCTGAAGACCGGCGCCACCTCCAACCTGACCGAGGGCGAGGGAAGCGTCTTCACCGCCGTCCGCGTCGACAGCGTGATCCCCGCTGCGGTCCGCCCGCTTGCCGACGTACGCGATCAGGTCATCGCCGACTGGCAGCAGGAACAGCGCGCCGAGCGCGCCGCCAAGAAGGCGGAGGAGATCGCCGCCCGCCTGAAGCAGGGCGCCGAGGCCGCGGCCCAGGACGTCGCCACCCAGGCCGGCGCCAGCTTCGCCATGACCGCGCCCTTCACCCGCGACGCCCAGTCGGTGCAGGGCCTGCCCGGCGACATGGTCGCCAAGCTGTTCGCCGCCAAGCCGAACGAGGTGGTCAGCGGCAACACCGCCGACGCCCAGGTCGTCGCCCGCCTCCGGGAAGTCATTCCGGCCGATCCCAAGGCTGCCGACGCCGATCTGGCGCCGGTCCGCGCCTCGGTCGAGCAGGGGCTGGAGAATGATCTGGTCGCCGAGTTCACCAACGCGCTGCGCGAGAAGTATCCGGTGCGGATTCACCGCCAGCGCATCGATCAGTTCTTCGCCAGCAACTGAGGCTCCGGCTTAGCCGACAGCCAAGCAAGAGGTCTCGTGCCGTGAAGGTCCAGCCCGATATCACCAGCTTCGACGCCGCTTACGCCGCCGGTCGGCCGCAGGTGGTGTGGACCACGCTCGTCAGCGACCTGGAGACTCCGGTCTCCGCCTATATGAAGCTGGCAGACGGGCGTCCCTTCGGCTTCCTGCTGGAATCGGCGGAACGCGGGGCCGGCTCGCGGCGTGACCGCTATTCGGTGATCGGCTTCAAGCCGGACGTGGTGTGGCGGTCTCGGGGCAACAGGGCGGAGATCAACCGCGACGCCCTGCATGATCGCGACGCCTTCCAGCCGCTCGACTCTGCACCGCTCGATGCCCTGCGTTCTCTGATCAACGAAAGCCGGATCGAACTGCCGGAGGAACTGCCGCCGATGGCCGCCGGGCTGTTCGGCTACATGACCTACGACATGGTCCGGCTGATGGAACGCCTGCCGGACAACAATCCGGACGAGTTGAACATCCCGGATGCGATCCTGACGCGGCCCAGCATCGTCGCCATTTTCGACAGCCACACCGATTCCATTACGCTGGTGACGCCGGTCTGGCCGAAGGCGGGGAAGGATGCCGCCACGGCCTATGCCGACGCGCGGGAACGGCTTACCGACGCGCTGGCCGACCTGGAACGCCCCCTGCCCTACCGGCGTGAGCCGCGCACCGAGAACGGCCTGCCGCTGGCCTGGACCTCCAACACGACGCGCGAGGAGTATCACGCGATCGTGGAGAAGGCGAAGGAGTACATCCGCGCCGGCGACATCTTCCAGGTCGTGCCGTCGCAGCGCATCCGCTTCCCCTTCAAGCCGTCGCCGCTGTCGCTGTACCGCACGCTGCGCCGCCTGAATCCGTCGCCCTTCCTGTTCCACTGCGATTTCGGCGACCTCACCATAGTCGGCTCCAGCCCGGAAATCCTGGTGCGCGTGCGCGACGGCAAGGTCACCGTCCGCCCGATCGCCGGCACCCGCAAGCGCGGAGCCACCACGGCGGAGGACGAGGCGCTGGCCGCCGATCTGCTGAGCGACCCGAAGGAACTAGCCGAGCATCTGATGCTGCTCGACCTCGGCCGCAACGACGTCGGCCGGGTGGCGAAGGTCGGCACCGTCAAGGTGACGGCCAAGATGATCGTGGAGCTCTACAGCCACGTCATGCACATCGTCTCCAACGTCGAGGGTGAACTGGACCCGAAGTTCGACGCGCTCGACGCACTGGTCGCCGGCTTCCCGGCCGGCACGGTGTCCGGCGCGCCCAAGGTCCGCGCCATGGAGATCATCGACGAGTTGGAAAAGGCCCGCCGCGGCGTCTATGCCGGCTGCATCGGCTATTTCGGCGCGTCGGGTGCCATGGACACCTGCATCGCGTTGCGCACCGCCGTGCTTAAGGACGGGATGATGTATGTCCAGGCCGGTGGCGGCGTGGTCGCGGACAGCGATCCCGAGGCCGAATACCAGGAGACCGTCAACAAGTCGATGGCCCTGATCCGCGCCGCGGAGGAGACGCTGCGCACGACCGCCCGCGGGTAAGCGTCTCTCACATGCAAATCGAAAAGGCCGCTGACGAAGCTGCCTTTTTCATGCCCAGGTGGCGGAGCACGGCACGTCCTTGTGCCAAAAAACGATTGTCCACAGGATTTCATATGCCGAAAGCACATCATGGCGCACACATCTGCAACCATGGAGCTATAGTGGGCAGGTGCGGACGGGGTGGCGGATGGGCCGCCACCGCCGCAAACCGAGGGAGAGAAGAGGATGGAGAAAATCCTCACACTCCTGATCCTGCTGTTGCAGGTCATCAAGGCGTGCCTTGATCTTCTGAACCGCTGATCGGATGGGCGTATCGGGGTCTAGCCACCCCGGTACGCCTGTTCCTAAAGATAAGCTATTTCCCGCGTCCCGCAAGATGCTTCTGCACGCGGGACGATCATGTGCTCAGTCGTCGCCGCCGGCCGGCATCGGGCCGTGAGGCAGATCGGCCTTGCCGCCGCGGTGGAACAGGTTGCCGACGAAGCGCCCGAAATCCTCCATGTAGAGGTAGAGCGACGGTGTGATGTAGAGCGTCAGCACCTGCGACACGCACAGGCCGCCGACGACGGCGAGGCCCAGCGGCTGGCGCAGTTCGGCGGCGGCACCATGGGCGATGGCGATCGGCAGCGTGCCCATGATGGCGGCCATGGTGGTCATCATGATCGGGCGGAAGCGCAGAATGCAGGCCTGCTCGATGGCGTCATGCGCCGACATGCCGTTGCGGCGCGTCTCCACCGCGAAGTCGATCATCATGATCGCGTTCTTCTTCACGATGCCGATCAGCATCAGGATGCCGATGATGGCGATCATGCTGAGTTCGGTGTCGAACAGCATCAGCGTGCCCAGCGCGCCGATCACCGCCGACGGCAGGCCGGACAGGATGGTCAGCGGGTGGACGAAGCTCTCGTATAGAACGCCCAGCACGATGTAGATCACCAGCACCGCCGCCGACAGAAGCAGCGCCTGCCCGGCCTGGGCATCCTGGAACACCTGGGCGGTGCCGGCGAAGCCGGTGGTGATGGTGGGCGGCAGGCCCATGTCGCGCTCCGACGCGCGGATCATGTCCACCGCCTGTCCCAGCGAGGCGCCGGGCGCCAGGTTGAAGGAGAGGGTCACCGCCGGCAGCTGGCCCTGGTGCGCCACCGCCAGCGGACCGGCCGTACGCTCCACCCGGGCGAAGGCGTCGAGCGGCACCAGCTTGCCCGACGTGGCCGAGCGGACATAGATGCGCGACAGCGAACTGTCGTCGCCCTGGTACTTCGGCTCCAGCTCGATCAGCACCTGATAGTCGTTGCTCGGGGTGTAGATGGTCGAAACCTGCCGCTGGCCGAAGGCGCTGTAGAGGGTGGAGCGCACCTGATCGACGCCGATGCCCAACGTCGCCGCCTTTTCGCGGTCGATGTGGACATAGGCCTGCGGATTGTTCAGCTGAAGGTCGCTGGTGACGTCCTGCAGGATGGGGATGCCGTGCAGGGTCTGCTCCAGCCGGCCCGACCACTGGTACAGCTCGTCGAGGTCGAGGCCCTGGATGGTGTACTGGTACAGGCTCTTGGACGCCCGGCCGCCGATGCGCAGATTCTGCACCGGCTGCATGTAGACGG
This sequence comes from Pseudomonadota bacterium, assembly GCA_023423695.1. Taxonomy (GTDB): domain Bacteria; phylum Pseudomonadota; class Alphaproteobacteria; order Azospirillales; family Azospirillaceae; genus Azospirillum. Next base: position 157,487 of record JAFAFA010000105.1, on the reverse strand, counting down.
CCATGCCGGGGATGCCGTTGACCTGGCGGCGCAGTTGCTGGATCACCTCGGTCGCCGAGGGCCGCTGCTCGCGCGGCTTCAGCGTGAGGAACATGCGGCCCTGGTTGCCGGTGCTGCCGCCGACGCCGACGGAGGAGATGACGTCCACGACCGCCGGGTTGGCCTTCATGATGGCGGCGACCTGCTGCTGGCGCTCCGCCATCGACGGGAACGCGATGTCGGCCCGCGCCTCCGTCGTCACCTGGATCTGGCCGATGTCCTCGGTCGGGAAGAAGCCCTTGGGGATCGCCTGATAGAGAACCGCCGTGGCGACGACGGTGGCGATCATCACCAGCCCCATCAGCGGCCGATGGCGCAGCGTCCAGCGCAATGTGCGGGCATAGCCGTTGAGCAGGGCCGAGAATCCGCCCTCCAGCATACGGCCGAACCAGCCCTCCTTCTCGTCATGCGAATGGTGGACGAGAAAGCGCGAGCACATCATCGGCGTCAGCGTCAGCGACACGAAGGCCGACGCGGCGATGGACATGGTCACGACCAGCGCGAATTCATGGAACAGCCGGCCGACGACGCCGCCCATCAGCAGGATCGGAATGAACACCGCGACCAGCGACAGGGTGATCGACAGAATGGTGAAGCCGATCTCGCGCGAGCCCTTGATGGCGGCCTCGAACGGCTTCATCCCTTCTTCGACGTAACGGACGATGTTCTCCATCATCACGATGGCGTCGTCCACGACGAGGCCGACGGCCAAGGTCAGCGCCATCAGCGAGATGTTGTCGACGGAGAAACCCAGCAGGTGCATGCCGCCCGCCGTCGCGATCAGCGAGATCGGCACGGCCAGCGCCGGGATCAGCGTGGCGGACAGACGGCGCAGAAACAGGAAGATCACCAGCACGACCAGCACGATGGTCAGGGCAAGGGTGAACTGTACGTCCTCCACCGCCTGACGGATCGATTCCGAGCGGTCGTTGACGATCTTGATGGCGGCCGAGGCCGGAAGCTGGGCCTGGAACACCGGCACCAGCTCGCGCACCCGGTCAACCACGTCGACCGTGTTGGCGTCGGGCTGGCGCTGGACCGCCAGCATGATGCTGCGCGTGCCGTTCAGCCAGCTGGCGGTGCGGTCGTTCTCGACACTGTCCAGCACCTGCGCCACGTCGCCCAGACGCACCGGCGCGTTGTTGCGGTAGGCGACGATCAGCTCGCGGAAGGCGGCGGCGTCGGGAAGCTGCGGATTGGCCGCGATCACCAGCTGCTGCTGTTGACCGGTCAGGGTGCCGACGGGGGTGTTGGCGTTGGCGGCGGCCAGCGCCTTCTGCAATTCGTCGATGCCGATGCCGCGCAGCGACAGCGCGTTGGGGTTCACCTGCACCCGCACCGCATATTTCTGCGAGCCGTAGATCTGCACCTGCGCCACGCCCGGCAGGGTCGCGACCTTCGGCTGGATCAGCGTTTCGGCGATGTCGTTCAGCCTCGCCAGCGGCAGGGTCGGTGAGTTCAGCGACAGGAACAGGATCGGCTGGTCGGCCGGGTTCACCTTGCGGTAGCTGGGCGGCGTGGTCATCTCCGCCGGCAGCCGGCGCTGGGTGCGGGCGATGGCAGCCTGCACGTCGGCCGCCGCCGCGTCGATGTCGCGCTCCAGCACGAACTGGATGGTGATGTTGGTGTTGCCGAGCGTGCTGTTGGAGGTCAGCGTGTCGATGCCGGCGATGGTGGAGAATTCCCGCTCCAGCGGACTGGCGACGGAGGCCGCCATCGTCTCCGGCGAGGCGCCGGGCAAAGTGGCGGTGACGCTGACCACCGGAAAATCCACCCGCGGCAGCGCCGCGGTGGGCAGCTGGCGATAGGCTGCCAGACCGCCCAGCACCAGGGCCGCCGTCAGGAGAATGGTCATCACCGGACGGCGGATGCAGAGTTCGGAGAGGTTCATGTCGCACCCCCGCCTGCCTTGCCCTGGGTCAGGACGCTGCGGCCAGCGGCTTCCTGTGCGGCGGAACCCTGCTTGCGGTCGCCCTCGGCGGTTTCGCCGGAGGGGGCACCGGCGGGCTTGGCCCCGGGTCGCTCGGTCACCTTGGCACCGGGAGACAGGCGCGACTGGCCATCGACCACCACACGGTCGCCGGCCTGCAGACCGGACGCGATGATGCTGAGCCCACCATGGTTCCGCTCGACCGTGACCGGGCGGACCTCCACCGTCTCATCGGCCTTCACGACATAGACGTAGCGGCCCTTCTGGCCGGTCTGCACCGCAAGATCGGGGACGGTCAGGGCGTCCGGCTCCACCCGCAGGGTCAGGACGGTGTCGACGAACTGTCCCGGCCACAGCCGGGTGTCAGCGTTCGGGAATTCGCCCTTCACCAGGATGGTGCCGGTCTGCTGATCGACCTGGCTGTCGACGAAGGACAGCCTGCCTTCGGCTTTCTCGCCGCGGCTGCCGGCGATGGAGGCGGTGACCGGCAGCGTTCCCGCCGCGATTGCGCCGCGGATCGCCGGCAGGTGCCTTTCCGGGACGTTGAAAGCGACGTTGATCGGCCGCAGTTGGGTCAGGGTAACCAACGGATTGGTGTCGGCGGCGCGCACCATGGTGCCGACCTTGGCATTCACCGTGCCGGTGCGCCCATCCATCGGCGCGATGATTCGGGTGAAGCTGAGCGACACCTTTGCCGCCTCGATCGCCGCGAGATCGGCCTTCACCGTGCCTTCCAGCGCATCGGCGGTGGCGACGGCGGCATCGTAGGTGGTGCGGGAAATGGCGCTGGTGCGCACCAGCTCCGCATAGCGCTTCACATCCCCTTTGGCCTTTTCCAGATTGGCGCGGTCGCGCTCCAGATTGGCCTGGGCCTGGCGCAGTTGGGCCTCCAGCGCCCGGCTGTCGAGAGTGAACAGCGTGTCGCCGGCCTTGACCTCCTGCCCCTCGGTGAAGTTCACCGTCTCGACCACGCTGTCGACGCGAGCCTTGATGGCGATGGCGGCGATGGGCTGGACGCTGCCGATGGTGACGATCTGCTCCGGCACGGCTTGGACCACCACCTTCTGGGTCACCACCGGAACCGCACGAGCTGCCGCCGGCGCGGCGTCGGCCTTGGCGGTCTGTGCCTGCCCACCGGCCTGGCGGGTCTCATACCAGTAGTACCCGCCGCCGCCGAGCAGTGCCGCGACCAGCAGGGCCAGGAAAAGCCGTCTCATCCGTTGGGACTCCAAACGCCGGTGGCCGGCTTGCGCTTAAATGAAAGGAGGCAGATTGGTCAGGCCGGACATCAGGAAGTCGATGACGGAGCGCTCCAGCGCCTCGCGCGGGCGTTCATCCATCTGCATGATTCCACCGCGCACCATGCCGATCACCAGAAGCGGGACGATTTCCAGATCGATCTTGCGGAACTCGCCCGACGCCATGCCGTCGGCCATGACCTGCTGCAGGGCCGTCGCGGTGCGCTCGCTCCGGCGGCCGATGATCCGGCGCGTGCGGTCGGCAAGGTCCGACTGGTCGCCGCCCAGCCGCTTCAGCGTCTGCAATTGTTCGCTCAGCGTACCGACCAGCGCGGAGACCATCGCCGTCAGGCGGACGGAGGCCGGGACCGGCTGAGGGGCGATTTCGGCGTTCAGCTTCTGCTCAAGCCCGCCGAGCGCCCGTTCAAGAGATTCCAGATAAAGCTCTTCCTTGGAGGGGAAGTAGCGGTACAGCGTGGCCTTGCCGACGCCGGCCCGCTTCGCCACCTCCTCCACCTGGACGGAGGCATAATCGCGGCCAGCGAACAGCTCCGCCGCAGCGTTGAGGATCACCTCGCGCCGCCGAGCCCGCCAGTCAGGTATCTCTTCCGCATCGAGAGGCATGAATGGAACCCACGGGTTTCAAAAACTGACGATAGTGGAGTTCCTTAGACTGTCAAGGAACCAGTCTCCAAGAAAAATGAAATCCACGTCATGCTGAAAACCCACCTCGGGCAAGGGATTGAGCCTGACGGTGAACGGCCATCAGAAGTTGTTCCGACGGTGTGGAAACAGCATTCAGACGCGAAGGGCGCGGGGCCCGGGGTCCCGGAGCGTCATTGCCAGGGAAGCCGGAACCCGCGCCCTTATAGGAGCTTTGCCTTTGCCGGATACGCACCCTTGCGGGCGTGGCAGGTCAGCTCCGCGTGGTGGAGGATCGGCCGGTGCCGACCGAACCGGTGACGCCGGTGGTGGAACCGGTCATCGAACCGGTCCCGGCGGACGCGCCGGCAGGACCGCCGCTGGCCCCGGCCCCGGTGCCGGTGGAGGACGGCGACGCGGAGCCGGTGCCGCTGCCCGTCGCCGCACCGATGCCGGCATTGGTGCCGACCGTGGTGTCGCCCCCCTGCAGCCCGCCCGTCGTCCCGCTCATCGCGGAGGAGGTGGTGCCGGACGTGATGCCGGTGGAGGCACCGGAGGTCGAGCCGGTCCCGGACCCGCTGCCGACATTCGCCATAGCGGACGCGCCGGCCCCGGTGGAGCTGCCCCAGCCGGAGCTGCCCTGGGTGCCGGTCTGGCTGCGGACGCGCAGGTTGTTCTGCACATGGGTCACGCCGGACACGGCCTCGGCGACATCCTCGGCGCGGCGCTTGGTGTGGCGGTCGGGGACCATGCCGGTCAGCGTCACCTCGCCGCCGCTGACTGTCACCTCGATGTCGGACGCGTCGACATAGGCGTCATCGGTCAGGCGGTCGCTGACGTCCTCGCGCACCCGCTCGTCGGAGCGGCTGTAGCCCCGCGGCCCACGGCCACGATGCTGGGAAGCACGGCGTTCATCCTCGTGCCGGCGGCGTTCGGCATCGTCGTCGCCGAACCAGGAGGCGATCTCGTCGCCGGCCTGCTCCCAGAAGCCGCGCTGCTGCGTGCGGCCACGGTCTTCGCCCCAGCGCTCGTGCCGGCCACCACCGTAGTTGCCGCCCTGGCCGCGGTACATCCCGCCACGATCCTCGCCCCAGGAGCGGTCGCGGCCCTCGTCGCGCTGATAGGTGCCGCCGTAGCTGGCCGATGAACTGCCGCCGAAGTCGCGCCGGCTCGAACCGCCGCGTTCCCACTCGCCCCGGTCGCGGCCGGATTCGTATCCGCCGCCATAACCGCTCCCGTAATCTCCCTGCGACCCGTAATCGCGGGTGCGGTAGTCACGGCTCACATAAGTGCGGTCGCCGGTCTCGCGCTCGCCATACTCGCGGCCGCCATAGCCGAGGGAGCCGCGGCCGCGGACGACCTGTTCGCCTTCGCCATAGGGGCGCGCGCCGTAATCGCGGTCGCGATACTCGCTGCTGCCGACATCGCGGCTGGTGTAGTTGCCTTCGGTCCCGGCATTGCCGGCGCCGGCATAACCGCCATAGCCGCTCGACCCGGACCGTCCGCCATAGCCGGCGCCGTAGCCGCCGCGGCTCATGTCGCGCCCGCCGCCGAAGCTGCGGTCATAGACACGCTCCATCTCGCGGGCGTTGTCACGGCGGTTGTCGCCACTGTCCATATAGGAATCGCGGCCGAAGCCGCCGGATTCGTTGCCGACACGCCCACCATAGCCGGCGTCGCGGTAGCTGCGCCCGCGCTCGTCCTGGTGGCGGTGCTCCTGCGGGTGATACATGCTCTCGCGGTCGTTGGACCGGTAATCGTCCGGATCGTAGACGCCGGCATGCCGGGCCTCGCCCCAATCCCGGTGCCGGTTCGGTTCCCGATCGTCGTCGCGCCAGTCGCGGCCCTCACCGCGCCACCGATTCTCGTTCTGCGCCATCGTGGTCGGCTCCCTCTTGCTGGATTCTTGGAACCGCGGTCGGCATGGCGCGATTGGCATCGGCCACCGGCGCCTGTACGCCCGCGTTTCCCGAACAACAGGAGGGACCAGATGGCGTTCCGGAATTTTACCGCCCGCCAATAGTCCAGTTGGTGATTTCTGGCACGGAGCTTGCGTGGCAGGATGCGGTTGGTTCCACGCATCACTTGCGGCTTCGGCGCTTCATGCACCGAAGCCGCTTTCTTTTGCGCCCCATTATTGGGCAGAAGCTTCGAACTGCTTAATTTGCAAGCGGACGGTCGAGCAGACGGGCGACCGCGGCCCCCAACTCTTCATTGAGGAAGGGTTTGTAGATGATCTCATCCGCATTGAACATGCGCGTCATCTTCAGCAGATAGCCCGCCGGCATGTTCGGAGCGCCGCCGGACATGGCGAGGATCTTCACGTCGGGCTGGGCGGTGCGCGCCGCCTTGATCAGTTCGATCCCGTCCACCTCCGGCATCAGCACGTCGGTGACGATCAGGTCGAAGCTGCGGCGGTCCAGTGCGCGGATGGCGGCACGGCCATTCTCCGCCTCGGTCACGTCGAAACCGCGGCCTTCGAGATAGCCGGCCACGGACAGCCGCACTGCCGGCGAGTCTTCAACAACCAGAATGTTTGGCCGAATGGCACTTCCCATCACACACCCGGTCCCTTTTCGGGAACCGCCTTATCGCAAGGCCGGCCGAAGCCGGCGGAATACACCCCCGACGACCCACCCGTCCGCTGTCACCCGCCGAGCGCCGCGACGGCCGCAGCCGCATCGGCATGGATTTCGAACAGCGACGAGAAGCCGCTGACGTCGAACACCTCGCGGATGTGCGGCGCCATGGCCGACAGGGCGATGGCCCCGCGCTTCGCCCGGGCCGCCTTGGCAGCGACCAGCAGGCAGCGAAGCCCGGCAGAACTGATGTAGGAAAGCTGCTCCATGTCGACAACAAGCCGCGTGCCCTCGGCCCCGATGGCGGACAGCAGCGCCGCTTCGAACTGGGCGGCATTGCCGCTGTCGATGCGGCCTTCCGCGCGCAGCACGGTGACGCCGTTGACCGACTGTTCGGTAATATTCATCCCATGCCCTCGCCTTGCCTTAGCTGGATCTTATCCGAATCTGTCCTACCCCGTGCTTATAGCACGCCCTCGCCGGTCCGACGATGCATTCGCGGTACGCCTGGGCAGCTACCGCTATCGATTTAACGGAGGTCAGGCGACGGGATCGGACAGCTGTGCCACGGTGGCGACCGGCGCGTCCGCCGCCCCACGCCAGCGCAGGACCAGACAGGTGATGTCGTCGGACTGCGGCGCACCGGCGGTGAAACGGGCGACATCCGCCAGCACCCCGTCCAGCCCGTCGCGTGCGGAGGCGTTGGTCTGCCCGGCGACTGCGGCGACAAGCCGCGGGTCACCATACATCACGTCTTCGCCGTTGAAGGCCTCGGTCACGCCGTCGGTGAACAACACGACCATATCGCCGGTGTTCAGCGTCATGCTCTTCTCGCCGAAAGGCATGTCGGGCATGGCAGCCAGCGCGATGCCGGGGGTGCGCTCCAGCTCCTTCACCGCGCCCGACGCAGTCATGCGCAGCGGCGGGTTGTGGCCGCCGTTGGAGAAGGCAAGCACACCGGTGCGCAGGTCCAGCTCGCCATAGAAGACGGTGACGAACATCATCTGTTCGTTTTCGGCGGCCAGCAGGTTGTTGACCCGGCGCATGGTCTCCGCCGGTCCGACGCCGGATTCGGCGATGGCGCGCAGCATGGTGCGGGTGATCAGCATGAAGAAGGCGGCGGGAATGCCCTTGCCCGACACGTCGGCGATGACAAGCGCCACCTTGTGTTCGGAAATCGGGAAGAAATCGTAGAAATCGCCGCCGACCTCCTTCGCCGGAATCATCCGCGCGGCGATGTCCAGCTCGGGCAGATCGGGGAAGACCTGCGGCAGGATGGTCAGCTGCATGGTGCGGGCGATCTCCAGCTCCTGCTGCAGGCTGATCAGCCGCCGCTTGTCGTCCAACGCCTCGCGCAGGTCGCGCACCATCTGGGTCAACTGCACCTGCTGGGTGCTGACCCGCGTCGCCAGCCTGGAAAAGCCCAGCGCCAGCAGCCCCAGCTCGTCGCCGACGCCCTTGGACTGGGCGGACTGGGCATCGTGGGTCTCCGCCTCGATCTGGCGCAGCTCCTCCAGCAGGTTCTGGCGGGCGTCCTCCTCCAGAGTGACGGCCAGCGCCTCCATCTGCCGGCGGATGAAGCGCTGCTGGCGGCGCAGGCGGCGCTCGCGCTGGCCGGCGCTGCGCTCGATCTCGCGCATCACGCCGCGGAAGACCTCCACGGCACCGGCGATGCGGCCGATCTCGTCATTGCCGGCCGGCAGCTCGACATAGCCCATGGCACGCCCGCGGGAGAGGTCCTGCAAAGCCTTCACCGCCCCGTCCAGCGTGGAGAAGTTCCGCCGCAGGAAACCGTAGAGCAGCCCAAGCGCACCCAGCAGCACCAACCCGACAGCCGCGACATAGGCGACCGACCACAGGGCCTGCTCCTCCACCGCCTGGGTGACGTCGCTGGCGATCAGAACGGTGGCGACGCGCCCGCCGGCAAGGTCGGCGACCGGCAGGCTGGCCAGCGCATAGCGGCGCCCGCCGCCGGCGACGGTGGCGATGCTGCGCTCCGCCGGGCGGACCAGCGGCTTGACGGCCGGCCACAGCGGATCGCTCTGCCCGTCGAAGGCGGTGCCGTTGCGGGTCACGGCGAAGACGCGCCCGCCGGTGGTCCGCCGCAGCACGTCCAGCGCGGCGACGAAATCCAGCCCGGCGACGGCGGCGCCGGTGACGCCGGCCCCGCTGCCTGCCCCGCCGCCGGCCCCGGTCCCGGCATAGATCGGCACGCCGGCCACCACGACCAGCCGCTCGCCGTCGACCAGACGGACACCGCGCGCCAGCTTCTGGCCGGACAGGATTGCATCCAGCGCGCCGCGGTTCAGCAGCGGCTCCGGCTCCAACGCCGGATCGGTGCTGTAGAGCAGCTCACCGGATTTCGACAGAAGGTTGACGTCGGTGATCCCGCCGGTCGGGGGCGCGGCGACGATGCCGAGCGCGGCGACGCGCCGGTCCAGAGCGCCGCGGTCCTCCGCCTCCACCGCGCGGGCGATCTCGGCGTCGCCGGCCAGCCGGCCGAGGCCCTGGTCGATGCGCCCGACGGCACCCGACACAGCAAGCTGCCAGGAGGTTTCGAGACGGGCCAGCTCAAGCTCGCTCGCACGGCGGTCGAGGGCATCCTCGCGCAGCGCGGCAAAGCCGAGGAGAAGACCGGTCACCACGGTGACGGTCGCGAGGACGAACAGGATGATGCGGGTCTGAAGCAGCATCGGGGCCTCTCAGCTCCGCAAAACGACGATGGGACGGGCCAGCAGAGCGGCCAGCGCGGCCGGCAGAAGCGACGATGCCGCGAGCATCCCGCCGTCCCAGCCGACGGCCGCCGCCCACAGCAGGGCCGCGACGATCCCGGAGGCCAGTGCCCGGATCAGCGAGAGCTGCCCGCCGTCCGCCGCCTGACGGCGCACATAGGACAGCGCCAGCCCGGCGGCGAAACCGCCGGCCACCCCGGCGGCCAGTCCGCTCGGCAATTCTATACCGCCGAGCAGCGGCACGGCCGCCGCAGACAACAGCGCCAGCGCGCTCAGCACTGCCGCGACGCGGCGCCAGCCGCGTGGTACGGCATAGCCGGCGATGGCGCCCACCAGCGCCGCCACCAGTGCCGGACCGGCAACGGAAAGCCCACCACCAAGGACCAGCATCGACGCCGTTGCGGCCGACAGCAGGGCGAAGCCATGAACGTCGTCACTCCGGGAATCGATCTCGCGCCGCGGTGCCGCCTCCAGTCCGGGGCCGAGGGCGGTCAGCGCCGACAGGCGCGTGGACTCGACGGCGGAGGCCACCTCCGGATCGAAGACGGCGGCGCGCACCTCGTCGGCATGGGCGGCGAAGCGCTGGCGGCGGTCGTGCAGGCCGAAGACGACTGCGTTGAAGGCGAACAGCAGCCGGCCGACCTGATCGCGCGGACGGCGGCCCAGCAGGGTGGCGAAGCGCCCGTCCACCGCCTCCGCCATCGCCCGGGCGAGGCGGCGCAGCGGCTCGCGGAAGCTGGCACGGGCCAGAACGCCGGCCAGTTCGGCCAGCAGCAGCAGAACCGCCAGCCCCCCCAGCGCCACCGTCGCCAGTTCCCCGGCGATCTGGCCGCGCACCTGCTGCGGCTGGACGCCAACCAGCACATGCCCGGCCGGCGGCTGAGCCACACCGCCGCCGCCACCTTCCGACGACAGCCGGCCGATCCGCACCGGCACCCTCAGGATCAGCAGGCCGTCGCGCTCGATCGGCTGGAGGGTCGCGGCCCGGGTTTCCGGTGTCGGCAGGCCGCGCAATCCGGCGGTCAGCGCCTGCAGCCCGGCGGCGTCGATACCGACGCCGGCATTCACCGCACCCTGCAACAGCACCCCGTCGCCACCGGTCAGCGCCAGGAAGCCCAGGTCGGGATTGCGTCCGGCGACGCCCTGGAGGAAAGCCCCGACCCCTTCGATACGCGGCAGGGGAATGCCATAGGCGATGGCGCGCTCCAGATCGTGCTGCACCGCCTCCGCCACCGCGGCGGCCTTGGCGGCGCGTGCTTCCCCCAGCTGGTCCTGCGCCAGCCATGTGCCGATCAGCCCGACGCCGGCCATCGCCAGGGTAGCCGCCAGCAGAATGACGGCCGGAATGCCGACCATGAACAGGCGATGGTTGCCGGCGGGACCGCGGCAAAGGCTGCGGGAGGCGCTGCGGGTCGTCATGCGAGTTCGTCCAGGCGTGCGACTTCCCGCTCCGCCTCGTCCAGGATGGTCAGGCGCCGCCGCACCGCGTCGGTGAAGGCGGTGGCCGGCAGCCCCAATGTCTGTCGCGGCGATTGCGCAGGCGGCTCGGCGCGGATGCGCCCCCCCTCCCCCAGCCCTTCGAGGGTGGTCGCGAGGTCTGCCAGAGAGCGCCGCGGCCCGGCGGCAAGCCAAAGGCCGGCCAGCCAGCCCAGCAGGGCCAGCGGAAGCGCGATCAGCACCGCGCCGATGGAGAGGGTCAGGGCATAATGGCGCATCGGCTCGGCCATCGCACCGGCCGGCATGCGGACCAGCAGGCTGCCGGCCACGGTGTCGAAGCTGGTGGCGAGCCCGACGCCGTAGACCCGTTCATCCCCGCGCTCCTCCGACCAGAAGCCGCTGACGCCGGAATTGGGTTCGGCCCCCGTGCGGACGGGCAGCGGCTCGCCCACCTCCACCGCGTTGGTGGAGAACAGGACGGTGCCGGTCTCGTCCAGAACGGTGACGGACTGGATGCCGGGAAGGGCGGCGCGGGCGCGGGACAGCAGCCCGTCGACCTGCGGCAGGTCGCCCAGCGCGAGCCCGAGGTTCAGCTGGGTTTCGAGCGACGCCTTGGCCTCGCTCAGCACGAAGCCGACCTGGGAGGTCACGGCCTCATCCAGGCGGCGCGCCTGCTCGCGCGTCCACAGCACGACGGCGGACAGCGCGGAGACGAACACCGCCACCGCCACGAACGCCGCCAGCCGCGCCCCGAAACTCCCCGATCCCATCCCGGCCATCCCCCTTCAGCCGTCCGCGCGCGTCAGCGCCCGCCCGGCCCGTCATGCTCCAGCGGAGCCTTTTCCCGGCCGCACAGCGCGTACCAGCGCCGCGCGGCACCTTCGCCCGCTGCGACGCGGCCCCAGACATGGCCTTGCTCGAACACGTCCCAGCGCCCGGCCAGCTCCTCCACCGCCACCAGTTCGGCGCTGGCGGTGTCGAAGACCGGATCGGCGGTGAAGTCGCGGTGGACCAGCAGCCGGACCAGATCGCCGCCGACGCGAACCAGCCGCTTCGGATAGATGCCGTGGCAGGCCAGATGGCCCCAGCTGCGGTGGTTGCGGGTGCTGACGGTGGTGATCAGGTGCCGGCGGCCCAATGCCTCCGCCACCTCGATCCGCCAGTCGATCAGCCGGTGATGCAGCCCGCGCCCGCGCTCGGACGGATCGACCATCGCCGACGACATGTGCGCGACCCAGGGCAGCTCCGCCTCCGGCAGGTCGAGGTCGCGGCCCCGGTTGGGATCGTCGCCGGACGGCAGGCCCAGCGCGCCGTAGGCGACCAAACGGGTCCCGGAGCGCCCATCCCGCCGGAAGATGCCGGCGGTCAGCCCCCTGTCGCCCAGATGGTCGGCGACGAAGTTCCCGACCTCGCCCGCCATGCGGTAATGGTCGGGATCCTCCAGCGTGGCCACCACGCGGACGCGGAAGTCGGCCAGCAGGTTGGAATCGTCCAGGTCCATCATGCGGGCGGTGAGCCCGTCCGGCAGGTTGGCGGCCAGCGCCCGCAGGCGAACGGCGGCCACCGCGCGGGCTGCCTCGCCGCGCAAAGGGGCTGCATCGAATGGCAGCGTCATCGGGATATGGGCGCTCATGATTCGATGATTTCCGCGAAATTCAGGAGGCCGATGGGCGGGTAGTACTCAAGCGCCCGGACGGTGGCCATGTTGATGATGACGGAAAAGCGCTTCAGCGTTTCCACGGGAATTTCAGCCGGACTGACGCCGTCCACCAGGATCTGCGCCGCCTTGAAGGCGGTGAAGCGGCCGATGCCGTAGGCGCTGCTCGCCAGCGCCAGCATTGCCTTGTCGGTGCGCACGATCAGTTCGGTCACCGAGAAGGTCGGCAGGCCCAGGCGCAACGCCTCCGCCGCCACGACGGTGCGGTTGTGGAAGGCGATGAAGGTGTCGGGACCGATGTAGAGGACCTCGCCCCCGCGCTTCGCCACCCGGCCCAGCGCGTCGGGCACCGCGGCGGCGATCGGTTCGCCACGGTCGTTCAGGGGGACCGGCTCCTCGATCAGTTCCAGCCCGCGCAGCGCCGTCTCCGCCCTCAGCCCCTCGATGGTGAGGACTGAGTTGCGTTCCTGAGGGTTGTAGACCACGCCCAGCCGCTTGATCGGGCGGTAGGCCTGGATGGTGTTCAGCTGCACCGCGATCGGCGCGATGTGGATGGTGCCGGTGACGTTCCGCCCCGACCGGGCGAGGTCGGGCACGATCTTCGCGTCCACCGGCGCGGCGACAAAGGTGAAGACCACCGGGATGTCGGTGACGTGCTTGCGCGGGTCCGCCTCGCCAAGGGGGCCGACCAGCGCGCGGGTCTGCGGCGTGCCCCAGCTGTAGACGAGGTCGGGGCGCGTGTCCTTGATCTCCTGGATGATGCCCGGAAGCTTGGCGGTGTCGCCGCCGGTGTTGCGGATGGTGTAGTCCACCTTCAGGCCGCGCCGGGCCAGATAATCCTTGAAGCCGAACTCGTTGTCGCTCTCGCCGCGGCCCAGCACCATGGTGATGCGGAAGGTCTTGTCGGGGACCGTTGCGGCCAGTGCCGATCCGATCAGCGAGTTGCCGGCCAGCGGCAGTCCGGGCAGGGCAAGCCCGCCGGCCGCGGCGAGCCGCAGCAGCGAGCGGCGGCGGATGCGGAGGAGATCGCTTTCGTCGATACCCATCGCGGTCATGCCTCCTGTGGCCGGGCGGCGGGGGTGGCCGGGCGCCCGGTGCGGAAAAGGATCCAGAACAGAAGCGCGCTCGCCCCGCACAGCAGGCCGATGCCCAGCATCGCCTCGCGGTAGGAGGTGGCGACCGCCACCGCCATCGCGGTAACGGGGCCGAGCGCGCCGCCCAGCCGTTCGATCAGCCGGTACCAGCCGATGGCTGCGGTCTCCGGCAGGCCGCCGTCGCGGGCGATCTGCGAAACCAGGGTCAACTGCGGCGCGCCGACCAGCGCCTGAGACAGGCCGAACAGGGCGATGGCCAGCGGCGGCCCCCACAGCGCCTGGGTGGCGATGATGGGGAGGCAGCTCGCCAGCGTGCCGATGCCGCCGGCGGCGATGAAGCCGCGCCGCGCCTGCCAACGGTCGGACAGGCTGGCGGCCAGCGGCGAAACCAGGATGAAGGCGACGAAATACATCATCTGCACCCGCCCGATCTCCGCCTTCGATGCGCCGTCGGCGGTCAGCAGCAGCGGCACGAGGCAGAAGAGGAAGGCGGTCGAGGCGATCTTGGTCGGGATGGCGCTCAGCACCATCAGGGCGGAGAAGCGGAAGTCGCGGAACAGCGGCAACGCGCTGCCCATCGCCGGCCGGGCCGCCGCACCGGCCGCGGATTGTGCCGCACCGCGGCCGCGCAGCAGAAGCAGGCTGACCGAAAGGCCGGAGCCCAGCGCCAGCAGCGCACCCAGCAGGAAGGTGGCGCGGAAGCCCACTTGGTCGGCGATGATGCCGCCGCTGACCGGACCGCAGACGCCGGCGGCCAGCAGCGCGCCGATGAACATCGCCATCCCGGCGGCACGGTTGCGCGGCGTTGTATGGTCGACGACGATGCCCTGCGCGGTGATCAGCACCAGCCCATAGCCGAGCGCCGTGAGGCAGCGCCACAGCATCAGCTCCGCCAGCGACCCGGCGAAGGCGGTCAGCGCGAGGCTGACCGAGCCCAGCAAAGCGCCGATGGTGAAGGCGCGCGACCGGCCCCAGCGTTCGGAGAAGCGGGCGCCGCCCGGCTGCGACAACGCCCAGATCAGCATGAACAGCGTGATCGGCAGGCTGACCACCATGTCCGGCGTCAGCCACGGCACCTCGCCGGCGAAGGACTTGGCATAGGCCGGCAGGAAGGGGCGCGACAGTTCCTCCGACAGGCAGAACAGGAAGACAGGCAGCCGCAGGAAGACGAGATTCAGCGGCGTCGGCGGCGGACGCGAGGAGTCCGGATCGCGGAAGCGGAAGCGGCGGGCGAGCGCCGACAGCCCGGCCTCTGCCCGGCCGACCCGCGGGTCGTCGCCGCCCAACCGGCGGCGAAGCTCCGCCACCCGCGCGGCAAGGCCGGCATAGCGGGCGTTGACGCTATCGAGCGCAGCGCGCACACCGCCTTCCAGCGCCCGGTCTTCCGACGCCGCGAGGGGGCCTGGGATCTCCGGCAGGGTCGCGCGGAAGTCGCCCTCCTCCGCCCGGTCCGCCAGCAGCCGCAGGGTCAGCACCCGCCGCATGGCGAGGTTCACCACCAGCTGCAGCACCTCGAAGATCAGCAGGACCGAGACGATGACCACCGACAGCACGTCCAGCGCCAGATCGGTCGAGGCCTTGGCCAGGAAGGCACTGTCGACGCCGACATGCAGCGCGCCGGCAGGAGTGCCGGCATCGCCCAGCGGGCGCTGGACATCGACGAAGCCGCGGGCCAGCCGGCCGTCGGCGGGGCCGGTCAGCCGGTCCGGCGACAACGCCGTGATGCCGGCCAGCGGCCCACCCGCGGCGGCAACGATGCGCCCGGCCGGGTCGGTCACCGCGATGTAGGCGATATCGTCGTGGCGTTCGACCTCCGCCGCCAACAGGGCATCGAGGCCGGCCATGCGGTCCAGTGGAATGCGGACGCCGAGCCCGCGGTCGATCTGCGCGCCCATCAGGCCGCCGACCGTCTGCGCCTTGCGCGCCAATTCGGGTTGGAACAGAGGGTCGAAGCTGCGCAGCGACAGCCAGGAGGCCGCACCGGCCGCCAGCAGCAGCACCGCCACCGTGACGATGGTCAGCCGCAGCACCAGCGCGCTGATCGGGTCGCGCCGCTTGGCCGGCTTGGCAGTCGGATTGGCGGAAGCCTTGCGGGCTGGGTCGCTCATGTCACCACGCCCTTGGCTGGGAGTGATCCGGGGGCATTCGGCGCCATGGCGTCCAATTCGCGTTCGAGATCTTCCATGGCGTGATCGGCCTCGGCGATGCCGTGGTTCAGCCGGTCGCGCACCATGCCCAGCGGCGCGGTGCCGTCCGCCAATCCACCGCGTCCGCCGCGCTGCCGGACCACGACGAAGACGGCGCCCAGTGTCATCAGCGCGGCGATCCCGACCAGCGCCAGGATGTCGCCGCGCAACCCGTCCTCCACCGCCGCGACCCGCGATTTCAGCCCTGAAAGGGAGGAGCGCAGGATCACCTGCCCCACCGTCTGCCCGAAGCTGTTGCGCACGTCGGACCCGAGGATCAGGACATCGCCGGCGATCTGCTGGCGCAGGGTTCCGGCCGAAGCATCGCCGCTCCAACGCACGGGAGTGGGCTGTCCGACGGCGTTGCGGTCGGCGGCGAACAGAATGATGCCGCGGTCGTCAACCACCTCCACGCCGAGGATTTCCTCGCCGGAGGCGGCGCGTTCGGCCTGTGCCTGCAGATCGACCAGTTCGGACAGGTCGAGGCCCAACGTCAGGCCGTATTCGACCCGGCGCCGCATCTCGTCCGCCACCACCGCGAGGCGGGAGCCGGTGACTTCACGCAGTTTCTGTTCGAACTTCAGTCCGGACAGCGCGACCGACAACAGCACGGCGGTCGCGACCGTCGCCGCGATCACGGCGCCGGTGCGCAGGGCCAGCACCCCGCCCAGCCTCATGGTGTCCCTACAACAGGAAAGGGTGATGCATCAGCCACGGATTGCCCAAAGCTCCATCGCCACCTGGGGGAAATCACCCGCTAGATGAACCGCGATTCCGCCCGATGTTGCAAGCTGTTTCCAAATAGGGCTACCGCGTTCGAGTTCGAAATACACGGCACCGGCATGGTAAGGCAGTTGACGCGGAGCGACGGGCAAAGGCCTTACTCGAATTCCGGGCAACTGTACATTGACAAGCTCGCGGATTTGCTCCACCGGGCCGATCTTGACCAGTGCAGGGAAGTTGCGGCGCAGAGCCTCGCCCGGCATGTCCGCCCGCACCGCCAGCACGAAGGTCGCCGTGGTGATCAGCGACCGGTCGGCGATGGTGCCGACGCGGATGCCGTATTTGCGTTCCTGCAGGTCGATCGGAATGGCGGTCTGTTCCAGCACGGCGCTGAGCGAACGGCGAATCTCCGCCATCACCGGTTCGAGCGTGCCCTGAAGATCCTCATGCCGGTAGGGCGGGAAGCTGGGCGGACGCTTGTTGACGGCGGTGAAGGTCGCCAGCTCCCCGGCCAGCCCCAGCATCATGCCGTGCAGCCGTTCCGGATGGATGTCGGGCATGCGGGCGATGTTGGCGAACAGAGGTTCTGACCGGTTGGCGACCTGCAGCATCAGGAAGTCGGCCATCTCGCCGGCGCCGCGCCCGTTGGAGCCGCCGACGCGGGCGGCCAGCGCCTCCGACCGGCTGTTCAGCAGGCCCTGGATTTCGGTGACGAAGCCGGCCAGCGGAGCCAGTGCCTGGACGTTCAGGGCCGGCGGGATGTAGCGCTCGTCCAGCGAGGCGTGGCGGTCCGACCGCACCTCCTGGATACGGGCGAGGCCCAGGCAGTGGTATCCGGCCCGCTCCTGCCGCTCCAGCCGATAACGCAGGCGCAGGCGCCCGGTGCGGATGCGCGACACGCTGGCCGACCCGGCGATGGCGTCGACCGTCTCCGTCTCCTCGCCGACATAACGGGTGGCGGCGTCGGCGCTCTCGCCCACCTCGAACTCGACGCCGCCGCGCTGGCGAACCGGCAGGGCCAGATAGACGATGCTGTTCGCCAGCGTTTCCGGCAGGTCGAGCGGCGGCGGCGGATCGTCGTCGTCGGGGATGTTGATCGGCGTCCCGTCCTCCAGGATGCCCTTGCAGCGCAGGACGGCGAATTTGCCGACGGCCAGAAGCTCGCGGTTGATGGTGAGTTCGCTGATGCCCCAGGCGAAGGGCCGGATGCCGGCGACGCGGCCGCGCACCAGCCTCTCCACATAGCGATCCTGCTGCTGGAAATGCTGCGCCCGCAGGAACATGCCTTCGGACCAGATGACCTTGTCGTCCCAACTCATGGGCGCTTTCCCTCTTGCAGGCTAATGGTCGTTGCCATGGGTCCCGTTCCTCCCGTCAGCCGCCCAGCGCGTGGCGGTGGATCGGCAGGAGCCGGCGGTACAGCGCGGCCAGCCGGGTGCCGCCATCGGCGGTTTCCCCGGTCAGCTCGCGCACCGCCGCCAGCAGGGCAGACTGGTGGGCGGCACCGTCCGACACCGCCGCCTGCAGCAGCGCCTCCGCCTCGGCAGGCGGCAGGGCGCGCAGGCGGGCGAGCGCGTCGTCGGCGTCCACGGCCCGGAGCAGGATGGAGTCCCCCTGCGCCATCGTCTCGTCCGGGTCGAGGCCAAGCAGTGCCTCCAGTGCCGCCTGCCGCCGCACCAGCGACAGCACGACATCGACCAGCGCGCGGCTGAGGGCGTCGGAGGCCGGATCGGCGGCAGCAGTGGCGAAGGGCGACGGACGCGCACCGAAGGCCGGCGGGATCAGCGGCTCGTCGGCCCAATCGTCAGGCGGAACAGGGGGCGGAACAGCGGAGGGGCTGGCAGGCTGCGCCGGGAAGGGCTGGGGGGCGGGCGGGTTGGACGGCTGGGCGGCCGGCGTCAGGTCGACAGGGTCGTCCAGCCAGTCGTCGGGGATCGACGTGCCGCCATTGCCCTTGTCAAATCCGGCATCGAAGCCGGCATTGGAGTTGGCGTTGCCGAATCCCTGCTGCTCGGTCGACACCCGGATGGTGCCGAGGCTGTCCGGCGAGAAGTCGGTCTGGGTGGAGCCCGGCCAATCGGGATCGCCGCCGGGCGCGTTTCCGGCCGCGGTCTGTTGCCAACTGCCTCCCAAATTGCCACCCGACTTGCCGCTCCACCGTTCGTCCGGCCGTGGCAGATCGCCGAAGAGGTCGTCGTCCTCCGGGATCGGCATCACCGACACCGGTCCGCGGCCGAAGGCCGGCAGGGCAAAGGGATCGTCGTCGGGCGAGGCCGCCGGCGACGGCGCCGGTTCGTCTGAGCCGCGCAGCACTGCCAGGAACGGGTCGTTGGCGGGCGGCGCCTCCTCCGCGGCGAAGCCGGCGCGCATGACGAAACCGCCCATCCGCAGCCGGTCGCCCTCGCCCACCACGGCGGAGTTGCCGCGGCCGATGGGGGTCGGCGCGTCGTTCAGGAAGACGCCGTTGGTGGAGCTGTCGATGACGATGTAGACGCCGCCCTTGAACTCCACCATGCAGTGGATCTTGGACAGCATCCGCTCCGGGTCGTTCAGTACCCAGTCGCAGTCGGGACCGCGGCCGATCACCAGCCGTCCGGTGCCGAGGTCGCGGGCGATGTCGCCGCCCTGCGCGGGCGGGCATTGGATCAGGGTCAGGCGCAGCTTCATCGGATCACGCCGCCCCCACCTTGCCGCTGCCGCCATTGGCGATGTCCAGCGCCTGGACCAGCGACGCGCGATGCCGGGCGGCGATCTCCTTCGGGACCGCCGCGGCGGCGATCAGCACCGCGGCGGCGGCGGCCGTCCCGGTCAGCCCGTCGCCCGGCGGCACCACCACCGCCGCGTCGGGCGGGGCGAGGCTTCCGCCCGACCAGAAGGCGGCCATGGCGGCATAGGCGCAGGCGGTTTCGAAATTCATCGCTTCGGCCGGCGCGAAGCAGGCGCGGCGGTTCTCCTCCGTCGGGCGGTAGACCCAGGCCTCCGCCGCCTCCAGCGCCGAAACATCGGCCGGCGCCGGTTCGGCCGGCAATGCGCCGCGGGCCGACAGGCAGCCCCACCACACGGCCTCGCGCCGCGGCAGGGCCATGCCCAGCAGCCGGATGGCGTCCGCATGCAATTCGGCGTCGATCAGCGCCTTCAGGAATACCGCCGTCGGGGCGTTCGGCGCGTACAGCGCCTTCGCTTCCGGCGACAGGTCCAGCCCCGCGACCGCTTCGGCCGCGCGGGCAAAGCGCAACTTCGGCAAAAGCCCGATGTCCACCGTCCCAACCCCGCTTGAAATTCCGTCCCAGTGTGGACGGCGGTTCGTCAATTGATGGTTACCACGCCGCCCTTGACCTGGACCATCGCATCACCGTTCACCTGGGTTATCTTGCCCGCGATCTGCACCTGCATGTCGCCGGTGACCTTGACCATGCTGCCCTTGATGGTGACGCCCATCTGGTCGATCTTGATGCTGTTGCCGCCGACCTTCAGTTCGATGCCGGTCGCGGCCTGCATGGTGATCTGTCCGGCGGAGGCCTTCACCGACACGTCGCCCAGGCCGAGCTTCAGGGCGTAGTCGCCCTGCTTGACGTCGACCGTCATATCGCCCTGCTTGACGGTCAGGCTGTCGTTGCCCTGCCCGACCTCGACCGTGCGGTTGCCCTCGCCGACCGTGTGGGTGTCGTTGCCCTTGCTGACGGTGACGGTGCGGTTGCCCTTCCCCACCGTCAGGGTCTGGTTGCCCTCGGTCACCTCGTGGGTGTCGTTGCCCTTAGACACGGTGACGGTGCGGTTGCCCTTGGCGATGGTGACCGCCTCGTTGCCCTCCGACACCGTTTCGGTGCGATCGTTCTTGATGGAGATGGTCTGGTCGTGATCGACGGTCAGTTTGTCGTCGTTCTCCACCATCCGGGTGAAGTCTTTCTGCGCGTGGAAATAGATCTCCTCCGCGTCCTTCTTATCCTCGAAGCGCAGCTCGTTGAAGGTCGCCGCGTCGCCGCCCTTGCTGGAGCGGGTCTTGATGCCGCTCTGCGTCTTGTTGTCGGGCAGCGCGTAGGGCGGCATGTTCTCCGCATTGTAGACGCAGCCGACGATCAGGGGACGGTCCGGGTCGCCGCCGATGTAATCGACCAGCACCTCCATGCCGACGCGCGGGGTGAAGATGGTGCCCCAGTTCTTGCCGGCCATGGTCTGGGCGACGCGCAGCCAGACGAAGCTCTTCTCGTCGTTGGTGCCCTTGCGGTCCCAATGGAACTGCACCCGCACCCGGCCGTACTTGTCGCAATAGATCTCCTCGCCGCTGGGACCGACGACGGTCGCGGTGTCGGGACCATGGGTGCGCGGGCGCGGCACCGGCGGCGGGCGGAACACGGTGGCTTCGGGGATCGCGGCGAAGCGGCAGGAGAATTGCGGCGGCATGCCGCTGTTGCCGATATGGCTCTCGTCCTGGGCGCTCAACGCCAGATCGGTGACGACATAGCCCTTGCCGACCTCCGCCGTCACCGCATGGCCGGCCATGGAGATCTTGCCGCCGGCGGACAGGCCGCGGTAGGTGGCGGTTCCCTCCACCCGCTCATAGCCGGTCTCCGTCTGCTCCATGCGCAGGCGGGACAGGTCGGTGCCGTCCGCCTTGACTATGTGGCCGCCGGGATAGTCGAACATCTCGTGCGCCTTGAAGGCGGAAACGCCGAGCACCGTGGTGGTGCTGGCGGTCAGGTCGGTGCTGGGCGTCTCGAAATTATAGTCCTTCAGCGTCCATTTGCCTGACACATAGGACTGGGAATGCGACCAGCCGTCGATGGCGAGCGTGTTGCCCTGCGACGCGGCGGCGTGGTTGACGTCCTTGTCCAGGCAGTCGGTGTAGCCCGACGCACTGTCGCTCAGCACCAGCGTGTGCTTGCCGGCCTCGTGCTGGAAATAGAAATAGATGCCCTCGTCCTGCAGCAGGCGGGCGATGAAGTCGTAATGGGTCTCGCGGTACTGCACGCAGACCGGGCGGGCGTTATGGGTGCCGGACAGCCCCTGCTTCCTCACCTCGGTCACGCCGCAGTCGGACAGCATGGCGTCGACGATCTGCACGACACTCTTGTCCTGGAACACCTGACAGTCGGAGCGCAGGGTCGCCAGCCACAGGGACGGCACGATCTCCGCCGTATAGCGGCGGTAGCCGCGCAGAGCCAGCGGCCCGGCGGAAAAACTCTTCACGATGCCGTTGATGACGCGGGGACTGCCACCCTGGCGCGCGACGGACAGCGTCAGCGACTTTCCCAGGACGTCGGCCGGCGCGACGGTCATCCGCGGCGAGATCATCGAAATGGTGTAGCGGAACAGGCGCGACAGCCCTTCCTCCCCCTCGACGGCCACCGGGATCAGCACGTCCGCGCCGAGCGGCGAGGTCAGCGACAGAAGCCGGCCGGTCTGCGAGATGGTGGGCGCATCCGACATGCGGGCTTGGTCCTTGATGTAGAGAAGGTATCAATGATGGCAGGTGCTTTGCCCCCTCCCCGCCCCTCCCCCGCCTACGGTGGGAGAGGGTGCCTATTGCCGAAGCGGCGGCAATCCCCTCCACCGCCAAAGGCGGGGGAGGGTTAGGGTGGGGGCAAGTGCAGCCGAACTTAGGCGCTCTTGGTCGTCGACAGGTCGTAGGAGACCGAGATCGGCGTGCCGGCCTTGTTCTTGTCGTCGTACGGAATGAACTTGTACTCCATCTTGGTGAAGCTGATGGAGATCGACTCCGACGGACGGTCACCGCCCGACGACATCGAGTAGGCCGAGACCAGGGCGTTGGTCAGGGTGTACTCGGCGTAGGTGTTGCCCGGGCTGCCGGTGGTGACGAGGTGGATCTGCACCTTCTTGCCGGCGGCGCCGGTGCAGGACTCGACGAAGAACTTCGGCGAGGAGCTGTCCATCAGCTTGGTGATGGTCACTTCCGAAACCGACGGCTCCGAAGCCTCGCGGTTGGCGGTCGAGCCCGACGGGGTGCTGATGGCGCGGCCGACGCCCCACTGCAGCGAGCTGACGTCCAGCCACTTCTTGTGGGTCTCGTGCGTGGCCTCGCCGTCGATGCCGTCGTACTTGATATAGATCGCCATGGTTGTCTCCTCGCTCTCTTGAAGTCGGTCTTAACGGGGTAAGCTTTGTCTGTGCTGTATGGTTACGAAAGAATTGAGGCGGGTGCTGTGACGGTCGTCACCGCCCGTCATTTTTCTGCGCGCCCGCCCCGGCCCTCCCGCTCCCCCGGTCTCAGGCGATGTCGTAGACGAAGCGGTCTTCGCCATCGACCGAGACGTGGACGCGGGTGATCGGTTCGCCGTCGCCCATGCGGGCGAGGATGCGGGACGAGATCTCCGGCAGCAGAGTCCGGCTCAGGATCGTCTCGATGTTGCGGGCACCGCTGGAGACCTCCTGGCACCGGTTGACGATGCTCTGGACCAGATCGTCGGAGTAGGAGAAGGCGGCCTTGTAGTTCTGCACCACGCGCTTGGCGATGCGGTTCAACTGCAGGACCACGATCTTGGCCAGGTTCTCGTCCGAAAGCTGGAAGTACGGGATGACCGTGCAGCGGCCGAGGAAAGCCGGCTTGAAGCTCTTCTGCAGTTCGGGATGCAGTGCCTCCAGCAGACCCTCGGCGTCGGGCGCGGTCTCCGGGTCGGCGCACAGCTTGTGGATCAGGTCCGTGCCGGCGTTCGACGTCATGATGATGACGGTGTTCTTGAAGTCGATGTCGCGGCCTTCGCCGTCCTTGATCGTGCCCTTGTCGAACACCTGGAAGAAGATGTCCTGCACGCCGGGATGGGCCTTCTCCAACTCGTCCAGCAGGACGACGCTGTAGGGCCGGCGACGCACCGCCTCGGTCAGGACGCCGCCCTCGCCGAAGCCGACATAGCCGGGAGGCGACCCGAGCAGGAGGGAGACCTTATGCTCCTCCTTGTACTCGGTCATGTTGATGGTGGTGACGTTCTGCTCGCCGCCATAGATCAGGTCGGCCAGCGTCAGCGCCGTCTCGGTCTTGCCGACGCCGGACGTGCCGACCATCAGGAAGACGCCGATCGGCTTGCGCGGGTCGGTCAGCTTGGCGCGGCTGGTCCACATCGCCTGGGCGATGGCGTCCAGCGCGTGGTCCTGGCCGATGATCCGCTCCTTCATGCGGTCGGCGAGCGACAGGATGGTCTTGATCTCGTTGGAGACCATGCGGCCGACCGGCACGCCGGTCCAGTTGGCGACCACCTCGGCCACCGCCTGCCCGTCAACCGCGACCTTGACCAGCGGATCCTCGCCCTGCAGCGCGGTCAGCTCCTCGGTCAGCGCCGACAGCTTGGCGTTCAGCGCCTCGGCGTCGAGCGGCTCGGCAGCAACCGCACCCTCGGCGGCCGGAGCCTTGCCCTGCTCGTGCGCGGCGACCAGCTGGTCGCGGGTTTCATTGATCGCCTTGACCAGTTCCAGTTCCTTGGTCCAGCGCGCCTCCAACGCCTCAAGGTCGGCCTGGGTGGCGGCGATCTTGTCCTTCAGCGCGGCAAGCAGTTCGGCATGGTCGATGCCGATGGCCTCCTCGCGCTCCAGGATCGCGACCTCGGTCTCGGTCAGCTGGATGGTGCGGCGGCGGTCTTCGATGGCCGGCGGGGTCGCGGTCTGGCTCATCGCCACCCGGGCGCAGGCGGTGTCGAGCAGGCTGACCGCCTTGTCGGGAAGCTGGCGCGCCGGGATGTAGCGGCTGGACAGGCGGACCGATTCGATCAGCCCCTCGGTCACGATGCGGACCTTGTGGTGCTTCTCCAGCGTGGCGGTCAGGCCGCGCATCATGTCGACGGCGACCGGCTCCGCCGGCTCCTCCACCTTCACCACCTGGAAGCGGCGGGTCAGCGCCGGGTCCTTCTCGAAATACTTCTTGTATTCGGCCCAGGTGGTGGCGGCGATGGTGCGCATCTCGCCGCGCGCCAGCGCGGGCTTCAGCAGGTTGGCGGCGTCGTTCTGGCCGGCCTGCCCGCCGGCGCCGATCAGGGTGTGCGCCTCGTCGATGAACATGATGATGGGCTGGGTGGAGCCCTTCACTTCGTCGATCACGCCCTTCAGCCGGTTCTCGAACTCGCCCTTCATGCCGGCGCCGGCCTGGAGCAGGCCGAGGTCGAGCGACAGCAGGCGGACGTTGCGCAGGTCCGGCGGCACGTCGCCGGCGGCGATGCGCAGCGCGAAGCCTTCGACCACCGCCGTCTTGCCGACCCCGGCCTCGCCGGTCAGGATCGGATTGTTCTGACGGCGGCGGGTCAGCACGTCGATGATCTGACGGATCTCGGCGTCGCGGCCCAGCACCGGATCGATCTTGCCGTTCTTGGCGCGGTCGGTCAGGTCGATGGTGTACTGGTCGAGGTTGGGGGTCGCCCCGCCGACCTTCGGCGCGCCGCCCGCAGCGGCCCCGCCGGCAGCGCCACCCGCGGCGGCGACCGGAGCGCTGGTGCGCGCCTCCGCCGTGTCGGCGACGATCTTGGGCAGGTCGCGGCGCAGCACATCCGCGGTGATCTTCGCGAACTGGCCGGACATGTCGCGCGCCTGGGCGGACAGCGATTCGTCGGACAGCAGGGCCGCCAGCAGATGGCCGGAGCGCACCGCACCCTCGCCATATTGCAGGGAGGCCAGCACCCACGCCTCCCGCATCAGCTGCACCAGATTGGGCGACAGGGCCGGCGCCCGGCTGTTGCCGGTCTTCAGCTTGTCCAGCACCCGCGTCAGGTCGGCGGAGAGGCGGCCTGCGTCGATCTCATAGACGCGCAGGATGGCGGAAATGTCACTGTCGGCAGCGCCGATCAGCTGGAGAAGCCAGTGCTCGATCTCGCAATTGTAATGCGTGCGCGACAGCGTCTGTCCGGCCGCAGCCTCCAGCGCCCGCCGGCACAGAGGATTCAGCCGCGAAATCATGCTCTGCAGATCGACCGCCACCATGGCTCCACCCCCTTCGTGTGACTTGCGTGTCTTCAACCCATGCGGGCAGAGCGCCTGCGGCACCCGCACCAACTCAACCGGCCGGCCGGTTCGTCCTGTGGCTGTGCCGCGGACTTTGACCAAGCCATTTTGAAAAATCCACTGCTATGCTTCGCAAGATGACTGAAACTTCTTCGCTTCATTCTCGAATCGTGCGCGTAACATCATTAAATGCGTTCTATATTGCATGATGGCGCGGTCATGCATCCGAACCGTCCAAGGAACGTCGATTGGCTCACCCGAAAGCTGCAGGCGCTCGACCGATTGCGGATGGGCGCCCGGCGTCAGCAGCCGCGCCAGCACCGCCTCGCAGCGCCCGGCATCGTCGCCGCGCTGCGAATGGCCGCCCAGCCAGGCCTCGACCGGCGTCGCCTGCGTCGACCAGTCGAAGGGCGTCGCCAGCACCGCGCCGCCGCCGTCCGACACCATGCCGTCGATGGCGCGCAGCAGTGCCGGCGGCGAGGCGACGCAGTCCAGAACATTCATCGCCGCGACCAGGACGAAGCCTTGCGGCGCGAAGGGCGGGAACAGCGCGTCGCCGATCCAGAAATCCACCCGCTCCGTCCCGGCAAACCGGGCCTCGACCCGCTGCCGGTCATAGGCGATCCCAGAACGGCGCAGCGGAAAGACCGCCTCCCCCTGCTCCATCACCCGCCGCGCCAGCATCAGCAGCGGCCAGTGCAGATCGAGGCCGAGCACCAGATCCTCGCCCCGCGCCGCCAGCTCGAAACTGGTCCGTCCGCCACCGCAGCCGAGATCCAGCGCCGGCCCCTCCGGCAACGCTCCAAGCCTGTCCAGCCCGGCGGCGAGGCAGCGGGCGACCGACCCCGCCTGCCCCTCCGGCGTGGCGGGATCGAGGTCGCCGTAATGGTCCCAGCCATAGCTGGACAGATGCTGGCGGGTGGCGTTGAAGGCGCTGTCGGGCCCGAACCCGTCGCCCAGCACCCCTTCCATCACCGCCGGGATGTCGGCGCGCGTGGTCAGCAGATGCCCGTTCGCCGCCATCCAGCCGCGCAGGTCCGGCACCAGAATCGGAGCGCCGTCGACGATGGGGTATTCCATCGCGCAGGATTCGTCGCCGCAGACCAGCGTTCCCCAATGGATAGCAGCGGCGTCCGCCGCCTCCACGATGCCGAGCGCCAGCGGCACCGCCAACCCACGGGTGGCGAGGCAGCGAGGGCAAACCGGGCGCAGACGCTCGAAATGGGAAAGACGCATGCGGTCAGCCGCCGATGATGACGGTCGGACAGCCGGGCGGCATCACCTTGCCCACCGGGGCGGGGATCGGCGCTACGCAGCTCACATGGGCGGTCATGTCGTTGATGCGCGCCGCCGGCAGGTTGTTGATCAGCACCGTCGTCGATCCTTGGGAGATCATGCCCGGTCCGGCCGGAACGCAGCCCGGCAACACGCAGGGGGCGGAGATGTCGGTCAGCCGCGCGGCCGGCATCTTTCCGATCAGCACCGTCGGGCTGCCCAGCACGATCGCCAGCGGCAGGCCGGGATGCGGCGCCGGTGCCGGCACCGGTGCCGGCGGGTGGATCGGCGCGTGGCAGTGCGGCGTGTCCTGCTTGATCATGTCGCCAAGGCGGGCGGCGGGCGGCATCTGGCGTCTCCAGCCGGTCAGAACGACGATTCGCCCGATGCCACCGGGGCACCGAGCAGCGATGACGATGAGTCATACCCGGGCGGCGGCAGCACCTGCCGGCCGGCGCGGAACAGCGTCCGCGCGACCACCGTCTCCCCATCCTCCGCGTAGAAGAGGCAGGGCCCCTCCAGCATCCCGTCGGCGACGCCGACCCGCGCGACCAAGCGGCCGGCCGGATCGCGCCTATCAATCACAACGGGAGAAATGCCCCCGGAACTTTCCACCGGAACGGCAGCGATGCCCGAGGTTGCAGATGGAATGGCGTCAGGAGTCATTGCAAATGGGGTCCCGGGAAGGGTTCATTCCGACGTCAGGCGAACAGCATTCATCCGCAATTGCGTTTCGTCAAGCTCATAGGGGTAGCCCGGGCGCTGATTTGTTACGCAACTGCAATATTCTATTCGGCAGCCCCCGAGATGACGAATAGCCTTGTCGAACCGTCGGAAGTAACGCTATCAATTTCCGAACACGAACGCTTACCCCAAATCGGCGGGTTCCGCGACCTGCGGCTCTGACCTTCTTCATATGAATGTGGAAAGGGTGCTTTCCTTCATGCCGACACCGCAGATTTTCGACATCGAAGAGCTACTGCAGCCGATCGAGGGAGATTCCGAGAGCGGGATCGACCTGCGCGAGAATGCGTCCGCGGACTATTACACTGTCAAGGATGCCCGCAGCGCCGCCCGCGCCGCCGAACGCTCCATGGATGTGGAGGACGACGCCGGCGGCCTTCTGCCGGAATGGCGCACCATCCTGGAGGTCAGCCCGCGCATCCTGCGCACCCAGGCCAAGGACCTGGAGGTCACCGCCTGGTTCATCGAGGCGCTGCTGCGGGCGGAGGGCTATGCCGGCCTGCGCGACGGCTTCGCGCTGGCCCGCGGACTGGTGGAGCGGTTCTGGGACAACCTGTACCCGACCCCGGACGAGGACGGCATCGCCACCCGCGTCGGCCCGCTGACCGGCCTGAACGGCGAATCGGCCGACGGCACGCTGATCCAGCCGGTCCGCAAGGTTCCGCTGACCCTGGGCGACGTTCCCTATTCGCTCTGGCAGTACGAACAGGCCATCGAACTGGCGAAGATCACCGACGAGGCGCGCCGTCAGGCCCGCATCGACAACGGCGCCGTCACCTGGGAGCAGTTCGAGCAGAGCGTCCGCGAGACGCCGGCCTCCGAATTCAAGACTCTGCTGGAGGACATCCAGGGCGCCATCGACGAGTTCGAGGCACTGGGCAAGGTCCTTTACGACAAGGCCGGCTACGACGCCCCTCCGGCCGGCAACATCCGCAACGTCCTGACCGCGGCGCTGGATGCGGTGAACTACGCCGCGCGCGACCGTCTGGCGACGCTCGGCGGCGACGAGCCCGCTGCGGCGGAGACTGTCTCCGCATCCACCGAACTGGTCGCGACCGGCGGCGGCGGGGCGGTCGCGGCGGCCGGAGCCAAGGTGCAGGCCAGCGGGACTGTGACAACGCGCGAGGAGGCCTTCAAGGTCCTCTTGCAGGTCGCCGATTTCTTCCGCAAGACGGAACCCCATTCCCCCATCTCCTACACGCTTGAGGAGGTGGTGCGCCGCGGCCGCATGTCGTTGCAGGAACTCCTGCTGGAGCTCATCACCGACGAGGAAACGCGGCGGCAGTTCTTCATCGCGTCCGGCGCCAAGGCGCCGCCGCCGGCAGAGCAATCAGGGTATTGACGATCACCGCCTATCCTACGGCGTGAGCAGGGAGGTCCGATAACATGGCGAGTATCCACCAGAAGCTGGATCGCGTGCGTAAGCCCCGCGTCCACATCACCTACGACGTCGAGACCGAGGGTGCGACCGTCGTCAAGGAGCTGCCCTTCGTCGTGGGCGTGCTCGGCGACTTCTCGGGCGACCCGACGGAGCCGCTGAAGCCGCTGAAGGACCGCAAGTTCATTCAGATCGACCGCGACAACTTCAACGACGTCATGGCCCGCATGACGCCCGGCCTGAAGATGAAGGTCGACAACACGCTCGCCGACGACGGCACCCAGCTGTCGGTCGATCTCGCCTTCAAGTCGATGGAGGATTTCGAGCCGGGCCGCGTCGTCCAGCAGGTCGAGCCGCTGCGCAAGCTGCTGGAGACCCGCAACCAGCTGCGCGACCTGCTGAGCAAGGCCGACCGCTCGGAAGAACTGGAAGGCCTGCTGGAGCGCGTGCTGCAGAACACCGACGAGCTGGCCGCGCTGAGCGGCGAGCTCGGCACCGAGAAGAAGGAGGGTTGATCCGATGAGCGACGCTCAGACCCAGGGCGCGGGCGCTGCCGGCGCCGTTGCCGAAGGCACCGGCCTCTCGATCCTCGACCAGGCCATCGCCGCCACCAAGCAGACCGAGCCGGACCGTGCGCAGGAGCTGCTGCGCACCCTGACCCAGGAAGCGCTGGCCGGCACGGTCACCTTCAACAAGAACCTGGGCCAGACGATCAACAAGGCGATCGCTGCGATCGACGCCAAGATCAGCAAGCAGCTCAACGCCATCATGCACCACGAGAAGTTCCAGAAGCTGGAAGGCTCGTGGCGCGGCCTGAACTATCTGGTCATGAACTCGGAGACGGGCTCCACGCTCAAGATCCGCGTCATGAACTGCCCGAAGAAGGACCTGTACAAGGACATCTCGAAGGCGGTCGAGTTCGACCAGAGCAACCTGTTCAAGAAGATCTACGAGAACGAGTTCGGCATCGCCGGCGGCGAACCCTACGGCGCCCTGATCGGCGACTACGAGTTCACCAACCATCCCGACGACATGGAACTGCTGACCGGCGTCTCCAACGTCGCGGCCGCCGCCTTCGCGCCCTTCATCTCGGCCGCCAGCCCGAAGCTGTTCGGTTTCGAGGACATGACCGAGCTGTCAAAGCCGCGCGACCTCGAAAAGATCTTCGACAGCGTCGAGTACACCAAGTGGCGCAGCTTCCGTGAGAGCGACGACAGCCGCTTCGTCACGCTGACCATGCCGCGCGTGCTCGCCCGCATGCCCTACGGCGCCAACACCAAGCCGATTGAGGAGTTCGAGTACGAGGAGGCTCCGTACGAAGGCGGTATCGCGCGGCCGATGGCCCACAACGATTACTGCTGGATGAACGCCTCCTACGCGATGGGCCAGCGCCTGACCAACGCCTTCTCGCAGTATGGCTGGTGCACGGCCATCCGCGGCGCCGAGGGCGGCGGCAAGGTGGAGAACCTGCCCTTCCACACCTTCACCTCGGACGACGGCGACAGCGACGCCAAGTGCCCGACCGAGATCGGCATCACCGACCGTCGCGAGGCCGAACTGTCGAAGCTGGGCTTCCTGCCGCTCTGCCACTACAAGAACCAGGACTACGCCGTCTTCTTCGGCGCCCAGACCACGCAGAAGCCCAAGAAGTACGACCGGCCGGAGGCGACCGCGAACGCCGCGATTTCCGCCCGCCTGCCCTACATCATGGCGACCTCGCGTTTCGCCCATTACCTGAAGATCATGGCGCGCGACAAGATCGGCTCCTTCATGGAGGCGAGCGACTGCGAGGCGTGGCTGAACCGCTGGATCCTGAACTACGTCAACGGCAACGAAGCCGCCGGCCAGGAGATGAAGGCGAAGTACCCGCTGGCCGAGGCCAAGGTGCAGGTGAAGGAGATCCCGGGCAAGCCCGGCTCCTACAACGCCGTCGCCTGGATGCGCCCGTGGCTGCAGATGGAGGAACTGACCACCTCCATGCGCATGGTCGCCCGCATCCCGCAGGCCGGCTGATAACCGCATGACCGGGCACGCGGCCGAAATTCATGCCGATGACGCGGAGGCGACGGTCCTTGAACGGCCGTTGCGCCTGCGGGCGGTCGACATGGCGCTCGGCCGCGACGATGCCGGCCCGCTCGACGCCTTCCTGGCAGCCAATGGCCCCGGGGAGGCGTTGCGGCTGTGGTTCGGCATCACGCTTCCCGTTCATAACAGCCTGGACAAGCTGCGCGCCGCCCTCGACCGCGACATCGCGGCGATCGACGCGCTGCTGTCCGAACAGGTCAACGACATCCTGCATCACAAGCGCTTCCAGTCGCTGGAAGGTTCGTGGCGCGGGGTGCGCACGCTGGTGAAGCAGGCACAGAACGCCGAGACGGTGGTGCTGCGCCTGCTCAACCTGACCTGGCCCGAACTCTGCCGCGACCAGGAACGCGCCATCGAGTTCGACCAGAGCCAGCTGTTCAACAAGGTTTACAGCGACGAGTTCGGCATGCCGGGCGGGCGTCCCTTCGGCGTCCTGCTCTGCGATTATGCCGTCCAGCATCGCCCGACCAAGGACCGGCCGACCGACGACGTGTCCGGCCTCAAGGGGTTGGCCCAGGTCGCCGCCGCCGCCTTCGCGCCCGCCATCGTTGGCGCCGCGCCCGAGCTGTTCGGGCTGGAGACCTTCCACGAGCTCGGCCTGCCGCTCGACCTCAAATCGGTGCTGCGGCAGACGGAATACCAGCGCTGGCAGCGCTTCCAGGAGACCGAGGATTCGCGGTTCGTCGGCGTGGCCCTGCCGCGCGTCCTGATGCGCGAGCCCTATGGCGACGATCCGCAGGCCCGCCACGGCTTCCGCTTCCGCGAGGAGTCGGTTGGCGGTGAAGGCGGCATGCGGCTGGAGGATCATTGCTGGGGCAATGCCGTCTATGCCTTCGGCACCGTGCTGATCCGCTCCTTCCTGCAGCATGGCTGGTTCGCCGACATCCGCGGCGCCCAGCGCGACGCCGTGAGCGGCGGTCTGGTGACCGAGCTGGTGGTGCCGGATTTCGCCACCGACAGCATCAAGGTGGCGCAGAAATTCTCGGTCGAGGTCTCGATCTCCGACCAGTTGGAACGCGACCTCGACGACCTCGGATTCATCCCGGTCAGCCGCTGCAAGGACACGCCCTATCTGGTCTTCTACGGCAACCAGTCGGTCCAGCGGGTCGGCCAGTTCACCACCGCGACGGCGACGGCCAACGCCCGGCTGTCGGCGATGCTGCGCTACATGTTCTGCGTGGCGCGCTTCGCCCATTTCCTGAAGGTGATGGTGCGCGACCGCGTCGGCTCCTTCGTCACCCCGGAGGAGTGCGAGCGCGACCTGCAGAGCTGGCTGCACGGCTACTGTCTGGGCAACGACGACGCCAGCCTGGATCAGAAAGCCCGCTATCCGTTGCGCGAGGGCAGCATCCAGGTTCGCGCCATTCCGGGCAAGCCCGGCAACTACCAATGCGTCATCCATCTTCGGCCGCACTTCCAGCTGGATCAGGTCTTCTCGACCTTCAAGCTGGTGACCGAGCTGGCCCAAACCGGCGGCGCGGCCTGACCCGACCGTCAACCGATGTCAGGCGCTCCATCCAGGGAGAGATACAGACCATGAGCGAAACCGCAGCCCAACTGTTCCAGGCGGGCCGCCTCGACGAGGCGATCACCGCGCTGAACGGCGAGATCAAGAAGAAGCCGACCGATCTCGACCGCCGCGTCTTCCTGGCCGAGCTGCTGAGCTTCGCCGGCAACCTGGAGCGCGCCGACCTGCAGCTCGACACCATCGGCACGCAGGAGCCGCAGGTGGCCGTCACTATGGCGCTGTTCCGCCAGCTGGTGCGGGCCGAGCAGGCGCGGCGCCAGCTGTTCGCCGATGGCCGCGTGCCGGAATTCATCGACCAGCCGGCCGACCATCTGCGCCTGCATCTGGAGGCGTTGGTCGCGCTGCGCTCCGGCGACACCGCCGACGCGGTGGCGAAGCTTGCCCAGGCGGAGGAGATGCGCCCGCCGGTATCCGGCAGCCATGACGGAACGCCCTTCGACGATTTCCGCGACCTGGACGACCTGACCGGCGGCTTCTTCGAGGTCTACACCAGCACCGGCAAGTATTTCTGGATCGCCACCGAGACGGTGGAGCTTGTCGAGTTCCGCACGCCCGAACGTCCGCGCGATCTGCTGTGGCGTCCGGCTCACATGGTGGTGCGCGGCGGCCCGGACGGCGAGGTCTATCTGCCCACGCTGTACGGCGGCGCCCCCGCCGACATCGACGATGCGCTCAAGCTGGGGCGGGCGACGGACTGGTCGGAGGATGCGCCGGTGCGCGGGACCGGCCAGCGCTGCTTCCTCGTCGGCGAGGAGAGCGTTCCGATGCTGCAACTGGGCACGCTGGAGTTCTCCGGGGCGGTGTGAGGTCTTTCCTCCGGTGCCCCCACCTAACCTCCCCCGCTGAGCGGGGGAGGGACTGCCGCTGCCCTTCCAAACAAGCACTCATTCCCTCCCCCGCCCAGCGGGGGAGGGTTAGGGTGGGGGCGAGCGTCCAAGCACCTCCGAAAGCCATTCCATGGATCGCAACCAGTCCATCACCCTGTCCGTCCTGGACCGTCTGCTCGACGACACGCCGGAGCATGTGGCGCCGCGGCCGCACACCGTGGCGGACCTGCGGGCGGCGATTAGGCGCGACCTGGAGAATCTGCTGAACACCCGGCGGCGGGTGCTGGGCTGGCCGGACGACCTGACGGAGCTGGCGGACTCGATCCTCGGCTACGGCTGCCACGATTTGCTGGTGGAGAATGTCGCCACCGAATCCCGCCGGCGCGAGGTGGTGGCGCAGATCGAGGCGGCGATCCGGCGGTGGGAGCCGCGTTTCGCCCATCTGGCGGTGAGCATGGTCGAGAACGGCGACCCGGCCGACCGCACGCTGCGCTTCCGGATCGAGGCGTTGATCCATGCCGACCCGGCGCCCGAGCCGATGGTCTTCGATTCGGTGGTCGATCCCACCTCCAACATGGTCACCGTGACGAGCAAGGCCCGTGGCTGACGAACTCCTCCCATATTACAACCGCGAGCTGACCTATCTGCGCCGTATGGCGGCGGAGTTCTCGGAGGCACATCCGAAGATCGCCGGCCGGCTGCGGCTCAGCGCCGACGCGGTGGAGGACCCGCATGTCGCCCGCCTGCTGGAGGGCGTCGCCTTCCTCAACGCCCGCATCAGCCGCAAGCTGGACGACGATTATCCGGAGCTGGTGGACACGCTGCTCGACGTGCTCTACCCGCATTATCTGGCGCCGATCCCGTCGATGGCAGTGGTGCAGATGCGGAGCAGCCCGGACCTGACCGGCTCGCACATCGTGCCGAAGGGAACGGAGCTGGAGACCGAGGCGCTGCGCGGGGAAACCTGCCGCTTCCGCACCGTCTATCCCGCGACGCTCTGGCCGATCGAGCTGGATCAGGCGGTGCTCGCCGGCCGGCCCTTGGTGGCGCCGCCCAACCCGCGGGCAGGCGACGCGGTGGCCTCGCTGCGCCTGACCCTGCGCTGCCGCGTGCCGGAAATGACCTTCACCGAGCTGGCGCCCGACACCCTGCGCTTCTTCCTGCGCGGCCAGCCGCAGCAGGTCTATGCCCTGCACGAACTGATCTTCAACAACGCGGTCTCGGTGGCGCTGGCCGACGATCCCCGTGACCCGAACGCGGTGATCCTCGGTTCCGACGCCATCCGCCCCGTCGGTTTCGGCGAGGACGAGGGCATGCTGCCCTACCCCGCCCGTTCCCATGGCGGCTACCGGCTGCTGACCGAGTATTTCGCCTTCCCGGAGAAGTTCCTGTTCTTCGACCTGCATGTGTCGCCGAAGGTGCTGCGTCGCGCCGGCAACACGCTGGAGATCTTCATCTATCTGAACAACACCGACGGCGACCTGGAGCGCGCGGTGTCGAAGGACAATTTCGCGCTGGGTTGCACCCCGGTGGTCAACCTGTTCCGCCAGCGGGCGGAGCCGGTGGCCCTGACCCAGACGCAGCACGAGCACCGCGTCGTCCCCGACGCCCGCCGCCCCGGCGCGCTGGAGGTCTATTCGGTCGACAGCGTTCTGGCCACCGATCCGGATGGCAAGCAGCGGCGCTTCCTGCCCTTCTACGGTCTGCGCCATGGCGGTGTCGAAGCGGTCTCCCGCACCTACTACACCGCCAGCCGCCGCCCGGCCGGCGGGCGCGATCCCGGGACCGAAGTGCATCTGGCGCTGGTCGACCTCGATTTCGACCCGTCGAGCCCGGCGGACTCAGTGCTGTCGGTGGAGACGACCTGCCTCAACCGCGACCTGCCGGGGCAACTACCCTATGGCGGCGGGCACCCGCACCTGAAGCTGACGGAGGGGATGGCGGCGGTCGCCGGGCTGTCCTGCCTGACCCCGCCGACGCCGACGCTGCGCATCGCCGAGCGCAAGGGCCACCGCTGGCGCCTCGTGTCCCACCTGCTGCTGAACCACCTGTCGATCTCCGGTGGCGAGGAGGGGACGGAGGCGCTGCGCGAGATCCTGCGGCTCTACGACTTCCGCGATTCCGCCGAGACCCGCGGCATCGCCGACGGCATCGTCAAGGTGACGACCAAGCGCGGAACCGCGCGGGCGCCGTCGCGGCCGGGCGATGTCGCCTGGGGCGATGCCATGTGCCGCGGCATCGACGTCGGCATCGAATTCGACCAGCAGCGCTTCAGCGGCAGCGGCATGTTCCTGCTGGCGATGATCCTCGACCATTTCCTTGGGCTGTACTGCTCGATCAATTCCTTCACGCGGCTGACCGCTACGGTCAAGGGCCGCACCGGAGTGCTCCGCACATGGCCCGCCCGCGCCGGCAACCGCCCGCTTCTGTAATCGACCGGCTGTTCCGCGCGCCCCATCGCTTCGACTTCTTCCAGGCGGTGCGGGTGCTGGAATGGCAGGCCCGCCGCGATGCGCGCGACCCGCGCAGCACGCGCCGCCATGCCGTGGGCCACGACCATGACCCGCGCGAGGAGGTGGTGCGCCTGCGCGCCGAGACCTCGCTGACCTTCCCAGGCAATCAGGTGGCGGGAGCCGAACCGGGGGCGGACGGTCGCCCGCCGACGGTGGTCGGCGCCTTCCTGGGACTGGTCGGCCCGCTGGGCGTGCTGCCGCAGCACTACACCGAGCTGATGATCCGGAGCTTGCGCGAGCGGAACCGGGCTCTGCGCGACTTCTTCGACGTCTTCCACCACCGCAGCTTCTCGCTGTTCTATCGCGCCTGGGCCAAGTACCGGCTGCCGGTGTCCTTCGAGCGCGGCCAGGGATCGCGCGACCCCGACCCGGTCAGCACCACGCTGTCCAGCTTCGTCGGCATCGGCCAGCCGTCTCTGTCCAAGCGGCTGGTGGTGGAGGACGAGACCCTCCTGCACTATTCCGGTCTGATGTCGCGCGGAACCCGCTCGGCCGCCGATCTGCAGGCGATGCTGTCGGACTTCCTGGGCCGGCCGGTGACGGTGGAGAGCTTCGTCGGCAGCTGGCTGCCCATCGCCCCGGACGGACAGACGCGCCTGCCCAGCCTGTCGGCCCCCGAGGGCCAGCACTGCCGCCTGGGAATTGACGCGCTGGCCGGCGACCGCGCCTGGGACGTCCAAGGCAAGTTCCGCCTGCGCATCGGCCCGCTGAACCACGACCAGTTCCGCGACTTCATGCCGGAAGGCCGCGAGTTCCGGAAGCTGCAGGATCTGGTCCGCATGTATGTCGGGCCGGAGCTGGATTTCGAGCTTCAGGTGACCTTGCAGGCGCCCGAGGTTCCCGCCGCCCGGCTCGCCGCCGGCGACGACGATCCCAACGCCGCGCGGCTCGGCTGGAACGGCTGGGTGCTGCACGCGCCGAGCCCGGTCGAGCGCAAGGACGCGGTTTTTCCGATGCAGGATTTGTGAGGCGTGCGGACGCAGCGCACCCCGTAGAACGACGAGGACCCCATGAGCGACTGGAGCGCCGGCTATGTGTCGGACATCGAATATTTGCCGGGCTTCTACCGCGAACAGGGGCCGGCGCATCTGACGCTGAGCTGCCTGATCAACGGCATCGCCCCGCCCTCGACGGCGAACGGCTTCGACTATTGCGAACTCGGCTGCGGCCACGGCACGACGGTGGCGCTGTTCGCGGCGGCCAACCCGCAGGGGCGTTTCCATGCGGTGGACTTCCACCCCGCCCACATCGCCCGCGCCCGCGACGCGGCCGAGGCGGCCGGCCTGACCAACATCGCCTTCCATGAGGCGAGTTTCGCCGAAATGGCCGAGGGCGAGGGGCCGGACCTGCCGGAGTTCGACTTCGTCACGCTGCACGGCGTCTACAGCTGGGTCAGCCCGATGAACCGCGGCGCCATCGCGCGCTTCCTGGCGAAGAAGCTGAAGCCGGGCGGGCTGGTCTATGTCAGCTACAACGCCATGCCCGGCTGGGCGCCGATGATGCCGCTGCAGCGTCTGCTGTACGAGTATTCCGGCCTGGTCCACCAGCGCAGCGACGTGCAGGTGAAGGCCGGTCTGGACTTCGCCGAACAGCTCTACAAGGCCGGGGCCAAGATCCTCGGCGACGAGGCGATGTTTGGCAAGCTGCGCGGCGAGACCAAGGCCAAGAACAGCACCGAGCAGTCGGTCTATCTGGCACACGAGTATTTGAACGGCAGCTGGCAGCCGCTCTACCATGTCGATGTCGCGCGCGAATTGGGCGAGGCGAAGCTGACCTATGCCGGCTCCGCCACGCTGTTCGAGAACTACCCGGACCTGTCGCTGACGCCCGACCAGCGCACGGCGCTGGACAGCATCGGCGTGCCGAGCCTGCGCGAGACCTTCAAGGATTATTGCGTCGGCCGTCCCTTCCGCCGCGACGTGTTCGTCCGCGGCGCCCGCCGCATCAGCGTGGCAAAGCGCGACGCGATGCTGATGGACATGGCGATGGCGATGATCATCCCGCGCGCCGACGCCCGCACCACCATCCAGGTGCCGCTGGGCGAGGCGACGCTGGAGGCCAAGCATTACGAGCCGATCTTCGACGCGCTGGCCGAGGGACCCCGCCGCATCGGCGACCTGATGGAGCTGCCCGAGATCCGGCGGGCCGGCGGCACCCTTTCGGCGGTGGAGATCGCCGGCATGCTGACCGGCTCCAGCCAGGCCATCCCGGTGCTGAACCCGCCGGAGACGGTGACGCCGCTGCCCGGCGTGCTGGCGCACAACCGCGCGGCCGCCAACGAACTCGCCACCAGCGAGGGACGCAAGAGCACCGCACTGGCCGCATCGATCGGCGGCGCCGGCCTGCATGTCAGCACGATGGAGGCGCTGCTCTATGACGGCCTCAGCGAAGGCGTGCCGCAGACGCTGGACGCATTGGTCGCCCACGCGATGCACCGTCTGGACGCACCGGAGAATGCCGACGAGGCCAGCCGCAAGGCCATCGCCGACAGCATGGGCTGGTGCATGACCAACAGCCTGCCGGTCTGGCGCAAGCTGGGCATGATCTGATGATGCGGATGGGGAACCCTGGGCCCGTGATCGCCGGGCGTCAGCCCGGCGGCATCGCTCCGGCATGGGCACCCTGCAAGGGACGCCGCTCGACCTGATGCTGCCAGTCCATCGCCTCCTCTTCCCAGCCGTCGCCGTCTCCGGCAGCCGTATCGTCGGCCGCCCGCAGGTCGGCAAGCGCCGCCAGCGCATCGCGGTCGCCGGCGGCGGCCGCGGCCTGCATCCACAGGGCGGCTTCGGCAGGGTCGCGCCCGGTGCCGACCCCCTCGCGCAGGCACAGGGCAAGGCGGAACTGGGCGGCGGGATGGCCCTGCCCGGCGGCGGCGCGCAGCCAGTGCACAGCCTCGGCCTCGTCGCGGTCGACACCCCGGCCGTCGAGCAGAAGCAGGGCGAGGTTGACCTGGGCGGCGGCCGACTGCTGCAGGGCGGCCAGCCGGTACCACAGCGCCGCCTTGGCCGGGTTGCACGGCACGCCGGCTCCGTGCTCATGCATGTAGCCGAGGTTGTTCTGCGCCCCGACATCGCCCTTCGCGGCAGCGCGGCGGTACCAGGACACCGCCCGCCCCGGATCGGGCGGCACGCCGATGCCGTTGGCGAGCAGGAAGGCCAACATCGTCTGGGCGGCGACATGGCCCTGGCGAGCCGCGCGGCGATACCAGGGAATCGCGGCGGCGACATCGCCCGACCGCAGCGATTCTGCGAGCTGGTACTGCGCCTCGCTGTCGCCCAGTTCGGCTTTCATCCGGTTCCAGAGCGTGGGCATGGCATGCTTGGGCATGGCGCTGGCACCTTCGTCAATTGTCCCTCGAGCTCTCGCCCCACGAACAGTACGCGAACGGCTTTTATTCCATTCGCCGCACAGTTGCGGAACAGCCCCTGCGCCCGAGTCTGTCTCCCCGGCGCGCGGCGTTCAACCTCCCCAGCCGGCGGTCGAGGAATTGTCACGCGGGCGCCTTTGGTTAAGGATGACCATCCATTCGTGCCCTGCTATACCCGTTCGTATAAGGGGAAAGGTGTGGTGATGCTGAGGATTGCCGGCTGGATGCGGATCCGGAAGACGATGTGGTCCGCTGCCGCCCTGGCCGCAGTGCCGGCGCTTGCCGCCTGCTCCTCCGCTCCGCCGCCTCCCCCGCCGCCGACCACGATCCAATTGACGGTCGTTGGGGCCAAGGCCCTGAACCCCGATCCCAACGGCCGGCCGTCGCCGGTGATGCTGCGGCTCTACCAGCTCGGTCCCAGCGACGCCTTCGCCAACGCCGATTTCTTCCAGGTCATCGACCAGGACAAGGCAACGCTCGGCCCCACCCTGCTCGACCGGCAGGAGCTGGCCGTGCCGCCCGACAGCCGCCAGACGGTGACCGTCCAGCCCAAGCCGGACGTCAAGACGCTGGCCGTCGCCGCCGCCTTCCGCGCCTACGAGGAAGCGGGCTGGCGCGCCATGCAGCCGATCCAGCCGAACAAGACCAACAGCTTCGTCCTGACCGCCACGGCCAGCACCATCACGCTCGTCCCCGGCGACGGCGCAGCGGCCGGCGCCGACGCCCCGGCTGACAAGCCGGAGGATGCGAAGGCGGCCGATGCAAAGGCGGATGGCGCCAAGCCCGATGCTGAAAAGCCGGCCACCGAAAAGCCTGACGCCGAAAAGCCGGACGCCACGCCGAAGCCCGCTGCCGACCAGCCGCCCGCGGCAACGCACAACCTGATCCTGAAGGGGGCGTCATGAGCGTCCGGCCGCCGCCCGACAAGAACCCGTTCGAGGAGCCGGACGACATCGACGCCACGGTGATGCAGCCGATGGCGTTCCAGCGCCCGGCACCGCCGGCCGGCACCGCCGCGCCCGCGTCTCCGCCGCCCTTCTCCGGCGGGTCGGCCGGGCTGGTGCCGCCGGCCTTCGGCCAGACCGCACAGCCCTTCGCAGCCCCTTCCGCCTTCGCACCCGCCGCCTTCACCACGCCAAAGCCGGCTGTCCCTCAAACCCCGGCACCGGCGCCCGCGATGTCGGCGCCGCTCTCGCCCGGCTTCCGGCCGCTCGACGATGCGGC
Source organism: Pseudomonadota bacterium (assembly GCA_023423695.1). Taxonomy (GTDB): domain Bacteria; phylum Pseudomonadota; class Alphaproteobacteria; order Azospirillales; family Azospirillaceae; genus Azospirillum. The sequence goes on along the minus strand of JAFAFA010000105.1, from coordinate 117,352 downwards.
CCTGACGGCACTGACGGCGGTCAGCGACAACCCGCTGGTGACCGCCGCGGCCCCCATCCTGGCAATGGTCGTCCGGGTGCGCGACCTGACGCAGCACCGCGACGTCGAATCTCTGCGTGAGCGCGTCATCGCCGAGATGCAGCGGTTCGAGGCGGCCACCGTCCGCGCCGGCCTGTCCGCCACCCAGATCCGCAACGCCGGCTACGCGCTGTGCGCGACGGTGGACGACGTGGTGCTGGCGACCCCCTGGGGCAGTCAGAGCCTGTGGGCCCACAAGAGCCTCGTCTCCACCATCCAGAAGGAGACCTGGGGCGGTGAGCGCTTCTTTGACCTGCTCGACCAGATGGCGGAGGTGCCGGACCGCCACCTGATGGAACTGGAGCTGTTCTACCTCTGCCTGTCGCTGGGCTTCGAGGGCAAGTTCCGGGTTTCTCAGCGCGGCTACAGCGAACTGGCGAAGCTGCGCGACCGGCTCTACCGCGTCATCCGCAAGCAGCGCGGCGAGGCGGAACGCGACCTGTCGCCCCGCTGGCGCGGACAGGCCGACGGCTTCCGCCCGCTGGCGGCGACGGTGCCGCTGTGGCTGCCGGCCGTGGTGATCGCGGCACTGCTGGCCGCGCTCTATGCCTGGTTCGTCTTCGCGCTGGCCGACCAGTCCGACGCCGCCTATCGCCGGCTGGCCGCGGTGATCCCCGACCAGCCGGTGCAGATCGCCCGCATCGCGCCGCCGGTCACGCTTCCCACCCCGCCGCCCCGGCAAACCGTGGCCGACCGCGTCGCCCTGGCGCTCGCCGCCGACATCAAGGCCGGGCTGGTGGAGGTCGGCGGCGCAACCGACGGCCGCGTGCTGGTCCGCACCCGCCTGAACGTCTTCGCGTCGGGCAGCGACCGGATCGAGCAGCGCTATGTCGAGGTGTTCAGGCATGTCGCCGAGGCGTTGCGCAAGGAGCCGGGCCGAATCTCGGTGATCGGCAACACCGACAACGTCGCCATCCGCTCGCTGCGCTATCCCTCCAACCAGGAATTGTCGGAGGCTCGCGCCTTCCGGGTGCAACAGCTGATGACGGAAATCCTGGGCGCCGACGCCGGAAAAGAGAATGGAAGCCGCCTGAGCGCCGAAGGGCGCGGCGACACCGATCCGATCGCTCCCAACACGACGGCGGAGGGCCGGCAGGCCAACCGGCGCGTCGACATCCTTCTGGCGCCCTGACCGATGCTGAAGTCGATCCTGTCCGCCCTGACCTCCCGCTGGTTCCTGACGCTGGTCGCGGCGCTGTGCCTGGGCGCCATCGTCTGGTTCCTGGGACCTCTCGTCGCCGTGTCGGGCGCCTTCCCGCTGGAGGACGCCACCGTCCGGCTGGCGGTGGTCTTCGGCATCCTGCTGGCCTGGGCGCTGGCGATGCAATGGTCGCTCTACCGCCACCGCAGCGCCAACGACCGCATGGTGCAGGCGCTCGCCAAGGCGACGCCGGCCGCCAAAACCGATCCTGACTCGGAAGCCGTCGGCCAGGAAACCGACCTGCTGCGCGGCCGCCTGCGCGAGGCGCTGGACCAGCTGCGCAAGGCGCGCTTCGGCGGCGGCTGGGGGCAGCGCTACCTCTACCAGCTTCCCTGGTATCTGCTGATCGGCGCGCCGGGGGCCGGCAAGACGACGGCGCTGGCGAACTCAGGCCTGCGCTTCCCGCTCGCCGCGGAAATGGGGCGGGCGGCGCTGCGTGACGTCGGCGGCACCCGCAACTGCGACTGGTGGTTCACCGACGAGGCAGTGCTGATCGACACCGCCGGCCGCTACATCACCCAGGACAGCCAGCCGGCCATCGACGGCAAGGTGTGGAAGAACTTCATCGCCCTGCTGAAGCGCCATCGCCCGCGCCAGCCGGTCAACGGCATCCTGCTGGCCGTCAGCCTCGCCGACCTCGCGGTGTGGAGCGAGCCGGAGCGCAAGGGCCATGCCGAACAGCTGAAGCTGCGGCTGAAGGAACTGCGCGGACAGGTCGGGTCGCGCGTGCCGGTCTATGTGCTGCTGACCAAGGCCGACCTGATCGCCGGTTTCGCCGAGTTCTTCGACGACCTCAGCCGGGAGGAGCGCGAACAGGTCTGGGGCGTCACCTTCCCGCTGGACGACGGCAAGAGCGGGGACGACGCACCGGTCTATCGCTTCGGCACGGAGTTCGACGCGCTGACCGGACGCATCGCCCGCCGGGTGCTCGACCGCGTCCATGGCGAATCCGACATCCAGCGCCGCTCGCTCGACACCCTGTTCCCGGCGCAGATCGCCGCGCTGAAGCCGGCCATCACCGACCTGCTGATGGTGATCTTCGAGCCCAACCGCTACGAGGAACGGGCGCTGCTGCGCGGCGTCTACCTGACCAGCGGCACCCAGGACGGCGCGCCGGTCGACCGTTTGTCGGAGATGGTGGCGGGGTCCTTCGGGCTCGACCGTCCGGTCCTGCCGGCGGCCAGCGGCGGGCGCAGCTTCTTCCTGACCCGCACCCTGCGCGAGGTGGTCTTCGCCGAGGCCGGTCTGGTCGGCACCAATTCCGGGCTGGAGCGGCGGCGGCGGCTGCTGCGCGGCGGGGCGATGGTGGCGATGCTGCTGGCCGGGCTGGGACTTGCCGCCTTCTGGGCCAACAGCTTCACCGGCAACGCCGCGCTGGTCGCCGGGGTCGATGCCGCCGCCGGCAAGGCGCAGGCGGAGCTGTCGCCGCTCGCCACGGCGCCGCGGTCGCTGACCAAGGTAGACGACACCGATTTCATCACCATCGTGCCGCCGCTGAACACGCTGCGCGCCATCCCCGCCGGCTGGAGCGATCCGGTGCCGCTGGAGATGACCGGCGGCCTCTACCAGGGGGACCGGCTGGGACGGCAGAGCGAGACCGTCTATGATCGCGCTTTGCGCACCGTCCTGCTGCCGCGTGTCTTCCTGCGGGTGGAGGAGCAGCTTCGCCGCGAGCGCGGCCGGCCCGAATACCTGTTCCAGGCGCTGAAGGTCTATCTGATGCTGGCCGGCAAGGGGCCGCTGGACAAGGCGCTGGTGTCGGAGTGGATGTCCCTCGACTGGATGGCCTCGCTGCCCGGCCCGGCCTATGACGGCGTGCGGCGCGACCTGCGCGTCCATATCGACGCCATGCTGGCCGCGCCGCTCTCATCCATGGAGCCGGACGAGGCCCTGGTGGAGGAGGCGCGGCAGAGCCTGACGCGCTATCCGCTGGCCGAACGCGGCTTCGCCATCCTGCGCGACCGGCCGGAGATCCAGGCGCTGGCCGACTGGCGGCTGGTCGACCATGCCGGGCCGCTGGCCGGCCGGGTGCTGATCCGCCCGTCGGGCAAGCCGCTGTCGGACGGGGTACCCGGCCTCTACAGCTATGACGGCTTCCACAAGGCGGTGCTGCCGGCGCTGCCCAAGGTTGCCAAGGCGCTGGTGGACGAGAACTGGGTGCTGGGCCAGCCGAGCAGCGGTCCCCAGGCGGTCGCCAGCGCGCAACGGCTCGAACAGGGCATCCTCGCCGTCTATCTCGACCGCTACGCCCGCCAGTGGGACGAGTTGCTGGGCGACGTGGTGGTCGTGCCGCTGCGCAGCCTGAACCAGGCCGCGGACGTGCTGAACACGCTCTCCGGTCCGCAATCGCCGCTGAAGCTGTGGCTGACCGCCATGGTGCGGGAGACCACCCTGGCGCCGGGTCCGAATGACAAGCCCGCCGACGGCAAGGGTCCGGTTGCCGGCGGGCCTCTGGCCGGGGTGGCGCAGCAGGCGCAGGCCGCCGAGAAAGCGGCGGACTCCACCGGCACCAACGCCGCCTATCTGGCGCGGCTGGCCGGCGTCTCGCTGCAGCCCGCGGGCCCGCCGCCGGGCCAGCCGATCAACGACCACTTCAAGGCTCTGCGCGACCTCGTCCAGGGTGAAGGCGGGGCACCGCCCAAGCTGGACGACTCGCTGAAGCTTCTGGGTGAGCTGTACCAGCAGATCGCCCGTGCGGCGAACGCTCCCGACCAGAACGGCGCCCTGCTGGCCGGACTGGCTGGCGGTGCCGACAAGGGTGCGGTGGCGGCGCAGCTGCGCAATCTCGCCCGCGACCTGCCCGATCCGGTCGGCGGCATGGTCGCCACCGTGGCGCAGAGCGCCGCGACGGTCAGCGCCGGGGGCGCGCGGTCGCAGATCAACAAGGCGTGGCAATCCACCGTCCTGCCCTTCTGCCGGGCGGCGCTGGACAACCGCTTCCCCATGGTTCCGAACAGTCAGGTGGATGTGACGGCGGCCGATTTCGCCAAGCTGTTCGCGCCCGGCGGCATGATCGACCAGTTCTTCAACACCAACCTGCGCCCCTTCGTCGACATGACGGTCAGCCCCTGGGCCTGGCAGAAGGTGGATCAGGTCGATCTCGGCATTCCGCCCGCGGTTCTGGACCAGTTCGAGCGCGCCGCACGCATCCGAGACAGCCTGTTCCCTGCCGGGGCCGCCACCGCCAAGGTGGTGTTCGAGATCACGCCGGTCGAACTGGACGCCAAGGCGACCCAGGTGGCACTCGACATCGACGGTCAGACGCTGATCTACCAGCACGGCCCGCCCCGCCCGCAAGTGATGAAGTGGCCGGGGGCGGAGGGCACCAGCAGCGTGCGCCTCGGCTTCGGCCCGCCGCTGCCGGGCGAGCCGGCCGGCATCTCGCGCCAGGGTCCCTGGGCCCTGTTCCATTTCCTCGCCGACGGCAAGCTGGAGTCCACGCCGCAGCCCGACCGCTTCACCTTCGCGGTGACGGTGGGCACCCGCAAGGCGGTCTTCGCCCTGCGGGCCGACAGCGTGAACAACCCCTTCGGCAAGAACCTGCTGGAGAGTTTCCGATGCCCGACGGCTCTGTAGGCGGCGTGCTTCCCGGTCCCATCGGCCCCTACCGGGTCGAGGGCGTGCTGGGCCAGGGCGCGATGAGCGTGGTCTACCGCGCGACCGATGGGCGGACCGGGCAGCCGGTGGCGCTGAAGCTGCTGCGCGGCGAACTTCTGGCGGCGGCGGAGCGCAACGCCGTGCTCGCCCGCTTCGGGCGCGAGGCGGAGATCGGGCTGAAGCTCGACCACCGCAACATCGTGCGGGTGCACGACTACGGCATGCTGGACGCCGCCCATGGCGGCGCGCCCTACCTCGCCATGGAGCTGATCCAGGGCAAGGAGCTGAAGCACTATCTGGAGGCCGACACCCCGCTGTCCACCCAGCAGGGCGGCGCGCTGATGGCGGCGGTGCTGGACGCGCTGGCCTTCGCGCATGCCCGCAACATCATCCACCGCGACATCAAGCCGGCCAACATTGTGGTGGAAGCCGACCTGACGCCGAAGTTGGCGGATTTCGGCATCGCGCAGATCTCATCCTCCGACCTCACCCAAGCCGGCGACCTGCTGGGCACCCCCGCCTACATGGCGCCGGAGGTTCTGCGCGGCGAGAAGGCCGACGCGCGCAGCGACCTGTTCTCCGCCGGGGTGGTGCTCTATTACCTGCTGGCGCAGCGGCGGCCTTTCTCCGGCTCCGTCGCCACCGTGATGCAGCAGATCCTGTTCGTCGAGCCACCGCCGCCCTCTCACGGCAATCCGGAGCTGCCGCCGCCCTTCGACACGGTGATCCTGAAGGCGCTGGCGAAGGCGCCGGCCGACCGCTATGCCAGCGCCGCGGAGTTCGCCGAGTCGCTGCGCCACGCGCTGGCCGTCGCCGGCACCATGCGGGCATCGGCCCCGGCCGCCGAATTGACCCTGTTCAACGCCGAGCTTCCGGCCGCCGCCGCCCCGGCGCGCGACCGCGACGCCTTGGCCGCGGCGCTGGAGACGGCCTTGCGCGCCATCCCCGGCCAGCCGATCGATGCCCGCAAGCTGACCGAGCTGCTCGACCTGCTGGCGGAGTGGCAGGCGGGTTCCGGCGGCGACGCCCAGCGCTGGCAGTCGGTGCTGCTCGGCGCCGGGATCGAGCCGCTGACCGAGCTGATCGTTGCGGCCACGCCGGCACCGCGCGCCGCCCCGGCGAGCCAGCGGCGCGACTGGATGCCGCTGGTCCGACTGTTCGCCGCGATGAGCCGTGCGCTGGCCGGAACACCGGCCGCCGACCGGGCGAGGATGTCGGCGGCGCGCATCGCCTTCGACCTGTCCGGCCGCTTCTTCCTCTATTCCGGCGAGCTGAACCGGGTGTTGATGGACGGTGACAACCCGGACATCCAGATGCTGTCGCTCGACTTCCTGCGGCTGGAAATCCTTCAGCACGCCCTGGAAGAGTTGGGGACGGAGGCCGAACTGGCGCAGAGCCGCAGCGCCATGCTGATGTTCGCCGTGCAGGTCATCCGCAAGGTGACGCAGATCCTGCGCGCCTGCACCGACGGCAATGACGGGCTGGCCCGCTTCGGCGTCGCCATCATCCTCGCCAACATCGAGGAGCTGATCGTGATGGCCCAGCGCCTGTTCGAGACCGGCGGTCAGGCCACCGGCGGCCTGCCACAGGATGCGGTGGCGGAGTTCATCGCCGCCGCCGGCCGATTCGCCACCCTGTCAGTGGAGGAACTGCGCGGCGAGGTCGCGACCGGAGCCGGCACGCCCGAGAGCTTCAGCGCCCGCCTGCGCGGCGTCGGCCAGCTCTACCTGTTCGCCACCCGCCTGACCGCGCCGGATTGCGCGCCGCTGATGCACAGCCTGTCGACCATGCTCTACGGCCTCGTCGCCGGGCTGACGGCCGATCTCGGCAACGCGCCAGTGGGCGACACCGGCGCCCGCGCCCGGCTGGTGGCGCTGGCCGAGATGGCGAGCGGGCTGGGCTGGAGCGAGGTGGAGCGGATCGCCGTGACGGCGCTACGCCGCTGGGCGGTCGCCGGCGCGGCAGCCTGACGCGCTTTCCGTGACGCGGAAATGCGATAACCGGACCAACGGGCAAGGGAGATCGGCGCATGGATGAGCGGATTGACGGTGCCGTGGCGAACCGTCTGGACATGGTCCTGCGCAACGACCTGTCCGAACTGGGACGGCTGGCCGAGGCGGTGGAGGAGTTCATCGAACGCAACCGGCTGCCGCCCGACCTTGCCTTCAAGTTCAATCTCTGCTTCGACGAGCTGATCACCAACACCGTTTCCTACGGCTATGGCGATGCCGACGCGCACGAGATTCGGGTGCGGATGGAGGCCGACGGCACCGAGTTGCGGGCGGAGGTGGAGGACGACGCCGCCGCCTTCGATCCCTTCGCCGACGCCCCGCCGCCGGACCTGACCAGCGATGTCGACGACCGCCGCGTCGGCGGCCTCGGCGTCTTCCTAGTCAAGAAGACGATGGACCGCGCCAGCTACCGGCGGAACGGCAGCCACAATCTGGTCCTGCTCGCCAAGAGCTTCGGCTGACCACTACCTTTGGCGGAGAGGGGTGCGCCGGAACTCCCTTGCCGGATTCCGCCCCGGCAAAGTCCCCAATAATCACACGGTCAAATCGATTGCCCTGTGAACTTTGGGTGTTTATGCCGGATGTCTGCCGCTCGTCTTCCATGACAATCCGGCAAAGCAGAGCGTTCCGCTTTGCAACAAACCGACACATGACAAGCCTGACCATTTACAGCATTATTATCGCTGGCCATCGGTCCGAGGCGGACTGCCATTATCCGCCAAGGGCCGGGACATGGAAGGCGAACGCTAACGTGTGGAGTCGACGCATCATGACCGGGACGCAGTGCCAAGAGGCACGCCTGCGCCTTGGCTGGTCGACACGGATGCTGGCGAACAAGGCCGGTGTGCCGTGGTACGCCGTGATGAATCTCGATTACGGAACGGGCGAGGTCGATCCGGCCATCGTCGATGCCCTCGCCCGCGCCTTCAAACAGGCGGGTCTGGAACTGCGCTGAGCATTCCGCAAGCGCCTCCGCCTTTCACTTCTTCTTCCCTGCCTTGCCCTTCTCAGCCGGGCGGTCGATGTGCTTGGCCGATTCGGTGTCGGGGGTGATCGGCTTGCCGGTGTCCGACACGGCCTTCGCCGCTTCGAGCGGGTCGGCGATGTCGCGGTCGGGCTCGTTGGACAGGGCGTTGCCCTCGTTCGCTGTCTGGTCTGCCATGGGACGGCTCCTTCCATAGGGTCTTTGCATCACAACAGACGGGGGTGGGCTTTCGTCCCCACTGGAGCCGGATACACTCTGTTACCGAATCGCCGGCGGGCGGACACAGCCCCGCAACGAAGGCGCGCCATCCTGACCGCCACGGATGCCCCGGCAAGACCGGCCGGCACCGGAAGGAAAAGGATGGACAGCATGAAGAAGACCCTGCTCGCCATGGCCGCCGCAGTCCTCGTCGTCACTGCCGCGACCGGCACTCCCGCCTTTGCCCGGGGATGGCAGCCCGGTCCGGACGATCGTCACTCAGCCCAGCATCAGGGCTGGGACCAGCGTGACCAGGGCCGATGGAAGGAACCCCGCGGCCCTGTGGCGACCCACCGCCTTGGCCCGCCGGACAGCCGCGGCTGGCGGGCCGGCCAACGGCTGCCGCAGGAATGGCGTGCGTCGCGCCATGTCATCGCCAAGCCCGCCACCCACCATCTGCACCGGCCGCCGCCCGGCCATCGTTGGGTCCGCGTCGGCTCCGACGCCGTGCTGGTCGCCTCCACCACCGGCATCATCGTGAGGATCATGCCCGGCCTCTTCCGCTGACCGGCCCCCTACTCCCCGATCCCCTTCTGCGCCAGGACCAGGAAGACCTTCTCCTCCAACTGGTCCGGCGTGAAGGGCTTGGCGATGTAGCCGCTGACCTGATGGGCCAGCGCTTTCTTCACCGCTTCCAGCGTGGCGAGAGCGGTGACCATCAGGAACGGCAGGTCGCTGCGCGTCTCGCGCACATGCTTCAACAGGTCCAGCCCGCTCAGCCGCGGCATCATCCAGTCGCAGACGATCAAGTCATAGGCGGCCCCGTCCGCCTGGAAGCGCTGCAGCGCGTCCTGACCATCGACGGCGGTGTCGACCTGCCCGATGCCAAGTTCCCGAAGCACCGAGGTGACGAAGGCACGCGGCCCGTCCTCGTCATCGACCACCAGCACCCGCTGTGCGGCGAGATCGAGGAAGGGCACGCCGACCATCGCCAGAGACTGACGCAGCCAGCCGGCCCGCGCCGCCCGCTCCTTCGGGCCCGGCGCGTTCAGCAGCACATGGCGGACGAAGCGCGGCCGGTGGCAGTGGCGATAGAGGACGCGGGCAACCGCCAGCCGGCTCTTGCCGCTGCAGAAGGCCCCCTCCCCCGCCAGACGGACGATGTCCAGCACCGTGTCGGCCGGCGGGTCGTCCTTCGCCTGGATCAGCGGCGCCAGCACGCGCTGGGTGCGCAGGAAAGCGTTCTGGATATCGTCGATCTGGCCGGCCAGATACTCGCGCTCCTCCTCCGGGAAGGCGCTGGACTGCACCATGCGCTGGACCTCCGCCAGCCCCTTCAGCTTCTCGTTGCGGTCCTTCCAGCAATCCAGCAGCCGGCCGGCGAAGTCGCGGCTGTCGAAAAAGCTTTTCAGGTAATCGGTGACCGCCTTGGCAGCGGTGGGCGACAGCGGCATCTTCTGCAAGACGAACAGGATGCGCAGCTTCTGCATGAAGTTGCGGCCGCGCGTGATCTCGGGGACCGTGTCCTCGTTGACCAGCAGGGCGGTGCGCCGCTGCAGCGCCGCCTCGGTCCGCGCGCCGCCGGCGTAATTGCCCTCGCGGTCGCGCAGGCGGGCGGACAGGTCGCTCAACGCCAGGATCTCGCGCTGCACCGCCTCGATCCCGAACATGTCGCCGGCACTGGCGATGGTGAAGCAGGCGGACTTGGCCATCTCGCGGCGGAAGGCGGCGGTCAGCGATTCTCGCAGGGTCGGCATCGGCACCCGCCGCATCAGCGCGTCCAGCCGGCGGAAGACGGGCGGCGCGTCGTCCGGCATCGGCCGGTCGGCGGCGATCAAGGTCACGATCAGGTCGATCAGCGTGACGAAGGGGGCATCGCGCGCGCAGGAGGCGGTGCCGGAATCGCTCAGGACGATCTCACCCAGCAGCCGTTCCAGCGGAACCAGCGCGTCGGGATGCTCGGTGGTCGCGGCCAGTTCCAGCAGGGATTCCGCCTTCTCCGCAAAGCTGCGTCCGGCGGCGATGTGCTGGGTGATGGCGGCGTCGAGCAGGAAACGGCCGAGGAAACCGCTGTTGGACAGAAGCTCCGCCGCCGTGCCGGGATAGGCGTCGGGCAGGAAATCGGGTGGTGGATTCTCCTTCAGCCTTTCCCGCGTCAAGCGGGCAATCTCGTTGACCAGCGGGGTCAGCGCACCCTTCTGGCCGCCGGGCCTCTCCATCGCCCGCTCCGCCTGGGTCAGGATGGCGACGAAGGTGGCGGTGTTGGACAGGGAAACCTGATGACGCGGGTGGTGGAGCAGTTCCGTCGCCGTCAGCGCATTCTCGTCGAGGAAGCGGCGGCAGAAGCGGCCGACGCCGTCCCGCCCGGCGGGCGCGTAGAAATCCGCAGGCTCCCGGCAAACGGCAGTGGCGGACCCGTCAGCCTCGTCCGGCGCGGCGGGAGGGGTCGGGTCGGTGCGGTCGTCGTGGCGGGGGGGCTCCATCACCGTCCTCACAAGGCCAGGAGGTCGCGCAGAGCGTTGAGCAGCCGCTCCGGCGCCACCGGCTTCATCACGATCTGCCGTCCCTCCTGGGCCGTCAGCCCTGCCGCCGTCTCGCGTGAGGCATAGCCGGTCAGGAACAGGATGGGCAGAAGCTGGTTGCGCGCCTCCAAGGCACGGGCAAGCTCCAGCCCGTTCATGCGCGGCATCGACACATCGCTGACCACCGCGTCGAACAGGCCGCCGGCCTCGTCATAGCGGTCCAGCGCCTCCTGCCCGTCCGATGCCTCCACCACCGTGCAGCCGGCCTCCTCCAGAACGAGGCGGAGGTAACGGCGCACCGAATCCTCGTCATCGACCAGCAGGATGACGGCCCCCTCCCCCTCCGCGACATGCAGCGGGTCCAGCCCGGCGGCGGGGGCGGGCGGATCGACCGCCGGCAGGAACAGGGCGAAGGTGGCGCCGCGCCCTTCCTCCCCTTCGAGTTCCACCGCGCCGCCGGCCTGCTGCGCCGTGCCGTAGACCATCCACAGGCCGAGCCCGGTGCCCTTGCCCGGCTCCTTGGTGGTGAAGAAGGGCTCCCAGATGCGGTCGCGGATCGCCGCCGGAACGCCGCCGCCCTGGTCGGACACGCGGATCGCCACATAGCGGCCGGGCTTCAGACCGCGGTGGCGGGCGAAGAAGGCGTCGTCGGGCGTCTCCACCGTCAGGGCGATGGTCAGGGTGCCGCCGTCCGGCATGGCGTCCCGCCCGTTCAGCGCCAGGTTCAGCAGCGCCTGGTTCAGCGTGACCGGGTTGACCAGCGCATAGGTCTCCACCGCATCCTCGTCCCCGGCCCGGATCGCCACGTCGATGCCGGCGCTCAGCAGGGGCTTCAGGAAGACGCGCAGGTCGCGCACAAGCGACGCGATCGCCACCACCTCCCGTTCGTCCGTCACCCGGCGGTGGGAGAAGTCCAGCAGCTGGCCGGTCAGCGCCGCCGCCCGTTCGGACGCCTTGGCGATTTCCTGCACGCAGGTCAGGACGCGGTCGGGATCGGCGGGATTGCGCTCCGCCAGCCGGGCGAAGCCGCCGATGGCGGTCAGCATGTTGTTGAATTCGTGGGCGATGCCGCCGGCCATGCGGCCGACCGCCTCCATCTTCTGGGCACGTTGCAGCTCGCCCTCCACCCGCCGGCGGTCGGTGATGTCGTTCAGCACCAGCAGGACCGCCGGGCCGCCGCCAAAGACCGCCGGGCTCGCCCCGACCTCCAGCCGGCGGCGTTCGCCGTCCGGGCGCAGGGCGTCGCATTCCAGCCGCTGGTCCTCCCCTTCCGCCGCGATGGCGAAGGTCGCCTCCAGCGCGTCGCCATCCTCCAGGAAACCGGCCAGGGACAGACCTTCCAGGGCATCGGCGGCGACGCCCAGGATCGCGGCGGCGGCACCGTTGGCGAACCGGATGGCGCTGCGGTCCCAGATGACGATGCCGTAGGGCGCCAGCTCCACCAACTGCCGATAGCGCAGCTCGCTTTCCCTCAGCGCGGTAACGGTCTGCTTCAGCCGGGCGGTCTGACCGGCCAGCTCCTCCTCCCGAGTCTTCAGTTCGGTGATGTCCATCAGGATCTTCACCACGCCGCCGGTGCCAGTCGCATGCTCGCTGATGCGATACCAGCGCCCGTCGGACAGCCGGCCGTCCACCGGGGCGGAATGCTGGAGGTGACGGGTCAGCCTCTGTTCCACCCAACTGCCGATGTCGCCCTCGCCCTCATAGCCGCCGCGCTCCGCCGCCGCCCGCAGGATCTCGGCAAAGCTGCGGCCGGGGGTCAGCAGGTCGGCGATGGTGGGATAGGCGCGGCGGTACTGCTCGTTGCAGATCAGCAGCCGCCCGTCGGCGCTGAACAGCACGAAGCCCTCCGACACGCTGTCGATGGCGTCATGCACCACCGCCTGCATGAAGCGCGCCTCCACCAGCGCCAGCGTCTCCGCGGTTGCGTCGATGCCGCAGCCGCGATAGCCGCAAAAGCGCCCGTCGGCGTCGCGCACCGGCACGGCGCTGAGCCGCAGGACGAGATTGCGGCCGTCCACCCCCTCGAAGCTCACCTCCAGGTCGCGGAAGGGGCGGCCCGCCTCGATGTCGGCGCGGTACTCGGCCCAACTCGCCTCGTCGTCGACCAGAGCCCCCAGGTCGAGCAGCGATTCGCCGAAAACGCTGACGGGGTCGCAGCGCAACAGCGTCCCCAGCCGGTCGGACAGGGTGAGATAGCGATGGTCGGCCCCAGTCTCCCAGAACCAGCCGGGAGAGGCGGCAGTGAAATCGTGGGCGCGGACCCGCATCGCCGCCAGCTCGTCGCGCGCCTGTCGAAGGTGCGCTTCCGACTGCGCCAGCGCCGCAGCGTTCCCTCCGGCCCGCCGGGCGCTCCACAGCGCCAGCCCGCCGACAAGGGTGAGGGCGCCGGCCGCCGGCCATGCGGCCTGCCCGGTCGCGGCCAGACCCGCCAGCGCTCCGAAGGCGGCCAGCCCGGCGAGAAGCCCGGGAATAGAGGCGGAAAATCGGAAGCGCCCGGCGGCCGGTTCGACGGCACCCGCAGTGCGGAGCGGATGGTCGGTGTCTGCAACGTCCACGGTGCCTCCGCCGGTCCGAAGGGTGATTGTCCGACGTCATCGCGTCCAACCCTATCGTCTTAGAAGGTCAGGCGTTAACAGCTGGTTTCGAGGCTAAGCTTTCCTTCAGAATGCGACATCCCAAATCACTTCAGCCCTTCTGTGGACTACCGCGCCGCATCAAGGGGCCTGAAGAATTCCGGTTCGCTGGACCCTGCTTTTCAGGTGGATGTTCTTACGGTCGGTCATGACCCTATCCGAAATCTCCTGGATTGGATGGAGATCCGGAGAGTGCGGATGCACGTATCAGCCGGTTGCCACCGCAGGAAAGGGATCCGGCATGCCCAAGGCAGACGTCGTCACATGGAGCGATCTCCCGGCCCATACGGCCGGAGGAACGGAGCGGCGCGAGTTCCTTGGTGCAGGGGCATCGCTGAAGCATGTGGCGGTCAAGGCGGGAACCTCCGCCCCGCGCCACAGCCACCCCCATGAACAGTTCGTCATGGTCGTGGAAGGGCGCGTCCTGCTGACCTGCGAGGCCGGGCCGGTGGACCTGCGGCCGGGCATGGTCATCCGTTTCGATCCCGACGCCTGGCACAGCGTGGACTTCGTCGAGGACACGGTGCTTATCGAGGTGAACCTGCCCCCCGCGGGTTGAGTCCCTGGGGGGATGCGGGCCGTCGCAGACGTCGATTCGCTTCTCAGACTTCGATCTCGAGGTCGTCGTCGTCTTCCGGCGCACGGCCAAGCAGCAGGTCGGCGGCGTCCAGGGTCAGCGCCTCCACCTCCTCGTGGCGGTCCTCCTCGGGAAGGCGCAACGCATGCATCACCTGGGTCGCCAGATGGATCAGCATGGCGCGGACGCAGTCATCCTCCGGATATTCCAGCGCCACCACGTCCTTCAGGAAGGCGCCCAACTGCTCGGGGGTGTTCCAGGGATGGGTGACGACGGTCTCGAATCCGCTGGTGCCGAGGAAGACGGCGTTCAGCGCGGTGGCCTGCCGGTTGATGCCGTCCACCGCCTCGTCCTGGTCGAGCTTGCCCTGCAGGACCTGATTGAAGGCATCGAGGCTGAGGTCGATGAACTGACGGACCAGCAGCCGCACCACCGTCTCGTCCGCCAGATCGTTCCGGGCCTGCGGCTGGGTCAGGATCGGCAGCGGTTGCAGCAGCGCCGCGATGATCGGCTTTGCGGATTGGGATTCCATCGCGGGCACTCCTGTCGGATTCGGCCCCGGCGCTTGCGGGGCAAAAGGTCTATGGCCCCCGATACTGCCAGAGCCCGATGCAAAACGCAAAAAAGGCCGCCTCCTTGCGGAAGCGGCCCTTTTCTCAGCGCGCCGGGCGCGAGGCCCGGCGCTCGCGCAATCAGCCCACCAGCTCGATGCCGGCGAAGAAGAAGGCGATCTCCTGAGCGGCCGTCTCCGGGGCGTCCGAACCGTGGACCGAGTTCGCCTCAATCGATTCGGCGAACTCCTTGCGGATGGTGCCCTCGGCGGCGTTGGCCGGGTTGGTGGCGCCCATGATCTCGCGGTTGCGGGCGATGGCGTTCTCGCCTTCCAGGACCTGCAGGACCACCGGACCGGAGATCATGAAGGACACCAGGTCGTTGAAGAACGGACGCTCGCGATGCACGCCGTAGAACTGCTCGGCCTGGGCCTTCGACAGCTGGACGCGCTTCTGGGCGACGATGCGCAGGCCACCGTCCTCGAACTTGGCGTTGATCTTGCCGGTCAGGTTGCGGCGGGTGGCATCGGGCTTGATGATCGAGAGGGTCCGTTCGACGGCCATGGTGGTGACTCCTGCAGGTTGGGCTTTTCGCCGATTAAAAAGCATGCAGGCGCCACCGGTTGAACCGGGGCGCCGATGGGCCGCTTTATAGAGGCGCTTTGGCGGCGCGGCAAGGCGTTCGTTGGAGAATGCGGTTGAAGCGCCACCGGACTTCCGCCAACGGACTTGCGTGGAACGCTTCCAAGTCTATGGTGGGACCGCCTCCGGTGCCCCGTGCAACGACCCCAAAGGCCGAGACGCCCGACCATGACCGAGACCGCCGCCCGCTCCACGACAGCCGACGATGCCCCGCCGGTCTTCACACACCAGGAGATCCTGCGCGTGTTCAGCGGGGTCGCGCTGGCGATGCTGATGGCGGCGATGGACCAGACCATCGTCGCCACTGCGCTGCCGACGATGGCGAGCCAGTTCGGCGGGCTGGAGATGCTGCCCTGGGTGGTCACCGCCTATCTGCTGACCTCCACCACCACCACGCCGATCTACGGCAAGCTGTCGGACCTCTACGGCCGCAAGCGCGTGCTGCAGACGGCGATCCTGCTGTTCCTGGTCGGGTCCGTCCTGTGCGCCGCGGCGCAGAGCATGACCCAGCTGATCCTGTTCCGCGGCCTGCAGGGGCTGGGCGGCGGCGGGCTGATGTCGCTGGCCTTCACCATCATCGGCGACGTGGTGGCCCCGCGCGAACGCGGACGCTACCAGGGCATGATCGGCGGCGTCTTCGCGCTGGCCAGCGTCGCCGGTCCGCTCTTGGGCGGCATCTTCACCGAGACGATCGGCTGGCACTGGATTTTCCTGATCAACCTGCCGCTGGGGGTCGCGGCCTTCGCCATGACCCGCAGCACCCTGTCGCGCCTGCCCGCCGGCCGGGCCAAACCGCGCATCGACGTAGCCGGCGCGGCGCTGCTGACCGGGGCGGTCACCTGCCTGCTCGTCTACGCCACCCGCGGCGAGGCGATGGGCTGGGGCAGCCCGGCGGCCCTTGCACTGCTGGCGGCGGGCCTCGCCATGCTGGGCGTCTTCCTGTGGCACGAGCGCCGGATCGAGGAGCCGATCCTGCCGCTGCACCTGTTCCGCCGCCCGGTGGTCGCAGTGGCGACGCCGGTGGTCGCTGTGTCGGCGATGGTGCTGTTCGCCGGCATCGTCTATCTGCCGCTGCACCTGCAACTGGTACAGGGCGCCAGCGCCACCGTGTCCGGCCTGCTGCTTCTGCCGCTGGTGCTGGGCATGACCTTCGGGTCGGTCGGCGGCGGCCGGCTGATCGCACGGACCGGGCGCTACAAGGCCTTCCCGCTGGTCGGGCTGGCGCTGTCGGGGGTGATGTACGCGCTGCTCGGCACCCTGCCGGAACTGGCCGCCAGCGGGCTGTGGTCGACGCTGATCCTGGTGCCGCTCGGCATGGGGCTGGGGCTGGTGATGCCGGTGATGACGGTCGCCGTGCAGAACGCGGTGGAGCAGCGCGACCTGGGGGCGGCCACCGCCTCGGTCGGCTTCTTCCGCTCGCTCGGCGGTTCGGTCGGCGTCGCGGTGTTCGGCGCCGTGTTCAACGCCGTGGTGTCCGAACGGCTGGAGGGCGCCGGCCTGTCCGGCCGCGCGGTGCTGGACCATGGCGCCGCCGCGCTGGCCGACCTGCCCCCGGCCGTCCGCGGCGGGGTGGTGGCGACGCTGGAGCACGGCTTCGCCACCCTGTTCCTGCTGGCCGCTGCGCTGGCGGTCGTCTCCTTCGCCATGACCCTGTTCCTGAAGGAACTGCCGCTGCGCTCCTCCCGCAAGGACCAGTCAGCCGCCCCGGCGGCGGAAGGCTGACGCGTCAGGAGTCGGTGCTGGGGAAATGCCGGGGTTGGCCCAGCTTGTCCTCGATGTAGAGCAGGTTGACCAGCACCAGCACGACCACGGCGATCGGCGTCGCCAGGAACATGCCGAGGATGCCGAACAGCACGCCGCCGGCGGCGATGGCGCCGATGGTGATCACCGGTGGCAGATCGACCACCCGCTTCTGTAGCAGCGGGGTGACGAGGTTCCCTTCCACCTGCTGGATGACCAGATAGAGCCCGGCGACCCAAAGCGCATCCTGCGGCGATTGGGCGAATGCGATCAGCAGCGCCGGGATCGCCGCCAGGAAGGGGCCGACCAGCGGAATGAACTCCAGCAGCCCGGCCACCATCCCCAAGGCCAGCGCCGACGGGATGCCCAGCAGCCAGAGCCCGACCGCGGTCAGCGTGCCCACAGAGGCCATCGCCACCATCTGGCCGATCAACCATTTCCACAGGCTGTCGCCGGCGACGTTCATCACCTCCCAGGCCCGTTCCTGCCCCTGCGGCGGCACCAGCAGCACCACGCCGCGGCGGTAGACGCCGGGCGATGCCGCCAGATAAAGCGCGGCGAACATCACCACCACCGCATCGCCGATGACATAGACGAGGCCGCTGGCGAAGCTGCTCAACCGGCTCATCCACGGCCAATCCTTGCCCTGGTCCATGATGCGCTGGCGCCACTCGTCGGGCAGCATGGCTATGGCCTTGGTCACCTGCTCCTGCAACTGGCCGAGCTGCGCCGTCATCGAGGTGCCCATCAGCCAGACGCCGCCGCCGACGAGCAGCACAAGCACCACCAGCACGATGGCCAGCGCCCAGCCATGGCTGAGCCCGGTCGCCTGCCGCACATAGCCGGTCAGCCGCTGCAGCAGGATGGCGAACAGCACGCCGGTGAAGATCAGCAGCAGCGTGCCCGACACCTTCCACAGGAACAGACCCAGCGCGGCCACACCGGCGACGATCAGCACCTTCCAGGTGAAGACGGCCAGTTCGCCGCGCTTGGCCCGCGCCGGCGGCTCATCCTGCGTAGCCCCGCCGCCGGTGCGGCCGGGCGGGACGGCGCCCGGGGTAGCGGTCTGGTGGGCGGTGGGGCGGCTGGGTATCGCCATCTCTCGGAACTCCCGCGCTTGCGGCCGCCGGACGGACGGCCCTGGGGGAGAACGCTCGAGCACACCCGACGTTGCGGAAAGTCAGCAGGCTAGGCCGTCGGCGGTAGTCCGAAGATCGGTCTGGAAGCCGATCCTCCCGGCCCCATATCAGGTGGGACGCCAAGGAGTCATTCTCGCTGATGTCACTTTTAAAGCCCGCCGCATGGCGGGCTTTTTTTTGGACGGCGCAGCGCCTGAAGCGGATTGCAATCCGCTTCGGACCGCGACGGCGGTCCCGGCCGCCCATACGGCCGAAGCCCGACCGGCGAATGAGGTCATGTGAATCTATAGCGAATGCAAATTCGCTTAGCGCCGCGCTTCCGGCGGGAATATCAGGCTGATCCGCAGACCCGGCTCATTGTCGTCCAATTCCAGCCGCGCACCGTGCAGCGTCGCCACCGCATCGACGAGGCTCAGGCCCAGCCCATTGCCGGGCGAGGCGCGGGCGGTGTCCAGCCGGACGAAGCGCTGCAGCACCTTGTCGCGCATGTCCGCCGGGATGCCGGGACCGCTGTCGGCCACGGAGATGCAGGCGGCGCGGCCGGGCGCCGGGCCTTCCAGCACCAGCGAGATGGTGCCGCCTTCCGGCGTGTATTTGATGGCATTGTCCAGCAGGTTCGACACAGCCTGTGCCAGAAGCTGGCCGTTGCCGCGGACGGTCGGCTTGCCCCGGACATCCACGCTCAGCCGCTGGCCGCGCTCATCCGCCACCGGTTCGTAGAGGTCGGCGGCCAGTTCGACCACTTCGGCCAGATCGACCGGCACGAAATCCTGCCGCTTGGCGCCCGATTCCGCCTCCGCGATCGACAGCAGGGCGCTGAAGGTGGCGAGCAGCCGGTCGGCCTCGGCGATCGTGTCCTGCAGGACGGTCCGGTAGACCTCCGGGTCCTCGGTCTCGTGCAGCAGGGCAAGCTCGATGCGGGAGCGCAGGCGGGTCAGCGGCGTGCGCAGGTCGTGGGCGACGCTGTCGGTCACCTGCCGCATTCCGGTCATCAGCCGCTCGATCCGGTTGAGCATGGCGTTGAGGTTGCCGGCCAGCCGGTCCATCTCGTCGCCGCCGCCGAAGCGCGGCACCCGGTCGCTCAGGTCGCCGCTCATGATCTGGCGGGTGGTGCGGTTGATCGCCTCGATCCGCCGCATGGCGCCGCGGCTCATCAGCAGCCCGCCGCCCAGGCCGAGCAGCGCGGTGGAGCCCAGGATCCAGCCGAGCGAGCGGAACATGCGGGTGCGCAGCTGGTCGATCTCGCTCATGTCGCGGCCAACCAGAAGACGGAACTGCCCCGGCAGGGTGAAGGTCACGGCCTGCGCGGTCGAAGGCCGATCGGTGACCCCGCCGTAGTCGGCGACCTTGAAATGGGTCCAGCCGCTGGCATTGGGCACCGCCGCCGGCCAGCCCGACAGGTTGCCGGCCAGGATCACCCCGGCCGAGGTGGTCAGCAGGTAGATGGAGTTGTTGTTGGGAACCGCGCTGCGCGCCCGCACCACGTCCACCAGACCGGGCAGCCCGTGGATGCGGTAATGGTCCTGCAGGCCGGCGACCTCCAGCGCGATCGTCTCGCCGATCTCCTGCTCCAGGAAGCCGGCGGTTGTGCGATAGACCACGCCCAGGATCAGACCGACCGACAGCACGAACATCGCCAGATAGAGCAGCGCCAGCCGGAACGCCGTGGTCCGCACCAGCCGCAGGCCCGCGGCAAGGAAGCCGTGCAGGCCGCCGGCCGCGCCTTCATGCTTCATACGTCACGCATCGTGGTTAAACGCTCATCCCTCCGCCACGCGCAGGCTGTAGCCGGCGCCGCGCACGGTGTGGATCAGCGGGGTGGGGAAATCCTTGTCGATCTTCTGGCGCAGGCGGGCGATGTGCACGTCGATGACATTGGTCTGGGGATCGAAGTGATAGTCCCAGACATTTTCCAGCATCATGGTGCGGGTCACCACGCTGCCGGCGTTGCGCATCAGATATTCCAGCAGCGAGAATTCGCGCGGCAGCAGGTCGATTGTCTTGCCGGCGCGCTTCACGTTGCGCGACAGCAGGTCCAGCTCCAGGTCGCCCACCACCAGCCGGGTCTGCGGCTGGGCCGCGCCGCGCCGGCGTACCAGCACCTCTATTCGGGCGAGAAGCTCGGAAAACGCGAAGGGCTTGGTCAGGTAATCGTCGCCGCCGGCCTTCAGGCCCTTCACCCGGTCGTCCACGCTGCCCAGCGCCGACAGGAACAGGACCGGCGTGTCGTTGCCGGCCGCCCTCAGCACCTGAACCAGCGACAGCCCGTCGCGGCCGGGCAGCATGCGGTCGACGATCATCACGTCGTAATGCTCGGCGCCGGCCAGGAACAGGCCTTCCTTCCCGTCGTTGGCGACGTCCACCACATGGCCCGCCTCCTTCAGCCCCTTGGCGAGGTAGCTGGCGGCCTGGCGATCATCTTCAATGACGAGAATCTTCATGAGCACGAGTGTAGCCTCCCAAAACAGCCCGGCCAAGCGCGAGCGTGCCGCGCCCGGCCAAGTGCCTGAAGCTCCTCTTCCTTGATTGGGAGAGGGGTTGGGGTGAGGGTGGCGCTGGCGACAGCCGGCCGGCAATCTTGCTCCCGTCCCTGCGGATCGGGCTGCACCCCTCACCCCGAACCCCTCTCCCGCAAGGGGAGAGGGGCTTCCTGTGACGCCCGGCCGGACCTCCGTCACTCAGGCGGCGGACCGCCTCAAGCTTTCAGCTTCAGCGCGACGAAGGACTCGTTGCCCTGGCGGTTGATCAGCATCAGCAGCGCCTTCTGGCCGGCCTTCTCGGCTTCGGTCACATGGCGGCGGACGTCGGCGGGGCTCTTCACCTCGGCATCGCCGATCCGCTCGATCACGTCGCCGGGACGGATCGGCACGTCGACGCTGCCGGACAGGCCGGTCACCACCACGCCCTGGACATCCTCGCCGATGCCCAGACGCTTGCGTGCCGCCGGGTCCAGCGGGGCGAGCTTCAGCCCCTTCACCGGCGCGACCTCGGCCTGCGGGCCGGCGCCGTTGCCGCCGTCGGTATCGGCTGACGCGACCTGCGGCTGCTCGCTCAGGCGGTCGATGCGGACCTGCACCGCCGTTTCACGGCCGCCGCGCAGGACCTTCAGCTCGACCGTGCCGCCGGGCTTGGTGTCGGCCACGTTGCGGGTCAGGTCGCGCAGGCTGTTGACCGGCTTGCCGGCATAGCTCAGCACCACGTCGCCCTGGCGCAGGCCGGCGCGCTGGGCCGGGCTGTCGGCGGTGACGTCGGCGACCAGGGCACCCTTGGCGGCGGGCAGGCCGACGCTGTCGGCGATGTCGGGCGTCACCTCCTGGATCTTCACGCCGAGCCAGCCGCGCTCGACCTTGCCGCTCTCCTTCAGCTGGGCCACCACGTCCTTGGCGAGGTTGGACGGAATGGCGAAGCCGATGCCCACCGAGCCGCCGTTGGGGGAGTAGATGGCGGTGTTGATGCCGATCACCCGGCCGGCGAGGTCGAAGGTCGGGCCGCCCGAATTGCCGCGGTTGATGGCGGCGTCGAGCTGGAAGTAATCGTCATAGGGACCGCTGTGGATGTCGCGCCCGCGGGCCGACACGATGCCCTTGGTGACGGTGCCGCCCAGGCCGAACGGATTGCCGACGGCCATCACCCAGTCGCCGACGCGGGTCTTGTCGCTGTCGGCCCAGTCGACGGCGGGAAGCGGCTTCTTCGGTTCCACCTTGAGCAGGGCGATGTCGGTCTTGGCGTCGCGGCCGATCAGCTTGGCCGGCATGGCGGTGCCGTCCTGCAGGGTGACGGTGATCTCGCTGGCGCCGTCGATGACGTGATTGTTGGTCACGACGAAGCCGGCCGGATCGATGATGAAGCCGGAGCCGAGCGCCCCGCTCTTGCCCCGCGGTCCCGGGCTCTGGTCATCCTGCTCGCCGTCCGGACCGCCATTGCGGCCCATCTGGTCCTGGAACTGGCGGAAGAACTCTTCGAAGGGCGAGCCGGGCGGGAAACCGGGGATGGCGGGGCCGCGCTGCGCCCGCGGTTCCGCCTTGGCCTCCTGCGTCGCGGCGATGTTGACGACGGCGGGGCTGACCTTGGCGGCGAGGTCGGCGAAGCTGGACGGCGTGTCCTGCACCATCGTCGCAGCCGGCGGGGTGGCGGCCGCCTGCTGCGCGTGCGATGCCGCCCATCCGGCCAGCGCCGGCCCCGTCAGCACCGTGGAGCCCAGCAGCAGGGCGGCGACGGTGCGGCGCAGGCGGTTCGGACGATTCGGCGTGGTGGAGGGAATGGTGGTCATGGCGACAACGCTCCAGTGATGCGGTTCCGGCTGTCCGGTGTTGTCCACAATCTAGGAAGCCTCCGTTCACCGCCGCCTTGCGACCGGATGAAAGATATTTCAGGCTGGCCGCGGGCCACCCTCCTCATATCGCTTCAGTCCCCCAGCAGATGCAGCGCGATCTCGCGCCGGTGGGGACGGGCGCGGTGTTCGAACAGGTAGATCCCCTGCCAGGTGCCCAGGACCGGCTCCCCTTCCATCACCGGGATCGACAGGCTGACGCCGGTCAGCGCGGAGCGGATGTGCGCGGGCATGTCGTCCGGCCCCTCGGTGGTGTGCTCGTAGAGCGACGGGTCCTCCGCCACCAGCCGGCGGAAGAAGCGAAGCAGGTCGGCCTGCACGTCGGGATCGGCATTCTCCTGGATGGTCAGGGAGGCCGAGGTGTGGCGGCAGAACACCGTCAGCAGCCCCGTGGCCATCCCCTGCTCCGCCACCCAGCGCCGCACCGGGGCCGTCACCTCGACCAATCCGGTGCCGCGGGTGGCGATCGTCAGCATCGTGGCGGCTTGTCGCATGGGATCCGTCCTCCTGGTGGCGTCAGCGGCTTGGTTCCGGCCGCAATCAATACCAGATGTGTCTGCCCGGACGTTGCACCGGGATTGCGAACTTGCGGGATTGCGAAAGAGGAAGACGGCGCATGGACATCACCGGAACCCACAGCGTCCCCGGGCCGCGCGACCGCGTGTTCGCGGCGCTCTGCGACCCGGCGGTGCTGATGCGCTGCATCCCCGTGCTGGAAGAGATGGAGCGGCTCTCCCCGACCGACTATGCCGCACGGGTGCGCACCACGCTGGGTCCGATGAAGGCGCGATTCTCCGGCCGGCTGACCCTGGCGCCGGAGGATGGCATCCACCGCTACCGGCTGATCGCGCAGGGCAACGGCGGGCTGGCCGGCGCCGTGAAGGGCGAAGCGCTGGTGGTCCTGGATGAGGATGGCGGCGGACGCACCCTGTTGACCTACAGCCTGACGGTTGCGCTGGGCGGGGCCGTCGGCCGGCTGGCGGTGAAGTTGGTGCAGGCCAAGACCGACAGGGTGCTGGCCGCCTTCTTCGAGCGCTTCGCCGAAGAGATCGACGCCCGTGCTGAATGAGGCGATTGCCGGAATGAGGATACGGCCGGAATGATGCGGCTCAATGCCGCAGGCCGGCGGCTGGCAGAGCGTCTTTCGCACATGCAGCATCCTGGGTCAGGATAGCAGGCGTCGCGGGTGCTTCCAGCCGGTGGAGATGGACATGTCCAAGCTCTCAGCCCATTCGCCTGCCTGCGCTCCGGACTGCACGGACCCGGACGATCCCGCCGCCGACCGCATGATCTTCGGCCGCATCCTGTCCCTTGCCGCCGCGGATGGGGCTCGCTCGATGCCACAGGCGCTCGCCCTGACCAAGGTCGAGATTGCGGAGTTGGCCACCCGCCACGCCCCGCATTATTCCGCCGCCGTCGCATCCCTCCCCGATGGGACGAAAGCCGGCGAGGATGCCATCGAGGAGGCCGACCTGCGCGCGTTTCTGACCGAACATGGCGCGCGGGGGGCGGATGAGGAGCGCTGGCTGTCCGCCATCCTGGCCCGCCGGTCGCTGGAGCCGAACCATCTGTGGCAGGACATGGGGTTCCACGACCGGGACGAACTGAACACGATGTTCCGCCGCCATTTCCCAGCGCTGGTGGCATTGAATGCCGGCGATATGAAGTGGAAGAAGTTCTTCTACCGGCAGCTTTGCGAGCGCGAGGGGCTGATGCTGTGCAAATCGCCCAATTGCGAGGTGTGCGAGGACGTGGAGGTCTGCTTCGGCGAGGAGACCGGCGATCCGCTGGCGACCCTGTCGCGCCTTGCCCGCAAGGGCTGAAGGACTTCAGCGCGGCTGGGCGCCCAGATCCTCGAAGGCCATTCCCTTGTCGGTGCGGCGGAAGCGCCCCTTGCCGTTGACGGTCAGCGGCGGCTGCCCTGGCTGCGGCACGAAAGTGGCGGCGTAGTAGCAGTCATACTGCCCGCTGCCGTCCTGCCCGCTCTTCAGCTTCGCCTCGACGCAGCCCTGCTTGCGGAAATTGTCGAAGGTGCGGAAGCCGGCATTGCCCTGCCGCTCCAGCGTGCGTCGGGTGTGCGTCTCCACCAGCTTGCGCATGTCGCCTTCCGACGGCTCGCCGGAGCAGGCCGCCAGGATGAGCGCAAGGACCGGAATGCCCGTACGGAGCCTCACCGTCCCCCCAGCAGCCTGTCGACCCGCTCCTTCAGCGCGGCGAAGGACGGGGGCTTGACCACGAAGCCGTTGACGCCCAGCGCCATCGCCTGCTTCACGATCTCGGATTCGGTGTGGTTGGTCAGGAACACCACCGGCGCCCGCGGGTTGGCGGCCTCGGTGCTGGCGCGCAGACGGGCGAGGAATTGAAGGCCGGAGACCGGCTTCATGTCGATGTCGCAGACGATCAGGTCGGGATTGACGCGGATGCACTCATACATCGCCGACTCGCCATTGTCGGCCTCGGCGACGTCGCGGAAGCCGATCTGGCCCAGGATCTGGACGATGGTGCGGCGGACGAAGGGCTGGTCCTCCACGACCAGGATGCGGTGCCGGGGGTAATCGACCGTCTGTGTATCCATTCCCGATCCTCCCGCCAGTTCTCCGCCTCCAAGTGATACCGTCCGAGCCGGCGGCGGGCAACCGAAGGTCGGTTACCGTCAGGTGGAATATGGTTTTAGATCTGTAAATTTTTCTGCAATTTGCATCGAATCCGCATCAGCTGCCCGGTGGAACACGACCTGGGAACAGGCGCTCCAGCACGGCCCCCAACCGATCCATGGTCAACGGCTTGTGCAGGCAGTCGTCCATTCCGGCGGCGCGGCACTGGGCGTCGTCCTCAGCATCCGTGCCGGCGGTGAGCGCCACGATCGGCACACGACCCGCCTCGCCCGGCAGCGCACGGATGGCGCGCGATGCTTCATGGCCGTCCATCACCGGCATCTGCACGTCCATCACGATCAGGTCGAACCGCCGTTCGGTCGCCGCAGCCACGCCCTGGGCCCCGTCCTCCGCGGTCGTCACCGCATGGCCCAGCGCCTTTAAGAAACCGGCGGCGACCAGCCGGCCGATCGGGTTGTCCTCCACCAACAGGACCGACAGGGTGGCCGGCGGCGCAACAGGATGGGACGGCAACTGCACAGGGATTCGGGCGGTCAGCCATTCCCCGGCGCCGCCATCCACGCCCGCGCCGGCCGTGTCGTCCGCAAGCAGGCGCCCTCCCAACCGCCGGACTTGCGGTCCGGCCACCGCCAGTGCCAGCGGGCGCAGCCGCGGCACGCCCCGGCGGCGGAGGATCAGCTCGGCCGCCTCCCCCACCGGCTGAAGCGACAGCGACAGCTCCGCTCCCGTCTCCACCGTCAGGAGGACCAGCAGGGAGCGCAACCCGCCCGCGTCGCCGGTGAACCGTTGGTCGGCGTCCCCATCCACCACGACCGCCTGCGCGCCTGCCAACAGATCGCCAAGGGTCAGCGTCTCCGCCGTTGCGGCTTCCAGCTTCACCGCACGCAGGGCCGGAAGCGCCGTGCGGAGGGCGGAGCCCGCCGCCCGGACACCGGCCAGCCGGTCCTGCTGGCTCGGCAGCAGCGGCGATTGCAGCGCAGCGGCGGTCAGCGCCAGCATGGGGTCGAGCGCCGCTTCCACCGCGGCAGCGGCGGCGTCGAACAGCGCCCCCGCCTCGTCCCCTGCCCGCTCCGCCCCCGCCAAAGCCGCACGCAAGCGGTTTTCCCGTGCCTGACGCCGGCGGGCGGCGGCGACGGCGCGGCGCAAGGCGGCGGCATCGCCGGCCGGCAGCGCATCCTGCGCGCCGGCCGCGATGAAGCATGCCGCGGCATCCTCCTGCCCATCCGGCAACAGGACCAGCACGGCGGGGATCGGGTCCAGCCGGACCAGCGCCTCGACCGCGGCATGACCGGCAGCAACATCGGCGATACTGCCGGCGGCGTCGATCACGACCACGCCGTCGCCTGCCGCTGCACCGCCGCCGCGCAGGCGCTCAACCGCCGCGTCGACCGTGCCCACCTGCAGGGGAATGCCGCCCAGCGCGATGGCGATCTGCCGTCCGCGCATGGCGTCGCCGGAGACCAGCAGAATCCCGTCCTGGCCGGAGGTGTCCGTCATCATTCCTTCGGCCATACTTCCTCGGACATGCCGTCAGCTCGCGATGGAGGTGGGAATGGATGCGGTGGCGAAGGCCGGGCCGGGATGGCCGTCGCTGACGACGACGCGGTTGCGGCCCAGCGATTTCGCCTCGTACAACGCGCGGTCGGCGCGGCCCAAGGCGCGCTCGACGCTGGCGTCCTCGTCGCCGCATACGGCGGCCCCGATGCTGACGGTCATCCGAAGGGCCCCGCCACCGGAATGACCGCCGGCATGGCCGCCGGGCTGCAGCGCCACGTCCGCCATGGCAAGACGCTGGCGCAGCCGCTCCGCCACCTCGGTCGCCGACGCCAGCGGGGTCTCGGGCAGGATGATCGCGAACTCCTCTCCGCCCAGCCGGCCGACATGGTCGGTGTCGCGCAATTCGTCGCGGCAGACCTCCGCCAGCCGGATCAGCGCCCGGTCTCCCACGGCATGGCCATGGGTGTCGTTGATCGCCTTGAAGCGGTCGATGTCCAGCATCAGCACCGACACCGGCCGGCCATAGCGGCGCAGCCGCGCCATCTCGACCTCCGCCAATTCCATGAAGCGGCGGCGGTTGTTCAGCCCGGTCAGAGGATCGGTGGTCGCCATGCGGCGAAGCTCGCTCTCCACCCGCTTGCGCTCCGACACGTCGCGGATGACGGCGGTGAACAGCAGGCCGCGGGCATGGTGCAGCTTGGCGATCGACACCTCGGCCGGGAATTCCCGTCCGTCCGCGGTCAGCCCCTGGACCTCGCGCCGGTTGGTCATCACCCGCGCCTGCATCTCCGACACGGCGAAGCCGGCGATGTGCGCCTCGTGGTCGGGGCGGAAGCGTTCGGGGATCAGCAGCGACAGCGACCGCCCCAGGATGTCGTCGGCATCGTAGCCGAACAGGCTTTCCGCCGCCCGGTTGAACAGGGTGATGTTCAGGGTCTCGTCGGTGGTCAGGATGGCGTCCTGCGCCAGCCCGATGATGCCCTGCAGCCGCTCCTCCGACAGGCGCAACTCCTCCTCCAGCCGCTTGCGGACCATGGCGTGCTGGACGGCGCGCCACATCAGCGGGCCGTCGGTCTGCCCCTTGACCAAATAGTCCTGAGCGCCGTGGGCGAGGATCTCCAGCGCGAAATCCTCGTCGTCATAGCCGGTCAGCACCACCAGCGGCAGCGACGGCGCGTCGGCATGCAGGCGAGTCACCGTCTCCAGCCCGAAGCTGTCGGGCAGCGATAGGTCGAGCAGCACGACGTCGCAGGCATTGCGGTGCAGCCAAACCCGCGCCTCCTTCAGCGAGGTGGCGCGCGCCACGGTGGAGCGGCGGGCATAGGGCGTCAGTGACCGGGTGACCAGACGCGCGTCGGCGTCGTCATCCTCGACGAGCAGGATCGCGGTGCGCCCCTCCTCCGGTTGCGGGCCGTCGTGGGAAGGGGCGGGTTTGGCCGGTAAGGCAATGGACATGTCTGGCCTGCTTCACCGTGGCAGCCGGACGACGCGGAACCAGTATTCCTCGATGCTCTTCACCGCATCGAAGAAGGCGTCCATGTCCATCGGCTTGGTGATGAAGCTGTTGGCTCCCAGCAGATAGCTGGCGTTCACGTCGCGGTCGACGTCGGAGGTGGTGAGGATCACCACCGGAATGGTCTTCAGCTCCTCGTCCGCCTTCAACTCCTGCAGGACCTCGCGGCCGTCCATGCGCGGCATGTTCAGGTCGAGCAGGATCAGGTCGGGCCGGGTGGCCCCGGCGAATGGGCCCTGGCGGCGCAGATACTCCATCGCCTCCACGCCGTCGCGGACATGGCCCACGTTGCACAGGATGCGGCCGTCGCGCAGCGCACGCTTGGCGAGGCCGGCATCGGCCGGGTCGTCCTCGACCAGCAGGATCTCGAAAGGAGTCGTCAGGTCCTGCATCAGGGGAATCCTCGGAAGGCCGGATGGGGCAGATGGATGGAAAAGGTGCTGCCGACGCCGGGGCTGGAGACGACGGTGATCCGGCCGCCCAGCCGCTCCACCATCTTGCGGGCGATGGCGAGCCCCATGCCGGTGCCGGGATGCTCGTCGCGCGAATGCAGGCGGCGGAACACCTCGAAGATCTGGGCGCGGTAGCGCGGCTCGATGCCGATGCCGTTGTCGCGCACGTCGATCACGTCATAGCCGTCGACGCGCCGGCCGGAGACATGGACCTCCGCTGCGCGGTAGGGATGGCGGTATTCGACCGCATTGGCGATCAGCACGATGAAGATCTCGCGCAGGCGCCGTTCGTCAGCCTGCACCGCCGGCAGCTCGCCCATGGTGACGGTGGCGCCGGCATCGGCGATGCGCCGCTTCAGCGCGGTCAGCGCCGCCTGAAGCGCGTCCCCGGCCGCGACCGTGCCGCAGCCGAGCGGCACCCGATCCTCCGCCAGGAACAGCTGGACGTCGCGCAGCAGCATCTTCAGCCGCCCCGCCCCGTCGACGATCTCGTGGATGAAGCCCGCGCTTTCCTCGTCCAGCTTGCCCCTCTGCTGCTTCTCCAGAAGCTGGGCATAGCTGGCGATGGCGCGCAGCGGTTCCTGCAGGTCGTGGGCGGTGGCGTAGGCGAACTGCTCCAGCTCGTTCTTGGCGCGGCCCAATTCGGCGGTGCGCAGGTCGACCTGCCGTTCCAGCGTATAGCGGCGGCTGACCGCCATGAAGGTCAGCGCCTCGATCAGCAGGGCCAGCAGCAGGAAGGCCGCCTGGAATCCGCGGAAGGTCGGGTCGGCGTAGGCCAGCCCCTCCCAGCTGGTGCGCGGGGCCAGCGCCAGTTCCCAATGGCCGTCCGGCAGGTTGATCCGCTCCACCAGCGGATCTCCCTTCAGCGCCAGCACGTCGCCCGCCACCTGCCGGCCGCTGTCGGTCACGATGGCGAAGCCCAGATGCGGCGGCACCCGGTCGAAGCGCACCTCGCCGAGGATGGCCCCGACATCGAACACCAGACCGACCGCTCCCCAGGGCTTGCCCGGCCCGTAGACGATCTGACGGGCGATCAGCCCCTGCCCGCCCTGGAGCAGCGTCACGGGGCCGTGGATGGTCACGTCGCGGCTGATGATGGCGCGCTGCACCTCGTTGCCCAGCACCTTCTCGTTGCCCTCGACCGGATAGACGATGCGGACGACGAAGCCCGGCGCGCCGGAGATGTTGCGCACCCCCACCACCGAGCGCCGCAGCCCCTCGGCATAGCGCGGGAACTGCTCGGTGAGGCTGCCGGCGGCGGCGGCCACCTCGACGAAGGCGGTCAGGCCGCGGACCAGCGCCAAGCGCTCGTTCAGCGCGCTGGACAGGGTGCTGGCCATCGACGAGGCGGTGAGCGCCGCGTTCGCCCGGTGCTCGGCCACCAGGACGCGGATATAGACGTCGCCCATCCACAGATAGGCGAGCGCAAGCACCAGCGTCACCGCGGCCTGGACGGCGGCGGCTTTCCAAATCCGTTGGCCGCCCGCGATCAGGCGGCGCAGGACGGCCGGCACCGGTTGGCGCGGCGCGGTCAGGGGCTCCGCCGTCATCGCCGGTCCCGTACCTCCCCGTCCGCGTCCGCCGTGGCTGCCGAAGATTCCAGGGCCGGCAGGACCATGCGGAACAGGCTGCCGCAGGGGCGCCCGTCCGCGTCGCGCAGGTCGTCGTCCGGCGGGCCTTCCACCCACAGCCGGCCGCCATGATGCTCGACCACCTTCTTGCAGACGGCCAGCCCGACGCCGGTACCCTCATACTCGTCACGGCGGTGCAGCCGCTGGAAGATGCCAAAGACACGGTCGCGGTCCTCCGCGGCGATGCCGATGCCGTTGTCGCGGATGTCGATGCGCACCAGCGGCGCACCGCCCTGCCGGCCCGAAGCCCGGTCCAGAGCCACGGCGACCCGCACCACCGGCGGGCGGCCGGGCGCGCGGTACTTCACCGCATTGCCGATCAGGTTCTGGAACAGCCGCATCAACTCGTTATCGTCACCGGCCACCGCCGGAAGCCCGGCGCCATCGGACCCGACAACCGTGACCGTGGCCCCGGCATCCTGGACCGCGACCTCCAGGTTCAGCAGCGCCAGCCGCAACGGTTCGTCCAGCGGCACCGGCCGGAAGGGCTTGGCCTTGCGACCGACCCGCGAGTACTCGAGCAGGTCGACGATCAGCCGGTCCATGCGCTGGGCGCCGTCGCGGGCGAAGTCGATGCACTCCCGGCCTTCCTCGTCCAGCGACCTCCCCAAGCCCCGCTCCAGCAGGGTCAGGTAGCTGGTGATGACGCGCAGCGGCTGGCGCAGGTCATGGGAGGCGACATAGGCGAAGGCCTCCAGTTCGGCATTGGACCTCTCCAGCTCGCGGGTCTTGCCGCGCAGGGCCTCCTCCGCGATGCAGCGTTCGGTGATGTCGTGGATCAGCGACATCAGCAGCGTGCGGCCATGGACGACGATGTTGCTGATATAGACCTCGACGTCGCGGACGTCGCCGGAGGCCAGCCGATGGCGGAACTGGAAATGCTTGCGTTCGGCGTTGCGGGCCTGACGAAGCTCCTGCCCCACCTCCGCGTGCGGCGCCACGGTGACATCCTGGATGTGCATGCTGCGCAGCCGGTCGAGCGGATGGCCATAGAACTCCGCCGCCGCCGGATTGGCATCGACGATCCTCCCGTCCGCCGGGTCGATCAGCAGCTTCACCGCGCAGCTGGCGACGAAGATCTGCTCGAACAGCTGCTGCCGCTCCTGGAGTGCCTGCTCGGCATGCTTGCGCTCGCTGATGTCCATCACCGCGCCGACGATGCCGGCCGGCTTGCCGCCGGTACGACAATAGACCGCCTTGGAGAACAGCACGTCGCGCAGCGTTCCGTCGGCACCGCGCAATTGGGTTTCGTAGCTCTGCGGCTTCTGGTCGGCCAGCAGCGCCTTGTCGACCGCCTCGTCGGCCTCGGCGACGTGCGGCGGGGCGAGGTCGAAGACGGTGCGGCCGAACAGGGCCTGCCGGTCGATGCCCATCCAGCGTTCGAAAGCGTCGTTGGCGTCCACGTAATGGCCCATGACGTCCTGGACGAAGATCGGCACCGGCACCGTGTCCAGCAGCACGCGCTGGAATCCGGCGCGATCGTTCAGCGCCTGTTCGGCGCGCCAGCGCACCGTGACGTCCTCCACCACCCAGACGAAACCGCGTGCCGGGTCACCCGCCTTCACCGGACGGCCGATCAGGCGGCAGCGGATGACGGTGCCGTCGGCCCGGCGCATCGCCACCTCCTCGTCGAACTGGCCGCCCGACCGCATCCGGGGATAGGCGCGCAGCCCCACATCCTCGAACACCCGGTCGTCGGCGTGGATGATGCGGGAGCTGCAGCCGACGATGTCCTCCATCCGGTATCGGAAGGTGGCGGCCGCCGCCTTGTTCACCCGGCGAATGACCCGGTCTCCGTCGACCAGCAGCACACCGACCGGAGCATTGTCGAGGATGGCGTCCAGTTGCAGCCGGCTTTCGGCAAGCTCCTCCTCCACCCGCTTTCGTGCGGTGACGTCGACATGCGTCCCGATCATGCGGCGCGGCCGGCCTTCCGCATCCCAGGACACCACCTGGCCGCGGTCGAGGATCCACAGCCAGTCCCCCGATTTGGCGCGTACACGGTGCTCGCACTCGTAGAAAGTCCGCTCGCCGGATAAATGCGCCCGCAGCGCCGCCCGGGCCAGCGGCAGGTCTTCGGGATGGACGCGGGAGCACCAAAAATCGAAATGCGGCGGCACCTCGCCCGGCGAGAAGCCCAGCATCGTCTGCCAGCCCGGGCTGTACCAAACCGCGTCGGTCGCGAGATCCCAGTCCCAGATCCCGTCGCTGGCGGCGTCGGCCGCCAGATGCAGGCGCGGCACCGCCGTGGCCAACCTGCCGCGACGCCATTTCAGGCGGGTGCGGAGCTTCGACACCACGATGCCGGCTGTCGCGCCGGCGTCCGGGAGGGGGCGCAGTGTGGTTGCTTCGAGCGTGGTTGCTTCGACCATGGTTGCGGTCGGACCTCGTTTCCATTCACCTGCAAGGAGTTGCGGACGAACGCGCATCTCGCGGCAGCACGGCAATCATACACTTTCGACCCCAAAGCAATCCCTTGAGAAATTGTCACAGGGTCACAGTCTTCAATCAACAGAAAGAAGAAGATGCTTAACTATCAACAATGCCGAATGATGGGGTTCCGCTGATTATTTCAGGCAGCCACATCGACGGGTGCGCGATCCTTGGTGACGATTTCAACCGCACGGCTGAAGTCCCGCGACATGCCATCCGCCTCGAAGGCCAGATGGATGCGGTTGTGCTCCACCGCCTTGACCACGACCGCCGCCTCCGCCCCGTAGCGGTCGAGACGCAGATGGCCGATGGCGCCGGCGAGGGAACGGCCGTCGGTCGCGGTCACCGGATCGATCATGGCACCGCCGATGGACAGGTTGCGGACGGTCACCGCCAGACGGTCGCCGCCGATCAGCAGCGTCCCCGTCTCCTCCACCTGATAGCGTGGCTTGCGCCGACGGTCGGCGTCGCCGGTGGAGGTGCGGACGATGCGCACCAGGACCTGCCGCAGGGCCTCGATGGAGCGGGCGACGTCGCCGGAACCGTTCTTGACGTGGGTGGCCTGTTCGCCGGTGCGGTCGGCTTCCTCGGACACCGCGGCGATGCGGAACGACACCTCCTGCGCGGCGGTCGATGTCTCCACCACGTTGCGGCTGATTTCCTGGGTGGCGGCCGACTGCTCCTCCATCGCGGCGGCGATGGACCCGGAGATATGATCGATCTCGGCGATGGTGTGGCCGATCTCCTCCACCGCCTTCACGGCCTCGTCGGTCACGGCCTGGATGGCGGTGATCTGCCGGGTGATCTCCTCGGTCGAGGTCGCCGTCTGGTTGGCGAGGTTCTTCACCTCCTGCGCCACGACGGCGAAGCCCTTCCCGGCTTCTCCCGCCCGCGCCGCCTCGATGGTGGCGTTCAGCGCAAGCAGGTTGGTCTGGCCGGCGATCGACTGGATCAGGTTCACCACCTCGCCCACCTTCGCCACCGTCTCTGACAGGGAGCGGATGGTGGCCTGGGTGTGATGGCCGCTCTCCACCGCGCGGCGGGTCACGGCGCTGGAATGAGCGACCTGGGAGGAGATCTCGCGAATCGATGCGGCCAGCTGCTCGCTGGCGGCCGCCACCGTCTGGGCGTTTGCGAGCGCCTGACCGGCGGCCGAAGCCACCGTCTGCGCATTGATGCTGACCCGCTCGGCCGAGCCGGACATGCCCTGGGCGTCGTCGGCCATCGCGCCGGTGCGCTGGGCCACCTCCTCCACCGCGCGGCCGGCTTCGCGCTCCACGGTCGAGGCCATGGTCTCCAGCGCGCGGCGCCGCTCCTCGTCCGCCTGCCGGGCGCGCTCGACGCGCTCCTGCACGGCGTAGCAGAGTCGGGCCTTCAGCCCGCGCAGTTGGCCGGCGATGTGATGGAATTCGGTCGCCGCCGGCAGGTCGATGATGTGGGCTTGGTCGTTGCGGGCGATGGCTTCGAAATCGGACGAGAAGGCGGCCAGCGGCCCGCGCACCGTGCGCAGCAGCAGGAACCCGCAGAGCGTCGCCGCCAGCAGCACGCCCATCCCGGCGGCCAAGGCGAACACCAGATGCCACCGGAAATCCTCCAGCGCGCCTTCATACTCCGCCTTCGCGACGGACAACTGCAGTTGCAGCAATTCCTTGTTGGTCTGGAAGGCGGCCTGGAACAGCGGCTCGACCCGGTCGCGGACCAGAACCTCCAGCCGCAGCGAATCGCCCTGGCGCGCCAGTTCCACCGCCGGCTTCATGCCTTCGTTCAGGAAGGCGGCGCGCTGCTTGGCGAATCGTTCCGCCAGCGCCGCCTCCTCCGGCGTCAGATAGGTGGTGAGATAATCCGCCCATAGCCGGTCGATGGTGGCGACGTTGCCGGTGATCCGCGCCTCGCGCCCCGCGACCACCTTGGCGTCGGTGCCGTCGCGGGTGTCGATGATCAGGCGCTGCAGCGTCTGCACATTGTCGCGCATGTGGTCCAGAATCTCGCCGATCTGCACCGCCGGCACCGTCCGGTCCTCGTACACCCTCTTCAGCGAGGCGTTGCTGTCGGACATGCCGCGCAGGGTGACGCCGCCGACCGCAAGCATCGCCAGGATCATGAAGGCGAAGATCAGGGTCAGCCGGCCGGTCACGCTCGCCGTCCAGCGCCGGAACGCCGCACCGGCGCCACCGCCCACCGCCTGCCCGTCACGCACCGTCAGATGGCGCGCCCGGCCCCCGCGGATGTCGGCATAGAGCCGCTCCGTCGCCGCCACCTGCTCGCGCGAGGGCTTGGTGCGGATGGAGATGAAGCCGGTCACCTTGCCGTCCTCGATCACCGGCGTGACGTTGGCACGCACCCAGTAGAAGTCGCCGGACTTGGTCCGGTTCTTCACCAGCCCTTCCCACGGCCGCCCGTCCTTGATCGTCGCCCACAGGTCGGCGAAGGCTTCCTTCGGCATGTGGGGGTGGCGGATCAGGTTGTGCGGCGCGCCGATCAGTTCGGCCTCCGTATAGCCGCTGATGTCGACGAAGGCCTTGTTGACGAAGGTGATGCGCCCGCCGGTGTCGGTACGCGACACCAGCAGGACACCGTCCTCCATCACGATTTCGCGGTCGGTGATCGGTTCGTTCACGCGCATGGACGGGGCCTCGTCAAACAAAGGGCTTGAGACAGGGGGGCACGAACAGGAAAGCGCGACACCGCCGGACCGGGCGATTGCTGGGCACGGAGAGCGGGCAGCCTGTTCATCTACCCTGGGTGGATGCCGGAGCGCACTGACCCAGATCAAAAGAGCAAGAGGCGTGCCATGCACAACGGCCGGACCGGAAAACGACCTTCGGGGAAAACCCCTATGAACTCCAAGGGCCGGGAGGCGGCGGGCATGCACCGGCAATCGTCGGGAAATGCAGCCGGCCTCCCATTTTGCGAATAAAAACGAGAGAGACCGGCCAGATTCCTAAAATGCAAACTATCAACCACCCGCAGGGGTGGCGGATCTCTTTAAAAAGAAAGTTCTTATAAAGAAAAAGCCCCTCTCTCGACTTGAGGGAGGGGCTTCAGGACTGCGGCGCAGTGTCGCAGCGTCTATCGCTATACAGCCGGAACCGACAGCCGGTCAGGACTTCGCCATCAGCTGTTCCAGCCAATGGATGTCGTAATTGCCGTCGATGAAGGCCTGCTGGGCGATGATCCGGTCATGCAGCGGCAGCGTGGTCTGAATGCCGCCGATCACATACTCCTCGATCGAACGGCGCAGGCGCATCAGGCACTCGTTGCGGGTGGTGCCGTGAACGACCAGCTTGGCGATCAGGCTGTCGTAATGCGGCGGCACGCGGTAGCCGTCATACAGCGCCGAATCGACGCGCACGCCCAGGCCGCCCGGCGCGTGGTAGCCGTCGATCTTGCCCGGCGACGGGATGAAGGTCTCCGGATTCTCGGCGTTCACGCGGCATTCGATGGCATGGCCTTCGAAGCGGATGTCCGACTGGCCGTAGCCCAGCGGCGCACCGGCGGCGACGCGGATCTGCTCGCGGACCAGATCGATGCCGGTGATCATCTCGGTGATGGTGTGTTCCACCTGCAGGCGGGTGTTCATTTCGATGAAATAGAACTGCCCGTCCTCGAACAGGAACTCCATCGTGCCGACGCCGCGATAGCCGATGGCCGCCGCGGTCTTGGCCGCCAGGGCGCCGATATACTCGCGCTGCTCGGCGTTCAGGGCCGGGCTCGGCGCTTCCTCGATCACCTTCTGGTGCCGGCGCTGGACGGAGCAGTCGCGCTCGCCGAAATGCACGCAGGCGCCGTGGGTGTCGCCCAGGAGCTGGATCTCGATGTGCCGGGGCCGGCCGAGATACTTCTCCAGATAGACCTCGTCGTTGCCGAAGGCGGCGCGCGCCTCGCCACGGGCCAGCTGATAGGCTTCCTTCAGCTGGTCGGGGTTGCGGGCGACCTTCATACCCTTGCCGCCACCGCCGGCCGCCGCCTTGATCAGCACCGGATAGCCGGTCTCGTGGGCGACCTTCTCGGCCTCTTCCAGCGTCGTCACCGGGCCGTCGGAGCCGGGAACAACCGGCAGCCCCTGCTCCATCACCGTCTTCTTGGCGGTGACCTTGTCGCCCATGACCCGGATATGCTCCGGCGTCGGGCCGATGAAGGTGAAGCCGTGCTCCTCCACCATCTCCGCGAACTGGGCGTTTTCGGACAGGAAGCCGATGCCGGGATGGATGGCGTCGACATTGGTGATCGACGCCGCCGACAGGATGGCCGGGATGTTGAGGTAGCTCTCGCGCGCAGACGCCGGACCGATGCACACGCTCTCGTCGGCGAGGCGGACGTGCATGGCGTCGGCGTCGGCGGTGGAATGCACCGCCACGGTCTGGATCCCCATCTCGCGGCAGGCGCGGTGGATGCGCAGAGCGATCTCACCACGGTTCGCGATCAGGACCTTTTCGAACATCGCCAAGGGAATGCCCCGCTTACTCGATGATGAGGAGAACTTCGCCGAATTCGACCGGCTGGGCGTCGGACACCAGCACCTCGGCGACCGTGCCACCGCGCGGGGCCTTGATCGGGTTCATGACCTTCATCGCCTCGATGATCATGATGGTCTGGCCGGCCTTGACCACGTCGCCCGGACGGACGAAGGGCGTGCCGCCCGGCTCGGCCGCCAGATAGGCGGTGCCGACCATCGGCGAGGTCACCGCACCCGGATGGCTCACCGGCTTGGAGGCCGGAGCAGCCGCGGCGGCGACCGGGGCGGCCGCCAGGACCGGGGCAGCCTGGACGGCGACCGTCTGGGCGACGGTCGGGCGGGTGACGCGGATGCGCTTTTCGCCCTCGGCGAACTCGATCTCGCTCAAGCCCGTCTCACGCAGGAGGTCCGCCAGCTTGCGGACCAGATCGCCGTCGATGTCGAAGCTCGCCATGATGTCAGTCGTTCCCGTTTCCTTAATCGCGGTCGATGATGTTCGCGATGGCGTCCAGCGCCAGAAGATACCCGTGCGGCCCGAACCCGCAGATCATCCCCCTCGCCACCGGCGAGATGTAGGAGTGATGGCGGACCGGCTCGCGCTTGAAGATGTTCGAAAGATGAACCTCGATCACCGGCAGTTCCGACAGGATCAGACTGTCCATGATCGCAACCGAGGTGTGGGTGTAGGCGCCGGCGTTGATGACGATGGCGTCATTCTCCGTGCGGGCCTGCTGTATCCACGAAACCAGTTCGCCTTCGTGGTTGGATTGCCGGAAATCCACGGTCAGACCCAGCTGGTCGGCACGCTCGTGGCAGGCGGCCTCCAGATCGTCCAGGGTCATCGACCCGTAGATTTGCGGCTCCCGCACGCCCAGCATGTTGAGGTTCGGCCCGTTGAGGACCAGAATCGACGCGTCGATGGCCACGGCCCGCGCCCCTTTTCCCATGATCGAAACCGCGCGTTTATAGCACGAAGCACCGTCCTGTCCATGCCGACGCGGGGCTTGGGCGCGGAAAAGCGTGGCATAGACCCCCGCCCGCTTCGCGCCCATCCCGTCCGCGCCGGCAAGCCGCCCGGGCTCAGGGGGATGGCGGAACGGTGTGTCCGGACAGCAGTTCGCGGTAGACTCCCTGCGCCTTCAACGCCTTGAGCCCATCGTTGAAGGCGGCGAGCGTCGTCTCGGCTCCCGGCGTGGCGCGCCCGATCACCAGATGGAAGGTGACGACGGCATAGGGGTGTTCCGAAACCCGGATGTCGTCCGCCAGTCCGGATCGGGCGATGGCGGCGGCGGCGCTGTACTCGTCGATGACGAGGGCATCGGCCCGCCCGGTCGCCACCATGCGCACACAGGCCCCCAGGTCGGACGGGGTCTGCCGCGCCAGCTGCCCCTGCCCGACCAGCGCTTCCAGCTCCGGCGGCAGGGCATAGCCCACCGGCTGGCAGACGGTCCGGCCGTGGAACCCTTCCAGGCCGCGGGGGCCGCTCACCAGCCGCCCGTCAAAGGCCATCGCCGTGCGGTTCGACATGTAGACGAACTGCCGCACCTCGATCACCGGGTCGGAGAACAGCACCTCCTGCTCGCGTTCCGGCGTGCGGACATAAGGAAAGGTGGCCAGGAAGCGGCCGGCGACCACCCCGTCGTATCCGCGCCTCCACGGCATGAACCGGACGTCGTAACGGCGGCCGGACATCGCGAAGGCCCGGCGGGCCAGATCGGTCACCAGCCCGCCGCCCGGCAGTTCCTCCCCCGTGAAGGGCGCATAATCGCCGCCGGTCACCAGGTCGAGCCCGGTATAGGGAGCCGGGGCCGGCTCGGCACCGCGTTCGAGCGCCTGCCCGGCGGTCGGCGTTGCGAGCAGCAGCGCAATGCCCGGAATGACGGCCAGCAGGGTGGCCAGCATGACAGCGCCGGCCTTCTCCGCGACCTTTCCGCCCGCCAATCGAACGCCCATTCCTGCCCTCTCCCGCCCCTTCGCGGACCGTCGGCCGTCGCCCGCAAGGTCCAGGGATCTAACGGCCTTTCCGTGACCCTGTAAAGAGCGGCCGGCGATCCCCGGTCACTCCGCGGCGGCGGCGGTGGTGGAGGCGGCCTCCCTCGCCCGACGGCCGGCCGGGTCGGTGTAGAGGTCGTTGATGCGCTGGACATGCACTGCCGTCGCTTCACGGATGGCGAAGATAGCCTTGCGCGCCCTGCCGCCCCAGCCCGCCGGCTGCTTGGCGAAGATCGAGCGGAAGAAGCGGGTGTTGGCGAGGAAGGCCTGCCGCAGGTCCAGGTCGACGTCGCCGAAACGGTCGCTCAAGCCCGCGGCGACGCGGTTGGCGAAGAACTGCCGGATACGGAAATGGCCGGCCAGGAACAGCCCGCCCAGCAGCACGACGGTGCCGACCAGGCGCGTCGGCACACCGCCGTCGGGATTGTCGAACAGCCAGCCGAGCAAGGCGCCGAACCCGCCACCCATCGTCTGCACGATGGTTCCCAGCAGCACCAGAAGGAGGACGCCCCACACCGCGTCGCCGATCAGCACCCGCCGGCGCCATGCCGCCATCGCCTCGCGCAGCTTGGGGATCACCTCGCCCTCCAGCTCCTTGGTCAGGCTGTCGATGGAGCCGATGATGCGATAGGCCCGCGCGACCTCCACCTCGTTGATGCGGGTGTGGAGTTCGCCAAGGTCGTGGTCGCGCCGCGCCTCGTAGCGGGCACGGCGGCCGTCATCCTCGATGGCGACGGCGGAGCGCTGGTCGTAGATGGCGTAGAAGCGGCCCGACACCAGCCCGGCCTGGGCGATCGCCCGCTGCCAGGCGCCGAACACCGCCTCCAGATTGTCTTCCTTGGCCGTGGTGTCGACCTGATTCAGGATGTAGCAGACCTTGCGGGCGTCGGCGCGGTTCACCGTCTTGGCGACCAGATGGCGCAGCGTGTCCTGCATGGCGCCCGGTTCGGGATGGCGGGCGTCGAAGAAGACCAGCACGAGGTCCGACAGTTCCACGATATGATCGACCAGACGCAGGACGGAGCGGCGCTGGTCGTCGGCGTCGAAGCCCGGCGAATCGATGAAGATCTTGCCCTTGGTCCGCGGCCCGGCCAGCGTCTTCAGTTGCAGGTAATTGTCGATCCGCTTGCCTTCGCCGGCCGCCACCTTCTCGATCTCGTCGGCGATGCGGTAGAAGGGAAATCGTGGGTCGGCGTTCAGCGCGGTGCCCGGCAGCGCCTCCTTCCGCGTCTCCGGCCCATGGCAGATGACGGTGAACTTGTCGTCGACCGCCTGATTGCCGGTGTTCTGCAGGACCTCGCCTAGATAACCGTTGAGGAAGGTCGACTTGCCGGCGGAGAAGGTGCCGAGCACCGCGACCATCGGCCACCAGGGAATGCGGGTGGTCAGCGATTCATGACGGTCGATCAGACCCAGCCCGGCCAGGATCCGGTCGAAGGCACGGAAGGTCGGGAGGACCGGCAGCAGGTTGGGGTTTTCCGCGCGCAGATGGGCATCCAGGGCCGCAAGGCGCTGCTGAAGGGCTTGCCGGGGGGTCATGGTCTGTCTGATTCCACAATGGCACAGGGCACGGGACTTGGACCGGACCCGGCGGGGCGCCGGCCCGGATAAGTCCGGCCCTGTCTAGCACGGGCGGGGCAGCGCCCGGACATGAAATCTCCCTCATACTCCATGCGGGGGACCATCCGTGGGGCCGCATGGAAGGAGCGGCATCGGTGGAACAGGAAGCGGAAGCGGAACGTTGCCTCCGGATGGACAGCGACGGCGGCACCGACGATCCTCCCCCTTCCGCCCCTCCCCTCCCCGCGCCGGAGGAGGAGCATCGCCTGACCGCGGAGGAATTGGCCTTCCTGCTGCGCGATCCGGCGGCGAGGGCGCGCGAGGCCGAGCGCGCCGCACGCTCCAACCGCAACCGCACCGAACGCCGCGCGGCTGATCCCGCCTATGCGGAGCGGCTGCGTGCCGGTGACCGCGAGCGCCAGCGCCGACGCCGTCTGCGCGAGTCCATCGGCCGGCCGGAACCGCCCGGCTCCCCTGCGGTTCCCCTGCCCGACCTGACCGAGGCCGAAGCCGCCCGCTGCCTGACGTATCATTTGAAGCAGCGCACCGACGCGCAGGCCGTGCAGTTGCGTGGTCGGCCGGAACGCGTCCGGCTCTATGCCGAGGCCTTCGTCGTTTACCGCACCCTCTCGGCCGGCGGCGACCGGCCGACCCGCGGCGCGCTCGCGGCCCTGCTGAAGTCGCGCTTCGGCCGCAGCGTCACGCCTTCCCAGGTCCAGAAGCTGCGCGACCATGTGGAGGCGTTTGCTGCCCCCGGCGGTCCCTGGGCACCCGGCACTACCTCTGCACCGACACCTGTCCGAACGAAGCACGCCACCAAGGCCGATACGGATAGTCACGCATCGCGGCAGGAACGCCGGTGAATCCAGGCCCGGCCCCTCTCCGCAGGGCCGGTTAATATGGTTAATTATCTATTAACGCTTCCCTGGCCAACGATTCCGCCCCTTACCGGAAGGACGGCGGCGCGTGACGCCTTGTATCGGCCTGACCCATGTGAAAAATTGCTTTGCTCGCGCATGATTATTTGCCGCAACCAGAAGGTTTGCCTTCACCATTTGTAGCAGTTCTAATCCAGTTTGGTTTCGAACGGTTGAGGGCTGGATTTCGTAAGCTATCGATCCAACCATTGGATGAGCCGAAAGACACGGAGATTTCCGCCAAGGGATGGGTGTAGGGTGTGGAAAAAGCGCTCGCGGAATTGACTCTGGCAACTCCGGAAATAATTCAAACCTGTAACAAAGCAACTCCTGCGAATGTTTCTCCACCACCGGCACCTATCGGAATATGGCGCCCATATACCAATATTCAAAAGTTTTCTCTTGAAAATTGGAAAAGAACGTGCAAACAATCTCTTCATTCTCGCAAAGAGAGGCGATGGAAGACTGGCTATCGGAGACCAATGGACATGAGTGAACCGACGGCGCGCAAAAGAGGACGACGCGGATCGCCGGAGTCCTGGTCTGTGGATGCCCATGTCGGGCAACGCGTGCGGATGCGCCGGACCTTGCTGGGGATGAGCCAGGAAAAGCTGGGCGAAGCGATCGGCCTGACCTTTCAGCAGGTCCAGAAATACGAACGCGGGTCCAACCGCATTTCCGCCGGAACCCTTTATCGCCTGGGCCAGGTCCTGGACGTTCCGGTCAGCTTCTTCTTCGACACCTACAACGATCCCGACGGATCACGCCGCCGCCGCGGCTTCGAGGAATCCGACGACAACGACACGCAGATCAGCCGGCGCGAGGCGCGCCTGCTGCGCCTGTGGCGCGCCGCTCCGTCTCATGTGTCGGACGAGATGCTTTCGCTGCTCTCTGCCCTTTCCCCTGAAATCAGGGAACCGCCGGAGGGATCCGGCGAGGACGCCGATGATGACGGCGAGCCGCCATCCTTTGACGGCTCTCCCCCGTCCGGCGACACCGGCCGGGGTGATGGCTGGAGCAGCGCGGCGGCAGGCACGGTGATCGAGGCCGATGGAACCCGCGCCTCCAGCCGGGCGGTCCGCAGCGACACGCCACGGGTCAAGGCGGCCGGATCGGCCGATGCATCGGGCCAAAGCAAGGGGAAGCGGCGGCGCCATGGTGCGGTGTGGGATCCGACCGACATCCTGCGCGCGTCCAAACCGTCGCCCCGCAGCTGAGGGCGACAGCCGGTTGCGGCAGCCGTCCGACCGCCGCAGCTCTGCGTGATGGATGTAGAATGTAAAAAGCCCCGCATCCGGCGATGCGGGGCTTTTCAGTTCAATAGCTCAAAAATCGGCAGACCCAAGGCGCCGCGACGCGGCCTTACCAGCTGCGCACGGGGCCGACATCGAGATGAACGAAGCCGCTACGCGGGTAGAAGCCCACGCCGCCGCCCTGCATGGCCTTCGCCGTCTCGGAGATGGCGCGCAATTGCGTGTCGGGAAGGCGGATGTCGATGGCCATGCCGCGGGTATGGTAGCTTTCCTTCGCCACCCCACGCGACCGACGGCGCGCCATCGCATTGGTGCGGCGGGAGCGGTATCCGCAGATCACTTCGAAGGGATCGTCGGACCCGACGCTCTGGTGCACGCGGGCGAGCAGGTCGAACAAGCGCGGGTCGTAACGGCAGACCTGCTTGGCGCGGTGATCGCGCAGGAGCACGTCCAGCTTGCGCAGGGCATCGGGCTTGTAATGACCGTCGGCCCAATAGACGCCGTCGAAGCGTTCGTTGGTGTTGATGTTGTGAAGGGTGAGGCGCCGGACCCCGCCGGCCAGAGGCGCCGCTTCAGCCGAACCCGATCCCAGAAGGACCGGAGCCGCCGTCACGCCGGTCACCACGCCACCCGTCACGACCCTGGCCGCGACGCTCGTCACCATCCCCGATGCGACCGGAACGGCCGCAGACACCGCCGCGGCGGCAAAACCCAGGAACCCGCGCCGCCCCATGGCCGGAGCGGCACGCTCGTCATCCCCCAAAAGCATCCCCGAACCTCGTCGTTTTGCGTTTTGGCCGTTCTACGATGTGGCCGTTTGGCGTCTGGCGGGTCGCTTGGCGCCCACGTTAGGTGTAAACCTTGTAACCAACGCTGTTTCGGAGCGCTCCATCTGGCGGGAAACGTCTCCGAACGGCTATTCGTATAGGGAAGGTCATCGGCCCAGGCAATCAAAAAATTTTGCACTGTGACCTTATTGCATAGGCGAGGTCATAGGACGGCGACGGGAAAGCCACACCGGACGAGTGTTCGCGGCGATTTCGCGCCGTACGGCTCGCCTTCCATTATTGCGTTGCATAGATTGATCATAAGGGCCGCGCCGCACCCCTTCCGATGCGCAACAGGCCC
This sequence comes from Pseudomonadota bacterium, assembly GCA_023423695.1. GTDB lineage: Bacteria > Pseudomonadota > Alphaproteobacteria > Azospirillales > Azospirillaceae > Azospirillum. The sequence continues at coordinate 73,697 of JAFAFA010000105.1, read as the reverse complement.
GCCGCGACAGAGGGTTTCGACATGACCGTATCCGCCGACCTCCGCAGGCCCCGCAAGCTGGCCGTCCTGGCCATGGCTGCCGCATCGGTGCTGGCGCTGCTCGGACCGGCGTCGGCGGACGCCCTGCCCTACCGCGACACGCTGACCCAATGGGCCGACCGGCTGGACGGCGCCGCGGTGGAGCTGGACCGCGCTCCCACCCAGGTCTCCACCCGCATCGGCGAAGGCGGGACGATGAAGCTGGGAAGCAGCGGGGAACGGGTCGCCCGCCTGTCGCAGCGGCTGGTGGAGCTCGGCCTGCTGCCGGCCGACAAGGCGTCGGACTATTTCACCGCGGACGTCGACCACGCGGTGAAGGCTTTCCAGCTTTCGCAGCGGATGAAGCCGGACGGGCTGGTCGGCGCCGGCACCCGCGCCGCGTTGGACCGCACACCGGCCGAGGCGGCAAGCCTAATGCGGCAGAGCGCGGCGGCCATGCGCAGCTTCCGCGACACCGCTCCGGACGATGTGCTGGTGGTGAACCTGACCGACCAGACCACCACGCTGGTCCGTCGCGGTGAGGAGGAACTGACGATGCGCGCCATCGTCGGCCGGCCGTCGCGCGAGACGCCGCTGCTGACCGATCGCATCACCCACATCATCGTCAACCCGACCTGGACCGTGCCGCCCACCATCCTCAAGGAGGACAAGCTGCCGATGCTGCGGGCAAAGGGGGTTCCCGGCATCCAGAACGCTATCGTTTATCTCGACGGGCAGGAGGTGGCTCCGGAGACGGTCGACTGGTACGGCGTCACCCCCGGGCGGGTCCGCATCGTCCAGCAGCCGGGCGACCACAATGCGCTGGGCCGCTTCCGCTTCAACCTGACCAACCCCTACGACATCTACCTGCACGGCACCAACGAGCCGCGCCTGTTCTCGCGGGAACTTCGCTCGATTAGCTCCGGCTGCGTCCGGCTGGAGGATCCGCGGCGTCTCGCGGAACTGCTGCTGCAGGGCACAACGGTGACGCCCGCGCGAATCGACCGCATGCTGGAACGGATGCAGCCGCAATGGGTGAAGCTGGCAACGCCGATGCCGGTCCAGTTCGTCTATTGGATCGCGACCGTCGAAGCCGACGGCGCCGTCCGCCTGCATCCGGACATCTATGACCGGCTGGACGACGCGCCGGCCACCGCGTCGTCGCCATCATCAGCGCCCGACCCGGCGGCACCGGCCATCGCACCCGCTGCCGCTCCGGCGCCGACACCGGCAACCCAGCCGGCCGACACCGGCCGCGCCGCCGCTCCAGTGGATAAATCCGGCACCGCCGAGGGCGGGCCGGCTGCGGCGGAAAAGTCCCCGGCCTGACGGCCGGGGCATCCAATCGGAGGGTGACGGCTACGCCCGGCGGCGGTTCTTCTTGCTGCGGTTGGGCGGCACCGCGGTAGAGGCCGCTTCCTCCGGCGTGGGCCAGGCGTCGCGGTCGCCGCGCATGGGCAGGCCGAACTCGTCGCCCTGATCGGCCAGCCCCGGCTGTTCGCCCTGGTTGGCGACGGCCAGAACCGGTTCCACCGGCTCGGTCCGCATCGCGGTCGCTTCCGGGCCGCCGGCCGGGTTGGGCTTCAGCGTGCTCAGATAATTGTCCTGGATTGCGATCTCCTCGCTGGCCAGCTCCCAGTTGGCTTCGGCGCGACCCTCCGGCCGGCCTTCGCGTTCCCAAATCTCATGCGCGCGCCGACGGATGCGGCTTTCCAAATCCTCGGCCATACGGGTCCTCTCCTTCACGGCTGGGGTTTCCCCTAAAGAACCCCGCCACGGCCCTGCCGGTTCCGGTCCCGTCTTTGCGCACCGGGTGCGCACCAAAGCTGGCGGCGCGGCATCCCACCGTTTCCGAATGGCAACGCCTGCCCGAAATCCGCCGGAATTGCCCGAATTCCGCCGCTTGTCGTTTGAATTAATACCTTTGGAATGTTATTGCACCGCGATCAACCGGCGGTCCCGCAAATTGTGGCTGGGCCAAGCGACGGGACCGATATGTTGCGCATCTTCCGGCCGAACGCCGTCTCCACCGCCTCCCCCCTCCGGGTAGCCGACGCCGTCCGCCTCCTTGGCGCCGCTCCGGCCGTCGGGCGCCGTTCCGGCAGCGGCCTGATGCGCGCCGCGCTGCTGGCCTGCGTTCTCGGCCTGCCTGCCCTGCCGGCCGCCGCCGCGCCCGATACCCGTCCCCAGCGCCCGCCCGCCACCAAGGCGGAGCCGGAGAAATCCAGCGCCACGCCCGCGAAGGCGGAAGACAAGCCGGCCAACGGGCCGGTTCTGCAACTCGGCATCTATTCCCGCGACGGCGACGCGTGGTGGAGTTGGAAGAGCCTGCAGCAGCGCCAGCCCGAACTTGCAGCGGGCCTGACCGCGACCGTCACGCTTCTGGACGGCAAGAGCGAGGCCGGGGGCGTGGCGCTCTACGCCCAGGTGACCAATGGGACCGATCCGAAGGTGCTGTGCCGCCGCATCGTCGGCGCCGGATTCGGCTGCCTCGTCGTCGACCGATCGCCGGCCTCGGCAACACCCTCCCAGGTGAAGTCCGCTCAGGCAACGCCCGCTCAGCCAGTCCCCCTCCCGGCCGCCCCCGTGGCCGCCGCACCGGCACTTGCGGCGACCGAGGCGCCCAAGCCGCCGGCCGTGACCGTGGCCGTGGCGCCGCCCAACCCGGCCACCGCCGAGGCGAAGCCGCAGCCTGCGGCCAAACCGGAAGCACCATCCGGGACGACGACCTCCGTCCTGGCGCCGATCGGTTCCGCCGCAGCCGCGCCGCTGGCGCCCCCTCCCCCGGCCGTTGCCGCCGCCATCCCGCCGGCCGATGGGCTGATCATCTACAACGAGGAAGACGCCCGCACGATGGCGGACATCGAGCAGCACAGCCGCCGCAAGGGCCGGCTGCGCTCGGTGATGCCGGATTCGCGCTATGACGTGATGCCGGCGACGCTGAAGAAGGAAAATTGGAACCTCTGCGCCCTGACCTTCGATGATGGGCCGCACCGCACGGTGACCCGGCAGGTACTGGACATCCTGAACCGGGAGGGCGTGCGCGCCACCTATTTCCCGGTCGGCCGCATCGCCGAACGACAGGGCGAACTGATCCAGGATTTCGTCGCCGGCGGGCACGAGATCGGCAACCACAGCCTGACACACTCCGACCTGCGCAAGATGGACGCGGCGGCCGCCCGGTACGAGATCGCCGAGACCAACCGTATCCTGCGGGAATTCGGCGCCAATCCGGTGCTGTTCCGCCCGCCCTACGGCCGCTATTCGGAGGAGCTTCTGACCGTCGTGCGGGAGGAGCGCATGGGGTCGGTCCTGTGGTCGGTCGATACGCGCGACTGGCAGGTGCGCAACGCCGACAAGATCGTCAGCCAGATCAAGCTGGGCGGCATGCCGGGCAACGTCTTCCTGATGCACTCGACCTATCCCAGCACCGCGCAGGCTCTGCCGCGCGTGATCGCGGAACTGCGGGCCAAGGGCTGCGAGTTCGTCACCCTGTCGGAGTGGCTGGATCGCGCCCGCAATCTGGCCCTGCCGAAGATCGTCAACGCCGGCATGCCGGCGCCTGTCGGCGGCACCCCGGCCGACCGCCAGTAAGGAGCAGGAACGCGTTACCGGGCGCCCCTATCGGACGCCCTTGGCATCCTGCTGCTTGCGGTTCTGGGCATAGTGCCGGATCGCTCCTTCCACCTCCGGCGGCAGGATCGTCCAGGTGGCGCCGAAGGTGGCTCCCTTCACCTCCACCACGGCGACGGTCGCGGCAAAGGCGAACTTGCCGGCCGGATCATCGACGCGCACCGACACCCGAGCATTCTGCCCGACGATCAGCGAGCCGTCGAAGCCGCGGGCGACAAAGCCCTTTGGCGTCAGCGACACGATGGGAAAGCTCTTGCCGTCGCATTCCACGACGCTGACCGCCATGCGCCCGGCCGGCTTTGCCGGCTTCTGATCCTTCACCGTGACCTTCAGGAAGTCGAAAAGCCCCATCCCGCGCCCCCAGAAAACCGCCCCGCACAGTCAGGGAACGGGCGAGTGCCGCCCATTTGCCATCCACCTGCCGTCCATGCCCACGATTAAACGCGGGCATGGCGCCGGGGGCAATCGATTCCTGCCTTCGGGGTAGTCCGTTCAGGCAAAACCCTGAGAGGGTGGGACGCTCATCGGTGCACCGCACCTTGCATGTCCGCCCAGGCGCGATGCGCCCGCCTGACCGACAGCAGCGTGAAGGGCAGAAGCGTGACGAGGACCATCGCCATTCCGGCCATGATCGACAGCGCCCCCAAGGCGTCGGAGGCGGGAAGCCGCGCCGCCAGACCGGCCAGCAGATGCAGGATCAGCGCACCCAGCACCGACGCCGCCAGCAACGGGCCCACAAGCGCGGTCAGCAGGGCCATGGCACCTGGCTGCCGGGGCCGCCCGGCATCCTCGCCACCGCTTTTCGGCCAATCGGACCGGACCGCCGCAGATTGAATTGACGAAGGCTGGATTGCCGAAGACCGGACTGCCGGGTGCGGCATGCCGGCGACGCCTCGCACAACGCTCCGCATGGGCACCTCCGTTCTGGCTGTTCTTCCGCATACCCGTCCGACCGCATCCGACCGGCCATCCAACCGTATTGCCAACTGGACTGGTCGGGGTACCGAAGGAACCGGTGCGGGAACTATAGGATGCTTTTTCCGGCTTGGCTAAAATCCAAACCGATTACCCCCTTGCGCATGCCCCACGCCCGCTGTCTGCCTAAAGTACAGGCATCGAAGGTACGGGTTCGGCACGCGGGCACGCCATAAGCCATGGCCGCCGGCAGAACCCGCGGTCTCCACAGAGGCTGTGGATAACTGTGTGGGCAAGCCGTGGGCAGCCCCGATTCGCACTAGGCGATTCAAGGCCCTCGTGGTGTTTGCCCAAAAATCAGGCATTCTTGTTAAGCACCTGATCTGTAACAGAAAACTTTCATTCAGAGCCCGAGGGGCTTGGCCGGCGTGTCAACCGAAATCTGTCACATTCCGCCGCGCCCCTGGATTTCACACCCGATTGTGCCCTGTTGACAACTGCCTCCAAGGGTATTGCACCATCGTTGCGGGTGGAGCGACCTTGGTCCGCCGCCCTATGACCTTCGTCGAGAAGCGGCTCCGCAACCGTTGTCCCGTCTATCCGTCGGTCTTCGCCCAACAGCGCAGCACCTCCGCCACGCTCCAGGCCTGGGATATGCAACCGCGCGGGGTGAAGGGGGGTTCCGCATCGAAGATTTCGCTGATGGTTCCGATGCCGGCCTCGTCCAGATGCGGCAGGAAGCCTTCCAGCAGGCGGCGCGCTCCCTCCTTGTCCTGCGGGTGCAGCTTCAGCCACGCATCGACGTAGGGGCCGATCAGCCAGCCCCAGACGGTGCCCTGGTGATAAGCGGCGTCGCGCGCCCGCAGGTCGCCGAAATACTTCGCCTTGTAGTCGCGGCAGCCGGGCGCCAGCGACCGCAGCCCGACCGGGGTCAGCAGGTGTTTGCGCACCGTCTCCACCACCGGCTCCCACCGTTCTCGCTCCAGCACCGGATGGTCGAGCGAGACGGCGAAGATCTGGTTGGGCCGGCAGGCGATATCGTCGCCATGCTCCCCATCCACCACGTCGAACAGATGCCCCGCCGACGGACACCAGAACCGCGCGTTGAAGGAGGCGCGGGCCTGATCGGCCAACTCCTCCAACGGGCGGGCAGCGGCCTCGCCGTCCTCCTCGCGCAGCCAGTCCGTCATCAGGCGCAGGGCGTTGTGCCACAGCGCGTTGATCTCCACCGCCTTTCCACGCCGCGGCGTGACCACCCAGTCGTCCACCTTGGCGTCCATCCAGGTCAGCTGGTAGCCCTCCTGCCCCTGGCGCAGCAGCCCGTCCCTGGGATCGACGCCGATACCGAAGCGGGTGCCGCGGCGGTGGAAGTCGATCACCTCGCTCAGCTTGGGCAGCAGCAGGCGCAATGTGTCGCGGTCGCCGGTGACGCTCAGATAGCGGTGCAGTGCGTGGAAGAACCACAGCGTCGCGTCGGCGGTGTGGTACAGCCCGCGGTCCTTGCCATCGGGGAACATGTTGGGGATCAGGCCGTCGCGGATGTAATGGCCGAAGGTGTGCAGAATCCACCCCGCCTCCATGTGGCGGCCGGTGGCCAGCGTCAGACCTTCCAGCGCGATCATGGTGTCGCGGCCCCAGTCGGTGAACCAGTGGTAGCCGGCGATCACCGTTCGGACCTCGTCTCCCTCCGCCCGTGCCCGCATCTGGTCGGCGACACGGCCGGCCGGCACGAACAGGAAGCTGTCGGCGGACAGCACCAGTTCCGCCATCGCGCCGTGCCGCAGGCTGGGATGGGCGTTCTGGATGATGCGGCGGCGGCGTTCTGTCTCGAACCCCAGCACATCGGTCGGCGGCAGCGCCTCCAGCCGCCACCACTCCTCGGTCGCGGCGGCGAAGGTGATGCTCTGTCCGGCCCCGACCTCGCCGCTGAAGTAGCCGGGCGTCCAGAGCGAGCCGCGGGCCTGATAGCCGCGCTCGTCCTCAACCCGGTAATAGACCTCGCGGCGAATGCCGCCGTCGAGAGTCATCGGGAAGTCGCCGCCCTCGATCGCCATGCGCAGAACCGGCAGGTCGGGACCGGCCGACACCTCGTAGCGCTGCCCTGTCGCGGTGATGCGATAGGCCCCCGCCAGCGGCCGGTCCACCGCCGATTCCAGCGTGCGGAAGGCCAGCACCGGCCGCAGCCGCAATTGCACCGGCGCCTTCGCCTCCAGCACGCGGTAGGTGACATGGACGATGTTCTGGCCATGCGGCAGGACGACCTGCTTCTCGATCACCACCCCGCCGGCACGGAAACGCCAGACGGGAAGTCCCGCCTCCATGCGGAATTCCTGCAGGGCGGCGGTCTGCCCGTCATCGGCTTCCTCGCCGTCCGCCGGGTCGCCGCCCGTATCGCGGCAGCTCAGCCGGAACTTGCGGCCATCTGAATCGGTGACCACGTCGCTCAGCTGGCTCAGCATCAGCACGCGGCCGAGCGGGGCTGGAAGTGCGGCGACCAGCAGCCCGTGATAACGCCGTGTCACCGCCCCCGACACGGCACCGGAGGCATAGCCACCGAGGCCGTTGGCAACCAGCCACTCCCGGGTTTCAGCACCGTGCGGGCCAGTGTTCAGGACGTCGCGCGACAGGGTGCGGACGAAATCAGCCATGGTGGACCTACGCTCTGCTTTCCGTTTCGGACCTCTTGGAAACCACGATGACGGGGGTTGTGTTGCCTCCGGCATCGTCGCTTTTTGTCGGAAAATCGCGCGCCGGCCCCAGCACCACTGCCGCGTGACCCGGCAGACGCCAGGCACCGTCGGCCTGTTCCACCGGTGCGGTGCCGCCCCCCCCATAGGCAGGCTCCTCGCTCGACCACCTCAGGGTCCAGGCACCGTCGAGCGGCGGGGCCAGCAGCGGGTCGGCCAGCGCCCGCAAGGTCAGGTCGCGGCCGAGATTGACCAGCACCAGCCGGTCGTTCCCCTCCTCCTCCCCAAAGAAGCGCAGGACGAAGGCCTCCTCCCCCAGAACCGCGCCATCCACCCCGCCGCCCCGCTGGGCGGCGAAGGCCGCATCCTCGCGGCGCAGCCGCAGCAGGTCGCGGTGCAACGCCCAGACCGCGGCATTGCTCTCCCGCTCGCGGTGGTCGAGCTTGCAGCGGGTGAAGCTGTCCTCCGCATGGGGCTTGGGCAGGGCAGCCCGCATGGCGGGCTCCGCGATGCTGGGGAACTGGGCGAGGAACTCCGCCCTGCCCTTTTCGACCAGTTCGGCCAGTTCCGGCTTGTGATCGGCGAAATAGAGGAAGGGGGCGCTGGCGGCGAACTCCTGCCCCTGGAACAGCATCGGCGTACCGGGTCCCAGCAGGGTCAGCGCCGTCATCGCCCGCAGCCGCCCGGGTGTCGTCAGCGCGTGCAGCCGCAGCCCGCGGGCGGAGTTGGCGATCTGATCGTGGTTCTGCAGGAAGGTGACGAAGGCCGGGCGCGGCACCGTGAAGGCCGGCATGCCGCGGCGCTTGCCCTGCCAACGATACCACTGTCCCTGATAGAGGAAGCCGTGCTTCATCGCCGACACGAATTCCTGCGGCGTGCCACGGTAATCGGTGTAATAGGCCTCCATCCGGCCGGTCAGCGCCACCATGGCGGAATGGTGGAAATCGTCGTTCCAGATGGCGCAGAGCCCGCAGCCGCCCTCGTCGGCCGGCTTCACCATGCTGGCGTGCTGAGGTTCGTTCTCCCCCACCAGGATGGCGGCGCGGCCGCCGGCAGCCTTGCGCACGGCGCGGGAGATCTCGGTCAGGATGTGGGGGGCGCCCCGGGATTCGCTGCTGTCATGGATGGATTGGGTGGCGTCCAGCCGCAGCCCGTCCAGATGATACTCCTCGATCCAAAAGGCGGCGTTGGCCAGGAAGAATTCCCGCACCGGAGCGGAATTGGGACCGTCGAAGTTGATCGCCTCGCCCCATTCGTTCTTGTAGCGGTCGGTGAAATAGTCGTCGGCGAAACACTTCAGGTAATTGCCGTCAGGGCCGAAGTGGTTGTAGACGACGTCGAGGATGACGGCGAGCCCCAGCCGGTGCGCCTCGTTCACGAAGCGGCGCATGGCGTCGGGATCGCCATAGAGCCGGGTCGGCGCGAACAGGTTCACCCCGTCATAACCCCAGCCGAAGCGGCCGGGAAACTCCGACACCGGCATCAACTCCAGCACGGTGACGCCGAGGTCGGCCAGCGCCGGCAGTTCCCGCAGCGCCGCGTCCCAGCTGCCTTCCGGCGTGAAGGTGCCGATGTGCATCTCGTAGATCACTTGGCCCTTGATGGACCGGCCGCGCCAATCCCGGTCGGTCCAGTCGAACCGGTGCGGATCGACCAGTTGCGAGGGACCGTGCGGCCCGTCGGGCTGAAAGCGCGACATCGGATCGGGATAGAGCGTCTCCCCGCCATCGAGCCGGAACCGGTAGAGCCCGCCGGCCTCCAGCCCCGTCACGGCACCGGAGAAATAGCCGTTCCCCTCTCCCTCCAGCGCCGTCGCCTGCCCGTCCGGCTCGACCACCAGTTCGACCCGCTTGGCCTTGGGTGCCCAGACGCGCGCATGCGCGCCGCCCGGCTGTAACTCCACCCCGATCGGCCAGCGACGCGTGACGGTGGCATGGGGCTGCTCGGCAGACGGAACTGCGGCGGAGATGTTCACGATAGCTGGCCCCCGAAAACGTGAGGCGGACTTGCCTTACGGTCATGGTCAACAGGAGCGGGGCGGTGTGGTCACGCGGGAAGTGGGGAAAATTGTTTTGAAGCCTAAGGGTTTTTGGGGACTCGGTCGGATACCACCTCCCTAACCCTCCCCCTCTGAGCGGGGGAGGGTTAGGTGGGAGTCTGACTTCGCAAGGAGGCAACCGCCTCCGTCAAACCCGCTCGCCGAAGCTCCGCGCGGCGGCGTCGATCACCAGCGGGTGGGCGCGGAGCGCGGTCAGTGCCGCTTCCACCTTGTCGTCGGTGACCTCCAGCGTCACCAAAACGTCGGCGCGGTCGCCGCGCTCGGCATCGCGCTCCTCCCGCCCCGTCTGCACCACATTGCCGAAGCGGTCGCGCAGGCTGCCGACGATCTCGGCCTCCACACCCCGGCCGCGTTCGGCAGGATAGGCGTAGACCAGTTCCATCGCGCTCTCCCTTCTCTTCTAACCTTGCGGGGCGAAGACGACGCGCATGCAATCGTCGGTCTTCTCCTTGAACATGCGGTAGCCCTGCGGCCCTTCGTCCAGCGGCATCCGGTGCGTCAGCAGGTATGACGGGTCCAACTCGCCCTTGCGGATGTGCTCGAACAGCCGCTCGGCATAGCGCTGGCCGTTCTGCTGGCCCATGCGGAAGGTCAGGCCCTTGTTCATCGCCGCCCCCATCGGGAACTTGTCGATCAGCCCGCCATAGACGCCGACGATCGACAGTGTGCCGCCCTTGCGGCAGCTCTCGATCATCTGGCGCAGCACCGCCGGCCGGTCGGTCTGCAGCCCCACCGCCTGCTTGGCGCGGTCGTACAGGTCCTCAACCGGGTTGGACGCGCTGTCGGCCTCCATGCCGACGGCGTCGATGCAAGCATCGGGACCGCGCCCGCCGGTCATCGCCTGCAACGCGTCGAAAATGTCGACGCGGCTGTAGTCCAGCGTCTCCGCCCCCGCCTTCATCTGGGCGGCACGCAGCCGGTCGGGAAAGCGGTCGATGCCGATCACCCGCTCCGCCCCCAGAAGATAGGCGCTGCGGATCGCCATCTGGCCGACGCCGCCGCAGCCCCACACCGCCACCACGTCGCCCGGCTTGATGCCGGCCATGTCGGCGGCCATGTAGCCGGTCGGCACCGCGTCGGACACGAACAGCGCCTTCTCGTCGCTCACCCCTTCCGGGACCCGGACGGCGTTGAAGTCGGCATAGGGTACCCGGATGTATTCGGCATGGCTGCCGGCATAGCCGCCGAAGGCGTGGCTGTAGCCGAAGATGCCGGCGCCGCAATGGCCGTAGGCGGTGCGGGCATAGTCCGGGTTGGGGTTGGAGTTGTCGCACAGCGAGCTTTCGCCATGCTGGCAATGGCCGCAATGGCCGCAGCCGATCACCGAGATGGTGATGACCCGGTCGCCGCGGTTGAGGTAGCGAACCTCCGGCCCCTTCTCGACGATCTCACCCAGGAATTCGTGGCCGATGATGTCGCCGGGCCGCATGGTGGGGACATATCCGTCGATCAGATGCAGGTCGGACCCGCAGACCGACGACAGCGCCACCTTGACGATCACGTCATGCGGATTCACCAGAACCGGGTCGGGCACCCGCTCCACCCGCAGGTCGTTGGTTCCGTTCCAGCAGAGCGCCTTCATTCCGTCGCCTCCCGGAACGAGCCGTTGGCCGCTCCATTCCCACTCCCGTTCCCGCGGGGCTGACGGTCGATGGTGGACAGCTCTCCCGTCTCCACGCGCTGCTTCAGCCGGCGCAGCGCCTCCTCGGCCTGCGCTTCCGGAGTCACGCCCAGACGCGCCGCGACCTCCGTGGCCGGGACGCGGTAGACCAGCGTCAACCGGACCTCCGTCCCGCGGTCGCCCGGCGCCGGGGTCAGCATCAGCGAGGCGCGGTGCGGCAGCGCCGTCTCGCCCACCGTATGCCAGGTCAACAGCCGGTCCTCGTCGACGCGGTCGAGCACGCAGCGCCAGCTCAGCGCTTCCCCGCCCGGCATCTTGCCGTGCTCGGCGACGCTCTTGGCGAGCCATCGGCTTTCGGTCGCCGACAGCACGTCGACCCGCTCCAGTTGCGGCATCAGCTTCGGCAGGTTGGCGAAGTTGCGCCAGAAGCGGAAGACCGTCCCCGGTTCGGACGCGATGGTCACGACCGCCTGGGTGCGTTCCGGCGTCAGCGACCGGCGACGCGACGCAGGATCATGGCTGCGCCAGGCGCCCGGAACCGGGGTTGCGTGCAGGGTCCGGCCGCCGAAGGGCCGCAGGCCCAGGGCACCGGCGGCGAACAGGCCGGCGCCGCCCAACGCCAGCATCGCCCCGCTCCATCCCGACCGCCGGAGTCCCAGCACGCCCAGCGCGGTACCGCCCACCATGGCGAGCCAGCGGCCGCCGGTCGCGGCATCGCCCGACCCGATCAGGCTCATGCCCGACCGTAGGGAGTCCGACTGTGGCCAGCGCCCCTGTCCGGTCAAACTGTTCGACGCCATCGCCGCTCCTTTCCCGTCTGTGCAATGCCTGTGGACAGAGAACAGCCGGGTTGCGGCTTCGTTGCCTCAGGGTATGACCCGATGCGCGGCAACCCTGCGGCGTTCCGGTTGTTACCATCGGCAGCAAAGATCGGAAGGGAGGATGGCCGTGCCACTTCTGGACGCCACCGTGGGTATCGCCGACGCCGAAGGGTTCCGGCCGGCAACCCTGGAAACCGACCGCGGCCCGGTGGAGGCCCGTTATTACCCGGTTCCCAGCGGGGAACTGGCGGTGCTTTGGGTCGGCGGGGTCGGCGGCGGCTTCGACACGCCGGCGCGCGGGCTCTATCCGCGTCTGGCCGCCGATCTGACCGCCGACGGCGTCGCGTCGCTGCGGCTGCGGTTCCGCGATCCGCGCGACCTGGAGCAGGCGGTGTACGACGTGCTGTGCGGTCTGAGCTTCCTCGGCCGCCAGGGCATCCACCATGTGGCCCTGGTCGGCCATTCCTTCGGCGGCGCCGTGGTCATCCAGGCGGCGGCCTCCAACCGCGGCGCCGTCTGCACCGTGGTGACGCTGGCGACCCAGGGTTACGGCACCGACCCGGTGACCGACCTGGCCTGCCCCATCCTGCTGGTTCATGGCGAAGCGGACGAGATCCTGTCGCCCAGCTGCTCCATCCACGTCCACCGCAAGGCGCGGGAACCGAAGAAGCTGGTCCTGGTCCCCGGCACCGGCCACGCGATGGAGGAGGCGTCGGAAGCGGTCTGCCGCGAGGTGCGCGACTGGCTGAAGGCGTATCTGCTGAAACGGTAAGGGGGCGTCTCGGACACCCCCTCCCCTCAGCTTTCCTTCGGCTTGTGCGTGTCGCTGATCGGCTGCACGCCCGCCGGCTGGTCCTGCTGCTGTTGCTGCTGGGGTTGCTGCTGTTGCTGCTGGTCGGGCGGCGGTTCGCGGCGCGGCGGGCCGGCCTTGACGTCCTGGTAGACGGCCTTGGCGATCTCCAGCAGCTCCTCCTTCGACAGGCGGCCGGCCAGCGCGTAGGCCAGCTGCCCTTCCACCCAGTAGAAGGTGGCGACGTCGCCGTTCTGGGTGAAGCTGAAGCTGGACTGGTTGCCGCTCTGGGGGGCGCCGACGAACAGGGTGATCCGCTTGTTGGCGTCGTTGGCGTACATGTACTGCGCGCCGGCGCCCATGTCGGTCGGCAGCGACCGGCCGCCGATCAGACGGTAGCCGACGCGGCCCAGATCGGGACCGAACACGTCGCGGCCGACCCGCTTGGACAGCCAGCCGTTCAGTTCGTCCTGGTTGTCGGCGCCGAGTTCCACCTGGAAGCGTTCGTCCGACGTGTAGAAGCGGTGCGCCTGGGTGGCCTCCTGGGCGAAGGTGGCGAGCGTCTGGCGTTGCTGGGCGACAGGGGCGCCGGCCTGCTGTTCGGCGCCACGGCCCATCCAGCCGCCGGCCGCGCCGGCGACCACCAGCATCACCGCAGCGGCGAACCGGACCAGCGGGCGGGCGTGCCAGGCCGGGCGGTTGTCGTTGAAGGCGATTCGTCCCTTCAGCTTGTCGGACAGTTCCTGAACCGTATCGCTGGGCGGCTCGCGCAGGACGGTATCGAACATCTCGTGCAGAAGCATCGCCTGGGCGCGGTAATCATCCGCCCGGCGCGCCGCGTCGGGATCCTCGGCCAGCCATCGCTCCACAGCCAGACGGCGGCTGCCGTCCAACTGTCCATCCACGTAAGCGTGGAGTTCGTCCTCGGTGACCCGTCCAGTAGCCTGATGCGCGTTCATCACTTCACCCGCCGGAGGGTGACGCCACCCTCGTTCGCCAGTTTCGCCCGCACCGCCTCGCGCGCCCGTGACAGGCGCGACATGACGGTCCCGATCGGCACGCCGAGCATGTCGGCGACCTCGTCGTACTTCAGGCCCTCCAGCGCCACCAGAAGCAGCACCTTGCGCTGTTCCTCCGGCAACTCGTCGACCGCACGCATCATCTCGCGCAGTTCGACACGCTCTTCCTGCCGGGCCGGGGTGACCAGCTTCGATTCGACGTCGGCGACGTCGACCTCCTGCGGCCGGGCGGCCTTGGATCGGACCTGATTGACGTGGACGTTGTGCAGGATGGTGAAAAGCCACGCCCGCAGGTTCGTCCCCGCCTGGAAGCTGTCGGCACGCGCCACCGCGCGCGTCAGCGCCTCCTGCACCAGATCCTCCGCATCCGCACCGTTGCGCATCAGCGCACGCGCGTAGCGCCGCAAGGACGCGATGTGGACTTCCAGATCGACCCCGAATTTGCTCAACCGCGCACCCGATCCTTACCGATCACGCCACGGCTCACGCCATGGCTTCACCCTCCGGCCGCAAGGCCGGACGGGACGACACGGCGCCGCATATCCAGGGCCGGGCCAGTCCGTCGGCCTTTCAACCGAAGCGGGGACCCGATGCATATGGGTGCGAACGCGCGCCGCGCATCCTTTATTCCAGACTTTCTCGGGCTTGCAGCAAAATTTGTGGGGAACCGCCAAGCTTGTGCCGAAAAGGCTTCAGGCGGGGTGCATCGATGATCCCATACGACACTGTTCGCGACATCAGCCCTGGGACTGCGCGGGTGCGCCACTATGGCGGACGATTCAACTGATAGGAAAGGTTGGTGGGCCCGGCCGGATTCGAACCGACGACAACACCGTTATGAGCGGCGCGTTCTAACCGCTGAACTACAGGCCCTACCGCGGGGCGCACTTTGCGACAAAGCTTTGGGGAAATGCAACCCCTCGTTCATCGTTCCGACGCAGAAGTCCGAAAACGAAAACGGGGGCCAACCGGCCCCCGCTTCGTCTCAAACAGGAACGCTTCCAATCAGGTATCCAGGAAGCTGCGCAGCTTGCGCGACCGCGACGGGTGCTTCAGCTTGCGCAGCGCCTTCGCCTCGATCTGGCGGATACGCTCGCGGGTCACGTTGAACTGCTGGCCGACCTCTTCCAGCGTGTGGTCGGTGTTCATGCCGATGCCGAAGCGCATGCGCAGCACACGCTCCTCACGCGGCGTCAGCGAGGCCAGCACGCGGGTCGTCGTCTCGCGCAGGTTCGCCTGGATGGCGGCGTCGAGCGGCAGGACCGCGTTCTTGTCCTCGATGAAGTCGCCGAGATGCGAATCCTCCTCGTCGCCGATCGGCGTTTCGAGGGAGATCGGCTCCTTGGCGATCTTCAGGACCTTGCGCACCTTCTCCAGCGGCATCATCAGACGCTCGGCCAGCTCTTCCGGGGTCGGCTCGCGGCCGATCTCGTGCAGCATCTGGCGGCTGGTGCGGACCAGCTTGTTGATCGTCTCGATCATGTGGACCGGGATGCGGATGGTCCGCGCCTGATCCGCGATGGAGCGGGTGATGGCCTGACGAATCCACCAGGTCGCATAGGTCGAGAACTTGTAGCCGCGCCGGTACTCGAACTTGTCGACCGCCTTCATCAGGCCGATGTTGCCCTCCTGGATCAGGTCCAGGAACTGCAGGCCGCGGTTCGTGTACTTCTTGGCGATGGAGATGACGAGACGCAGGTTGGCCTCGACCATCTCCTTCTTGGCGCGGCTCGCTTCCTTCTCGCCCTTCTGGACGGTGGAGACGATGCGGCGGAACTCGTTGATCGGCAGGCGGGCCTCTTCGGCCACCTGGGCGATCGATTCGCGCGTCTTGCGGATGTCGCCGTCGTACTTCTCGGCGAACTTGCCCCAGGTCTTGGGGTTCAGTCCGCGGATGCGCTCCTGCCAGTTCGGGTCCAGCTCGTGGCCGAAATACTGGTTCAGGAAGTCCTCGCGCTTCACGCGGCAGTCGGTGGCCATGCGCAGCAGGCGGCCTTCAAAACCGGTCAGCTTGCGGTTCAGGCCATAGAGCTGCTCGACCAGCTGTTCGATGCGCTGGTTGTTCAGGCGGACGGTGTTCATCAGCTCGACCATTTCGGTCTTGAGCTTGTCGTACTTCTTGTCCGTCTGCTTGCCCATGTCCTCGCCGCGCTGCATCGCGGCCATGCGGGCCTCGTGCAGCTTGTGCAGCTTGTCGTAGGTCGCCTTGATGTTCTCGAAGGTCTCGATGACCTGCGGCTTCAGCGCGGCTTCCATCGCGGACAGCGACAGGCTGTTGTCGCCCTCGTCGCCTTCGTCGCCCTCTTCGCCCTCGCCTTCGGCGCGCGGCGGACGCGGCTCGTCGCCGTCCTCGCCGGCCGGCGCATCGGCGGCGGGCGCAGCAGCGGGCCCGGTGCCGGCGGTTTCCACCACCTCGGCCAGCCCTTCCGGCATCTCCTCGCCGTCCGGGCCGCCGCCATAGGTGGCGTCCAGGTCGATGATGTCACGGAGCAGCATCTTCCCTTCCATCAGGGAATCATGCCACTCCAGAATGGCGCGGATGGTCAGGGGCGATTCGCAGATCGCGCCGATCATCATCTCGCGGCCGGCTTCGATCCGCTTGGCGATGGCGATTTCGCCTTCGCGCGACAGCAGCTCCACCGACCCCATCTCGCGCAGGTACATGCGCACCGGGTCGTCGGTACGGCCGATGTCGTCGTCGTCGAGATTGCCCGACGAACGGCCTTCGCCTTCGCCTGCACCCTCGCCGCTGTTCTCCGAATCCTGCTCTTCCGATTCGACGATGTTGATGCCCATCTCGGACAGCATCGCCATCGTGTCTTCGATCTGCTCGGACGAGGACGAATCCTGCGGCAGCGCTGCGTTCAGCTCGTCATAGGTGACATACCCGCGCTCCTTGCCGCGGGCGATCATCTTCTTGACGGCCAAGCCCATGCCGTCCATCAGAGGACCGTCTGCGGATTCCTCCCGCGTTTCGGAAACTTCCACGCTGTTCGCAGCTTTCGTGGCCATGCGTTCGGTGCCCCCGCATTACCCCATTGAAAAAGACGAAAGGAGCGCCCGGTCCCGGTTGCCCGGCCCGTCCGCCCCACCCCCAACCATGTATCTACCCAGAACCCGCCATCACAGAAGCTGTCATGCGGCCCCGTCCTGTCAATTCCGTGCCCCATCAACCGATGCGCGACCGCCGACGGCACAAGCCATCAACCGTCAGACATCGTCAAAGTCACCATCATCCGTCATACCCAGCCCGGACTTTATGACCTCCTGCTGAAGAGCCACGACCCTCGCGAAGTTCGCCTCGCTGTTGTCACGGGTCAAAGCCGCCTTCGCTTCCCTAAGATCGTCGAGCACCCGCTCTTGATGCAGATGCCGCCACGCAGGCCACCATCCCTTCCGGGCATCCTCCGTAGAGGCCTCCGGACGGGCGAAGCCGGCATGGACATAGGTCGACTCGCCTAGCAAAGCACCGACCATCGTCTCATGGCCGGCGGATGACAAGTGGCGACAAAGCGCAGCGGCGTCAAGTGTCGAGTCGTGGTTACGATCGTCCGAAAGACATTCGATCACCGCCCAGCGCAGTTTTTCGAGCTCCGGGTCACCGAACGGCAACAGCCCCAACGGCTCGGCCAATTCGCCGAACAACTCGGGATGGTTGATGATGGTCGCCAGCAGGATCCGCTCCCGCATCGAGGCGAGGCGGGAGGCGCGGCCGCGCCCCTCCCCGACGGGCTTGGAGGTCAGGCGACCGGGCACGCCGGGCACATGGCGGCGCGGCGGTTCGCCGAAACGCCCCCGCCCCTGCCCCTGCCCCTGCCCCTGCCCCTGCCCCGGCACCCAGGGTCCGCGGTTGTAGGCCGGCCGCGCGGGCGCGAAGGCCTCGTCGACGCGGCGGCGCATCTCTGTCCGGTAGAAACCCTGCACGTCGCGGTCGGCGATGGTGGCGACGCGGGCCTCCAGCGCCGCCTTGACCGCGGCCTTGGCCTCCGGCGTGTCGGTCGGCCGACCTTCGCTCTCCATCCGCCAGAGGGCATCGGACAGCGGGATGGCGGCCTCCAGCACCGCGCCCATCGCCTTCGGCCCCTGCGCGCGGATCAGGCTGTCGGGGTCCTCGCCCTCCGGCAGGAAGGCGACGCGGGCCGACTGGCCGGGGGCAAGGTGCGGCAGGATGCGCTCCACCGCCCGCCAAGCCGCGCGCCGGCCGGCATTGTCGCCGTCGAAGCACAGGAACGGCACCTTCTCCGCCGCCGGTATCAGCTTCCACAGCTCCTGCACCTGCGTCTCGGTCAGCGCGGTACCCAGCGGCGCCACCGCCCCCTCGAAGCCGGCGCGGACCAGGGCGATCACGTCCATATAGCCTTCGGCGACGATCACCGGCTTGCCGTCCGCCGCCGCCTGCCGCGCCCGCGACAGGCCGTAGAGCAGCGTGCCCTTGTGAAAGAGCGGCGTGTCGGCGGTGTTGACGTATTTCGGCCCGTCGCCCTCGAGAATGCGCCCGCCGAAGGCCACCACCTGCCCGCGCCGGTCGGTGACCGGGAACATCACCCGGTTGCGGAAGAAGCTGTAGGGCGCCCGCCCGTCGTCCGGCCGCTTCAGCAGGCCGGCATTGACCATGTCCTCGTCGGAAAAGCCCTGCTTGCCCAGATATGTGCGTAGCGCGTTCGAGTCGCCGGGTGCGTAGCCAAGCCGGAAGCGCGCGATGATGTCGCCGTCCAGCCCGCGCCGCATGAAGTAATCCAGCCCCGCCCGGCCGGCGGAGGTGTGCAATTGCTGCTCGAACCAGCGGGCCGCCTGCTCGACGAGGTCGTGCAGGGTCTTGCGCCGCTCGTAGCGCTGCCGGTCCTCTTCCGTCGGGCGCGGCACCGGCAGTCCGGCCTCGCCGGCCAGATGCTCGACCGCCTCGGGGAATCCGAGATTGTCGTGGCGCATGACGAAACCGATGACGTCGCCGTGGGCGCCGCAACCGAAGCAATGGAAGAAGCCCTTCTGGTCGTTGACGTAGAAGGAGGGCGACTTCTCATTGTGGAACGGACAGGGAGCCTTGTACTCCCGGCCGGCGCGGATCAGGCGCAGGCGCTTGGAAACCACTTCCGACAGAGCCAGCCGGCTGCGCAGTTCTTCCAGGAATTGGGGCGGGAAGGCCATGGTCGAACGGTCACCGGGGAACGAAGGAGGGGGTGCGACGGGCGCGAGGCTATAGCAGAGGCATAGTATGGGAACCAGCACCGCCGGCCCCAAGGGGGCAATCGTCGCCGACCGGGTGCGGCGTCGGTCCAACTCCCGATCGAACCGAACGTCATCCGCACCTGTCGCTTACCTGCCCGGCCGCTTACTTGCCCGAAAGCCGCGCCTTCACCAGACCGCCGGCCTTGGCGAAGTCCATCTGCCCGGCATGGTGGGCCTTCAGCTCTGCCATCACCTTGCCCATGTCCTTGATGCTGGCGGCACCCAACTCGGTCACGATGGCGTCGATGGCGGCGGCAGATTCCTCTTCGGTCATCTGCTTGGGCAGGAAGCGTTCGATGACCGCGATCTCCTCGCGCTCCTGCTGGGCCAGTTCCGGACGGCCGCCCTGCTCGTACATCCCCGCCGACTCGTTGCGCTGCTTCACCATCGTCTGCAGCATCGACAGGATGCTCGCCTCGTCGATGCCGTCGGTCACGCCGCGGCTCCGGGCATCGATGTCGCGATTCTTCAGCTCGGTCAGAATCAGGCGCAGGGTGGACACCGCGCGCATGTCCTTCGCGCGCATCGCATCCTTCAGAGAGTCGTTGAACTGCGTGCGCAGAGTCATGTCCTGTGTTCCTTGTTCATCGTGCCCGGCGTCCGGCCGCGCCCCATATCCGGCCGGAAAGGGCGACTATCGGGAAAGCGTCTGCCGATTTCCATACAAAAGCCCTGACAGAAGCACTGACCGCCGTCCGACTTTGCCACCGGTTCAGGGCCGCCTTGCAAAGCTATTGCTGGAAATCCGGCATCCAATCGTCATATAGGATGACCGGCCCACCCGATCAGCCCACTCGATCCCACGTCACCGCCCGCACCGGCGGAGGTGGGGTGCGAGCGGTTCCGTGTGCGCGCCCGGCGGGACGCTAGGCCGTCGCCGTTCCGCCGATCACCCGATCCGTCGCCGGCCGCGGTTTTTGGGAAGGTTCACAGGAATGACTCTCGCCACTCCCCCCTCCGACAATGCGGTTCACACCGGCGTGCTTGTACTGGCCGACGGCACGGTGTTCCGCGGCCGAGGCATCGGCGCCACGGGGGATTCGGTGGGCGAGGTGTGCTTCAACACCTCCATGACCGGTTATCAGGAGATCCTGACCGATCCCAGCTATGCCGGCCAGATCATCACCTTCACCTTCCCGCACATCGGCAACACCGGCGCCAACACCGAAGACATCGAGACGATCACCCCGGCCGCCCGCGGCCTGATCCTGCGCGCCGACATCACCGACCCGTCGAACTGGCGCGCCACCCGCCATCTCGATGACTGGCTGAAGAGCTACGGCCTCATCGGTCTGGCCGGCGTCGACACCCGCCGCCTGACCCGCCGCATCCGCGACCTGGGCGCGCCCAACGGCGTCGTCGCCCATGCGCCGGACGGCAAGTTCGACATCGAGGCGCTGGTCGCCAAGGCCAAGGGTTGGCCGGGCTTGGAGGGCATGGACCTGGCCAAGGACGTGTCCTGCCGCCAGACCTACGACTGGACCGAAGCCGGCTGGACCATCGGCGGCGGCTACGCCACCCAGGACAAGCCGCAATACCATGTCGTCGCCATCGATTACGGCGCCAAGCGCAACATCCTGCGCTGCCTCGCCGCTGCCGGCTGCAAGGTGACGGTGGTGCCGTCCACCGCCACGGTCGAGGACGTGATGCGCCACCAGCCGGACGGCATCTTCCTGTCCAACGGCCCCGGCGACCCCGCCGCCACCGGCGAATACGCCGTGCCGACCATCAAGGGCCTGCTCGACACCGGCGTGCCGATGTTCGGCATCTGCCTCGGCCACCAGATGCTGTCGCTGGCGCTGGGCGCCAAGACCACCAAGATGCAGCAGGGCCACCGCGGCGCCAACCATCCGGTGAAGGACCTGGCCTCCGGCCGGGTGGAGATCACCAGCCAGAACCACGGCTTCGTCGTGGTGCCGGAAACCCTGCCGGCCGACGCCGAGGTCACCCATGTCAGCCTGTTCGACGGCACCAACGAGGGCATCCGCCTGAAGGGCAAGCCGGTCTTCTCGGTGCAGTACCACCCGGAAGCCTCGCCCGGCCCGCAGGACAGCCACTATCTGTTCGACCGCTTCGTCCAGCTGATCGCCGAGAAGAAGGCGGCCTGACGGTCGAGCGGAACCAACCCGCTGAAGAGGGCGTCCCGGTGGGGCGCCCTTTTTGTTGTTGCCCCCGCTTGAAGGGAACGCCGGAACATGGCCCGGTCCACCGACCTGCTGCTGACCGCCATCGCTCCTGCGATCTGGGGCAGCACCTACATCGTCACCACGGAACTGCTGCCGCAGGGCTACCCGATGACGGTCGCACTGCTGCGCGCCCTGCCGGCCGGGCTCCTGCTGTTGCTGCTGGTCCGCCGGCTGCCCTGGGGATGCTGGTGGGGACGCTCGCTGGTGCTGGGGGCGCTGAACTTCTCCTTCTTCTGGGCGATGCTGTTCGTGTCGGCCTATCGCCTGCCGGGCGGAGTCGCCGCCACCGTGGGAGCGGTGCAGCCCTTAATCGTCATCGCCCTGTCGCGTCCGCTGCTGGGCACGCCGATCCGCCCGCTGGCGGTCGCCGCCGCGCTGGCCGGCATCGGCGGGGTGGCCCTGCTGGTGCTGAAGCCGAGCGCGGCGCTTGACAGCATCGGTGTAATCGCGGCGCTGGCCGGTGCCGGATCGATGGCCGCGGGCACGGTGCTGAGCCGGCGCTGGCGCCCGCCGGTGTCGCCGCTGACCTTCACGGCCTGGCAGCTGACCGCGGGCGGGGTGCTGCTGGTGCCGGTGGCGCTGCTTCTGGAACCGGCGCTGCCGGTGCCGACGGCGGCCAATCTGATTGGCTTCGTCTATCTCGGCCTGATCGGAGCGGCGCTGACCTACATCCTGTGGTTCCGTGGCCTGTCGCGGCTGGAACCCTCTTCGGTGGCGCCGCTGGGCTTCCTCAGCCCGGTGATGGCAGTGGTTCTGGGCTGGGCGCTGCTCGGCCAATCGCTGACCGGCTATCAGATCGCCGGCATGGCGCTGGCGCTCGGCAGCGTCTGGGTCGGCCAGCGGGCGCAGGCTGCACCCGTCGCTTCAACGGCCGCGACGGCCGGCGCAGGGAATTGAGGGCGGCTTTTCCGGCGTCGGTACAGCGCCATATCATCCAAGCCCCCGGCACGCTCCGCCCCCTGCCCCGGACACCATGCGCCGTCTGCCGCCCCCGCCGATCGCCATCCCCGCCGCCCCACAGGAGGAGCACCCCGCCTGCCCGCTCTGCGGCCGGCCGATGGTCCCCGGCGCCAGCGTGAACGAACACCATCTGGTCCCACGAACCTATGGCGGACGGGACACGGTGACGATGCACCGCATCTGCCACGCCAAGATCCACGCGGTGCTGACCGAGCAGCAGCTGCGCGACCACTACCACGAGATCGAGGCGCTGCGCGGCCATCCCGACATCGCCGCCTTCATCCGCTGGGTCCGCCGCAAGCCGCCGGAGTTCACCGACGGCCATGCCACCGATCGGCGCCGCCGCAAGCGCTGATAGGGACTTATCCTCGCCGGACGGTCTGCCGTTGGGCGGGTTTCGGCAGATAGTCGCGGGCCTCGCCGTTGCAGACGCGGCTGACCCGCTCATACTCCTCGACCGTATCGACCTGTGCCTGCCGGCGGTCGCGTTCGCGCCCGAACTCCTGCATGATCCGCCGCATCGCCGATTCGAGCGGCCGGCGGATCGCCGCCATCGCCTGCGCCTGACTGCGCGAGCGAACCGGCGCCATGCCGTCCATCACCTGATCCAGCCGGATGCGGATCTGCGGCATCATCTCGCGCAGCAACGCCTCGTCCACCGCGACATGGCGCATCTCATGGGCCAGCACCTCGCCATGCAGACAGGAGTTCACCGGAATTTCGCTGGCGACATGGACGATGCGCTGCTGGAAGCCGAAGCTGATGGTCACCGTGCTGGCCGACGCGCAATAGGTGCCGTCGCCCATGGTCCTGAACAGGGCGGAGACCTGCGACTGCTCGCCGTAGCGGGCCAGAGTCAGCCCCAGCACATGGCCGCCGGCACTCCCGGCCGGTCCCGGCGTGCGTCCCGGCAGCCGGGTGAGTTGCACGATCGACAACCCGTCGTCGCGCTGAATCGGTGCCAGCACGCTGTCGAACACGAGCTTCGTCGGCGGAAATCCGCTGCAGCCATTGGACTGCGCGGCGGCCGGCGAAGCGGCCGGCAGGGCGGCGAGCATCATGCCCGAAAGGAAGAGGAACAGGAGGCGAACGTTCATCCCGATAGAGATATCAGGAAACCGTCCGCGGACAAGAGACATGGAGGGGAAGATCGGGGTGACGGCGAAGGACCGTCGCCGTCACCCCACTCCCTCACTGATGCGCCGGGAACAGGAAGCGGGCCTTCAGCGTGCCTTCGATGGCGCGCAGGTCGTTGACGACCTCCAGCTCCTCGACGTCGCCGTTCACGTCGACCACCACGTAGCCCAGCTCCGGATCGGTCTGGAGATACTGGGCGGCGATGTTCAGGTCGCGGCCGGAGAACACCTCGTTCACCTTGCGCAGGATGCCGGGCCGGTTCTCGTGGACGTGCAGGAAGCGGGTGCAGCCGGCCTGAACCGGCAGCGCCACCTGCGGGAAGTTGACCGCGCCGACGGTGGAGCCGTTGTCCGAATACTCGAGCAGCTTCTGCGCCACCTCGGTGCCGATGTTGGCCTGCGCCTCCATCGTCGAACCGCCGATGTGCGGAGTCAGGATGGCGGTCTTGATGCCGCGCAGCGCGCTCTGGAACTCTTCCTTGTCCGAACCGGGTTCGACCGGGAAGACGTCGATGGCGGCACCGAGGATGTGGCCGCTGTTCATCGCGGCGGCCAGCGCCGCGATGTCCACCACCTGACCGCGGGCGGCGTTGATCAGGTGGCTGCCCTTCTTCATCGTCGCCAGTTCACGCTCGCCGATCATGTCGCGGGTCTGCGGGGTGTCCGGCACATGCAGGGTCACCACGTCGGAGACCGACAGCAGCTCCTCCAGCGAATCGCAGGCGCGCGCGTTGCCGAGCGCCAGCTTGCGCACGGTGTCGTAGAAGCGGACCTGCATGCCCATCGCCTCGGCCAGGATCGACACCTGGGTGCCGATATGGCCGTAGCCGACGATGCCCAGCGTCTTGCCGCGGATCTCGTAGGAATCCTTGGCCGACTTCATCCAGCCGCCGCCATGGACCAGCTGCGACTTCTCGAAGATGCCGCGCATCAGCATGATGATCTCGCCGATCACCAGCTCCGCCACCGACCGGGTGTTGGAATAGGGGGCGTTGAACACCGGGACGCCGGTGCGGCGCGCTGCCTTCAGATCGACCTGGTTGGTGCCGATGCAGAAGCAGCCGACGGTGATCAGCTTGTTGGCCGCCTCGAACACCTTGGCGGTCAGATGAGTGCGCGACCGGATGCCGAGGATGTGGACGGACCCGATGCGCTCCAGCAGCTCGTCCTCGTCCAGGGCGCGCGGCAGCCGCTCGACGGAGGCGTAGCCGCCGCGGGCCAGCTCGTCGATGGCGTTGTCGTGGACACCTTCCAGAAGAAGGATGTTGATCTTGTCCTTGGAGAGCGAGAGCTTGGTCACGGCCGGCATCCGTATCTGGGCATCGGGACTGATCGGCAGCCCGCCTGCCGGAAACGGCGCGATGGGCCACGGAAAAGCGAGCGCGCAAAATAATACCAAAGGCAGCCCTTGTCACCTGACGGATGTTGCGCCGCCACAGAGCTTTCCGCATGCCGGATTGGCGCGGGGCGCGGGTTGGGTGTATCAGTCGGATCGAACTTCCAATTTGGAAACCCGCCATGAGCGACGTGACGATCTACCACAACCCGCGCTGCAGCAAATCGCGCGAGACGCTGGAACTCCTGCGCTCCCGCGGCGTCGAGCCGGCGGTGATCGAGTATCTGAAAACCCCGCCCAGCCCGGCGGAGCTGTCGGCCATCCTCGCCAAGCTGGGCAAGGGACCGCGCGACATCACCCGCGCCAAGGAGGCGGCGGAGGCCGGAATCGCCAAGGATCTCGACGGCGAGGCGCTGATCGCCGCCCTGTCCGCCAATCCGTCCGCCATCGAACGCCCGATCGTGGTGAAGGGCGACCGCGCCCGCGTCGGCCGGCCGCCGGACTCGGTTCTGGACCTCCTCTGACCCCTTTCCCGTTCCCGACCGGAGCCTGCCGCCCGTGACCGCCAAGCACACCGCCGCCACAGCCGCCGCCGAGCTGTCGACCATCCGCGATTTCCTGCGCTACGGCGTCAGCCGCTTCAACGAGGCCGATCTCGATTACGGCCACGGCACCACCACGGCCTTCGACGAGGCGGTGTTCCTGGTGCTGGAGACTCTGCACCTGCCGGTCGACCAGCTCGATCCCTATCTCGACTCCCGTCTGACCGCGGCGGAGCGCGAGGCGGTGGCCGGCATCCTCCATGCCCGCATCGACACCCGCAAGCCGGCGCCCTACCTGCTGAACAAGGCCTATATCCAGGGCATCCCCTTCTATGTGGACGAGCGGGTGATCGTCCCGCGCTCCTACATCGGCGAGCTGCTGTTCTCCGACCTGTTCGGTGGCGATGACTTCACGCTGGTGGAGGATCCGACCTCGGTGGAGCGGGTGCTGGACCTGTGCACCGGCTCCGGCTGCCTTGCCATCCTCGCCGCCCGCATCTTCCCGGAAGCCCAGGTGGACGCGGTCGACCTGTCGCCCGACGCGCTGGAGGTGGCCAGGCGCAATGTCGCCGACAGCGGGTTCGAGGACCGCATCACTTTGCATCAGGGCGACCTGTTCGCGCCGCTGAAGACGCGGAAATACGACGTCATCATCACCAACCCGCCCTATGTCGACGCCGAGGCGATGGACGCCCTGCCGCCCGAGTTCCGGGCCGAGCCGGAAATGGCGCTGGCCGGCGGCGATGACGGGCTGGACATCGTCCGCCGCATTCTGAAGGAAGCCCCCAAGCACCTGACCCCGGACGGCGGCCTGCTCTGCGAGTTCGGCACCGGCCGCGAGATCCTGGAGGCGGAATATCCCCACCTGGACTTCCTGTGGCTGCAGACCGCCAACAGCTTCGGCGAGGTGTTCTGGCTGACGCGGGAGCAGTTGAAGGCGGGGAAGTGAGGGGATAACGCCCCCACCACCAGGGAACCCTTCCCCCGTCCCCCGGTTGTCCTCTCGACGATGCTGCATCGCAGCAGCCGCTTGAGAGGACAACCGCCATGACCGACCGCCAATCCACCATCCTCAAGACCCTGGGCATCACCGCGCTGACCCTGGGCGGGCTGGCCGTCGCCAACACGCTGGCGGCCCGCGCGGCGGAGCGGCGCTACCCGCCGGAAGGCCGCTTCGTGACCGTAGACGGCGTCCGGCTGCACTATATGGAGGCCGGCGAGGGACCGCCGGTCGTGCTGCTGCACGGCAATGTCTCGGCGCTGGGCGATTCGCTGGCGAGCGGGCTGTTCGGCCGGCTGGCGCGAAACCACCGGGTCATCGCCTTCGACCGCCCCGGCATGGGCCATAGCGACCGTCCCCGCGACCGCGCTTGGACGCCGGAGGATCAGGCGGACCTGTTGGCCGAGGCCTTCGCCGTGCTGGGAATCGAGAACGCTGTGGTCGCCGGCCATTCCTACGCGACGTTGGTGGCGCTGGCTTTGGCGCTGGACCATCCGCGGACGGTGAAGGGGCTGGCACTGCTCGCCGGCTATTACTTCCCGACCAAGCGGGCCGACGCGGTCATGGTGGCGCCGGTGGCGACGCCGGTGCTGGGCGACCTGCTGCGCTACACGGTCTCGCCGCCCTTCTCGAAGGCGGTGATGCCGCTGATGATCAAGACGCTGTTCTCGCCCCGGCCGGTGCCCGACCATCTGACGGAGACCTTTCCCGCCGCCCTGACGACCCGGCCGAGCCAGCTGCGCGCCAACGCCCAGGACGGCGTCACCCTGGTGCCCGGTGCCGACCGGCTGCAGCACCGTTATGCCGACGTGACCGTCCCGGTGGCGATCTTCGCCGGCCATGAGGACCGCATCGTCTCACAGGAGGAACAGAGCGGCCGGCTGCATCATGTGCTGCCGAACAGCACACTGCATTGGGTGCCGGACTGCGGACATATGGTGCATTACGCCGCCCCTGATCTGGTGGTGCGCCGTATCGACGAGTTGTCGGCCGAAAGCGTACCGCTGCGGGTCGCCGCTCAGAGATAGCGCCGCATCAGGATGCTGCCGCCCTGGTGCGGCAGGCGGGGGTGCCAGGGGATGTCGGCGCGGCCGATCTCCTCAAACCCCTCGCCGGCATAAAGGCGGCGGGCCGGATCGTTGTCGGCCCAGACATGCAGCGTGACGCGGTCGAATCCGCCGGTTCGCGCCCGTTCGTAGAACCAGCCGAGCAGCCGCCCGGCGATGCCGTGGCGCCGCTGCTCCGGATCGACCGCCAGGGCCGACAGGAAATAGCTGCCCCAGTCCAGCGTTTCGGAGAATGCCGCCATATGCGCGACGCGGTCGGGCGGCAGGCCGCTGTAATCCTCCGTCCGGATCCAGTCGGTGGGATAGCCGTGGGCGACGCCGACGACCTGCCCATCCAGTTCGGCGACTCCGCTCTGCCGATGCGACAGCGAACCGCTGCGCCCGGCAAGACCCGGCATCAGCATTTCCGCCGCCGTCAGCCCCGGCATCAGCCCGTCCAGCAGGAAGCCGTAGACCCCGCCTCCCGCAATGTCGATCAGCCGGGCGAGGTCCGGTGCGTCGTCGGCATCGGCCGCACGGATGCGGAGACGGTCGTCGATGAGATGAGGAGTCACGGCAGGCACCTTCCTTCCGGGGAGCGGCCGGATAGGAAAGGCCGTCCGGCCGCCGATTTCCAGCCCCTTTCGACGGCGCCGGATCAGTTCTGGTCTGCGGCCCGGTTCAGGTCGTCGCGCAGCTTCAGCAACGCCTCGCGCAGGGAGGCCAGTTCCTCGACCGAACAGCCGGCGGCGGCGGCAATGTGGGTCGGCAGGCATTCGGCCTTGCCGCGCAACGCCGCCCCTTCAGAAGTCAGGCGAATGCGGACAAGCCGTTCATCCTGCGGATCGCGGGCGCGGGTGACCAGCCCCTGCCCTTCCATCCGCTTCAGCAGCGGGGTCAGCGTGCCGCTGTCCAGCCCCAGCCTTTCGCCCAGCGCCTTCATCGACTGACCGTCCTCCTCCCACAGCAGCAACATCATCAGATATTGCGGGTAGGTCAGGCCGAGCGACTCCAGCAGCGGACGATAGACACGGGTCATCGCCAGATTCGCCGAGTAAAGGGCGAAGCAGGCCTGGTTGGAGAGCAGAAGCGGGTCGTCCCTATCGGCAGTCATGGCTTTGCGGAACCTTCGAAACGGCGCGGCGCCGCCGGGCTGTGGCGCGCCGGTCGATCATGCATTCGGCACAATCGCGCGCAACAGCCCGGCGGCGCAATCCTGAAAGCGGTTCGCTTCAGGCAATCACCCTATGAAGAAACCCAGGGCAAGCGCCTCAAGCAACCGTCGTGGTCACCGGGATGTTGCCCTTGGTGGCATGGCTGTAGGGGCAGACCTTGTGGGCGCGGGCCAGCAGATCCTCGGCCGCGGCCTTGTCCATGCCCGGCAGCGACACGACGAAATCCACCGTCAGGCCGAAGCCCTCGCCATCGTCGCGGGCACCGATACCGACCGTGGCCGTCACCGACAGGTCGGCGGGAACGGCGATCTTGTCGCGGTTGCCGACGAACTTGATGGCACCGATGAAGCAGGCGGAATAGCCGGCGGCGAACAACTGCTCGGGGTTGGTGGCGCCACCCTGCCCGCCCAGTTCCTTCGGCGCGGCCAGCGCGACCGACAGCAGCCCGTCCTCACTGACGGCCTTGCCGTCGCGGCCACCGGTGGCGGACACCTTCGTCGAATAGAGGGTCTTCATGGTGCGCTCTCCTTCATTGGATATCTGGGTTCGATTGGCGTGGCGGCGGGAAACACCGCTGCCGGTGATCTCGTGGGACAAAACGTCGCTCACAATTAGATTGCGCGCAATGATTTTGGTCATGCGCTATCCAATTGCGCGCAATGCGTTGCACGCATGGCGTCCGCCGCCGCAGGTCGGCTCCGAACACAGGCCAAATCGCGAGCAATAAAAAAGCCTCGAAGTCCAAGGACTTCGAGGCTTTTTCTTCCCTCCGGAACTGGTCGGAGCGACAGGATTCGAACCTGCGACCCCCAGACCCCCAGTCTGATGCGCTACCAGGCTGCGCTACGCTCCGTCAACTTCACCGCAGTGCTTGCGGCTTGGCTCCGGAAGGGAACGGGACTATAGCCGCGGACTTTTGCCGATGCAACATCTCCCGTGATGTTTTTTCAGCTTTTTTTGTCCCCGATTTCGGAGAGGCGCGACAGCACCGACCGCAACGATTTCAGCTCGTCCACCACCATGGTGATCTCGTGCCGCAGGGCGGCGGACAGAGGCGGCTGCGCACCTTCATGCTGTTCGTCATCCAGCCTGCGGTCGATGCTGTCATCGAACGCGCCTTCCTCACCCGCTCCAGCACCTGGATCGCCGGACTCATCGGCATCCTCGGGCAACGGCGGCGTCGGGTCGGACATACGCCCTTCCTTCAGCAGGCGCTGCACGCCCTTGATGGTGTAGCGGTCCTCATACAGGAGTGCCTGGATGCGGCGCAGAAGCTCCACGTCCTCCGGCCGGTAATAGCGACGGCCGCCGCCGCGCTTCAGCGGGCGGATCTGGGGAAACTTGGTCTCCCAGAAACGCAGCACATGCTGAGGCACGTTCAGGTCGGTCGACACCTCGCTGATGGTGCGATAGGCCGTGGCGGATTTCATGACGGGATCAGGCCGCCGCCCGGCAGCGAACGGACCGGACGGCGATCCGCGCGCAGGCACGGCACGGCGGTGGACAAGGAGTTGGCGTCATCACGGACGGCCGGCGTCAGGAGAGAGCCCGCGCGGGCGTCGGCGCCCCACCCTCCTGGACATCGTTGATGCGGTTCTTCAGCACATGGCTGGCACGGAAGACCAGAACCCGCCGCGGCAGGATCGGCACCTCTTCCCCGGTTTTGGGGTTCCGGCCAATTCGCTCGCCCTTCTGGCGAACCTGGAAACTGCCGAAGGAGGATATCTTCACCATCTCCCCCCGGGCGAGCGCGTCGGAAATCTCGTCCAGGACAGTTTCGACCAGATCGGCCGATTCGTTGCGCGAAAGACCGACTTCCTGGTAGACGGCCTCGCTCAATTGGGCGCGCGTGACGGTGTTCTGAGACATGGTTCGACCTCCCCCGCAACCATTGCGAAGACGGTAATCCGGGGAAAGAAGGTCCGTCAATTCAAAAGCTTGGCAGCCGCATACAGCCCGGCCGAAGCCGGGTTGGGCGTGCGGTGCAGCATTCAAGCAGGTACGGGAAAAGCAGTGGCCGCTTACCAGCGGATCAGCGCCGAACCCCAGGTCAGGCCGCCGCCGATGGCTTCCATCAGGATCAGGTCGCCGCGCTTGACCCGGCCGTCGGCCACCGCCTCGCCCAACGCCAGCGGGATCGACGCAGCCGAGGTATTGCCGTGACGGTCCACCGTCAGCACGACCTTTTCCGGCGGCAGCTTCATCTTGCGGGCCAGCCCGTCGATGATGCGCCGGTTGGCCTGGTGCGGAACCATCCAGTCGATGTCGGTGGACTCCAGACCGTTGGCGACCAGCGCCTCCTCCACCACCGCCGAAAGCTTGGAGACGGCGTGGCGGAATATTTCCTGCCCATGCATGCGGACATGGCCGATGGTACCGGTCGAGGACGCGCCGCCGTCGACATAGAGCAGGTCGTACTGGCTGCCGTCGGAATGCAGATGGGTGGACAGCACGCCGCGATCAGACGAATCGCCCTTGGCCTCATAGGCCTCCAGCACGATGGCGCCGGCGCCGTCGCCGAACAGCACGCAGGTGGTGCGGTCGTTCCAGTCCAGCAGGCGGGAGAAGGTCTCCGCCCCGATCACCAGGGCGCGCTTGGCCTGACCGTTGCGCAGGAAATTGTCGGCGACCGCCATGGCATAGACGAAGCCGGCGCAGACCGCCTGGATGTCCATGGCGAAGCCGATGGTGCCCAGCGCCGCCTGAACCTTGGTGGCTGTGGCCGGGAAGGTGTTGTCGGGCGTGGTGGTCGCCAGCACGATGCAGTCGATGCTGCCGGCCGGCACGCCGGCATGCTCGAGCGCGCGGGTCGCCGCGGCGATGGCGAGGTCGGAGGTCTTCTCCCCCTCCGCCGCGATGTGGCGCGACTTGATGCCGGTGCGCTGAACGATCCACTCGTCCGACGTGTCGACCCGCTGTTCCAGATCCTGGTTGGTGACGATGTTGGCCGGCAGGAAGATACCGCAACCAAGAACTCGGGAACGCATGACCATGGTTCAGCCCGCCGCCGCCTTCGTGTCGGGAAGAGGGTTCGCGTCGGCTATGCGCCCCATCTCTTCCTTGATGCGCTCGTTGAAACCGTGAGTCGCCAGATTGATGGCGACCGCGACGGCATTGGCGAATCCGACCGGGTCGGTGCCGCCATGGCTCTTCACGCAGACGCCGCGCAGGCCCAGGAACATCGCGCCGTTGTAGCGCCGCGGGTCGATCCGCTCGCGGAAGCGCTTGAAGGCGCCGCGTGCCAGCAGATAACCGATCCGCGCCAGGAAGGACGTCGCGAAGGTGCGGCGCAGGAATTCGGAGAACAGCTTGGCCGTCCCCTCCGCCGTCTTCAGTGCGACATTGCCGGTGAAGCCATCGGTGACGATGACGTCCACCGTGCCCAGCCCGATGTCGGTGCCTTCGACGAAGCCGTGGAAGCGGCCGGGCAGCGGCATGTCGCGCAGGCTGGCCGCCGCGGCACGCACCACCTCGTTGCCCTTCATGTCTTCCGAGCCGATGTTCAGCACACCGATCGACGGCTCCGGCAGGCCCAGGATGGCGCGCGCGAAGACGGCCCCCATCACGGCGAACTGGACGAGGTTTTCCGGCTGGCATTCGGCGTTGGCGCCGAGGTCCAGCATCACGCTCTCGCCCCGTTGCGTCGGGAAGAAGGACGCCATCGCCGGCCGGTCGATGCCCGGCAGCGTCTTCAGCACGAACTTCGCCATCGCCATCAGGGCGCCGGTGTTGCCGGCCGAGACCACGCAGGCGGCCTCACCCGACGCCACGGCGTCGATGGCAAGCCTCATGCTGGACTGGCGTCCGGCGCGCAGCGCCACTGCAGGCTTGGCGTCCCCGGCCACGAAGTCGGCGGTGTGGCGGATCTCCGCCACTGCCTTCAACGCGGGCCGCTGGTTCAGCAGCGGTTCGATCCGCTCCCTGTCGCCATACAGCAGAAAACGCACATCGGGATGGCGCTCCCGCGCGATGTCCGCCCCGGCAATGACCATGTCGGGACCGAGATCGCCACCCATGGCATCCAGGGCGATGGTCAGGCGCTGGCTCACCGCGAACAGGCTCCCCGGCTAGGACCCCGGCAGGGGCGAAACACGCCCCTGATCATCGGGACCTCAGACAACGCGATCGGGATCAAGCGGCCGCGGTGCCGCTCTGAACCACTTCGCGCTGGTCGTACTGGCCGCAAGACCCGCAGACGTGGTGCGGACGCTTCAGCTCACCGCAGCTCGGGCACTCGTTGTAGGCCGAGGTCGGCAGAGCGTGGTGCGAACGCCGCATGTTGCGCCGCGACTTGGAGGTCTTCTTCTTCGGAACAGCCATGACCGTAAACTCTCTTCATTGGAAAGGGCGGCCCGAACAGGGGCCGCCCAGCGCGAGCGGCATTCAATAAGGCAAATGCCCCCAAAGGGCAAGCCCGAACAACCCCCATTTCGCAACCCCGCGCCGCTCATTGGAGGGGGTGGAAATGCCGGCCCTTATACAAGGAACCGCGGGGGACGCAAGACCGCAGTCACTTGTGCTGCTTCAATTGCTGCAGAACGGCGAAGGGGTTCGGCTTTTCCGGCTCATCCGCCACCTCTTCTTCGACCGGGGGCCCGTCATTACCCTCGTCATAGCCCTCGAATTCCACGCCCTCGGCATGCGGATAGGGGTCGAGCCCCAGCGACAGGTGCTGCGCGGTCAGTTCGCCGATGTCGATTCGGTTGTTCTCCATCGGCTCGGGGATGTCCTCGTCCGACAAGGAGGGGTCGAAGTCGATCTCCAGCCCCTGGTCCTCGACCATCGAAGACGGGGCGAACAGCGCCTCGAAGCTCTCGCTGACATGGGCCGGCACCGGCTCCAGCGTGACGACGCAGGTCTGGACCACGTCGGCCTCCAGCGTGCCCGACACGCGGATCATCTGGCCGCCGCGCACCGCGCGCAGCTTCACCGTGGCAGTCAGGCTGCCGATCGCCTCCAACTCCAACCGCTCGGCGAGCGCGCGGCGCTCCTTCTCCGTCGCCTCGATGGTCTCGGTCACGTCGGCGCGGCGCACCGCGTCGGCATTGACGATGCGCGAGAATTCCGGGGCCGGCAGGGCACCGTTCACAGGACTCATGGCGAAGGACTCTCTAATCAAAATCAGGTCGACGGTCGAAACGGTTGGACGCGGCTGGCGCCCCGCACTCCGAGTCACATGCAGCCGCCGTCGGCGAAAGGCAAGCCCTCCCGCAATGCCGGCGACCGACGATGACGCGTTATATATAGTGTGTTCCTCAGGCGGGCGGTGGCGCGAAGCGCAGCTCGCCGCGCATCAGCGACTCCAGCGGCTGGGCATCGAGCGTCGCGGCGGAGGAACGCACATAGGCGGCCATGATGGGAAGCGCCCCGTCCGGCACCGGCTCCACCGTCCCATAGAGGTTGTTGTCCAGCGCCACTTCCAGCCGGCCGTCGGCGGATTCGGCCAGTGCCTCGTCATAGGCGCGGATTCGCCCGGCCATGCCGCGCGCCATCGTCTTGACGCGCCGGGCGATGCCGCTGTCGCCGGCCCCCAGCTCCATGATCGACTTCTCGAAATCGTCGACCATCGTCTCGTAGAGGCGTTGCGACAATTTGGCCGCCGCCGCCCCCTGCCCCTTCAGCCGGCGCATCACCAGGAACAGGTGCAGCGCCACCATCTCGAACCGGCCGTCCAGCGTGTCGGGCACGCCGAGCGCGGCGTAGAAGCCGGGCTGGCGGGCCTGGGCGACGATGCCGGTGAACAGCCCGGCCACCGCCTCGGCATTGCGGGCGCGCGCACCGCCACCCAGGCCATTCAGCAGAGGACCCAGCAGACGATCCATGAAGCTCTCAGACACGAACGGCAGCCCTTCCCCGATTCGGAGTCTCGTTGACAGGGCGAAGCGCCCGGTGCGATTGTCCCGCCTTAGCGACTATCCGCGCCAGCGGGCAGTCCTATGCCCCGCCGGCTCCATCATAGCCCGAGCACCATGACCAGATCGAACTTTTCCGCCCCGCGCGCCGTCATTCGCACCGCCCTTCTGGGAAGCGTCCTGTTCGCCGGCCTCGCCGCGACCGGCTGCTCTCCCGTCGTCGCCACCCGCGGCAACCTGACGGACCCGCAGCTGGTGGCAGAGCTGCAGCCGGGCCAGAGCCGGCGCGACGATGTCGCCGCGGTTCTGGGCACGCCGACCTCGGTGGGCACCTTCGATCAGAATGTCTGGTACTATATCGGCCAGAAGACCGCGAAGACCGCCTTCTTCGAGCCGGAGGTGACGGAGCGTCGCGTGGTGATCGCCCGCTTCGACGATGCCGGCGTCCTGCGCGAGATCAAGACGCTGGACAAGTCGAACGGCCAGGACATCGATCTGGTCGAGCGCTCGACGCCCACCGCCGGGCGCGAGATGGGCTTCCTGGAACAGATGATGGGCAACGTCGGCCGCTTCTCGGCCAAGGATACCAAGGGCAAGGGCCCCGGCAGCTGATCGCATAGTCGATAACGCGGCCTTCCATGCCGGTTTCAGCCGACACCGACCTGCGCCATATGCGCGCCGCCCTGTCGCTTGCTGAGCGCGGGTTGGGGCGGACTTGGCCCAACCCCGCGGTTGGCTGCGTGCTGGTCCGCGACGGCGCCGTGATCGGCCGTGGCTGGACCCGGCCCGGCGGCCGTCCCCATGCGGAGACGGAGGCTCTGGCCCGTGCCCGCACCCTCTCCGGCGGGGCGGAGGGGGCAACCGCATACGTCACGCTCGAACCCTGCAATCACTACGGCAAGACGCCGCCCTGCGCCCTGGCGCTGGTGGAGGCGAAGGTGGCGCGCGTCGTCGTCGCTTGCCAGGACCCGGACCCGCGGGTTGCGGGCGGCGGTCTGGCCCGCCTGCGCGACGCCGGGATCGAGGTCGCCACCGGCGTCTGCGAGGCCGAGGCTCTTGCCCTCAACGAGGGATTCTTCAACCGAATCACGCTGGGCCGCCCGCTGGTCACGCTGAAAGTCGCCAGCACGCTGGACGGCCGCATCGCCACCCGCACCGGCGAGTCGCAATGGATCACCGGCCCGACCGCCCGCGCCTGGGGCCACCGGCTGCGCGCCAGCCACGACGCTATTCTCGTCGGCATCGGCACCGCGCTGGCCGACGATCCCGAACTGACCTGCCGTCTGCCCGGTCTCGCCGACCGTAGCCCGGTGCGCGTGGTGGTGGACAGCAGCCTGCGCCTGCCTCCTACGGCGAAGCTCGCCACCGGCGCCGGTCGCATCCCGACCTGGGTCGTCACCGCCCCCGCCCCCGACACCGCCCGTGTCGAGGCTCTGACCGCGCTCGGCGTGGAGGTGATTGCGGTCGCCGCCGGTGCAGACGACCGCGTCGATCCCGCCTCCGCTCTTTCCGCCCTGGCTTCCCGCGGCATCACCCGCGTCCTGGTGGAGGGTGGCGCGGCAATGGCCGGCGCGCTGCTCGGCGCCGGGCTGGTCGACCGGCTGGAATGGTTTCGCGCCGCGTCGCTGATCGGCGGCGACGGATTGCCGGCGGTCGCCGGATTCGGCGTGGAGGCTCTGGCCGCCATGACGCGGTTCGAGCGCACGGCGGTTCGCGCCGCCGGCGCCGATCTTGCCGAGAGCTATCGCCGAATCGCCGCCTGACGATCATCCCCGGCCATAGGTTTTGCCGTCGGTTCAGGCCACGCAACAGACCGTTGCGTCGCTTGCGGTCTCGCGCGCGCTTCCCCTGGCCGCGAAACCTGCTAAATTCGCCGCCATGTTCACCGGAATCATCACCGATGTCGGGCGCGTCCGGGCCGTGGAGCGGCAGGGCGACACCCGGTTCACCATCGAGACCGCCTTCGACACGGAGACGATCGCGATCGGGGCGTCCATCGCCCACAACGGCGTCTGTCTGACGGTCATCGAAAAGGGGCCGGGGACCTACGTCATCCAGGCGTCGGGGGAGACCCTGTCGAAAACGACGCTCGGCGGGTGGGAACCCGGCACGCGCGTCAATCTGGAGCGCGCTCTGAAGGTCGGCGACGAACTGGGCGGGCACATCGTGTCAGGCCATGTCGACGGCGTCGGCCGGCTGCTGTCGATCCGCCCCGAAGGCGAGTCGCTGCGCCTGACCTTCGAGGCGCCGGCCACTCTCGCCAAATACATCGCGCCGAAGGGCTCGGTCGCCATCGACGGCGTGTCGCTGACCGTCAACGAGGTCGACGGCAGCCGCTTCGGCGTCAACATCATCCCCCACACCCAGACCGCCACCACCTTCGGCGGGCTGAGGGAGGGCGATGCGGTCAATCTCGAAATCGATATGCTGGCGCGCTATGTCGCCCGGCTCGCGGGGCAGGAATGACGTCCGAGTTTCACCAATACCTGTCGACTGCCGAAGAGATCATCGAAGAGGCGCGTCAAGGCAGGATGTTCATCCTGGTCGACGACGAGGACCGGGAGAATGAGGGCGATCTGGTGATCCCCGCCTCCTGCGCCACGCCGGAAGCGGTGAACTTCATGGCCAAGCATGGCCGCGGCCTGATCTGCCTCACCATGGACCGGCCGAACATCGAACGGCTGCGCCTGCCGCTGATGGCGCAGCAGAACGCGTCGCGCCACCAGACCGCCTTCACCGTCTCGATTGAGGCGCGCGAAGGCGTGACCACCGGCATCTCCGCCGCCGACCGCGCCCGCACCATCGCGGTCGCCATCGATCCGGCATCCGGCCCGCAGGATCTCGCCACCCCCGGCCACATCTTCCCGCTGCTGGCGCGTGACGGCGGCGTGCTGGTCCGCGCCGGCCATACCGAGGCGTCGGTCGACATCGCCCGGCTGTCCGGCCACTCCTCGTCCGCCGTGATCTGCGAGATCATGAACGACGACGGCAGCATGGCCCGCCTGCCGGATCTGGTGCAGTTCGCCCAGTTCCATGGGCTGAAGGTGGGCACCATCGCCGACCTGATCGCCTATCGCCGCCGCACCGAGACGATCGTCGAGCAGGTGCTGGCCGGCACGCTGGACAGCCGCTTCGGCGGCCGCTTCCAATCCTATGTCTACATCAACAAGATCCAGTATGCGGAGCACATCGCGCTGGTGCGCGGCGACATCTCCGGCGATGAGCCGGTGCTGGTGCGCATGCATGCCCAGTCCGTGCTCGACGACGTGCTGGGCGACCGCAACTCCGGCCGCGACGCCGACCTCCATGCCTCGATGGAGCTGATCGCCAAGGAAGGCCGCGGCGTCATCGTGCTGCTGCGCGAGCCGAACCCCAACGGCCTGTCCACCGTCCTGAAGGCCCGGCTGGAAGGCCAGTCCGGCAGTGCGCCGGAACTGCGCGACTACGGCATCGGCGCACAGATCCTGCTGGATCTCGGCGTGCGCAAGATGGTTCTGCTGTCCAACCGCAAGAAGCCGATCATCGGGCTGGAGGGCTACGGCCTGACCGTGGTCGGCCACCGTGCCATCACTCCGGGTGCCGCCGACCCCGGCGACGATTGAGCGAGGGGCAGAACGCCGCCGGATGACCGACACGCCCCACATCATGGTCGTGGACGCCCGCGTCCACGAGGACATCGCCGATGAGTTGGCGCGTGGCGCCGTCGCGGAACTCGACCGCGCCGGCGCCACGCACATCCGCTATGGCGTGCCCGGTTGTCTGGAGCTTCCGGCGGCGATCATGTACGCCATCCGCTCCATGGACTTCTTCACCGCCCGCAAGCGTTTCGACGGCTATGTCGCGCTGGGCTGCGTGATCAGGGGCGAGACGACGCGGTACGAAACGATCTGTGCCGAAAGCGCCCGCGGCCTGCAGGATCTTGCCCTGCGCTACAGCCTGGCGGTCGGAAACGGCATCCTGACGGTGGAAAACCGCGAACAGGCCTGGGCGCGTGCCAATGTCGGATCGGTCAATATGGGTGGCCGTGCCGCGCAGGCTTGTCTTGACATGATTGACCTGAAGCGCAAATTCCGCCTCTATCCGCGCTGACCCCGACATCTCCTCTCTTTTAGCGACTGCAGATCATGAGCAACGACGACGCGGGCAGCCCCGTGACACCCGATCACGCCCCCAAGGGCGGCGACTCCAAGGGCAAATCGAAGTCCCGCAAGAACAAGACCGGCGGCGGCTCCGCCAAGGCGCGCCGCAAGGCCGCCCGTCTGGCCGCGGCCCAGGCGCTGTACCAGATCGATCTGGCCCAGGCTCCGGTCGAGAATGTCGTCGGCGAGTTCGTCGCCCACCGGCTGGGCGAGGAGATCGACGGCGACAAGTTCGTCGCCGGCGATCCGCAGCTGTTCGCCGACATCGTGCGCGGCGTCGTCCACCGCCGGGCCGAGGTCGACGGGGTGCTGGGCGCCGCGCTCGACCCGCGCTTCCCGCTCGACCGGCTGGAACTGCTGCTGCGCGCCATCCTCCGCGCCGGCGCCTATGAGATCGCGGTCCATATGGACACTCATCCGCGCATCCTCATCAGCGAGTATGTCGACGTCGCCCGCGCCTTCTTCTCCGGCCGCGAGCCGGCGATGGTGAACGGCGTGCTCGACCACGTCGCCCGCGCCCTGCGCGCCGACGACCTCGCCAAGCCCGACCCCGGCCGCGGTTCGGGCGAGGAGTGAAAGAATCGCCCTCTCCCGCCCCGTGAGAGGGAGGGACCCGCCGAAGGCGGGAGGGTGAGGAGTGATCCGGACATCAATCCCTTGATTCTCGTATCACCCCTCACCCTTCCCAGGCTTTGCTTGGGCCCCTTCCCTCTCCCGGGACGGGAGAGGGAACGTCAAGGCGTCTCCCCATGACCACCACCCCCCTCGGCGAGTTCGGCCGCATCACCCGTTTCTTCAAGCCGCTGGCCGCCGGGTTTGCCGGTGCCCGCGGCCTGCGGGACGATGCCGCCGTGTTCGGCGTGCCGGATGGTCGGGAGTTGGTGGTCACCACCGACGCCATGGTGGCCGGGGTGCATTTCTTCCCCGCCGATGCACCGTCCGACATCGCGGCCAAGCTGATGCGCAGCAACCTGTCCGACCTCGCCGCCATGGGGGCGGAGCCGCTGGCCTACACGCTGGTGACCGCCCTGCCCCGCGGGCTGGACGAGTCCTGGTTGGAAGGCTTCGCCGCCGGGTTGGGCGATGACCAGCGGCAGTTCGGCATCGCGCTGGCCGGTGGCGATTCGGTCTCCACCACCGGCCCGATCACCCTGTCGGTGACCGCCTTCGGGCTGGTCCCCACCGGCTGCGCCCTCCCGCGCTGGGGTGGGCGGCCGGGTGACCGCGTCTTCGTCACCGGCAGCATCGGCGACGCCGCCCTGGGGCTGGAGATCGCCTATGGCCGTCTCGACATCCCGGATGAGGAAAGCCGCGCCCATCTGCTGCGCCGCCTGCGCCGTCCCGACCCGCGCACGACGGTGGGGCCGCGCCTGATCGGGCTCGCCGGTGGCGCCATGGACGTGTCGGACGGGCTGGTGGCCGACCTGGGCCATCTCTGCGAGGAGTCGGGCTGCGCCGCCCTGCTGCGGGCCGGCACGGTGCCGCTGTCGGATGAGGCGCGTGGCGCCATCGACGGTGATCCGGCCCGGCTGGCGCTCGCCATCACCGGCGGCGACGATTACGAACTTCTGTTCACTGCTCCTTCATCGGCCAACGAAGCGCTCGCCGCGCTGGCTGCGGACAGTGGGGTCGCCATCACCGAGATCGGCGAACTCACCCCCGGAACGCCCGGCGAGGTCACGGTGCTGGACGCCGCCGGAGCCGCCCTGCCGCTGACCCGCCGCGGCTGGGATCACTTCTGACCGCCTGTGCCCCTCCCCGCTCCTTTAAGACAATCGAAAGCATGACCGGCGCAGGGTGCGGCGGTTCGGTGTCTGCGAAGGTGTGCTGCGGTGGTTAAGGCCCTGATCGTTCTCGTCCTGGGCATCGTGCTGCTGGGCGGTGCCGGCTTCGGCGGCTGGTTCGTCTACCAGAAATATTTCACCGAACAAGCGGACGCGCCGCCGAAGAAAGTGGAGCCGCCGCCGAAGCCGCCCACCGCCTTCGTCCGCTTGCCGCCGCTGGTGGTGCCGATGATCGGCCCGTCCCGAGTCGAGCAGTTCGTGACCGTCGTCGTGGCGGTCGAGGTGCTTCTGGACAAGCAGCCGATGGCCCAGGCCAACCAGCCGCGCCTGACCGACGCCTTCCTGACCGCACTTTACGGGGGCATCGCCGACCAATCGATCCTCAATGGCGCTTTGGTCAATATTCCTGCCGTAAAGGCCAAATTGATCGAAGCCGCCGGCAAAGTCATCGGCAAGGACGCCGTACAGGACGTTCTGGTTCAGGCGGTTACGCAGCGCAATCTCTGATCCTGCGCCTGTTTGCCTGAAACCCACTCCTGTTGTGCGGCGCAGAAGACCACCTCTACCCATAAAGGATAGGCGCCCAACAGCCAATTCGCCGCGCCGCCTGAGACGGGGCGGCGGTTGCAAAGCTGCGGCACCGGGAGCATGCTTTTCCCGAGAATACTTGCGCCCGACTTCTCCCCCATTTGATTACGGTCGGGAGACAGCCTTTCCTGGGCGCGACCTTGAAATCAATCGGGGGATGCGATGGCTTTAGCGTTCATCGTCATCATCGCCGCCGGCCTGCTCGCGCTGGCCTACGGTTTTCGCACCGGAAAAGAAGTCATGGCCGCCTCGCCGGGCTCGGAGCGGATGCAGGCCATAGCCTCAGCGGTGCAGGAAGGGGCGCGTGCCTATCTGAACCGCCAATACACCACCATCGCCATCGCCGGCGCCGTCCTGCTTGTCATCCTCTGGGTGACGCTGGGCTTTCCGGTGGCCTTGGGCTTCCTGATCGGCGCCGTACTGTCGGGCAGCGCCGGCTATGTCGGCATGAACGTGTCGGTCCGCGCCAACGTCCGCACGGCTGAGGCCGCGACCAGGGGGCTGGCACCGGCGCTGGACATCGCCTTCAAGTCGGGGGCGATCACCGGCATGCTGGTGGTCGGGCTGGGGCTGCTGGGCGTCGGCGGCTATTTCGGCATCCTGACGCTGGTCTACCGCGTCAGCGACCCGGTGGAGGTCCGCACGATCCTGGAGGCCCTGGTGGCGCTCAGCTTCGGCGCGTCGCTGATCTCCATCTTCGCACGGCTGGGCGGCGGCATCTTCACCAAGGGGGCGGACGTCGGCGCCGACCTCGTCGGCAAGGTGGAGGCCGGCATCCCGGAGGATGACCCGCGCAACCCCGCGGTCATCGCCGACAATGTCGGAGACAATGTCGGCGATTGTGCCGGTATGGCCGCCGACCTGTTCGAAACCTACGCCGTCACCATCGTCGCCACCATGCTGTTGGCGGCGATTTTCTTTTCAGGCGGCGTGTTGCGCCTGATGCTGGTCTATCCGTTGTTGATCGGCGCGGTGTGCATCCTGGCCTCGGTCGCCGGCACCTTCGCAGTGAAGCTCGGTGCCGACAACGCCATCATGAAGGCGCTGTACAAGGGGCTGATCGTCGCGGCCGGGCTATCGCTGGTGCTGATCCTGATCGTCACCGCGATCCTGTTCGGCTTCACCCGCGCCATCCCCATGGCCGACGGCACGGCGATCACCGGGTTCAACCTGTTCGTTTCGGCCCTGGTCGGGCTGGGCGTCACCGGGCTGCTGGTCTGGATCACGGAGTTCTACACCTCCACCGCCTTCCGCCCGGTGCGCAGCGTCGCCAAGGCGTCGGAAACCGGGCATGGCACCAACGTCATCCAGGGACTGGCCGTATCGATGGAATCGACCGCCCTGCCGGTGATCGTCATCTGCGCCGGCATCCTGATCGCCCATGGCCAGGCCGGCGTCTTCGGCATCGGCATCGCCGCGACGACGATGCTGGCGCTGGCTGGCATGGTGGTGGCGCTCGACGCCTACGGTCCGGTCACCGACAATGCCGGCGGCATCGCCGAGATGTCGGACATGCCCGCCAACATCCGCGTCACCACCGACGCGCTGGACGCCGTCGGCAACACCACCAAGGCGGTGACCAAAGGTTACGCCATCGGCTCCGCCGGTCTGGCGGCGCTGGTCCTGTTCGCGGCCTATGTCCAGGACTTGGGCCATTACTTCCCGAACGTGCCGGTCGAGTTCCGGCTGAACGACCCCTATGTGGTCGTCGGCCTGTTGGTGGGCGGTCTGCTGCCCTACCTGTTCGGCGCCATGGGCATGACCGCCGTCGGCCGTGCCGCCGGATCGGTGGTGGTGGAGGTGCGCCGCCAGTTCCGCGAGATCCCCGGCATCATGGAAGGCACCGCCAAGCCGGATTATGGCCGGGCGGTGGACATGCTGACCCGCGCGGCGATCAAGGAGATGGTGATCCCCTCGCTGCTGCCGGTGCTGGCTCCGGTGGTTCTGTACATCGTCATCGCCGCCATCGGCGGTCAGGCGGCCGGCTTCGCCGCGCTGGGCGCGATGCTGCTGGGCACCATCGTCACCGGCATCTTCGTCGCCATCTCGATGACATCGGGCGGTGGCGCCTGGGACAATGCAAAGAAGTACATCGAGGAGGGCAACCACGGCGGCAAGGGTTCCGACGCCCACAAGGCGGCGGTGACCGGCGACACCGTCGGCGACCCCTACAAGGACACCGCCGGTCCGGCGGTGAACCCGATGATCAAGATCACCAACATCGTGGCGATCCTGCTGCTGGCGATCCTGGCTCAGTTCAGCTGAGGAACCAGTTTGGGGGCGTCATCGCACGCCCCCTCCCCCACACATCACATC
Source organism: Pseudomonadota bacterium (assembly GCA_023423695.1). GTDB lineage: Bacteria > Pseudomonadota > Alphaproteobacteria > Azospirillales > Azospirillaceae > Azospirillum. Next base: position 30,848 of record JAFAFA010000105.1, on the reverse strand, counting down.
CCCGGCGAGACTTCCGGCGCCAACTGCTCGACGAACTCGTTGAAGTCGGAGGCCTCGCGGAAGTCCTTGTAGACGGAGGCGTAGCGGATGTAGGCGACCTGATCCATCGTCTGCAGCGCCTCCATGATCTTCTCGCCGATCTGCTTCGACGGAATCTCGCTTTCGCCGGAGGATTCCAACTGACGGACCATGCTGTTCACCACCCGGTCGATGCGGTCGGCATCGATCGGGCGCTTGCGCAGCGCGATCCTCATCGACCGCAACAGCTTCTCGCGGTCGAAGGCTTCGCGCTGGCCGTTGCTCTTCACCACCGTCAACTCGCGCAGTTGGACGCGTTCGAAGGTGGTGAAGCGGGCGCTGCAACTGGGACAGAAGCGCCGCCGGCGGATTGCCGAGTTGTCTTCGGTCGGGCGCGAGTCCTTGACCTGGGTGTCCTCGTTTCCGCAGAACGGGCAGCGCATCTGTTTATTTCCCCGTCGATTACAGCGTGGGATAGATCGGGAACTGACGGCACAGGCCGCGCACGCGCTCGCGCATCGCCGCTTCCACCGCCGTGTTGTCGCCGGAGTTGCTGGCGGCCAGCCCGTCCAGCGTCTCGACGATCATCTCGCCGACCTGTTTGAACTCGGCGGTGCCGAAGCCGCGGGTGGTCGCCGCCGGGCTGCCCAGGCGGACGCCGGAGGTGATCATCGGCTTCTGCGGGTCGAACGGCACGCCGTTCTTATTGCAGGTCATGCCGGCATGCTCCAGGCTGGCTTCCGCCGCCTTGCCGGTCAGGTTCTTCGGACGCAGGTCGACCAGCACGATATGGCTGTCGGTGCCGCCCGACACGATGTCCAGCCCGCCGGCGATCAGCGTCTTGGCCAGCACCTGGGCGTTGTCGACCACCGCCTGGGCGTAGGTCTTGAACTCCGGACGCAGCGCCTCGGCGAACGCCACCGCCTTGGCGGCGATGACATGCATCAGCGGGCCACCCTGCAGGCCGGGGAACACCGCCGAGTTGATCTTCTTGGCGATGTCTTCCTTGTTGGTCAGCACCATGCCGCCGCGCGGGCCGCGCAGCGTCTTGTGGGTGGTGGTGGTGACGACGTCGGCGTAGGGGAACGGATTCGGATAGACGCCGCCGGCGATCAGGCCGGCATAGTGGGCGATGTCCACCATGAAGATGGCGCCGACCTCGTCCGCGATGGCGCGGAAACGCTCATAGTCCAGAACGCGCGGATAGGCCGAGCCGCCGGCGATGATCAGCTTCGGCTTGTGCTCGCGGGCCAGCGCCTCGACCTGATCGAAGTCGATCAGGTGGTCGTCCTTGCGCACGCCGTACTGCACGGCCTTGAACCACTTGCCGGACATGTTCGGCGCGGCGCCGTGGGTCAGGTGGCCGCCGGCGGCCAGCGACATGCCCAGCACGCAGTCGCCCGGCTGCAGCAGGGCCAGCAGCACCGCCTGGTTGGCCTGCGATCCGGAGTTGGGCTGCACGTTGGCGAAGTCGCAGCCGAACAGCTTGCAGGCGCGCTCGATCGCCAGAGTCTCCGCCACGTCGACGAACTCGCAGCCGCCATAGTAACGCTTGCCCGGATAACCCTCGGCGTACTTGTTGGTCAGCACCGAACCCTGCGCCTCCAGCACCGCCTGCGAGACGATGTTCTCGGACGCGATCAGCTCGATCTGCTCCTGCTGGCGGACCAGCTCGTCGCGCACCGCGCGGGCCAGTTCGGGATCGGTCTCGGCGAGCGAGGCGGCGAAGAAGCGGCCGATCTCGGCGGTGTTGCTGCTGGTCATGGCGGAAGGTTCCTCATCGAAGGGCATGAAGCGGTCCGGGCGGCCCGGACTTGCGGCTTCCATACTGGTCGGACCGGGGTCTGTCGCGCCCCGGTTGCGGGCCTCTGCGGCCGAATGCTGCGTCAGGACAGGGCGGCGCCAGCGGTGCTCAGCCCATCTTGGCGATGCGGCGGCTGTGGCGTTCACCGCCTTCGAATTCGGCCTTCAGGAAGGCCTCCACGCAATCCTTGGCGATTTCCAGCCCGATGATGCGGGCGCCCAGCGCGATCACGTTGGCGTCGTTGTGCTCGCGCGACAGGCGCGCGGTGGTGACGTCATGGACCAGGGCGGCGCGGATGCCGGGATGGCGGTTGGCGGCGATGCAGATGCCGATGCCGCTGCCGCAGATCAGCACGCCTCGCTGCGCCCGGCCGTCGGTGACGGCGGCGGCCAGCGCCGCGGCGAAATCCGGGTAATCGACCGAAGCCGGACCGTCGGTGCCGAGATCGAGGACGGTGTAGCCGGCGGCCTCCAGTTGCCCGGCGATCTGAGCCTTCAGCTCATAGCCGGCGTGATCGGAGGCGAGTGCCACAGTGCTGACGGTCATGACGACGGAAACTCCGGTGCGTGCGGTAGCGGATGCGGTGATGGGCGAAGCGGCCAAAGACGCCCGCACCCTACCAGATGTCGGTGCAAACCGCCACAGCCACACCATGACGTGGATGCATGGCTAGGATCGGGGTGGGGTCCGGCCCGTTCGCGGGGGCGTGTCGCATCGGCCGTTCACTTTCCCCACCGGCTTCGGGCGGCACGGCACCCCAACTCCCGCGAAAGTTCAGGCGCCATTTTCACCCGTTCGTTGTCCAGCCATCGAAGCAAGGGAAATAAGCGCTTCGTTATAGGAGTTGGAAATCAGTCAATTGCCACAGCCCTATCGTCGGAAAATCGCAAGCGGGCGCTTACTAGACGCCCCTTAAAGCCGCGACACAGCCACAACCCGATGCCGATTTTCAGCGAAAGCTGATTTGCGCCTTGCTCCTTTGTTCTGAAGGGCAAGAGCAACTAATTTGACGTTTGCCGAAATTATATTGACACTCAAATCACGGTATGCAACTTGGTTCGTACGGACAAATGAAAAGCCAGGACACAGTGCAATGAGCGACCAGCTTCGCGCCGATGTACCGGACAATGCGCTGCTGCGGATGACCGCCGACATCGTATCGGCGTATGTCAGCAAGAACGTGTTGCCTGCTCAGCAAATCCCCGACGTGATCAATACGGTCTACTCGTCGCTGACCGGACTGAATGGTCAGCCCCGCGAGGTCGCGGCGGAACCGCTGAAGCCGGCCGTTCCGATTCGCAAGTCGGTGACGCCCGAATACATCGTCTGCCTGGAAGACGGGAAGAAGTTGAAGATGCTCAAACGGCACCTTCGCTCGACCTATAACATGTCGCCGGACGAGTACCGTGCCCGTTGGGGACTTCCGCCCGACTATCCGATGGTCGCGCCGAACTATGCCGCGCAGCGTTCGGAATTCGCCAAGCGCATCGGCCTGGGCCGCAGCTCCGGCCGCCAGACCCGCCGCAAGGCCGGCTGACCGAGTAAAGTCCGTATGCAACACGGGCCGGACCCTACCTGGATCCGGCCCGTGTGCGTGTCCGGCCGGTACAGGCCATATCAAATTGATTGAAGACGCGACCCACTCTCACGGTCGCCGAAAGCCGGCGTCAAGAACCGGCACAATGTTCGGGCCCGCCCGGCCGGCCGGCGGCGCGCCTCAGTTGGCGCAGCCCTTCCGACCCGACAGGCGGCAGTTGAAGCGGTCGACATTGCGGCTCAACTCGCGCCCCGTGGCGATATTCTCGTCATTCAGGCAGGTCAGGTAGGCCATCGACCTGTCGACATACTCCTTCACCTCGCCCTGGCAGGATGACATCCTGTCGGCGCTGAGGAAGGTGGCCTGATCGTCCATGCACAGTGGAACTCCCGGCTTCAGACAACCGGCGGCGGGCGTCGTCGGCTGGGGAGCCGTGGCGAGCGGCGCCGCGTTGGCCGGGCCGGCCTGCTTGTCGCCGGCGGACCGGCCCCCTGCCTGCCCGCCATGTCCCTGGGTTCCGGCGGCGGACGCCGCCTGGGAAACCAGCAGAGTTGCCGCCAGTGCCATCGACAGGAGGGACACACGCAGGAAAGCCGTCACACGAACCATGGCCTCGATCCTCTGGTGTTTCGGTACTTTGCTCCCGGAGAACAGCCGGCCCCGGAGGGCCCGTCCGAAAGCGATCCGCCGGCGCCGCCGGTCTGGACGGGCGGCACGGGAAAGCGCCCTTCTTATGCGCCATTCGTTCAGCGATGCGCGGTTCTACAAGCGTTACACCCCCTGCGCCAGTGCCAACGGGCAGGCATAGGTCTACTGTCGGGGTCGAGCGGTTCGCTCTACGACCGGCGGTCCGGCGTTACAGCTTGGATCGTCGTCGGGGGCATGCCGGCGCTCACCATCAGCAAAGCCAGACTTCGATCCGCGCCGCCCGGTCCCGACCGGCGGCGCGTTTTCTTTTCCAGGTCTCCATTTCCGATCTCTGGCGCCCGGTTGAAGATCAGTAGAGTCCGCCCGGCCGCGTCTTGCTCCCCGGCTTCTGGCCCGGGGCTGTTTTGGCATCCTTGTTCTGGGCCTCCTTGTTCTGGACAAAGCGCAGCTTGTTGATCGCGGTCCGCTTCAGCAACTCCTGGCTGCCGGTCGCCGGGCCGGCCACCGTCACCTCCACGCCGGTCTGGGCGTCGATGGCCGTGACCCGCAGATAACTGCCGACCCGCTGGAACTCGAACAGGACCTCGCCGTCCCCATTGCCTGCCGTCATATGAACCCTCCTTCGGCGCCCATGCGCCTGCCCATCCGTCAGCCCATTTGCCCGATGGCCAGTCCCCGTTCGAGACTGCAACACCCGGCCGTCGCCGCTGTTATCCACGCTGCCGATCCGGCGCGCAGGAGTTCCCCGCTCCTCAAACGCCCGCCGGACGGACATCCACAGCGAGGAAGGACCGTCACCATGGCTGCCAAGACGATGCAGGATCTGCTGATCGAGGATCTCCGCGACATTTACCACGCCGAGAAGCAGATCACGAAGGCCCTCCCCAAGATGATCAAGGCCGCCCATTCCGACCAGCTGCGCCAGGCCTTCGAAACCCACCTTGAACAGACCAACGGCCAGATCGAGCGGCTTCAGCAGGTCTTCGAGGAACTGGATACCCGCCCCCGCGGCAAGCATTGCGACGCGATGGAGGGGCTGATCAGCGAAGCCCAGGAAATTCTCGAAATGGGCCTCGCCCCGGAGGTGCAGGACGCCGCCCTGATCGCCGCCGCCCAGAAGGTGGAGCATTACGAGATCGCCAGCTACGGCACGCTGCACGCCTATGCCACCGCCTGCGGCCTCGACAAGGTCGCCCAGCTGCTGGACGAGACCCTTCAGGAAGAGAAGGACACGGACTCGCTGCTGAACAAGCTGGCCATCGGCGACGTCAACAAGAAGGCCATCGCCGCCAGCGGCAAGAAGGCCGCCTGACGATCGCAGCCGGGCCAAACACCGGCGGGCCGTGACCAATCGCACCTGGGCCGCCCGCCGGCCCGGGCCGCGGTTGCAACAACCGTGCGGGACCGGTAGCATTCACGGCTATCCGGTCCTTCGTGGTATCCTGTCATGCGCGGCCTTCCGCTTGCCTGCCTTTCGCGTGCTTGCCCCTCTCCCGCCCGCAGCCTGCCTGCGGTGCGGTTGGCCCTGATCCTGATGCTGTCGCTGGCGGGTATCCTGACGGCCACTTTGCCGGCGTCCGCTGCCGAAGGGGCGCCGGGCGCCCTGCCCCCATCGGTGCGGATCAAGCCGCTGATGGTTCCGGTGGTGAACGCCGGCCGGATCGAGAAATACACCCAGGTGGAAGTGAACCTGGAGATCGGCGACGCCCTGCGGCTGGGCGAGGTGCAGTTGAGCATTCCCCGCCTGCACGACGCCGTGCTGACCGCCATCTACAAGGGCATCGACGAGGGCTGGATCGTCCGCGGCAACATCGCCAACGTCCCGGCTCTGCGCCGCCGCATCGACGAATCGGTGGTCGCCATGTTCGGCAAGGACGTGGTCACCCGCATCCTGATCACGCCGATCGCGCGCCAGTCGTCGCTCCAGTAACCCTCTTCCAACCTTTTCTCATCAAGAGGATCGAGTCGTCATGGCCGTCGTCTTTGTCGCGCGCAGCGCCGCCCTGACCAAATGGGCGTCCGACGTCGGACAGGGAAAGCACATCTTCAAGCTGGGCGTTGCCGAGGACGAGGCGGCGGTCAAATCCGCCGTCGCCGCCGGTTGGGGCGGCGAGACCGACTGGAAGCTGATCGAGTCCAAGGAGATCGACGAGCTGGACGAGGAGGCCGCGCTGGCCCGGCTCGGCCGGCGCGAGAAGGTGATCGACCCCACCTATTATCCTCGGCTGAAGGGTGCCGCCGGCGTCTTCCGCATCGCCCTGACCAATGTGCAGAACAGCCTGCTGGTCGCCAAGGCAATGACCGCCGACGAGCCGCTGACGGAAATCAAGGTCAAGCCCAAGGACATCGCAGACTACATGATCCGCAACGCGATCGCCTGACCGGTACGCCTCCCCAGATGCCAGCCCCACCCATCCGCTGCGTCGCCTTCGATGCGCTCAGCCTTCGCGAACTGCACGATCTGCTGGCCCTGCGCAGCCGGGTGTTCGTGGTCGAGCAGGCCTCCCCCTACCCCGACATCGACGGCCGCGATCCCGGTGCCCTGCACCTGATCGCCACCGACGCGTCCGGCGCCGTCGTCGGCTGCGCCCGCTGTCTCGATCCGGAGGAAGGATCCGATGTGGACGGGCCGGATGCCCCGGTTTCCTTCGGGCGGCTGGCGGTCGACCCATCGCAGCGTTCCACCGGACTGGGCCGGGCGCTTGTCGCCGAATCCCTGGCGGTGCTGGCGGAGCGCTGGCCCGAGCGCGACGTGGTCATCGGCGCCCAGCAGCATCTGGAGCGCTTCTACGGAAGTTTCGGATTCGTCCGCATCACCGAGTCCTACGACGACTTCGGGATTCCCCACATCGACATGCGGCTGCGTCGTTGATACTGCCGTCGCCAAGTCGATGCGACACTATGACCTACCCATACCCATGTATCCCGAATAACGCTTCCCGAAGCATCGGGAAGGCGCCGGGCCATTGCTGCCGCTTCACTTGGAAACTTGTTATAGTCTCTATGGAATAGACCGAAGATTTCGACATACGTAAAATTTTCGATGATCGAAATCGGGGCCGCCGCCGTATCAGACGGAACATTCGATCGGGTTAGACAACGCCCGTTCGGGTCCAGTTCCTCGGGCGAGGCGATCGACCGCGCACGCAAGCAGCCCAATCGGTCACATGAGGCGCAACAAGATGTCTTGGTTCACCAACCTTCGTATCGGCGGAAAGCTACTGGCCGCCTTTGCTGCCCTGATCGCCATCACCGGCATCATCAGCATCGCCAACTATTCCACCCTTTCCTCGATCCAGGCGTCCATCGGCTGGACGATCCACACCTACCGGGTCCTTCAGACGACCGACGCGGTGCTGGCGGCGATGATCGACCAGGAGACCGGCCTGCGCGGCTATCTGATCAGCGGCGACGAGGCGTTTCTGGCCCCCTACCGCGTGGGCGGCCAGGCCTTCGACCGCGCGCTGGCGGAGGTGAAGTCGCTGACCGCCGACAATCCTCAGCAGCAGGCCCGGCTGGAGGAACTGCGCAAGCACGCCGAGACCTGGCGCCGGACCGTGGCCGAGAAGGAAATCGCCCTGATGTCCAAGGCCGAAACGCGCGAAGAAGCCCGCGCGATGGAGGCCAAGGCGCTGGGCAAATCGTCGATGGACGGCATCCGCGCGCTGGTGGTGCAGATCGAGGATGCGGAACGTGCGTTGCTCAAGGAGCGCGACGCCGAACAACGGTCCGCCTTCTCCACCGGCTACACCACCGCCATCGTCGGCGCGCTCGCCTCCGTTCTGGTCGCCATTGCTGCCGGCATGCTCCTGCGCGGCGCCATCGCCAGCCCGATCGTCGCCATGACCGCCGCCATGAGCCGGCTGGCCGGCGGCGACCGGTCGGTCGAGGTTCCCGGCGTCGGCCGCGGCGACGAGGTCGGCGCCATGGCCGAGGCCGTCGACGTGTTCAAGCGCAACGCCATCGAGGCCGACCGCCTCGCCGCCGCCCAGCGCACCGAGGAGGAGGCCAAGGCCCGCCGCACCGCCCGGCTGGAAGAGCTGACCCGGGCCTTCGAAAGCAATGTGACGGCCGTGGTGCAGAGCCTGTCGGGTGCGGCCACCCAGATGCAGCAGTCGGCCGGCACGCTGACCTCCACCGCGGACGAGACCAACCGCCAGAGCACCACGGTGGCCTCGGCGGCCGAGCAGGCCTCCGCCAACGTCCAGACCGTCGCCGCGGCGGCGGAAGAGCTGTCCTCCTCCATCGCCGAGATCGGACGCCAGGTCTCGCAATCGACCCGCGTCGCCGAACAGGCGGTCAGCGGTGCCGGCCACGCCAATACCGTCGTCTCCAGCCTTGCCGAAGGCGCGCAGAAGATCGGCGAGGTGGTTGACCTCATCAACAACATCGCGGCGCAAACCAACCTGCTGGCACTGAACGCGACCATTGAGGCCGCCCGCGCCGGCGAGGCCGGCAAGGGCTTCGCGGTGGTGGCGAGCGAGGTGAAGAGCCTCGCCAACCAGACCGCCAAGGCGACCGAGGACATCACCGGCCAGATCGCCACCATCCAGGGTGCCACCCGCGAGGCCGTCGCCGCCATCGAGGAGATCGGCCGCATCATCACGGAGATCAGCCAGATCTCCGCGACCATCGCCTCCGCGGTGGAGCAGCAGAGTGCCGCGACCCAGGAGATCAGCCGCAACGTCCAGGAAGCGGCGCAGGGCACCCAGCAGGTGACCAGCAACATCGTCAGCGTCACCCGCGCCGCCGGCGACACCGGCCGCGCCGCCGGCGAGGTCCGCAGCGTCGCCGACCACCTCAGCAGCGAGTCCACCCGCCTGCGTCAGGAAGTGGAGAGCTTCCTGGGCGGGGTGAAGGCGGCGTAAGTCTGCACCGTCGGATAAAAGTTAACCCCCCACCTATCCTCCCCCGCTAAGCGGGGGAGGGACTGCCGCCACTCTCCCGCATCAGCACCAATCCCCTCCCCCGCCCAGCTCTCGCACAAAGCTCCGCTTTGTGCTGACGCGGCAGGCGGACCATCGGGCCGCTGAGTGCGGGGGAGGGTTCGGGTGGGGGTAATCGGCGGCAGTTCAATGCGACAGCAGCAACGGCACCGGGCAGGTGCGCAGGACGTGCCGGGTCCCGCTGCCGCGGTGCAGGAACGGGAAGCCATAGTGCCCGTGGGCGCCCATCACCAGGAGGTCGGCGCCGGTGTCCATGGTGCGGGCCAGCAGCGCGTCCATCGCGCCGATGTCGGTGACGGTGAAATGCGTCTGCTCCGCCGTCACGCCATGGAAGGCGAGATGGTCGAGAAGACCGACCCGCGGCGCCTCGGTGGTGGAGCCCGAGGCCTGGGTCAGAACCGTGATCACCGTCACCTCGTCGGCCTTCTCCAGCATCGGCATGGCGTCGGACAGGGCGCGGGCGGCCTCGCGCTCCGCATTCCAGGCGACGGCGACGCGCTTGCCGATCACCGGGAAGCGACCGGCATAGGGAACGACCAGAGCCGGACGGCCGGAATTCAGCACCACCTGCTCGTTCAGTTCCTCCGGCGCTGCCTGCGATCCGGCCTCGCGGTCATACTGGCCCAGCACGGTCAGGTCGGCGAAGCGCGACCAGATGATCACCTCGCGGATGACGTGGTTGTATTCGCCGTGGGTCAGTCCGTGCCATTGGCCCTGCAGACCGGCCGCCGCCAGCTTCTCCCGGAAGAACGCCTCGCTGCGTGCCGCCGCTTCGACCAGATGGTCGCTCGACCGGCGGGCGATCACGCTGGTGGCGTTGCGGTCGCCCTGGGCGAACAGCCCGCGCAGGAAAGCGCCGTGGCGCTGCGCCAGCGCGATGGCGGCGTCGAGCCGCGCCTCGACATGCGGGCTGCTGTCGAGGTGGACGAGGATGTGCTTGTAGGTCATGCGGGCCCTCCCGGTATGAAGTGCGATGTCTTTCGACGTCTGCCGTTCTCCGCCGGACCGACGAATGGCCAGACGGATTGTTTCATGTGCATCATGTTTAACCGGGCGGTCGCCGTCCAGCCTGCGGTGACCGGCCTGCGGTGAAAAGTCGCAAGGGCACGGCCGGGCGGCTGCCATCCGGTCAGGCGTCGCGGAACCGTCCGTAGGTGTAATGCGCGGCGCATGCCCCCTCGGCCGAGACCATGCAGGAGCCCATCGGGTTCTCCGGCGTGCAGACGGTGTCGAACAGCTTGCAGTCGACCGGCCGCTTCACGCCGCGCAGGATGGCGCCGCAATCGCAGCCCTTGTGGTCGGGAACGCTGGCCCCGGCGATGGGGAAGCGCCGTTCGGCATCGAAGGCGGCATAGGCGTCGCGCAGCTTCAGTCCGCTGTGCGGGATGCTGCCCAGTCCGCGCCATTCGAAGGACGGGCGTGTCTCGAAGATTTCGGCCACCAGCGCCTGGGCCTTGCGGTTGCCGTCGGCGGTAACGGCGCGGGTGAACTGGTTCTCCACCTCCGCCCGCCCATCGTTGATCTGGCGGACCAGCATCAGAATCGACTGCAGCACGTCCAGCGGCTCGAATCCGGAGATCACCACCGGCTTGCCATGCTCCGCCGCGGCCGGGGCATAGGCTTCCGAGCCGATGACGACCGAGACATGGGCCGGTCCGACGAAGCCGTCCAGCGACAGCCCCTCCTCCGTGCCCGACAGGATGCCCTGGATGGCCGAAGGGGTCAGCACATGGTTGCAGAAGACGGAGAAGTTGGTCAGCCCCTGCGCCGCCGCGGCCCGCACCGCCAGCGCGGTGGGCGGGGTCGTCGTCTCGAAGCCGATGGCGAGGAACACGACCTGCCGGCCCGGGTTCTCCGCGGCGATGCGCACCGCGGCGTCGGCCGACACCACCATGCGGACGTCGGCGCCCTGCGCCTTGGCCTTCAGCAGGCTGAGCCGCCCCGAACCGGGCACGCGCATGACGTCGCCATAGGTGCACAGCGTCACCTCCGGCCGGCGGGCCAGCGTGATGGCATCGTCGATCCGCCCCACCGGCAGAACGCAGACCGGACAGCCCGGCCCATGGATCATGCGGACGTTGCTTGGCAGTAGATCGGGAATGCCGTAGCGGGAAATGGCATGGGTATGCCCGCCGCAGAACTCCATCAGATGGTAGGAGCGGTCGGCCCGCACCTCCCGCGCGATGGCGGCGGCGACATTGCGGGCAAGGACCGGATCACGGAACTCTTCGACATACTTCATGGTCGCTCCCTCTGCCCCGCCATTTCACCCGCAACACTGACCGTTTGCGTTGATACGGATCAAGGGGAGCGTCCGTTATGGCCGGGCTTTCGCCTCCGCCCTCAGGCCTCGACCGTCTCCCGGTCCTTCAGCTCCTCCCAGATCGCATCGAACTCCGCATGCCGGGCGGCGAACAGGGAGAGCAGGCGGGGGTCGAAATGCACCTTGGGATCCAGCCGGTCGTCGCCGTGCAAAAGGATGTCCACCGTCTTCTCGTGGCTGAAGGACGGCTTGTAGGGACGGGCGCTGCGCAGGGCGTCGTAGCAATCGGCGATGGCGACGATGCGGGCGGCGAGCGGGATCTCCTCCCCCTTCAGCCCATGGGGATAGCCGGTGCCGGCCCACTGCTCGTGATGGCACAGCGCGATGTCTGCGGCCATCTTCAGCCGGTCGGACGCCACCAGGATGTCGTGGCCATAGACGGGGTGGCGCTGCATCTCCGCCAATTCGCGCTCGTCCAGCCGGCCCTTCTTGTGCAGAACCGCCTGATCGACGCTCATCTTGCCGACATCGTGCAGGGCGGCGGAAAAGCGGATTTCCTTGCAGAAGGCGCGGCTGCAGCCGGCCCAGCCGGCTAGAGCGTGGGAATATTCGTTGACGCGCAGGATGTGGTTGCCGGTCTCCTCGTCATGCACCTCGGCCGCGCGGGCCAGCAGGTTGACCGACACCATGAAGGCGCGCTCCGTCTCCGCCTGGAGTTCGGCGACGCGGCGGCGCTCCCTGGTCAGGGCGCGGTTGCGCTCGGTCAGCCGTTCCAGCGTCGCGGCACGCTCCAGGGCGCGGCCGACGATGTGGTTGACCGGGGCGATCATCTGCTCGTGGTCGGCCAGGAAGATCGGCTCGCCCGCTTCCCCCGGCATGGACCGGCGGTTCATCAGCTGTACCACCCCGATGGGACGCCCGCGCGCACCCTTCAGCGCAAAGGCCATGATCGAGCGGGTGCGGAAACCGGTGCGCTGGTCGAAGGCAGGATTGAAACGGTAGGGCCGCTCCTCCGGAATCCTGTAGGCATCGTCGAGCAGCAGCGTCTCGCCGGTGGCCGCGACATAGCCGACGATGGAGGTCTGATCCACCGGCATCGTGAACAGGGCGGACTTGGCGCGGATCACATCGTTCTGGGCGCTGACCGCGTCCAGATGGCGGCTTCGCCCCTGCCCGCGCAGCATGAAGACCGTTCCGGCCTCCGCCCCCGTCACCTCGCGGCATTTGCGCAGCACGCGGTCGCTCAGCGCACGCAGTGACTGATTCGGCGCGCTCTCGATGAACTCCATGAACTGGACGACCAAACTCACAAGCGCGCCCTCCCACGGTGCGCGAAGAGATTACCTCAAACGCCGCATTCCGAAGAAGTGGCTTGAGGCCGGGAAAATCACAACTCGGTCACAGGTCACAGCCAGTCGGTCACGGGGCATTGATCAGGGGGCCATCCAGCCGCCGGCCCACAGCCAGACCGCCGCCACCGCCATCGACAGCAGCGCCATCGGCACGCCGCAGCGGGCATGTTCGACGAAACCAAGCCGGACGCCGGACGCCGCCGCCCGTTCCGCCACGATGATGTTGGCGAGGCTTCCCGGCAGAAGCAGGTTGCCGGCCAGCGTCGACAGCAGCGCCAGACCGTACAGCGCCCCTTCCGGCGGGTTCGGCCAAGCGGCCAGCAGCAGGATCACCGCAGGCACGTTGCCGATGCTGTTGCTGCCGGCCAGCGCCAGCGGCACCATCACCGCCAGCCGGTCGGGCAGCCATCCCGCGGCCTGGAGGTCGCCGACCAGCGCCGCCGGAATGCCGGTCAGGCCCAGCGCATGGTTGATGGCGAACAGCGCCGCGAACAGGACCAGCAGATGCCAGTCGACCATGCCCAGCATGTCGCGGCTGGCCATGCGCCGGCTGACCATCATCACGCCGGCCACCAGCAGCACCGAATGCTCCTGCGGGAGATCGCGGGTGAACAGCACCAGCAGCGCCAGCGTCGCCGCCACCGCCTTGCCCAGCTGCCAGCGGTCGAGCGGAACCGGCGCCACCGGATCGGCCTCAGCCGCTCCCTCGGGCTCGCCGAAGCGGCCGCGCCAGACCAGCCAGACGGTGACGTAGACGATCAGCATGGCGGCCAGCGCCGGACCGCCGCACACCGCCAGGAAGCGCCAGAAGTCGAGATGCCCGACCTGCCCGATCAGGATGTTCTGCGGGTTGCCGATCACCGTCGCCGCCGATCCGGCATTGGCCGCCCCCGCCAGCGCGATCAGATAGGGCCGCGGGTCCAGCTTGCGCGCCAGCAGGCCCAGGCACAGCATCGGCGTCATGGCGAAGACGACCACGTCGTTCGCCAGCACCGCCGACAGACCGCCGGCGACCAGCACGATCACCGCCAGCAGCCGCGCCGGCGACCGCGCCGCCTGCGCCACCTTCAGCGCGCACCAGTCGTAGAACCCGCTGCCGGCATATTGCGCCGACAGGATCATCAGCCCCAGCAGGATGAAGATCGTCGGGAAATCGACCGCCGCCACCAGTTGGCCGGTGTCGAGCGCTCCTGTCGCCAGCAGCAGGATCGCGGCGACCAGCGCAATGCCGGTGCGGTCGATGCTGAGACCAGGAAAACGGCCCAGCGCCATGCCCAGATAGGTGGCGCCGAACAGGATCAGGATGGTGGCCGTCATTCTATGGGAGGCATTCAGTCCGCAAGATCAATCCAGGGAGATCGTCGTGCCCTCGCGCGCGGCGAAGCAGTTGGGGAACTCCGCCTTCGCCGCGGCTTCGATCCGTTCCATGGTGGCGTCGTCGTGGTCGGGGTCGTGGTGGAACAGGCCCAGCGTCTTCACATGGGCGGCACGGGCGATCCGCACCGCCTCCATCCAGGTGGAATGGCCCCAGCCGACGCGCTGCGCCCACTCCTCGTCGGTGTAGGTCGAATCGTAGAGCAGCAGGTCGACCCCGTCCACCAGGTTCAGGATGTTGCGGTCGGGCTGGTCCGGCACATGTTCGGTGTCGGTGACATAGGCGAGCGACCGGCCCTGATACTCGATCCGGTAGCCGGTGGCGCCGTCCGGGTGGTTCAGCGCCGCCGTGTGGATGCGCACCCCGCCCTCCAGCTTGAAGCTGTGGCCGGGCGGCACCTCCAGGAAGCTGAGGTCGCCGCCCATGGTGCGCAGCGGCACCGGGAACAGCGGCCTTTCCATCTGCCGGGCCATCACCGCTTCGATGTCCGGGCTGCCGGTGAGATGGCCGGAGATCACCCGCAGGCTGAAGCCCTTGGTATAGGCCGGCGCGAAGAAGGGAAAGCCGCTGATGTGGTCCAGGTGCGTGTGGCTCAGAAGCAGCGTGGCGCCGGTCACCCCCTCGGCCAGCAGCTTACGCCCCAGCAGGCGCAGCCCGGTTCCCGCGTCGATGATGATGCATTGCTTGCCGGCCCGCACCTCGACGCAGGAGGTGTTGCCGCCGAAGCCCAAATGCGAGGCCATCGGGCAGGGAATCGTGCCGCGCACGCCCCAGAAGGTAACCGTGAAGCCCATTCCCCGCCTCCAGAGCGCCAGCTTGCGCCGCCTCAACCCCTTTGTCGGCCGAGTTTAGCGCGATTCACCGCCATGTACACGATGGCGCATGCTCGGAAGGCGGCGATGCAGGGGAAGTGGCCCGAGGTCCCTCACACCTTGTAGGCCAGCCGCAGCCCGCCCCAATGGCGGCCGCGCACCGTGACGGGTGCGGAGACGTCCTTCATCAGGGCGTATTTCCCACCGCCCATGTCGCGGCGGTAGGTCTGCAGCAGGAAGGGCTTGCTGTTGCGGCCGGCGGCCAGACCGACGCGGTCGTTGAAGATCCGCCGGTTGCGGCAGTTGGCGGCGTTCCACACCGGATCGCGACCCTGCGGCTGGCTGAATTGCCGGTTGTGGGTGGGCAGATAGCCGTTGTCGTCCACCGCCACGCAGAAGACGATCCGGCCATTGGCAGACAGCACCGGCTCCTGGATGCCGGGAAGCAGCCGGTCGCACAGCTGGGTGAAGCGTGTCATCACCTGCTGGGGGTTCGATCCGGCGACCGGCTGGTAGTTGCGGTCGAACAGGTCGGCCTCGCTGATGTCGCCGCGGGCCAGCGCCTCCTCGAAGGCGGCGGACACCTTGGCGGCGGCGTCCTTCACCGCGGCGATGAAGGGGGTGTCGACCGTCTCGATGTTCAGCTCCGCGGTGACGCCGATCAGCCGCTCGCTCATGCCGACCAGATTGTTCACCCGGTCGCGGGCCTGGGCCAGGTTGTCGCTGGACAGCTTCACGCCGGCGGCAAGATCGCCGATCTCGTGTTCCAGCTCGCCGCAATTGGCGCCGATCTCGGCGGAGGCGGCGTCGATCTTGTCGGTCTCGCCGTTCAGCTCGCGCATGGCGCGGCCCACCGTCTCGATCACCGTGCCGATGGCGGTCGTGCCCTCGCTGACCGCACGGGCCTTGGCGGCGCTGGCGGCACTTTCGGCCATCAGGCGCTGGGCCTGCTCGTTGAGGTATTTCAGCGTCGCGTCGATCTCCGTCGTCGCCTCGCTGGTCTTGGTGGACAGCGACTTGACCTCGTTGGCGACCACGGCGAACCCGCGCCCGGCATCGCCGGCCCGGGCCGCCTCGATCGTGGCGTTCAGCGCCAGCAGGTTGGTCTGCTTGGCGATGGTGAAGATCTCCTTGGCGACCTTGCCTACGCGGTCCAGCGCGTCGCGCAGCCCGGCGATCTGTCCCTCGATCCCCGTCACCGAGGACACCAGCGCATGGATGTCGGACAGCGACCGCTGCACCCGGTCGTGCGAGCTGTCGACCTCCTGCCGGGCCTGCTCCGTCACCGACCGCGCAACCGCCGAGGCTTCGGAGATGCGTTGCGTGCTACGCGACATCTTGGCGCCGGTGTCCCGCAGCTGCGTGAAGACCTCCGACTGGTGGGTGACGCGGGCGTTCACATCCTCGATGTGGCCGGCGATGTCCGCGATCTCGATGCCGAGATTGCCGGCTTCCGTCGCGATGTCCGCGATCAGATGCGGCCGAAGCGTAAAGCTTCCATCCATTATGCCCACCATTCTTGCTGTTTTGTAACCGAGCGCTTTCTCCCAAGCACTATTATTGCGCTTTTGAGACATGTTCGCAACGAACTGGCGGACCGAGACGGGCTCGGCACCCCCTGTCCTTTGGTAGGATACCTTTAGGAGAGGCCACGCCCGACGATTGTGCACGTCCGGCGGCTCGTCGCGAAATACGGGATTTCCCGCAATACGCAACCGTATCACGAGAGCCACTCCGAATGCGGTTCCGGCATGCCCGAAAACCTGCGGTCAGCCGGCGATCCTGTTGTCCAGCCGGTCGTCGGCCAGTCCGGCAGGCTCCTGATGGACGATCACCTCGGCGTTGACGAAGGCGTCCCGCAGCCGCCGCTCCACCCTGTCGGCGATCTCATGCGCTGCGGTCAGG
This sequence comes from Pseudomonadota bacterium, assembly GCA_023423695.1. GTDB lineage: Bacteria > Pseudomonadota > Alphaproteobacteria > Azospirillales > Azospirillaceae > Azospirillum. The sequence goes on along the minus strand of JAFAFA010000105.1, from coordinate 14,188 downwards.
GTCAGGCTGCCGTCCAGTTCCAGATGCAGCTCGATGAAGCAGCCGGTGCCGGCGTTGCGCGTGCGCAGGTCGTGCAGGCCGCGCACCCCCGGCTCGGCCCGCGCCAGCGCCGTGATGCGGTCGCGCTCCTCCTGCCCCAGTTCCCGATCCATCAGCACGTCCAGCGCGTCGCGCGCCACGCCGCGGGCGCCGTTCAGCAGGAACAGCGCGATGCCGATGCCGAACAACGGATCGACGATGGTGAGCCCGGTCGCCTGGGTCAGCAGGATGGCGGCGATGACGGCGCTGTTCATCAGCAGGTCGCCGGAATAATGCAGCCGGTCCGCCCCGATGGCGACGGACCCGGTGGCCGTCTGCACCCGGCGCTGGAAGGCGATGAGGACGGCGGTCAGCACGATCGACAGCAGCATGACGGCGATGCCCACCGCCCCCTCGGCGATCGGCTCCGGCCGCAGGATGCGCCGCACCGCCTCCACGCTCAACAGCACGGCCGAACCGGCGATGAAGGCCGCCTGGGCCAATGCCGCCAGCGCCTCCGCCTTGCCGTGGCCATAGCGGTGGTTGGCGTCGGCCGGCCGCAGGGCATGACGCACCCCGAACAGCGTCACCACAGACGCCATCAGATCGGTGCTCGAATCGATCAGCGACGACAGGATACTGACCGACTCGGTCAGCAGATAGGCCGCCAGCTTCGCCACGATCAGGGTGGAGGCCACCGACACGCTGGCATAGGTGGCGTAACGGCGCAGGCGATCCGCCCGGGCGCCGCTTTCCGGAATTTCGCTCACGACCTGCCTCTGTTCAGGGCCACCGTTAGGGATAGAGCCGCTCGGTCGTCCAACCCGCCGGGGCGGCGTCCGTCGCCTCCGCGGCCCGGCGGTAGACCAGCCGGTCGTGCAGGCGGAAGGGCCGGTCGCGCCAGAACTCGATGCGCGACGGCAGCACGCGGAAGCCGGTCCAGTGCGGCGGCCGCGGCACGGTGCCGATGGCGTATTTCGCGGCGAACTGGGCCACGCGCTTCTCCAGCTCCCACCGGCCCTCCAGCGGGCGCGACTGCTGCGAGGCCCAGGCGCCGATGCGGCTTTCACGCGCGCGGCTTTCGAAATAGGCGTCGGCCTCGGCGTCGGTCACGACCTCCACCGGTCCTTCCACCCGCACCTGTCGGCGCAGGGTCTTCCAATGGAAGCACAGGGCGGCGTTCCGATTCGCGAGCATCTGCTCGCCCTTCCGGCTCTCGGTGTTGGTGTAGAAGACGAAGCCGCGCGGATCGATGCCCTTCAGCAGCACCATGCGCACCGACGGGATGCCAGCGGCATCGGCGGTGGCCAGCGCCATGGCGTTGGGGTCGTTGGGCTCGCTCTGCTCGGCTTCCTTCATCCATTCGGCGAAGAGTTCGTAAGGGTCGCGCTCGCTGCTCTCGGTCATGCCCGTGGGTCCTGTCTAGATTGGTCCCGCACCGCCCGCCGGCTGGGAGCGGAGGCTATCTTCTGTGCAAAAGCGAAAGGGTCACAGCCTCATCACAATTCACAGCAAGGATAGGGTCGCTTATATCACTGTCCACCGCGAAGCCACCGATAAGGTGCCGCGGCAACCAACCTTTTCGAGGCGCAAGGATGTTCGTGAAGAAAGTCGTTCCGGCCGTGATCGTCGCCAGCCTGCTGGCAGGCTGCCAGCTGGGTGGCCAGAAGGAAACGATCGGCACGGCCGGCGGCGCGGTCGCCGGCGGTCTGATCGGTTCGCAGATCGGCGGCGGAACGGGCAAGCTGGTGGCGACCGGCGTCGGCACGCTGCTGGGCGCCTTCATCGGCCGCGAGGTCGGCAGCTCGCTCGACAAGGCCGATGCCGGCTATGCCGAAACCGCGGCCCGTCAGGCCTATGCCGCCCCGGTCGGCGACCGCATCAACTGGAACAACCCGCAGTCGGGCAATTCCGGCACCATCGTCACCACCCGCGACGGCTACAGCAACACCGGCACCTACTGCCGCGAGTTCCAGCAGACCATCGTGGTCAAGGGCCGGACGGAGCAGGCGTACGGAACCGCTTGCAAACAGGCCGACGGTACGTGGAAGATCATCGGCAACTCGTAACACGTCCGACCTGCAACCCTTGAGCCCCCCTGGGGCGGGAATTCTCTGCCCGTGGCAACGCGCGATCCCTACAGCGTTCTCGGCGTCAGCCGGTCCGCCAGTGCCGACGACATCAAGAAGGCGTACCGCAAGCTCGCCAAGCAGCATCACCCGGACCTGAAGCCGGGCGACGCCGCCAACGAGGAGCGGTTCAAGGAAATCTCGGCCGCCTACACGCTGCTGTCGGATACCGAGAAGCGCGCCCGCTACGACCGGGGCGAGATCGATCCCTCCGGCCAGGAACGGCACGCCGGCTTCGGCACCCGCGGCCGGACCAGCCGGGGCAAGGCCTACAGCGGCACCGCCGACGACAGCTACTTCGGCGGCGGTGACGACTGGTTCTCCGACCTGTTCGGCGGCGGCCGGCGCCGTCCCGGCGGGGCGGGTGCCGGAGCCGGGGCCGGCATGGGCGGCGGCTCGACCGGGCCGCGAGTGCGCGGCAGCGACATCTCCTATTCCGTCACCGTCACCTTCGTGGAGGCGGCGAACGGATCGAAGCGGCGCATCAACCTGTCCAACGGCAAGAGCATCGACGTCGCCATCCCGCCGGGGACGGAGAACGAGACGAAGCTGCGCCTGAAGGGCCAGGGCCTGCCCGGCATGGGCGGCATGCCCAACGGCGACGCCATCGTCGAGGTGCATGTCGAATCGCACCCCCACTTCACCCGGCAGGACAGCGACATCCACGTCGAGGTGCCGATCACCCTGAACGAGGCGGTTCTCGGCGCCACCGTCAATGTCCCGACCATCAGCGGCAAGGTGGCGGTGAAGGTGCCGCCCGGCGCAAACACCGGCTCCGTCCTGCGCCTGCGCGGCAAGGGCGTGGTGAACCAGGCCACCAAGCAGCCGGGCGACCAGTATGTGAAACTGAAGGTCGTCCTGCCCGACCCGCCCGACGCCGAACTTGTCAAATTCGTGGAACAGTGGGCCAAGACCCGCAGCTACGACGTCCGCAAGAAGGCGGGGTTGGAGTAGGAGCCCTCGACTGTCGTCCCCCTCCCCATCTCTCCCCCACCTGCGGTGGGAGAGGGGGCCGGAACTTTGATAGAGTGTTTGCAAAGGACAGGCGGCAGTTCCCTCTCCCACCGCAGGTGGGGAAAGGTTAGGGAAGGGGCATCGCAAGCCGTCACTTCTTCACCGCCCGCAGCGGCACCGGCCCTGCCGCCGCCTGTCGCTCCCCCTGCCCCGACGGTTGTCCTTCGGGCGGCGGATCGTCGTTCAACAGCGTCTTCAGCGGCACGCTCAGCAGGTCGCTCTGGCTGGACTCTGCGGCGTCCAGCAGCCGGGCGGTGCGCTCCTGCCAGGGCAGGTCAAGCCCGCCCAGCCCATGGACGGAGCCGCGCATGCCGATGCCCAGTGCCTTCATCAGCTCCAGCAGCGTCGCCTCGCCCGTGTCGCGGGTCACCACCCAGGCGTCGCGTGTGGTGTGGGCCACCCAATGGGCGTCGCGCAGTTGTTCCAGGATGCCGTCGATCAGCAGGGTTCCCACCGGAACGCGGCCGACCAGCGTGCGGCGCCGCAGGCCCACACCCAGGCGGCTCGCCTCCATCAGTTCGTGCAGAACGGCGAGCGCCAGCGCCAGCCTTTGGGCCGGCAGCAGCCCCTCCATGCCGCCGCGTGTGACCTTGCCGGCCCGCCATTCCGGCAGGGAAGCGGCGACCACCGCCCCGAACAGCACCGTCGACCACGCGATGTAGAGCCAGAACAGGAAGATCGGCACCACCGACAGGGCGCCGTAGATGGTCTGGTAGGCCGGGTATTCGCGCATGTACCAGCCGAAGATCGCCTTCGATCCTTCCAGCAGGATCGATCCGATGGCACCGCCGCACAGGGCGTCCAGCCAGAAGACGTCGCGGTTGGGAATGACGAGATACAGCAGCGTGCAGCCGATCAACTGCAGGGCGAAGGGCAACAGCATGCCGATGCCGGCCAGCGGGTGGACCACCCCCTCCAGATGCGCCAGCTCCAGCGCGGCCCACAGCGTGCTGGAGAGCGACAGGCTGGCCCCGGCCAGCAGCGGCGTCAGAGACACGACCGCCCAGAAGGACAGGATGCGGGTGACGTAGGACCGCGGCTCCCGCACCCGCCAGACGGTGGCGAAGGATCCCTCTATGGTCCAGATCAGCAGCACCGCCGATATTGCCAGCCCGATCACGCCGAAGATCGGCATCTGGCCGGCATTCGCCATGAATCGCCCGAGATATTCCAGAATCGCGTCGCCGATCTCCGGCACCAGATTCTTGATGACGGCAGTCTGGATCCGCATCTGCAGCGCGCTGAAGGCCGGAAAGGCCGAGAAGATGGCGAAGCCGATGGTCATGATCGGCACCATCGCCAGCAGCGAGGTGTAGGTCAGCGCCGCCGCGGTCTGGAAGCAGTTGTCATTGTAGAAGCGCAGCATCGAGTGGCCGAAGAAGCCGCCCAGCTCCCTCAGGCCGCCGAAGATGCGGCTGCGCTCCTCCTCCTCAGGGCGGGGCTTGTCCTTAAGGAGAGACATGTGAGGCCTCCTGCGCCAAGACCGCCCGCGTCGGTTTGACCGGTGGGCGCTTTCGTGTAGGATGCGCCGCACTTTTCGCGGCTGCAGCCGCGGCACTTCCGTCGTTCACGAGGTTCCGATGTCCAATCCGATGCCGCTCATGGCCGGCAAGCGTGGCCTGATCATGGGTGTGGCCAACGATCGTTCGATCGCCTGGGGGATCGCCTCCACCCTGGCCCAGCACGGGGCGGAGCTTGCCTTCACCTATCAGGGCGATGCGCTGCTGAAGCGGGTGAAGCCGCTGGCCGACCAGGTCGGCGCCAAGCTGGTCCTGCCCTGCGACGTGACGGACGAGGGCAGCATCGATGCGACCTTCGCCGCCATCGAACAGGAATGGGGCGGGCTGGACTTCGTGGTTCATGCCATCGCCTTTTCCGACAAGAACGAACTGGACGGGCTGTATCTGGACACGACGCGGGCCAACTTCCTGCGGACCATGGACATCTCCTGCTACTCCTTCACCGCGGTGGCGCAACGCGCCGTGCCGCTGATGAAGGACGGCGGCAGCCTGCTCACTCTATCCTATTACGGCGCCGAGCGCGTCATGCCCCATTACAACGTGATGGGCGTGGCCAAGGCGGCGCTGGAAGCCAGCGTGCGCTATCTTGCCGTCGATCTGGGTGGCCGCAACATCCGTGTCAACGCCATCTCCGCCGGCCCGATTAAGACGCTGGCCGCCAGCGGCATCGGCGACTTCCGCTACATCCTGAAGTGGAACGAGCTGAACGCTCCGCTGAAGCGCAACGTCACCATCCAGGAGGTCGGCGGCGCCGGCCTGTTCCTGATGTCCGATCTCGGCAGCGGCGTCACCGGCGAGGTGATGCATGTCGACAGCGGCTATCACACCGTCGGCATGGTCGCGGTGGACGAGGCGGCCGAGGTCGCCAGCCTGCTGGGCTCGCTGGGCGGCACGCCGAAGGCCGGCTGAGGCTCGCCCGGTTGAGCGGCGGCATCGTGCCTGCAATCGCATGATGGAGAGGGGGATCGGCGCGCCGATCCCTCTTTGCGTTTGCGAAGGCTGCGTTTATGATTTGCGCAATATTCGCGGATTTGGATAATATTCATGCGCGCTCGCAAGAAAATGGACTCGGTTTCTCCGATCCTTGAGCAGATCCTCTATGGTGGATCCAGCGTGTCGATGAACCTCATCGCCATCACGCGCGAGATCCCCGAAGAGCAGCGCATGTTCAAGGCGCAGGGCCTGAACAACTGCATTCTCTTCAAGTATCCGAACTTCGACGACCGCGACGACGACGACGGCGATCCGATGGCGGAGGACGAGGAGCTGGAGGGCGGCAGCCGGCCGGTCGAGACCGGCATCTATGTGCCGCACAACTCAAAGTCGCCCGAATCCGGCGGCGTCGCCGTCTATCTGCGCGGCCGCAACAGCGAAGCCCTGCTGGAAGAGCAGTTCGGCATCAAGCACGGACCGCAGGAAAACGGCATCATCGGCGACATGAAGATGCTGCAGATGATCGACGAAGTCCCGTCGCTCGACGCCTTCCTGCTGAAGACCTGCTTCGAAGCGGAGAAGGTCAACGTCGATCCGCGCCACTGGCTGATCAGCAACGAGGAAGACCACCAGCTCCGCCGCCTGATCCGCGCCCGCATCGAGCCGATCGTCCGCAAGGCGCTGTCCGGCAGCCAGGGCAACGCCCAGAGCATCGAGCGCTTCCTGGAAGCGATCTGGAACCCCAACCTGGAAGAGGCCGGCCTGTTCGTCTCCGCCTTCGGCATCGAACGGTCGGAAGCCGACACCATCTTCAGCGCCTGGAAGGGCACCACCTTCTACGAATACCAGCTGCGCCGCATCGCCCCGCGGGCCCGCATCATCCTGACCTGGCTGAAGTCGCGGGAATGCATTCCGGTCGACATCCGCATGCACAAGCCCTACGAGACCCAGCTGCTGATGCACATCGAGAAGGTGGGCAAGCTGCTGGAGACGACGCTGATGGACATCCGCACCATCCTGTCGGACTACGAGACCGCCTTCAGCAGCTTCATGAACGGCCAGCCGGAGCCTTTCCGCGACTATCTGCGCAGCATCCGCTCGCGCTACTGGCTGCTTGGCTACTGCGTCTCGGCGCTGACCAGCGTCGCCCATCTGGATGCCCGCTGCATGAAGAACACCCCGTCGCGCAAGCTCTACTTCGAAGGCATGCAGAAGCTGCTGCGCCAGTTCGACGTGGCGCTCGACCGCCGCCGCGAGCAGAAGGGCGCATTCTGAGGGTTGTACAAGCCCACCGAACCGTTCCTCCAAAACCACCAAAAGAAAAAGGCGGCGCCTCGCAGCGCCGCCTTTTCCATGTCAACGTCCTGAAGCCTTAGGTACCCTGCGGCTCCGGGCCTATGCCGCCGCTTTCCTGCCCACTGCTGGGCGGGACGGAGGAGCGGCGGCCACCGGCGGTCGGGCGCGGCGGGGGAGCGGCGACCGTGTCGCGGTCGTCGTCGCGCAGGATCGGTTCGCCGCGCAGCAGACGGTTGATCTCGTCACCGCTCAGCGTCTCGTACTCCAGCAGGCCCTTGGCCAGGGTGTGCAGCTGGTCGATGTTCTCGGTCAGGATCACCCGGGCGCGCTCGTAGCTCTCGTCAACGATGCGGCGGATCTCCTCGTCGACCAGCTGGGCGGTGCGGTCGGACATGTTCTTGTGCTGGGTCACGGAATGGCCCAGGAACACCTCCTGCGTCGGCTCGCCGTACAGCAGCGGGCCGAGCTTGTCGCTCATACCCCACTCCGTCACCATGCGGCGCGACATCTCAGTCGCCATCTTGATGTCGCCGGACGCGCCGGTGGTCACCCGCTCCTTGCCGAAGATCAGTTCCTCGGCGATGCGGCCGCCCATGGCGACGCACAGGTCGGCCAGCAGCTTGGCTTGCGACAGGCTGATGCGGTCGCCTTCCGGCAGGCGCATCACCATGCCCAGCGCACGGCCGCGCGGGATGATGGTGGCCTTGTGGACCGGGTCGCTGTCGGCGCAATGGATGGCGCAGATGGCGTGGCCGGCCTCGTGGTAGGCGGTCAGCTTCTTCTCGTCCTCGGTCATCACCATGGAGCGGCGTTCCGCACCCATCATGACCTTGTCCTTGGCGGCCTCGAACTCGGCCATACCGACGACGCGCTTGCCGATGCGGGCCGCCAGCAGCGCCGCCTCGTCGACCAGATTGGCCAGATCGGCGCCGGAGAAGCCGGGGGTGCCGCGGGCGATGACCTTGGCGTCGACGTCCGGCGACAGCGGGACCTTCCGCATGTGGACCTTGAGGATCTTCTCGCGGCCCAGCACGTCGGGGTTCGGCACCACGACCTGACGGTCGAAGCGGCCCGGACGCAGCAGAGCGGGGTCGAGAACGTCCGGACGGTTGGTCGCGGCGATCAGGATGACGCCCTCGTTCGCCTCGAAGCCGTCCATCTCGACCAGCAGCTGGTTGAGGGTCTGCTCGCGCTCGTCGTTGCCGCCGCCCAGGCCGGCGCCGCGATGGCGGCCGACCGCGTCGATCTCGTCGATGAAGATGATGCAGGGGGCGTTCTTCTTGCCCTGTTCGAACATGTCGCGGACGCGGGACGCACCCACACCGACGAACATTTCGACGAAGTCCGAACCGGAGATGGTGAAGAACGGGACATTGGCTTCGCCGGCCACCGCGCGGGCGGTCAGCGTCTTACCCGTACCCGGCGGGCCGACCAGAAGGCAGCCCTTCGGAATCTTGCCGCCCAGCCGCTGGAACTTCTGCGGGTCCTTCAGGAACTCGACGATCTCCGTCAGCTCCTGCTTGGCCTCGTCGATGCCGGCGACGTCGTCGAAGGTCACGCGGCCGACCTTCTCGGTCAGCAGGCGGGCCCGCGACTTGCCGAAGCCCATGGCCTTACCGCCGCCGGACTGCATCTGGCGCATGAAGAAGATCCAGACGCCGATCAGCAGCAGCATCGGGAACCACGACAGCAGTACCGAGAACAGCGACGGCACGTTGCTGTCGTCCGGAACCGCGTTGATACGGACGTTCTTGTTGGTCAAGCGCTCGACCAGCCCCGCCTCGGGCGGGACATAGGTGCTGAAGGAGCGGCCGTCCGAGAAATGGCCCGAAACCTGGTTGCCCTTGATCGTCACGTCGGCGACCTGGCCCCGGTCCACTTCGGCGAGAAGCTCGCTGAACGGAACGGTCGTTTGCGGGCTGCGGGTGGAGGAACTCTGGAACAGATTGAACAGGGCCACGAGCAGCAGCCCTATGATGATCCAGAGCGCGAGGTTCTTGCCGAAATTGTTCACGTCACACGCCTTTCTGCGAACCCATCGCCATGCGGTGCGCCGACAAGGCCGCACCCCGGACTCCTACGGGCACGTTCCCAGATTAAATAATGCCGCGCCGGTCCGAAACAACCGTAAAAGCTGGTCTTCCCAACGGCGAAATCGCTCGGAAGTTCGCGCGATCCATCGGGGTCTGTCCATCCGCGTCGCCCCCGTAAGCGCCACCGATCATCGGGATGGCAAGCATTTCCGTTCCCAACCAAAGGCTTGGCAGCGATTCGCGCACCGGAACCGGCAGGTCGGACAATCCCGAATGCCCCCCCTGCCCCGCCCCTTTGCGCCACCCCGCGGCTCCCAGTGCCGCGACTTCAACGGGCTGATCCCACCGGCTGGACACCTGCAGGTCGAAGCGGCCATCCCACAGGATGCGACCGCCGGGCGGCACCGGACGCCGGTCCACCACAGCCGCCGGTTCACGCGCAACCATGACGGCACCGCGGCGCATCCGCACCACGCAGCCGCCTAAAGTCCCGTCCTGCCCGGCGGCCAGCGAGCCGAGCAGACGCTCCAGTGCCTCGTCCCGCACCGGGCCGGCCCCGCCGACCGTCGCCAGCGACTGCGCCAGCGCCCGCAACGCGACCTCTTCCGGTGCGGCCAGCAGCGGGGCCGGATCCAACGTGACCCAGCCTTCGGGATGGATAGTCGCCGTCCGCGCCAGCAAATCCGCGGTCGCCTGTTCCAGCGCGGCACGCGCCCGACCAGCCCGACGGGCGACCTCGCACAGCCGGTCGCCGTCGAGCCCCTCCCCACCCAGCAGATCACGGGCGGCACGCAGGCGGGCACGGGCAAAGCGCGGGTTGTGGTTGGACGGATCCTCGACCCACTCCAGCCCGGCGGCGCAGCAGGTCGCCAGCAGCCGGTCATGGGAGAAGCCCAGCAGCGGACGGATCACCCGGACGGTGCCATCGGCGCGCACCGCCGCCATTCCCGCCAGCCCGTCGGTGCCGGAACCGCGGGCCAGCCGCAACAGCACCGTTTCCGCTTGGTCGTCACGGTGGTGGGCCAGCGCCAGATGCAGGACGCCGGCCTCGACGCAAGCGTCGGCCAACAGCCGGTGGCGCGCCGTCCGTGCCGCCGCCTGCAGTCCGGCGGCCGGCTTGTCGCCCTCCCAACCAAGGATGCGGTGGGGAACGCCGAGGCGTGCCATCAGCGTTCCGACCGCCGCCGCCTCGGCAGCGGACTCGGCGCGCAAACCATGGTCGACGGTGAGTGCCAGCAGACTGCCTCCCCGCTCTGCGACCCAATGCCGCAGCAGCAGGACCAGGGCCAGACTGTCGCCGCCGCCAGACAGGCCGACCGCCACGGCGGGCGCCGGCTCGAAGCCGTCCAGCGCAGCCATCGCGCGGGTGAACTCCCCCGGCGTTACCGGGGAAGCATCGTGGGAATCTGTATCGGCGCCGGCCATCAGGCCGGGCAATTGATGCGCTTGCGCTCCGTGTCGGCGCGACGCTTCACGCTGGCCGAGGCTTCCGGGAACTTGGTCAGCAACTGGCTGAAGGCGGTGCAGGCATCCGACTTCTTGTTCATCTGCTGCAACGTCATACCCAGCTTCAGCAGGCTGTCCGCCGCCTTCGGGTTGTTGCGGTACTTGGACAACACTTCCGCGAAGGCCTGGGCCGCTTCCGGATACTTGTTGCGGACGTAATAGCTCTCGCCCAGCCAGTACTGCGCATTGCCGGCATAGGCATGGCTCTTGTTCTTGACGATGAACTCCTGCAGCGCCTTCTCCGCCCGGTCATAGTCGGAGTTGCGCAGCAGTTCGAACGCCTGCTCATACTGCTTTTCCGGCGAAAGCCCAGCGGTGGACGGCGGGTTGGCCGCAGCGGTCTGTGCCGGCTTGTCGGCAGGCTTCTTGTCGTCCGCCTTGGCAGCCGCCTTGGGCGGAGCGGCGTCGGACATGGCGCCACCCATGGCACCTCCCATCGCGCCGCCACCCTTCTCCAGATCCTTCAGGCGGAAATCGATATCACCGTTGACCTTCTCCAGACGCTCGCGCAGCTGGGTGATCTGATAGGTCGACTCCTCGTACTTGCCGGTCAGCTCCTGCATCGAGCGTTCCAGGTTCTGCAGCCGGATCTCGAAATCCGCCGCGACGGAGGGCGACAGCTGCGCCACCTCCACCGGCCCGCCCAGCGCCGCGACCTGCGTTTCCAGCGATTGCAGCCGCTCGATCTGCCCCTTCGACTGGGCCAGTGCGGGGCTTGCCGCGAGCATGCCACCCAGCAGCAGGGCGGCGACGGGACGGATGTGGGTCATGCGCGTGGGATCCTGAGGAGATCTGAGGCCGAAGGGTGGAAGCACCCGCGGCGACCATGGCGAACGAAAAAGGCGACGCAATGGCCGCTGTTTAGCAGAAGTTTCGCAGCGGCGCAAAGAACCGCCGACGTCCTATGCCCGTGCCGGAAAGCCGGGCGCCAAAAGAAAAGGCGCCGCACCGGTTGCCCGGCGGCGGCGCCTTGTCTCCATTCCCCGTCAGGCGGGGACCGGCGTCATCAGTTGACGACGGTCACGCCACGGCGGTTCTGCGACCAGGCGGCCTCGTTCGAGCCAACCACCGCCGGACGCTCCTTGCCGTAGGACACGACATTGACGCGGTTCGGGGTGATGCCCTTGGCGGCCAGGTAGTTCTTCACCGAGTTGGCGCGGCGCTCACCCAGGGCCAGGTTGTACTCGCGGGTGCCGCGCTCGTCGGCATGGCCCTCGACGGAGACGGTGACCGAGCCGTAGGTCTGCAGCCACTTGGCCTGACGGTCCAGGGTGGCGCGAGCCTCCGGCGACAGGTCGTAGCGGTCCAGGCCGAAGAAGACGCGGTCGCCGACGTTGACGACGAAATCTTCCGCCGAGCCCGGACGGACCGACGACTGCTGGGCACCGGTGTTCGCGCCGTTGGCGGCGTCGTTCGGAGTGGATTCGCAAGCGGCGAGCAGAGCGACCGCGGCGAGAGCGAGGAACTTCATACGCATGTTCAGGGACCCCTTGAACGAAACTTGTTGAATGGCCGGACAATAGTCAGCGCGAGAACCGCTTCTTTCCGCCAAGCCCCGACGAAAAGACGACGTCCGACCTAAGTCTTGAGCATTGCTCTCGCGTGGCCGCAAAATAGGGCTACTCCACTAGGGAATCAAGGGCGACCACGCGGGGTCCGACGCGTCGACCGGGCTGCTGACGCGGCGCTCGTTGGCGCCGGTAATGTCGATGCTGTAAAGCTTGGCATTGCGGCCACGCCCGTCACCTGACGGCAAGTCCTTGAAGAACATGAGAACACGGCCGTTCGGCGCCCAGGTCGGGCCTTCGACGTGGAACGATTCGGTCAGGATTCGTTCCCCTGTCCCATCCGGACGGATTACGCCGATTGCAAAGCTGCTACCACGCTGGCGCGTGAAAGCGATCAGGTCGCCGCGCGGCGACCACACCGGCGTACCGTACCGGCCCTCGCCGAAAGTCAGCCGCTTCACGCCCGACCCGTCGGCGCTCATGGTGTAGAGCTGCTGCGTGCCGCCGCGGTCCGATTCGAAGACGATCCGCTGGCCGTCCGGCGAATAGCTGGGACCGGTGTCGATGCCCGGCGCGTCGGTCAGCTGGGTCTGGCGGCGGGTGCGCAGGTCCAGCGTGTAGATGTCGGTGTTGCCGTTCTGGGCCATCGACATGATGACCTTGTTGCCGTCCGGCGAGAAGCGCGGGGCGAAGGTCATGCCGGGGAAGTCGCCCAGGACCTCCTGGCGGCCGGTATCGATGTTGAACAGGTACACGCGCGGCTTCTTGTTGAAGTACGACATGTACGTGATTTCCTGGGACGTCGGCGAGAAGCGCGGCGTCAGGACGAGCGTCTGCCCGTCGGTCAGGAACTGATGGTTGGCGCTGTCCTGATCCATGATGGCCAGCTGCTTCTTGCGCGCGTTCGCCGGGCCGGATTCGGCCACATAGACGATGCGCGTGTCGAAATAGCCGTCCTCGCCGGTCAGGCGCTTGTAGATGGCGTCGGCCACGATGTGGGCGATGCGGCGCCATTCCTGCGGCGAGGCGCTGTAGCTCAGCCCCTGCATGTACTGGCCGGCGGCGACGTCCCACAGGCGGAAATCGACCTTCATGCGGCCGTCGGCGCCCGTGGTGGTGTTGCCGGCTACCAGGGCCTGGGCGCCCAGCGCCTTCCAGTCCTGGTAACGCGGCTCGCCGGTGCGCAGCTGGTCCGGGGTCTGCAGGAAGCCGCGCGGATCCAGCGGCTTGAACAGGCCGGAGCGCTCCAGGTCGTCGGAGATGACCTTGGAGATGTCGGCGCCCATCTGCGCATCGCGCCCACCGGAGCCGGCGAAGCTGGTGATCGCGATGGGCAGCGGTTCGGACACGCCCCGCGTGATGTCGATGCGCAACTCGGCGCGCGCCTCCTGCGGAGCGGCAACGCCGAGGGAGAGGAGAAGCGCGCCGGTGGCCCCGGCCAGCTTCAACAGAAGCCTCGTCTTCGTCGTCATGGTCAGAACATGTCCCTCGGGTCGAAATTGAACACGATGAAGCGCCAGTCTTCATAAGTCTGCGGCGTGAACTCGCTGGCCAGCAGCTCCAGGGGGCTGGACCGCTTGACCGCGCGCACCGCCGCGTCGGCCGACGCCCGGAAGGCGGCATCCGACATGTAGCGCGACTTGTACTTGTCGTCGATCCAGGCGCGAACCACGCTGTGGTCGCGGCCGACCTCGACGTGGATCTCGATCTGCATCGACCCGGCGTCCTTGCGGCCGCTGTCGAAGTTCCAGTTCTTGCTCAGCTGCCCGCGGATGGCGTCCAGCGCGCGGCCGGACGGCTTGAACGGCCGGTCGGGACCGGTCGTCGCCTTCGCGGCTCCGGCCGGAGCCGCGGATGCGGTCTTCTGGCTGGGCTTGGCGTCGCTGTTGGCGCTGGCCGATGCCTTGCCGTCCGCCTTCGGGTTGTCCGACGGCTTGATCTTCCCGACGTTCGACAGCAGGTCGGACAGCGGGTCGGTCTTGGCCGACGGCTTCTCCGGTTGCTTGGCGGGAGCGTCCGTCTTCTTCGGCTCGGCCTTCGCGACCTCCTTGGGCGGCTCCTTAGGCGGCTCCGGCTTTTTCGGCTCGGCCTTCGGCGGCTCCGGTTTGGGCGGTTCCGGCTTCGGGGGCTCGGGCTTCTTCGGTTCCGGCTTCGGCTCGTGCTTCGGAGGCTCGGGCTTGGGCGGCTCCGGCTTCGGAGGCTCAGGCTTCGGCGGTTCCGGCTTGGGCGGC